>NZ_JBSSEC010000005.1:0-555348 GCF_054061335.1 Hymenobacter sp. UYAg731 | reverse complement strand
CTGTCCCCGGCGGTGGCCGTGCCGCTGTCCCCGGCGGTGGCCGTGCCGCTGTCCCCGGCGGTGGCCGTGCCGCTGTCCCCGGCGGTGGCCGTGCCCCTGTCCCCGGCGGTGGCCGTGCCCCTGTCCCCGGCGGTGGCCGTGCCGCTGTCCCCGGCGGTGGCCGTGCCGCCAATCAGCGAACCCGCGCAACCGTTGGCCTTTAAGTACTCGGTCACCAGCAGGCGGTCGCCGCTGCACACCACGGTACCGGCCGGGAACTTCACCTTGCCGCTTAGTTCCACATAGGCCGGCACCTCCACAGCCAGCCACAGCGCGTCGGGTGTGGTAAACAGGCCCGGGGCCGCCACGCTGCCGTCGCCTTCGCCACGCAGCCAGCCGTGCAGGCCGTTGCCGCACTCATCGTTTTCAATCCAGTCGGGACAGGTAACAGGGCCGGCTTTGGGCCAGTAAAAGCCGTTGCGGCTGTGGCCGTCCGGCTGGCAGATGCGCAGTACCAGTACCGGGCTTTCGGGGGTAATCAGAAGGGTTGGCTTCTTTTTCATGTGTGGGCTAGCGGGGGTTGAAGTGGTTAAAAGGAGTTGAGCAGGCAGTAGAGCAAGGCCGTGAGCAGTAGCAGCCCGAGTAGGCGGTTGCGCATCAGGCGGTGGTGTAGTCCGGCAGGCCGGATTTGCAGCCCACGAAGCGGCTGGGGGCTTCCGTCCAGACCGGGGCCGTCGCGGGTTCACGCATCGCGTCGATGAAGGCGTTGTGGGCGGCGACCTGGTCCGGGGTGAGGCGGCCGGTGAGCGGGATGCGCTGGGCGATGCCGGCGGCCGGGGTGGCTTCGGTGCGAGTGGCGGTCAGCATCAGGCGGCTTGCGGCTCGGCGTGGGCGGCCTCCCACCGGGCAAAGCCTTCGGGGTTGGTTTTCTGAGCCAGCGCGGCGGCATGAGGCCAATGCTTGCTTTTGGGGTTGGGGTAGCGCACCAGCTTCGAGATGGCCGAAGGGTCGGTCAGGCCCGTTGCTTTGGCCAGCAGGGGCACAAAGCCTTCGGGCATCAGGTCCCGGAATTCGATGGGTTCGTGTTGCATGGTTGTGGTGGTGGTTGTATGTTTGTGGTGAATCTTTAATTGCCCCAACTATGGCCTTCAATCCCGAGAACCCCGCTACGCAGCAGCAGCTAAGAGACTTGACCGAGTTATTGGAGCGCGTGGAAGAAAAACTAGACCTCGTGTTTTTCGCTCAAGCGGAGTGGCTGGTAAAGGAGCAGCGCAAAAACGAGCCGGCAGAGGAGCAGCACACGCCTACCGATGAGGTGAATTCGTTGGCTAATCTGGTGAATGTGAAGCAGGATGAAATTCGGGAGGGATGGAGTGTTGCCCAGCAGTGGCTCAGCCAGGCTCGTCGGTCACAATAAGCCCGTTGTTTTTGGCCCACTGGTCGATAACTGGCCCCATGCGTTTCCGGGTTTGCTCGGGTAGCACGGCCTTGCCCGGCTTCCAGCCATTCGCTGCTTTTCGTGCCTGCGCTTCGGCGTAGAAGGCGCGCCAGTGTGGCGGTAATTCCGCGCATAGCTCATCGTAGTAGGCGGTGTTGGCCCGCTCAACCAGATTATCATAGTCCCCACCTGCTATAGCAGCAAGGACGTGGTAAGCTGGAGCGCCCGCCTGCAAGGCAATGGCCACCTTTGCCACGTCCTGAATGAAGGCCGCACGTCGGGCGGCCTTTTTCTGTGCCCGCGCCTGAGTGAATTCAACCTTTTCTTGATTATTCATGATGCTTATTCAAAAGACTAAAAACAATGATGACAGACTCTGAAAAACTGGACAAGATTCTTGAAAATCAAGAGCTTATTATCAAACAAGGCGACACTAACGCGGCTATTCTAAATGTCTTCTTAGATGTGCTCACCCATCGGGAGTCAGTTATTCGAAAGCAGCCCTTTGATGCTGCGAAAGCGGACGTGCTGAAATGGGTGAATGCCTACAAGGGCTTGATAGAGGCAGATAGAGGCAAGACGAAAGAACCGGCCGAGTAATATTTTCTTAATTATTCGTAGCCAGTTCTGGGTTTTCCCCGTATGTTTGTGGTAGTGGTGGTGGTTGTTGTTGTAAAGATACCGCCATATTCGTAAAAAGTCAAACAACAGTTGGCAAAATCCCCTCTAATTATTATGGAAACACCTCAAATAACTGTTAATGAGAGAATTAAAATTCTCGTTAATGCAGTTTCGCGCAAGACAGGAGACTTTCTAAAGGCCACAGGGCTGAGCAGCCAGAACCTTAGCGACCTTACTACAGGTAAAAAAGGCGCGCCAAGTTTTGCGACTATTACGAAGATTCTGAGTGCATACCCTGACTTAAATGAGCGCTGGTTGCTCATGGGCGAGGGTGAAATGCTGAAAGGCCAGCAACCCGAGGGCGCTGGCCTGAATCACACTGCCGCACTGCTCACTGAAAGCGATGCTATTCTAAAGCTGGCGGTAACCGAGGCAAAACTGGAAGCTGCGAACAAGCAGGTTGCAAGCCTGAACCAGATGCTGGAATGGGTAAAAAGCCTGATACCTGCTGCCTTGGCAAAGCTCCTGAGTAGCCCAGACGCAGCCTACCAAGGCCAGCCCTTCGGGGCTGTTGCCTACGGTGGCTGAGCTACTCTAAGCGTCGCTCTTTTTTTAGCCTATCCGGTTACCAAATCGGTTACCAAGCGAAAAGAGTAGCGGTGTTGCTGCTGTTTATCAGTGGTTTAGTTAGGCGAATTCGATTCCTAACGCGGCCACTAAAAACCCCATTTCCTGCCCGGAAATGGGGTTTTTTCGTTTCGTGCGCCGTTGGGTTCGCATACGGACACGCTGGGAAGCCAGAAACATCAGTGAAAATTCAGGAAAGAAAAGACCTTGGAACCGATATGTATTTTGTATAGTATATTTTGAATTAATTGCTGGTGGGCGCGGAGGCGTAAAACCCAATACTGCCATGCTGCCGTATAGGCTGGACAATAATTGTTTCTCTCACCCAACTTTCAGTACCATGAACACGAAAACCATCTTCACTGCCCTTGCCCTCACCGTAGCCTGCTCGGCCACTGCCTTCGCGCAGGATATGAAGACCAAGAGCGACGATGAAAAGACCAAAACGAAAGCCGATGGGATGATGACCAAAACCAAAATGTCGGACGATGGTAAGATGAAAGTCAAAGGCAAGTCGGACGCCGGCGATAAGATGAAGGCCAAAACCATGCCTCGCAAAGGCGATATGGGCATGAGCGGCGATGCCATGAGCAGCAGCACCGGCGGCGTGATGGTGGGCGGGGCCATGATGACCCCCGACAAAGACATTGTGGACAATGCCGCCGGCAGCGCCGACCACACCACCCTGGTAGCCGCCGTGAAGGCCGCCGGCCTGGTTGAAACCCTGAAAAGCGCCGGCCCCTTCACCGTGTTCGCCCCCACCAATGCGGCCTTCGACAAGCTGCCCGCCGGCACTGTGAACTCGCTGGTGACGCCCGAAATGAAGCCCACGCTCACCAAAATCCTCACCTACCACGTAGTGCCCGGCCGCCTCACGGCCGCCGACCTCAAAAATGGCCAGGTGCTGACCACCGTAGAAGGTGAGCAGTTGACGGTGATGAAATCCGGCAACAGCGTAATGCTGAAAGATGCCAAAGGCGGCATGGCCACCGTGACCATCCCGAACGTGATGTCGAGCAACGGCGTAACCCACGTAATCGATACGGTACTGATGCCGGCGAAGTAATTCAGCCAGATTCAGGCTTCGTGCCCCAGCAAAAAGCCGTCCGGATTAACCGGACGGCTTTTTTGTTGATGGATAAATACGGTTGTTGCTATTCCAGTACCAGCTTTTGGCCGATGGTGCGGCCGTCGGCCAGGGTCAGGCGCACGGTGTACAGGCCGGCGGGCAGTGCGGGCAGGGGCAGGGTGGCATTGCCGGCCTGGGCGGCGGGCTGCTCCCACACCACGCGGCCCAGGGCATCGAGCAGGGTAGCCCGCGCAAAGGCCGGCCCGGCAATGCATACGGTGCCGTGGGCGGGGTTGGGGTATAGGTTATAAGCTGCGGCGGCGCGGCCCGCGGCAGTGGCGGTGGCCACGTTGTTGGTCATCACGGGGCGCATCATGAGGGCCCCGCGGCCGAAGGTGAAATTGGTGGTGTCCCACACGCCGGCGTTGTTGCGGAGCAACAGGTGTTGGGCCGGGAAGCTGCTGTTGTAGTCGAGGCCGTAGGGCAGGAAGCGGCCCGCCGAGCTGGAAGGCTGCGAAAAGCCCACGTAGAAAACGCCCGATACCGGCACGGGCTGGTCAAAATCAATCTGGTAGTATTGCCAGCCGGCCGGAATGTTGGCGGCCGCCGGGATGGTAGCTGTTTTCGAAACCCGGGCGGCGGCCGCGGGGCGGCCGTTCGCATCATCCCACACGCTGATGGTGACGGGGCGGGCATCGAAATCCAGCATCTGGTTGCCGCCGGCCCCGGTAGAGCCGGGATATACCGGGTACAGGCGCAGGCCGCGCACGTAGTCGGCTTGGTTCAGGTCGAAGCGGTAGGCAAAGGCCAGCGGCTGGCCGCTGGTGAAGGGGGCCAGGAGGGTGAATCCTTCAGCCGTGCCATCATCATAAGCATAATAATTAGCCAGCTCCACATCTCGAAAAATGGTGTCGTTGGGCAGCGTGAGCGGGTTTTGCTCCTGCGAGTTCAGCGCCATGGTGTAGCGCAGGCGCTTGGCATCGGGGGTGGCGGGCAGGGCCACAGCGCTGGCCGCGCCGGTCACGGGCGTGAGGCGGGGCAGCGTGCCCAGCGGCAGGCTGCGTTGCAGCCAGGTACCGATAACCGGGCCGGCCGGCAGCTGCTGCACGGTGCCCAGCACGTTCACGTTGAGCGGGGCCAGGCTGCTGCGCAGGTTGCTGTAGTTCACGCCCAGGTTGGCCGTCAGCTCGCCGCTGGGCGGCGAAGCAGCGTTAAATTGCCAGACCGGCATCGACGTGAAGCGACGCAGGGGGCTGCGCATTCCGCCCGCTGGATTGCCACCGGTGAGGCCGCCCCCGGCTCCCGAATCCAGAAAAGTGGTATCGGAGAGGCCGGCGGTGCGGCCCTGGTCCAGCAGGATGTAGTCCACACTCCAGTTATCACGGTTTTCGGAATTGTTGCCGCTGGCGATGAACATAAACTGGAAATTGCCGTGCAGGTATTTGGCCTGGTTCAGGAGCACTACTTGTTGCCGGAAGCCGGTGCGTACCCGCTGAGCGTTGTACATCCAGACCTGCTCCCAAACGTTGGCATCGGTTTTCACAAACAGCTCCAGGCGTATGGGCGTGGTGCTGCCGTTGGCACCGGGCGCGCTCGTGATGCTGCCGGCCTGCCAGGCAAAGCTGAGCGCTACCTTGTCGTTGGCCGTGAGGCCGCCCAGGTTGATGGGCTGCGATACCAGCGAGTCGATGGGGCCGTACACGCTGCTGACCTGGCCGCTGTAGCTCTGGCCGTTGGCCTTCAGTCCGTCGAGGGTGGCGGCCCCCCTCGTGAGGGGCTGGATGGCCAAGCGGTTGCTTACGAATGCGCCGCCGATGGGCATCCATTTCAGCGGATTGGGCACCCCGTTCAGCGGCGTGGTAAAGTCATCGAAAAAGGGCAGCGCCAGGGCCGTGGTGCCGCGCATTTGGGCGCGAGTGGCAGCCGTGGGCGCGTAAGCCGCCCGGCCCGGGTCGGCCAACAGGGGTTCGGAAGGGGAGAGCTGGGCTGCCGCCGTGCCCGCGCTCAGCAGCAGCGCCGGTAGCAGCAGGCGGGACAACGTGTGGAATTGTGTCATCATAAGTTAGCAGGATTTTGAGAGCCTAACGACCAAAGTGTCCGGAATAGTGCATTACGCCGAAGCGGTGCCCCGTGCCGCCGCCCTGGCGAAAAATCCTGCTCCGGCGCGACGACGCAAAGCACCGCTTTGTGCTGAAAATTAACCGTTTATTTCGCCACCCAGATATCGACCAGCTGGCCCATGCGGATGGTGGCATCGGGGCCGGCCACGGGGCGCTGGCGCACTACGGTACCGGCCGTTTGGCCAGTCTCGGCGGGCTGCTCGAACACTTCGCCTTTTTGCAGGCCCTGGCCCACAAGCAAGGTAATGGCCTCATCCTCGGGCATATTGATGAGGTTGGGCACGGCAAACGTCTGGTTGCCCTGGCCGTCGCCCACCACGAGGTCCACTTTCGTGCCTTTGGCAATGGGCGCACCGGCCGCGATTTCCTTGCCGTTCACCAGCTGCTTCAGCACCGCGCCGGAGGCCAGGTCGGGCACCAGCTGAATCTGGCCCACCACGAGGTCGTAGCTTTTGAGGATGAGCATGGCGTTTTTCGAAGAGCCGTCGGTAAGCTTGGGCATCTTAATCACCGGTGGGTTTTTCATGCTCACCTGGAGGTAGATTTTGCGGCCTTCCTTCACCTTTTCGCCCGGCGCGGGGTCCTGCACCAGCACCGTGAAGGGCCGGATGCTGGGGCTGTAGCTGGAATCATCCACGAAGTAGTTCAGGTTGCGCTCGTCGAGGTATTTCTCCAGGTCAGCCACGTTCATGCCCGTCACCTTGGGCACGGTGATGGTTTCGCCGTGGTGCGTGCTCACGGGCAGGTACACGTAGAAAAAGCCCAGCACGAGTAGCAGGCCCGCCACGGCAATGAGCACGAGGTGCTTCACAACGTCGAGCGGGGTATTGGAGGTGAGGAAAGCCATTGAGTGGGTAACGTGGGTATTTTAATTGGGAATCCAAAGAACGTCAAATTCGGCCGTCATGCAGAGCGCAGCGAAGCATCTTTACCGCTCAACGCAATTCCATCGAATAGATTACTACTGCAGTAGAGATGCTTCGCTGCGCTCTGCATGACGGCCGAATTTGACGTTCTAGTTGGCTGAAACGGCCTTTGCCGCCCGCGCCTTGCCGAACTCCAGAATCCGGTCGATGAACTGGTAGGGCGTGTAGCCGGCCAGCGCCGTCTGGTGGAAGATGCAGGTGGCGGGCGTCATGCCCGGCAGCGAGTTCACCTCGATGATAAGCACTTCCACCTCGCCCTCCGGCCGCACGCGCACGAAGGCATCAATCCGGGCATAGCCCTGAATATCCAGCACTTCGGCCACGCGGCGCAGCACGGCCTTCACTTCGTTCGAAATACGCTGGCGCTCCACCGGGTCTACGTCGTAGCGGGCGGGGGTAATGTTCTGGCCTTCGCCGGCCAGGAATTTCTCTTCCAGGCTCAGCACTTCGCCGTTGGCCAGGGCTTCGCTGGCCTCAAAAACTTCGATGTCGAGTAGGCCATCTTCATCATAAGAAGTGAGCAGGCCACCTGTTATTTCGAGGAAGTGCGTGGCTCCGTCGCGGCTGATGAGGGTTTCGACCAAGAAGGCATCCTTGCGCGGGAATTCTTCCTTGAAGCCCAGGCTCAGCACGCTGGCGGGCGCGGGCATCAGTTCCTCCTCAGTACGGAAGATGAGTTGGCTGAATGCTTCCAGCTCCGCGCGGTTTTTGATTTTCTTCACCGCCGAGGAGCAGCCGTCGTCGGCGGGTTTGGCGATGAAGGGGTAGGGGAACTGCGTTTCGAGGACGCGGTAGAAGCTTTCGGCGTCGGCCTGCCACTCCCGCTTGGGGGCCATGCGGTGTTCGGCTACCAGCAGGCCGGCGGCGCGCAGGCGCTGGTTGGTTTCGAACTTGTTGATGGTGATGCTGCTGCTGGCCACGCCCGAGCCGTTGTAGGGCAGTCCGAATTTCTCCAGCTCCTGCTGCAACGCGCCGTCCTCGCCGGGCCGTCCGTGCAGGGCGATAAATACTTCATCGGCCAGGCCCGCCAGCTCCTCAAATGAGAGGCGGCGCGGCAGGGCCAGTGCCTGCCCGGCGTAGGTATTGGTGATGGCGCTGGCTTCCTGCCTGATGCGGGCCAGGATGGGGTGCGGGGCCTCGCCGGCCTCGGCGTGTTCGATTTTCTCGCGGATGTCGTCGGCGTTGTCCTTCAGCATTACGTTCACGGGCAGCACATAGAGCTTGTGCTCCTGGGCCGAGCCGGTGAGGAACACCGGCACCGGCGCGTACTTGGCCGACGAACTCAGCTTCTCGAAAATATTGCGCCCACTCTCCACCGAAATGTGCCGCTCCGAGGAGTAGCCGCCCATTATCACCGCCACGCGAATGCGCTCGGTGGCCTCGTGCTGGCGGCCGGCCACGGCCGCATCCAGCTTGTCGAGCAGCGCCCCCAGCTTCACGGGGCGCAGGCCGGCGCGGCGGCGGGCCGCCAGCGACGTGCGGATGAGGTAGGTGAGGAACTGGCTCGGATTGAGCCCGATTTCGGCCGCCTGGTGGAAGAAAAATGAAGCTGGCAACATACCC
Organism: Hymenobacter sp. UYAg731; assembly: GCF_054061335.1. Taxonomy (NCBI): domain Bacteria; kingdom Pseudomonadati; phylum Bacteroidota; class Cytophagia; order Cytophagales; family Hymenobacteraceae; genus Hymenobacter; species Hymenobacter sp. UYAg731. The sequence continues at coordinate 547,005 of NZ_JBSSEC010000005.1, read as the reverse complement.
GAAGTCGTATTCGGGTCGTTCAGAAACAACTGGCCATCGTGCCCCACAAAGCCATCCAGACGTGCGTACACCTGGAAGCCGAACGTGCGGAACATCTCCTCGCAGGCCTCGCGGATTTCCTGAATCTTCTCCTCCGGCAAGTCAATCGGCGTGATTTTGCGGGCCAGGCCGGGCAGGTATTTCGAGCGGTAGTCGAACATCTCCTCGCCCTTCACAATCTCGGTGGGCGGCAGGGCCAGGGGCTGGCCGTCGGGGTCTTCCACCACGATGCAGCTGAACTCGCGGCCGGCCACAAAACTCTCTACCAGCACCTGCGTCTCGCCGTCCACGTTGGTCAGGCGCACGGTTTCGGTGGTTTCGAAAGCCTGGTCGAGGGTGAAGAGCAGGGTTTCGGGATGGAAAATTTGCTGGGTGCCGGGGGCTTCGGCCAGCTGCGAATCATCGGCGGGGCCATCGATGGCGGCGGGGCCAAAGTTGTCGTTCAGCACCACGGGCAGGCCAATGCCTTCGCGGATATCCGTCAGGTGCTGCACCCAGGCCACTTTGTCCTGCGCGCCGAGGCGCTGCCAGTCGGCCCGCGTCAGGGTTTTGCGGAACAGACTCTTTTCGATGGCGGCCTCGAACTTGGCGAGGTCGTCGGTTTTCAGAATGCTTACCCCAATGCTGGAGCCCTGGCGCGGCGCTTTCAGCACCAGCGGCAGGCCCAGTTCGCGCACCAAGTAGGCCAGGGTGGCGGCGTGGTCGGCGCGGTCCCATTCCTCGGCCGTGATGACGCGGAAATCGGGCGTGGGCTGGCCCAGCGCTTTCAGCAGTTTCTTCTGCGCGATTTTATCGATGCCAAACGCCGAGGGCAGAATGCCCGAGCCCGAGTACGGAATCCCCAGCCACTCCAGCAGGCCCTGAATGGCCCCGTCCTCGCCGCCCGGCCCGTGCAGGGCCAGGAAGGCGAAATCCATCAGCAGCGGCAGCTGCTCGGCCTCAATCTTGCGGCCCACCTTAGCAATGGCCTCGAACTTCTCGTCGTGGCTGAGCTCGCCCAGGCTTTCGATGTACACCTGCAAATGGTGCAGCGAGGGCGGCTGGGAGCTCACCGGCGGGTAAAAGTCGCGGATGGTGCCTTTATAGATAAACTGCCAGTCGAGCAGAATGAACTGCCCCAGGCTATCGACGAAGATGGGTACAGGCTGAAACAGCGCCTTGTCCAGGTTATCAAACACAGTGCGGCCGCCGGCGAAGGAAATTTCCCGCTCGCGCGAAGTGCCTCCGAAAAAAATACCGATTTTCATAAGTGCAGCAAAGGTAAGAAAGCCGTAGCGCGAACGTTGTAGTTCGCGCCGTCGAACATCACCAGAACCGTTTTAATGGTGATAATAGCGCGAACTGCAACGTTTGCGCTGCCGGGGGCAGCTGCGCCACCAGGTCGGCCACCAAAACCGCGTCTATCTCAAACCATTCGGCCTGAACCAGCCCGGTGGTCGGGTCAGTCGGCACTCGCTGCTTGGCGCTGGTATAAAATTTCCGCGCCCGGTACGGGTGGCAAGCGCCTGATTTTTACTGCCTATACTGCCCGCTCCCGGCATCACGCTGATGCGTCTGGCGGCCTGCGCTACCAGTGCCGCCAGTTGGTTTTGCCCCGCCAGGGCCGAAGCTTGACTACCCGAAGTCTGCACGCGGTGGCAGCGCGGCCTGCATCTCGTTGGCAAGCTTATCAGCCACTGTGGTTTTAAGCAGGCGCAGCTGCTCAATAATTCGCAGTTGGTCATCTCGGCTGTACGCCGGGTCTGTTTGCGGCAACGCCATGGCCACTTGGCCGTGGGGGAAGCTGTGAAAGTACGCCTTCAGCCAATCGTTAACGATGCCATCGATTACCAGATGCACCCGGGCAGTTGGCCCGTCGTTGATTACCTGATGCTGCCGCGAAAGGTTGAGGTACCAGCAGCTCCCTTCTTCCATCACCAGCCGCTCTTCTTCCAGATAGAATTTGAGCTGCGGATTGGTTATCACCGGAACATGAATGCGTACCTCTCCCTCCTCAAAATTGAGGTTATGGTCGCTGTGGGGTTTTATAATCGCCCCAGCATCCAGTTTCATCAGCCTGATGGACGTTTTTTCTATTTGAAAAAAATCAATTACCCCCTTGATGTAAGGGCATTGGGTCAGTAAAGGGGTATCCCGAAAGGCATTTCCAGCCGGCAAGCCACCGGCGTGGACTGCCGTATTATTAGCCACTTGGCCGTGTAAGGAGCGGAGTTGGATGGTGCTCCAGCCGCCTTCGTAATTACTGCGGTTGTAGTGGTCTTGCCACAAGGCGGTTTCCACCTGCGCAACTTCCCGCTTCAGTTGTTCCGCATCGAACTGCTGGTTAAACCGGATATATTTTATCATGCCGCAAGATGAGCCGGCAGGCCGGAGCGACAATCTATTTATTCCACTATTTTTCTTCCTGATTTCTGCCCCGTGGCCGAAGGCCTGCTGGCGGGGCGGGGCCGTGCGCCAGATTGCGACCACGCCGATTGAGGCCCTGGCCGGCTGCTACCGCACGCCCAAACCCAAATGAGTTTTGTCGGTAAGCAGGTAAATCTGCGAAAGCGCTGCACTTTTGTGCCATCATCACCCCAAGTCTCCACAACCCCATGAATACCCTCGACACCTACAACTTCGCCAGCAAGCGCGCCGTGATGCGCGTCGATTTCAACGTGCCGCTCGATAAGGACCTGCGCATCACCGACGACACGCGCATCCGCATGGCCACCCGCTCGGTGATGAAAATCCTGAACGACGGCGGCTCCGTGGTGTTGCTCTCACACCTGGGCCGGCCCAAGGGCGGCTTCGAGCAGAAGTATTCCCTCGAAGCCCTCGTGGCGCGCCTCTCGCAGGAGTACGGCCGCGAAGTACAGTTTGGCGGCGACGTGCTCGGGGCCGAAGCCGCCCGGAAAGCGGCCGCCCTCCAGCCCGGCCAGGTGCTACTGATGGATAATGTGCGCTTCTATAAGGAAGAGGAAGCCGGCGACCCGGCTTTCGCCGCCAAGCTGGCTGCGCTGGGCAATGTGTACGTGAACGACGCTTTCGGCACCGCGCACCGCGCCCATGCCTCCACGGCCGTGATGGCCAGTTCCTTCGCTCCGCAGGACCGCGTGGGCGGCTACCTGCTCCAGTCCGAAATCGACAACGCCAAAAAGGTGCTCGACAACGCCGAGCGGCCCTTCACCGCCATCATGGGCGGGGCCAAGATTTCGGATAAGATTCTCATCATCGAAAAGCTGCTCGATAGGGTCGACAACCTGCTCATCGGCGGCGGCATGGCCTACACGTTTGCCGTAGCGGAGAATGGCCACGTCGGCAGTTCACTGCTGGAGGCTGATAAGGTGGACCTGGCCCGCCAGCTCATCCAGAAAGCCAAAGACAAGGGCGTGAACCTGATGCTGCCCGCCGACTCGCTCATCGCCGATAAATTCGCCAACGATGCCAACGTGGACGTGGCCAGCAACCTGAGCATCCCCGACGGCTGGATGGGCCTCGACCTCGGCCCTGAAAGCCGCGAGGCCTTTGCCGCAGTCATCCGCCAAAGCAAAACCATTCTGTGGAATGGCCCGATGGGCGTGTTCGAGATGAGCAACTTCTCGCTCGGCACCGAATACGTGGCCCGCGCCATTGCCGAGGCCACAGCCGGCGGGGCCTACTCGCTCATTGGCGGCGGCGACTCGGCGGCGGCGGTGCAGCAACTGGGTTTCGGCGAGCAGGTGAGCTACATCAGCACCGGCGGCGGCGCGCTGCTGGAGTACATGGAAGGCAAGGAACTGCCCGGCGTCACTGCCTTGGGCTAGGTTTTTAGCGGTCCGTTCTATCTCAAATCCCCCAAGGGTTAGGTTGTCAAAGCAGCCGAATCCTTGGGGGATGTTGTTTTCCAGCATCAGCAAAATTACTTGGGGTTGCCTTACGAACCACGTATTTCTACGCTATTACAGCAGTTGGAATTGCCGGTATTTTGTGGCATGGTTCACCCTTCATCGTTTCGAGATTATTGTTTTATGGGATTTCATATATAATATAATGTTAATATAAAAATTTTATATGTTATTAATTATATCAGGAGCGCAAAAGGGCTTGGTGAATCGCGTTTTTAAGGGCTTAAACACGTTATTTAAGTATTAATATTAAAACAAAATATCTCTTGTTTTGGCTCCGTCTCAACTATTGCAATGCTTTTTGAAAGTATTGGCTTTTAAAAGGTAATATTAATTAATGTCGAGACGATTATAGTATAATATCAAAGCGTACCTTTACTCGGCATTTCCTCATAGAATCACATTTAAAATATGATTATACTCCTTACTCAGGTTGCTACCCAAGAGATTTTAGCTCCGGCCCAGCCCCAAATGGCGTCGCACCGGAGCTGGCTAAAGGGACTGAGCGCCCTGCTCGGCACCGGTTTGCTGGCCACTCCTACGGCCTTGCTGGCCAGCCCGGCGGCTCCGGTCGAGGCCGCCCCACTGCCATTCTCCAACATTTTGGTAAGCAAGGGATTAGCATGATGAAGCTGCTGACGGGTACCACCGTGCCGGCCGGCTGCGGTGCGACGGTCGTGAGCTGCCCATTGCCGATTATCTCGGCCTCTTACTTGGGGCTCAACTGCGTTATCGCGCTTCAGAGTATTTACCCCTAGCGTTCGTAGTCCCAGGCCCCCATTGCCCGGCGGAACTGCCCAGGTGGGTGGCCCTGCCGGGCAATAGCAGGCCGGCAGTAACCAACGCCCTTTTCTGCTTTTAACTAGCTTGTTATCGTTTTCGGATGCGCGTTGCCGTTATCATTAGTAGCCTGCTGGGCTGGCCCCTGCTGCAAGACCTGCTGAGCCAGGGCGTAGTGGCCGGTGTGGCCGTGCCCGCCACGGGCCGCGAAGAATCGGGGCAGGTGGGCGAGCTGTTGGCGCAAGCCGGGCTGTCCCCGCTGTGGCTGACGCGCGCGGGCCTGGCCGACACGCTGACCGAGTGGGTGGCGACCACGCAGCCCACAGCGGTGCTGGTGCTCACGTTTCCGTGGCGCATTCCGGCCGCCGTGCTGGGCTTGCCACCGCAAGGCTTTATCAACTTTCACTTCGCGGCCCTGCCCGGCTACCGCGGACCCGAGCCCACGTTCTGGCAGCTGCGCAACGGCGAGCCGACCGGTGCCGTGACGGCCCACCGCATGGACGCGCACTTCGATACCGGCCCCGTGCTGGTGGCCACGCCGGTGCCCATTGGACCGCACGACACCCATGGCCTGCACCGCGGCCAATTGGCGCTGGCCGCCGTGGGCACGGGCCAGCAACTGCTGACCGGGCTGCGCGGCGAAGTGCCACTGGTTGACCAACCCCAGGACGAAACGCTGGCCCGCTATTGGCCCCGGCCCGCCTTGCCCGACATGGTGCTCGACTGGCACGAGCCGGCCGAGGCCCTGGCTCGCTTGGTGCGGGCCGCCAATCCCTGGAACCGGGGGGCGCTGACGATGCTGCGCGGCCAGCTGTTGCGGGTGCTGGGCCTCATCGTCCGGCCCGAAACCGTGGCAGCGGCGCCCGGCACTATTGTGCTGGCCGCGCCGGGGCAAGCCCTGCTGGTGGCCTGCGGGGCGGGCCAGGTCGCCCAGCTCGATATCGTTGCCCTCGACGAAGGCTACTTCACGGGGGGACAGCTGGCCGGTATGGGCTTGCAGGCAGGGGAGGTGCTGATACCGCCGGCCGGCCCGGTGCGGGCAGCCCCGGTCTAATTGCTGCTCCGTTGAGTTAGTGGCACGACCTCAAAAAAACGGCGGTTTCTCCGCCCATGCCGGGCGAGCTAGCTAACATTCAGCTTGTACCTATTTGACACTCTTCGATTTTCCGCGCAAGCGCTTACACACGACTCCCAAGTATATCATCAAAGTGCAAAGTATGAAACCACTAGTTACTCAGGCCAATTGTCAGGTTGTTACTGCCCCTTCTTCGCTTGGCCTGGCTTCGCGGCGCAACTGGCTGAAGGGCCTGGGCGCGCTGCTCGGTACCAGTGTACTGGCCGCCGCACCTACGGCCGTTTTCGCCAGCCCGGCTGCTGCCCCCGACGACGCGCTGGCGGCTGCGGCCCTGGCCGGCGGCGACGAATACATTGGCATAGTGAAGCTGCTGGCCGGCCCGGCCATGCCCACTGGCTGGGTTCCGTGCGATGGCCGGCTGCTGCCGGTTGCCCAACACCCGGCCCTGTTTGCGCTGCTGAAAGATACCTACGGCGGCGATGGCCACAGCACCTTCGCGCTGCCCCAGCTAACCGGCCCGAAGCCCGCCCACACCGATGCGCTGCTGTGCGCTATTAAGGTGGCCAATGGCCCGGCCACTACCACGGCCCTGGCCGAGCTGCGGCTGCTGCACAGCCCCCGGTCGCAAGCCCGCCGCACCGCATAAAAGCAAACGACGGGTCCTTTTCAAGGCGTTCACTTGTGGCCTGAGCATGGTGCTCATGCTTTTTTAAATTTCTCTCTTTTCTTCTTCCCCTTTACCTATGGATCCATTTGTTGGAGAAATCCGTGCCGTCGGCTTCAATTTTGCCCCGCGAGGCTGGGCGCTCTGCCAAGGGCAACTCCTGGCGATTAGCCAGAACACTGCCCTATTTTCGCTGCTGGGCACCAACTACGGCGGCGATGGCCGCACGACGTTTGGCTTGCCCGACCTGCGCAGCCGCCTTATCGTGCAGCCAGGGCAGGGGCCGGGGCTGAGCAACTACGTGTTGGGGCAGCTGTCGGGTAGTGAATCCGTGGTGCTGACCGCCAACCAAATGCCGGCGCATACCCACACTTTGTCCGGGGTCACGGTGAATGCTAATAGCGCTGCTGGCACTGCGGCAGCACCGGCCGGCAACGTGCTGGGCTCCAACGCCAACGTGCAGCACTACGCCGCGTCGCCTGACGCGCAAATGGCCGCCAGCAGCGTGAGCGGCACCACGACGCCAGCGGGGAGTGGCAACCCCCACGCCAATACCATGCCTTCGCTGGGGCTCAATTATGTCATTGCCCTCCAAGGCATATACCCGCCCCGTCCCTAATTCACCCACCCTTTTCCGCTACACAACATGGACCCTTACATCGGTGAAATTCGCATTTTCGCGGGCACTTATGCCCCTCAGGACTGGCTGTTTTGCAGCGGCCAGCTATTAAGTATAGTTGAGTACGATGCATTGTTTAATCTAATCGGCACCACCTACGGCGGTGATGGCCAGAATACGTTTGCCCTGCCCGACCTGCGGTCGCGGGCGGCAGTAGGCGTGGGCCAGGGTCCGGGCCAGTCCAACTACGTGCTGAGCCAGCAGGCCGGCTCCGAAAGCGTGACTCTCACGACCCTCCAACTGCCTACCCATACGCACCAGGTACAGGCTGCCCCCAAAGCCCACACGGGTACCCCCACCCAGGACAATCCCGGCGGGGCCTACTTCGGCGATGGCGGCGGCAGCATCTACGGCCCCAGCAGTGGCGCCGGCAAGCTGGCCAGCGGCGCTTTCACCGGCGGCCAGGTTACCGCGGCCGGGGCCAGCCAGGCGCACAGCAACATTCAGCCGCTGCTGGCCACCTACTACATCATCGCCACGACGGGCATTTACCCTTCCTCCAACTAGTCTTTGACCTCCTAAATATTATGGACGCTTTCATTGGTGAAATTCGCATGATGGGCTTCGGGGTTGTTCCCAAGGGCTGGCTGGCCTGCCAGGGCCAGCTGCTTCCCATCGCTCAAAACCAGGCGCTGTTTTCCCTGCTCGGTACCACTTACGGCGGCAACGGTGTTCAAACCTTCGGCCTGCCCGACCTGCGCGGCCGCGCCATTCTGGGCGTGGGGCAGGGCCCGGGGCTATCCAACACCGTTCAGGGCCAAGTGGGCGGCACGGCATCGGTGACGCTGCAACCGGCGGAGATGCCCGTCCACATCCACACCGTGACGGGTACTCTGCAAGGTGCCTCGGGCCCCGACACCAACAGCCCGATTAACGCCTACCCGGCCCTGCCCGACGACGGCGGCGCGCCTTTCAGCACCGGCACGCCGAATGCAAACCTGGCCGCTGCGTCGGTGACGGGCACCGCAGCCAATGCCGGGGGCAGCCAGCCCCACGAAAACCGCCAGCCACTAATGGCGATGAACTATTGCATTGCCGTGCAGGGCTATTTCCCCTCGCGCAACTAACTACCCAAAAAAACGGGAGCTTGGTACCAGGGCATTTTGCCCGGTTTAGCCTTCTACCAGTTCAGAATCCCATTCTTTGCCCGCAATCAAGCATCGGGCACTACTATGCAAATTGGCCCTACCCGCTATTGCGTCCTGTTCTGCCCGGCTGTACCAGCCGGCAGGGCAGGGCGTTTTGCTGGTTTAGGGAGCCGGCTCCTTCGCTGCCCTATTCCGGCCGGGCTGTCGGCCCCGCCACGGGCAACACCCGTTGCGCCCCATCTAACACAAGCCCTTCGCCCTGACCGGCAGGGTAATCCCTTAGAATAAATCATTCGTGCTGCTGCCGGTGCAGCTCTTTTTCTGCGCATGGTCCGGTCCAGGCTGCCAACAGGCCCTGCCCGGTGGCGGGCATTTTTGCCATAATCTTTTTGCTAATAATTTCATTGCTCACCCCCCTTTTCTTTTTCTATTATGAGATACCGATTACTCTTGTTTCTGCTGCTGCTGCTCCCTGCCTGGGCAGCAAAAGCCCAGGCCCCCAACTGGCAAACCGTGCTGGGCAACAGCGCCACGGTTATCCGGGGGAGCGCCGCCAATGCGAGCGGCGACTACTACGTGATTGGCACCTACAACGGCACCCTCTCTTTGGGCGGCACTGCCCCCACTCTCACCAGCGTGGGCGGCAGTGAAGACATGTTCCTGGCCAAGTTCAGCAATAGCTCCAATTCCTTCGTCTGGGCTGTGAGCGGCGGCGGGTCTGGGACCGAAGATGGCCGGGCGGTGGCTGTGAATGGCAGCAACGTGTATGTCACGGGCACTTTCGCAGGAACTGCTACGATTAGCGGCACGGGGCTGACGGACGCTTCCGGCAGTGGTAGTGGGCAGGATATGTACGTGGCTAAATACGTCGATAACGGCACAACCGTAAGCAATGGTGGCGCTTTGAGTGGCGGCGGCGGCGGCTCCGACCAGGGCTTGTCGATTGCCGTGAACGGCACCAGCATTTACGTTTCGGGCTTTCTGTCCACGAGCACGACCCCCCTGCCCGTCATCAGCGGCTCGACGCTGACCGGCGCGGGCAGCCAGGACATGTTCGTGGCCCGGTTTAACGACAGTGGTACGCTGACCAATGGGTCGGCCGTGAGCAGTGGTGGCGCAAGTCTCGACCGGGCGCTGGCAATTGGGGTGAACGGCAATGGGGTCTACGTAACCGGCTATTTCACGGGCGCAGGCCTGGTTACCATCAGCGGTACAGCGCTAACCGGTACGGGTGGCCAGGACATGTACGTGGCAAAATATACCGCTACTCTGGGCAACGCCGGGGCCGTAAGTGGTGGCAGCACCACCAACGACCAGGGCCAGGCCCTGACTATTTCCGCCAATAACATCTACGTGGCCGGTACCTTCACCGGAACGGCCAGCATTGCCGGCAGCTCGCTCACGAGCACAGGTTTGGCGGATATGTTCGTGGCTAAATACACAGACTCGGGCTCGGGCCTAACGAATGGCTTTGCCGCCCGCGATGGCGGTGCTAATACCGAAGCCGTGGGTGATATTGCCGTAACGGGTAATACGCTGTATGTGGTCGGCAACTTTACCACCTCGACTACACTTTCCGGCTCTTCCCTGACCAGTAACGGCCTAGATGCCTTCGTGGCGAAATATACCGACCAGGGCTCCAGCCTCGCGAATCTGGGGGCAATTGATGGCGGCAATGATGCACCTGGCACCGGCACCAGCTCCGCCAACACCATCAGCCTTAGCGGCGCGCAGGCGCTCGTGGCGGGGGCGGTTGCTACTCCGGCTACGTTCGGCAGCATCGCGGTAGCCAGTGGCACCGCCTACGTAGCCAAGCTGGCTCCGGCCTCTACCACCCTCACGTCTATTGCACTGGGAGGCAGCAGCCCGACCAACGCGACCAGCGTTACCTACACGGTGACGTTTGCCAGCAGCATCACGGGCCTGTCCGTATCGAATTTCTCGCTGACTGCGACCGGCACCGTTGCGGGAGCTACCGTGACCAGCGTAACCGGCTCGGGCACGACCTACACAGTGACGGTGAATACGGGTACCGGCGACGGTACCCTGCGCCTGAACCTGGCCAATGATACCGGCCTCAGCCTCACCATCAGCAACAGCCCCTACACAAGCGGCCCGGCTTATACAATTGACAAGACGGCCCCGACGGTAGCTATAACGTCCTCGACGGCGGCCAACGGCGGCACGAGCGGTAGCGCCACCTTCGCCTACACGGTGACCTTCTCGGAGAACGTGAACGCAAGCTTCGTGGCCGGCGACGTGACCGTAACCAACGGCACGATTTCGGGCTTCACCACCGTTGTTCCGGGCACAACCTTCACCTTCAACGTGACCCCGACGGCCAACGGCGTGGTGAGCGTGACTGTGCCAGCCAACGTGGCGCAGGACGCGGCCGGCAACTTCAACACCGCCGGTACGCCCGCCCCCTACAGCATCACCTACTCGCAGCCGGTGACGGCGGCCCCGGTGGTAACGACTCCGGGCAACGGCAGCCTGCTGAACACGACCACGCCGACCTACTCGGGCACGGCCGTAGCCGCCAGCACCGTAACGGTATACGTGGACGGTTCGGCCATCGGCACAACCACGGCCACGGCCGGCGGTACCTTCAGCCTGAACCAGCCCACGGCCCTTGCCCAGGGCTCGCACACGGTGCGGGCCACGGCGCAAACCAGCGGCTCGGCTGTGAGCGTCAACTCCAATACGAACACCTTCACGGTGGACACGGTGCAGCCGACGGTGGCCATCAGCAGTACCACCGGTACCTCGGGCAGCACGACCAATACATCGCCCATTCCCTTCACGGTGACTTTCTCGGAAGCGGTAACCGGCTTTGTGGCCGGCGACGTGACCGTAAGCAACGGCACGATTTCAGGCTTTACAGCAGTGTCAGGCACCGTTTACACGTTCAACGTGACGCCGACGACCCCCGGCACGGCGACGACGGTAACCATCCCCGCCAACGTGGCGCAGGACGCGGCCAGCAACGGCAACACGGCTTCGCCTGGTGCCTACAGCATCACCTATAACATCCCCTCGACCACGGTATCATCGGTAACGCGCCTGACGCCCTCGCCCACAGCCACCGCTCAGGTGAGCTACCGCGTCGTCTTCGCGGCCAGCGTGACGGGCGTGACGGTGAGCAACTTTTCGGTGAACACGTTGAGCACCGCCATCAGCGGGGCCTCGGTGAGCAGCGTGAGCGGCTCGGGCACGACCTACACCGTGACGGTGAACACGGGCACCGGCAACGGCAGCCTGCGCCTGGAAGTGGCCAACAGTACGGGCATCACGCCCACGGTTTCGAACGTGCCCTACACCGCCGGTGAACTCTATGCCATCACCAAGAGCTTCGCGGCGGCCCCACAGTTGACGATTGTCGGCACGGGTGGTACGGGCTCCGACGTGACGGCTTTCGTCGATGTAGTTCAGGTACTCAGCGGCGGTTCGGCCTTCGCTAATGCCCTGCAGAACGGCAGCTTCGAAACCCACGACCCGCTGGCCAACGGCGACTTCGGCTACAACCCCACGGGGGCCGGCTGGGCCTTTAACACCCGCTCGGGCATTGCCGAGCAGGGCAGCGCTTTTACCCCACCCACGCCCATTCCCAACGGCATTGCCGTGGCCTTCGTGCAAAGCACTGGCGGTGGCAACGGCCAGCTCCAGCAGACCCTGGCTCTGCCCACGGGCAGCAGCTACCAGGTGAGCTTTCAGGCCGCCCAGCGTGTGTGCTGCACCACGCTCGACCAAGCGCTGAACGTATTCCTCAACGGCGTGTACCTCGGCACCATTCAGCCGGGCTCCAGCTCGTACAGCACCTTTACCTCGCCCACGTTCGCCGTGACGGCTCCGGCCCTGACGGCCATCGTGAGCACGACTTCGAGCAGCCCCACCAGTACTTCGCCCATTCCGTTCTCGGTGAGCTTCTCGCAGAGCGTGGGCACCACCTTCACGGCTTCGGACGTGACGGTGACGGGCGGCACGCTGAACTCGCCCAGCTTCGCGGGCAGCGGCAGCGGCCCCTACACCTTCACCGTGACTCCTAGCGGCACGGGCACCGTGACGGTAAGCCTGGCGGCCAACGTGGTCAATGACGCCAACAACACGCAGAACACGGCCAGCAACGCGGTGAGCGTGCAGTATGTGCAGCTGGTGACGGCCGCGCCGGTGGTGAACGCGCCGGCCAACGGCAGCCTGACGAACACGACCACGCCAACTTATACGGGCACGGCCGTAGCCAACTCGACGGTGACCGTTTATGTAGACGGCTCGGCCATTGGCACCACGACAGCGGACGGTACGGGCAACTTCAGCCTGAACCAGCCTACGGCCTTGGCCCAGGGCTCGCACACGGTGCGCGCCACGGCCCAGACCAGCGGCTCGGCCGTGAGCGCCAACTCGACCACCAACACCTTCACCGTGGACACGGTGCAGCCCACCGTGGCCATCACTTCCACGACGGGAGCCAGCGGCAGCACGAGCGGCAACGCTACATTCGCTTACACGGTGACCTTCTCGGAGGCCGTGACCGGCTTTGTGGCCGGTGACGTGACCGTGACCAATGGCACGATTTCAGGCTTCACAGCCGTGAGCGGCACGGTCTACACGTTTAACGTAACGCCCGCCGCCAACGGCCCGGTGACGGTGAACGTGCCCGCCAACGTGGCGCAGGATGCTGCCGGCAACGGCAATACCGGCGCTGCTTCGGCTTACAGCATCACCTACGCGCAGCCGGTGACGGCGGCACCGGTGGTGACGGCTCCGGCCAACGGCAGCCAGGTAAGCACGACCACGCCGACCTATGCGGGCACGGCGGTGGCCAACTCGACGGTGACGGTGTACGTCGACGGCACGAGCATTGGCACGACGACGGCCGACGGCGCGGGTAGCTTCACGCTGGCCCAGCCCACGGCGTTGGCCCAGGGTTCGCACACGGTGCGCGCCACGGCCCAGACCAGCGGCTCGGCCGTGAGCGTCAACTCGACCACCAACACGTTCACCGTCGACACGGTGCAGCCCACGGTGGCCATCAGCAGCACCGCCGGTGCTTCGGGTAGCAACACAACCACCACGCCAATCCCCTTCACGGTGACCTTCTCGGAAGCGGTGACGGGCTTTGTGGCCGGTGATGTGACCGTGACCAACGGCACCATCGGGACGGTGAGCGGCAGCGGCACGACCTACACCTTCAACGTGACGCCAACCACGGCCGGCACGGCAACGACGGTGAATGTGCCCGCCAACGTGGCGCAGGATGGAGCCGGCAATGGCAACACGGCCGCTTCGAGCGCCTACTCGCTCACTTACCAGCCGACGGCCGTTACCTGGAATGGTAGCATCAGCGGCGACTGGTTTACGGCTGGTAACTGGACCCCGGCTGTGGTACCTACCACGGCTATCGACGCCACCATCCCGGCTTCGGCTCCGAACATGCCTGCCATCTCGGCTGGCACGGCTTCGGTGAAGGCGTTGACCATTAACAGCGGCGCCACGGTTTCGCACAGCGGCGGCACGCTCGACGTGCGGGCTAACCTGACCAACAACGGCACCTACACCGCCACCGGCGGTACTATGGTGCTGGGCACGAGTACGCTGGCCAACATTTTGGGCAGCAGCAATACCCGCTTCTGGAACCTGACCATCGGGGCCAACGGGGCGCAGTCGAGCACTTCGGCCAGCACCTCGGTGCTGCGCCTGCTCACGCTCAATGGTGCCCTGACAACCAACGGCAACCCGCTCACGCTGGAGTCGAACGCCACGGGTACGGCGCTGGTGTACAACACCAGCCTCGCCAACGTCATCGTCGGCAACGTGACGGTGCAGCGCTACATCGCGCCGGACCTGAACCTCGGCCTGGGCTACCGCCACTTTAGCTCGCCGGTGAGCACGGCCACCGTGGGCAGCCTGGCCATCCCCGGCGGCTTCACGCCCGTGGTGAACCCGAACTACAACACCTCGAACACGCCCAACAGTGAGCGCCCCTTCCCCACGGTGTACTACTACGACCAGTCCCGCCTGGCCACGTCGACCAACCTCCTGGCTCCCTTCGACAAGGGCTGGACGTCGCCCAGCGCGCTGACCGACCCGCTGACCGTGGGCCGAGGCTACACTGTGAACCTGACCGCTAACCAGACGCTGAGCGTGACCGGCCCGCAGAACAACGGCACCGTGAGCCAGTCGCTGGCCCGCACCACGGCGTTCCCAATCGATGCTGGCTGGCAGTTGCTGGGTAACCCTTACCCGTCGCCCCTGGACTACTCGCTGGTAGCCCCGTTTGACCGCATCGGCCTCGACGCCGCCTTGTACGTGTTCGAAAGCACCAGCCTGTACGGCGGCACCTACCGCGCCAACGTGAACGGCGTGGGCGGCAACGCCAACAGCCCGAATGCGATTCTGGCCCAGGGCCAGGGCTTCGTGGTGCGGGTGAGCAACGGCCAGACCAGCGGCCAGCTCATCCTGCGTAACACGCACCGCGTGACGGCTTACCAGAACCCAGTGTACCACCGCACGGTGGAAACCCGCTCGCTGGTGCAGCTCGACCTGCAAAGCGCCACGGGTTCCGACCCACTATACGTGTATTTCGAAAACGGTGCTACGGCCGGGGTCGACCAGGAGATGGATGCTGTGAAGCTGCCCAACACCACCGGCCTGAACCTGGCCGCCTGGGCGGGTAGCGACAAGATGGCCATCAACGCCCTGCCGCTGAATGCCACGGCTTCGGTGACGGTGCCGCTGTTCATTGGCCTGCCCGTGACGGGCACCTACACGCTGCACGCGGCGCAGGTGCTCAACTTCGGGGCCGGCGAACAGCCCTTCCTGCGCGACGTGCAGCTGGGCACGCTCACCGACCTGAGCCTGCACCCCGACTACACATTCACCATGAACGCGGCCAACACCACGACGCGCTTCGAGCTGGTGTTTGGTGCCCGGGTGCTGGGCGTGGCTTCGGCCAAGCTGGCGGCCCAGGTGGCCGTGTACCCGAACCCCGCCAGCAAAGCGGTATTCGTCGAGCTGCCCTACGTCCTCAACCGCAAAGCCGTGACGGCCGCGTTGGTTGATGCCCTGGGCCGGGTGGTGCTCACGCAGGCGCTGCCTGCCGGCCAGCCCACCTACACCCTGCCGCTGACCAACCTGGCCACCGGCGTGTACTCGCTGCGCCTGCAAACGGAGGCCGGCGTAGTAGTGAAAAAGCTGGTGGTGGAATAAGGAACCCGCCTCACCAGGCATTGAAAAGCCCCGGCTGCATTAGCAGTCGGGGCTTTTTTGTTGATGATAAAAACGGCCCGGCCGGTTGGGTGCCGTACTTTTGGCCCCATGCACCAACCCATTGAGCTTCCTTCCCGCAGCATTTCCTTCCGCCCCGATTTGGGGGTGATGGTGGTGCGCTGGCACAGTCACGCATCTTTTGAAGTGGTGCAGGCCGACTACGCCCACATGCTGGCGGCCGCCGAAGAGCACGGCATCAGCAACTGGCTGCTGGATGTGCGCCGCCGCGACAAAATCCCCGCCGACCTCAGCGCCTGGGTCACCAACGTGTTTTATCCGCGGGCTACCCAGCAGCTGGCTCCCCGCCGTCTGCGCATGGCCGTGCTCAACTCGCCGGCCCTTACCGAAGCCTACACGTCGGACCCCGACCAGAAAAAATACGTAACCTACGTCATGGACCCCGCCCGACCCTTCGACATCAGCCTGTTTGAAGACGAAGGGGCCGCCATGCGCTGGCTCAACCCCCTCGTGTTTTAGGAAACGGCGGGGTAATTGAATTCAGCCGCCGCTACCTGGTGGCTTTCTCCAGCAGCGTGAGCAGCTCGTCGGCGGCTTTTTCAATGTCGCCGCAGGGAAATTTGTCGGCCGCTTTGGCATCAACGCCGGCGTTCTTGTCGAGGCCCAGGTGCCAGTTGGCGTGTTCGTCCATCTCGTGCTTTCCGAGAAAGGCGTTTTCCTTGCTCGTATCGGGGTTATGCTGGCCTTAGTGGCCTTCGTCGTTCTTGCTTTTGCCGCCCTGAATTAGGTGCCGGGCGTAGGCCACGGCCTGCGGGTTGAGGGAAACAGGAATGGGAAAAAGGTTGGTGACCCCATGCCTACACGCCCTGCGCACCGGGTTTCCCAGGGCTCAGCTTTTGCCGTGGAGCAGGTACTTGGTCTGCTTGAAGCTGTAGCCCACGGACACCACCAGGCGGCCGGCACTGGCCGGATGGTCCGTGGCGGCGGTGTAGATGGGCAGCTGGAAGCTGGTGTTCAGCGACACGTTTTTGTAGTACACGTCCAGCCCCGGCCCCAGCAGGGCGTTGTTCATGGCGTGCTCGCCGGTGAGCTGGCCGTCCAGCATTTCGCCCTTGGTTTTTTCGTAGAAAAACTGCGCCGAGGGGTACACCTGCCAGTTTTCGCCCAGCGGCACGCGGTAGAACAGGCTGGCGTAGGTGGCCGTGCTCGGGGCCAGGCTGTTCAGGAACGTGTTTTCCGTGGAGCGGCGGTAGCTGCTGTTCACGCTCAGCCCGAAGCTGTGGAAGCTGCCGATGTAGTTGGCGTACACGAAGCCATCGGTGGTGCCGGTGCCCACCTGGTTGAGCAGCGGGTAGCGCTGGCCCTGCGCGTTCTGGCGGGTATACTCGCCGGTGGGTAGTTTCAGGCCGCCGCCCACGATGAGCCGGCTCTGCACCCCGGCCGTTTCGATGGCCCGGATGAGGTGGTAACCAGCAAAAACCGTCACGTCGCCCACGCCGGCCGAGTTCAGCTGCCGGCCATTTATCTGCGACGTATTCATGACGTAGGGCACGAAGGCGTTCAGCTCCACGCGCCGCGAAAGGAAGTATTTGCCCCGCAATTCAATGACGCGAAAGGCCTCAAAATCGGTCGGGTCGCCGTAGTGCGAGTGCGCGTAGCCGTTGTCGCCGTTGAGATGCGAAGGGAAAAACGGCCGCGCCCCGGTTGGGAAAAACAAGGGCGACTGCCCCAGTGCCTGATAGCCGTTGAAGATGCGGTAGCGGTGCATCAGGCTGAAACCGCTCTGGTTGTCGTAGGGCGTGATGCCCATGAAGCAGCCGCAAATGTCGCAGGCCCGGCCGGGCAGCACCAGCCCGCTCAGCAGCAGGCCCAGGAGAATAGATTTTTGAATATTCATCGGAGTAAAAGTTGAAGCCTACGGCTGCTCGGTCAGCCGCGCATCGTGGATAAACGATTCGTCGGTAAGCGTTTGCAGGAAGGCGATGATGTCGGCCTGTTCGGTGGCCGTGAGGGGGATGCCCAGCGGCGCGCCCGCCGGACGCAGCGCCGCGTCGAGGGTGGGCGAGGCCACCACGCCGTGGTCGTAGTGGGCCAGTACCTGCGCCAGCGTGCCGAAGTGGCCGTCGTGCATATAAGGGGACGTGAGGGCCACGTTGCGCAGGCTCGGCACCTTGAACCGGCCCACGTCGGTGGCCCGGCCCGTGATATGGGCCCGCCCCGAATCAGCCCCGAAGGTGGCGCTCAGGCCGTTGTTGCGGTAGGTTTCGTCGGTGAATAAGTCGGTGGCGTGGCAGCGGGCGCACTTCTGCGCCACCAGTACCCGGCCACGGGCCTCGTCGGCCGTGAGCACGGCGTTGCCCTCGCCGCGCACCACCTTATCGTAGCGCGAGTTGGCCGAGGTGAGCGCGGCCGTGAACTGCGCCAGCGCCCGTAGAAACTGGTACGAATCGATGGGCCCGGCCCCGTACACCGCCGCGAAACGGCGTGGGTAATCGGGGTCGGCGTTGAGCTTGGCCAGGACGTGGGCCAGCGTTTCGTCCATTTCCAGCGGGTTGGTGAGCGGGGCCAGGGGCAGGGTTTCCAGGTTTTTCGGCCCGCCATCCCAGAAAAATTCCGACTTCCAGCGCAGGTTCTGCAAGGCCGGGGCGTTGCGCGTGCCCAGGCGGTTGGCTACCCCCAGGCTCAACCGCTGGCCTTCGTTGGCAAAAGCCCCGGGCTGCTGGTGGCAGCTGCCGCACGACACGGAACCGTCGCGCGAGAGCCGCGCATCGTAGAACAGGCGGCGGCCCAGGGCGAACGTTGCCGGAGTAGGCGGGTTGGCATCGAGGGCGTAGACGGGGCCGGGAAAATTGGCCGGGAGGGTGGTGCCGGGTACTGAGGCATTCGGCACCACCACATCGCTGAGGCCACAGCCCGCCAGCAGCAGCCCCGTCAGCCCGACGGCCAGCGCGGCAACCAATGGGCGGCGCATAGCCGGGCTAGTTGGCGTGAATGTGCTCGACCGAGTACATGCTGGCCGCGTAATTATTGGCCACCATTACGGCGTTGGCTCCCGCCGACATAATCTCAATCATCGAATCGAACCGGATGGTGTTCGGCCCGCTAAACATCTTCAGCACGTCTACATTCAGGTGGATTTCGGGGTCGTGCCCGGCCCGTACCAACAGAACAGAGCCGGCAGGAAACGCCGGCGAAACGGTCCGAATGGCATTGTACGGCGCTTTAAACCCACCGACGTGGAAGGTAAGAGCCGTCGTCCTGGATTGCGGCGAATACCCTTCGAGCTTGGTAAAAATGTAGCCTGAATTCCAGTCCCAGAACATTTTATTGCTGGGGTCGAGCGCGCCCTTCTGGGCTCCCAAAACATTGTGTACGCTGTCGACGCCAATGGTGAAAGTCAGGCCCTTGTAGTCGCCTTCCGGTACGCCGGTGAGCGTGAGGTGCAGGCTTTCGGACTTGGCTGGGTCGGCGTCCAGCAGGTAGTAGCTGTCGGGCACGGCGTAGGTCGAGCCGTCCGTCTTGGTGAACTTAACGTTGGAGATGTACTGCCGGAAGGTGGTGACTCTGAACTGGTCGCCGGCCAGCGTATTATACGTTTTGGTGTCCAGCACCAGCGGGTCGGCCCCTACGGTCTGCTCAAATTCGAGCGCTACGGTGCCGGTTTGGTTGGCAGCCACTTCGTCCTTCTTGCAACCCGTAAGAGCGAGCATGGCGAGGGCGAATGGGAAAGAAAGGGCGGAAATCGAAAAGCGTTTCATCGGAAAAGTGGGGGGAGGGGGAATCAACAACTGATTGAAAAGCGGCGCGTACGCGCGCGTCCAGCCCGCCGAAAACCCGGCGGAGCCAGCAAATTGGCCGGCCTTCTGCCACGCAGAAAGCCCTGGGCCACAATCAGACGGATAGGAGGGGCGGGCGGAACACGCCCCGGCCGGGCACCGCCGCGCAGTGCGGCACGGGCCGGCGGGCGTAGGGCCGGGCGGGCTGCGGCCAGTGCTGCGGCCGAAGTAGCTGTAAGGCGGTTGTGGGCAGCACTTCGTACTTCACCTTGGCCAGCATTTCGGGGGCTTTTTTGTCGCCGCCCTCGGCTTTGCGCAGCTGCTGGGCCAGGTGGCACTTGCCGTTGCAGTGCAGCATGGGCCGGGCCTTGTTCACGCAGTACAGCTCCGTGATGCGGGCCTTGTTCAGCTGATAATCCACGACCAGCACCTCCTGCCCCAAAGTCTGGAGCAGCATGAGCGTGACGAGAAAAAAGGCCAGAATGCGGTGCATGAAGTGGGAAGCTATAAAGGCAAAGGTAGGCCAGCGGCCCCCGATTCAGACCATGCTCGGACCCGATAAACGATGGCGGGAGTAGTTCTGGATTGTGGTCAGTAGCGTGCGGAAGCAGTCCGTCAGGGGCCGTTGCTGAAACACTCGGACCCAAGCGGCCAAGCGTTGCCTGGCGCAACCAGTTTTAGCGCCAGCGCTACAGCTTATCCTGCCGGATGATGGCCCGGTACACCCGCAGCAAAGTGGGCTGGCCCACGCCCAGGTAGTACAGCCCCGTGAGCAGGTAAAAAGCCCCTTGAAGCCGAAAAACACCATTTTTGCGGTACTTGCGGGCCGAGGTGATGATGGGACCGGGCAGCACCCGCAGCCGCGTGAGTTGCTTGAGCCGGTGCGTGATTTCCTGGTCCTCCATCAGCAGCAGGTTTTCGCGGTAGCCGCCGGCCTGCTCAAAAATGGTCCGCTGCACAAACAGGCTCTGGTCGCCAAACCGGGCCACCTCCCAATCGAAGCGCGTGAACCAGGCGTGCGCCCGCAAGAACCAGTGCGGCATATCGAACACCAGCCGGAAGCAGCCGCAGCCGTAGCCCGCCGCTACCGCCCGCCGGATTTCGTCCAGAAAGCCCACCGGCGGCAGCGAATCGGCGTGCAGGAAATACAGGATAGTGCCCGCGGCCTGCCGCGCTCCGTGGTTGAGCTGGGCGGCGCGGCCCTTGCGCGGGCAGGCCATCACGCGGGCCCCGGCCAGCCGGGCCAGCGTGGCGGTGGCGTCGGTGCCAGGGCTGTCGGCCACGATGATTTCCACGGCCGCATCGGTGCCCGTGCCCGCCCGGCGCAGGTGCCGCAACAGCGCCCCAATGCCCGCCGCCTCGTTATAAGTCGGGATAATGATGCTCACCAGCGCGGCAGCAGGAGCGGGGAGCGGCATGATGAGTTAAGAGTTAAAAGTTGTCAAGGGTGAATTCATAACTTTTAACTCCTAACTCATTAATTCAGGTAGGGCGATTCCAGCTCCTGGCCCATGCTGCGGAGCGTATCGGCCCCGCGCCGGCCGGTGAGGCGCGTGCTTAGGGCCTGGGCTTCGCGGGCGCTGAGGACATCCAGTTCGTGCAGCCAGGCCACGCGGCGCAGCTGCGGCTCGATGAAGCCCAGCGGGTTTACCTGGCCGTACTCGTCGCGCAGGTAGGTTTTGGTGCGGCGCTCCAGCTCCGTCACCAGCGCCCGGAACTGCTTGCGCTCCCAGGGCCGGCCGGCCAATGTGATGGCTAAGTGGGCCGTGTGGAGCCGGAAGGTACACCACTGCTGCTCGAAACGCAGCCAACTGGCCAGCACATTCAGCCCAAAAACCAGCCACCACGAGTACAGCGCTACGCCGGTGTGCCCGGTAGCCAGCCACTCGCGCCAGGGGCCGTAGCCCAGGAACACCAGCAGCAGTCCGGTGAGCATCAGCTGGTTGGTGGGAATGTGGCGATGCTCGCCGGACTTGATGGGCAGAATCTCTTCGTAGGGCACCTCGGTTTCGAGGGTGGGCACTCCCTGGGGGTTGCGCTTGCATACGTACAGGCTCTCGGCCCGCAACTCAATGTGCGTGGTGCCCAGAAAAAGCTGTTTTTGGCTAAAAATCATTCAGGGGGGAGGAATGGGAAGGTGGTAGAAAGGGGAGTTGGGAAGACATAGAAATAGACCGTCATGCTGAGCTTGCCGAAGCATCTCTACCTCACTGCTAATCCAATCGAAGCAACGAAGCGGTAGAGATGCTTCGGCTGCGCTCGGCATGACGTTCACTGAACTAAGGCTGCTCTAAGCAAATGGACTTGGGGTGAAGCAGAGCACAAAAATAACCACCATCAGCCAGCCCAGCAGCTGTCGGCCGCGGCTCAGGGGGCGCTCATCGGGAGCGGGCGGATGGTAGATGCCCGTGAACCGCCCCAGCAGTAGTCCGAAGACCAGCCAGCCAGGGTTGCCCACGATGCCCGGCAGCAGCGCGGCCCCGGCCAGCTGCGCCGCCCAGATACCCGCCGCCAGCAGCAGCCCCTGGCGTGGCCGGGGAAACACCCGCCAGAATATTAGCGCCAGATACCCCGCGTACACCGGCCCGCCATAGAGCCAGGTCTGCCAGTCGTCGTGCAGCGAAAACAACCCCAGCCCGGCGTAGAAAATGAAGGCCGTAAACAGTACCGGCACCATCCGGTTGAAGCGCCGCGGCCCCAGCAGCCCGTACAGGATGTGGCCACCGTCAAGCTGGCCCATGGGCAGTAGGTTGAGGGCCGTGAAAAACAGGCTGAGCGCGCCGGCCAGCAGCACGGGGTAGTGCATCAGCTCCAGCGGGTGGGGCAGGCGAGCAGGGTCGGCAAAGGTGTGCTCCAGGAATTGATAGAGCAGCGGCCGGGCCAGGGTGAGGCCGTTGGCTAATTCCTTGGCACCGTACACATGGCTCGCATAGTCGGCCCCGTATTGGGCGTAGTCCGGATGAATGGCGTACAGATATTCCAGCGGCGGCAGGTGCGTGAAGCCGTAAATCAGCAGCGGCACCGCCACCAGGAAGCCCGCCAGCGGCCCGGCCAGCCCGATATCAAAGAACTCGCGCCGCGAAAAAATCCGCTCCCGGATGCGGATGACGGCCCCAAACGTGCCCAGCCCCATCGGAAACGGAATGTAGTAGGGCAGCGAACTCCGCACCCGATTGTAGCGCGCCGTGAAATAATGCCCGAACTCATGCACCGTGAGCACCCCCAGAAACGGCAGCGCAAACCATAGCCCGCGCCGCAGCTCGGCCCACAGCTCCGGCCCGCGCAGCAAAAATACGCGCAACGGCAGCCAGTTAACGGGTTCTTCGCGGGCTTGGGTTAGCTGAATTCCGGCCAGCGTAGTTGTGACCAGCGTGAGCAGAAACAGCCCAATGTGCAGCGCCGCCGTGCGCCCAGCCGACGGCTCCGGCCGTTCGAACCGCCGGAACAGCCCGCGTGCCCGAGCCAGGCGGCTGGGCGCATCGGTGGCCACCGGGGCCGCTACATCGGTAGGGAAGCCCGCGAAATTAGGTTCAGGAATGGGCAACGGGGTATTCTCGGGGAAAGGCACGGAGGGCTTCGGGCAGGGCGGTGAGGAGGGTGAGCGGCGGGGCCAGGTGCAGCACCCGCAGCCCTAGGCGACGGGCCGTGGCAATGTGCTGCGGGCTGTCTTCGATGAATAACACGTCTTCGGGCCGCCAGTTCATTTCGCGCAGCGTGTGCCGGAATATTTCCTCGCCCGGCTTGCGCAAGCCCACTTCCTGGGAATAAAACACACGGTCGAGCACATCGGCAATGCCGTTTTTGAAGCCGTATTGGCCGGCGAGGCGCTGGTTGATTTCGGCAATGTGCAGCGCGTTGGTGTTGCTGAGCAGGGCCGTTTGGTGGCCCTGCCGGCGCAGCTCGCCGATGAGGGCGAGGCGCTCGGCGGGCACGTCGAGCAGCATGGCATGCCAGGCGGCATCCACCTCGGCATCGGTCGCGTCGAGGTCGTAGGCCGCGCGCAGGCCGGCCCGAAACTCGGCGGGCGTGAGGTGGCCGGTTTCGAATCGGTCGAACAGCTCGGCCTGGCTGGCCTGCGAAAATGCGATGGTGCTGCCGGCGCGGCTCAGCCGGCGCAGGGCGGCGGGGGTGGCATCGTAGTCAATGTCAATGATGACGCCGCCAAAATCGAACAATAAGTGAGGAAGCATGGGTTGGCTTGTTTTTCCATCCGCGAAGGTCGTACTTTTGCACCGTTGGAGGGCCGGCAACGGCAGGGTTGAGGTGAAAGATGACTGCCTCCGGCACCGGGCCTATAGCTCAATTGGTTAGAGCAACTGACTCATAATCAGTAGGTCCTTGGTTCGATTCCAAGTGGGCCCACGAAAAAGCCCCTTGCAGCAATGCGAGGGGCTTTTTTAATTGTTTGTCCCCCGGTTTTGCCCCCGGTAAGGTTTCTGAATTAGCGGATGCAATCCCGTTCAACTACGTCTTTCAGGCCTCAATAGCTAAGCTGAGTTTCGAGCTGGGCAGAACTACTTGTTTGTAGCCCACACATGGGGGAATATGGCACTGTAGCGTTTGGCCGCGCCGCGGTGCTGGTGAATGGATTTATGACGGGCGGGGCATCTGGAAAAACGACCGCAATGAAGTTCGACAAAAACCGTCGTCATCAGTCTATTCCCGCCACCTGCAATCATAAGCAATTAGCCTGATACCAAATCTGTATCCCAAAACGATACAACCAACCCAAGCACTTCGGGACAGCTGTAAGCTGGGGCAACTGGATGGCTAAGGATACTTTCTACTGGCCTGCTACCCTGCGGTGTATATTTGAAAGCTTGTGCCATCCATCCCACCCTGGCACGGATATCTCGCCCTGTGACAGTAAAGTTGTTTTCTCGCCTCTCAGCGTGCCTGGCACCTGTTTTTCTGCTGCTGAGTGCCTGTAATGGGCCGGCGGCGCACCCTTCGTACCGCATTGGCTTTTCGCAGTGCAGCACCGGCGGCACCTGGCGGCAGGCGGTACTGGCCGGGATGGAACGAGAGTTGAGCTTCCACCCCGAAATGCAGCTGCGCATGCTGGATGCCCACGACAACAGCCAGCGGCAGCAGGAGCAAATCCGGGAGCTGGTGCGCGGAGGCATCGACCTGCTCATTGTGTCGCCGCAGGAGGCGGGCCCGGTGACGCCGGCCGTGGAAGAAGCCTACCAGCGCGGCATTCCGGTGGTGCTGCTCGACCGCCGCATTACCTCGCAGCAGTACACGGCTTTCGTGGGCGGCAACAATCTGGAAGTGGGCCAGACGGCGGCCCGCTACGCGGCGCGTTTGCTGAAAGAACGGGGAAACGTGCTGGAGATTTTGGGCGGGGTGAATGCCTCGACCACCGTAAACCGGCACCTGGGCTTTGCCCAGGGCCTGGCCGCGTTTCCCAACCTGCATTTGGCCGCGCAGGTGAACGGCAACTGGGACGCCATTGCTCTGCAGCCCTTGCTTATGGCGGCCCTGAAAGCGCACCCGGAGGTGTCGCTCATTTTTGCGCATAATGATGAAATGGGCCGCGGTGCCGCTGAAGTGCTGCGAAAGCTGAACCTCACCAGAAAGGTGCGCCTCATTGGGGTAGATGGGCTGGAACCGGCTCTGGTGCAGCAGCGCGTGCTCACGGCGTCGCTGCTGTACCCGCCGGCCGGCGAAGACGCCATTCGCACGGCCGTTCATATTCTGACGCACCAGCCCTTTAAGCGGGAAAATATTCTGGGCACGATGGTCATCGACTCGACCAACGCGGTGACGATGCGGCAGCAGATTGATAAGATGGGGAGCCAGCAGCGCGACATTGCGCGGCAGCAGGGCCTGCTACAGCACCTACTGGCCACCTACGCCACCCAGCAGACGGCGCTGTACGGGCTGCTGGCCTCGCTGCTGGGGGCGTTGGCGCTGGGGGCGGTGGCCTGGCGCTCGGCCCGCAAAAACCGGCAGATTAACCGCCAACTGGCCCTACAAAACGCGGAAAACGATAAAATTAATCGGGAGCTGGCCAGTCGCAACGAGGAATACGACCGGATAAACCACGAGTTGATAAGCCAGAACGAGGAGAACGACCGCATCAACCGGCAGCTGTTGCACCAGAACGAGGAAATCAGCGGCCAGCGCAACCAGCTGGAAGTATTGGCCGAACAATCGCGCGCCGATACCGAAGCCAAGTTGCGGTTCTTTACCAATTTCTCGCACGAGCTGCGCACGCCGCTTACCCTGATAATGGGGCCGGTGGAGGAGCTGCTCACGAGCGGCCCCGCCCTGACCGAGGGCCAGCGCGAGGACCTGACCCTGGTGCGCCGCAATACCCAGCGGCTGCTGCAATTGGTGAATCAACTGCTGGATTTCCGCAAGATTGAGGTGGGCAAAATGGCCGTGCGGGCCAGCCAAGGCGATATGGTGGCTTTCGTGCGCGAGATTGTGGAGGTGTTTGAGAAGCCGGCCCGCCGGCGCGGCGTGGAACTGCGGCTGTTGAGCGCCGAGCCGACGCTCACGGCCTGGTTCGACGGTAACCTGCTGGATAAAGTCTTTTTCAATCTGCTCTCCAACGCGGTGAAATTCACCCCCGACCAGGGCACGGTGACCATCAGCCTGCAGCCGGCCGACGACGGCCGGGCCGTGCAGGTGAGCATTGCCGACACGGGCCGCGGCATCAGCGAGCAGGACCGGGCGCATATTTTCGAGTGGTTTTACCAAGGCAGCCAAGGGACCGTGGCCAAGGGCTCGGGCATTGGCCTGGCGCTGGCGCACGGGCTGGTGCGCCTGCACCAGGGGCAGCTCACGTTCAGCAGCCTGCCGGGCCGGGGCAGCACCTTCACCGTGACGCTGCCCCGGGAGCTGCCGGCGGAGCTGCGCGCCGACAGCCCCACCGACGCGTCGGAGGTGCTGCTGGAATTACCCGAAGGGATTTTGAATGACGCAACCCCGGAAGCCGCAGTGGCCGCCCGGGCGGAAAGCGACACGTTGGTGCTGGTGATTGAAGATAATGAGGAGGTGAACAACTTCCTGACGCGCAAGCTGGGCGGCGATTTCCGGGTGCAAAGCGCCACCGATGGCCACACCGGCTTCCGCCTGGCCACCGAGCTGGTGCCCGACCTGATAGTGTGCGATGTGATGATGCCCGGCCTGAGTGGGCTGGAAGTGGTGGCCCAGCTGCGGGCCGACTGGCGCACGTCGCACATCCCGGTCATCCTGCTCACCGCCCGCGGTGCCGCCGAGCAGCAGGTGGAAGGCGTGCAGGCCGGGGCCGACCTCTACCTCACCAAGCCTTTCAACCCCACCTTCCTGCTCGAAAGCGTGCGGACGCTGCTGGCCAACCGTGCCCGCCAGCGCGCGCAGTTCCGCCGCGAGTTCCGTCTGGACGAAGCCGCACCCACCCCCGACCAGAAGTTTCTGACCGACCTCACCGCCACCGTGCAAGCCCACCTGAGCGACACCAACCTGGGCGTGGAAGACGTGGCCACCTACCTGGGCCTGACGCGCATGCAACTCTACCGTAAAGTGAAAGCTGTGCTGGGCACCGGCGTTACCGAGTTCATTCAGGGCCAACGCCTGGATAAGGCCGGCGAGTTGCTGCTCGACGAGTCGCGCTCCATAACGGATGTGGCCTACGAGCTGGGCTTCTCGACGCCGTCGTACTTCTCCAGCAGCTTCCGGGCGCGCTACCAGCTCTCGCCTTCCGAGTACCGCGCCCGGCATGTGCCGCACTAGCGTTATCAGAACGCTGTAGGGGCGGGGCTTGCCCCCGCCCGGACGCTTGCGCTGGCTTCACAATTCCGTTCAACGACGGGCGGGGACAAGCCCCGCCCCTACATCGTTCTGACGGTACATAACCCCGAAATACCACTAAAAGGATTGTGACAGGCGTGCGCTAAAATTAAAACCGGGCCCATTTCAGGTCCGGTTTTTTGATTTTTATTCCGTTCATTTTCAGTGGGTAATCAAAAATAAACGGTATGAACGTCCACTGTATAAAATTAGAAAGGGAGCACTGTTTCCGGCACGGAACTTTGCACAGCTTCGGCTCCATGTACTGTTTCAAAATTCTGGTTTTATGATGCGCAAATTTCTGGTTCGGTGCGGAGTGGTGGTCTTGTTGCTCAGCCTGGGGGCGGGAGAGGCACGGGCGCAGAAAGGCGGACGCCCAACGTTTATTCTGCTCGATGGTGCCCAGATGGCGGCTTACAAAGCGGCGTATCAGAAAGGTAGTCCGGTCGAAACCAAGCAGGTGCAGGCGGCCGTGGCCGCCGCCCAAAAGGCGCTGACGCACGGCCCGTATACCATCGTGCGCAAAACGCAGACTCCCCCCACCAGCGACAAGCACGACTACATGTCGCAGGCCCCCTACAGCTGGCCCGACCCGGCCAAGCCCGACGGCAAGCCCTACATCAACCGCGACGGGCTGCGCAACCCCGAGGCGGCGGCCTTCACCGACGAGGACAACATGCTGGACATGACCAGCGACGTGAAGAAGCTGGCCGTGGCCTACTACTTCACCGGCCAGGAGGAATATGCCGCGCAGGCCGCCAAGCAGCTGCGCGGGTTTTTCCTTGAGCCGGCCACGCGCATGAACCCGAATTTGAACTTCGCGCAGGCCATTCCGGGCCTCAACACGGGCCGCTGCTACGGCATGATTGAAACCCGCAACCTCGTGGAGATTCCCGACGCGCTGGCTCTGATGGGCGGCAGCAAAAGCATTGATACCAAGTTGGTGAATGGCTTGCAGGACTGGTTCCGGCAGTTCACCAACTGGGCCATGACCAGCCCGCTGGGCTCGGCCGAGGGGAAAGTTGAAAATAACCACGGCACTTTTTGGGACACGGAAGTGGTGGATTTTGCCCTCTTCACCGGCGACGAAGCCCTGGCCCGCAAGGTGCTCGAAACCCAGACCAAGTCGCGCATCGCCACGCAGCTGCAGCCCGATGGCGCGCAGCCCCTGGAGCTGGCCCGCACCCGCCCCTGGAACTACGTGACCATGAACATGCTGGGCTGGGTGCGCCTGGCCCGCCTGGCCGAAAAGGTCAACATCGACCTCTGGAACTACACCCTGCCCGACGGCCGCGGCCTGCACGCCGGCGTGGCCTGGCTAAAACCCTACCTACTGAAAGAGAAGCAGATGGACCACGCCGACGTGGTGCCCATCAGCAACCAAACCGCGTTGCTGCTCTACGACAAGGCCGGCCAGCACTACCCCGATTTGGCCGCCGACAAGGTCTTTGCTCTGTATCCGGACAACGTTCGGCGACCCTGGACCTTGTAGCGAAGCGGCCCTGGAGGTTTTGCGGTGGGACGATGATGCCCCAGGGCCGCCGAGCTACAAAACGCCTCAAATGTCGGGCAGTCGCTGGACGTGCGGCTACCCTTCGCTCACCTTTCCTGAATCTCCTTTGCAATGAACGCAACGCGTCCAACGCTGCTGCTCCTGCTCGCGCTGGCGGGCCCCGTAGCGGCCCAAAAATCGCCCGAAATCCCCGTGGGCCAGGTGGTGGCCCTGGCCGAGGCGCAGTGCGCCGCCTTTCTGCACCAGTACCCCGACAGCACCCGGCAGCCGCGCACCACCCTGCCCGATGGCTCGCTGCAGCTCACTAACTCCCGCAACTGGACCAGCGGCTTCTTCGCTGGCAACCTCTGGCAGCTGGCGCGTTTCACGGGAAAGGACAGCTGGCGTCGCCGCGCCGCCGCCCGTACCGAAACCCTGGAAGCTGAGAAATTCACCACCGACAACCACGACCTGGGCTTCATCCTGAACAACTCCTTCGGCCAGGGCTACGCGCTGACGCAGAACCCCAAGTACCGCGAGGTGATATTGCAAGGCGCGGCCACGCTCTCGCGCCGGTTCAGCCCCACGGTGGGGGCCATCCGGTCCTGGGATTTTGCGCCGTTCACCTATCCGGTCATTGTCGATAATCTGATGAACCTGGACCTGCTGTTTACGGCCAGCAAGTTCAGCGGCGACACCACGTTTGCCCACATTGCCAAAACCCACGCCAACACCGACCTGAAATACCGTTTCCGCAAGGACTACAGCACGTTTCACGTCCTCGATTTCGACCCCGCCACCGGCCAGCTGCGCAAGGCCATGACGCACCAGGGCTACGCCGATAACTCGTGCTGGTCGCGCGGGCAGGCCTGGGCCATCTACGGCTATGCCATGCTCTTCCGCCACACCCGCGACCCACGCTACCTGGCTGCCGCTCAGCACGCGGCCGACTATTTCCTCAAGCAAACCAACCGCATTCCCGACCACATTCCCTACTGGGATTTCAATGCGCCCGACATTCCGAATGCGCCGCGTGATGCATCGGCGGCAGCCGTGGCCGCTTCCGGTCTGCTGGAGCTGAGCAAATACGCCAAGAGCCCTAAAAAGTATTACCAAGGAGCCACGGGCCTGCTCAGCAGCCTCTGCACGCCGCAGTATCTGGCCACGGCGGGCACCAATAACTTCTTCCTGCTCAAGCATTCCACCGGCTACAAGCCCGCCAACTCGGAAGTGGATGTACCGCTGGTGTACGCCGATTATTACCTGCTCGAAGCGCTTTGGCGCTACCAGAACTACAATCAGTTTTTGGCGCTGCTGTAGCAACTGAAGAGGGGTTGCCGACACTGCTTGCGCGCGTCTGCGGCGCGTGCTGACTGGGGTTCGAGCCAAGGGCTTGTTGCCAGTCGGCACGCGTCGTAGACGTGCGCAAGCAGTGGGTTTATCGGCTCGCAGGTTAAAAGGCGGTATAAGTCAGAATGCACTTGCACGAATAAGCGGGTGCCCAGCCTTCAAGCACCAGCTTCGTGGGAGTCAACGTGATGATTTTGTAGTGTCTCTCCACTTCTTGGGTTTGGCCCGGGGCCGCGTAACGCATGGCGAGTTCGCGTCCTTTCGCAGAGAAGTGCCATGTGAAGCACCGGGCCTGCGGGAGGTGCGGGTCGCACCGAAGCGCACCCTCATCGTCCACGTAGGTTCCATCCACCTTAAACGTCGTAAAGTCATCGCGAACGCAAGGCTCCTTATCAAGGACTGGGTTGTACGAACCGGGCAATCGGGGTTCGTTCGGGCAGAAAATGCAGTCGCTTAAGTGCCACCTCGGCACCGTCAACACTACCAGCGAAGAAACGTCCTTGCGCTCGCACGCTATGGCCCCGCCTATCCCAACTAGGAAAACGACGGGGCGCACGCGGAATGATAAAGGCATAGACAAATGAAAGGTTGAGGCAAGCACACGATAAAATTACCCCTCTGCAGTGTTCACCGTTTTGCTAAACGCAGCCTAATTGTGTTGTGGAGTAGATTTAAGAATAGTCTGAATAACTGCAAAAGAGATGGGGAGGCAGCCGAATTGAATTCAGCCGCCTCCCCATCTCATTTCCAAGCGAACCCCATTCTAATACCCCGGGTTCTGCGTCAGCTTGCTATTCAGCAGGATTTCGACCTGCGGAATGGGAAACAGCTCTTTGTTGATGCTTGGAGCCATGGTGCCGTTGGCGGGGTCGAGGGTGGCGTACTTGGTTTTAAAGGCCAGCATAGTGCTGGTGGCCTTGCCCCAGCGGATGAGGTCGTGCCAGCGGTGGCCTTCGAAGCACAGTTCCACGCGGCGCTCCTGCTCGATGGCCAGCTGCGTATCGGCGGCGGTGAGGGTGAGGGGCTTGGCAGCCAGGCCGGCGCGGGTGCGCACGCGGTTAATTTGTGGGATGGCCAGGGCGGTTTTGCCGTTGTTGTTCAGCGCTTCGGCGTACATGAGCACCACGTCGGCCAGGCGCAGGACGGGCCAGTCGTTGTCACCCTCGTTCGCAGACAGCACGTTGTACACGAACTTCTTGGCGTAGTAGTCGGTGGCGTTGCCGGTGCCGGAGGCGATGAGAAAAGCCGGCTTGCGCAGGTCGCCGGCCTCGAAGGCGTCGTTCAAGTCCTTGGTGCCAAGGTTGGTGCTGCCGGCCACCACGGTGGTCACGTTGAACCCCGCCGGCGCGAAGTTGTAGGCGAACGAGTTGCCCTCGCCGTTGCCGGAGCTGAAGTACTGGCAGGCGAAGATGATTTCGGCGTTGTTGTCCTTGCCCACGCCGAACACGTTGTTCACGTCGGGCAGCAGTTGGTACTGCGTCAGCGCTACCACTTCGGCGAGCTTGGCTTCGGCCAGGGCCCACTTTTTCTCCTGCAGGTACACCTTGCCCAGCAGGGCCTTGGCGGCGCCGCTAGTGGCGCGGCCCACGTTGGCGCCGGTGTAGGAGAGGGGCAGGGCGGCTTCGGCGTCGCCCAGGTCTTTTTCAATTTGGGTGTATACGTCGGCCGCAGGCGTGCGCACCAGGGCCAGCGCTTCGGCCTGGCCTTTCAGCTCGGTGAGCACCAGCGGCACGTCGCCGAAGAAGCGCACCAGGTTGAAGTACATCAGGGCGCGCAGGAACTTGGCCTGGCCCACCAGCTGGGTTTTGGTCACCGGGTTGGCATAGCTCACCTCATCGGCGTGGCCCAGCGTCACGTTGGTGCCGGCAATGACGGTGTAGTGCTGGTTCCAGGCGCTGGAAATGTTGCCGTTGTTTACCAGCCAGGTCAGCTTGTCGAATTGCCCGTAGCCCACCTCGCTGGGGTTGATGGTGCGGGTGTTGTCGGAGGGCAGCTCGGTGAACTGGAAATAGCCGTTGTACACGCTGCGCATCGAGCCGTAGGCCCCGGTGAGGGCGCCCTGCAGGTCGGCTTCGGTCTTATAGAAGCCGGGCACCGGAATGATGTCCTGGGGCGTGAGGTTCACAAAATCTTTGCAGCCGTAGCTGCCCACCGTGAGGCCGGACAACAGCAAGGCACGGAGGATGAGGGTGGTTGGTTTCATGAAAGTCAAAAGTCAATAGATTAAAAACCAACCGTGAGGCCGCCCGTGAACACCCGGATGCCGGGGAAGGCGCTTTGGTCGAGGCCGGGCGTGGTGAGCGAGCCGCCGTTGATGCTCGTTTCGGGGTCGTAGCCGGGGTACTTCGTGAAGGTGAACAGGTTCTGGCCGGTCACGTACAGGCGCAGGGTCTGCAGCTTCACGCGCTTGAGCAGCGTAGCGGGCAGGGTGTAGCCGAAGGTCACGTTGCGCACCCGCAGAAACGAGGCGTCGTACACCTGCCGGTCGGTCAGCTGGGTGCCGGGGTTGTAGCCGCCAGCCGAGATGCGCGGCCAGGTCGTTTCCACCTCGGGCGCGTCGGGGCTCCAGGTATTTTTGTAGAAGTCGCGGGTGATGTTGGTGCCGTTGGCGGCCAGGGTGTAGAACTGGCGGATGTTGCCCATAATCACGTCGCGGCCCTGCACGCCCTGCAGGCTCAAGCTCAAATCAAACGCCTTGTAGGTGAAGGTCTGGTTCAGGCCGTAGAGGAAGTCGGGCACGCCCTTGCCGACTTTCACCCGGTCGCTTTCGTTGATGATGCCGTCGCCGTTCTCGTCCTTGATAATCCAGTTGCCGAGGCCCTTGGTAGCGGCGTAGGGGTAGGCGTCTAGGTCCGCCTGGTTCTTGTACACGCCGAGCACCTCAAAGCCGTACATGTTGCCCAGCGGCTGGCCCACAATCAGCTGGTAGGAGTTGTTCCAGCCAAATATCGACTGCTCGGGCGGCAGCGAGGTCACGCCGCCCAGGTCGAGCACCTTGGTGCGGTTGCCCGAAATGTTGCCGTTGATGGTCCAGCGCACCGGCCCCAGGTTGGTGCTCGTGCCGAGGGCCAGCTCCAGGCCACGGTTGCGCAGCCCGCCGATGTTGGTGCGGTAAGAGGTGGCAAAGCCAAACGCGCCGGGCAGGGTCTGGTTCAGCAGCATGCCGGTGGTTTCGCGGTTGTAGTAGTCCAGCGTCAGGGTCACTTTATCGCCAAAGAATCCGGCATCAATGCCCAAATCGGTCTGCTGGTTTTTTTCCCAGGTCAGGTTGGGGTTGCCCAGGCCGCGCTGGTTGTAGCCGTACGCCCGCGCCCCGCCGAAGCTGTAGTTGCTGTTGGCCTCGCTGTTTAAGTAGTTGAAGGAGCCGATGTTGGCATTGCCCGTCTGCCCGATGCTGGCCCGGAATTTCAGCTCGTTCATCACCGGCTTGATGCCCTGCCAGAACCCTTCCTCGCTCACGCGCCAGCCCAGCGAAGCCGACGGAAACACGGCGTAGCGGTTGTTGGGCCCGAAGCGCGACGAAGCATCCGTCCGCAACGCCGCCGAGAGCAAATACTTTTTGCGAAAATCGTAGGTCACGCGCCCGCCATAGCTTAGAAAGGCGTTTTGGTCGTAGGTCAGCTCGCCAATGCGGTCAGGTGAAGCCAGTGGATTATCGAGCAGGTTGGTGCTAATCGTGCCCGGCCGGGCCGTGGTGGCCGTATTGCGGGCCTGAAACTTCTGCAGCGAAAACAGCCCCAACAGCCCAAAATGGTGGTCGCCCACCTGCTTGTCGTAAGTAGCCGTGTTTTCCCATAGGAAATCAACCGCTTGGTTCGAGCTTTCGCGGGCGTACACCGAGCTTATCACCGGGGTGGAAATATTGGCACCCTGGGCCGATTCCGAGGCCATGGTGGCCGGAATGTAGGCCGACTGGTTGTCGGTGGTGAGGGTGCCGCCGCCGGCCGTTTTCAGCCGCAGCCCCGGCAGCGGCGACCATTCCAGGAACGTGTTGGCAAATACCCGGTAGCTGGTGAACGTGTTCTGATTCAGGTCCACCGTTTGGCGGGGGTTGAAGACGTTGGCCGTGTAGAAAGCGGTATTGTTGGCGCCGATGAGTTGGTTGACGGGCGTGCCGTAGTCGCCGTTGGCAATAAACACGGGCAGCGCGGGCGACTGAAACAGGGCCAGCGACGTGGCATTGGGCACGGCCCGCGTGCCGTTGTTGGCCGCCCCGCCCGATTGGTTGTAGGCCCCGTTGGCCGCCTGCCGGTCCTGAATGCCCAACGACGGTGCCACCGACACCCCAATTTTCAGCTTGGAGCTGAGGTTGGCGTCCAGGTTGAAGCGCATGTTGAACCGATTGTAAGACGAGCCCAGCAGCACGCCGTCCTGCTTGAAATATGCCCCGGAGACGTTGAAGCGGGCCTTCTCGGTGCCGCCCGAGGCCGAGAGCTGGACGTTGCGAATCACCGCATCGCGGTAAATCTCGTCCTGCCAGTCGGTATCGGGCAGGCTGCCGGGGTCGCTCAGGAACACGGGCGGCACCGGTTTCGCCGATGTGCCAAACTGGCCCGTGGTGGAGTTAAAGTTCTGCTGCCGCACCCGGTCTTTCTGCCAGTCGATGTATTCGTCCCGCTTCAGCACGTCCAGCTTTTTGGAGATGCGCTGAATGCCCGTGTAGCTCGACAGCGTAAACTGCGTCTGGCCCGATTTGCCACGCTTCGTCGTCACAATCACCACCCCATTAGCCGCCCGCGAGCCGTAGATGGCCGTCGAGGCGGCATCTTTCAACACCGAGATGTTGTCGATGTCGCTGGGGTTGATGAGGTTGAACTGCGCCGCATCCTGCAACGGGTAGCCGTCTACTACAAACAGCGGGTCGGAGGAAGTGCCCAGCGAGGTGCCGCCCCGAATAACGATGGTCGGCGGCGCGCCCGGCGCCCCGCCCTGGTCCGACTGCACCGCCACGCCCGGGGCCAGCGCCGCCAGGGCCTCGCCCGGCGTGGCCACCGTTTGCCGGCCAATGGCGTCGCCGTCAATCTGCGTCACGGACGAGGTCAGCGTTTTCTGCGACTGCTCGCCGTAGGCAATCACCACTATTTCGTTAAGCTTCTGCGCATCCTCACGCAGCGTCACGCTGATGTCGGAACGGCCGTCCACCGCCACGTCCTGCGCCGCGAAACCGATGTAGCTAATGCTCAGCACCGGGCTGGCCACCGTGCTGGGAATGGATAGCGCAAAGGCGCCGTCGGGCCCGGTGGAGGCCCCTATGGTGGTGCCCTTCACCACCACGGTCACGCCGGGCAGGCCACTGCCTTTGTCATCCACCACGCGGCCTTTCACGGTGATGTCGGCCAGCACGGCGGCGAGAGTGGGGCTGGCGGCGGCGGCTGGGCTGGCCGCCAGCGCTACGCCTGATACGGGCAATAGCGTCAGCGAAGCAGCGGCCCAGCGCAGGCGAGCAGAAGGTAAAAAACGAATCATATGGTAAATGGAAATGGGTGGGATTGCAAAAAAAAGACTGCAGAAATTGGTGCTAGCTCGACTAAAAAACCCAAGGTTTTTAGAACTGCTTCGGACTGCAAAAGCAGCTCTTGCAGAAGCTTGCTTTTTCATTTCCTCAACGGGCCTGATAGGGAGTTAGCGTGTCAAAGGTCCTTGTCGAAATCCCCATTCTCTTTCTCATTTTCAACAGATGTTGTTCATGTGAAAATTATTTACAAATACTCTGTCAATTAGCGATTTAAGTACCTTGGATTCGAAGCTGTGAGCGGCTGATTTTCATTTTTAGCACGCGTCTGTCACAATCCTTTTAGTGGGTGTGCCTACCCGTGGCATTGCTTATTCACCATCCAGGCGCAAGGAGGAGTGAGCAGAAAGCGACGCGATGCTGGAACTAGTGGCGGCAAAATCGGCAGAAAGGCATCACCCAAAAAGGCCCCGAAGCAGCGCTGCTCCGGAGCCTTCCACCTACTCAAAATGATGTTGGTCTACTCCTTCACGACCTGCTGGCACCTCTGTCCAGTGGGCTCGGTTGCGGTAAGTAGGTAGATATCTTTGGGCAGTCCTTGCAGGTTTAGTGCGGCTTAGAATTGGCCGCAAACGGAGCCGGCTAGTCAATGTTGGTCAGGGGGCGCGTCGGTTGCCTCAGCATCAAAACCGATGCTCCGAACATCCGCCGTGGGATTGGGGAACACGCTCAAGCCCTCATTGGTGGTTGATGTGCGCAACTGCTAACCAGGGTGGTGCGGAAGCGTGGCTTGTGGATACCTGGTTCGCTCCACATCAGCTTGTCCACAAACTTGCCGGTGGCATCGCACCGAAACAAGAAGGTGGTGTTGGCCGGCATGCTACCGGTGACGGTGTTATTGGCATGCCGACGAATGGCAAGAATCACCGCCAATGTTGTCGACATCTTATCCACACCATGAATTCACTTAAGCGACTTCAGCCTTCTTTCTAATTGGTCTAAATAAAGGGATTTTGGCAGCAGGTACTCGCCTTTGCCAATGCCTTCTTTGAAGTCTTCGGGAGCCGAATCGTAGTTGTATTCCTTTATCTTGCCAGCAGTTGGCGCGGTTTTAACATCGCTGGCTGGACCACTAGTGCCAATAATATATCCCCAACCGAACTGTTCTGAATCAATTACATAAGGAGATTTTGCCGGATAAGCCTCCCCTACCGTATTCCAATAAACGCTTTGCGTGGTTGGGTACCCATGCATTTCGGGCAATGTACCCCAAGGCCGGAATTTAGCTTCTAAAAAATCCTTGTTCAAGGTGGTATTATCAAACAAGTTAGCCATGCTCAGGTGCATGTGAAAATCACTGGCCAGCGTTGAGTTTTCTCCCCTGCATCGCAAAATAACATTTCCATTGCTCCTCATCGATTTAAAATCGTAATTGTGGCGGGCATGGGCTGCAAAGGAGTCTTTGATAAGACAATCATTTGAGGCTAAAATATACATGTACCCATTACCACCTTCCCCCAAATACTGGGTTCTCTGAAAAGAACAAGCCTCAACCGTTACAAATCTGGAATTCTGCAATAAAATACCACTGGAAACTAAATGAATATTGTCTTTATTTTCTTCTGGCTTGTAGGTGCTTACGTTTTTAATCCAGCAATTAATGGCACTGTTTATCATGATGATATTAGCGCTATGCACCTCATAAGCAGCAGTTCCTTTAACATTGAAATCCAAACCTCCTAAACCTGGCAACGTTGATTGTCGGTTTGCAATTGAAAGATGCTCGATTCCAACTTCGCTCAAGGCCGGCTTCACTTTATAAACCCTGGCATTGTCTCTCTTTTTAAGGAAATACCTGGTAGGTGCATCAATCTGCAGGGTATTTGCCTTTTTATCTATCGCAGTAATATATCGGTAAAATATAGTGCCCACCAGAGAGGTTTCCCACAGACCATCCATATCATGCTCTGTAATAAACCCTTTAGTAACATCGGTTCTTAATACGACCCAATCTCCCACCTTGAAATCTTGGACAGAGAAAACCGGAATTGTTTGAGTAGGCAGAAGCAAATCAGTTGTTATACTGACAGTTTTGCTTTCGGGGCTAAGCCAGTTTCCACCAGATGGTGGCTTTGCCTGGATAATGGAGACATTCCTCACATTGGCATTATCATTAAATATGAACGTTTTGCCAGTGCCCGCGCCCCTTAGCACCACATTGCTATAACTTATTCTTAGAGGGTTATCCTTAGTAGCAGAAACAGCTATCTTATATTTTCCTGCTGGCAAATAAACTACACCGCCTCCGCGTTGGCCTACATCATTTAACGCTTTCTGAATAGAGGCCGTCACATCCTCTTTTCCCGTATTATCCACTGCATAAGGTGCTTTGGTGACATCGAACACACTCTTTTTTATATCCGGAATTGCTTGCTCACCACGATGGTATCCGGCATATGAGAAATCTTGAAGAAATCTCCCAGCGCTATCCTGCATCCCTGGTTTCCAGTTTTGAGGATATAAGCTACTTCTCCATTCTTGGGAAAAAGCCGGAGAAGTAACAAGCAGTAAAACGGCTAGGAGAATGTGATTCTTGTTCATGAATTTTTGTTGTCTCAGAACTCATTTCATTTTTAAAAATTCGCTACCTGCTAGTAAAAATGCTCCTGTGCCATAGTTTTGCCAGCTTTCTGCAGTCGCAGGACGCGGGTCGAAGCCTATGTTTTGCACAAAGCCAACCATCCCGTCTGCTTTTTGCATTTTTAATAATGCCGGCCAGGCTTTAGCTACTACAGGCTTGAAATCGGAAGGATTCAGCAAGCCATTATTAATTCCCCATGCAATACCGAACGTAAAAAAACCACTTCCACTTGTTTCAGTATGGTCGTAAGACTCGGGGGAGAGTAGGCTAGTGGTCCACATACCGTCAGGTTGTTGCAGGCTTTTTACTTTGGTTGCCATCTCTTTAAAAAGCTGTTCAAAAAAAGAACGGTGAGCGTAGTTTTTTGGCATGTCTTCTAGGATTAAAGCCAGGCCGCCTAAAACCCATCCATTTCCTCTGGACCAGAATATCTTTTTGCCATTTTTTTCTTTTTTATCCGTACTAGTACCAGTCCATAAAAACCTGTCGTCTCTCGCAAAAAGGTGTTCCTCTTTATCATAGAGTAAGTCGTAGGTTTCTTTGTAATGTTTGTACATGTCGTCCAGCAAAGTGGAGTCATTATTTGTTTTGGCAAGTACGGTGAAAACCGGAGGTGCCATAAAAAGCGCATCGCACCACCACCATAAAGGCTTATTACGTTTTTGTTCCTGTTGATAAGCTAAATGCTTTTTTATGAAATCTTCGGTGGGTTTAAGATTCACATCTTTGTCGCCAATAGTTGCTAGATAGAGGTATGCGTAGCTAATTGCTACATCATCTGCACTATTTATACGGATATATGTTTGCCAATCATTCCTCTTTGCCATTCCTTGTAGGGCTTTCAAAAATTCAGCGTCGCTGGTGGCTTCATGAGCTTTGGCAACCCCGGTATAGTAGGCTCCATTAGTCCAGTCTTTGGGTGACTTTTCGACGATTGGATGCGCTTCCTGCCACTCCAACGCTTTAAGCATCGCCTTTTTCGTGCTGGAAGCAGCTCCGCTTCCGCTTGCTTTTTTAGCTGCAGTACATGCTTGCGTGAAAAATATTGCAGCGAACAAGGAACAGATTAAAAGAAATCTCATTTTGATTAGAATTGGCTTGTATGGACAAGTGTAGTTATTGATATTCTGCTAATTATTGCAGTTTGCCCGCAGCGTTTTCCAACACCACATTAGATAGTATGGCGGTATCTACTTTATCCGGGATATGTGAGCAAAAGCCGATGCCAACATAAAAAGGCTCTTTAAAAGTGAGTTTAATTGGGTCTCCTAATTGATGCATAGGTTCGCCATTTAGACTAATGAACATTAAACAGTTTTCGCCTCTTTTCTCTATCCCAATGCGCATCGCACTTTTCTCCGGGACTTTCATTTGAAGAATAGTTTTGTTCTTTTCTGGCCTCCAGGCTAAGTGCATCAGGCCAGCGCCGTGGCGCGCTACCATGGCTTCTTCCGCGTCATCATCAAGGCTTTGCCTAATAATTACCACTGCCTTTCTGTCAAAAAAGCCTTCTGCATTAGGGAATTTGACATCGGCAGCCAAGGATACATCATCAGACATCTTTTTCCACAGAAAGCGGAATTCATCTCTGGTGTACCAAATGTTATACCCTGCAGAATTAATGGTGTATTCTTTCGTAAGCGCTTCAAAGCTTGATGTGCCGGGCACAAGTGATGCTCCTATATCGCTTTGACCATCAAAAATGCCAATATGCTTGTTTGACGTTTTTGTGGCTCGATGGAAATCAATTGGCGGGGGGACTTGCTTATGGGTTGATGAGCCGGGTAATGCCCAATCTGGCACAATCGTTTTTGTTGATGCAGTTTGCGAATTACTGACCTTGCATGACGCAATACAGCACGTAGCCATCAAAGCCATGATGGCTAATGCAGTATTTCTATTGTCATAGAGATTTAAAGCACCATTGCTCTTTTCTCTCAGCACTTTTAACAGCTTTTCCATGCTATGTCTACTTTTATGTGCTGCTTTTATTAAATGTTGAATAACCCCGTTTGCTAAGGTGTATCATTCAATTATTTGAATAGCTAACGATGGGCATCGCCTGCCCAATTGCTATCGGCCGGGCGATGCTCGTCATTAGCTATTCGATAACCACGCGCTTGGTTAGCACTTGATTATCGGCCTGCAAGCGCAGGGTGTACACCCCCACGGCCAGGCCCGTGGTGTGAAATTCGGCGGTAGCCCCGGCCGCGTTCAGGCCGATGGTGCGGGTCTGCACTGCTTGCCCCAGGGCGTTCAACAAAGTGGCGCGCACCATATGCTGGCCCGCCAGTGGGGGCAGCAGCAGCGTGAATTGGGTGTGCGCCGGGTTGGGATAAAGGCTCACGGCTTCGGCGGTCAACTCCGCCCGCGTGGCCGTGACGGCTGCTGGCCGGAACACCACGCTGAAACGCCCGTTGCCGCCCGCCAGCGTGCCCAATGTAAACTGATAGCTACCGCCCGGCGCAAGCAGTAGCTGCGTTCCGGTCAGCGCA
This sequence comes from Hymenobacter sp. UYAg731, assembly GCF_054061335.1. NCBI lineage: Bacteria > Pseudomonadati > Bacteroidota > Cytophagia > Cytophagales > Hymenobacteraceae > Hymenobacter > Hymenobacter sp. UYAg731. The sequence goes on along the minus strand of NZ_JBSSEC010000005.1, from coordinate 506,602 downwards.
TCGCGCAAATACACTTGTGCCGGGTTGAAACTGCTCAACTCCGCTACTGTGAAGGCAAACGTGCCGGTTTGCGGCACGCGCAGATTGAGCGGTACCACCACGTCGGTGGTGCCGAGCGGGGCCAGCGCGTTAATAGCGAGTGGCGTGGTGCCGGCCAGCGTGGCCAGGTCCAGGCCGGTGGCATTGGGCAGTTTGGTGGCGTCGAATTCGGCATCAACGCCAGCCGTGGCTCCTTGCTCGAAGTACACGTAGGCGTCGTCCTGCAAATTGATGCCGTTCAGCGCGAGGCGCAGCAGCGGCCGTGGGTCGTTAGTACCGCGCCCGAAAGCAGGCTGGGCGCCGAAGGTGGTGATGCGGTTAGCGTTAGTCAGGTTCACGGCACCGGGCGTGCCGGCGGTGCTCACGCGGGCAAAGTAGCCCGAGCCCGCCACAATCAGCGGAGACTCACCCACGCCGTTGGCATAGGTGCGGTAGGTGCCAGCATACTGGCCGGTGCTCTGGTACACATACATCGCGGCGTCCAGACCGGGGCGCTGGGCCTGTGCGACGGTGTTCCAATCCAAGGGGCTGGGGTAGGGGTTGCCCAGCAGCTGCCAGCCGGCGTCGGCATCGGTGCCCCGGTTCAGCGCGCCCGAGTTCTGGGTGGCGTTGTTGAAGGTGCCGGTGAAAGCCACGGGCGCGGCGGTGGCGGGCGCATTCACGGTGTAGCCGCGCGTGGGCTGCATGGTTTCGGTGGCGTCGGCGGGCGAAAACCAGCCTTTATCGAAAGCCGCGCTATTCGACGTTACCGTGGCAATTCGGCCTTCATCGTATCCAAACACTGTAGGAAACGGCCGGCTAGAGCCCGGCGTGGCGCTGGTGTTGTAGGCTGAATTGAGCGTTGGATTGAAGCCCGTCGTGGCCAAACTGCTGAACGTGGCCCCGGCCATCGGCGAACTGAAGTGGCGGTAGGCCGGCCCCGTCACGGCGCTGGTGATGGCGCGCTGCATGGTGCCGTTGCCGATGATAACGCCCCCGCTGTTGTCGACCAGCGCCGTGCCATCAACCGTGGAAAGTAGGGTGAACGCCTGGCCGCCGGTGGCCAGGTTGCCGCTTTGCAACCGGGCTACCTGGGCCACGCTCACGCCCTGGCTCAACGTGAGGCCGGCCGCGTTGTTCACCGTGAGGCTGCGCACCTGGGTGGGCAGGCCCGCGCCTGTGACTTGGGCGGCGGTGCCGTTGTAGATGTAGATGCCATCGGCCGAAAAGCTGCGCGTTCCCAGCAGTTGAATGGCCCCCGCGGCCCCGCTGGCCGCGATGCCGGCCGGGTCACAGATTTGCAACTCGGCCCCGGCTTGCAGCTCGAAGCTGCCCGCGCCGCCCATGACGGCGCAGTTGGTGACGAGCGTGCCACCCGTGAGCACCCGCACGGTGCTGGCCACGGCAGTATTGAGCTGCGGGATGAGGGTGCCGCCGCTCTGCACCGTGATGCTGTTGTAGGTGCCGCCGGCGGGCATGCGCTGGCCGTTAGTTACCACCAGGTCGGGGCCGGTGACGGCGTTGCGCAGGGACTGGATGTAGGTGATGTTGGGCGTGCCGAAGCCGTAGCCCCAGTTGGGGACCGGGCTCTGGGAAATGGCGGCTTTGCCGGCCCCGTTGTAGTCGGCCAGGGTCTGGGTGGGGTTCAGCGGGTAGTGAAACGAGCTGGGAGCGCCACCGGCTTCGGCATCGGGCGAGGTCATTTTGTAGCCCGGCACCGACTGGTAGAGCGGCGAGGTGCCCGCCGCCACCGAGCCGCCCAGCCCCAGGCGGGTGGCAAACGTGTGGATGGCCCCGACTACGCCCGCCGTGCCCGAACCGGCCTCTTTAATCATCACCATTTCGTACTGCGTGATGTTGAAGTTGGTGGAGGTGCTGGTAAGGTAGGTGGTGTTGCCGAGCAGCATATCCACGGTAAAATCTGAGGCGTCGTAGTCGGGCACGTAGCCGGCGGGGCCGGCCAGCTGGCGCAGCACCACGGTGGTGCCACTGCGCATATCGGCCCAAAACGGCGTGTTATTGAACAGGTACTTGCCGCCGGCGTCGGTGGTGCTGCTGGCGTCGAAGTCCTTCACAATCATGCCGCGCATATCGAGGTGGTCGCGCACCACCAGCAGCTCCACGGCGTCGTTGGTGCCCACCGCGTCGTTCGAGCCGTTATACACGCGGTTCACCACAATGGGCGGCGGCGGCATGGCCGCAAACGTTATTTTGGAGATGTTGAAGCTGCTCGTGACCAGGTCAAACTTCAGCGTCGCGTTCGGCGAAGCATCCAGGTACACGTTGTTGACGACGACGCTCTGGTAGGTGTTGTAGCTGCCCGTGGCGGGAATGGCTACCACGCCGGTTTTGTCCACATTGTCCACGCTCAGCCGCAGGGAGGCTGTCGAAGTAGCCGGCGTCGACACCCGAAACGCGATGCTGTAGTAGCCGCTGGTCTGGATGTTGACGGTGTATTTCAGCCATTCGCCGCTGGCTGAGTAGCCAATGTTGCCGTAGCCCCCGTCGCCGTTCTGGGTGTCGACGCCCTCGTTGGGCCGGGGGGCGGTGGGGTCGGCGGTGGCGCCGCGGTTTTCCGCTTCGTTGTCGTGGTAAGCCACGCCCTCGCCGCCGAAGTCGTATTCGATGGACTTCACCACGCCCGGAATCAGGGCCGGCGTGCCGTTGTAGGGCGTGCGCTGGCAGGGATTCACCTGCACGTAGGCCGGCTTGCTCACCACGATGGTCGTGTCGGGGTTCACCAGCGTCATGGTCACGTTTTTGGGGCCGGCCGAGGTGTAGGTGACGGCAAAGGGCCCCCGGCCGCTGGCCGTGGCCGGCGTGGCACCTGCCCCGAAAGCCCAAGTGAGCGAGGTGTAGCTGCCCACCACCGCGCCCGTGTACGTCACCGCATCGGGGGCTAAGCAGGTGACGGTTTTATCAGCCGAAAAATCCGCGAGCGTCAACGTTTGGCCTGGCCGAAGGTAGGTTGGGGGCAGCGCGCCCTGGGCGTGTTGCAGCGAGTACACAATCTTGCGGGTCAGCGCGCCCTGCGCATCAAACAGCAGCACTAGTGTCGACTGCGCGGGGATTCTGTCGTTGTAAGCGGCATTGATATTGGCGGGCACGTTGATTTTGAGCGACGCTACCCCTGGCACCGTGGCCGTGTTCAGCTGCAACGTGAAGTCGTAGTCCGTCACGTCACTCTCATTCAGTATCATCACCGCCGTGGTGCCGTTGTCGGTGCTGCAGAGCTCTTTCACCAGCGTCTGGTTGTCGGTGGCGTTGAGATTGGTGCCGTGCAGGTTTTCCGACACCAGCATCTCGTGCCAGTAGCAGGAGCGGGGCTTGATGGTGGCCACCGTGGCCCCGTCGAGGTAGCCCTTATCGCTCACGATGCGGGAGCCGTTGCTCTCGTGAATGCACCAGGGCTGCATCGATACGGCCTCGTACTTCATGCCCACGCCAAACACCTCGGCCCAAAACTGCCCGTTGATAAATGAGTGCGCGCCCAGCCCTTCCACTGTGTTCACGGCCGGGTTGGCGTAGTCCAGGTTGAATTCGGTGAGGGCCCAGCGCAGGGCGTTAGCACCGGTGCGGTTGTTTCGGGTGTTGGCCGCGGCCATCAGGCCCAGCAGGTTGGTCACGGTGTTGGCCACGTTTTGGCCGGCCGCGACCACCTGCGCCCGCGTCTGGTTGCCCGAGAAGGGGTAGGTGTGGAAGGAAATGATGTCGATGTAGTAGCGGCCGTTGGCATCTTGGCCGGTCACGTCGTTGGCACCCCCCAGCAGGGCGGGGTAGTAGGCGTTGTAGCCAGCGTTTTCGGGGCCCACAATCAGGATGGTTGGGTCCACGGCTTTCATGGCCGAGGCGAAGGCCTTGATGTACGTCTCCACGCCCGCGATGCTCACTGGGTTGGGCTGCGAGGCATTGTTCAAATCGGGCTCGTTGCCGATAATCCAGTACTTCACGTTGCGGCCCATCGTGATATTGACGTGCTGCACCACCTGCGCCGCCTGCGCGGCCGTGAACCGCCCGCGCCCTTCCGACACTTGCACCATGGGCTCGGCCCCGATGCGGCGAATCGAGTCAATCAGGGCAATGTATTGGGCGTTGGTTATCAGGTTGGTATTCGCCCCGTTGCCGCCGATGCGAATCATCTTCACCTTCGATTGCTTCACCACCGGCCACAGCCGGTCCAGCAAGCCGCCGTAGTTGGTCGTGCCCAGAGCTGTGGGCAGCCAGGCATTCTGGCCCGCGAGGTAGGGCGAAATGGCCTGGCCGTGTCCGGTACCGATAGCAAGCCAGCTCAACAGGAGAAGGGATAGTAGTCTTTTCATGCGTGGGAGTTTTGGGGTTGATTCGGAAGTGAAAAGCGGCGGCCGGGCGTTACTGGTAGAGTTGTGCCCGAACAGGACTGAGGGGTGTCGACATGCCGCCTCTGCGGAGTGACTTGTGTGCCGGGTTTGGGGTCGTCAGGGCTGCGGGTATTGGCGAAGGCCGTTGGCCAGTTGCTGCTGGCAACCCAGGGGCGGCGGCCAGCCTCGGAGCAGCCAACTGCTGCCGGCCTTCACAAATGTCTGCGGAGGCCTACTTATCCGCTTTCTCATTTCAAACCGGCGCTGTTCATTTTATAAAATACTATTTAACTCATTGTTATTCAAAATATTGAAAAAAATAAATAGGGATTACAATCAGCTGCTATTTCATTTTTAGCACGCGGTTGTCACAATAGTTTTAGTATAAAGCGCGGTGGACCTGGCCATCACCGCCACCGGTACAGCGGAGCCGGAAAGAGGCGAAAAGCCGAAAAGCCGACACCTGAAAACGGCGTGTATATTTCTGCCGCAACAGCAACATCTGTCCCACTGCGGGTCCGCAGGTGTGGTTGTGTAATCCTGCGGCCTAAGTAGCCGGCCCCCATTCTGCTGGTCGTTGCCCACGTCACGGTTTCGGCTGGATAACCCGCCAAGGGTGCGGGAATGCAGGATTTGCGCGGCTCGCCCGCCACAATCCACGAACGAAAACGCCCGACTGAGCCTGCGGTCGGAGCGTCTCCTCTTTTCACCGCATCACCAGCCCATCTTTAGTAATGGCCTACCACTCGCCACGTTTCACCAAAGCAATAGGGACTGCGCTGCTCCTGTCCCCGCTGGCACTGCACCCGGCGGGCGATAGCAGCGCCAAGCCCGCGCCCAAGCCCCTGACCGCGCTGGCTTTCACCGTCCGCAACCGGCTGGCGGTAGCCCGGCCTACCGAAACAATTAGCTTGCCGGTGGCCCGTCTATCGGGCGTTATAAAGGCCTATGGCACTGAAAACCTGCTGGTGCGCGATGCTGCCGGTACGGTGCTGGTAAGTCAGGCCCTCGACAACAACGCCGATGGCCAGGCCGATGAGTTGCTGTTCCAGACGGCGCTGGCCGCCAGTGAAACCCAGCGTTTCACCGTGTCTGGGGCCGCCGACGGGGCCGCCCAGCGCCCGAAAAGCCCCTACACTACCTTCTCGCGCTTCGTGCCCGAACGCATTGATGACTACGCCTGGGAAAACGAGCGGGTGGCCTTCCGCACTTACGGCCCCGTGGCCCAGCAAATGACCGAGGCCGGCCGCAAAGACGGCACCCTCACCAGCGGCATGGATTGCTGGCTCAAGCGGGTGTCATATCCTATCATCGACAAGTGGTATGCGGGCAACGTGCAAACCGCCGGCTACTACCACCACGACCGCGGCGAGGGCTACGACCCCTACCACGTGGGCGACAGTCGTGGCTGCGGCGGCACCGGCATCTGGGACGAGGGCCGGCTGTGGGTTTCCAAAAACTTCATCAGCTACAAAACGCTGGCTACCGGCCCCATTCGCACCGTGTTCGAGCTTGCGTATGCGCCCTGGCCGGCCAACGGCCGTCCCGTCACCGAGCGCAAGCGCATTTCCCTGGACCTGGGCAGCAACCTGAGCCGGTACGAAGACTACTGCAGCAGCCCGCAGGTACTGCCCAATTTCGTGGTCGGCATCACCCTGCACGAGAAGAAAGGCATGGTGCAGACCGACCGCAACGCCGGCTGGTTCCGGTACTGGGAGCCGGTGGACGATGCTGAAATTGGTACCGGCCTGGTGCTCGACCCCGCAGCCATAACGGAAGTGCGCGACCACCGCGTGGCGCAGCCCGACCAGAGCAACCTGCTGGTTTTCACCCGGCCGGCCCGTGGGCCACTCGTGTTCTACGCGGGCTTTGGCTGGACGAAGAGTGGCCAGTTCCGCACGGCGCAGGAATGGGATGCCTACCTGGCCCAATTTGCCCAGCGCCTGGCTTCACCGGTCGAAATAAGCTGGGCGAAAACCCCGTGAGCGCCGGCCGCAACATCAGTGGATTTTGCACACACCATTTTCTGAATCAACGCTATGCTTTTTGCTTCCCTACGCCTGGTGGCGCTTGTTGCATTCGTTACCTGCTGTTCCATTTCCAGCACTTGGGCCCAGCAGCCGGGGGCGCAGTCAGAGGCAGTAGACCTAGTGCGCAACCGGTGCGTGCGGCTCTTGCTTTCCGACACCGCTTACGCCAGCGAGCAGAGCTACCAGCTGAGCGGCGACATCCACTATGCCCAGGACGGCGCCGGCTACTACGCCTCCCTGACGCCGGAGGGCGTTTGGCCGGATATTGACTACCAATCGACGCTGAGCAATGCCTGGCCGCCCTCGTGGCACCTGTACCGCCTGCTGCTGGTGAGCCGGCAATACCACCGCAACCACGACCCGCAGTACCTGGCGGCGCTGCATCGCGGGCTGGCGTTTTGGATAAGCCACGATTTCCGCTGTCCGAACTGGTGGCAAAACCAAATCAACACGCCCTTTGCCTACGCCAGCTTGCTGCTGATGCTGGGTTCGGAGGCCACCGCCCCGGAGCGGGCGTTTCTCGATGACGTGCTGCGCCCGCGCATTGCACAGGCGCATCCCACCGGCCAGAACAAAATCTGGCAGCACGACATCGAGGCGCGCGTGGCGCTGCTGCACCACGATGCCGCCGGGCTGGCTCAGGCGCTGGCCAACATGGCCTCGGTCGTGGAAGTCACCACGGGCGAAGGCATTCAGCCAGATTATTCGTTTCAGCAGCACGGGGCCATGCTGCAGTTTGGTAATTACGGCCTGCACTTCGTCAACAGCCTGCTTTTTTGGCTGGCCGTCACGGAGGGCACAAGCTACGCCTTTACGCCGCAAAAGCAGCGCGTGCTGTTTGACTACTGCGCCAACGGCCTCCGCTGGACGGTGTTCCGAGGCGGGATGGACCTGACCACCATCGGCCGCCAATGGCGGAGCGGCGCCGCCGGCAAGCGGGGGCAGGTGCTCTACGACGATTTGCAGCTGGTGCGCGCCCTCAACCCGGCCCAGGCCTGCCGGTATTTTCTCGATGGCTTCGCCGGGCCGGCCGATGCCGCCTGCGAACTGCGGGGCAATCAAAGTTTCTGGCGCAGCGGCTACATGGTCCAGCTGGCCCGGAGCAAGTATTCCCTGAGCGTTAAAACGCACGGCCCCTTCGTGAAAAAACTGGAATCCATCAACGGGGAAAACCAGCTCGGGGCCTATTTGAACGACGGCGTCAGCTTGGTGCAGCGCACGGGCCGGGAATACCGCGACATCGGGGCCTACTGGAACTGGGCCATGCTGCCCGGCACCACCTGCGACACCACCCAGGCACCCGGCGACAAATTGGTGCTGCAATCCAGCAATGTAGCCGCCTTCGTGGGCCAGGTGTCGGACGGCCTCGCGGGCCTGAGCACTATGGCCTACGACCGGCTCGGCCTCCAGGCGCGCAAAAGCTATTTCCTGGTGGGCAATACGCTCGTGGCCCTGGGAGCGGGCATCGAGGCCAGTGAGGCCAAAAACGTGGTTACGACCGTCAACCAATGCTACTACAAGGCCCCGCTCGTGAGCGCTGAACCAACGCCGAACAGCCTGCGCTGGCTCTGGCACGACAGCATCGGCTATTTTTTCCTGGCCAACAGCAGCCAGCCGAAAACGTTGGTTCGCGCCAACAAAAGCGCCTGGCCGGCCGTTGATGTCGCCTCCCCGCCGGTGCCGGCCGGTGGGGTAGATGTGCGGAGTACCTGCACCATTTTGCTGCCCCACACCCAGACGTCGGATTACGCCTACGCCCTGCAAACCGGCCTGGGCCAGACCCAGGCCCGCGACGCGGCCCGCCATTTTCCGGTGCAAGTGCTGGCGAACACCCGTGCCGTGCAGGCCATTGCATTCAACGACCGGGTGTTGGCCGCTTTTTACCAACCTGAGAAGCTGCGTATGAGTGCCACCCTGAGCATCGCCGCCGACAGTCCGTGTCTGCTGATTTATAAGCGTACAACTCCCAAGCCTGAAGTATGGGTGGCTGACCCCACCCGTACGCTGCAATCCGTCCGGCTGAATATCAACGGCACCTACCGGACCATCGCCTTGCCCCAGGGCGACCTTTTGGGCAGCACGGTGAAAATGGGCCTCTGAACAGGGTGAAAACCGGCTGTTTTCTCATCGAAAAGCGCATTATGCGCCTTGCTGCTTATTCCTCATGGGCCTGCTGGAAAACCTGGTCAGCGACCGCTGCTTAGTGGAGCATTGCGCTCTGCGGCTGGATATCCTGCTATTTCTAGGCTACGGTGTGGACGAGGACTTGCCGTAGTATTCAACCGTGAGCCGGACCGGCAAAAGGCTGAACCCAAGTGGCTCCAAAAAAGCCGCTGCTATGTGATATGGGGTCGGTTTTTGATTTAAGCTCCCGCCGAAATCACTCTACCGGGTGCGGCTTGCCGGCGGGGAAGGATGCGTGATGCCGTGCCCGCGCCCGGTCCGGCCTGGGTTCACAAACGGAACTGACCCGCCAACAGGCGCTGCGGTGTCGCGCGCAGTCGCGCTATCAACCACCGGGGCCGGATGGTCGCCGGTAATGGGCTGGTTATTTGTGGAAATGGGTTGGTCGCAGGCACTGAGGGAACAGCCCGCGGCCAGCAGCAATGCAGCAAGATAAAGTTTCATGGCAGGGAACGGATTTATTGCTCGTTCAATGGGCCGGCAGGCTCAGCGTTGGAAACTGTGGGAAGGACAACTGGGAATCGGGCTGTGGGCGGCGCTTTTTGTGCGGCTTCTATCGGTTTGCAGTGTATCCAAAGCAGCTTCAGCGATGGCCGAGGCTCTGGAGATATACCGCTGTCTCATTGCCGGTCGGCACTTCATTGTGCTCACAGTGAATGCCAATGGCCGGATTCCCAGCCGCCTCATTGCCGGAGAAAGTGGCGCCCACAAAAAAGCCCTTCTGCTTTGCGGCAAAAGGGCTTTTGGTGGTTAGCAGTGGAATGCTTTAATTGAGCCACATGCGCTAATTGAGCCACATGCGCTCGAAAAACTCGAAGCGGTGCGGGGCAAAGGCGTTGAAGTAGGGCGCTTCGCCCTCGAAGCCCAATACATGCACCAGGTCCAGTCCTTCGGTGCGGCTCTCCACCACGCGCACGGCATAGGCCTGGCCTTGCACGGGCCAGTCGCCCACATGGTTGGCTGGCCGGTTGTCGGCATCTACGCAAATGGCATAATCCAGAAACGGAGCCGCCGAAGTAGCTTCGGCAAAAGTGTGGTTAGCTATTTCCATAAAATAAAGGTATAGAAAAACTCCAACCAAGCAGGCTTTGCTTTCGTGCAATTTCCCGGGCGTTTTCTGCCGATACCCTAGCATTTGGGCTGGGTTTCCCATCTTGGGATTACCTTAGCCGCGCTTATGGCCCTTGGTAAATTGCGCATCCACTTTCGAAACGGGGCTGGCCAACTGCTGGAACAGCCCACCGGCGAGTACGTCATTATCCGGTACACCACCGGTCCGCGCCGCTTTGCCGACCTGCAAACGCTGCTCGGCCACACCAAGCAGCTATTGACGCTCCGCCGCTGGCACAAAGTCATCGGGGACCACCGCCGCATGCTGCCCTTCACGCCCGAAGAGTCCACCTGGGTAAACGAGTACTGGCTAAGTATGCCCAGCACGCGGATGCACGATTTCTACGGGGCCGTGCTGTTGCCCGCCGAGGTGCTGGCCCGTCTCCCCCATGCCGAGGCCACCGGCGAAGCCACGGTCCGCGCCATGACCTACCGCCTGTTTGCGGAAGAAGCCGAAGCGGCGGTTTGGCTGGCTCAATTGGCGTAACAAGGCCACGCAACCACCATATTCATAGCCGCCTCGCCCGCTATATTCCCTCCATCACGGCGATGGCGCAGCCGCCGCCATGAGTGCCAGCCGCTGATTCAGCCAGTATCCTGGCATCATGGGGTTGCTCACCGCCAATGCGCCTGCCCGGCCACTTGTTCCCCAGCCTTCCCGCCATGATTGGCAGCCTTGGGTGAATCTGATAGCCAGCAAATTCCGCGTTGTTACGGGAGGGCCGAAGGAATTTAGTGTCGAAACAACTGGGTGACGAGCGGTTTATAGCCCGTTCGCATTATTGCGCGAACTAATACTAATTCAGATACAAATCAGGTATTACTACTTGGATTGTGGTCCCGGATGCTGTGTACGTTTGCAGGGTAATGTAGAAGGCTGCAAAACGCAGCCCAACCTAATCAGTTGCGGCCATCTTATATAAAACCAAGCGGCATGAATCTCTCCAGGCTTGATAAGCAAATTCCGGGCAGCGTTTTAGCGCAAATCCCAGCAGTTATTAAGCTTTTCAAAATAGATACACCGCTGAAACTGGCACATTTCTTAGCGCAGTGCGCCCATGAGAGCAACAATTTCACCGCAGTTGTCGAGAATCTGAATTACTCGTTTGATGCGCTTAAGCGCACATTCCCCAAGCATTTTCCTGCCACGAGCACCCTATGCGACTCCTATGCCCGCAAGCCCGAAGCCATTGCGTGCAGGGTTTATGCTTCCCGCATGGGCAACGGCGATGAGGTCTCAAAGGAAGGCTGGAAATACAGAGGTCGGGGCTACATTCAATTAACGGGAAGAGATAATTTCAAGGCCTTCAATAAGTTCGTTGAAGACGACGTGCTGGCCAACCCGGACCTTGTCGCCACCAAATATCCGTTGGTTTCGGCCGCTTGGTTCTTTTTCAGCCGAAAGGTGTTCTACCAAGGAAAATCTATATCGCTGATTGACTTGTGCAATCAGGGAGCAGAACCTCTGCTAACAATGGTAACCAAGGCCGTGAATGGAGGTGCCAATGGGCTGCTCGACCGTACTAAATATTTTAACCGCTTTTATCCCCTGCTGAAAGAGCCGCCGCCGGGATAAAAGAATAAATTAAACCTGAATTTAATCGCTCATTCCCTGAGTGCCCGATTTATCAGGCGCTCAGGGGGAATACTGATGCCCAATCCCAATCGTTGCCGCTTAGGAAAATCCGAAAGCAATATTTTAAACAACCATTTCAAACCCAAACACAATGGCCGACTCAACCAAAACAGTAGCCAAAACGACAACAAGCACGCTGGCTGTTACCAAGCTAGTGCCAACGACAACCACGGATTTTAACATTACCCTTCAACTCGGAGATAATGTCGAAAACGTGGTCACGCTTTATGCATCAGATTTAGCCAAAGTTGCTGAGCGGGGTATCACCTTTGAGCTTCCGGCTGGAACGTCAATCACCCTCGGCACTCTGAAGAGCTTGCTGGCGTGGTTCAATAACAAGATTGACCCGAATTCAGACACCATCCCAACCGAAGCCAGCGAATCATGGCCGGATGCAATCAAGGAGATATTTAATGGGGTTCTTAATGTTGAGACGGCAGTTACCCAGTTCCGGTTCCGGCAGGACCCCAAAGATGCTGCAGGCGTATATCCCGCCCCGGAGTTTAAGCTAGCTCTGACCGGAACGGCCATGGACCCCAAGAACCCGAAAGTGCGCAAGCCTATTCGTTTCGGTGAGATTTTCAGCGTCGTGGGTGGTGGTATCGGCATCGAACGCACAAATACCACGGTCGTAGTAGTGGAGTAATAAGGCTTGAAATTTGATTTCAAAAACCCACAGCATCTCCGGTCAAGGCACTACTAATGACGGGCGATACTGTGGGTTTTTTGTTTCTACACAACGAAAATTAATAGGATTACTAGTTGAATTGGGTATCATATCAGAATCAAAATTGAGTTTAAGAGAGTTGCGATGAATATTTGTGTTTTTTTGGTGCTTGCATATAATAATATAGGTTGATTATAAGTAAGATATAATAAGTGTGTCTGTTTCGAAATTGCTGATTGCCATTGTGTCATCGGTTGACTGGTATTCCATATATGGATATGCTTCATTGTACTTGGACTAAATATTTTCCTCATCCTGGATAGGATGGTGTGCCGGCCATCTTGCACCAATTCACATACGCTGCTTACCCTAATTCTTCGCCATGAATAAATCAGTAGTTATCCCTATGCATATCGATGGACTATATCTGTATGAGGAAAAGACTGTTGCCGAGCCAACGGCTGACTTTGCTGATTTGCCCTACAATAATGCTGCTACCGATTTTAATTACGAGAGACCTTACTTGAGTGAGAGCTTTATTTCCAGGCCTTTTCAAAATCAAAATTTACTGTTGCCCCCCGGAGTTCATTTGCATTGGGCACTTCCTTCTGCATTGGTAAATGGCATTTCAAATGAACCGGCTCCCAAAATTTTTACCTCCCAAAACGCTATTGGAGAGAACGGAGTAGTTTTTCCGGTAGTACCCGACCGGTGGTTAATTATCAGGAGAATTAAAGAAGATATTGATAAAGCTTGGGTAGTAGAAAGTGATTATATGCATACTGCTGGAAACCCCGATGATAACCCCTACAATGGCATTACTTACCCGCTTATTAATAGTGGTAATGAGCAGCCATATCGGTATATGGGAAGGCATTATTCCGTAGATAATCAAGGTAATGTAAAGCCGGAAGACCTGAAACAGCCTAAGGATAGTAGCTACTTTCAAAACCTGACTTCGGTAGGATACGGAAGTCCGGTTTTCTCAGCATTTTATCCCAACTGCCATAGCGTTTTTGGATTTTACGATGCCGATGTAAGCGCGGATATGCTTGCTGACCTTGAATATGATATTTGGGGATGGTATAGCGATGAATCAAAAGACCCGATTGGGTTATTGCATGCCTTTCAGAAAGAGAGTAAAGACTTATCGGCCAAAGGCTATGCCGAAATCATTTTGAACAAGCTTAACTGGAAAATTGCTGACCCAGATTTCGAGTGTGATGGCATGGTGTGCGGTGGAACGATAAATTATCGAGATTTCGTAGCAAGAAAGGATGAATTGAATGCCGAAGGACTGGCCGTAACAATAGGCAATACCGGCACAGAAGCCCTCTCGGCTTTATTGGGGAGTCGAATTAACCGGCAGTTCGGACTCGATAATCATCACACAATTATCGAAGACCAATTGGAAGCGTTGCAACTCTTCGCCAAAATGGCGGGTCAGGAATTAGACACCGATAAAAAAATGCTGCAGGCTATGCACGAACAAGGCTTTTCGCAAGTGGATGGGGGTATGTCCTGGAGTGTAAATATAGAAAATGCTTTGCCGGCTGATACAGGCCAACAGGCCGGTACTAGTTCCGCAATACAGCCAGACGGCGGGGTAGTATTTGACTTGCCAGCATTCATGGCAAGCAAAATTCAGGACCTTAATCGTATTCAGCAAAGTTATGACCGGGCGGGGGATGAGCTAGTTAGCCTGCAGCAACAACTATTCGCTGATTGGTATAAATATATGGTTGCCTGTTATCACGGGGACTTAATTGAGCATACCGCAGATGCTGACCGAATTAAATTCCTGATAGAAAACGACCATTTTAAATTAATTAACAACAAGAAACAAGAGTTGTCTGGCTATTCCATTCGCTTGTCAGAGGCAATGGTTGCTATCAATCAATATATAATCGACTTCGATGGTGGCGGGCAGGAATATGGCAATACACTGCTGTTTAGTGCCGCTACACTCGCTCCTTCTTTTACGCTTAGCCCAGAGCCCAGTCTTTCGGGGCAATACGTTGCGCTATTTCAAGGCCAAGATGGCGCAACATCAGCAGCAGCCGACTTTTTTAGTTACGTCATTGAGCCTGCTACAAAGGTGGCGGCATTGTCACTTCTTGTTAATATAAGTGCCAAGATACCGGCAACTGAGTCTTATCTGCTACGGATTGACAATGACCCGACCAGCACGGTGGGGCCGAGGGGGGCTGGCCTTTTGTGGACTTCCATTTTCGTAGATGGCGTAAAGCTGGACCCGTATAGACCCCGCCAATGGAGTGATATTCCGAAGGACCGATGGGTGCATATCTACCTCGTGGCCCGTGCCCCCATGGATGCCCGGGAAGTAACGCTATTTCAGGGGTTGAAGGGTAAAATGGCAGGCCTGAAAATCAGTGAAAGGCTGTTGAGTGAAGAAGAACTCTTCAATGACAGGAATATGCTGAAACTGAAAAGGGCACAGCTTAGAAGTGATAAAGCACCCCGTTTCTGGCTACCCAATGACCCTGTGGTACTAATTGCGGGTAGCGATGTAAAGGTTGGGAACAGGCACCTGATAAATCAGCAGCTCAATTGCGTATGCATCGATTTGAAGGGTGTTTTTGAGAGAAATCAATCGTTGTACTATAACCTGAAAAAAATTCCTGCGGTGAGCAAGCTCAACGGAATAACACAGAGCCTGGCAAATACGGAGGGCAACTGGAACCCTACGCTTTTACAGTGGGAAGTTATTGTAAAGGATAGTATTAAGTTGGACGGCCCTTACTCGAATGAGTTTGCCGAAGACTTTATCACGGCTAATTACAATATCAAAACTGGTGATTACGACCTTGCCGTTATAAATGCCAATGTTCTGCAGGGAGAAAGGATTAAATTTTATACTGGCTCAACCATATTGTCGGCCCATGCCAAAACAAAGCTGCAGAGCTTCATGAGTTCATATCTGCTGACTATGAATGCTGACGAATTAACGACAAGTTTAGGCCTTGAAAAGGACGATTTAGGATTGGTAATTTATTCTGGGTTAGTAAAAGAAATTGCGACACTTAAGGCGGCCGCTAAGAACCAGATTACGGAAGCAGAAACGTACAATTTTTATAATGCAGTTTTTGCAGCCTTTAATAACTTGCTGAAGGCCGTTACTTCACAAGAAGCCATCAGTCCCTTTTTGCGGCACGTAGTAGCGGCAGCAATGGAGCTGAGCACCAGCAACTATCTGTCGCAGTCGCTTGGGGGATTTAATGCGGCCTTACTGCAAATGCATGAAACAATGCAGCTGCCAGTGGATGACCCGGTTTCGTTCACGGAGTCGCAGGCAATTACTGCGCTGGCTGCTAAGCTGATAGGGCGTGAAAATAAGCGGGCACCCTTACCGCTCAATCAGTTTAATCCAATCAAAACGGGGACCATCCGAATTAATCAGCTGGGAGTTATAGATAATTTTGGGCAAGTGGTCAATATGCCGATACGAACTACCGATGTTCTGTTTTCCCATTCGTTTACGGCGGTTCCCCAGGGCAAGGAAGCCTTTCTGCCACCGCGCATCGTCCAACCAGCAAGACTGAATTTTCGATGGGTTTCGGCTGCTAACAGTGCTGCTAGCCAAGCCAATGCCGATGCCTGCCAGAATGCTGGCCCGGTGTGTGGATGGCTGGTGCCTAACAATTTGGATGTGAGCCTGCTGGTGTACGACGCTGATGGCTATATCCTTGGCCTCATTCGACAAAATAAGTTTGCCGGCGGCAGGCCGATGGCCGAGTGGGCATCGGCCCCAGGTAATCTAATCCTTGCTGATGCGAACCAGATACCCAATACCCATCTGCGAGTAATAGTCGGTAAGCTAATCGGTAAAAATAACTTTGCTGACTTTATCGAGCTGTTAGACAATACGCTGCAACAGATAGACCCCGAAAATTTTGCCCAGCATCTGGATTTGGCCATGCTGGTAGGCCGGCCAATCGCCGTCGTAAAGGCCTCGGTCAGCCTTGAGGTAAAAGGAATGCCGGCAATTAATCAGGGCTGGGACTATTTCAACGCTGATTTAGGCAGCAATAGCAGAGAAACCAATAGTTGGGAGAATGTTAAATTCCCGGTACTTATCGGCGAGCCGGGTATTTTGAATGACGGCGTTTTGGGATTTTGGGATGAAGATGAAAGTGCCAACGTATTTCAGTCGGTGTATCCTGAAAATATCAACAATGGCTATTTTGTGGCGCATCAGGATGGGGCCCACACGTTTTCACTCTCAATTACCGATAAGCCCAAAACCCTCACCCTACTAATGGACCCCCGGGGCGAGGCGCATGCCACCACCGGGATTTTGCCGGCCAAAAGCATATCTATCCCCGTTGGCCAGTTTAAGCCCGCCCTCGCCCGAATGAACGTGAGCTTTTTCACTAGGCCAATATTAATGGCCGCAGACGGCATCACTGTTTCGTTGCCTGAAGAGGCGGGCTATTCCTGGTCCTGGCTGGCAATGGAAGCCGGCAAGTGGACGGAAGTCTCCACCACTGGCATTGCCGATAAGGCATTGTTCTTAAAAGCTTTCGCTGCTAATGGGGAGGAGGTATGGCAGAGTATGCTGCAAGCCGGCTGGATAAAAGAAACAGCTGGCGGGAAGGCGCTTATTACTTCCAAAACGCAATGGGCTGCTCCTTCGCCGCTACTGTTATCGCATTTGCAGGACATTCAGTCATTGCTGGATGCCGGGCATATTGTATCCATGAATTCACAAGGTCATTTCTCCAAAGATATTCTCATTAGAGAGGGTTGGCTAAACTTAAGTGTAAACAAATAAATCACAAATTCTCCTTAATAACCGAATTTATGAGCTTCAGAACTAATTACCCGTTTGATTTTTGCCTGTTGAACAGCAAGGAAGAAGACGTTTTTTATCTTGAGGATAAGGTTGAAGGGGTGACCCTTAAAGTTACCAACCAATTAAAAGCGTCAATGCAGTTTAGTGCATCAGGAGAAAAAGCGGATGCGAATAATTATCATTTTGCCTTGAAATTCCGACCTGATGTGCTCAGCGATAGAAAAAAAGGAGAACAAGCGGTCGGAGAATGGAAAATTAGTGATGCCGTGCCTGATGCGCAGGGCTGCTCGGTGCTGTACATGCTATTTGCTGGGGCAGCACCGCTTATCTGCGAAAGCAAGAGCAGTATTGAAATCAAGTTTCTGGTCGATATAAACGGTAGCAAGGGCTCCAGAACTACTAATGTGGAGCTGTTGGGGAAAAATATTTCGGCAGGTGATATTCAGCTCGAGGATTCTAACCGGCAAATCAACTGGACCCTGATAAACCACCGGGGAAAATCGGGCTTGCCATTGCAGCTAAGCTTCAAAGATGCTGACACCATTTTGAATGATGGGGTGACGCGCAATAGCTTGAGCCTGAGAATCAGCAATACCAATAAATCAGATGCTGACGGGGATAAAGCCATCGAGTTTAATGAGAATTCCAGGATACTCTTTTTCTTTGACCCCAATCAGAATTCGACGGCCTCTGCGCTGGCGAATGCTGATGCCGTTCAGCGAATTGGCATTGAAGAAAAATCCCCTTCCGGCAGTGTTCATTTTAATGTAGTGCCCCCTTCTGGGCAGGAAGCACTGCCGGTGTGGCGCTTTATGGTGGCAGATAGCGCGGGCCTCAGGCTTTTGCCAATGATTAGTGGAGGTAGCGGTACAGGAGTGCTTACCCGGCCGATTCCTGCTCAAATAAAGGTCACTAACGCAAGGGCAGGTAAGTTGACTAGCAAGGCGGACAACTGTGTAAATGGCCGGCTGGTAACCGAAGGTGACTTGCTATTTACGGTTGACAACCAGAAAATATTTGTGCCTATAACCGGCAAGTTTATTCAGACAATTGATAAAGATAAATTTGCCGTTGATAAACTACTAGATGGGTATTGCCAGGTAGGCTATATTAAATCATTCTTGGGCGTTCAAAACGACAGAGCGGCGGATATGCCGGATAACATTACTTATGTTGACTTTTTGTTCACGAATATTATTACCAATTACATAACCGGTAAAACCAGGCTGAGCGTACGGCTGGAGAATATTCCCGGATATTGGGACGAAACGTTTGTGTTGCACATCGACAAGCAGCCGATGATTTTCCAAGACCAAAATGTGGGCATTGGAACCAATACACCCGCTCAGAAACTGCAGATAACCGTAAATAAAAGCGGATTAAACTTTCCCTTGCTGTTAAGTAATTTGAACGGTACGGAGGGCAACGGAAATGCCGTGGGCTTGGGTTTTATCAACGAGGCAAATGGCAATTGGGTCAAATCTGCGATTGTGCATGAACGGGTGGCTGGCTATGGGGTCGGCAGCCTGAAATTTTTGGTTAATAATGATGTTAATTCAAATTCAGTGACACTGGCTGATGCTCGCATGACGATTGCCAGCAACGGCAATGTTGGTGTGAATACTACATCGCCCCAAATTAATCTGGATGTAAAAGGTACACTAGGAGTTAAGAATGATGCGGCCTGGGACCACATGATGATACATCATGACGGTGCCACGGGGTATGTAGATGCTGGCGGTGCGGAAAACGGACTGGCTCTGAGGGTAGGAAACACCAATTCGGGAATTTATGGGCAGCAGCCATATCCTGAAATAATGCGCCTGCTGCCTAGTGGCAATGTTGGTATCGGCACAGCTAATCCTAGCCGTAAATTACAGGTGGAAGGCGACCTGCAAGCCAGCAACTTTTTTATCAAGGGCACTCACTTGGCGTACGACAGCCAGCACGCCGTTATTAACTGGGGCAGCCAAAGCACTGGGAATCTCTACTTCAGAACCCTGCGTAGTCAAGGCAATATTAATGATTATCGTGATTTGGCAGTCATAACCAGTGATGGCAGGATGGGGGTTAATACCAACTCTCCGCAGCAGACGTTGGATGTAATAGGTGGTATCGGCATTAGAAACGATGCGGCCTGGGACCATATGATGATGCATCATGACGGTGCCACAGGGTATATAGATGCTGGCGGCGCTGAAAACGGCTTAGCTTTTCGGGTAGGAGATACGAATTCGGGAAGCTATTGGCAGCAGGGTTATAACGAAGCCATGCGTCTCAAAGCAAACGGTCATGTCATAATCAATGGCAGACTGGGAATAGGGAATCCCAACCCGGAGTTTCCTATAGATGTCAACTCCTGGAACAACGTTACCATGCAAAAGGGGTTTTGGTTTCTAATGGATGGGGCTTGCCGGGATTCTCATAATACTTATTCAAATTCGGTTTCTATCAGGGCATCACAAGGAATGTATTGCAATGCATACTATTGCTTTAGCGATGAGCGAATTAAGGAAGAAATAGTAACAGTGGACAGTCAAGCTGCCTTGGAATTACTGAACAAACTTGTTGTTAAAAATTATTATTATAAAGATTATGTAGCCCAGGGCTCCGGCCTAAAGAGAGGATTTGTTGCGCAGGAAGTTGAAAAAAATATTCCTGAAGCGGTATCTATAACAAAAGACTTTACGCCCAATATTTATTCTCTGCCAGAAAAAGTAGTGCGGGTGAATGGCCTGCTGACCATATCCCTGAAAAAGGCGCACGAACTGAGCACCGGCGACCGGGTGAGAATTATTACGGAGGGGAATGGAGTCCAGGATGTACACGTAAATGTGGCGGATGAGTTGAATTTTACGGTCAACGACTGGACATTCTCCGAAGAGCGTCTGTTTATTTATGGGAAAGAGGTAGATGACTTCCGCACACTCGATTACGATTACATTTTTTGCACCGGCATCAGCGCTATTCAGGCGTTGAGCAAGCAGGTTGACACGCTCACTCAGCAGCTGCGGCAACAGGAAAACCGATTGGAACGGTTGGAGGCGCTGGTGGCGCGGCCGGATTAGTAAATGCAGTGTCATCATCGCCTTTCACTACACGCAGGCGATGAGGTCGGAAAGGATACCCGGGGCCAGGAGCCGAACGATAGTCAAACGTTCTGCCATCCTGCAGGCTAATCAGTCCTGTTTTTTGTGGGTGGAGACCAGCCTTCTGCGCGATAGTCTGCTTCTTAAATGCAACGCATATGTCTTATCACTTTCTTTCATTCGGCGCACCGCACGAATTTAGTCTGGTTGCCGCGTCGCAGGGCAGCTTCACCCTGATGACCGAGATTGTGTTGCAGCAGGCGGGCACTGGCGCAGCAGTTTTCGAAATGAACACGGTGGCTTTCGAATTTGGGAAGGACACGGTGGCGCTCAAGGGCAACATGACCATTGCGGGCGTTCAGGCCGAGCTTTCCTTGTCGGAAAGCAACACGCCGGGAGCCGGCTGGCTGATAGCGGGCGGCACGCAAGCCGGGCAGGTTGTGAGCGTAAGGTCCTTGATTGCCGATTTGAGCGAGAAGTTTGGGGTAACGGTGCCGGCCCCTTTCAAGACATTTGAGTTATCCGATATTGGCCTCAGCTACGAAACGGGCAGCGAAAGCTTTCATTTTTCGTGCCGGGGTGGTTTCAACGTTGCAGGCACGGCCGTGGCGGCGGTGGTTACCATCGGCATTGTTGCCAAAGCATCGGCGCTGGGCGAGATTCATTACGACTACGCTTTCGGCGGTACTATCACAATTGGCAGTTTGCAATTTGAGTTGGTTTTCGATGGTGAGCCCACATCCAATACGTTTATTGCCACCTATTCGCAACCAGATGGAGCCACTACCAGCATAAGGCTCAACAGCTTGATAAACACCATATCGGCTGATATGGCCCGGGAGGTGCCCGATGGCATCGAAATTGACCTGAAGGATGTCAAATTTGTGTACCATCAGGACAAGGGGGCGGGCAGCAAGCAATTTGCCTTGGCCATTGACCTGGGTACTGCCATTGACCTGGCCAACCTGCCAATGGTGGGCCAGCAGTTGCCGCCGGATTTGTCGTTGGGCCTCGACGACCTGCAAATTCTTTACAGTTCCGGCCCGTTCAGCGAAGCCCAACTGGTTGGTATTAATAATTTGATGCCCCAAAACGTCGCTGGTTTTGCAGCTTCGGGCCTTGAGAAAGGCCTGACCCTCTCCGGGCAACTCAACATTGCGGGGTATAGCCAGACGTTGACGGTGGGGAGTGGGGCAAGCACTGCTATGGTGCCCAAACCAACCCAAAAAGCACTGCCCAACTCTCCGAAAGCAGCCAATGCAATGGCAAGCCAACCGGCTATTCCGGCTGCCGCCAATACTTCGGTAAAGTGGTTCAACGTCGAAAAAACCATTGGCCCGGCTACCTTCAAACGCATCGGGATAGACTTTAAAAACAGCGAGCTGTGGTTGTACCTCGACGCCGGCATATCCGTGGGTGGGCTGTCCATTGCGCTCGATGAACTATCAGTCGGTTCTTCCATCAAACACTTCCGTCCGTCGTTTAATTTATCCGGCTTAAGTATCGATTTTAATAAAAACGGCTTAGAGATTGGAGCTGCTTTCTTGAGGCAGCAATTGGTAATCAATGGCCTAAGCACGGAGGTGTATAATGGGGCCGCTATTATAAGAACGACTGGCTTTGCCCTTTCCGCCATGGGGTCGTATTGTTATTACGATGGGCACCCCTCGCTATTTATTTATGCATATCTCGAAAAAGCGCTTGGCGGTCCCAGTTTTTTCTTTGTAGAGGGGTTGGCCGCAGGCTTTGGGTATAACAGGGCGTTGATAATGCCCGACATCAGCCAAGTGGCCAATTTTCCCCTGGTGGCCCAAGTGATGGGCGGGAGCTCGGTGCCGGCCGATGCGAATCCGGCGATGGCGCTCCAGGCCCAGCTAACCGCTTTGTCCGCTTATGTACCGCCATCGATAGGCGATATATTCCTGGCCGTAGGGGTAAAGTTCAGTTCATTCAAGCTGATAAATTCATTCGCCCTGCTCGTGGTTTCCTTTGGAAACCGGATGGAAATTGATTTGCTGGGGCAATCCAATATTGTAGTGCCACTGCAGGAATTGGGCAAAGAATTTACGCCGCTGGCCGAGGTTAAAATTCTGCTAATGGCCAAATACCTGCCCGACGAAGGGTTTCTGGCAGTGTTGGCGCAGTTGAGCAGTGATTCATACGTTTTTTCCAAGGATTGCCACCTAACTGGAGGGGCGGCGTTCTACAGCTGGTTTAAGGGGGAGCACGAGGGCGACTTTGTGGCCACGGTGGGCGGCTACCACCCGGCATTTAAAGTGCCGGCCCATTATCCGAGCGTTCCGCGCCTGGCGCTGAACTGGCAGGTAAGTGATAAGCTGAGTGTGAAGGGCGACATGTATTTTGCCTTGTGCGCCCACGCCTTTATGGCGGGCGGACACCTAGAGGCAGTGTATGAAGATGGGGATTTTAAGGCCTGGTTCAAGGCTGGGGCCGACTTTCTGGTTACCTGGCAGCCCTATCACTACGAGGCCCGCATTTATGTGAGCATGGGGGCCTCTTACACCATCCATTTTTTTGGCAGCCACACCATCTCGGTCGATTTGGGGGCCGACCTGGCGATATGGGGGCCGGAGTTTTCGGGCCGAGCTACGGTGCATATCTACGTGTGCGACATTACAATCCATTTTGGTGCGGATGACTCGACCGATTTGAAGCCGATTACCTGGGATGCTTTCAAAACAAAGTGCCTGCCCGATGCCAGCAAGGTGCTGGGAGCGGCTGTTACCAGCGGGCAGCACGATAAAGATGAATTTCAAAACCCCATCGTAAATCCCAAAGAGCTGGAATTAATAATTAATTCGGCTATTCCGGTCAAAAATATATCGGTTAATACAGAGGAGAAATATAATATAGCCAGTAGCCCGGACATCAGATTTGGGGTTTCGCCAATGGCGAAAAATAACGACGATGTTGAAAGCGCGCTAACGGTCGTTATCTCTCATAATCCAGATAAGCCGAATAATTCGCTGGACTATATGTTGATGGATTCGGACAGTTTGCGTAATCTTATTATTACGCCGCAGCAAAAAGCCGTTCCCTCCGCCATATGGGGAACAAGCTTTCAGCATGATTTAAATGCGGAAAACCGCACTGTAACAGTATCCAACGGCATTAAGGTACACACAGCAGAACCAATTGCGCTGCCTGCGGGCGGTGTGGCATTTCCGCAATTGACTGAACTTGTTTTCAAGGATGCGCCAATCATTCTTGCCCGGCAGCCAGCCAGCACACCACTGCCTTTCTCCGGGTACAATTCCACTTTTAACGTTTTGGGCAAGCAATTGGGTATTGCCGAATAAACGCACTGTCCCAACTACCCGAAAAACAGCATCATGGCCACTACTGACGAAAAGATATTGATTTATGATAGCCACCAGCCAGCCCTGACGGCGGGCTACTATAAGGTGGAGGCTACCCAGCGCTTTATGGTTGATAACCAGTTATTGGCATTACCTCCTGACACTTTACACTTTTCGGTGCAAGGCGAGCAGTTTACGTTGAATCCCAGTCAAATTGATTCGGTATTTCCTCCTATGTCCGCACTGGGTGATTTTTCGACTATTCTGCCCAACATTATTCTGAAAAGAAGCACTTTCCCCTGGGAAAGAAAAACCAACGAAAATGATGCAACTGTAAAGCCATGGCTGGCCTTGTTGCTGCTCACGGAAGACGAGGTGGCCGATACAAGCAAAGTCAGAAAAATAAATGCCGTAAAAGCCACTTGGGAAACTACTCCATTCGCCCCGGTTGAAAGCACGAATGAAACGGATATTGCCGTGCGGGGGCTATTGGTTGAGGCATCATTTCTGGCTAGCATTCTGCCTGGTTATGAGGAGTTGGGATATCTGGCCCACGTGCGGGGACAGGAGAAAGATGAAAAAGCGTCGGTGGTGGGGAGCCGGATGCCGGTAAAGGACAAAAAAAATATCGTTCATCTGGTGTCTCTTGAAGATATGTACAGCAAGAAGGGTGATTTTATTGGCAGGCTTAAAGACGGATTTCATGGCCTTGCTTCCTTATACAGTTGGGAGTTTTTTTGTAACGACCATTTTATCGTTACTCCCGAAGTGCTGGCTATTTACGTTTCGGCCGGCGGGGTCAGCACTGCGCTAGCGTCGGCACTATCTAAAATTGCCGGCCTTGAATTCTTTAATAAAGCAGATTTTTTAAAATTAATTGGCATTCCGGTCAGCGACGAGGAGCAGGCCAGCCTGTTTAAGGTATTTGAAATAGCGCATCTTACGTCGCTACTGAAGCATTTGAACCGTAGCCCGGCTAGTCTGCGCCTGCCGGATGCGGATGATTTGTCTTTAGAGGGCTATTCAAAACTCCCGTATGTATTGAAAACGGGCGACCGCATCAATGCCGTGTACCGGGGGCCGTTGGTGCCAAATCCGGTGGTCGGCACGGCGTCGGCGGCCGTGCAGGTTCCGGCATTGGGGGGCGATGAGCTGTTTCAGTTCCTGGCCTATGCTGGCGATAAGTGGGTGGACGCCTCTTATGCCTCCGCTTGGGAACTGGGCCGGATACTGGCCCTGAGCGATAAAAACTTCTCCACCGCTTTGTTTCGGTGGAAGCGGGAATGCTATCAATTCAAAAAAACATCCGTTGGCAACCGGCCCAATAGCCACCTCATTCTGAAATCATCGGCCAGCCAATGGCCTGAATTGCCGGTGTTTGTCAGGCTGTGGCTGACCGATTTGGTGTTGTTGAAGGGCGTTCCATTTAATTATTTAGTTCCCACGGAAGCATACCTGCCGTTTGAATCTTTGCGGTTCTTCAGCATCGATGATAAATGGATAAAATATCTGGTCGACGGGGCTTTTAGCATAGGGCGGATGTCTTCGGCCGATGCGGCCACTGATGCGGAGCTGTATAAAATGGGCGTAATTATTTCGGATGGTGATATTCCAAAATCGGGGGTTTTGCTTCGCTCCCGGGCGGTTGATGGCTGGCCGGACCTACTTATGCAAGCCGATGGGCGGGTGCGGCGGCGGGCCGAGTTGGCGGAGGACTTGTTGCTCTGTTTATATGATGAGCAAATTACTTCCCTGTCCATCAATCAAAAGCCGGAGTCTGTGCATTTTGGATTTATAGATAAGGACGGTGATTCAGCCCAATTGCAGGTAGAATATATGGATAAAAAAGGCAAGAATAAAGCAGCCGACGTAGAGTATAACCCTTTAAATAGAGTGGATATAGGAAAAATATATGCGAGCGTAGCGGCCGAAAATGTAGCGGGATTCACAAGGGCACTAATTCAAAAAATAGAGGAAGTAGTATTTGAAATTAACTAAGTAATTAAGAAACTGTGAATGAATGGGCGGGCTGCTACAGAATAAGACATTTGTTGCAGGCGTTCCCAGCGTACTTTCCAGGTTGGGGGAAAGCCGTCGTAGCCGGCGCACATGAGGGCTACGGCCGCGAGCAGGCCGGTTTCATGCGGGGGCTGCGAGCCGGCGTTGTGGATGCGCGTGAGGTACTGCAAACGCACGGTGCGGCGCGTCAGCTCGGCCCCAAGTTGCGCAGCCCCTGAATCTGCGTCCAGCGCATGTGCTTTTTCAGCATCAGAGCCATGAAAGTGGCGTGGCTCACCGCCGCATCATTAAAGGTGAGGCAGCTTATCCGGCACCGTGCGGCGCAGCAGAGTCATCAGCCAAGCCAGATGAAAGCTAGAAGGAAGTGCCACGGGCACTGGGTGGAAATACGTGAAAGATGCCGCAAGAACTTCGCGTTGTCGCGGCCAATCTTGCTGTACGCTTCGGTGGGGCGGTGTTGGAGTTGCCCTGCATTTTCCGAGCCCTGCAAGCGGCTCTTTCCGGGTAGAAAGAGCCGCTTGCAGGGCGCGGAAAATGCCGGAGAGCGAAAGCTATTCGATGCGCCGCAGTCCCAGCACCCCGATGATAATCAGGCTGGTATAAAACACACTCTGCCAGGAAAACGGCTGCTTGAGATACAGCACATCCACCAGTTTGATGCCAACCACGGCCAGCGCCATCCAAGCCGAATAGGCGGTGGCGGTGGGGATGGTTCGCATGGCCTGCGACAGGAACAGCACATTGGCCAGCCCGAAGGCTACGTAGGCCAGCAGTGGTAGCACCGGCATCAGCAGCGCCGGCTGCGTGAAAGTATGCAGCCAGGCTACTTCCTTAATGCGCTGCATGTTGAGCGCCTTGAGGCTATACGTCCAGCAAACCTCCATGAAGGAGGCCAAAAACAGCGAAAACCAGGGGTTAATCAACGGGACGAGGCAGCAGCGGTGGGTGTATGAGAAGGGGCGGCCGGGGCCGGCATTTCGCCAAAATTACCGCCCGGACGCTGCGCCGGAATGGTGCTGGTGTGCATTTCGGGCACGGGCCAGCCGTGGAGCGGGCGCAGGGCCGGCACCCGGTCGGTCAGCTTGGTCAGCAGCCGTCCCCGGATGCCGTGGTAGGCGCGGAAGAGCCGGGACCGTTTGGCCAGCTCTGCCTCATCGAAACGAGCCACGGAAAAGATGTGCTGGCTGAAATAGTCCTTCGGAAAAGCGTAGGGCAGGCCCCATTTCTCCGGCTTGCGGTCGGGGCGGTAGGCGGTGCCGAAAATCCAGTCCCAGAAGGCAAATTTGGTCGAAAAGTTGGCGTAGAATACTTCTTCGTGGTCGGCGTGGTGCCAGAGGTGCATCTCGGGGCCGTTGATGAAATATTGCAGCCGGCCCGAGCGCACGTCGATGTTGCAGTGAATCCAGATGCCCCACACCGCATCGATGCAGGCCTTGA
This sequence comes from Hymenobacter sp. UYAg731, assembly GCF_054061335.1. Lineage (NCBI taxonomy): Bacteria > Pseudomonadati > Bacteroidota > Cytophagia > Cytophagales > Hymenobacteraceae > Hymenobacter > Hymenobacter sp. UYAg731. The sequence continues at coordinate 479,939 of NZ_JBSSEC010000005.1, read as the reverse complement.
TAGGCACCACCATTGGGTCGGCTCCTAATAAAATAATAGGCGCAAACTCAATGGTTTGGTTAATGATGATTTCCAGGGCGTGCGAGCGGGAGCCGGCCAGCCAGTCTACCTGTTTGCCCGAGTGGTGCGCCTCGTGGGTGCGCCAGAACAGCGGGCTGCTGTGCTGAAACCGGTGAAACCAGTAGATGTAGAAGTCGTGGGTAATCACGAAAAACAGCACCTGCGCCCAAATGGGCCAGCCCGTCACAAAATGCAGCTTCGAAAATCCAAAATGCTGGTCGAGCGGCAGAATGATGTAGTCGAAGATGATGATTTTCAGGGCGAAACTCTGCACGAAGGTGTAGAGCACGAGGTCGGTCCAGAAGCCCTCGCGGAAAAACGGCAGCCCCTTGCGGTAAGGGATGATGCGCTCCAGCGTGATGACTACGGCCACCCAAATCAGCAAAATGGCCGTGGTGATGAGTTCGACGTTGTGCATAGTGTAGAGGCAGATGTTGGGATTAAAAGAACGTCATGCAGAGCGTAGCGAAGCATCTTTACCGTGCAACGCAATCAGTTTGATTACTGGTGGCGGGCAAGATGCTTCGCTGCGCTCTGCATGACGTTCTTTTTTTCGTTCAGCAGTTCAACCCAAACAGGCTACTCCTGGTTCGGCGTCAGCTCGCGGCGCAGGCGGGCGCGGGGCTCCAGCTCGGAGTCGTACACGCGCTTCACGCCATCGCCGAGGCCTTCCTCCACGTCGCGGATGTCGCGCACGAGCTTGGCCATGCCGCCGGGCTCCACCGAGGCGGCGTGGTCGGAGCCCCACATGGCGCGGTCCAGCGTGAAATGGCGCTCCACGAAGCTAGCCCCCAACGTCACGGCGGCCACGGTGGTGGCCAGGCCGGTTTCGTGGCCCGAGTAGCCGATGGGCGCAGTCGGGAACATGGCTTGCAGCACGGGCACCATGCGCAGGTTCAACTCAGCGGGCGGGCAGGGGTAGGAGGAGGTGGAATGCGCAATCATCAGCTTATCAAGGCCTACCCATTTCACGGCCTGGTTGATTTCGTCCACGGTACTCATGCCGGTGCTCAGCATCAGCGGGCGGCCGGTGGCGCGCACGCGGTCGAGCAAGGGCTTGTCGGTGAGCGAGGCGGAAGCCATCTTGTACATCACGGGCGCAAACTGCTCCATGAAATCCACCGACGGCTCGTCCCAGCACGAGGCAAACCAGTCGATGCCCAAGGCACGGCAGTAGTCGTCGATGGCCGTGTATTCGGCCTGGCCGAACTCGGTTTTGCGCTTGTAGTCGATGTAGCTCATGCGGCCCCAGGGGGTGTCGCGCTGCTTTTCCCACTGGTCTTTGGGCACGCACAGTTCGGGCGTGCGCTTCTGGAATTTCACGGCGTCGCAACCGGCCCTGACGGCTTCGGAAATGAGCTGCTTGGCCAGGTCGAGCGAGCCGTTGTGGTTGATGCCGATTTCGGCAATGATGTAGGCCGGGTGGCCCGCGCCAATGAATCGGTTTTTACGAATTTCAACAGCTTGCATGAGGCGAGGTTGAGAGGTGGGAATGTAGCACATGCTTTAGCTTGTGCCGGTTATCAAAAGCGCAAGCTGAAGCCTGCGCTACAAGAATCTAAATAGCCGTCCAGCCGCCGTCCACGACCAGGTTGGCCCCGGTCATGTAGGCCGACGCATCCGAAGCCAGAAAGACCACGGCCCCCTGGTAATCGGTCGCCGCAGCCATGCGGCCCAGCGGTGTTTTGGCGCTGTATTGCTTGATAAAAAACTCATCCTGGCTGTTTTCCACGCCGCCGGGCGAGAGCGTGTTTACCCGCACGCCGGCCGCGCCCCAGTAGGCCGCCAGGTAGCGCGTAAAATTCACCACCGCGCCCTTGGTCATGGGGTAGGAGGGTGATTTATAGAAGGTTTGCTCGCCGGCCTCGTTGCGGTAAATGCTCTGGTCGGGGCCGACGATGCCGTAGGTGCTGGCCACATTGATGATGCTGCCGTGGCCCTGCTGCGCCATGGGCGTGCCGAATACCTGCGCCGCCAGAAACACGCCCGTCACGTTCACTTCCAATACTTTCTGGAAGGTGGCGAGCGGGAAGTTCTCAAACTTGCTCAAATCGGCCGCCAGCGCAGGGTTCTCGAACATGTCGTTGATGGCAGCATTGTTCACCAGCACGTCGATGTGGCCAAAGCGGGCCAGAATCTGGTCGCGGGCGGCGGCCAGGGATTCCGGGCTTGTCACATCAACCGCCAACGCCAAATGCGGCCCACCACCCAGCCCGAAGGCTACGGCGGCGGCGGCTTCCGCATTGAGGTCGGCCACCACCACGTTGGCCCCGGCCTCGGCCAGTGCCGCGCAGTGCTTCTGGCCGATAAGCCCGCAGGCCCCGGTGACGATGGCGGTTTTATTGGTGAGATTGAAGAGGTTCAATTTGTCCACTAGGCGTTTAGCTAAATATTCAGAACGTTATACTGAGCGTAGCCGAAGTATCTCGCCTGCATCGTTGAACCGAAGGTCAGCGTAGCTAACGATTGAATCACTGCCACACGCGAGATGCTTCGGCCGCGCTCAGCATGACGTTCTTTTTGGTGTGGTTCTTATTTCGCCTTCACCGGCGCGGCATTGGTCACCTTGCGGAACACAGCTTCCACCGGCTCGCCCAGCAGGCGGGAGGCAATATCGCCGGCCTCAATGGCTTCCTTCAGCAGCGGCAGCACCTCGCGGTAGGCGGCCAGGGTATGGGCCACGTCGGCATCGGTGTGCGAGAAGCACATGTTGTGGAAACCGCCCCACATGATGCCGCGCTTGAACAGCTCCTGTTGCATGAAGGCTTTGATTTCCATGCCGTTGCCGGCCGAGGGGTCGAAGGTTACTATCGTGCGGCAATCGTAGCCGTAGCACTTCGTGTACTGTGTTAGGCCCAGCTCGGCGGCAATTTTGTTGTATCCATCCTTGAGCTTTTTGCCCTGCTCGGCAAGGCGGGCCGGCACGTTCTGCTCGCGCATTTCGGTGATGGTGGCCACGGCGGCGGCCAGGCTCAGCGCTTCGCCGCCGAAGGTGGTGAAGAAGAACACATCCTGCTCGAACAGCTCCATCACATCGCGCCGGCCAGTGAGCAGGGCGATGGGCATGCCGTTGGCAAACGCTTTGGAATACACCGCCAAATCGGGCGTGATGCCGAAATACTCCTGCGCGCCGCCCACGGCCACGCGGAAGCCGGTCCACATCTCATCGAAGATGAGCAGCGTGCCGTTTTCCTTGCACAGCCGGGCTACTTCATGCAGGAAATTGTCTTTGGGCGCGTCGAAAATAAACGGTTCCAGAATCACGCACGCCACGTTCTCATCCAGCAGCGCTTTCAGTGAATCAAGGTTATTATACTCAAACGAAGCGGTCAAGTCCTTGCTTTCCTGCGGAATACCTTTGTCGCGGCTGGTGGTGCCGATGTACCAGTCGTGCCAGCCGTGGTAGCCGCAGCACAGCACCTTGTCGCGTCCGGTGAAGGCGCGGGAAACCCGCACCGCCGCCGAGCACACATCCGCGCCGGTTTTGCTGATGCGGATGCTTTCGGCGTTGGGGATAATCTCGTGAATCAGTTCCGAAAGCTCCACTTCCAGCTCGTGCATCATCGAAAACGTAATGCCGTCTTCCAGTTGCTTTTTGATGGCTTCGTCAACCCGCTCGTAAGCGTAGCCCAACGAAATGGGGCCAATACCCATCTGAAAATCAAGGTATTCGTTGCCGTCCACGTCCCAGATGTGGGAGCCTTTGGCGCGCTTCACGTACTTCGGGCTCACGCCTTTGGTGTACTGGCCGGGGCCTTTGGCGAGCGTCTGCGTCACCGGTGTCATGATGCGCTGGGCGCGGGCGTACAGCTCGTCCGACTTCGTGATGTCGGGGTAATTCTCGTTGAAGGAAACGGTGTTGGGCATGGGGAAGGGATATTAGAACGTTTAGTTTAGAACGTCATGCAGAGCGCAGCGAAGCATCTTTACCTCGATACAAATTCTTTTTGATTGCATTGAGCGGTAAAGATGCTTCGCTGCGCTTTGTATGACGTTCGAAGAAAGTAGCCTACTCCGCAAACTGATTTTCGAGTACCGTCGGGCCGGCAGCGATGGCCGCGCCCGACTCGCCTAAGTGCTCCGCAATGCGCCGCGCAATGTGGTGGCCGGTGAATCCTTCGTACTCCAGCACGGCGCTCAGGCGGCCGGGGCGGTACCACCGCTCTTCCAGGGCCAGGGGCAACACGCGGGCGGTGAGCTGGTGGCGCAGCAGCACCTCGGCCAGAATGGAATAGAGGCCGCCGGTGATGAAATGGTCCTCCACCGTCACGATGAGGGAGCCGCGCCGCACCACGTCCAGCAACGCCGCTTCGTCAATCGGCTTGAGACTGCGCAGGTTGATGAGGCCCACGGATTTGCCCTGGGCTTGCAGCAGCTCGCGGGCCACCAGCGTCTGCTCGAAGAGCATGCCGTAGGTGAGGATGGTGATTTCGGTGCCTTCGGCCACGATTTCAGCCTTGCCCATCTCGAACGGGGCGTGCTCGTAAGTGGCGGGGCGGGTGTTAATGCGGACGTACGCCGGCGCGGGCGAGGCCCAGATGGCTGGTAGCATGGCCAGCATGTCCTGCTCATCGGCGGGCGCGAAAACGGTCATGCCGGGGATGCCGCGCATCAGGCTCACGTCCTCGATGGCTTGGTGGGTGGGGCCGTTTCCGTCGGATAGGAAGCCCGGTACGAAGCCGCTCAGCTTCACCGGCAGCTGGCCGATGCCCACGTCGGTGCGGATAAACTCAAACGCCCGCAACGTGAGGAAGGTAGCCAGCGCGTGTACCACCGGCACGCGCCCGCGCAGGGCCAGCCCAGCCGCCGCGCCGATGAGCGTTTGCTCCGTGATGCCGGTATCGATGAAGCGCGGGCCGAGTACGGCCGGCAGGTTGCGGATGAGAGCGCGGTTTTCGGCCGTCATCACCACAATGCGTTCATCGGCGAGGGCGGTTTCTTTGATAAGTTCTTCGTAGGTCATAAGATGTAGCGCGGACTTTGTAGTCTGCGGATGAATCGTTTACTCGCGGACTACAAAGTCCGCGCTACTGTTATCGTACCGTCAGCGTTTCACTGGTCAAGGTCGTAGCTACCTGGCTGTGCAGTTCGCGCAGCAATTCTTCCACTTCCTCCGCCGAGAAGTTGCAGAACCACCTATCGGCCCGGGCCTCGATGCTGGGCAGGCCGCGCCCGCGCACCGTGTCGCAGATAATGACTGAGGGCTTGGTTTCGGAGAAGGGCAGGGCTGAAAAGGCTTCTTCCAACTGCTTAAAATCGTGCCCGTCAATCCGGCGCACTTCGCAGCCGAAGGCTTCGAACTTAGGAGCCAGCGGCTCCAGCGGAATCAGGTCTTCGGTGGCCACGTTGGCTTGGAAGTGGTTGCGGTCGACCACCAGCGTGAGGTTGTTCACTTTGTGGGCACTGGCCACCAGCAGGCTCTCCCACACGGTGCCCTCGTTCAGCTCGCCGTCGCCGGTGATGACGATGACCTTGTTGTCCTGGCCGCGCATCCGGCAATCCATCGCCACGCCGAGGGCCACGCTGGGCAGGTGGCCGAGCGAGCCCGAATGAAATTCCACGCCCGGCACGTTCCGGTTGGGGTGCCAGTAAATGTGGTCGTCGGTGGTGAGGTGCTGGGCGAGGCGTTCCTTCGACATGAAGCCCAGTTCCACGAAAGTGCCGTAGAGAGCCGGCACGTCGTGGCCCTTGCTCAGGAACAGGTAGTCGCGGGTGGGGTCGGTGAGGTTGTCCGGCCGCACGTTCAGGAAATCGGCGTAGAGGTACACCAGCAGGTCGGCACAGCTCAGCGATGCGCCGGTGAAGCAGCCGCCGTCGGTGCTCAGGCGCACGATGTGTTCGCGTACGCGCAGGGCCAGGGCTTCGAGGTTTTGTTGTTTTTCGGGAGTCATGCAGTAGGGTGCGGGGTCCAACCCGGCAGGGCTTGCCCCCGCCCGTCGTTGAACGGAAAGCGGAAAGAGAAAAAGCGAATGGTGCGAGCGTCCGGGCGGGGACAAGCCTTGCCCTACATCGTTTTGGTTTGTGATGAATCGACTGTTTTTAACTCATCCAAATGGTTGCGATACCAGTTCACGCCCGCCAGGTGTGCGTTGAATTGGGCAATATCGGGCCGTTGCTTCAGCAGGTTAAGAATGTCATCCAGCCCAAAATCCGGCTTGGTCGGGTGCAGCGCGTCATAAACGGCGCTGATGAAATTATAGTCTTCGGGGTAGTCGATGGTCCAACGGTGGCTCATCGAAAAGTCCTGGCCAGCCTCCCATTCCACGTTGCCGAGGCGGAATTGGCCGGGATTTTCCCAGAAAAACGGCGTGGTGTGCTCGCGCTCCAACGGCCGCCGGGCTTCGCGCCAGGCCGTGGCCAGGGCTTCGATGGGCATTACTTCCACGTCGTTGCCATCGGGGAAGGTGGCGGGGTGCAGGTTGCTCACGAAGTCGTAGCGGTCGGCGAAGTGCAGGTAGAAACCCACCACTTCGTCAATCACGGCCGGGTCGATGAGCGGGCAGTCGGAGGGGATTTTCAGCACCACGTCGGCCCCATAGTGGCGGGCGGCCTGGTAGTGGCGGTCGAGCAAATCGAGGTCATCGCCCCGGAAACATTCCAGGCCGTGGGCGGCGCACAGCCCCGCGATGGCATCATCGGCGGCCTCGGTGGTGGTAGCCACTGCCACGGTGCCGGCCAGCTGCGCCCGCTGCACCCGCTGCACCATGCGCACCAGCAGGGGCTGGCCGGCCAGCGGCAGCAGCACCTTGCCCGGCAGGCGCGACGAGCCCATGCGGGCCTGCACAACGGTCAGAATCTTCGGGACGGGCATAAAGGAAGCAGTCGGTACCGCGTAGTCGGACGTGAAACGAAAATACGCTAAAATTTGCCGGGCAAAACGTTGGCTAATTGGTAAGCCGTTGGAAAATAAATGCTTAAAATAACTGTGCCGGCACCTAGCCCGCCACCGGAGAAGCTTTCGCCGGCGCTGCGGTGGCAAAAGCCTCGGTATCGAACTGGCGCAAAAATGTCGGCCCGCTGCCCGCAAACTGGCTAAATCCCCGGCAAATGGCCGCAATGCGCCGGGCCGAGGTGCCGTCGTTCTGCCAGGGCAACTTGCGGCGTAGGTCGTCCACGTCAAAATAGGAATGTACCGGCTTGCCCAGCGCCAGGCCCACATACACCACGGTCGAGTATTGGGTGATGAGCTCCACGCAGTTGGCAATCATGTGGTCGGTGTTGCCTTCGGTGAAAACCAGGGTACCGGGCGGGGCGTGCTCCCGGATTTCGTCCGTGGCGCGGGGCAGCGTCTCGTTGGGGTGCATCTTGAAAATGAGGGGCCGGCCGGCCGCGATGCGGGCGCACTCCCGGATGAATTTGGGCCGGTTTTCGGGGGTGTAGGTTTCGCGCAGGTCGGAGGTAGCCACCAGCACGTAGCCGTGGTGCGGGAAGTCATTATTCCGCACTTGCTCTATATTGTCGAAGTTGGGAATGCCCGTCACGATGAGCTTATCGCGGTCGACCCCCACGTAATTAAAGTGTTTGGCATAGCCTTCGGAGGCCACGCAGTAGATGTCGCAGCAGTTGGCCAAGCCGTTCAGGGCCGTGCCGATAGCCAGGATGGGCATCCAGTTGAGCTTGCGGACTAGGCGGCACCACCAGTTGAGCGGGTCGGTCATGCCTTCCTGCACGAAAATGGTTTTGGTGGTGCGCACCAGCGGCCAGGGCACGATGACATCGGAGCAGCACACGATGAGGTCGTACTGGTTGCCGAATTGCCGGGCCTCGAAGTCATTATGTAAGTGGTTTTCAGACAAATACTTATCGGCTTTCGCTTTTATTTTGCCCGTCACGATGGTGGGGTTCAGGCCGCCCGTCCGGAGCAGGAATTTGTAGAAGCCGCGCATCCAGCCATCGTAGTAGAGCTGGCTGAAATAGGGCTCAAACTCATCGGCCAGCAGCTGCGCAATCTGGTGCATCTGCGTGGTCTGGTTGGGCGAGCCGATAAGAAACAAAACCTTTTTTCGGGACATGCAGGAAGCGAAGTTGAAGCAACCGAACCGCCGGCGGGCTGCCCCACGGCAGGGCCGGCACGCTGCCAAGGTACAGTACGAGGGGCGAAATAACGCCCCCGCCCACGGCTCACGCTACCGCAACCATTACCAAATTGCGAAGGTTGGCCCCGGCCCGATTCGGAGTGATGCCCAGCGGCCAAAAATGCCGGCCCCACCGCCGGAAACGCAGCAGGCTCGCAGCTCCCGCCGAATCAGTCCCGATTGCTTTTTAATTGTTGACCTTCGCCGGTCCCGGACCGCAGGCTCGCCCCGGCCACAACGCATCAGGAACCCGAAAAAGCCGTATGCCGGTAAAACAAACCTGCATTCGGGGCATTTATTTTTGGGTTGGCTCACGAAACCTCCTATTGATTTCTACCATGATTCTTAGCTCCCTTCCCGATGCCGACGGCAGCCGCTGCACTCTTTCGCAGGAGCCCGGCGGCTGGCTGCGGGCCACCTGGCGCGGCTTCGTCGATATGCAGGAAGCCCTGCGCGGGGCCGATAATTACCTGCGCACCCTGCAAGAACTCCGCAGCCCCTGCCTGCTCAATGACAACGTGGAGCTGATGGGGCCGTGGTTCGACTCCATTGAGTGGCTGGAGCGCATCTGGGTGCCGGCCGCCACCGCCATGGGCCTGCGCTACGTAGCCCATGTGGTGCAGGCCGATTCCCTGTCCGATATCCTCACCGTGCATTTCAACCACGGGGCGGCCGGCGCGCTGGAGCTCCAGATTTTTCAGCAGGTGCCCGAGGCCGAAGCCTGGCTGCGTGCCTGCCAGCAGGAGTTGCAAGCCCGCGCCTAAGCCCGGTACCGGCAAGTCCCAAACGGATTGCTACTTGCGCAGCACCCGAATGCTGACGCGCCGGTTCAGGGCGCGGTTGGCGGGGGTGGTGTTGGGCCGCACGAAGTATTTGGGGCCGTAGCCCTTGGCTTGCAGGCGGTCGGCGCTCACGCCCATGCTGGCCAGCGTGAGCATGGCGGCGCGGGCGCGGTCCTCGCTGAGCTGGTAGTTCACCAGGGCCTCGCCGGTGCTGTCGGTGTAGCCCCCGATTTTCACCACGGACCGCGGAAACGTGTTGAGAATACTGGCAATGTTGCCCAATTGCAGCGCCGATTCGGGCGTGAGCTGGGCCTTGCCGGTTTCAAAGTTGATGCGGTCGAAATTAATCCAGCCCTTGGTCCGGTTCACCGAATCGACCTGGAAGGCGGGCGAAGACAGGAAGGTGTAAAGCCGGTTTTCGGTCGAATTGGCCCCTATTTTCTGGGTAGTGCCGTCGGCCAGGGTCAGCACGATGGGCTTACCGGTGTCGTAGATGTAGGTGTCCCGGTCCTGGTCGTAGCGGCCGTTGGGCTCGTTGCCGATGGCCACCGAGCGGGCCGGGACTGCGCGGGCGGCCCCGGAGGCCGGGGCGGCTGGGGTGCGGGCGGGCAGCACCTCTATGGGCCGGTTGGCAATGATTGGCGCGGGCCGGGCGGCGGGTACTGTCATCGCAGGGGCTGGCACGGCCGCCTCAGCCGGGACGGTTTCGGGGGCCACGTAGGCGGCCTTGGGCGCATTGGGTGGCGTGGCAGCCGGTGGCAGACTGGTTTCCTCCACCAGATTGGCTGTTGCGGGCTGGTCGTGGCTGGGCGTGCCGTGGCCGAAAAAATACCCCAGGCACACGGCCAGCAGCAGCAGCCCGCCCCATTGCCAGTACGGCGACAGCCCGCCGCCGCCGGCCTCCGGGGCTGGCTCGGCCCAGGCGGTGGCGGGCGTGGGAGCCAGCGCTGCCAGCTGCGGGGACTGGCGGCGCAGGCCCTGCTCGACGGGCGTGGGCGGGGCCGCCCCAAGGGCCGGAACCGGCAACATGGCCGCCGCAATGGCCTCTTTCTCGGCGTGCAGCCAATAAACGAAGTCGGTGGGGGAGAGGGATTTTTCGGTGGCGGCGTGGCCCAGCACGCCCAGCACGGCCGTGGCGGCCACTTGCAGCAGCGTATCGCCGGCCGAAGGCCGGATGGCCGCCCCGGCGGCAATGCGGCTCACGGTGCTGCGGTAGGAACCGTCCAGCAGGTCGAGGAGCAGGTTCACGCCCCGTTCGTAGCGGGCGGCCGGGTGCAGGTCGGCCAGCTGCTGGAGCACCTGCGCCGAGTCGGCTTCGCGCACCAGCTCAAGCAGGCCCTCGGGCGTGAGGCCGTGGCCCACCCGCTCCGATAACTCCGTCAGCACCAAGGGCACCGCCTGGCTGAGCGCATATTCAACGTTGGGCGCGGCTTCGTCCAGGCGGGTGCCGAGCCGGGCAATGGTTTCGCGGGTGAAGCAGTAGTTAACTGCTTCGGCTACAGAGTTTTTCATAATGCTATAATTATTCTGAAAGACTGATTAGACCACCTCATGCCCCGCCGTCGGGCCATTTTCCGCCGCGCCTTCCGGCACAGGCCGCAGAGTCTGGTGGTTGTTACTCCGATACAACTTCTTGCTCTAATACAACTTGTTCGCAGCTAAACAAAAATAACGAAATTTATTTATAATGAACATTATAAATATTAATTATAACAATGCATTTAATTTTTTGAGCTGCTGCGCGCCGGGAAGCTACTTTTGGGGTTGCCATGAACGACCCGGAAATCCGCGCCCTGCTCTATCCACTGCTGCTCGGCGGCGTCTGTATTGATGAGCTGCCCACCGGCACCACCCGGGCCGACGTGGTGCATATCACCGAGCACTTCATGCACGGCTACGAGGTGAAGGGTGACGGCGACACCCTGCAACGGGTGGCCAACCAACTGCGCTGCTACGGCGAGGTCTACGACTTTGTCACCTTCATCGTCACCGAAAAGCACTTGCCCAAGCTGCTGCCCCTGCTGCCCGAATGGGTAGGCGTATTGGTGGCCTCGGCCGAAGGGCTGCGCCCACACCGCGCCGCTGGCTACAACGCCACTGTGGAGCGCGCCCCGCTGGCCAAACTCCTGCTATTGGAGGAGGTGAAGCAGTTTTTGCTGGCGCGGGGCCTCACGGGCGTGAGCACGCTGCGGAGCCGCGAAGTGAGCAATTTCCTGCGCACCACGCAGCTGGTGCCACTGTCCAGCCTGGCGCAGTACGTGCGCGAGCGCCTCATTGCCCGCCTGCCCGAGCGCCTGCTGTGGCGGGCCGAGCGCAAAGCCGAGCGCGAGCGACTGCCACCCCGCCGCAAAAAGGCCCGGCCCAAGGCCAAAAAGAAGAAGCCCGCCGGGCGCAAAAAAGCCCGTGCCGCCTAGCCGCTGGGAGCGGCCGGGCGGCACGGGCGCAGTTATCGGAAAGGCGTTTATTTCTGCTTCAGCGCAGTAGCTACGGCTTGGTTGAGCAGAGGCTCCAGCACGCGGTAGCCGGTCAGGTTGGGATGTACGCCGTCTTCGCCATAGGCTTTTTTCAGGCCGTTCTGGTCGTCTTTCAGGGCGGTGTGCATGTCGTAGTACCCGAGGTGGCGCTGGGCGGCGTAGGTTTTTATTTGCTGGTTGAGGGCCAGGATTTTGGGGGCCGGCTCCAGGCCCTTGTGCCACCAGAAATCAGTACTTGGAGCCACCGCGCCCAGTACCACGCGGATGCCGTGGGCCTGGGCCAGCTCCGCCATCGTCATGATGTTGTTCAGCGTGGTTTGCGGGTTGTAGGGGCCGTTGTTTTCGGCCACATCGTTGGTGCCCACCAATATGACCACCACAGCCGGATGCAGGTCAATTACATCGGCCCGGAAGCGCACCACCGTCTGGCCCGTGGCCTGCCCGCTGATGCCCCGGCCCACGTAGTCGTAGGTTTTGCCCCGAAAAAAGGCCGAATCCTGCTTCACCCAACCCTCGGTGATGGAGTTGCCGATGATGACCACGCGGGGCCGGCCGGGCGTGGGGGCGGGCAGGCGCTGGTTGTCGGCGGCGTAGCGCTGGAGGTTGGGCCAGTCGTTGTGCAGCAGGTATTCCTGGCGCTGGTGGTAGGCCTCGTCGGCCGCTTTTTTGGCGGCGGCCGCGTCGGTGGGCTGCTGGGCGTGGGCGGCAGTGCTGGTGAGCAATGCGACGAGCAGCAGAAGGGATGCGAATTTCATTGCAGGAATTAATTGACCACCAGCGTCATAATGGAATGCGCAGCGGCCGTGGTTTTAGCGCCCTGGCCGCGCATCCAGAGCTGGAATTCCTCGGGCTTGTCGGTCTGGTTCATCACCACCACGGCCACGCTGCCGTCAGGGTTGCGGTAGGCGGTGGTTTGCAGGGCGTCGCGGTTGGCGGAGGCGCTGATGCGCTTCGCGCCGGGCCGGATGAACTTCGAGAAGTGGCCGATGTAGTAGTAAGCGCTGGTGTAAATAAGCTTCCCGGTGCGGGTATCGGCTATGACCGGGGCGAAGCAGAAGTTGCCGACGTGGTTGGGGCCGCCGGTTTCGTCGAGCAGCACGTTCCAGTCGGTCCAGCCCACGGTGCCGGCGTTGAAGTCGCCAATTATCGAGTTGCCGTATTTCTCGCCCAGCGCCCAGTCGTCGACTTTAGTTAGGTCGAATTTCTCCTTACAGCCTTCCGTGAAAATCAGGTTGGTGTTGGGGAAAGCCTCTTTCACGCGCTTCTCGTTCTCGAACAGCATGCTGCTGCCGGTCCAGGTTTCGTACCAGTGGTAGCCGATGCCCCAGACGTATTTAGCGGCCTCGGGGTCGTCGAGCACGGTGCTGGCGCGCTGGAACAGCAGGTCGCGGTTGTGGTCCCAGGCAATGAGTTTTTTCGAGCCCAAACCGCCTTTGGCCAGCGTGGGGCCGAGGTAGCCTTTGATAAAATCCCGCTCCTCTTCGCCCGAAAACACGCACGATTCCCACTTCTGGGTGGCCATGGGCTCGTTCTGCACCGTGAGGCCCCAGATGGGGATGCCCAGCTGCTCGTAGGTCTTGATGAACTTCACGTAGTAGTCGGCCCAGGCCTGGCGGTACTGGGGCAGCAGGTGACCGCCGTGCAGCATGTCGCCGTTGGTTTTCATCCAGCCGGGCGGGCTCCAGGGGCTCACGAAGAGGGTGAGCTTGCCGCCGGCCGTTGCCATTACCTGCTTGATGAAGGGAATGCGAAACTGCTCATCGTGCTGCACGCTGAAGGTTTTCAGCGCCTCGTCCTTGTCGGCCACATACGTATAGCTGCCACTCGAAAAGTCGGAGCTGTGGATGCTGGTGCGGCCCAGCGTGTAGCCGATGCCGCCCGTGGGGCTGTAGTAGGCCTTGAGAAACTCCTGCTGCTGCGGTTTCGGCAGCTTGGCGAAGGTTTCGGCCGAGGCATCAGTGAGCGCCCCGCCGATGCCGAGCATGGTCTGGAACGAGTGGCCGGGGTCGACAAACACGCAAACCTGGGTTTCCACGGGCTGCGCGGCGGGCGCGAATTTGAGGTCGCTGCCAGCGGCCAGGCGCTGACTGCTCCCTTGTACGGTAGCGAAAACGTGGGCCGTTTTGCCCGCCGCCGAGTAGGCGGCAGTTGCCGCTTTCTGCGCGGCGGCACTGCCAAGGCCCAGCGTGGAGAGGAATAAGAAGGACAGAAGTTGCTGGTTCATCATGATAGGGAGTGGTGAATTGTAGGGTGCGGGGCTTGCCCCCGCCCACCGTTGAACGGGGCAGTTGAAACGGTGCGAACGACGGGCGGGGACAAGCCCCGCACCCTACACATCAGATAGAAAGTTGTTCTAAAGGTGGTGGATATTTTAAAACCGCAGCTTGCCGTTAGCGAGCAATAACCACCCGCTGGCTCAGCGGGCCGGCGGCGGTATGCACTTTCAGCACGTACAAGCCCGCTGTGGCCGCGCCCGCATCAAGGCTGATGTGATTGAGCCCAGCCTTAGCCGCCACGGCGGGCGGGGCCAGGGCCACGCGGCCCAGCATGTCCACAAGCTGCACTTGCAGGATTTCAGCTTGTTCAGCGGTGTAGTCGAAGGTCAATTCCTTATTGATGGTGGTGGGGTACACTTGCAGGCGGGTGGGCGGGAAACCGGCGGCGGCGGCGAGGGCCGTGAGGGCGGCCGGGCCCTGGTCCGAGAACCACCAGCGCTGGTTATCGGCCCCGGTCCAGTCCCACTGCTGGGCGTTGGCCCCGTCGGCTTGCGACGCGCCGGCCACGTCAAGGGCCTTGTTGCTGTACTTGTTAATGAGGCGGTAGGTGCCGTCGCTCTGGTGCTGCACCAGCCAGGCCTGGCTGTCGGCGCTGCTCCAGTCCCACTGTTGGGCCAGGGCCCCGTTGGCGGCGCTGGGGCCGGGCACATCCAGCGACTTGTTGCTGAGGATGTTCACCAACCGCACGAAGCCGTTGCCAATGTCCACCGTTTTCCATTTCTGGTTGCTGCCGGTGGCCCAGGTGCGCTGCTGGGCCTGCCCGCCGTTGCTGGTCGAGGAGCCCACGATTTCGAGGGCCTTGCCGCTGTGCTTGGCGCTGATTTCATAGATGCGGTTCAGCGTGATGTCGCTGGTGCTCCACTTGTAGGTGGCCAGCGCGCCGGCTGGCAGCGTGTAGTTGAACGCCTGGCTATTCCAGCTCACCTTGAAGGTGTTGGAGGCATTGCTGTTGTTCAGGGCAATGAGGACTTTCGAGCCGTCGGGGTTGCGGAAGGCCACCGTTTCGATGCCGCCGGCCACCGAGTTGGAGCTCACGCGCACCGCGCCGGGGTCCACAAACTTGCTGGCGTGGGCCAGGGCGTAATATTCCACGTTGCGCGTCACGGCCCCGGTGCTGCTGTTGATGGTGACCACGCCCCGGCAGTTGGTGCAGCCGCCGTTGGTGGGACCGTTGTTCTGGTCGAGGGCCAGGTTCCATTCCAGGGCGCTTTTGGCCCAGTTGCGGGTGGTGCCGATGATGATATTGGAGGCGTGCCACTTCAAATCGCCGGCGAAACTGGAGCCCACCGAACCCGAAATCTCGGTGAACCAGATGTCCTTGGCCGGGTAGGCGTTGTGGGTGGTGCTCTGGCCGCTCACACTGCCCGCGTAGCCGTGAAAGGCCGAGCCGGCCGCGTACTGCGCCGCCGCGGCATCGGCAAAAATAGTGTTGGGGTAGCCGGGCTGGTCCCAGTTGTGGTCGTAGGCAATGAGCTTGGTGCTCAGGTTCGCCGCCTGAAACGCCGGCCCGATGTTGTTTTTCAAAAATGCCAGCTGGTTGCCCGCATCCATCCGCATCGACATGTAGGAAGCGGCAAAGAGCGGCTCGTTTTGCAGCGTCACGGCGTAAATGGGCACGCCCTGGGCGGCGTAGGCCTGCACGTACTTCACAAAATAATTGGCGTAGGCCTGGTAGTAAGCCGTGTTGAGGAAGTGGCCGTTGCGTAGCTCATTCACCCCGCCTGCGGTGGGCTCCTTCATCCAGGCGGGGGCGCTCCAGGGCGTGCCCAGGATTTTCAGACTGCTGTTTTTGGCCCGGGCGGCTTGCAGCATCGGCACCAAATCCACCAGGTCATTGGCAATGGAAAAGCTGCTCAGGCCCACATCGGTCTGGCCCTGTGGCCGGTCGTCGTAGGTGAAATCGCCTTGCGCCGAGAAGTCCGACCCGCCCATGGTATGCCGCAAAAAGCTCAGGTGAATACCGCCGGTACTGAACAAGTCGTTCAGCAGGGCGTCGCGCTGGGCGGTGCTCATTTTCTGGTTCAACAGGTAAGCCGATGCGCCGGTTAGCGAGGCCCCGAAACCGTCGATGGTCTGGTAGGTCTGGCTTTCATCCACGGTGATGGTGGTGCCGGTGGCGGGCGTGCTGGCGCTGAAGCTGATGCCGGCCTGGGCTTGTAGCAGCTTGGTCTGGTCGCCGGTGGTGAGCCACACGCTCACGGGCTCGGTGGCCTGCGTGTGGGCCGGCCGGAAGGCCATGATGGGCAGCAGCACACCGGCGGCTACGAGAGAGAGAACGGGTCGGTACAGCTTTTTCATGAATTGTGGGAGTTGAGAAGTGGAAAAAATTCAGGAGAAAAAAGCTGGCGGAAAGTGTCTGTTGCACGCGGCACGGGCCAGCCCGGAATCAAGCGGCTGGGCCGCATTAATCGTCTGCTCCGGTCCGACCACCTTAGGCGGTCGGAACGGTTGTCATGAGGGTGAAATCGGTGGTTCTTCAACCGGTCGGACCGCCTAGGGCGGTCGGACCGGCGCTAATGATTTTTTAATTATTTGAATATCAACTATTTGTATTTAATAAGAGATAAAAGAAACGGGCCTGGTCAAACTGCCCAGGCCCGCTCTTTAAGCTACCACACGTAGGTTCCCACGGAGCCGCCGGCCAGGGCCGAACTCACGACCTTGCCCTTGAACTGGATGTTGAATTGCTGCGGGTCGGTGCCGGAGTTCAGCACGACCAGCACTTTCTTGCCCGAAGGGGTTTTGTAGGCCACGTTGGGCAGATTGGCGGGCGCGTCGGTGTCGATGCGGACGGAGTTGGGGCGCACGAATTTGCTGGAGTGGGCCACGGCGTAGTAGGCCGGGTTGCGCGTCACGGTATTGCCCGAGATGGTGACGGCGCCCAGGCACTCGGAGCAGCCGCCGCTGGTGCGGGGGCCGTAGGTGGCGTCGTTAGCCAGGTTCCATTCTAGCACGTTTTTGGCCCAGTTGCGGGCGGCCCCGATTTCGAGGTCGCGGACGTGGCCGGGAAAATCGATGAGGAAATTGCCGGGTGCCTGGGTCCAAAACTCGGTGAAGTAGAGGCCCTTGGTCGGGTAGGCATTGTGCAGCTGCGTGAGCGCCGACGAAAGCGAACCGCCGTAATTGTGGAAGGCGGTACCCTCCACGTAGGGCCGGGCGGCCACGTCGTTCAGCACGGCCAGCGGGTAGTCGGGCCGGTCGGGGTTGTGGTCGTAGGCAATGATTTTGGTGGTGATGCCGGCGGCCGCGAAGGCCGGGCCGATGTTGTTCTTGATGAAGTTGGCCTGCTCGGTCGCGTCCATCAGCATGCTGGGCTCGTTGCCACCGTATAGGGGCTCGTTTTGCAGCGTAACGGCGTCGATGCGGATGCCCTCGGCGGCCATTTGCTGGATGTATTTCACGAAGTAGCGGGCGTAGGCATCGTAGTATTGCGGCTGCAGGTTGCCGCCCCGGCTCGCATTCACGGTCTTCATCCAGAGCGGGGCCGTCCAGGGCGAGCCCATGATTTTGATGCTGGGGTTGATGGCCAGAATCTGCTTGAGCACCGGAATCAGGTCGGGGCGGTCGGGGCCGAGGCTGAACTGCGCCAGGTTGACGTCGCCGGCCACGTCATCATAGGTGAAAACGTGGTCGCTAAGGTCAGATGCTCCGATGCTGACGCGCAGGTAGCTCACGCCCAGCCAGGTGCTGTCGGTGGCGAATAGCTCGCGCAGCAAATCGGCCCGGTTGGTGGTGCCCATCCGGTTGATAACCGTGGCGCTACCCCCGGTGAGGCTGTAGCCGAAGCCGTCCATGGTCTGGTAGGCTTTGGTGGTATCGACGGTAATTGTGGGATAGGAATTAGAGGACGCGGCGAAGTTCAGCACCGTTTTCTGGCGGGCAAACAGGGCCGTGCGGTTGGTATTGGTGAGCCAGAAGGCCACCTGCGACGGGCCGGTGGGCACGGTGGGCGGTACCACCACGGGCGGGGTAGGGTCGGGGGTATCTTCGGTTTTTTTGGTGCAGCCGGCTCCCGCCAGCAATAATGCCGATAAGCACACGCCTACTAATGGGGTACGATTCATAATGGGGGGGAGTAGCGGAGCGAAAAATAAAGCCGGTGGCACCTGCCGTTGCGGGCACCACCGGCGATAGGGAAAGCTATTCGACCACCACGCGGCGGCTGGTAAGCTGAGTGCCCACTTGCAGCTTTACGAGGTAGGAGCCGGCGGCTAGCTGCTGCAGCGGGGCCAGGGCAGTGGTGTGCGGCCCGGCGGCCTGGTCGGCGTTCAGCAGGCTGAGCACGCGCTGGCCGAGGGCGTTATACACTTCCACGCTCACGGGCTGGGTGCCGCTGGCCACGGTGTAGCTCAGGGCGCTGGCGCTGGTGAGGGGATTGGGGTAGGCGCTCAGGGCCAGGGCGTCGGCGGTGGCGGCGCGGCTGGCCAGCGGGCCGGCACCCACCTGGTAGCTGTAGAACTGGTTGCCGGGGATGGTGGCGAAGTTGGCGTCGAGGCCCAGTGCCGTAGTCCGGCCGGTAATCTGCGGCAACACGTCGGTCGTGAATTCGCCGCCGTCGAGTGCATAAACGGCCATCACCCGGATGATGCTATTGGTAGCGGCTCCGCCCAGCACCGACAAGGGGTATTCGAACTCCCAGCCGGTGGTGGTGTTGGTTGCCACGCTGCCTGTGGTGCTGCCTTTGAAGGAAACCTTGGCTCCCACTACGTTACTGACCGGGTCGGTTACGGTGAAAGAAGTGCCGGTTTTGTTGGTTGAGCCCAGGTAAATGTCAGACGCTTTGCCCGCCGAGTTGAGGGGTACTGTGAGGTCCAGCACGCTGTGGTAGGAGTTGAGGTCGGTGCCGTTCAATGGAGAAGCCGTGAGGCGGAAGCCGTAATCGGCGGGCATGTCCAACGTGGGCCGGGTCTTGCCGAACTGTGAAGACCCATCGGCACCGTAGGGCAGCTGCGTGTTGGCCGCCACACCGGTTTTATTGGGCATGTCGAGGTACAGCAGCACGGCGCTGTAGGCCGTCTGCTCGGGGGAGGCCACCACCATAAAGTTCACCGTAGTAGCCGTGGTGCCCATGTAAATGGCCTTCAGGCCGCGGTCGGTTACCGAGTGGGTATTGGTATAAGTGCCCAGCAGTTGGTATTTGCCGGCACCGGTGCCGATTTCGGTTGTCGACAGCGTGCCATCAACCGTGAACTGAGCCTGCGCGCTCAGGGAGCTAAGCGCGAGCGCGGCGAGAGCAGAAAGAGTAAAGTGCTTTTGCATGGGAATTTGGAAAAATGGGGAATGAAAAAAATGGGAAATGGGTAAAATGCTGGAAATCAAGAATATGAAAATCAGAAAAGCCTACCAGACGTAGGTGGCCACGGCCCCGGCGGGCAGCGTGGCCACCACCTGCCGCCCGCCCTGGCGGATGTTGAAGGCCTGGGCCGCCGCGCCGTCGTTCAGCACCACCAGCACACGCTGGCCGGTGGGCGTGCGGAAGGCCACGTTGGGCAGCTTATCGGGCAGGGTGGAAGCGATGCGGACCGAGCCGGGCCGGGCAAACTTGCTGGCGTGGGCCACGATGTAGTAGGCCGGGTTGCGGGTCACGGCATTGCCGGCCAGCGTGATGGCCCCCAGGCATTCGGTGCAGCCGCCGGGCGTGTGGGGGTTCTGCTGCGGGTCGGCGGCCAGGTTCCACTCCAGCACGGTACGGGCCCAGTTGCGCGTGCCCCCGATGATGAGCGTGCGGGTGTGCCAGGCCAGGTCGCCGGCAAACTTGCCGGGCGCGCCAATCCACTGCTCGGTGAAGTAGACGTTCTTCTCCGGGTGCGCGTCGTGTACCTTGCCCAGCGCCTCAATAGGGCCGGCGTAGAGGTGAAAGGCCGAGCCGTCCACATACTGCGCCGCCTCGGCATCGCCCAGGATGGTGAGCGGGTAGTCGGGCCGGTCGGCGTTGTGGTCGTATACGATGATTTTCGTGTCGAGCTTGGCTTCACGGAAGGTGGGGCCGAGGCTCTTTTTGACGAACTCGGCCTGTTGCTCGGCCAGCATCAGCAGGCTGGGGTTGTTGCCGGGGTGCAGCGGCTCGTTCTGAATCGTGATGGCATCAATGCGAATGCCCTGGGCCTTCATCCCGGCGATGTATTTCACGAAATACCGGGCGTAGGCGTCGTAAAACTCGGGCTTGAGGCTGCCGCCTTTCGAGGCGTCGTTGGTTTTCATCCACGTCGGCGGCGACCACGGCGAACCCAGGATTTTGATGCTGGGGTTGATGGCCAGAATTTCCTTCAGCACCGGGATGAGGTGCTTCTCATCGGGGGCAAGGCTAAATTTGGTTAGCTCCGGGTCGGTCTGACCGGCGGGCAGGTCGTCGTAGCTGAACACCTTCGCGTCGAGGTCCGACGCGCCGATGCTCACCCGCAGGTAGCTCACACCAATGTTGCTGCCTTCGGTGCCGAACAGCTCACGAAGCAGCCTGGCGCGCTCGGCCGGGCCCATTTGGTGCAGCAGCTCGGCGCTGCCGCCTGTGAGGCAGTAGCCAAAGCCGTCAATGGTCTGGTAGGTTTTGGCCTCGTCAACCTCGATGGTCGGGTTGGCATTCTTCGCCGTCGCAAACGTTAACGGGCCGGCCTGCGGCTGGAACAGCACCGACTTATCGGCGGTGGTGAGCCAGCTGGTTACGCCTGCGCTCGCGGCCGCGCCTTTGGGCTGGGGTGCGCGCTGGGCCTGCGCGCCTTGCGGCGCACCAGCAGCCAGTAGCGCCAGCAAGGCGACGGAGGCAACAAAAGGGTGGTGGGAATTGAGGAGCATGGAGTAGAGAAAGTTTGTATCAGCCAAGGCCTAAATGGCCCGGCGAACGTGGCCGCGCAGGCCGTACCACACGATGTAGGCGTAGCAGAGCACCGGCAGCGCCAGCGCTAGGCGCAGCGAGCTGGCATCGGCCACCAGCCCAAACAGCGGCGGAATGACCGCGCCGCCCACGATGGCCACGTTCAGCAGCCCGGAGGCTTCTTCGGTGTGGCGGCCCAGGCCGGCCACGGCCAGCGTGAAAATGGTGGCGAACATGATGGAGTTCATCAGGCCCACAGCCAGCAGGCTGTACATGGCGGTTTCGCCAGTGGTAGTGGCCGAAACCAAGACCAGCAGAATAGCGCCGACCGCCGCCACAGCCAGCAAATAGCCGGGCTTTATTTTATTCAGCAGGTAAGCGCCCAGAAAGCGGCCCACCATGGCTCCGCCCCAGTAGTACGACACCTTATAGCCCGCCAGCTTGGGGGCCATATTCAGCACGTCGGGCTGGCCGAGGTAGCTCACGATGTGCGAGCCAATGGCAACTTCGGCCCCCACGTAGGCGAAAATGCCCACCATGCCCAGCACGAGGTGCCGGTAGTGCCAGGGGCGGCGGCTGGCGTCGTCGCTGGGGTCGGGCGTGTGCGTGATGACGGGCAGCTTGAGGAAGCTCAGCAGCAGGCTGATGAAAATGAGCACGGACCCGATGCAGAGGTAGGGCACCTGCACGGCGCGCACGTCGATGGCATCGGCGGCGCGGGCGGCGTCGAGGTCAGGCAGGTGCGAGAGGATGAGGGCCGCGCCCAGCAGCGGGGCCACGTAGGTGCCCAGCGAGTTGAACGCCTGCGTGAGCGTGAGCCGGGCCGGAGCCGACTCGGCTGGCCCTAGCACGGCCACGTAGGGGTTGCCGGCCACTTGCAGGAGCACCACACCGGTGGCCAGCACAAACAGCGCCCCCAAAAACAGGCCGTAGGAATGGCTGTCGGCGGCGGGGTAAAACAGGAAGCAGCCCACGGCCGCCACCACGAAGCCCATCAGCATGCCGCCCTTGTAGCCGAGGCGGCTCACCACCTTGCCCGCCGGAATGCCCATCACGAAGTAGGCCCCGAAAAAGCACAGGTTAATCAGGTTGGCCTGGGCGTAGCTGAGCTGGAAAATGGCCTTCAGATAGGGAATCAGAATGTCATTGAGACAGGTGATGAAGCCGAACGAAAAAAACAGCACCGTGAGGGCCGACAGGGCCGGCGCATAGCGCGGCGCGGCGGTGCCGGCCGGCACGTCGGAGGAGGAAGCGGCAACTGGCGCGAAAACGGGGGCGGCCATTGGAGTTGTTTTAGAAAATTGAGCGTGGGGGCCGGTCTGACCGCCCTAGGTGGCCTGACCAGTTGTCGTTGTTTATCGAAACGTGCTTTCTTCAACCGGTCGGACCGCCTAGGGCGGTCGGACCGGCGGCCGATTCCTGGCAGCATTGCCAGTTAAAAAATGTCGTTCCAGGGCAGGTACTTATTATTCCCACCATTTTCCCTGCCCCGAAACGACGCTGGCACTACTAGTAGCCAGGGTTTTGTTGCAGCTGCGTGTTGGTGTTCAGCTCGGCCAGCGGGATGGGGAAGAGCAGGTAGTTGACATCGCGGGTGCCGCGCTTCTGTGCGATTATATCGAGGGCCGACACGGTGTGGCGGGCGCTGGCCGTGGCCTGCTCGTGGCGGGCGTAGCGGATGAGGTCGAACCACCGCTCGCCCTCGAAAGCCAGTTCCAGGCGGCGCTGCTTGTCGATTTCGGTGCGCAGGGTAGTCTGGCTGGCGGCCTCGGGACTGGCCGGCGTGAGGGCGGCCAGGCCGGCACGCAGCCGGATGGGGTTCAGGAAATCGAGCACGGCCTGGGCCGGGCTGGCGAGCTCGTTGCTGGCCTCGGCGGCGCTGAGGTACACTTCGGCCAGGCGCAGCACGTAGTAGTTATCACTCGAATTGAAGCCGCTGCCGTCGCTGCGCCATTTGTACACGAAGGGGCCGCGGTCGTCGGTCTTGGAGCCGCGCCCCTGCACGTAGCTGGCGTGGTTGCGGCCGGTATTCACGTTGCCCTGGTAGCTCCAGCGCTGGTCGTTGATAGTGTCTACCACCGAGGTCAGGTCGGTAGGCCGGGCCGCGCTGCCAGCCACGAACAGCGTGGGCAGGTTGAACTTGGCAAACGAATACGTGGCCGCCGGCAGGGGCAGCAGCAGGTCGGGCAGGGTGAAGGAGGTGCCCCCGTCGGCGCTGCCCGAAAACTGAATCTCAAAAATCGACTCGCCCTTGTTATCGGCCGGGAACAGGGAGTTGAAGCCTTGCAGCGAGTAGTTGCCCTTGCCGTTCAGCACCAGGTTGGCGGCGTCTTTGGCGGCGGCCCAGTTGCGTTGGGTGAGCTGCACGCGGGCCAGCAGGGCATTGGCCGCGCCCTTGGTGGCGCGGGCGGGGTTCACGTCGGCCATGAGGCCGGCGCCGGTGGTCAGGTCTTCCACGATGCGGGCGTACACCTGGTCGGTGGCCGCGCGGGGCAGGTTCAGCACGGCGGGGTCGCCGGTTTCGGTGGGCTCCAGGCGCAGGGGCACGGCCCCGTATAGGCGCACCAGGTTGAAGTAGGACAAGGCCCGCAGGAAGCGGGCTTCGCCCAGAATCTGGTCGCGGCGGGTGGCGTTCATGCCGGCCACACCGGGCACGTACTTTAGCACAGCGTTGGCCCGGTTGATGGTGCGGAAGTTGTCGCGATAGACATCGCCCACCTGGCCCGTGGCCGAGTTCCAGTTAATGTCGTCGAGCACCCGCACGTCGTTGTTGTTGCTGGTGCAGTCGTCGGAGGGCATGTTGCCCACCAGGTTCAGCACCTCGGCGTAGCAGCCCTTGCTTTGCAGGCCGTCGTAGGCCGCCGTGATGGAGGCTTCGGCATCGTTGGCCGATTTAAAAAAGTTGGAGGGCGCGATGGTCGTCAGCGGCTCCTTGTCCAGCACGTTGCAGCCGGACAGCAGCAGCATCGCAGAGGCAACAGGAATGAAATATTTTTTCATGGGAATATGAGGCTAGGCAAACAAGCGGCTTAAAACGAGGCGTTGAGACCCACGGTGTAGGTGCGCGTCTGGGGGTACACCCCGAAATCGCGGCCCTGGCCGGTGGTGGAGAAGGGGTCGGAGCTCACTTCCGGGTCGTAGCCCGAGTAGTGCGTCCAGGTTGCCAGGTTCTGGCCGGTCACGTACAGGCGCAGGTTGCTCAGGGCGGCGTGCTTGATGAGGCTCACCGGCAGGTTGTAGGCCAGGGTCAGGTTTTTGAGGCGCACGTAGGAGCCGTCCTCGATGAAACGGTCCGAGTAGCGGGCGTTGCCGTTGGGGTCTGCCGCAATGGCGCGGGGCACGTCAGTGTTGGTGTTGGTCGGCGTCCAGCGGTTGAGCACGCGGGTGGTCTGGTTGTTTGGGTTCGCCATGCTTTCCAGTGTTTCGCGGTTCTGGTTGTAGATGTCGTTGCCGAAGCTGCCCTGGAAGAAGATGCTCAGCTCCAGCCCTTTGAACGTGAAGGTGTTGGTCACGCCGGCAATCGATTTCGGATTGGGGTTGCCGATAATCGTGCGGTCCTTGTCGTTGATGATGCCGTCGTTGTTCAGGTCGCGGAAGCGGATGTCGCCGGGGGCTGTTTTGCCGGGGCTCTGCTTGGCGGCGGCGTCAACATCGGCCTGAGTCTGGAAGATGCCCTGCACCTGGTAGCCGTAGAATACGCCCAGCGGCTGGCCCGTGAGTACGAAGCCGTTGCCCGAACTCAGGCGGCGGTCGGCTATTTTTCCTTCGCTGTTCACGCTCTGGCCCAGGTCGAGCACCTTGTTGCGGTTCATCGTGAAGTTCAGGTTGGTGGTCCAGCCAAAGCCACTGATAGGCTGCACGTTGTTGGTTGTCAGGCCCAGTTCAATGCCTTGGTTCTGGATGCTGCCCACGTTCTGCAGAATCTGCGGGTTTTGGGCCCCGTTATTGATTTCGGCCCCGGTGCTGAGCGGAATATCGACCAGCAGGAGCAGGTCCTTGGTGTGCTTGCGGTACACGTCGGCCGTGAAGGTGAGGCGGTTATCCAGCAGGCCCAGGTCCAGGCCGCCGTTGTACTGGTAGGTGGTTTCCCACTTCAGGTCGTTGTTGCCGATGTCGCTCTGGGTGATGCCCGGGGCCACCGTTATGCCCGTACCGGGGTAGCCATAGGTCACGCCGTAGCGCGAGAAGCGCTGGTAGGTATAGAATTCCTGGTTGCCGTTGGCCCCGAAGCTGCCGCGCAGCTTCAGGTCCGACACCACTTTATTCTGGGGAAAGAAGGATTCCTTCGACACGCGCCAAGCGGCCGATGCCGCCGGGAAGTAGCCGTACTGCTTGCCGGGGCGGAAGCGGCTGCTGGCATCGGCCCGCAGGCTGATGGAGGCCAGGTAGCGCTGGTCGTAGTCGTAGGTGGCGCGGCCAAAGAAGCTGAGCAGGCCCCACTGGTCCTCGTAGCTGCTGGGCTTGTTGAACACCGACACGCCCGAGAGGTAAGGCACGGCGTTGGAGGCGTAGCCCTTGCCGCTGGCACCCGACGTGAAGCGGTCTGAGGCCTGCATCGACTCGCCGGCCAGCAGCGTCAGGTTGTGCTTGTCGCCCAGGCTGGGGCGGTAGGTCAGCGTGTTTTCCTGGAGCCAGATAACCTGCTGGTTGGTGCTGGTGCGCCCGGAGCCCTTGTTGGCTTCGGCCGTGCCGGGGGCCGAGGTGCCAGGGTAGTCGCGGGTGATGAACTCGTTCTCAATCTGCGAACGGAAGTCGATACCGGCCGTCGAGCGCAGGGTCAGGTTTTTCAGAATGTCCAGCTCCGCGTACACGTTGCCGATAACCTGATAAATCACGGCCTTATTGCTGGTTTCGAGCAAGTTGCCAATGGGGTTGTCGAAGTTGCGGGCGAAGGGGTTCACAGCATACGAACCGTCGGGGTTGCGCACCGGCATGGATGGAATCGAGGCCAGCGTGCCCAGCACCGTGCCCGAGCTGCCCGCGCCGTTCTCGCTGCGCGAGCTGTTGTTGTTATTCGTACGGCTCAGGTTGAGGCTGGTGCCGGCCCGGAAGCGGCTGCTCAGCTGCTGGTCGAGGTTGAGCTTGAAGGTGAAGCGGTCGAAGCCCGAGTTCAGGCTGATGCCGTCCTGCTTGAAGTAACCGCCGGCCAAGTAGTAGCGGGTTTTGTCGGTGCCGCCGCTCACGTTCAGCTGGTAGTTCTGAATGTTGGCCGGCCGGTACACCTCGTTCTGCCAGTCGGTATTGGTGCGCACCGTGTCCAGGTTGTAGGCCGGGGCAAAGCCGCCGTTCACCTGCTCGTCGTTATAGAGCGCGGCAAACTGCTTGCCGTTCAGCAGGTCCAGCTTTTTACGGATGACCTGGCGGCCGAAGTAAGTGCTGAAGCCCACCTGGGCCTTGCCCACCTTGCCGCGCTTGGTCGTAATCACCACCACGCCGTTGGAGGCGCGCAGGCCGTAGATGGCTGCCGCCGCGCCGTCTTTCAGCACGTCGATGCTCTCGATGTCGTTGGGGTTGATGGCGTTGAGCGGGTTGGGACGCTGGCCGCCTACGGTCAATTCCTGGTCGTAAGTAGGCAGCACCGGAATGCCGTCAATTACATACAGCGGTGAGGCGTTCAGGCCGATAGTCGCGTTGCCGCGAATCCGCACGGTGATGCCCGCGCCGGGCGCGCCGCTCGGGGCCGATACCTGCACGCCGGGCGCCTGGCCCTGCAGGGCCTGGTCGAAACCGGCCACCGGCTGGCGCTCAATGGCGGCCGAGTTCACCGAGGTGATGGCCGTGGTCAGCTCCTGGCGGCTCTGGGTGCCGTAGCCTACCACCACTACTTCGTTCAGGGCCTGCTGGTCGTCCTTCAGCACAATGGCCAGCGTGCTGGCCGCGCCGGTCACGGCCACTTCCTGCCGCCCGAAGCCCACCGAGCTGAACACCAGCGTGCTGCCCTCCGGCACGCTCAGCGAAAACGAGCCGTCGGTCCCCGTGGTAGTGCCAATGGTGGTGCCTTTCACCAGCACCGTCACGCCGGGCAGGCCTTCGCCGTTGGCCGAGGTCACGCGGCCCGATACGGGCACATCTGCGGCAGCTGCTCCGGCGACCATGGTGGTGCTGCCGGAGCTGGCCGCCACCTCGGGCTTGCTGACAATCAGGTAGTAGTCGTCGCGGATTTTCTTGAAGCGCAGGTCGGCCTGCGGCAGCACGGCGGCCAGCTTGTTGTCCAGCGTGGTCACGCCGGCCTGGGGCACCACGCGCTTGCTGCCCACCAGCGAGCTTTCGTAGAAAATGGTGACGTGGTGGTCCTTTTCCCACTGGTGGAGCAGGGTTTTCAGGGCCACGCTTTCACCCACCACCGGGGCAGGCATAGCGGGGGAGGTGGAAGCGGGTTGCTCCTGGTGAAAGGCCAGCAACTGGGCCGCCGCCGGCATAGCGGAGGCCTGAAACACCAGCATTCCCGCTGTCAGGCAAGCCGGCAATGCGTATTGCCGACGCAGATGCGTAATGGGTCGATTCATGGGTTTATGGGAATTTTGTGAAAAAGGTGGGATACAAAGAGGTTGGGGTAATCGGTTATTGGCCAGCGCTATTTCGCGGCGGCGTTATCGGAGAGCACAATGCGGCCCGCCTCGCGGGTGACCTTCAGGTGAAAGGTTTCCTGCAGGGCCTGGAGCAGCACTTCGAGGTCTCCCACGGGCACGGTGCCGGTCACGCGGCGCTCGCTGAGTTCGGGGCTGTTCACGACGACTTCCACGCCGTAGGTGTCCTGCAGGCGGGTGGCCAGCTCGGCAATGCTGGTTTCTTCCAGCACCAGCTTGGCGTCTTTCCAGGCGGCGTAGGGGGCGGTGCGCACCGCCTTATGCACGGCGGCCAGCGGCTGGGCATCGCGGGTTTCGAGCAGCTCGCCGGGCTTCAGAATCACGTCGGGCCGCTGCTGGTCGTCGAAGTCGACGCGCACCTTGCCCGAGAGCAGCACCACCCGCGCCTGGTCGCGGCGGCGGTACACGGTGAACTTGGTGCCCAGCACCTCCACCGCAAAGCCGGCCCGGGTATGCACCACAAAGCGCTGGTTGTTGGGCTGGTGCTTCACCGAGAAGTAGCCTTCGCCATCGAGCCACACCTCGCGCGGTTTGTTGGCGACCCACGCATTGGCGTAGCGCAGCGTGGAGTGGCCGTTCAGCGTAGCCTCCGAGCCGTCGGGCAGCTTGATGGTGTCGAGCTGGCCATAGGCCGTGGTCACTTCCAGGGGGGCGGGTACGCGCTGCGAATACAGCAGCCAGCCGCTACCGGCCACGGTGCCGGCTAGTGCGGCAGCGGCGGCCCAGCGCCGCCAGCGCGGCGCGGTCACGGTGGCCGGCACCGGCTCACCGAAGCCCAGTTTCAGGTGCAGGGAGTTCAGCAGGGCATCGTAGCTGGGCTCTTCGGCGGCTACGGGGATGCTGGCGGGCGCGGCGGCCAGGGCGTCCCAGTGCCGGCGCATCCAGGGCTCGGCCAGCGCTTGGTGGGCCGGCTCGGCCAGCCAGGCGGCTACGGCCTCGGTCTCGGCGGCCGTGGTGCGCCCGGCGAGGTATTGTTGAAAAAGTTCTTCGGTAACGAAAAGAGCCATGAGCTGCTGAGAAAGTCGGGGGTGCGAAATAGCTGGGAGGTAAAAGCCAGTATA
Source organism: Hymenobacter sp. UYAg731 (assembly GCF_054061335.1). NCBI lineage: Bacteria > Pseudomonadati > Bacteroidota > Cytophagia > Cytophagales > Hymenobacteraceae > Hymenobacter > Hymenobacter sp. UYAg731. The sequence continues at coordinate 451,816 of NZ_JBSSEC010000005.1, read as the reverse complement.
TCTGAGCGGTAGAGCGCCGGGTGAGTGTGGACTAACAAACGTTTGGGGCGTGGTTCCCCAATCGTTTGCAGTAATACACCGCTAGCGCCTATCACCCTTACTGGCTTCTGAAAAAAAATTAAGAATTGGCAATGGCCAGCCACAGCAGCAGGGCCACGATGCTTTCGCCGTGGGCCTGGAAGTAGCCGCGCAGGAACTTCAGCGCCTGCGTCATCTGGGCCTCCACGGTTTTTACCGACAGGTTGAGCTGCTGGGCAATCTCGGGGTAGGAGAGGCCCTGCTGCCGGCTCAGGATAAAAATCTCACGGCGCTTGGGCGGCAATTGCTCCAGCGCGGCTTGGTAGAGGGATTCAAGCTCCGTAAATTCCACCTCATTGCCCACCTGCCCGGGGGCCAGGCCGGCGCTGTAAGTCTGGAAGCGGGTGCGTTGCTGTTGCCGCCGCAGCTGGTTGAGGATGGCGTGGTGGGCCGTAGTGAAGAGGTAGGCCTTCAGGGGCACGTCGTCGCGCAATTGCTCGCGCTTTTCCCAGATTTTCAGAAAGCATTCCTGCACGATTTCCTCGGCGTCGGTCCGCGACTTGAGGTAGCCGTAGGCAAACCGGTACACCAGCGCGCTATAGTGCCGGAACAGGGCATCAAAGGCCCTTTCGTCGCCTTGGGTGAGGCGGCGTAGGTAGTCCAGTTCCGAAAATTCGCGCGCTATCTCCAAGCAGATTCAGGGTAAAGCAAAGCTAAAATTAACGATTAAGCAGTTAAGCAAAATCACCCGGCAATTGTCCTTCGGCGGCTAACCGGCGAGCAGCGCGGTCGCCCCAGAATCAACACTGCCAGCAGGACGTGGCGGCGGCGGCGGGAGCCGGCAGCCCGCTAATATTCCGCAAGATGCAAACCCGTCGGGCTTCGCCGGTCAATTAGCATTACCGGATGATGGGCCATTCCTCACAGAAACAGAAAAGCGGAGCTTCACTTGCCGCGCCCTTGTGCCGCAGTGGCAATGGCGGCATGAGGTCAAAAAAAGAGCGACTACTCAAACGCCAGCAGCCGCGGGCCGCAAGCGTTTGGGGAATTACGCCGAACCAGCCAAGTACCCCAATCAGCCCCCGCAATAATTTTAGCAAATCCCCTTCTGCGATGCGCCGCTGCCGTTAATTTATTTGGCTTCTTTTCGCTGCAACTACCTCGCCGGGTGTCCGGTGTGCCGCTCTGGCAACAGCTATATCAGCAGTTTATACACACTGGTAAAACCCTTGAACGCAAAAAATCCCGGCCGCTGCTGCGACCAGGATTCTAGCTGTAGAGAGAGGACTCGAACCTCTAATTTTACTAGCGAGATAGGCTAGCGCGTCTGCCAGTTCCGCCACCCCACAAGGTTTGATAAGTCAAAAGTACGTAAAAGAATTATTAATAAAAATATAATTTTTAAGATTATTTTATTGTTAAATTCTGATGCTGACGCAATTTCATGCGCTATGAATAATATTTCTGGAATCCTAAACCCGCCCTACACGCTGGAAACAAAGGTTCCGTTCGCTGCAGCCGTCCTTTTATCTTTGCCGGAATAAAAAGCAAAAATAGTGACTGCCAGCTCCATTCGCAAAATCATTCATTTGGATATGGATGCATTTTATGCTTCGGTGGAGCAGCGCGACCACCCGGAGTTGCGCGGCCGGCCCGTGGCGGTGGGCGGCGCACGGGAGCGCGGGGTGGTGGCGGCGGCCAGCTACGAGGCCCGGCAGTTTGGGGTGCGCTCGGCCATGCCGAGTGCCACGGCGCTGCGCAAATGCCCGGAGCTGGTGTTCGTGCCGCCGCGTTTTGTGGTGTACAAGGAGGTGTCGCGGCAGATTCGGGCCATCTTCGCCGAGTACACGCCGCTGATTGAGCCGGTATCGCTCGACGAGGCTTACCTCGATGTGACGCACAACCTCAAACAGCTGGAATCGGCCACCCAGATTGCGCGGGAAATCCGGGCCAAAATCCTGGCCGAAACCGGGCTCACGGCCTCGGCGGGCATTTCGTATAATAAGTTTCTGGCCAAGCTGGCTTCCGATTATCGCAAGCCCAACGGGCAGTTTGTGGTGCGGCCCGGGCAGGGGCTGGCCTTCGTGGAAGGGCTGGCGGTGGGCCAGTTCCACGGCGTGGGGCCGGTGACGGCGGCCCGCATGAACGAGCTGGGCATCTTCACTGGGGCCGATTTGCGGGCGCAGGCGGTGGAGTTTCTGCACCAGCATTTTGGTAAGGTGGGGCGCTACTACTTCGCCATTGCGCGGGGCGAGGACGAGCGGCCCGTGGTGGCCGACCGCCTGCGCAAGTCCATGGGCTCGGAAACCACCTTCGCGCAGGATTTGCGCGAGTTTGCCGACTTGGTGGAAGCCTTGCAGCCGCTGCTGGAAGACGTGTGGGAATACTGCCAGCGCAGCGGCATCCGGGGCCGGACGGTGACCCTGAAGGTAAAATTCGGCGACTTCCAACAAATCACGCGGAGCCGCAGCGGCGTGGGCCTGGTGCCGGGGCCGGAGGTGCTGGCCCGCATTTGCCGGGAACTGGTGGAAGGGCTGTTTCCGCTGGAAAAGGGTGTGCGGCTGCTGGGCGTCACGCTTTCCAATCTGAGCAACGAACAAGAAAGTGCGGGCCGACAGCTCACCCTGAGCTTTTGAGGACAGAATTCCGCAACCTTTGGCGGTTCTTTTTCGACTTTGGGAGCAATTACTGGTGCGATTCTGGTTATGGAAGCAGCATCTTTACCCTTTGGCCCGTCAGGGCGCGGGTGCCGGCCCCGGATGCCGCCATTTTCCTTGCTTCACTAGACCTCTCCGCATGCAATTCCCCCGCTTTAAATTGGGATTATATTCCACCTCCGTGCTGGCCCTGCTGGGGCTGGCTTCCTACTCCGTGTACCAGGGCACGCCGCCGCGCGACCAGGTGATGCTTGGGGTGATGATGCAGGGACTGAACCAGCTCCACTACCAGCCCGAGAAGATTGACGACCAGTTTTCGCAGCGCGTGTACGACCTGTACATCAAGCGCATTGATGTGAACAAGCAGCTGCTGCTGGCCCCGGAAGTGGCCCAGCTCAGTCCCTTCAAGACCCAGATTGACGACCAGATGCGCGGCGGCAGCCACGAGTTTCTGGACGCTACCAGCGCGCTGCTGGCCAAGCGCATGCCCGAAATCCAGGCCCTCTACCGCCAGATTCTGGCCAAGCCCTTCGACTTCTCGGTGCAGGAAAGCTGGGAAACCGACCCTGCCAAAGCCACCTACGCCGCCAATGCCGCCGAGCAGCGCGACCAGTGGCGCAAGATGCTGAAGTACCAGACCCTGGCCCGCCTTTCGGAAATGATGGACGACGAGGCCAAGAAGAAGGACAAGCCCCTGGCCGCCACCAAAGTCGGGGCCTCGCCGGCCACCACTTCCGACAAAATCCGCACGCCGGTTGAGATGGAGGCGGAAGCCCGCAAGCGCGTGCTGAAATATTACGACGACGTATTCGTCGACCAGCTGCAAACCGATGGCAACGACCGCTTGGCCGCCTTTGCCGAGGCCATTGCCAACAGCTACGACCCGCACACGGACTATTTCGCTCCCATTGCCCGCGAAAATTTCGACATCACCATGAGCGGCCGCCTGGAGGGTACGGGCGCGCAGTTGCAGGAAGACGGCGGCAAGCTGAAAGTAGTCGACATCGTGGCCGGCTCGGCCTCGTCGCGACAGGGCGAATTGAAGGTGGGCGACCTCATTCTGCGCGTGGCCCAAGGCGCTGCCGAGCCCGTGAGCGTGGAAGGCATGCGGTTTGACAAAGCCGTGAAGCTCATTCGCGGGCCGAAGGGCACGGAGGTGCGCCTCACGGTGCGCAAGCCCGACGGGGCCACGCAGGTCATTCCCATCATCCGCGACGTGGTGGTGATTGAGGATACGTACGCGCAGTCGGCCCTCATCAAGCAGGGTGGGCGCACGTATGGCTACCTCAACCTGCCCGGCTTCTACGCCGATTTCAGCGGCAAGGGTGGGCGTAGCAGCGCGGCCGATGTGAAGGCCGAGCTGGCCAAACTCAGCAAGGAAAACGTGGCCGGCGTGGTGCTCGACCTGCGCTACAACGGCGGCGGCTCGCTCCGCGACGCCGTGGACATGGGCGGCCTCTTTGTGCCCACCGGCCCCATGGTGCAGGTGAAAACCAGCCGTGGCCCGGCCCAGCCCGTGGCCGATACCGACCCCGCCGTGCAGTACAGTGGCCCGCTGGTGGTGCTGGTGAACAAGTACAGCGCTTCGGCTTCCGAGATTCTGGCCGCTGCCATGCAGGACTACCACCGCGCCATCATCATGGGCAGCACGACTTATGGCAAGGGCACCGTGCAGCAGGTGTTCGACCTGGACAACGCCGTGAACGCGCAGGCCAACGCCCTCAAGCCGCTGGGCTCGCTTAAGCTTACCATCCAGAAGTTTTACCGCGTGAGCGGGGGCTCGACCCAGTTTAAGGGCGTGACGCCGGACATTATGGTGCCCGATGCCTTGGCGGCCTATGCCAAGGGCGAGCAGGAATCGGAATACCCGCTGCCTTGGGATGAGATTGCGCCCGCCGCGTTTCAGCCCGCTAACACACTGCCGGCCCTGGCCCCGCTGAAGGCCAGCAGCGCTGCCCGCGTGGCTGCCAGCCCCGGCTTTAAGCTCATCACCGAAGCCTCGCAGCGCGCCACCGAGCGCCAGAAGCAAACCGTGCTGTCGCTGAACCTGGCCGCCTACCGCACCCAGCAGGTGGAGGCCCGCGCCATCAACAAGCAGCAAACCGCCGCCCAGAATGCCCTGGCCGTGCTCGACGTGGCCGCCCTCGCGGCTGACGCCCGCCCGGCGTCCGACTCCACGGCGGCCAAGCGCCTGGCCCGCTTCCTCAAGCCGTTGCGCAAAGACCCTGCTCTGGCCGAAGCCGTGGCCGTGATTGGCGACGAGCTGAAGTAAGTCGGAAAGTAAATTCCACCAAAAAGCCCCCGTTGCTGAGAAGCAGCGGGGGCTTTTTGTTTCAGGATAAGCCAGTGCCGGGCCGGGGTTTATTGCCCGAGCAGGCCGTATTTGAGGATGCAGTAGATGGCACGGAAGCCGTCGCGCCAGCCAATTTTCTTGCCCTCGGCGTAGGTGCGGCCGTAGTAGCTGATGCCTACTTCGTAGATGCGCACGTCCTTGACGCGGGCCACTTTGGCGGTTACTTCGGGCTCGAAGCCGAAGCGGTTCTCTTCCAGCCGCAGGCCCTGCACGATGTCGCGCCGGAAGAGCTTGTAGCAGGTTTCCATGTCGGTTAGGTTCAAATCGGTCACCATGTTCGAGAGGAAGGTGAGCACGTTGTTGCCGATGCTGTGCCAGAAAAACAGGATGCGGTGCGGGTTGCCACCCAAGAAGCGCGAGCCGAACACCACGTCGGCAAAGCCTTTCAGGATGGGCTTTATCATGAGGTTATACTCTTCGGGGTCGTACTCCAGGTCGGCATCCTGAATGATGACGTAGTCGCCGGTGGCCTCGCGGATGCCGGTGTGCAGGGCCGCGCCCTTGCCCTGGTTCACGGCGTGCTCCAGTAGGCGCAGGCCCATTTCGGGGTAGCGGGCGGCGTAGGCCCGGATGGTGTCGGCCGAGGAATCGGTGGAGCAGTCGTTGACGAGGATAATCTCCTTGCCGATGTTGTTCACCAGCTTCAGCTCGCGCAGCAAATCCAGAATCTGGTGGATGGTGCGGGCCTCGTTGTAGACGGGGATGATAATGGAAAGGGTGTCGAACTTTATCACGGGAAAAATACTGAGCGAGGCCGGCGGCCGGCCTCGGATACTAAATGACAGCTACCGGCCCGGGGCCGCGCCGGGAACCGCTGCCGGCCCCGCAAAATCGACCAGCAACACGTAGCCCCGCTCAAAATTGAAGCGGTCCAGGATGCGCCCCTGGGCGGCGGCAAGCGTGCTGATGGACTCATCGGCGCGGTCGTAGAGCAGCCACACCCGGCCCCGGCCCTGCCGGTGCATCTGCCCAATGGCGTCCTCAAAAATATCGGTCGGGCTGGGGCGGGGCGCTTGCAGCACCACCGAAGCCAGTTGCATGGGCGGGGTGTGCTGGTTGAGGTAATAATAGGCCACCGGCGACACGTTGTAGTTCATGAAGGCAATTTCGCCGGGGCGCTGGTGCCGGGCAATGTACTCCATTCCGGTCCGTACTTCGGCATAGTCGCTGTAGAAGGGCTTGAACAAGTGGCGCAACCGCTGCTGGTTGCCCAGCACCACCAGCGCCAGCGCCACCAGCACCCCAAACGCCACCCGCCGGGTAGCGAGCGTGGCCAGCCCCAGGAACACCACCACGATAACCAGCGGCAGAAAGAATAGCGTGAGGCGGTGAATGAGCGAGTAGTAGTGTAGCGCCGAGGCCGTGAGGCAGGCCAGCACCGGCACTAGCACCAGCCAGAACAGCTCGTCGCGCCGGCGTAGCAGCTGCCAGGTGCCCACCGCCGCGCCCACCGCCGCCAGCACCATGGCCAGCACCGTTTTGCCAATGGCCCGGTCGGCGATGCCCGCCAGTTGGCCGCTCAGCAGCTGCAAGTCCTCCCGCGAGCGGGGCGGGAAGGCCAGGAAATATTCGTGGTGAAACCGTTGCAGGTAGGTCGATTCCGCGTTGGCTTTCAGCAGCAGAATGAAGTAGGTGAGGAAGCTGACCCCCCAGGCGGCTCCCACCAGCCCTAGTCGCACAGCGGTGCGGTAGTCGCGGGCCCCCAGGCTGCGCGTGAGCCACCACAGCCCAATGCCCGCCAGCACAAACACGGCCGTCATCGAGAGCCACACGGCGGCCGCGCCCAGCGCCGCCAGGCCCAGTGCCAGGCGCGGCGTGAGCAGCCGGCGGCCCGCCCAGTGGGCCACTTCCAGCAGGCCCAGGGCCACCAGTCCTTCGGTGGCGTACTGCTTGCACTCGGTGGCGTAGTCGATAAAAAGGCCACCGAAGGCGACCGAGGCCAGCGCCAGACAGGCAAATGTGGGCGGCAGCCAGCGCTGCGTCAGCCGCCGAAACAGCACCAGCGTGGCCCCGCTGCACAGCAGCGGAAACAGCCGCACCGACAGCTCGTTGTTGCCAAACAGGCCGATGCAGGCCTTCACCACCACCGAAAACAGCGGCGGCGCGTACTGCGCGTAGTCCAGGTTCTGGAACAGCTGGCCGTAGCTCCGCTCCACGTAGTTGCGGATGAGGTTGGCCTCGTCCAGGGCAATGGAGCGCTGCTGCCACCACACCACTACCCGCAGCAGCAGTCCCAGGCCCACAATCAGGGCCGCGACCCTGGCCCACCACCGGCTGGCAGGGGCAGTGGTGCCGAAAGGGGGCGAAGCGGGGACGGCTAGCGAAACGGGCATAGGGCAGATAGCCGCCCCGCCACCAGGCCCTCGGGGTGGTTGCGGGGCATGGCCACGGTCGGTAAAAGGAATGAATGCGGCTTCAAAGTAAGCGCATGGCTGCACAAAAAAGCCCCGGCTGCTGGCGGCCGGGGCTTTGCGATGGCCGGGGAGGTGGGGGCTGGCCCGCCGGCTAGTAGCTAAGGGAGCGTTGTGCTCTTAAGGGCAAGACTTTAGTTGCTACTCAGCTATTAATGGCTGGTAGCTTTACTGAATGAAGCAGGGCTTAGGCCATCACTCGATTTATAAGCGGGATATCCAACTGATGTGGAGCACGAAGTACCGCAACCAAGTGCTGGTAGGCGAGGTGCAACTGCGCTGCCGGGACTTACTGCGGCAGTTCTGCAACGCCCTCGATGTGCAAATACTAAAAGGATTGGTGAGCAAAGACCCTATGCATTTGCACGTACTGTATCCGCCTTCGTTGGGCATAAGCGAGTTGGTGCGGCGGCTGAAAGGCCGTAGCGCCAAATTGTTGTTGCAGGAATTTCCCGAGTTCAAGCGTCGCTATTGGGGCGGCCATTTCTGGGGTATCGGCTACGAGGCATGGAGTGTGGCCAATGTCACAGACGACATCTTGCAAGCGTATTCGAATCATCACAAAGACCGGCCGAACGGGAAGAGAATTTCATTTTGGAGTAGCCCACTTGAGTGGCAGCCTTTCAGTCGGCTTTAGCTGAAACCGCCGAATTCTATTCGCCCTCAAACCTATGGAGTTACAGTCCACAGTCGTTTAGTGCAAAGAACCCCGGCTGCGCATCGTGGCCGGGGTGCTTTGCGGTAGGGCCAGGCGATAGGCGAGCCGTTACTCCGCCAGCCCGTCGTAGTCTTTGGGGTACACCAGTTGCACCTCGTCAAACTCGCGCCAGCCACTGCCCGGGGTGGTGGCTTCGGTGTGGGCTACCCCAAGTAGCACGGCATTAAAATAGGGCTGGCGCACCCGCTGCGACTCGTAGGCCGGAATATCGAGCCGGGCATAGTAGGGGGTGTAGCCAAAGCTGCGGCCCTTGCACATGGCCAGTTGCCCGCGCAGATGCACAGTGCTGTTGCCCTCTCTAATCAGGAAGCTAGCCAGGTCTGGCAGGACAAAATCAACGTCGCCCGGGTTGTAGCTCACGTCGTAGTTAAAGCTTCCCTTCTCGTTGTTATAGGGCCGCCAGCACAGGACACCGATAACGCTGGTGCCGGCCCCGGATGGCTGCCGGCTTACTTGCCGCCGGTACTGCTCCAGGAAGTCGTCCAGTAGCTGCTGGTGGTTCAGGTTGTCGGTGAGCATGGCCTGCTCGGCTACCCTGATTTTGGTGATGGTAGCCATCGGCCTGGCTAGGGTACCGGCCAGTTCCATCGCCTCGGGAATGCGCCCGACAAACGCCAGGGCGGTGGCCAAATCCGAGAGTACTACCTTCCAAGGCTCCTGGCTAAAAGCCGGCTGGTTGGGCAGGTTCTTTATAAACGAGCGCAGGGCCGGCGTGAGGGTGAATCGTTGCAGACGGATGGGGCTTTGCAGCGTGGCGGCCAGCGTCAGCAGCAGGGCGTTGCGCTGGCGGCGGGCGGGCGGGCCGGGCACCGTGTTCAGGGCCCCAATCCAAGTCAGGTTGGGCTGGTCCTGACGCAGACGCGACAGGGCCGCGGTGCGTAGCGAGTGATAGCGGGTGCTGGAGCAGCGGTCAGGAAAAGCGGCCTCGACGAAGGATACGCTATCGAGCAGCTGCACCACGCGCTGGTCGGGCACGGGCTGGGCGGCCTCGCGCCGCAGCTGGTACAGAAAAAACGAGTTGAAGGAGCAGGTATGATAGGTTTCAAACAGCAGCGTTTTGGGGCGGGTAGGCTCGCGCAGAAAGCGCCCGGCATCCTGCTCGTCACGGCTGGCATCGGTCAGGTTGATGGTCTCCGGCAGCCCCAGACTCCACTGCGAGGGCTTGAGCTGGCTGGTCCCAAGTGGCCCTGCCTGCTCAAGGGCTTGCAGGCCGGCGCTGAAGCGGGCAAACGCCTGAGCGGCCTCGGCGGGCCGGTGCTTCAGCTCGTGCAGGTATACACCGTGCATCTTGGCCAGAAACGCTTGCAGAAACAAGCCGTTGCGCCGACGCCGGGCGGCGGCAGCCGGCCCGGAGAAAGGCTGCCCTCCTTGCTCGGCAAACAGGGGCTCGGCGGCGGCTACCTGCGGGGCGGCCTGCCACAGGGCCTGCCAGGTGTGGTCGCGCACGGCTACGGGCACCGAGAAGCTTACCCGGTCGGAGTTGAGGTAGTCGGGGTTGACGGCTCCGGTGCGGCCCTCGTCCTGCGCAGGCTTGCGGCCGTAGGAGGGGCCCACGTCGTACACCGAGTTGGCCGGGCTCTCGCTGAGCAGGCAGCACACGGCCGCCGCGTAGGTCCGGTTAAACGAAAACTCCCCCACCCGGCTGCAGCGGCGCAGCAAGTCCAACGTGTTTTCGGGCGTGAACAGGCTGTACTTCACCAAGTATGGCAGCAGAGCGATGCCGCCGTCGCGGTAGTTGAGCTGGCTTACCTGCGTGCGCAGCGAGTCGAGGCACCGGGCTACCTGCGCCGGTTGCCGGCGGGCCGCAAACACGATGGCCCCGCTCAGGTAGCCGCCGCTGTGAGCGGTGCTGCCCCCAGCGGCGTAGAGCCTGAGCTCGGGCGGAAACAACCGCCGGAACTGTCGGCGCGACGCGGGCATACCAAACGGATTCAGGCTTTCCAAAAAAGCCAGCTCGGCCGGCTGAAAATTGCCCTGTCCCAGCAGCACCCGCAGGCAAAAGCCGAACTCGTTGGCGCTGGGGGCCGCGCCGGTAGTGTCCTGCACTTCTTGGCGCACGTAGTTGTATAGGCGGTGCAGCATCCGCTGCTTGTTGGCTTCGAGGCGGCGGTTGGCGGCTTGCTGCGCCGCCAGCGGCTCGGGAAGGGCCACCCGGTGCCGGCCGGCGTACAGCAGGTGGTAGGTGTGGGCCATTGCTGCTAGGGCGGAGTACACCGCCGTGGCTCGTTGGCGGGCAGTTACAGGCTGCCCTGGCACCAAGGGCGTGCGCTGGGCTGCCGCATCCAGACGGCGGCTTAGGTCGAAGAGCAGTTGCCGGGCGTAGGGGTTTTCGCGCTCCACCGAGTCGTAGTCCATGTTGTTGGCCCAGGCGTACATACTCAGCTCGATGCCCAAGGCCAGACTGTCGCTACCTAGTGCGTCGAGCATACGCGGGAAAGCGTAGGCCCCGGCCGGCTGCCCGTCCGGCCGGTACATCATGTTCTTCAGCCGGTCGGTGTGCAGCAGAAACAGGGCCTTGTCGTCCACCACCACGTAGGGCGATTTAAGGTAGGGCGTGCGCTCCTTTACGATGGTATAGGCGATGTAGTCGCTCTGTTGCTGACGGCCATACCACATCAGCCGGCCCAGCCCGAGCAGCAACAGCGGCACCAGCACGGCGGCCGCCAGCCGGCCGGCTCCAAAGCGAGCCACCAGCAGCGGCACCGTCAGGCGGCGGCGGCTGGCCGCCAGGAAGCGCGTGAGCACTGAGGCCGGGGCATTGGCCGGGACCGGAAACGAGGTGGGGGAGCGGGGCCGCCCTGCCCCGTTCCCGCTACTAACAGCCGCCCCATTCCCCGCTTCGGCCGAAGCTCCAGGGCGGCCGCCGGTGGTGTAGTGCGCCAGCCAAGCGGGCATATTGGGCTTGCGCTGGCTCCACTGCGCGAAGTAGCTGTAGGAACCGATGGGCAATAGGAAGTCGCGGCTCTTGCCGTTTTCCTGCCAGCGGCTGGCCTGCTGCATAAAGTCCTCGGCCACGCGCACGTCTTCGGCTTCCTGCACGGCCCATTGTGCCAGGTGGTCCCAGTTCCGAATCAGGCTCTCGTGGGTGAGGTCGAGCACGGCATCGAGCGGGAGCACTGCTTGGTCGTCCTCGTCTTCGTTCAGAAACGGCGAAAGAAACGTGGTGCCCGGCTGGCGAAACGGCCGCAGAATGCGGCACACCACCGGCCAGGGCAGGGCCGCATCGTTGATAATGGCTGTGATTTCGGCCCCTGTCAGGCGGTTGCGCACCACGCGCTGGCCGTCGGTGCGGGTGAGCACCCGGAAGGCCTGCTCGATGACTCGCTCGGCGGTGCCCGGCAGCAGGGGCGGGGCGAAGGTCTGGTTGTAGCGGTCGGTGGCCCCGTGGTACAGCTGGTTGGCGTGGGCATCGAGCACGTTGCGCAGCGACGCATCGGCCAGCAAAAACTCCCGCTGCTGGGCCGGCAGCGTGGCCTGCCACCGCACGAAGCGCGGCTGGTCGGCGGCCGGCAGCTCGTCGCTCAGCCCGCCCACCATGGCGTAGTGGAGCAGGTCCATTTCCTCGCGGCCTTGGTCGGCGGCCAGCCAAATGCGGCGCAACGCGTGCTGGAGCACCGGCAGTTGGTCCTGGCCCTGGCGGATGTCGTAGAGTAGGCGCTGCACCAGCCGCTCGCTGATGCGGTTGCCGCTGAGCAGGGCCGGCTCCCTGATGACTTCCACAAATTCGTGGCGCAGCAGTCGGGGTACGAAGTACTGGCTGGCTCCTACCTGCTCAATCAGCCCCCGAAATTCGGCGCACTGGCCCACGAAGTCGGAGCGCATAGTGCATGCGATGTAGATGGGCAGGCCCTCAGCTTGCGCTAACTGGGTAGTTTCCAGCAGCAGGTTCACCACGGTTTGGGCGGCGGCGTTGGGGCCGTCCCGGGTGTAGTTTTCTGGGTTGGTGAAGAACTCCTCGAACTGGTCGACGACAATCAGCAGGTTGCTGGCTTTGAGTTGGTAGCGGCGCTGCTCGGCGGGCGTGAGGCCGGCGGGTAGCTCAGCCGGCGGGCATAGAGGCGAGGTTTGGTAGAGTTGAACCAGGGCTGAAAAGCCTTGTTCCAACTCGGTTTCGATGGCGGCGGCGCTGCTTTCCAACTGCAGGGCCGTGGCCAAGGACTGAGCCAGGTTGCGCAGGGGGCTGCGCTCGGGCCGGAAGGTGGCCACGGCCCAACTGCTGTAGCGCGCCCGCAGAAAGCCCGCCCGCACCTCGGGCAGCAGCCCCGCAAACACCAGCGACGACTTGCCGTCGCCCGACGCGCCGGTTATCATCACAAAGCGCCGCTCGGCCAGCAGGTCCAGGCATTTGCCTACGTGGCTTTCGCGGCCCCGGAAGTAAATGGCCTCGTCTTCGGTGAAGGTGCGCAGCCCGGTGTAAGGACAAATCGGTTCTTCGGCCCCAAAAAGGGAGGGGAGGGAGTTGTAGAAATCGGCCATCTACGCGCGGGCGTTGATTTGCTGAAGCACGCGGCGCACTTCCTCGCTCACGCCCAGGTGCGGCTGAATGCAGGAAATAACGCGCGGCGCCTTGAAACCCCGCATGCGGTTTTGCACCGGGTCGTCTTCGCCCACAAACAGGATGGGCGTGTTGGAGCCCGCCCCGCCCACCAGCCGCCACACCTGCTTCACGAAGGGCAAGGCCCAGTCGGCGCTGTGCTTGAAATACACCACCGCCAGCTTGCTTTTGGGAATGTTGCGCACCGTTATTTCCTTGTACAAATCTTCGCTGTCGGGCTCAATGGTCAGCATTTCCAGCGGGAACTCCTCGCTCAGGCGGTCGGTAATCTGGTTGGCTTCTTCGCTGTCCAATTCATTGAAAACGAAGAAAATATCGGTTTCCTTCTCCACCTCGCCCGAGGGCGCTTCCACCCGCCCCAGCGTGTTGCGCACGTCTTCAACCAGCTGCATGGCGCTGGGGGCGTTGGTGAAGGTGCATCGGTCCGTGAGCTCGTTGCGGATGGTGTTCACGAATTCCTTTTGGGCGGGCTTCACGGCCAGGGCCTCATCGGGGCAGTACCACACAAACTGCCGGAACGTGGGCTGGTCGGCGGCCGCCCGGCGGGCTTCCTGGTAGGCAAACACGGGAAAGGAGCATTCCTCGTCGTCCTCGAAGCGGCGGCCAAACTCATTGCCCAGCAGGTGCAGCGCGCAGGTGGCAGCGGCCAGGGCCTCGCGGGTGCGGGTCCGGAATTCGTCCTCATCCAAGGGGCAGTCGGTGGTGGGCACCACTTGCAGGCCGGCTTTGGTACACATCAGGGCCAGTTCTTCGCGCCGGGCGGCCAGCTCTTTCGAGGCCCAGGCCAGGAATACCACCGGGCTGCTGCCCGCCGGCCCCACCGTGGCCGGAGCCAGCAGGGGCGCGGGCGCGGGATGCCGGCCGGCCAGCGGTTCCGCCGAGGCCGGCTGCTGCCTGCGGGCCGCCACCAGCTCCTTGACGGCATTGGCTACTTTATTAATTTGGTTGCGGTAGAGCAGGCCATCAGTGGGGCGGGGCAGCTCGTCGTCTTTGGGCCGCAGCGGGCGGTTCACGCCCAGGTCCTGGTACACGAAATCGATGGTGCGCAGCTGCCCGTTCAGGGTGCGTTCCAGCAGCTGCACGTCGGTGGCATCGAGGTTGTGGATGCGAACCGGCAGCACGCGGCACCCCACGTTGCCGCTGGGAAGGCGCAGCGACAGGCCCAGGCGGTCGGCGCTGGCTTGCTGAAGAAACGGCAGAAACTCGTGCTGCCACGAAAACCGCTCGGTGTCGCAGTAGGTCTGCGAAATGAGCGGAATCAGGATGAAGGAGCGCAGGCGGTGGGCCAGGCTGGGGCCTACCTGGTGCGTGTCGCCCAGGCCGTCGGCGCGGTCTTTGTCGAAATAGATGCTCAGCCGCTCCTTGATAGTGGCCGCCAGCTCCTCCTGCAGGCGGGCCACAAACTCGGTCACCCAACCATCGAACAGGTTGTCGTTGTGCCGGTAGCTGATGAAAATATCGTACTCAAATTCGGATGCGGGGGTAGACATGGCGAGGGCTCGAAGCCGGCGGTTTTTTAGGGCAAGCCGCCTCGTTCAAATATACAAGTGTTTCCGGCGGGTATGCTATTTGTGCCAGATTTTAGCGTAGTAATACCTGCCTGGTGCGGGCTGGGTAAGCCGCCGGGCTCGCGGGCCAGTGGGCTTTTCGGAGGGGGCGGGGCAACGGCGGCCGCCTCGAGGCAGAGCGCGAAGTGAGCGCGGGCACCTCGTTCCGGGTGTATTTGTAGGGTCAGGCAAGCAGAAGGAGAGCCCCTGCGAGCGTTGGTCCTGCCGAGCGCAATAGAGGCATCTCGCGTGCTATAACTAATTGAACCGTTGGATAAAAGGTTTGCTGCCCCGCGCGAGATGCCTCGGCTGCGCTCGGCATGACGTTCTTTGCGGCGCTCAAAAAACCCCGCTAATCTCCCATGAAAGCCTTTATCTTCGACCTTAACGGCACCATGGTGCATGACATGGAATACCACACCCGCGCCTGGCAGCAGCTCTTCAACGAGGACCTGGGCGGCAGTTTCGGTTGGGACGAGGTGAAGCCCCAGATGTACGGCAAAAACCGCGAGGTGCTGGTGCGCGTGTTTGGCCCCGACCGCTTCACGGACGAGGAAATGGACCGTGTTTCGCTCGAAAAAGAGCGGCGCTACCAGCGCGAGTTTTTGCCGCATCTGGCCCTGCTGCCGGGCTTGCCGGAACTGCTGGAGCAGGCCCACCAGCGGGGCATTCCTATGGCCATCGGTTCGGCCGCCATCCCGTTCAATATCGATTTCGTGCTCGATAACCTCCACATCCGGCACTACTTCCAGGCCATCGTGAGCGCCGATGACGTGACGGTGAGCAAGCCTAACCCCGAAGTTTTCCTGCGCTGCGCCGAGTTGCTGGGGGTGCCGCCCGCCGATTGCCTCGTGTTCGAGGACGTGCCCAAAGGGGCCGAAGCCGCCCGCAATGCCGGCATGCCGGCCGTGGTGCTCACCACCACTCACGCCGAGGCTGAGTTCGCGCACCTGCCCAACGTGCAGCACTTTGCCCCGGACTACACCGACGCCTTCATGCGCGGGCTGGTGGCGTAAGAACAAATAAAAAGGAACGTCATGCTGAGCGCAGCCGAAGCATCTCTACCGCCATACTAAATCCTATTGATTGGATTGGTTGAACAATAAAGATGCTTCGGCTGCGCTCAGCATGACGTTCCTTTTAACCCACCAGCTCCCTACGGCAGCACCGAAACCCGCACGGTCGACGGATGCCCGGCATCGTGGTACAGCCGGATGGTGGCTTTCTGAAAGTCCCTGGCATCGGCCGTGGCAATGGGCACGAAGGTTTGCGGGTTCCTGTCCACCAACGGGAACCAGGTGCTTTGCACCTGTACCGTCATCCGGTGGCCTTTGGCGAAGGTGTGGAGCACGTCGGGCAGCTCGTATTTCACCTCGGTGGGCTGGTTAGCCTTGAAGGCCTCTGGCTTGCTGAAGCTGTTGCGGAAACGGCCGCGCATCACCTCGGCGCGCACGAGGCGCTGGGTGCCGTCGGGCTGCTCGTCGATGACTTTCACGATGAAGTCGGCATCGGTGCCGGAGGTGCTCACCCATAGGTCGGCGGTGAGGGGGCCGGCCAGGGTGAGGGCATCGGGCAGGGTTTCGGTGCGAAAGGTGAGCACATCGGGGCGCTTGGCGGCGAAGCG
Source organism: Hymenobacter sp. UYAg731 (assembly GCF_054061335.1). Taxonomy (NCBI): domain Bacteria; kingdom Pseudomonadati; phylum Bacteroidota; class Cytophagia; order Cytophagales; family Hymenobacteraceae; genus Hymenobacter; species Hymenobacter sp. UYAg731. The sequence goes on along the minus strand of NZ_JBSSEC010000005.1, from coordinate 435,933 downwards.
TTGGTCCTCAATCATGTATTCGTTGTTGCGCTCGCCGTGAATGCCGTCGGTGTACGGCACGGGGTTGGCCGGGTCGCTGAGGTATTGATATGGAATATTGACAGAGTTATCTCCGCCAACTCTGCGGACATAAGGAGGAGTGGACTTAAGTCCCATCGAACCTTCCTTTTTAGATTGTGTGTCAACTATGTCCAGTCGATTAGACTCCTGAAAATATATAGTGCGGCTTTCCGTAGCGGCCGGCGGCCACGCCGGGTAGGTTTTCCACTCATTAGTGCCGGTGTTGAACACCGTAGCTTCGGCTGGGTTAAAGGTTCCTTTGTCTTTTAGGTAGAAGTTAAAAAACGGCGTTTCCAGCGTCTCACGGTATGTTTCGGCGGTGTTTGAGCCGAAGCTGAGAGGGCCGAATTTGCTCCAATCCGGCCGCGCCCAGGCCCCGTGGGTCCAGGGGCCCATCACGAGGCGGTTGGGGATGCCGGGGTTCTGCTTTTCGATGGCCTTGTAGGTGTTCAGCGCCCCGTACAGGTCCTCGGCATCGAACCAGCCGCCCACCACCAGCACAGCCGGTTTCACGCCCGTGAGAGCCGGGCGGATGTTGCGGGTTTGCCAGTAGGCATCGTAGGTTTCGTGCTGCTGGTACTCGTTCCAGATGCGGGCGCGGTTGTTGAAATACTTTGGGCCGTTGGCGTTTTTGATGGGGCCGAGGTCGAGGAAGAACTTGTAGGCATCCTTCGTCTCAAACTTGAACAGCGGCTCATAATCGGCCACCGGCTGGGGGCGCGGTACGTCGAAATAGTTGGTGAATTCGAAGTTGTCGAGCAGGTAAAACGCGCCCTTGTGCCGGGCATCATCGCCGATAAACTCATCCGTGACCGGCGCCTGGGGCGATACCGCTTTCAGGGCCGGGTGGGCGTTGGGCAGCGCCGCCGAGGCGTAGAAGCCGGGGTAGCTGATGCCCATCATGCCCACGCGGCCGTTGTTGCCGGGCACGTTTTTCAGCAGCCACTCAATGGTGTCATAGGTGTCGGTGCTTTCGTCGTGGGGCGCGGGGTTGTTGCCGCTGGCTTTCGTGCCCGGCGGCAGGGCCGGGGTCATTTCCTCAAACTGGCCCTCGCTCATATACCGCCCGCGCACGTCCTGATACACGAAAATATACTTCTCCTGCGACAGCTCCCGGCTGGGGCCGGGGCCGCGCGTGCGGTACTTCTGCTCGCCATACGGCCCGGCCGAATAAGGCGTGCGCGTCATCAAAAACGGGTAGGGCGTGGCCGGGGAAGTACCTTTCGGTACGTAGATAGTGGTGTAGAGCTTCACGCCGTCGCGCATGGTAATCCGGCGGTCGAGCTTGGTGTAGTTTGCTTTGACGAAAGCCGAATCCGGGGCGCGGGGCGGGGTTTGGGCCTGGGCGGCGGGCGCGGCGGCCAGGAGCAGGAAGGCGAGGAGCAGGCGGGGCATAAGGGGAAGCGTGAGGAGTTGAACGCGGAACAAAGAACGTTATGCAGAACGCAGCATCTTGCGCTCAATAAGTTCTGGTCCGACCGCCCTAAGCGGTCTGACCGGTTGAAGAAAGCACGTTTCGGCAAACAACGACAACCGGTCGGACCGCCTAGGGCGGTCCGACCGGCTTCTTAGCGCAGCATCCGCACCGTGGTGTCGAGGCGCTGGGTGCGCAGGTAGCCGCGGTACTGCTCCTGGAGGCGGGCCATCGCGTCGCGGTGCTCGTCGCGCTGAAACAGGCGGACCTTGTATTTCTCGCCGGGGGCCGTGCGGCGCAGGTTCACGTAGGTGAGCTTGCCGGTCGATTTGCTCACCGTGGCCCCGTTCTGGATGCGCTCGACGCGCTTGCCGTTGTTGCCGAACAGGGCTTGCAGGGGCTTGAGGCCGATGTAGAGGTTGGTGGCCCCGTCCAGCCCGTAGTGCCCGCTGATTTCCAGGTTGCTCAAATTACTGTTCAGGTGCAGGCCAGGGATGATGACCTGGCCCTGCGCCAGCACGAACTCGGCCCGCACGGGCTCGAAATACAAATGGCTGGTGCGCTCGGACTTCATGAATTTCAGCGCCTCCATCAGGGCTTCCACATTGATGAGCTCCAGGTCGCGGACATCGGTTTTGAGGTAGCCAGCGGTTTGGGCCAGGCCGGGCAGGAAGGCGGGGCCGAGGTCGGTGCGAATGTCGGCCACGCCCCGCAGGCTACCCCGAATGTTGTCGCCCCCGAGCACGCTCAGGCCCATGCTGGTGGCGGCGGCAAACAGGCCCGGTAGCTGAATATCTTCCAGGCGCACCTGCAGCTGCGTGGGGTGATGGGCGCGGTTGGCGGTGCTGCGCATGTAGCCGCTCAGGCTCAGGCGGCCCTGCAAGGCATCAAAAGAGCAGTTATCGAGCCGGGCCTCGCCATCGAGCAGGTGCGATACCAGCCGGAACCGGCTGCCGCGTAGCACACCATAATGCACCTCATCGGCCTCCACGCGCAGCACGGCGCTCAAAACGCCGTTGGAAAACAGGGAAGGGTTGCCGGGCAGGCGCAGCCGTTGGGCGCGGCGCTCGGCTCGGCGCTCGGCCCGGGCCAGGGTGCGGGCGGTGGGCACCGTGTCGGGGTGCGCGGTGAGGCTGGCGATGAGGCCGAGCAGGCGCTGCACGTCGAGGGTGGCGTAGCGCAGGGTCAGGTCGGCATCGGCGGCCGTCAGGTGCAGGCCCTCCACCTGGGCCGTGCCGGAGGCTTCGCCGTGGCCCCCCTCCGGCGTGAGGAAGCGCAGGTATGGCATCCGCAGGGTGGGGCCGCTTTTTTCAAGCTGCAAACTCACGCGGCGCATGGTTTCGTCCTCGGGCAGGTCCACGCGGTCGATTTCGAGGGTGAGCTGGCCGTTGGCCGACAGCAGCAGGTCGCGCAGGGCCGGGCTGGCCCCGCCAGCCTTTGGGCGGCGAGCGCGGGCGGTCCGGGTCGCCTCGGGGGCGGGGCGGTTCAGGCGGGCCAGAAATTCCAGGTAGTTGATGGAGGCGAAGTGTACGCCCACCCGGTACTGCACGGGGGCCACGCGGTTGTCGGGGTCGGTGGGCCATTCCACGTCGCCGCGCACGTCGCCGCCCCACACGCGGCCGGCCAGGTCCTGGAGCCGCACCCGCTGGCCATCATGCCGGATGGTTACGGCCAGGTTGCTCAGCGTGTCGGTGGACAGCAGCAGTCGCTGGCAGCGCAGGCTCACATCCAGCAGCAGGCCCGGCGGAATGAGGGCGCTGCCCAGGGTGGCGGCCAGCTGGGCCTTGTCGCGGGGGGCACGGTTGGGTTTGGGCAGGCTGGTGGGCGCAAAGCCTGCACCGGCGGTGCGGGGCACGGGCTGCATGAGCGCCCGCAGTTGGGGCACCCGCAGCTCGTCCACCGCAAACCGGCCGCTGATGCTGGCCGTGGGCTGCTGCCCGTTGAGGTAGCCCAGCAGGTTGACGGTGGTGGCCGAGGCCTGAAACCGCATCTCATTGAGCACCCCCGAAGCGTTGGCCAGGTGCCAGAGGCTGTCGCGCAGGCCCACCTGCACGTCTAAGTCCGAAATGTCGGCCCCGCGCGCCGGCAGCACCAGCGAGGCCCGGTGCAGCGTGATGCTGCCGCGTAACGACAGGGGCCGCTGGGGCTTTGGGGGGGCGGGGCGGTCGGGGCGGGGCGGGAGCAGGCCGCGCAGGCGCACATCGAGGTCGGCGGTGCCGCCGCGGGCCTGCCAGCGGTCGGAGGCAATGAGCGCACCCAGCTCGGTCAGCTCGGTGCGGCCCCGGAAATGGCCATCCAGAAAGGGGCGGCGGAAGTTGCGCAGGGTGAGGGCTACGTCGAGCTGGCCGGCAGCCGAATACACCCGGCAGTGGCGCAGCGTGAGCATCGTGGAGCGGATGTTGTGCTGCGGCCCGCTGTCGTAGCTGCCCTGCAAATCCCAGCGCCGGATATGGCGGGCGGGCTCGGGCCATTGCAGGCTGGCCCCGCGCAGGCCGAAGGTGAGCACGTTGCGCGGCGACACCGTCGGCCCGCTCAGGCCCGTGATGGTATAGTGAATGTGGGCCTTGCTGGGGCTGGTGGTGCCGGTCAGGTAGGGCTCCAGGCGGGGCGGCAGGGCGGCGTGCAGCACATCTACGAGGGGCTGGTTGCCCACGAAGCGCAGCGCCATCATGGTGCCGGCGGGCTGGTCGGCGGCCACGGTGTGGGTGCCGCTCACCCGAATGGTGTCGCCGTTGAGGGTGGCGCGGGTGCGATAAATCAGGCCCTGACGCTTCTCAAACGTGTATTTATAGTTCACCCAAGCCGTCACGGGCTCGCGCTCGAACAGGGTGCCGGCACGGGTGCGCAGGTAGCTCAGCTCGCCATCCAGGGTGCCGGCCACACGCAGCACGCCGCCTCGCAGCCGCGCCTTGAGCTGCGCCTGGCGCACCAGTACCCCGAAGGCCCCACGCGAGTACCCGTTGTGCGAGCTGAAGCGGAAGTTGTTCACCACCAGTTCGTCCAGCTTCAGGTTGAGCATGGGGGCTTTGCCGGTGCCCTTGCGGCGCTTGCCGCGCAGGCCCCAGGCGCGGCCCAAGGAATCGACCCGCTCCTGAAAATCCACGTCGCTGATTTCGACCCGCGCCACATCAACCCGGCCGCGCAGCAGGCTCAGCAGCTCCACCCGCAAATCGACGCGGCCAATACGGAGCACCGGCACTGACTTTTGAAACGAGGTATCCGTGAGGGCCAGGTGCTGGATGGAGGCCGTGAGGTGCGGAAAGTCGCGCCAGGGCGACATTTCGACCCGAAACGGAGCCAGCACCAGCTCGGAGTTTTGCGTCAGGCCCTGCCGCACTTTTTGGGCCACCAAGCGGCGGCCGTAGTCACTGCCCAACTGCCAGATTGCCACCCCCGCGCCCAGCACGGCCAGCAGCAGCACCAGTGCCAATACTCGTCGCAGGGTGGAAAATCTCATAAAATGCCGGGTGCGCGGCGGGGCCGCCGCGTGCTAAGGAGCCAATGTAGGCCAGCATACGCGAAAGTTGCTTGCGCGTATGCTGGCCCGGCCCAAAAGGAGAGGGGGCTTATTCTTCGGCCGGTACCATGGCGTCGGCGTGGGTAGCGGCTTCGTAGGTGTCGGCGTATTTGAAATCTTCCAGCCAGTAGGCCGAGCTCACCACATCGAAGGTGATGGAATCAGCCGTCTGTTCCTTCGTGGTCAGCTGCCACAGCATCGACTTGGCTTCCTCGAATTTGTCGCCTTCCACCTGCGACGAAAACAGGCGGTTAATCAGCGCATTATCGGGCAGGCCGGGCGCGAGCAGGCGCACCAGCGGCGCGGCCGGCGCATCGGCAAACACGGCTAAATCGGCGGGGTTTTCGGCCGTTACTTTCACCTGAAACTCCACGCCCTTGGTGGCCGGGAAAGTGCCGTTGTAGGCATCGTGCAGCAATTGGGTGGCTTGGTAGAAGCCCTTGTGCAGCGGCAGCTCAGGGTTTTCTTCCCAGAGCTTTTCGGTGAGCATCTGGTGGGACAGGTTTTCAATCTGGCCGGCATTCAACTCTTCGGGGTACAAATAGCCCAGCACCACCTCGGCCGCCTCGCGCGGCTCCAAATCGGTGAACGACATCAGGCACATTTCCTTCAATTCGGCTTCGCTGATGGCGTCCGGATTGTCGTAATTCATCTTGATCAATAAGGCCTTATAATCAGAGTTTTGCCAGGTGTTTGGCAGCTCCGTGAGCGTGGTAAAGGTGAGGCGCTCAACGGTGAATTTGGGGGCGGGGGTCAGCATGTTTTTAAAAGAAAAAGGCAGCGCGCGGCCGCTGGTACGGTTGGGTTTACGCACGGCGGCGGCAAACAACCGGAAATGCCGCCGCGCCCCTCAGCCCGCCACCGGCAGCGTAAACAGAAACCGGCTGCCCGCCGCCGGCTGGCTTTCTACCCACAGCTGCCCGCCCTGCGCCCCAATAAACTCGCGCGAAATGCTGAGTCCCAGCCCCGAGCTGCCGTGCCCGCCCTGGCCCGGCACCCCCGCGAAACGCTGAAAAATGCGCTTGTGAAACTCGGCCGGAATGCCGGGGCCGCAGTCTTCCACGCTCACGCGCACCATTTCGCCCCAGGGCAGCGCCCGAATAATGAGCGGGCACCCCGCCGGCGAGTACCGGATGGCGTTGGAAAGCAGGTTGATGAGCACCCAGGTGGTTTTTTCCACGTCGCCGTGTACTTCGGGCAGGGCTTCGGGCAGCTGGAGGTCGAGCTGGATTTGCTTGTCGTGCAGCTGCGGATGCACCGTCTGGGTGGCGTAGCGGATGACGTCGGCCAGGTGCATGGGCTGCACGTTGAGCTTGATGCCCGCGCCCGCGTCGAGGCGCGACACTTCGATGAGCTGGCCCACCATGTTGAGCAGGCGCTGGGTTTCCTCGCCAATGCCGGTGGCCAGGGTCTGCCGCTCGGCATCGGTGGTGCGCGGGTTCTGCAACAGCATCAGGCTGAGCTTGATGCTGGCCAATGGGGTCTTGAGCTCGTGCGAGATGGTGGCCAGGAAGGTGGACTTCACCTCGTCGAGCTTCTTAAAATCGGACACGTTGCGCAGGCAGAAAATATGGCCGCCGGACACGGCTTTGCCGCCCGGCCCGGCCACCAGTTCAATGGGGCTGATGCTGAGCTGGTAGTGCGGCGCGTCGCCCTTGTGCGGGAACGTGAACACGGGGTCGGGCACGGCGTCGCCGGCCAGGTTGGCCTCGGCCAGGGGGATGAGCAGGTCGCGCAGTAGCTCGCTGGTGGCGGCCACGGCGGCGGCGGGCTGGCCCAACAGCTGGGTTTGGGACAGGCCCAGCAGGTCGCAGGCCACGGGGTTGGCCAGCACAATGGTGCCGTGCTCATCGAGCAGCAGCAGGCCCTCGTCCAAACTTCTCACTAAGCTTTCCATGCGGTTGCGCTCCGTGAACAGCTCGGCCAGGGTGGCGCGGCGCTCGTCCTGGGCCTGGCTCAGCACCAGGTTCACGGTGGCGGCCACGGTGCCCACTTCGTCGCGCTTGCCCACGGCCACGCGGGTGGCGGGGCCGGGGCCGGCCACCCGCTCCATGTCGGCGGTGAGGCGGTGCAGCGGGCGCACCACAATGCGCGGCAGCCGCACCATCATGGTGATGCCCACCGCCGTGCCGGCCGCCAGAAACGCCAGCACCGCCACGCGCGCCGTGTTGAAATCGGCCTGCTCGATGCCGTGTGCGCCATTTTCGAGGTAGCGGATGGTGAGGAAGGCGTAGCCGCCCAGCCCCAGCAGGAGCACCAGCAGCAGGAAGACGCTAAGGCGGATTTTAAGTTTGAGGGACATTGCAGCGCAAATGAAGCGGTTTGGGGCTATAAAGCGGCTGTCAGCCTGAGCATTTCGCTTGATGCGCGAAATGCTCAGGCTGACAAACGATTAAAAACCGAATGGACGTGGCCCCGGCCGGGCGGGAATTGGGCAGCGGGCCTTGTTTGGCGAAAGCCCAGCCGTATCTTGGGATGCCGCCCCCGGAGCCGCTGCTACCGTTGGCGGCTCTGGCCTCATGCTACCTTTCCCCGTCCGGCCATGCCCGCTGCTCCCCGTTCCGATACTGATTGGGCCGCACTAGTGGCCACCGAACGCGCCCGCCGCGAACAGGCCGAAGCCGCTTTGGCGGCCGCCCAAGCCCAGGCCGCCACCCTCGAAGGGCAGCTGGCCAGCGCCGCAGTGAACGCCCAGCGCTATTATACCCAGCTCACGGCCCTGGTGCAGCACCTGCCGGCCGGCCTGATTTTGGTTGACCACGAAGGCCGGATTCAGTTCGTGAATCAGCGTTTCTGGGACCTGTTTGGCCTGCAGCCAGTGGCCGGGCCGTTGGAAGGCGGGCCACCGATTCCGCACGCGGCCGTTTTCATTGGGGATGCATTTGCCGACCCCGCTGCCTTCCGGCAGCGGGCACTGGCCCTGAACGCGGCGGCCCAAACCGCGTTGCAGGAGGAATTCCGGCTGGCCGACGGGCGGGTGGTGGAGCTTGATTACCTGGTGCTGGATACCGTGCGCGCCGGCCGCCTGATTTGCTACCGCGACGTGACTGAGCGCCACCAGCGCGACGCCGAGATTCGGATGCTGTCCTTTATTCCCCGGCAAAACCCCAACCCCATCCTGCGCCTGACGGCCACGGGCGCAGTGATTTATGCCAACCCCGCCGCCCACCTGCTGCTGCAAGCCCTGGCCGCCGACACGCCAGGACATTTCCAGCAGGAGCTGCACGCCCTGGTGCAGGCCGCGCGGCGCACCGCCGTGCTACAGCAGGCCCTGGCCGTGGCCGGGCAGCACTATTTATGCACGGCAGTGGCCGCGCCGGACCAGCAAACGGTTACCCTGTACCTCACCGATATTACGGCGCGGCAGCTGGCTGAGGAGCAGCTGGCCGAGCAGCGCGCCTTCTACGAAAGCATTCTGGAGCAGGTGCCCACGGCCGTGGCCGTGTTCGATGCCCAGCACCGCTACCTGTTTCTCAACCCAGTGGTGGAGCCCGACCCCGCCACCCGCGCCTGGATGCTGGGCCAGACCAGCGCGGCGGCCAGTGAGCACCGGGGGCATCCGGCCGCCATCATCGCGGTGCGTACGGCGGCCTTTGCCGAGGCCCTGCGTACCTGGGCCGAGGTGACCTGGGAAGAAGCCCACCCCGGGCCGCAGTACTCGCAGCAGAGCTACCGGCCCGTGCGGGGGCACGACGGCATGCCGCTGGTAATCGGCTCGGGCACCGACATCACGGCCAGCAAGGTGGCCGAGTTGGCAATAGCCCGCCAGCAGGAGTTCTACGAATCCATTCTGAACCTGCTGCCCGTGGATGTGGCCGTGTTCGATGCTGGCCACCGCTTCCTGTTCGTCAATCCGTCGTCGGTGGCGGACCCGGTGGTGCGCCAGCAAATCATCGGCCTCAGCAGCGACGAGTATTTCGCGCTCCGCTCCCAGCAGCACCCCACCGGCCTGGACCAGCAGCGCAACCAGTACTTCGACCTGGCCGTGCGCACCGGCCAGGACGTGACCTGGGAGGAAATGCGTACCGGCCGCAACCAGCGCCCGCAGCTGGTGCTGCGCCACCTGCGGCCCGTGTTCGGAGCCGATGGGGGCCTGCGCCTGGTGGTGGGCTCGGGCATCGACATTACGGCCCGCTACCAGGCCGAAAAGCTGCAGCACGAGGTGCAGGCCATGTTGCAGCAGCAGCAGGATTTCATCCGGCAGATTCTGGATGCCCTGCCCAACGTGGTGTACGTGGTGGAGCCCGATGGCCGCGTTTCCTTCTCCAATAATGCCTACACGGCCATGATTGCGCACAGCCGGCACTGGCAGCAAGTAGGCGCGAGCGCGGCCGTGCAGGAGGAGATGCGCCAGGTGCAGCAGCTAAATGAGCTGGTACTCGCTTCCCCGCAGGCGCTTACGCGGGAGCTGCCCTTCACGCTGATATCCGGCGAAACACTGTATTTCCAAGTGCATAAGCGGCCCTTGCTGCAAGCCAACGGGCAGGTGGGCATCCTCACGGTGAGCACCGACATCACGGCCGTGAAGCAGGCCCGCTCCGAGCTGGAGCGCCGCGAAAAGCAGTACCACGACCTAGTGTACTACTCGCAGGCCCTGATTTGCACCCACGACCTGGCGGGTAAGCTCCTCTCAGTGAACCCGGCCATTGAGCAGCTCATGGGCGTGCCGGCCGCGCAGCTGGTGGGCCGCGACCTGCGCGAAGTGCTGCCGCCCGAACACCGCGCCACCCTGCAGGCGTATCTGGGTGGCGACGAAGCCAGCTTGCCCCAGCCCCGCGTAATTAGCGTCCGTACCCGGGCCGGCGAGCTCCGCTACCTCAACTATTACACTTATAAAGTGACGGAGGAGGGCTACCCCGGCTACGTGGTGGCCTCGGGCTATGACGTGACGCCCGGCGTGCTGGCCCAGCGCGCGCTGCAGCACGCCAAGCAGGAAGCCGAAGAGAATGCCCGCGCCAAGGAAGCCTTCCTGGCCCGCATGAGCCACGAAATCCGCACGCCCCTCAACGGCATTCTGGGCATGGCTGCCCTGCTGGGCAAAACCGCCCTCACCGCGCCGCAGCTCGACTACCTGGGCACCATGCAGGAGGCCGGCCAGCACCTGCTGGCCCTCGTGAACGACGTGCTCGACATGGCCAAAATCACTACCCGCCACCTGGAGCTCAACCACGGCCCCTTCGATGTGGCCGTGGCCCTGCAAGGGGCCGGCCAGATGGTGGCCACCCTGGCCGCGCAAAAAGGCCTGACCCTGCACGTTGAGACACCGCGCCCGGCCGTGCCCCGCGTGGTGGGCGATGGCTACCGCCTGCACCAGGTGCTGCTCAACCTGCTGTCGAACGCCATCAAATTCACCGAGCGGGGCCACGTCCGGCTGGGGGCCGAGGTGCGCCGCGACACGCCGCAGGAGCTGGTGTTCCAGTTTTGGGTGGAGGACACCGGCATCGGCATTGCCCCCGAGGAACAGGCCCACATCTTCGACGCCTTCAGCCAGGCCAGCGCCGAAACCAGCCTGCGCTTTGGCGGCACGGGCCTGGGCCTGGCCATCAGCCAGCAGCTGGTGGAGCAGATGGGCGGCACCCTGCGCGTGGCCAGCGCGCCCGGCGCGGGCACCACGTTCGCGTTTCAGCTGGTGCTGCCCCGCGCCCCGGAGCCGGCCGTGCTGCTGGCCCCCGCGCCGCCCGATGCTTCCTATGAAGCCTTGCGCGGCTTGCGGGTGCTGCTGGCCGAAGACAACTTGGTGAGCCAGCGCATCGCCGTGGCCGTGCTCGAATACTGGGGCGTGCAGGTGCAGGCCGTCGACAACGGCCTCGACGCCCTGACCCAGCTGCAAACGCACCCGTTCGACGCGGCCCTGCTCGATATCCGGATGCCGGGCCTGAGCGGGGTCGAAGTCACCCAGGCCATCCGCCGTCACCCCGACGCGGCCCGCGCCAACCTGCCCATCATCGCCCTCACCGCCAATGCCTTCGCCGCCGACCGCGCCGCCTACCTGGCTGCCGGCATGAATGCCTGCCTCACTAAGCCCTACGAGGAAGCCGCCCTCTGCCAACTTCTGCTGGACCTGACCGATACAGGAGCCACCGGTCCGACCGCCCTAGGCGGTCCGACCGGTTGAAGCACTTCCGATTCCGTTCTGACGACAACCGGTCGGACCGCCTAGGGCGGTCGGACCGGAACCCGCCCATTCGCCCGGTAAAGGGCTGTTTTTACCCCAGTCCGTATTCTTCCAGCTTGCGGTATAGCGTAGTTAGCCCGATGCCCAGTCGCTTGGCTACTTCGGGCTTATTTCCTTCCAGCTCGCCCATTAATTTCCCAATGTGCCGCGCTTCCAGCGCCCGCAGGCTTTCATCGGCCGCATCCGCGCCGGGCTTCACCGGCCGGCCCAAGGCATGAAACTCATCGGGCAAATAATCGGCCGCCAACATTTCCCCGGCGGGGGCCAGAATGGCGGCGCGTTCCAGCACGTTTTTCAGCTCGCGCACATTGCCGGGCCAGGGGTAACGCTCCAGCAGGGCCAGCGCCTCCGCCGAGAGGCCGGGCAGGCGCTTGCTGAGGCGGGCGGCAAAGTGCTGGAGGAAGTAATTGGCCAGTGGTGGCACGTCGGTGGGCCGGTCTTTGAGGCTGGGGACGAGGATAGTGAAGACCGAGAGGCGGTAATAGAGGTCGGGGCGGAAGCGGCCTTCGGCGGCTTCCTGCTTGAGGTTGCGGTTGGTGGCGGCCACCAGGCGCACGTTCACGCTGGTGGGCTTGGTGTCGCCGAGCTTGGTGAAGCTCTGGCTTTCGAGCACGCGCAGGAACTTGGCCTGCACGTTGAGCTCCAGCTCACCGATTTCGTCCAGAAACAGGGTGCCGCCGTTGGCCTCTTCCAGCAGGCCCTTCTTGTCCGTGAGTGCGCCGGTGAATGCCCCTTTCTTATAGCCAAACAGCTCAGACTCCAGCAAATCCTTCGGGAAGGCGCTGCAATTGACGGCCACGAAAGCCTTGCCCTTGCGCCCGCTGGCCTGGTGGATGGCCTGGGCAAATAGCTCCTTGCCGCTGCCGGTGGGTCCTTCGAGCAGCACGGTGCTGTCGGTGGGGGCCACCTGGCGGGCCAGCTGCTGCACGCGCCGCAGCTCCATGGAGTCGCCAATCATGGACTCGAAGCGGTACTGCTGGCCCACGCGGCGCTCCAGCTCCGTCACGCGCTGGCGGAGGCGGGCTTTTTCGGCGGCGCGGTCAACCACCACCACCAGCTGCTGCTCAAAATCGCCCTTGGTGAGGTAGTCGAACGCGCCGAGCTTCATGGCCTTCACGCCGTCGGGGATGGTGCCGAAAGCGGTGAGCAGCACCACTTCGGCATCGGGGGCGGCGGCTTTGAAGCGGGGTAGCAAGTCGACGCCGTTGGCATCGGGCAGCTTCACATCGGAGAGCACGAGCAGGATGTCGGCCGCGTGTTGCTGGAGCAGCTCCAGGCCGCGGTGGGCGTCGGGGGCTTGCAGCACGGTGTAGCCTTCCAGCTCCAGCACCTGGGCCAGCAGCTGGCGCAAGCGCGCTTCGTCGTCGATGATGAGCAGGGTACCGGTGGGCATTTATCAGGAATTTAGATTCAATATGCTTTGAAGAATTTACGCTAATGAATTTCTTAGTTTCACTAGCTGCTCACGCCACGTTCTATAAATAGTGTTGTTAATTTCCTCTTCTATCCACTGGCGAGCTTCTTCCTGATATCCGCAAATGAATAGCGTTCGAATAGCTTTTTCTTCATTCGGTGTATGCTCACGAATAATCTGTTTTAAAATATCATCACGAGACTGAATCTTTTCTAGATACGGAAGAATGAATTGCGAAAAATCCTGACTGATTCTGCCTTCTAAATCATTAGGAGGCGCTTTTTCGTTCAAATCATACCAAAGGTCTTTTTGCAATCCATTCAATTTTCCAATGCGTTTTCGAACAAGACAATCTGGCTCTAGAAACTTTTCGCCTCTTGGAATTTCAAATATTGTATCCGCTTCTGGCAGGTATAGACCAGTATTAATGGTAAAGCTGATATTGTTTTTGTCACCGAATGCACTTTTCTGAATATTTACAATCTTTCCCCAACCATCAATATTGTAGAAGCGGAAATTATTTCCCGTTTTTCTATATCCTTTAGCTTTAAATTGAGGCCATATAATATTCGAAACTAAATTGTCGAACCTCTCTTGAATAAGTGTTTTAGGCATGGCAGAGCTACTATTTGAACAAGCAATAGTAATCCCAAACGGCCCTAACTCCCGCGAATCTCCTGCTTGATGTGTTCGACGAACTGGGCGAATTCGGGTTCGGCTTCGACGTTTTCGTGCCAGGCGAGGCCCATTTCGGCCAGGTTGTATTGGTGCTGGGGGCTGATGGGGACGCCCGGCACGAGGGCCCCGGCCGCGTCGTGCTCGTAGCCGAGCAGCCAGAGGCGGTGTGAAGTAATGATAGCACCGAGGAAAAGAAGCTGGGCCGTACTGTCGCCCAATATTCAGTGGTGGTACTGATGCGCCAAGGCTGCAGGCGATTTTACCTTTGCCGGGCTTGGGAGAAGCTTGAAAATGAGGGCCATGCCATCGCGCATGAGGCCAGGGGCGTGCGTTTATTCGGATTGTGGTGTCGCGGGGGCTTCCTCGGCAAGGGAGGGTGATTACCCCAATGAATGGGAGAGCTGCATCGAGGTTTTTGCAACGTAGAGCGGCCCTGGCCGTGCCGGGCGCAGCTACTCCAAAAACGACCAAGTCATGCCACCGTCTGCGCGCCGCGCAGCGACAGGCCCTGCGCGCGGGCACGCCAGAAAGTGCATTGGCCTGCGGAAATAAGCGGAAGTAAATCATTCACTTAAACCAACCCAGCCCATGCCAGTAGCCCAGTTTTTAGCAAATTTTCCCGTCGACCCCGCCGACCCCATCCTCAGCGACATGCAGGGGAACATCCTCAAAGGCCACGGCCGCCAGTTCACTTTCAATCTGTTCCTGAGCTTCAAAGCCGGTAAGAAGAAAGAAGTGGGCAACTGGATAGCCAGTTTCAGCAGCGTGTTCGTGACCACGGCCCGCAAGCAGCTGGACGAGACCCAGCTGTTTCACGACGAGCGCATTCCCGGTAGTGTTTTCGCTTCGTTTTTCCTCACCGCCGAAGGCTATAACTACCTTGGCGTGGCACCGGCCAAAAAGCCCACGGACGCCAAATTCGGCAGCGGTATGAAGGCCTCGAACGCGGCCCTCAAGGACCCCAACCCCTCCACCTGGAGCCCGGGCCTGAACGGGTCCGAGGGCGTCATTCACGCCATGGTGCTCGTGGCCGACGCCGACATTCACCAGGCGCGCTCGCTGACGCGGGCCATCAAGCTGTCATTGGCCACTAAGGCCACCGTGGTGGCCGCGGAGCGGGGCGTGGTGCTGCGCAACGCCGAGGGCGAAGGCATTGAGCACAACAACTACGTGGACGGCATCAGCCAGCCCGTGTTTTTTGCCGATGAGCTTCCGGCGCACACCGACAAATGGGACCCGCGGGCCACGCCCGGCCTGATGCTCGTGGCCGACCCCGGCGGCAAGGACGGCAACAGCATGGGCAGCTATTTCGTGTTTCGCAAGCTGGAACAGAACGTGCGGGGCTTCAAAACCCAGGAGAAAGAAACCGCCAAAACCGTGTTTAACCTGCCCGCCAACGAGGCCAGCTGGACGCCCGCCCAAGCGGCGCAAGCCGAACTGATTGGGGCCTGGGCCGTGGGCCGGTTCGAGGACGGCACGCCGGTAATGCTGCACGGCGCGGAGCAGCACCCCACCCTGGGCCACCAGGAAAACAACTTCAACTTCGCGGATGCCGGCAGTGCCTCCAAATGCCCGTTTCACGCCCACATCCGCAAATCCGGGCCGCGCACCGACCTGGCCGGCGCGGATTTCAACAAAACTAAACGACTGGTGCGCCGGGGCATTCCCTACGAGGACAAGCCCCGGATTCGGGACGCCGAGGGTAACCTGTCCGACAAGCCCGAGGACTTGCCCACGGGCGGCGTGGGGCTGTTGTTTATGTGCTACGTGGCCAATATCACCACCCAGTTCGAGTTTGTGCAGCAGTCGTGGGTGAATAACCCTGATTTCTCGCAGCCGGGTACCGGAAAGGACCCGCTCATTGGCCAGCCCACCGACCTCACCAACGCCCACCCCACCCAGTACCACTGGCCCACCGACTACGGGGCCGCCGGCCGGAAAGACGCCCGGTTTGGGGACTTCATCAACATGCGGGGCGGTGAATATTTCTTCGCCCCCAGCCTGAGCATGCTCAAGAGCCTGCGGACGAACACGCCGACGCTCACCAGGGTGCAGAAAACGCCTTCGCTGAGCACCGTGCCCAAACTAGGCGACCCGGTCAGTATTTTGCATGACCCGTCCTTGTTCCACTTCGACCCGAACCTGGTAAGCGGGGTAACCGTGCTCGACCCGTTGCTGCAACTCTTCGTGCCCGACAAAGCCGACGTAGGCGCGGGCGTGGTGAACACAGTGCATACCGAACACACCGTGAACGTCTGACCCTGACCCGGGCCAGGGCCCGGCCGTGGCGGCCCGTTTGCCGCGGCCGGGCTAACTCCCGCGAATCTCCTGCTTGATGTGTTCGACGAACTGGGCGAATTCGGGTTCGGCTTCGACGTTTTCGTGCCAGGCGAGGCCCATTTCGGCTAGGTTGTATTGGTGTTGGGGGCTGATGGTGGCGCCCGGCACGAGGGCCCCGGCCGCGTCGTGCTCGTAGCCGAGCAGCCAGAGGCGGTCGGCCAGGGCGGTGGTGGTCACGATGTCGTGCGAGACGATGATGACGGTGTTCAGCTCGTCCATGGTGGTGACTTCGACGATGATTTTCTTCACTTCGTCAATCATGGCCACGTCGAGGCCGGAGAAGGGCTCATCGAGCAGAATGAGGTGGTCGGAGCAGAGCAGCTGCTGGGCGATGGCCGCCCGCTGGCGCTGCCCGCCCGAGAGCAGGGCCGGGTACTTCCGCCGGTGCGGAGCCAGGCCGAAGCGTTCGAGGTAGGCGTCGACGTGCTGGCGGGCCTCGGCGGGGCCGTGCTTGCGCTGGGCGGCCACCAGCAGGTTGTCGTGCAGGGTGCGGTGGTCGAAGAGGGGGTAGCGCTGCTGCACGAAGCCCACGAGGCCGGGCGTCACGGGCTGCTGGGCCGCGCCCACTTCCACGGTGCCGGTGCCGGGAGCCATGAGGCCCGCCATGATGCGGCAAAGGACTGACTTGCCGATGCCGGAGCGGCCGTAGAAGCCCACGACCTGCCCCTGGCGCATATTGGGGCGCGTCACGTCGAGGACCTGGGCGTTGATGTCGCGCAGGATGGGCTCACCGTTGAAGGCGATGGAAACGCCGCTCAGGGTGAGGATGGGGTCGCGGTAGGCGTAGGTGTGGGCGGTCATGGGCTGTACCGTGGACTCTGCGAGTCCGCGCGTTGAGAGATTAAGGAAATTGATTTATTCGCGGACTCACAGAGTCCACGGTACTTGGTACATTGCGGCTGTGTCGAACCTGATTTATTATGAGCGGAACTTGCCGCATCGGCTGCCGCCAGGTGAGGCGGTGTTCATTACGTTTCGGCTGGCGGGCAGCCTGCCCCGTCAGGTAGTCGCCCAGCTCCAAGCCGACACAGAATTGGCGCTGAACCGCCTGGAACTCGACCCCGCTCATGCTTATGCCGAGCAGAAAAAGTATTTTGGGCGCTTCGATGCGCAGTTGGCGCGGGGTAAGTTTGGGCCGACGTGGCTGAGGCAACCCGAAATAGCGGCGTTGGTGGCGCAGTCACTGCATTATTTTCACGGCAAAAGCTTCGACCTGCTCTGCTACTGCCTCATGCCCAACCATGTGCATTTGGTGTTAGTGGTGCCCGATGAAGCCCCGCCGTTGCAGAAAACCCTGCAACGGCTGAAGAGCTACACCGCCACCCAGGCCAACAAGCTGCTGGGGCTAACCGGGGCTTTCTGGCAAGCCGAGAGCTACGACCATGTGGTTCGGAATGGTGAATTGGAACGGGTTATCAGCTATGTATTAGAGAATCCAGTGAAGGCGGGGTTGGTGGAGGATTGGGAGCAGTGGCCCTATACGTATCTGGCTCTGTGAATTGTACCGTGGACTCTGCGAGTCCGCAAATGAACGATGAGTAGCAACCGGCCCACTCACTCGCGGACTCGCAGAGTCCACGGTACATCAGGCGGCACCCAAACTTGAATAAGGGAAAAACACCCGCCGCAGCAGCACAAATACATAATCCTGCGCCGCCCCCGTCGCCAGAATTACCAACTGAATGGCTAGCACCCCATCCAGATGCAGGTACCGGTTCTGCTTATACAGCAGCAGCCCGATACCACCTTCGGACTGGTAAAGCGTTTCCACCAGCGTAATCATTGTCCAGATGATGGCGAAATTCTGGCGCACTACTTCGAGCATCTCATCGAGCTTACCCAGCACCACTACTTCGTAGAAGCTGCGCCACTCGCTCATGCCCAGGGTGCGGGCGTGGTCCATTTCCTCTTGGGTGGTGGTCAGAATCACGCTCGTCATGCCCGTGACCAGGTACACGGTGGCCCCGAAAATGAGGACCGAGAGCTTGACCTGGTGGCCGGAGCTTACCATCAGGGCCATGAAGAAGGTGAGGCCGGTGAGGGTGAGGTAGCGCATCTTGGAGGCCGCGTAGGCGATGGGCCGGAAGAAGGGCAGCGCCGTAAGGTAAGAAATCAGCAGCGCCAAAACCGTAGCCACCGCCAGGGCCTCAATGGCCGTGGTCATGCTGGCCCACAGCTCCTGAATCAGGCCCTGCGTGGTAACTAAGTCGCCGAGCGAGCGCACGACTTCGCCCAGGCTGGGGAAGAGCTGCATGGGGTAAAATAGCCACAGCAGCAGCAGCAGGGCCACTTGCGCTACCACCATCGTGGTGAACACGAGGCGGGCGGGCTGGGCGTTGGGAGCGAATAAGATTTTCATGTAGCGTGGACTCTGCGAGTCCGCGTCACGAGCGTAGCGAGTATCGTCGGCTGCGCTCGTGATTTGGGGAAATGTTGTGAAAAAATCCTAGCGACGATACTCGCTGCGCTCGTGACGCGGACTCACAGAGTCCACGCTACGTTGTTAATTTCCCAGCACTACCTCTACTCGGCGGTTTTTGGCTTTGCCATCGGGGGTGGCATTGCTGGCCAGCGGCTCGGTAGCACCGTGGGCGTACACCTGCACGCGGCCGTTGGGGAAGGCGCTGTGGCTTTTAGCTTCGAGCCAGTGCTCCACGGCCATGGCGCGGTCCTCGCTGAGCTGCTGGTTGCGGCTGGGGTCGCCGGCGTTGTCGGTGTGGCCGTGGACGGCTACTTTGAGGCGGCCGGCCACCACCAGGTCGTTGAAGAGCTGGTTTAAGTCGTGCTCAGCGGCGGGGGTGAAACTGCTCTGGCCGCTGTTGAATTCGATGTTCCAGGCGCGCTTGCTCACGCTCTGGCGAATTTCATCGCCGGTGGCAAACTGCTGGGTTTCGGCCGGGGCCACGGCTTTGCCTTTGTACTGCTGCTGCAGTTTCTTCAGCGGCGTCAGGTCCAGCATTTCATTCAGCGGCACGTAGCTGGGCAATTCTTTGGGGTAGAGCTTGGTCTGCACATCGCCGAAGGTTTTGTACACCGCCGCGTAGATGTTGGTGCCGCCTTCATCGAGGCCGAACAGATTCAGGTTGTCGCTGAAATTGAAGGCTTTGCTGCCGCCCAGCTCCACCACGTCGCCGTTGCGGTCGGCCTCGCTCACGCCTTTGTAATACTTCAGCCAGTACGCGCCGGGCTTGTCCTGGTCGCCGTACACGGTGGCCGAAATATCGGCGGCGCGGGTCAGGGCTTCGGGGTGGCTTTTCACCTGGTCGCCGGCCACGGCGAAGGCCGTCATCAGGCCCAGTACTTCCTTGGGGTGGGCGTCGTACCAGCGCTTGGTAGTCACCATGATGTTGGGCATTTGGTTGGAGTAGTCTTTGGTGCTCACGATGTTGACGAGGCCGCCGCGCTGCTTGGCGATGTTCACGTCGCCGGGCGTCCAGGTGGCCACGGCGTCGGCCACCACGTCGATTTTCACGCCGGTGTTCTTGCCATTCACCACTTTGGTGCGGGCTTCCGGCTTGCCGAGGATGTATTTCTCGGCAGCCACCAGAAAGTCGCTGGCGGCCATGAAGTTCACGGCTTCGGGGTCGTAGGTGGTTTCGTCGGCGTTCACTTTTAGGCCGTTGTCGGCGCACCATTTCAGGGCAATGTTCTGGTCGCCGTCGCGCAGGTAGCAGGCCACGGTTTTACCCAAGGCAGTTTTGGGGTTATCCAGCCATTCTTTCGGGCCCATCAGCTTGTCTTCGCCGAAGGATTTACCCACCGAATACGGGATAATTTGCAGCTGGGTGCCGGCCTTCTTCAACTCCGCCTGCATAGCCGAGAATCCGGGCAGGCCATCGCCCATGATGCTCACAATCAAGCCCGGCGTTTCGGGCTTGCTTTGCAGGTCGAGGGCGTTTTTCACCAGGTCAGCCTGCATCTTGCTCACGTCGTCCTGGCGCACAATCTGCATATCCAGGCCGTTGGCGGCGGCCGCCGAGCCCATCGTGGAGCGGGGCCCGCCGTTGGCCAGCATGCCGGCCATCTGGCTGTTCCAGGCCATTACTTCCCAGGTAATGGGTGTGCCTTTATCCGCCGGGGCGGTGCCGGGCAGCTGGGCCAGCGGCACCACGATGTTCGCCCGGCTGCCGCCGGTGGCCGTGGGCAGCTCAATCGAATTCAAAAGCACCGATTGCGTGTCGGCCTTTTTAAAGACGGCACCGCTGGAAACCAGCTTATTGATGCCGAAGTACAGGAGGCCGAAGAGGAGCAGGCCAACGATAAATTTACCGCGTGTGGTCATGTGAGTAGTGATGTAGCGCGGACTTTGTAGTCCGCGAATGATGGTAATGGGGAAGGTGGTTTTGGACGACGGCAGCTACCTGGCGGTGCGACACGCGGACTACAAAGTCCGCGCTACTAAGGCAGGCCCAGGCTAGCAAAAAGCTAATCAAGCAGGCTAGAATAGGCATCATCGGAGGCTTTTTTGGTGGTGAGGATGTTCTGGGGAGCTTGCGGCTTTTCGTTGAGCACGGCGTTGAATTCGCCTTTCTGGTACTGGTCGAGCAGGCGCTGGCCTTTCTCGCTCATCACCCCGTTCTGAATGTCCATCTCCTTCACGAACTCCTGCGAATAGCGCATGGCCTGCTTAATCTGACCCAACTGCTGGGCCATGTCCTCGGCCACGCGGTCGGTGGCCAGGTCGAAGAAGTACTTCTTGTCGGGGTCGCCGCGCAGGATGTTCATGGCGGCGCGCATGCCGGAGCTGGTGCGTTTCACCAGCGCGTATTCGTCCTTCAGCAGGTTGACTTTGAACTTGCTGCCGTCAATCTGGCGCAGGGCGGCCTTCAGAATCTGGCGCATTACCACCGTCACGTTGGCCGTGGTGGTGGCCATGGGCTGGAGGCGCTGGTTGTAGTCCTGCACCTGGGCGGCGCGCATGGCATACGATTCGGCGGCGTCCTTTTCGCCCTGGCGGGTGGCGGAGTCGGCCAGGGCCAGATATTCCTTAATCTGGGCGGAGTTGGCGGCCAGCTTGCGCTTCACCAGCTCGTGCGCGCCCTCGATGTTGGTGACTTCGGCGTCCATCTTGCGGGCCTCCTTCTCGGTGTTCGAGATGTAGGCTTCCATGATGCCGATGGGGTCGGTGTTGACGAAAATGCCCGCCATCGAGCGGAGAATGCGCTGTCCGGCGTACCACAGCCCGGCGTGAATCCGCTTGTTGGTGGCCAGCAGAAACAGCACGAACAGCGTGCCGAGCCCGATGCCCAACTTCACGGTGTCGAACACCATGTCGACGAGGAAGGGCAAAATCGAGCCCCAGAAGTATACCGCCGTGCCCACCAGCCCGAGGAGGACCACGCGGCCGGCGACTTTTTCCGGCTGCTGCCACTTGGGCAGGCCGGGGGCGGAATCGAAAGAGGGAAGTGCGTTCATGGCGTTGGTATTGGGGTGGAGGTGGTGGCCGGTGCGGCCGTTAGTTGGTTACCTCCACCATATGCCAATACCAATGCCGGATTGGTGATTCGGCGGGCGGGATTTGATTAACTATTGGTTTTTAGTGGGATAATAAAAAATCCCCGCCGGGCACGGGGCCCAACGGGGATGAATTTTTTCAAAATGGAAAGCGGATTTTTCCAAAGTAGCAAGCGGGAGGGGGCGGTTGCACCCTTCACGCTTGTCATGCTGAACGCAGTGAAGCACCTTATCACGCCTGAATAGTTCGTTCGAACGTGATAAGGTGTTTCACTGCGTTCAGCATGACAAGCGCGTTGCAGAAACGCCAAGCTTCCGCCTGTTCCTCAGCGCACCAGAATCAGGGCTGAATTCCCCGGCACCTGCACGCCGCTGGTTACTTCGAGCACGTCGAGGCCTTCTTCCTGGATTTGGTTGCCGCGCAGCACCACTTTGTAGGTTTCGCGGGGCAGGGGCACGCTCCAGGCCCCGCGGTTGCCGTTGAAAATAACGGTGATGGTGTTCCAGACGTCGCCGCCGGCGTGGTCTTTCAGCTGGTAGGCGATGATGCCGGGGGCCATGTTGGGCAGGAATTCGAGGTGCTGCTGGATGAGCTCGGTGGTGGGCAGGCGGAAGGCGGGGTGGTTGCGGCGCAGGGCCAGCAGCTTGCGATAGAACTCGTACACGCCCACGTACTTGGCCTTGCGGCCCCAGTCAATCTGGTTCACGCTGTCGGGCTGGTTGTAGGAATTGGAGGAGCCGCCCTTGGTGCGCAAAAACTCATCGCCGACCGGCAAAAACGGCACGCCCTGCGAGGTGAATACGATGGTGTTGCTCAGTAAATCCATCTTGATGAGCGTGTCTTCCGACGTGTTCGGGTTCGACACCCGGAGTTTGTCCCAGAGCACCCGGTCGTCGTGGCAGGCCACGTAGTTGATGGCCTGGGAGGGCGAGCCGGCCCAGGGGGCTTTCGAGTAATTGACCTTGGCATAGTCAATCTGCGGGTGTTGGGTGGCGGCCACTATGCCGAATTTCACGCTTTCCTCCAGGCCGGGCTGGCCGCTGGCGAAGCCGGGCTCGGTTTGGTGGGCGTAGTGGCCCTTCACGCCGTCGCGCAGCTCGTCGCCGAAGGCCGCGATGCGGTCCAGCTTCAGCATGTTGCCTTTGAGGGCGCGCCTGGCGTCGGGTAGGGGCGAGGGGCCGGCGGTCCAGCCCTCGCCGTAGATGAAAATGCTGTGGTCCTGCTGGTCCAGGGCCACGCGCACGGCGCGCATGGTTTCGATATCAAGCACGCCCATGAGGTCGAAGCGGAAGCCGTCGACGTGGTACTGCTGCGCCCAGTAGGCCACCGATTCCACGATGAGCTTGCGCACCATCGGGCGCTCGGATGCTACTTCGTTGCCGCAGGCGGTGGCGTTGCTCAGGGTGCCGTCGGGGTTGTGGCGGTAGTAGTAGCCGGGCACCAGCTGCTCGAAATTGCTGCGGCGGGCATCGGCGGTGTGGTTGTACACCACGTCGAGCACCACGCGCAGGCCGGCCCCGTGCAGGTTTTCGACCAGCTGCTTGAACTCGCGGATGCGGGCGGCCGGGTTAGTGGCGTCGGTGGAGTAGGTGCCTTCGGGCACGGTGTAGTTGAGCGGGTCGTAGCCCCAGTTGTAGCGATTGGCGCTGGCGGGCGCGGCTTCGTCGATGCTGGCGAAATCGTTGGTGGGCAGCAGGTGGACGTGGGTCAGGCCCAGCTCTACTAGGTGGTCGAGGCCGGTGCTCACGCCGTCCGGCCCCCGGGTGCCGGTTTGGGCCGCGCCCAGAAACTTGCCCTTGTGCCGCACGCCCGACTGCGGGTGCATGGTGAGGTCGCGGACGTGGACTTCGCCAATTACTATGTCGGTGGCTTGTTTCAGGGCGGGGCGCAGGTCGTCTTTCCAGCCCGGCGGCTGGGCAATGATGGGGTTGAACACGGCCCCGCGCAGGCCGTTCACGCCCACGGCGTGGGCGTAGGGGTCGGCTACTTCGGCCAGGGTTTTGCCGGCGATGGTGGCCTGCACCGTGTAGAAACCGGTGGTGCCGGCGGGCAGCATATAGGTCCAGGTGCCGCCTTCGGCCTTGGTCATCACAAAGTCGGCCTTGGCCGGACCGCCGCTGCCGGCGGCGTATAGGCGCAGGTGCAGGGCCGAGGCGGTGGGTGCCCACACGCGCAGGGTGGCCTGAAGGCCGCGCCAGGTCAGCCCCAGATCGGGGCCGAGGTAGGTGGGGTAGGTGGCATAGTCGGGGAGCGGCGGGGCCGAAATAGCGGGGGCAGGGGATAGCAGCACAAGCAGCAGCAGAAGCGGGCGAATCATGGGGCAAAGGTCGGGACTGGGGGCGGAAATGCAGTCGGCATTTCTCCCTGATAAGATGGTACCGGCAGGTGGGTCGGGGCTGGTAATAAGTGGTATACAAGGGCTGCCAGGTGGTGCGGCACCGGTCGGGGGTGGTGCGGCACCGGTCCAAGGTGGTGCGGCACCGGTTGGGTGGTGGTGTGGCACCGGTCCGAGGTGGTGCGGCGCCGGTCAGGAGTGGTGCGGACCCGGTCGTAAGTGGTGCGAAAATACCCCCACCCGTTCAACGCCCACAACCACCCCCGTCCGAGCCTTTGGCTCGAACATCCCCTCCTTGGTAAGGAGGGGAGTCTGGCTCCGACCTCCTTTCCCCGCCAAACCCCGCCTGCCCCAACGGTGAAACGCGGCCCGCCGTCGATACAATCGAGGGTACGGTCGGTTTGGCCCGGCTTTGGGATAGGGAGTCAGCTATGTTTGTTTCGATTTCTCCCTCGTCTATGGCCGTCCTCACGCCCCGTCGCTACCTCACGCCGCTCATTCATGTACTGGTGTGGGGGCTGTTCGGGCTCACGTTCTTGTTGTTTCAGCCGCTCACCGGGCGGCTCACCATGCCGCCGGAATTCTGGCTGAAGCAGGGGCTGATGTTTGCCGCCTGGATTGCCACGTTCTACCTTACGTCCAAGGTTACGGTGCCGCGCCTGCTGCTGCACGGGCGCACGGAGTGGTTTATTCTGGCCCTGGTGGTTACCACGGTGGTGGTGCTCAGTTTCAGCAAGTTTCTGGAGTTGTCGCTAAACCTGCCGGCCCTTATGGACAAGGCCTTTGAGGCGGCGGCCGGCCGGCCCCGGCTAAACCGGGGCGGCCCGCGCATCGATACCATGGGCCTGCTCACCACCATGTTTGTGCTGGGCATCAGCACGAGCATCACGGTGGTGCAGAAGTGGCAGAACGATGCCCGGATTCGGCAGACGCTTGAGCAGCAGCGCGTGACTTCCGAGCTCTCGGTGCTCAAGGCCCAGATTAACCCGCACTTCTTCTTTAATACGCTCAATAACATCTACGCCCTCACGCTGCTCGATGGCGAGCAGGCCCGCGTGGCCATTCACCGGCTCTCGCGCATGATGCGCTACGTGCTGTATGACACCGCCGGCGGCCTCACGCTGCTGAGCCAGGAAATCGCCTTCGTGCAGGACTATATCACCCTGATGCAACTGCGCCTCGATGAGCGCGTGACCGTCACCTTCGACCGCCCCGAGCCCGTGCGCGACGTGCCCGTGGCCCCTATGCTGCTGCTGCCCTTCCTCGAAAACGCCTTCAAGCATGGCGTGGCGGCCACTCAAAGCAGCCGCATTTTCATCGGCCTCACCCAGCCCTCGCCCAACGTGCTGGAGCTGGAAGTGCGCAACACCCTGCTCGCGCTGCCCAGCACCGACCTGGCCGGCAGCAATGGCATCGGCCTAGCCAACACCCGCCGTCGCCTCGACCTCCTGTACCCCGGCCGGTTCAACCTGCTGGTGGATGACCACACGCCCGCCAACGAATTCCGGGTTCACCTCACGTTGCAGGTTGGAAATGAGAAAAGTCTGTCATCCTGAGCATTCTCGTTCCCCATTCCCCTTCTTTCCTCCCATGACAACTGCCCTCCCGCCCCTCAAATCCATTGCCGTAGATGACGAGCCCCTGGCTCTGGGCCTGGTCGCGTCCTTCGTGCAGAAAACGCCGTTTCTGGAGCTGGTGGGCAAGTTCGGCAGCGCCGTGGAGGCCCTCAAGTACCTGCACGAGCACCCCGGCACCGTCGATTTGGCCTTCCTGGATATCCAGATGCAGGAGCTCAATGGCCTGGAACTGGCCCGCGTGCTGGGCCCCACCGGCCCGCGCGTCATCTTCACCACCGCCTTCAGTCAGTACGCCCTGGATGGCTACCGCGTCGATGCGCTGGATTACCTGGTGAAGCCCTTCAACTACGAGGAGTTTCTGCGCGCCGCCGGCAAAGCCCGCGCCTACGCCGAACTCACCTCGCAGCATACCACCGCTCCGGTTGCCACCGGCCCCGAGGAAGAAGAATACCTCTTTCTGAAAGCCGAGTACCAGTTGGTGCGCGTGGCCCTTAGCGACATTTTATATGTAGAAGGCCTGAAGGACTACGTGAAGGTCCACCTCAAAAGTACGCCCCGCGCCCTGCTGAGCCTCATGAGCCTCAAGGCGATGGAGGAAAAGTTGCCCGCCCGGCGCTTCATGCGCATCCACCGCTCGTTCATCGTGGCACTCGATAAGATTGAGGCCGTGCGCCGCCTCACCGTCCAGATTGGGGCCGTCACCATCCCCGTGGGCGACCAGTACAAAGAACAGTTTCTGCAGTTCCTCAGCCGCTGGAGCTGAGGAGATAGAACGTCATGCTCATCTGACGTTCGCGTTTCCGTTTTCCTCGCGCTAAACCTCTCCGCCTTCTACCGCTCCAATGCCCTGCACACTCCCTGTCTTTCTGAGCTATGAACCCATTCACCTTTTCCGGGAGCCCCATTCCCGGCCCGGCCCCCCGTGAGCGGGAGGCTGCCCTACCTGGTACGACCCCGCAGTTGGCCGTGCTCTGCCTCTCAAGTAGCCTCGGCGGGCTGGAGCTGAACAGCCTCAAATTCGCGGGCTGGATGCAGGAGCGCGGGTGGCGCGTCACGTTCTTTGCGCCACCCGCCACGCCGCTGGCCATGTGGGCCGAAGACTGGTTTGTGCCCCTCGAAACGCTGGCCGTGCGCCGGGGCCTGGCCATGCCCTTCATGGCCTGGTCCCTGAAAGAGCAGCTCGAACGCCTGAACATCGACGTGCTGGTGGTGACGCAGAACAAGGACCTGCCCGTGGCCACGCTGGCCAAAACCCTGCTCGGTGGCCGCCTGCGCATCATCTACCAGCAGCACATGCAGCTGGGGCGGCCCAAGCGCAGCCCCGTACACACCCTGCGCTTCGGCCTCGTTGATGCCTGGCTCACGCCGTTGCCTGGCCTGGCCCGCGAGGTGGCCCACCTCACCCGGTTCGACATGGCCAAACTGCACCTCGTGCCCCTGGGCCTGCCGCTGGAGCAGTTTGCACCGCCCACCCACACGCCCTTCGAGGCCCGCCGGGAGCTGGGCCTGCCCCAGGAGGTGCGCCTGCTGGGTATCCTGGGCCGGCTGGATGCCGGCAAGGGGCAGGATTTTGTCATTAATGCCCTGCACCACCTGCGCCAGCAGTACGGCTACGATGCCCACCTCGTCATTATGGGCGAGCCCACCCGTAACGAAGGCGACGAATACCTGCGCCAGATTCAGCGGCAGGTGGCCCGGCTGGGCCTGCAAAACCAGGTGCACTTCCGAGCTTTCCGGGCCAATCCGGCCGTGTTCTACCACGCCATCGATGTCTTTACGATGGCTTCCGAAAACGAAACCTACGGCATGGTAACCCTGGAAGCCCTGGCCTCGGGCGTGCCCGTGGTGGGCGCGGCCACCGGCGGCACCGCCGAGCTGGTAGAGCACAACCAGACCGGCCTGCTCTACCTGCCCGGCGACGTGACCGCCTGCGCCCGGGCCATCCGCCGCACCTTTGCCGAGCCCGCCGCCACCAACGCCCGGGTGGAACGCGCCCGCCTAGCCCGCTGGCACTACTCGCACCACCGCCAGTGCGCCCTCACCGAAGACGTGATTCGGGCGGTAGTGGCCGCGCCGGTGGTCCTGCCCCGGGCAGCCCGGCAGCCGCGCCTGTCCGTGAATGCGGCCTTTGCCCACGCCGTGGCCCGGTAGTGCGCAGCCCCGAAAAACCTCATCCGGTCGATGCCGTGCCGGATTTGGCCGATGACAGGGCTGGCCAGCTGCCCCGCACCGGTAGTTTCAGGTCATCAATTCAAATGGCCCCCGGCCCTGCCGGGTGGTTTATTCCTTCAGAATTATGAGCTCCGTCGTCAGGCTTCGTTTTTTGAGTGGGCTGCTGCTGAAACTGGCCGTGCCAGCCGCTGTGCTGGGTCAGCACGACTGCCCGGCCTTCAGCGCCCCGCGGCCCATGCCACGTACCGCGCGGCCCACGCCGGCTCCGGCCGGCCCGGCCGCGCTATCCCATAAGTCCTGTCATTCCTAAGCGGCCCGGCGAGCTGCGCGTGGCCACCCATTCGGCGGATTTGCCCCCGCCGGCAGCAGCGCCCAGCAAATGCCCCCGTCCCGGAATGGCAGGCACCACTAGCAACCGGCCGATAGCTGCGCCGCCGTGTGCGCCGCCCCTATCCGCGCCCGTTGCCCAATGCCTCAAAAAGCCCTTGCGTCCGCGAGGGCTTTTTTTGTGCTTTACGGGGTAGGGGCGGGCCGAGGGCCTTATGCTCCTCCGGTAGCTGGCAAAGCGGCTTTACCATCAGCTAATTGCCCCGGGCCCCGTCCGGGGCCAGCTGCCCGGGACGGGCTCGGCAAAATAAAAATGCTGATTGGATGCTGTTGGTCAGGTTAAAGAAGTAATATAAAGATTTGATAATGGAAGCATGCCTAAAATCCAAGTTCACGCAAATATCTTTACACTCAACGTGTCCACCCCATGGTAATTTGGTAAACCCCTTAATAACCCGTTTTTATGAGAAAACCATTACCCCGTTTTTCCGTCGGAATCGCCCGCAGCCTCGCGCTGCTCATGATGCTAATGTTACCACTGCTTGGGCGGGGGCAGACGACGATTGCAACCCAGGACTTTGAGACTACTCCAGCGACGCCTACCGCTACAGTTAATTTAGTGGGGGGAGGATATGAAACTCGTAGCTCGGGATTGTTTCCAGCAAGTACCCCACTGTATGCCTCGGGAGTAAGGGCTTACAGCTTATCGAATGGCACTGCTACAATCACGTCGGCAGCCAACATTGACGTTAGTAGTTACTCTAACGTATCAGTTGAATTCAAGCTGGCATCATTTGCAACTACCAGTGGCAACGGTGCTGATTCTCCGGATAACGTAATCTTATCACTGAGTACCGATGGTGGGGCGACATACGTTGACCAAGTCAAAGTCGTAGGCGGTGCTGCTACGGGCTCGAATAGCCGGTGGTCTTTTACAGGTGCCGCAGTCGCTACTCGTGCTTATAGTACTGGTGCAGCAACTGCCTTCACTGGAGGAGGCGGAGCAAGCACACCTAATTATGGGACGGTTAGTGTCACCGCTATAGGTGCCACATCACAGTTAAGGTTTAAAATCACCTTGCTGAATGATAATAGTGCTGAGATATGGGTCATAGATGACATCGTGGTAAAGGGGACACTTTCTGCCGCCGATACCACGCCGCCCACTTTCGGTACTACCCCGGCCTCGCCTTCGGCTTCGACTATCACGGCCACTAGCTTTCTGCTATCGTCTAACATTAATGAAGTAGGCAAAACCTATTATGTGGTCCTGCCCAGCGGTGCCACTGCCCCCACGGCTGCGCAGGTGAAAGCGGGCAAAAATGCTGCTGGCACGGTCGTTACGCTGTCCGGCAACTTCGCCAACCCAACCGCCAACACCGCTGCCACCTCGACGGTGAGCAGCCTCACGGCCAGCACTGACTACGATGTATATGTAGTGGCTGAAGATGCCGTGCCCAACCTGCAGGCCAGCCCCGTGCTGGTCACGGTGACCACGCCCGCCCCCGCGCCCACCATCACCACGGGCGGCATTGCGCCCGCCACCGTGCTGGCCGGCAACGACGTGACGGTATCCTACACTACCACCGGCACCTTCGACCCCGCCAACGTGTTCACGGCCGTGCTCTCCAACTCGTTGGGCACCTTTGGCAGCGGTACCACCGTCCTCACCACCACCGGCTCCACGGCCACCTCGCTCACGGTTACCATTCCGGGGGCCACCACGGCCAGCTCGGCCTACCTTATTCGCGTAGTGGCCAGCAACCCCGTCACCACGGGCTCAAACTCGACCAACACCCTCACCGTGAACGCGCCCTTGGTAGCGCCCAGCGTGAGCACCACGGCCGCGTCGGCCATCACGGGCACCACCGCCACCAGCGGCGGCAACGTGACCTCGAACGGCGGCGCTGCCATCACGGCGCGCGGCGTGGTATACGGCACCAGCCCCAACCCGCGGATTAGCGGCAGCGGCGTGACGCAGGTCGCCGATGGAACGCCCAGCACGGGCACTTTCACGAGCAGCCTCACGGCCCTCACGCCCAGTACTGCTTACTACGTAGCCGCCTATGCCACCAACAGCGTGGGTACCACCTACGCCACCGATATTACCTTCACTACGCTGTCGCCGCCCACGGCTACTACGGCCGCCACCACGGCCATCACGCCCACTACGGCTACCAGCGGCGGCACCGTGGCCGGCCCCGGTATCACGGTGCGCGGGGTCGTTTTCAGCCTCACGCCGACGCCCCGTCTGGGAGGCTCCGGCGTGACCACGGTAGCCGGCGCATCGGGCGCGGGCACCTACAGCAGCAGCCTCACGGGCCTCACGCCCAGCACTAACTACTACGTGGCCGCTTATGCCACCAACAGCGCCGGCACCGGCTACGGGGCCGATGTAATGTTTACCACCCCGGCCCCAACCCTCACGGCCACCCCGGGCAGCCTGAGCGGCTTTTCGAACTACGCCGGTACGGCCTCGGCCGAGCAGACCTACGTGCTTGCCGGCAATGGCCTCTCGGTTCCGATTACCGTCACGGCTCCTTCGGGGGTTGAGGTTTCGCTGACTACGGGCAGCGGCTTCGGTGGTACCGTATCAGTGCCCGCTGCCGGCGGCACGGTGTATGTGCGCGTTGCGGCTGCTACGCCGGTGGGTCCGGTTAGTGGCACCATCACCAACGTATCGGGTGCGACTTCGCAGGATGTGATGGTGAGCGGCACGGTGCTTTCGCCGCCGCTGCTGGCTTACTCCTTCCCGGCCACCAGCTCCACTTCGCCCACCACCCAGGCTGCCAACGTCACGGGCAGCGTCTTTTCGCGGGCCACGGGCCTGACCGGTACTTCTGATACCCCGGACTTCCGGTCTACGGGCTTCTCCACTTCCACGGCTTCGCCGGCCGCAGGTGCTACTACCGGCTATTATCAGTTCACGTTCACGGCCGCTGCCGGCAACACCGCCAACCTGACCACGCTCATTGTTTCGGACCGCAGCTCCGGCACCGGCCCCACCAAGTGGGAGGTCCGTACCAGCCTCGATGGCTATACCGCTACCGTGGGTGCCGTGCAAACCAACCCCACCACCACCTTCACGCCCCGCCCCGTGAGCCTGACCGGCACGGCCGCCTTGTCGACCGTGACGGGCGCGGTAACCTTCCGTATTTATGCTTATGGCGGCTCCAACAGCGGCAGCGGCACCTTTGCCGTGGATGACGTGAACCTGTTTGGCTCGCTCACGGCCGGCACCCCGCCCGCTACCGAGCCTACCGTGCAGCCCACCGTCACGGCTTCGGGGGCTACCACCACCACCGTGCTGCTCAGCCTGAGCGGCGGCGATGGCACCAAGCGCCTCGTGGTGGTGCGGCCCACCGCCGCCGCGGCAGTAGCCCCCGTTGATGGCACTACCTACACCGCCAATACCACCTACGGCACCACCACCGGCACCAACCCCACCACGGGCACCAGTAATTTCGTGGTGATTGCCGATGGCAGCACTACCAACCTCACTGTAACCGGGCTGGCCTCTGGCACGGCCTATAGCGTAGAGGCCTATGCTTACAACGATAACGCCACGGCTGGCCTCGAAAACTACCTGACCGCTACGCCCGGCACGGCTACCTTCACCACGCTCACGCCCCCGGCCATCACCTACACTTGGAACGGCACCGGCACCAGCTACAGCGCGGCTGCCAGCTGGACGCCCGCGCGGGCGGTGACTGCCGCCAGCGACGTCCTGTTGTTCGATGGCACGGTGACCGCCACGGCCAACGTTACCCTCGATTTCACCACCTCCGAAACCATTGCGGCCCTCAAACTGCAGGGCGGCGTTATCACCACGCTCAGCACCGATGCCAACCGCACCCTCACCCTAAGCGGCGCGGCCACCCCGGCCAACCTCGTAGTGGGTACTGCCGACTCCTTGCGCCTTTACAACACGGTAGCCAACGTGGGCCTCACCATCCAGCTCGCTACGGGAGCCACGGCCAGCATCGACGGCGGCATCGCGGCCGATGGCTCGGCCTTCAGCTCCGGCACTACGCACAAGATTCTGGGCACCACCGCTACCCCCAACGCCGTGGTGTTTCACACGGGCAGCGCCATCACGGCCACGGCCAACTTTGGCGGCAACCTGTTTGGCAGCGCCGTCGGCTTTGCCGGGACGGTGCTGTTTGAAGCCGGGGCAAGCTACTTCCAACAGGGAGGCGCTTCGCCGTTCGGCGCGGCCGGTACCAGTGCCTCGGTCACATTCCAAAGCGGTAGCTACTACCGTTTCGTACCCGCCATTCTGGCTACGCCTTCGTTTTCGGGCCGCACCTACGGCACCTTTGTTTATAACCCCGGCTTCACCACGGCACCCACCATTTCGGGGGGCAACCCGCTGGTGATTCAGAACGACCTGCGGGTGCTCACCGGCAACCTGCCTCTCAACCTCACCGGCAGCATTTCCATCAAGGGCGACATCAAGGTGGACGGTAGTGCCGTGCTGTCCTTCCTGCCGACTTCTGCGCCCACGGCACCCCTGCAGTTGAACGGCACCGCTGTGCAAACCATCGGGGGGACCAACACCAGCGCGGCCGGCTTGGCCCTGAATGCCAACGTAACGCTGCAAATCAACAACGCCCAGGGCGTATTGCTCCAGCGTCCGCTCGCGGTGCCGGGCACCTTGCAGCTCACCAGCGGCAACATCACCACCTCGGCCACCAACCTGCTCACCCTGTCTAACAACGCTACGGGTGGCAGCGCCAGCAGCTTCGTGAACGGCCCGCTGGCCCGCGTCACGGATGTGGGCGCGGCTGCCACGGTGTTCCCGGTTGGCAAAGGCAAGTTCTACCGCCCCATTACACTCACCAGCACGGCCCAGGCCGCTGCTTCGACCTACACCGCCGAGCAGTTTGAGGGCAACTCCAGCCGTTCCCTGGCCCCAGGCAATGGCCTGGGTACCGCGCCCCTGGCCCGGGTTTCCTCGAAGCGCTTCTACACCGTCACGTCGTCCAACACGGCTCCCGGCAATTTCACTGGCACCATCACCCTGACCTTTGGGGCCGAAGACTACGTGAACGTACCAAGCAGCACCGATTTCGTGATTGCCAAGCGCGACGCCACCGGCCCATTCGCCAACCAGTGGACCAACCTGGGCCGCACCACCAACACGGGTCCCGATTCCGGAGCTGGTGGGGCCTCGGTGGCAGGCACGCTCACCTCCGCTTCGTTCCAGGATTTCTCCGACTTCGTGCTCGGGGCTCAGAACGACCTGTCCACCACCAACGTGCTGGAAGCCATCAATCCGCTGCCCGTTCAGCTCACCGCCTTCAGCGCCCAGCGCCAGGCCGATAAAACGGTTGCGGTGAAATGGGCCACGGCCACCGAGAAAAACAGCGCCCGCTTCGAGGTGCAGCGCAGCTTCGATGGCCGTGAGTTCGCCACAGTAGCCACCGTAGCGGCCCAAGGCAACAGCATGAGCCCCACCACCTACGCCACTCTCGACAAAGCTGCCCCGGCCGCCAAGCTCTACTACCGCCTGGGTCAGGTTGACCTAGACGGCACCACCGCCTTCTCGCCCGTGGTCACGGTGGCTGGCTCCGGCGAAGCTGCCAAGGTGAAGCTCTACCCTAACCCGGCCCACAGCCGCATCAGCTTCATCGCCGAGGCGGCCATGCCTTACCGCGTGCTCAACCAGTTGGGCCAGGCCCTGCTGCGCGGCACCACCGAAGCTGGCACCACCAGCATCGGCCTCGAAAATCTGCCCACCGGCCTCTACTTCCTGGAGTTGCAAACGGCCGCCGGCCGCACCGTGCAGAAGTTTGAGAAGGACTAATATCTGAACCGCAGATTGTGCGGCTTTAGCGGATTGCGCAGATTCTAATGCTGTCCGTTTTACGCAACAAAAAGGCCACCCAATCGGGTGGCCTTTTTTATTATCCGTTGCTTTCTATAATAATCAAAATAATCAAATGCTAATCCAATCCTGCAGAAGCCAACAGGGGCAGCATTAGAATCTGCGCAATCCGTTAAATCCGCACAATCTGCGGTTCAGACCGAAAAGCTCTCGCCGCAGCCGCACTCGCGCGAGGCGTTGGGGTTGTTGAACTGGAAGCCCTTGCCATTGAGGCCATCGGAGAAATCCAGCTCGGTGCCGGCCAAGTAAAGGAAGCTTTTCATGTCGACCACCACGCGCACACCCTTGTCCTCAAACTCCTGGTCCATGGGCCGCACTTCGTTATCGAAGTCCAGCTTGTAGCTCAGGCCCGAGCAGCCGCCACCCGCCACCGAGGCGCGCAGGCGGTAGGTGTCGTCAAGGTGCGCGTCCTCAATCAGGCGCGCTACTTTTTCTTTGGCTTTATCCGATACGGTAATCATGGCAGTAGGAGCGGGGCCACCGGGGCTCAGAAGCAAGCCGAATGGATTCGCAATTTAGACACATTATAAACAAGCCGGCGAATTTCTTTGTTCGCTCGTCCGCCAACTATTTCATTCCGGCCCTTATGAGCTCGGATTCAGCACCACGCTGAACACGGTAATCGTGTTCAAATCGCGGTCAAAATAAAGCTTGTCCAGCGCCTCGTATACGTTGTGGGCGCGGAAGTAGGACGTTTGCAACTCCCGGTCGCCCCGGGCGCGCCATTGCAGCGTGTAGGAGCTTTCGGTGTCGCGGTAGCTGCGCACGTAGGCCAGCATCTTTTCCAGACAATCCACTTGGTCGCGGCCGGTTTCATAGCGAAACAGAAAGCTCTGCTGGTGGCGCGGGTTCACCGTAATCAGGTCCAGCCGCGTCTGGCCTTCCAACTCCCGAAACTCGAATTGGAGCTGCGCGGGCTCCAGGCCCAGGTACTGCCGAATCTCGCGCTCCAGGCGGGCAATGTCAAATTCGTCCATTGGTCGAGTCAAGCGTTAAAAGTGAAGAGTTAAGCGTTGGGAATTTTCGGACCCATAAGGACCAAAAATTCCCAACGCTTAACTCTTCACTTTTAACTCAGATAATTAGTGGTGCGACAGCTCCAGCGCGGGCAGGCCGTTTTTCACGCGGTAGTCCGAGATGGCCGACTTAATGGCATCTTCGGCCAGCACTGAGCAGTGAATTTTCACGGGCGGCAGGGCCAGCTCTTCCACAATCTCCATATTGTCGATGGCCAGGGCCTCGTCGATGGATTTGCCTTTCAGCCACTCCGTTGCAAGCGACGACGAGGCAATGGCCGAGCCGCAGCCGAACGTCTTGAATTTGGCGTCGATGATGGTATTGGTGGTTTCGTCTACCTCGATTTGCAGGCGCATTACGTCGCCGCACTCGGGAGCGCCCACGAGGCCGGTGCCTACGTTTTTCTTGCTTTTATCCAGCGTGCCCACGTTGCGGGGGTTGCTGTAGTGGTCGATTACCTTATCGGAGTAAGCCATGTCGCGTTGCTTAAATTATGAATTAAAAATTATGAATTATGAATCGAAACGTAGAATCAGAACGCGCTATGGGCAGCAATTCATGATTCGTAATTTTTAATTCATAATTGGCGCTTCGCGCCTAGTGTTCCGCCCACTCGATTTTGCTCAAATCGATGCCTTCCTGGAACATCTCCCACAGAGGCGACATTTCGCGGAGCTTGGTGACAGCCTCTTTTACGTGGCCGATGGCATAGTCGATTTGCTCGTCGGTGGTGAAGCGGCTCAGGCCGAAGCGCAGGCTACTGTGGGCCAGGTCGTCGCTCAGGCCCAGGGCTTTGAGGACATAGCTGGGTTCCAGCGAAGCCGAGGTGCAGGCCGAACCAGACGATACCGCCAGGTCCTTCACGCCCATCATCAGGCCTTCGCCTTCCACGTACTTGAAGCTGATGTTGGTAACGTGCGGGAGGCGGTGTTCCACCGAGCCATTGGTGTAGGTTTCCTCCATCGTCATCAACTCTTTTTCGAGGCGGTCGCGCATCACGCTCAAACGGGCGGTATCGGCGTCCATTTCGAGGCGGGCCAACTCGCATGCCTTGCCCAGGCCCACAATGCCGGGCACGTTGAGCGTGCCCGAGCGCATGCCGCGCTCGTGGCCGCCGCCGTCCATCTGGGCGGTCACCTTCACTCGGGGGTTCTTGCGACGCACATAGAGGGCACCCACGCCCTTGGGACCGTACATTTTGTGGGCCGTGAAGGCCATGATATCGATGCCATCGGCGATGACATCAACCGGGATTTTACCCACGGCCTGGGTACCGTCCGTCATGAACAGGGCCCCGTGGCTGTGGGCAATTTTGGCGATTTCGCGGATGGGATTGATGGTGCCCGTCTCGTTGTTGCCGTACATGATGGTCACGAGAATGGTCTCGGGGGTCATAGCGGCTTCGAGGTCGGCGAGGCTGATGAGGCCTTTCTCATCGACGGGCAGGTAGGTTACCTTGCCGCCCAGCTTCTCGATGTGCTTACACGTATCAAGCACGGCTTTGTGCTCGGTGGTGGCGGTGATGACGTGGTTGCCTTTCTGGCTATACATCTCGAACACGCCCTTGATGCCCAAGTTGTCCGACTCGGTAGCGCCCGAGGTGAAGATGATTTCCTTCGAGTCGCAGTTAATGAGCTTCGAAATCTGCTCGCGGGCGTAGTCCACGCCTTCCTCAGCGGCCCAGCCGAAGGGGTGGTTGCGGGAGGCCGCGTTGCCGAATACGTCGGTCAGATAGGGCATCATGGCCTCCAGCACGCGCGGGTCGAGCGGCGTGGTGGCGTTGTTGTCGAGGTAAATAGGGAGCTTCAGCATTGCGCGCAACGGTATAGCAAAAAGATAAACCAATGGATGACTGGTCGGCCCTTAGAACACGGTTCGGGGGCAATCAGTTTTCTTTGGTCTCACAAAAGTAGACACAATCTAAATAAGGAAATGCACCGACTTCCGGCAACGGTCTAAAATGCGCGGTCAAACCCGCTTTTTCGCCCGGTCAGCGGCATTTCTCTCTGAAATCCTCCTCCATGATTACCAACCTCGAACACCTCGGCCTGGCCGTACACGACCTGGAAGCCGCCACTGCGCTTTACACCACGCTGCTTGGTGCGGCACCCTATAAGAAGGAGCACGTAGCCAGCGAGGCGGTCGATACCGTTTTTTTTCAAGTCGGCGGCTCCAAGATTGAGCTGTTGGCCGGCACCTCGCCGGATAGCGCCATTACGAAATTTCTAGCCAAAAAGGCGGAGGGGATTCACCACGTCGCGTTCGAAGTGAATGATATTCGGGCCGAGATGGCGCGGCTAAAAGGGGAGGGCTTCGTACTGTTAAATGAGGAGCCCAAGCGCGGGGCCGATAACAAGCTGGTGTGCTTCGTGCATCCCAAAAGTGCAGCCGGCGTATTGGTGGAGCTCTGCCAGACCATCAGGTAGCGCGGTCGTACCCGGTAGGGAATTTTATTCCGCGAGCCTTATGCGGAGGCCGCATAAGCCATGTTTTTTTAACTGATAACTGCTTACTCGCGGACTAGAAAGTCTGCGCTACTACCATGAATCGTTTTCAACAAGAAGTAGACAACGCGGTGGATGCCCTGTTGCTTCAGCAGGTTATTCTGTACCCGACTGATACCGTGTGGGGCCTGGGCTGCGATGCCGAAGCGCCGCCCGCCGTGCAGGCACTGTATAAGCTGAAGGGCCGCGAGGCCGGCAAGCCCAGCATCGTGCTGGTGGCCGATTTGGCAATGCTGAAACGCTACGCCGCCGAAGTGCCGGCTGAGCTGGAAGCTCTGCTGGCCGCCGATACCCGGCCCACCACCTATATCCTGCCCGCCAGCCGGGCCGTGGCGAAGGAACTAGTGGCTCCCGACGGCACTGTGGGCCTGCGCGTGACGAAGGACGAATTATGCTTTAAAGTGGTGCGGCGGCTGGGCCACGGGCTGGTATCGACTTCGGCCAATAAGGCCGGTGAGCCCACGCCAGCAGTGTATTCGGAGGTGGATGAGGCTATTGTGCGCGGGGCCGACCATGTGGTGAACTGGCGGCAGGACGATGCCACGCGGACCGCGCCTTCGCGGGTGCTGCGGCTGGGCGCGGACGGGAATCTGGAAGTGGTGCGGGAGTAGGCGGAGTACCGTGGACTCTGCGAGTCCGCGCGTGGATTGGGTTGCTAACGTGCGCCCGCGCGGACTCGCAGAGTCCACGGTACAGCAGCGGGCGTACTTTTGCACCCATGAATACGCCTCGTCTGCCCGAATTGCCCATTTTTCACACCATTGCCGAAGCGGCGGCTGAGCTGAAACAGCCCGCCTACGTCATTGGCGGCTACGTGCGGGATTTAGCGCTGGGCCGCGAGAGCAAGGACATTGACGTGGTAACCGTGGGCGACGGCATTGCGCTGGCGCAGGCCGTGGGCACCAAGCTGAAAGGGCGCGGCCGCGTGCAGGTGTTCAAGAACTTCGGCACGGCCATGCTGCCGACCAAGGAGGCCGGCGACATTGAGTTTGTGGGAGCTCGCAAGGAAAGCTACCGCGCCGAAAGCCGCAAGCCCGAGGTGCAGGCCGGCACGCTGGAAGAGGATTTGGCCCGCCGCGACTTCACCATCAATGCCCTCGGCCTGAGCCTGAACCCGGAAAATTTCGGGGAGCTAGTCGACCGCTACGAGGGCATGAAGGACCTGGCCAGCAAGACCATCCGCACGCCGCTGGGGCCGGATGTGACGTTTTCGGACGACCCGTTGCGGATGATGCGCGCCGTGCGCTTTGCCGCGCAGTTGAACTTTGATATCGAGCCCGATACGTTCGACGCCATTATTCGGAATAAAGACCGGATTAAGATTGTGTCGCAGGAGCGGATTACGGTGGAGCTGAACAAGATTATCGAGTCGCCCACACCGAGCTACGGGTTTAAGCTGCTGTTTCAGACGGGGCTGCTGCAACTCATCTTCCCGAAGATGGCGCTGCTGCACGGCGTGGAAAAAGTGGGCACGCATGCCCATAAGGATAATTTTTACCACACCCTGCAAGTGCTGGACAATGTGGCCGCCGCCGGGGGCGACCTGTGGCTGCGCTGGGCCGCCGTGCTGCACGACATCGCCAAGCCCGCCACCAAGCGCTACTTCCCCAAAGTGGGCTGGACCTTTCACGGCCACGAGGACAAGGGCGCACGCTGGGTGCCGGGCATCTTTACGGACCTGAAATTGCCGCTGGGCGAGGAGATGCGCATGGTGCAGAAGCTGGTGAAGCTGCACCTGCGCCCCATCGCGCTGGTGAAGGAAACCGTGACCGACTCGGCCGTGCGCCGCCTGCTGTTCGAGGCCGGCGACGATATTGACCGGCTGATGCTGCTGTGCCGGGCCGACATTACGAGCAAGGACCACACCCGCAAGGAGCGGTATTTGCGCAACTTCGCGGAGGTGGAGGAAAAGCTGAAGGAAGTGGAGGAAAAGGACCACCTGCGCAGCTTCCGCCCGGTCATCACCGGCGAAATCATCATGGAAACCTTCGGGTTGAAGCCTTCGCGGGCTGTAGGCGAGTTGAAGGAAGCCGTGATGGAAGCTATTCTCGACGGCATCATTAAAAACGAAATGGAGCCAGCCCTGGCCTTCCTGTTGCAGCAGGGGGCGGCCAAAGGACTGGCTCCGGAAGGAGGCCTCGTTCACTCACCAAACTAAGCCTGGCTTCTTTTTTTGTGGTTTCGGGGGGATAGATGCACCTATACGGCGAAGGTTGCCTATAGAGTTATTTAGTAACAAAGAAATTTGGGCATTTACAAGTGCTTGATGCTGGACGCCCCCACAACGTCGACTTTCACCGTGCCGGGCTGGCCGCTGTAGGCAATTACGCTGGCCCCTACGGCATCGCCCTTTAGGCTTTCGGTCACGTTGAGGCGGGCTTTGCAGGCACCCACGAGCGATACTTTGGCCATCCGCGTTTTCAGGTTGGCCGCGGCCAGCTCGCAGGCTAAAGCGCCATCGAGGACGAGGTTGTCGGCTTGGCCGGTGGCCGTGGTGCGGCAGTTGCCGGCCTGCTCCAGGCGCAAGGTGCCGTAGCTGCCGTTCAGGCGCAGGTGGCTGGCCCCGGCCTGCGCGATGCGCAGGCTTTCCTGGCGGTCGAAGCCGCCGAGGTCGCCCAGCACGGCCCCGGCCATTTCGAGGCGCTCAATGGCCGGCATCTCAATGCGAACGAGGACTTTGCGGTTGTTGCGGTTCCAGTCACCGCCCAGCAGCTTGCCGTTGGCGCGGGGCTTCACAATCAGCTCATCGCCGTCCCGCTCCACACTCAGGTTGTCGAGCGCATCACCGTCGCCGCCGGCCTCCACTTTGAAGCTGCTGGCCTGGCGCACCACCACATGGTAGCCGCCGGCCACCGTCACATGGTTGAAGCCGGTTTCCTCAAAGCTGCGGCGGGCGCTGCCGTAGCTGTTCAGGTCGGTGTTGAAGCTGGGCGCGCCGCCGTAGCTGAGCGAGAGGCCGCTGTTGGAGCTTTCATCGTCGCCGCTGTCGCCGCTGTCGCCGCTGTCGCCGTCGTCGCCGTCGTCGTTGCTATCGGCCTCGTCGTTGCTGTCGTCGCTGTCCATCCGAACGTGGACATCATTGCCGTTGATGTTGCCATTGATGTGCAGGCCGTCTTCGTTGCCGTCGCCGTTCTCTTCACGGCCCAGCTGCTCGTCGGTGCAGCCGATGCACTCCAGCTTGTTGCCGCGCAGGCGGTAGCGATGCTGTTCGGGGTCCTGGGGGCGGCGGTTGCCCACGAAGTCGTCGTCATCGAGCAGGTCGTAGGCGAAGCTGCGGCTGATGCGGAAGGTGCGGTCGCGGGGCAGGCGCAGGGTGAGGGCCAGCTCCTGCTTGCGAAAGGCCGAGTTAGGCAGGAAGGAGAAATGGTCGTCGAATACCAATGAGGAGTCGCCGCTGGGCCGCACCGTGTAGTCGATGGTGGTGAGGGCCGTGCGGCGGGCCACTTCTTCGCTGGGGCCTTTCGCGCCCAGGGTGCGCAGTACTTCCACGGCCTTGCCGCTGTCGGCGGCCACTAGGCGCAGGTCGACGTGCTGCTCCCACTGGCGGTCAACCCGCCGGGCGTCAAACATGAGCACGGGGGCTGTGAGCTTAGGAAACTGCTCCAACTGCTCCACTTCGGCATCGTACTGATACTGGCGACTCTGCTGGGCCACGCCGGCCGTTACGCCCACTATGCTCAGCAGCCACAAACCCAGCAGCGAGAGGCCCACGGTCCGCGTGAGAATGGTATGGCGGAACAGCAGGTTCAGCCCGCCCAGCAGCAGCCACAGGGCCGGAATGCCCGCCGCCAGGAAACCGGCCAACAGGGCCCAGCCGGGAATTCCCTGGAGCATAACGTGGGCCGGCGCGTCGCCCATTACAATGTTTTGCGAAGCCGG
This sequence comes from Hymenobacter sp. UYAg731, assembly GCF_054061335.1. NCBI lineage: Bacteria > Pseudomonadati > Bacteroidota > Cytophagia > Cytophagales > Hymenobacteraceae > Hymenobacter > Hymenobacter sp. UYAg731. The sequence goes on along the minus strand of NZ_JBSSEC010000005.1, from coordinate 395,179 downwards.
CAGCAGGCCAATGCCGGCTCCGGTGCATATCACCACCGCCAGCAGCAGGCCGAATCCCATGATGGTAAGCAGCACGCCCGCCACTACGCGAATGGCCGAGCCGGCAAAATTCACGGCTGGGCGCAGGGTGCGAGCGGCATCTTCCACGAAAGCGCCCACGGGGCGGTTGGTGGTAGCCGGGCCGTCGGCAAAGGCATTATTGCGGGCGCTGCTGTCGAAGCTTTCCAGCGTCATCGCGTCGCCGCGCATACGGAGCTTGTCCGAGACCGTTTTGGCCTCGGGCAATACTATCCAGAGAATGATGTAGAGCAGGAAGGTGAAGCCCCCGGCAAACAGGCCGGCCAGCATAATCACCCGCACCAGCGTCACATCAATGTTGAAGTAGGCGGCCAGGCCGGCCGATACCCCGGCTACTTTGCCCGTGCCGGTATCCCGAAACAAGCGGCGGCCGGCCAGCGGCCCCGAGTTCAGCAGGGCCTCTGGGTGGGCGGGGGCATCGTAGCGCTTGGGCAGCAAAATCCAGAGGATGATGTAGGTGAAAAAGGCAAGGCCAGCCAAGCCGTTGCCGGGCCGGATATGCACGCTGTCGAACGTGACCGCCCGAATGGTGGGATTCAGAAGCAGGCCGGCCAGGAAGGCCAAGCGAATCCAGAGCGGGTTGATGGCGAAATACTGGGCGATGCCGGCGGCTACACCCGCAATCTTGCGGTTGGCCATGTCGCGATACAGGCGCTTGGGTTCGTCGGTAGCAGCGGCAGCAGCGGTTGCCGAAGCGGTGGCGTAAGGGTCGGCGGCGCGGCCAAAGCCGGCCGCAGCCGAAGCCGCGGTTTCATCGGCGGCTACCTCGTCATCCTCGTCGGCCTCGGGGGCGAAGTCGCTTACGCGGCCCATTTTAGCCGTCATGGCGTTCACATCATCCAGGCTAATGACCTGCTGCATGGGCGAGAGGCGGGCCGAAAACAGCTCGGCGATGCGGCCCTCGATGTCGGCCACAATGTCCTCGTGGCCCCGGTAGTTAGCAAAGTGGGCTTTCACCTCGGCCAAGTAGCGGCTCAGGACTTCGAAACCGTCTTCCTCGATGTGGAAGATGATGCCTTGCAAGTTGATACTGATGTTCTTTTTCATGTGAAAGAAGGCCGAACGGGCCAATTGAATGCTGGTGAGTGAAGCAGAAAAAAGGGGTAGGATTAGCGGCTGTCGCCGGGCGGCCGGCTGTGGCGGATGATGCCCACCGAAGCGGCCATTTCCTCCCAGGTGTCACGCAGCTCCTCCAGGAATTTCCGGCCGTCATCGGTGAGGGTGTAGTACTTGCGGGGCGGGCCGCTGGTGCTTTCCTTCCAGACGTAGTCGAGCAGGGCGGCATTCTTGAGGCGGGTGAGCAGGGGGTAGAGCGTGCCCTCCACCACTATCATGCGGGCCGAAGTCAGCTCCTCCAGCATGTCGGAGGCGTAGGCTTCGCCGCGGGCGATGATTTCCAGGATGCAGAACTCAAGGATTCCCTTGCGCATCTGAACCTGGGTGTTCTCGAGTTTCATGGGCGAGTAGGTTGACTAGTGGGTGACGAACAGTACAAATGTATGGTAGGTACTTTGTAACGCAAGGTACTGGATAAATAATTCACCTGAATCTATCAAAATACTTTATTACCCATTGATTATCAGGGATAAAATTTTTGTTAGCTCCGACGGATTTCTGTCAATTGACCCGCTTTCAGTCTCTGAACTGAAAGCCAGCCTGCTGGGGTGGAAGCCCATATCCGGCGGTCGAACCCCGGATACGGGCCGCCAAAAGCGAGCCGCTGCCGCTACTGTCGCCGGAGTGGCCGCCCGCATCCGGGGTTCTGGCCCGAAATTCGCGGGGCCGGACGCACTATAATGGAGTAACTTGCGTTCCGACCGCGCAAACTTTACCAGTCACTTTTCTATGTCCCAACTTTCCTCTATCGCCCGTGGGCTGGCCCTTGTGGGAGCCACGGCCGCGCTGGCCCTGCCGGCCGCCGCGCAGTCTACCAAAACGCCCAAGTACAGCAATGAATTTCTGAATATCGGCGTGGGTGCCCGGGCCCTGGGCATGGGCAAAGTGCAGGTGAGCCTGGCCAATGACGCCACCGCCGGCTACTGGAACCCCGCCGGCCTCACCAACCAAACCCACAAATACGACGGCGTGCTGATGCATTCCGAACTGTTCTCGGGCGTGGTGAAAAACGACTACGCCGCCTTCTCCATGCCGCTCGATGACAAGAGTGCCTTGGGCGTGAGCGTGTTGCGCCTCGGCGTCGACAACATTGCCGATACCCGCGCCCTGGTGAACGAGTACGGCTACGTCGATTACAGCAAGATTGAATACTTCTCGGTAGCCGACTACGCCCTGTTGCTCTCTTACGCCCGTAAGCTGGGCGTGGAAGGCCTGAGCGTGGGCGGCAGCGGCAAAATAATCTACCGCAACATCGGCAAGTTCGCCCACGGCTACGGCTTCGGCATTGATGCCGGGTTGCAGTACAACCACAAGGGCTGGAACTTGGCCCTGATGGCCCGCGACATCACCACCACGTTCAATTCCTGGAACATCAACTCGGCCGAGTACGTGAAAGGGCTGAACAGCAACGTGGCCATCAAGTCGGATTCCATTCCGAAAAACAGCACCGAAATTACCCTGCCGCGCTTCGTGCTGGGCGTGGGCCGCCGCTTCGATTTGCCCAAGCAGTTTTCTGCCCTCGTCGCCGTCGACTTGGAAGCCACCACTGACGGCCAGCGCAATACGCTGGTTTCCAGCAAAATCGTGAGCGTGGACCCGCGTCTGGGCGTGGAGCTGGGCTACAAAAACCTCGTGTTCCTGCGCGGCGGGGCCGGCAACTTTCAGAAAATCAGCAGCGTGGTGGACCAGTCCTTGCAGTGGAAGGGCCAGTACAGCCTCGGGGCCGGCGTAGCCGTGAGCGGCCTGCGCATCGACCTGGCGCTCTCGCGCCTGGCCGTGGAAAAGCTGGGCAGCGCCTCCCAGACCAACTCGCTGATTGTGTCACTGGGCTATGGCTTCAAATAGCCGCCCGGGGTATTTTCTGGCGTTAGCAAGCTGATTGGCAACCGTCTGCGTAGATGCGTAATAGTAGTAAATAGGTGAATTTTCGAAATAGAATGAATAAAAATTACACACATTCGGGAAAGAGGTGGGTAGTGCTGTTGCTGTGGCTGGGGATGTGGCTGACCAGTACCACTGCCCAGGCCCAATCCGGGCCGGTGGGCAATGAATGGATTGTGCCCGGCCAGACGTACTATAAAATGAAAATAGTGCGGGATGGATTATATAAAATTGATTATCAGTACCTCACCCAGGCCGGTATAACCGGCGTGGTGCCCAACGAGCTCCAAATCTGGCGGCGCGGCCGGGAAATTGCCACCTACGTGGGCGGCAGCCGCACCACGCTGGATGCCACGTCGTTCATCGAGTTCTACGCCGTGCATAACGATGGCCGGCTCGATGCGGAACTGTATAAATACCCCGCCGACCAGCCGCATCAATATTTCAGCCTGTATACCGATACGGCCAGCTATTTCCTGACCTGGCGCGCCGGCACTGCCGGTCGCCACATGCAGCAGCCGGTGGCCGCCGGCGGGGCCGTACACGCCAACCGGATGCTGAATACCCTGGATTTGAAGGCGACATATTACGTGGACCTTCCCCATGAGCAGTATACTTATCTGCCGTGGTTCGAGGCGGGCGAAGGCTTCGTAATGGGGTATTACCACGACGAGGCCATCGATTCCATCGCGGCCTCGGTGAGCCCGGTGGTGAGCACGACTGCGCCCCGGGTGGAAGTATCATTGTTTGGTGCTTTTGAAAACGCAATTCGTTCGGGGGGCGTGGGCGTGCAGCACAATACGCAGGTGTACGTGGTGCCCCCAAGCGGAACCCCGCGCCTGTTGGGCACCATGAGCTACAACGGTCTGGTGCGTAGCCGGCGAATATTTCAAATACAGGCTTCTGATATTAGCAGCCGGGGCAAGATTACCATTAAGCTGAAAGCGCAGCTGCCGTTGGATGCGAGGGATTTCTTTTTTCTGAACTACATCCGCACGGTGGTGCCGCAGGCCAATACCTGGCCGACCGGCGGGCGCAATCTTGCATTTGAGAACGACTCGCTGCTGGCCGGCCCGGCCACCTACGAGCTGCCCGGCGTGCCGGCCTCGGTGGCCGGTTTCGATATTCAGGATTTGTATAATGTGCAGCGCGTGACCAGCACCACGGGGGCCAGCGCCGGCCTCAGCCGCTTTGTTTTTCCGGGGGCCACTGCCTCGGCCACGCACCAGTTGCTGCTGAGTGACGAGGCCAACCTGCTGGTGCCGTCCGCTGCCCGCCGTGTAAGGTTCCGGGCTATCGACCCGGCAGTGGCCAACTTTATCATCATCACCCACCCGCAACTGATGCGGCCGGCCGGCACGGTGCCCAACGCGGCCCTGGAGTACGCCAAATACCGCGCCTCGACCGCTGGCGGCCACTACGATACGCTGATGGTAACCAGCCAGCAGCTCTACGACCAGTTTTTCTATGGAGAAAAAAACTGGCTGGCCCTGCGCCACTTTTCGCGGTGGATGGCCGCCGCCAGCCCGGCCGGCAGCAACCGGTTTTTGCTGCTGCTGGGCAAAGGAATTGTGCCCAGCGAATCCGTGGGCGGCACTGGCGTGCTAAACTACGTGGCGCGCAGCGGAGAATTTGGGCTGGACCTGGTGCCCACCAGCTCGCGCTCCGTATCGGACAACCTGCTGACGGCGGACTATGCCAACAGCGACTACGTGGCCAAGCTGCATACCGGCCGCCTCACCGCCACCACGCCGCAGCAGGTGATGAACTATCTGAACAAGCTGATTGACCAGGACCTGCTGAACCGCGAACCGCTGGGCTCGCAGCCCTGGCGCAAAAACGTGCTGCACCTGATTGGGGCCAAGGATGCCGGTGAAGCCGATATCTACCGAGGCTACATGGATACGGCCAAGGTGCGCGTTGAACGGCCATTATTTGGTGGAAAAGTGGAAACCCTGGTGCGGAATAGCCCCCTGACCACAAGCGTCGATATCTCGGCGCAGCTCAATAGTGGCCTGTCGCTGATTACGTATTTTGGCCACGCGGCCCCCACGGCCTTCACCCTCGATTTTGGGAAGCCGTCTACCATGCCAAGCTTTGCGAACACTCGGCGCTATCCTTTCCTGTTTCTGAGTGGCTGCGCGGCCAATGGCACCTTCACCAGTGCGCCCACGGTGGTGGAAGACTGGCTCTTCGCCGACCGCAAAGGAGCCCTGGGCTCGTTGGCGGAATCAGGCTATAGTTTTCCAATCGCGTTGAGTATCGCGCAGAACACGCTGTACAAGCTGCTGTTCAACGACCCCGCCTGGTACGGCAAGCCCATTACGGTGGTGCATGATGAAGCTGTGCGCCGTTTGCAGAGCAGATTTGCCTCCGATGCCGACATCGAGCAGTTGCTATGCACCGGCTGGCAGGGCGACCCGACCCTGTCGCTCTACGCCCCGCCGCTGCCCGATTTCATTGCCAGCTCGGCTACGCTTTCCATCACCCCCACGGTGGGCCAGCCCGCCGTGCGGGCCGATTCCAAGGATTTTGTGCTGAACGTGGGCGTTGCCAATCCCGGCAAAATCACCAACGACCAGGTTGAGATTCGGGTGACGCGCCAGTTTCCGCCCAGCCTCGGCCGCGCCGACTCGGTGTACACCTTCACCCGGCGGCAGGCCTGGGGCCCCGATACCACCTACGCCCTGCCCATGCGCAACAGCGTGGGCGTAGGGGGCAGCAGCACCTTCCTGGTAGTGCTGGACCCCAATAACCGCGTGGCCGAAGCCAGCGAAACCAACAACTCGGCCTCCATTAACTTCACCTTCCTCAGTGGCGGGGTGAGCATTCTGAACCCCACCGAGTTTGCTATTTCGACCACCAACCAGCCCCGGCTGGTAGTGCAGAGCAACAACCCGCTGGGCCTGCAGCGCGACTACGATTTCGAAATTGATACCGTGGCTACCTTCAACGGCGCGGTGCAACGGGCTACCATCAACGCCGGACTGGTGGCGCAGTGGACCCCCACGCTGCCCCTCACCATCGGCGATAGCCTGGTATGGTACTGGCGTGCCCGCTTCCACGCCCCGGCTGCTGGCGAAAGCGGCGAATGGACTACTTCATCGCTGCGTGTTATTCCGCGCAGTCCTGGGGGCTGGTCGCAGAGCCACTACACGCAGTTCAGGCAAACCACCCGCACGGGGGTAGAAGTGAGCGTGCCCACCGGGCGCTGGGAGTTTGCCGCGACGCAGGTGCCCATCACGCTCCGCACCCGGGGCGGCGGCGTGCCCCGCAGTGCGGCCAACTTCTATAACCTGACCGGAGCGGGCATCTACATTCGGACGGCCAGTGGCCTGCCCTCGGTGGTGGCCTGCGGGGCCCGTTCGCCCAACCTGCTCATCGCCGTGTATAACGGGTCTTCGTTGCAGCCGGTGGCCATGCCGGCTACCTTCCAGCAGTGCGGGCAGTCGCCCGATAATTTCTACTACTTCTCGGTATCGGACCCGGCCAACAACAATACGCCGATTGCCGATACGCTAGATAATCTAAACTACAGCGCCAACCGCCAGCAGCAGCTCAACGATTTCCTGACGGCCATTCCGGCGGGCTCCTACGTAGCCGTGGTATCGGCCAACCGCCTTCGCTACTCCCTGCTGCCCACGGCGCTCAAAGCCCGCCTGCAAACGCTGCTGGGCTCGCAACTCATCACCCGGCTGGCCGATGGCGAGCCCCTGGCGCTGCTTGGCCAGAAGCTGACGGCCACCACCGGCCGCCTCGTGCATGAGCTGGGGCCGGATACCAACAGCACCGTGCCCCGCTACAGCCAAACAGTAGAGCTGAACGATAACCTGCAAAAGCCCAGCACTTCGGGTCGCATCGTTTCGACGCGCATAGGCCCGGCCAAGCAGTGGCTGAACCTGTACAGCACCATCCGCACCCTCACGCCCAACGGCCAGCACACGCTGAGCGTGGTGGGCATCGACTCGCTGGGCCGCGAAACCGTGGTGCTGCCCAACGTGACGGACGCCTCGCAACCCCTGACGGCATTGGTTTCGGCCAAATCCTACCCGTACCTGCGCCTGGAGCTGGCCTTGTCCGATAACGTGACGCGCGTTCCGCCGCAGCTGGAGCAGTGGCTCGTGACCTCGCAGGGCATGCCCGAGGGCGTGGTGCGGCGCGACCTGGCGGCGGCCACCGATTACGACCCGGCCAAGCTGGCCCAGCAGGCCACTGAAACCGGCTACATCGACTTCCCGGTGAAGTTCCAGAACGTATCGGACGAACCCTTCGTCGCACCGCTAATCACCCGCGTGAGCCTGCGCGACACCAGCCGTCCCGGCCAGCCGGTGGTAGCCACGACCGATGTGCCGTCGCCCACCGCCCTGCTCCCGGGCCAGACCCTGACGCTGCCGGTCCACTTCAACGTGCTGGGCAAGTTTAGTAGTGCCTTCGTGACGGAAGTAGTGGTGAACCCGCGCCTCCAGCGCGAGCAGAACTACGCCAACAACGAGTTGGCGCTGCCGTCCTTCTCGGTGATAGACCGCAACGTGCCCCCGACCCTCGACGTGGCCTTCGATGGCCGTCACATCCTCAACGGCGAACTGGTGTCGGCAATGCCCGTTATCAATATTCAGCTCAACGATGAGGACAAGCTGCGCCACATCACCGATGCTTCGTTCTTCACTGTGCTGCTGCAACGCCCCGGCCAAGCGGTGCCCACTGTGATGGATGTCAACAGCAACAGCTTCCATTTCAGCGTCGACCAGACCAATGGCAGCGTGGCCAAGCTCACCTATGAGCCCGGCAAAACCGGACCCCTACCCGATGGCATGTACACCTTGGAAGTGCAGGGCCGCGACCCCAGCAACACCAGCGCCGGGGCGCAGAACTTCCAGGTGAAATTCGAAGTGGTGAATGAATCGCAAATCTCCAATGTGTACCCGTACCCCAACCCGGTGGTGAGCAAGGCCCGTTTCGTGTTCACCCTGACGGGCCAGGAACTGCCCCGCAACATGAAAATCCAGATTATCACGCTTACGGGCAAGGTGGTGCGCGAGATTTTCATGAACGAGCTCGGCCCGCTGCACATCGGCAATAATATCACCGATTTTGCCTGGGACGGCACCGACACCTACGGCGACCGCCTCGCCAACGGCACCTACCTCTACCGCGTGGCCCTCGATGACCCCGGGGCCCAGTTCGGCCACCGCGCCACGGGCGGCGACAAAGCCTTCAAGAATGACTGGGGCAAACTGGTACTCATGCGCTAATAGGCCCAGAATAACAAAAAAAGGCAGCCAATCGGCTGCCTTTTTTTGTTGGGAAAACAAGTAAAACCTACCGTCGCCGCAGCGTCACGAAGCTGAAGGCGTAGGCGTGGCGCTCGTCGGCTTCGTGGCGCTCGCGGGTTTCCTCGCGCCACTCGCTGGGGCTGAGGGCGGGGAAAAAGGCGTCGCCCTCGAAGCTGTGGTGTACTTCGGTGAGGTAAATGATGTCGGCGGCGGGCAGGGCTTCGCGGTAGATTTCGCCCCCGCCGATTACGCACACATCCTCATCCAACTCGTGGGCGCGGGCCAGGGCGGCGGGCACCGAGCCGGCGGTTTCGCAGCCGGGGGCGGCCCAGCCGGGCTGCCGCGTGATTACGATATTGGGGCGCTTGGGCAGGGCCCGGCCGAGGCTGTCGTAGGTACGGCGGCCCATCACCACGGGGTGGCCCAGGGTGAGGCGCTTAAAGTGTTGCAAATCATCGGGCAGGTGGCCCCAGGGCAGCACGCCATCTTTCCCGATGGCATTGTTTTCGGCTACGGCTACGACGAAGGAAACCATTGGTTTGGGGTAGGGGTGTAGTTAGAATTGAACGGTGTAGGAGCGGAGCGGTGCTCCGCCCGTCGTTGAAGAGAATCGTTGAGATTGAGCAGACGGCGGGGCAGAGCACCGCTCAGCCCCTACATACCTACGCCGGTAGCTTGAAGCCGCGCAGCAGCTCCTGCACCGGCATCCGCTTCTTGCCTTCCAGCTGCACATCCAACAAATCGAGCCAGGCATCGGCAGCGGCTACGCGCAGGTATTTTTTTCCATCCGAAACCCAGGTGCCGGCCGGGGCTGCGGGGGTTTCGGCCTCAAAAGGCAGGGCGGCAGCGCGGAAAATCTTGATAACGCGCCCATCGGGCAGGGCAGCAAAGGCGGTGGGAATGGGGGAGAGGCCGCGCACCCAGTTCACGAGCTCGGCGGCGGGGCGACTGAAATCGAGGCGGCCGGTTTCCTTCTGGAGCTTGGGAGCGGGGCGCAGGTCGGCGCTGAAAACCTGTGGGGTGCTGGGCGCGGTGCCGGCCGCAATGGCCTCGACTGAGCGGCGGGCCAGGGCCGCGCCCACCAGTTTCAGCCGGTCGTACACGCTGCCAAAATCGTCGTCCGGCGCGATGGCTATTTTATCCTGAAAAATAAGGTCGCCGGTATCAATCTCGTGCCGCAGGAAGAAGGACGTAACGCCCGTTTCCGAGTCGCCGTGCATCAGGGCCCAGTTGATGGGGGCCGCGCCCCGGTACTGCGGCAGCAGCGAGCCGTGGATGTTGATGGAGCCCAGCCGGGGCATGTTCCACACGGCTTCGGGCAGCATCCGGAAGGCAACAACCACCTGCAAATCGGCGGCGCAGCTTTTAAGTTCGGCCTGAAAATCGGGCGATTTTAGGTTGGTGGGCTGGAGCACGGGCAGGCCGTGGGCTTCGGCGGCCTGCTTCACGGCCGAGGCCTGGAGCTGCCGCCCGCGCCCGGCCGGCCGGTCCGGGGCCGTGACGACGGCCACCACCTGCCCGCCGGGCCAGGCCAGCAGGCTTTCGAGGGTGGGCACGGCAAAATCGGGGGTGCCCATGAAAACCAGGCGCAGGGGAGTGTTCATGGGGCAAAGAAAACGCCGGACCCGCCAACCCGACCCCGAAACGCCAAAAAACTCCCGCGACCCTGGTTTTCGAAAATCAAGCCTCTGGGAAACTCCCCCAGCCCCGAAAAGTGAAAATCAGGGTCGCGGGAGTCTCCCGCAGCCTCGGAATCTGAAAATCAAGGCTCCGGGAGTTTCCCGCTGCCCCGGAATCCGGATTCCGAGCCTCCGGGAGTTTCTAGCGCTCCGGGTAGAGTAGGTATTTCTTGCGCAGGGCCTTGAATTTGTTCAGGCCCGGTGCCCAGGAGGCGCGGATTTCGGCCTCCGACTTGCCGGCGATAATCTGTTCGCGCAGGCTATTCGTGCCGGACAACTCCTCGAAATACTTCCCAAAAAAATGCGCCTTATCGGTGCTCTGCTGATAAAAATCGAGCAGGTAGCTCAGCACCAGGCCACCGGCGGCAGCGCGGGTGGGCGCGCCGGCCAGGTTGAGGCCGTGGCAGGCCTGGCCCTTCAGGGGCGGGGTGGGCGAGCCGGCATTGGGGGCGGGCGTGAAGGTGTAGGGCCGCGTGGCCGGCTGCGCGGGGCTGCCGATTACCTCAAACGGCGTGGCCGTGCCGCGCCCCACGCTCACGTTGGTGCCCTCAAACAGGCAGATGCTGGGGTAGAGGGCCACGGCGTGGACGGTGGGCAGGTTGGGCGAGGGGGCAATGGGCAGGGCATAGACCGTAGCGTGGTTGTAGCCGGCCGCCAGCGGCACCACCGTGAGGGCGCATTGGCGGCTCCCGGCCAGCCATTTTTCGCTGTTAATCATGGTGGCCAGCTCGCCGACGGTGAGGCCGTGGGCAATGGGCAGCGGGTCGAGGCCGACGAAGGATTTGTGGGCCGGCTCCAGGATGGGGCCGTCTACGAGGTCGCCGTTGGGGTTGGGGCGGTCGAGGACGATGACGGTTTTGCCCTGCTCGGCGGCGGCCTCCATCACGTAGTGCAGCGTGCTGATAAATGTGTAGAAGCGCGCCCCCACGTCCTGAATATCGAAGATGAGCACGTCCACGTCGGCCAGCATTTCAGGGGTGGGCTTCTTGGTTTTGCCGTACACGGAGCGCACGGGCACGCTGCTGCGGGCATCGCGGCCGTCGGTGATGGTGGCCCCATCGGCTTCCTCGCCCCGGAAGCCGTGCTCGGGCGCGAAGATGGCCGTCACGGTCACGCCCCGGCTGCGCAGCGTGTCCACGAGATAAGCCCGGCCCACCCGCGAAGTCTGGTTGATGACCAGGCCCACGCGCTTGCCCTGCAATTGCGGGAGGTATTTATCCAGCCGTTCGGCTCCCACAACCACTTGGGCAACGCGGGGCGGGGTTCCCAACGTATGCGGCGCGGCCGGGGCCGCCGGGCGGGTGCTGCCGCAGGCCGGAAGGGCCAGCAGCAGCGATAAGGTGATTTTAACGGATAAACCAACCATAGACAGTGAGAAAAAAGGCGGAAAAAGGGACCCGGTTTGAGCTTCGACTGAACCGCGAGGGCGGGAGCGTGGCCGGTACCGGTTCAAAACGTAGCTTTACGGCCGAACAATGAATGTCTCCCGCTACATTTCGCAGAAGATTGACGGGGGAGCCGATTCCGGCTCCTTCACCGCGTCGGTCACAAAAATAGCCATCATCAGCATTGCCATGGGGTTGGCGGTGATGGTGGTGTCGTTTGCCATCCTGCAAGGGTTTCGCAATGAGATTCAGAATAAAATCTTCTCCTTCGGCGCGCACCTCCAGATTTCGCGCTACGATACCAACAACTCGCTCGAAGTAGCTCCGATAGCTGGCCCCAAGCTGGTGGCGCAGCTTCACGCGTTTCCCGAAGTAAAATTCACGCAGCCCTACGCCGTGAAAACGGCCATCATCAAAACCAAGGACGAAGTGCTGGGCGTGGTGCTCAAAGGCATTGCCGAGCCCGACGGCCCTTCGCCCATGCGGGCCAATCTGGTGGCCGGCAAGTTCATCAATTTCGCCGATTCTGCCGCCAGCGACGACGTGCTCATTTCGCGCAAAGTGGCCGACAAGCTGCGCCTCGCCGTGGGCGAAAAAGCGTTGTTCTACTTCATCCAGAACCCGCCGCGTATCCGGCAGTTTCGCGTGTGCGGCATTTATTCCACGGGCCTCGATGAGTTTGATGAGGTGTACGTCATCGGCGACATTCGCCAGATTCGGGAGTTGAACTCCCCGGCCTGGCCCGACTCGCTGGTGGGCGGCATGGAGGTGGTGCTCAAGGACTTCAAAACCCTCGATAAAACCGCCGACAACTTCTACGAGCGCCTGCCTTACGACCTCAAAATCGACAAAATCACGGAGCAGTACGCCCAGCTTTTCGATTGGCTGCAGCTGCTCAACCGCAACGTTATCATCTTCCTGCTGCTAATCATTTTCGTGGCCACGTTCAACATGGTGGCCACCATCTTCATCATGATTCTGGAGCGCACCAACATGATTGGCATCCTCAAAGCGCTGGGGGCGACGGACAACCAGATTCGGCGGATGTTCTTCTTCCGGGGCCTCTCGCTCACGATACGCGGCATGCTCATCGGCAACCTCGTGGCCGTGGGTTTCTGCGCCATTCAGTATTATTTCCACGTCATTCCCCTCGACCCCGAGAACTATTACATGGACCGCGTCCCAATTTCCTGGGACCCCAAAATGCTGCTCCTGCTGAACGTGGCCACCTTCGCCGCTTCGCTGCTGGCGGTGCTGATTCCGACCTATCTGATTTCGCGGATTAAGCCGGTGGTGGCCATCAAGTTCGACTAATTATCTGAACCGCAGATTGTAATGGATTCGACGGATAAGAACGAATTCGGTACCGCACTTTGACAGGGAAGCAGAAACTAAGAAGACGGACAAATGAAGCTGATTGAATCCGTTCTTATCCGTCAAATCCGTTACAATCTGCGGTTCAGAATAAGGTTCGGGTCGGGGCACAGGGCCGCCCACGCTTCCCGCTCACTGGGCCGGGCCACGCCGGGGAAGTCGCCCACCCGGCCCTGCATATCGGCCATGAGTTGAAAATGCAGGTGCGCCGGCCAGTCGCCATTCTCCGGAAAAGGCCCAACGGTGGCGAATGCCTCGCCTTGTTGCAGCGCCTGGCCCACCCGCAGCGCCTGCCATTCGCGGCGGCTGAGGTGGCCGTAAAGGCTGTAGAAAACGGTGCCCTCCAACTCGTGCTGCAGGATGACGGTAGGGCCATAGTCGCCGAAATTATCGTTGTCGGCCAGGCTGTGGACCGTGGCGGGCAGGGGGGCCAACACCGGGGTGCCGGCCGGCAGCCACACATCCACGCCCAGGTGCAGGGAGCGCGGCTCCTCGGCCGCGCCGGGGCCAAAATGGGCGCTCCGGCGGTAGATAACCCGGTTTTCGAGGTAGCCACCGATGCCGATGGTGGCGTTTTTTTCGGCGAGCATGGTATTAACTAGCTCATCGAAGGCGGCGGTGTCGCGCAGGTCGGCGCTGGTTATGCGGGGGTTGTTGGCCGTGAAATCGAGGCGGGCGACGGTGGGGCCATTGAGGTCGACGGGGAGCACGGGGCCGAAGCTGGCCTGGTGGCGTTGGAGCAGGGTGGAGAGCAAGCGCGGAATGAATAAAAGCGTGAGGCCACAAAGGAAAACGGCTTGGCCGCAAACCCGAAATGTGGCTGGCAAGTTACCTTTGCCGGCGGGCCGGTGGGAATATTTTCACCATCCGGTCCGCTTTTTTGTTACGGCTTTACCGCGAATGAGCGCGCCGCTCCGGCGGCTCATTCCCCCATTCGCATACCCTGCTCAATGTACCATACCCTCACCGTCGTTGCCATCACCCAGGAAACCGCCGATTCTGTTACTATTCACCTGGAGCGGCCCGACCGGGCTCCCATCGCAGCCCGCCCCGGCCAGTTTCTGACGCTCATCGTGCCCTGCGGGCCGGGCGGCAAAAAGGAGCGCCGCGCCTACTCGCTCAGCAGCACGCCCGCCGAGGCCCCGCGCCTGTCCGTGACGGTGAAGCGCGTGCCGGGCGGCCTGGTGAGTAATTATTTGCTCGATACCGTGCAGGTGGGCCAGGAAATGGAGGTGATGGAGCCGCTCGGCAACTTCACCCTCAGCCCCAGCCCCAAGGCGGCCCGCTCACTGGTGCTCATCGGGGCCGGCTCGGGCATTACGCCGCTCATGGCCATGCTCAAAGCCGTGGTGGCGGCTGAGCCCCAGAGCTACGTGCTGCTGATTTACGGCAACCGCAACGAGGAATCCGTCATTTTTCAGCAGCAGCTCGCTGACCTCGAAGCCTGCTCCAACGGCCATTTACAGGTGGAGCACGTCTACAGCCAGCCGCTGAAACCGATGGCCCCGCACCGCCACACCGGCCGCGTGAACCGCACCATGTTGCTGCGTATTCTGGAGCAGCGCCACCAATTCCCGGCCGAGCAGGCCGAATATTTCATGTGCGGCCCCGAGGGCCTGATGGCCGAAGCCCAGGCCGCCCTCAGCCTGCTAAACGTGCCCGAGGCCCGCATTCGACGCGAAAGCTTCGTGGCCACGGCCGATAACGCCGAGCTGGCCGCCGCCCAGCCCAGCGGCCACGGCGACGTATCGGCCAGTGCCGATGATAAGGTGAAGAACACCCGCACCGTCACCATTCAGTACGAAGGCAGTGAGTACCTTATCGAAGTGCCCGCCGGCAAAACCATTCTCGAAGTCGCTCTCGACCAAGACATCGACCTGCCTTACTCCTGCCAGGCCGGCCTTTGCACCGCCTGCCGTGGCAAGTGCCTGAGCGGCAAAGTGCATCTCGACGAGCGCGAAGGCCTCTCCGATTCGGAGTTGAAACAGGGATATGTGCTCACCTGCGTAGGCCACCCGATGACCGACGATGTAGTGATTGAAATAGGGTAGACGTTTGTTATCCTGAGCTTGCGAAGGACCTTATCGACTGATGAACGGTTTGAAGCAATCAACTGGCAAAGGCGTCATAAAGTCCTTCGCAAGCTCAGGATGACAAACGTTGGCTAATTCTAAAGAAATAGTCCGGCCCGGCGTTTGTTCCCGTAAGAGTAAGGTAGATTAAGCCTGTCCTCGATTCCGTTCGATTATACTTGTACTATGATGCTTCTTGCTGAACCTACCGCCGAGTCGGCCACCGATACGAGCCGTCCGCCCCGCCATTATTTACCCGAAGACTTTCTCGTGACCGACTGGGCCGCGATTGAGCCCTTCTTTCAGGAATTGCAGGCCCGGCCGATAACTACGCCCGCCGAGCTGGAGCGCTGGCTGCTCGACCGCTCCGAGCTGGAATCGGTGCTTAGCGAAGACCTCGCCTGGCGCTACATCCACATGACCTGCGACACACAGGACCCGGCGCGCTCCGAGGCTTTCCAGTACTTTGTGAACGAAGTGGAGCCGCTGGTGGCTCCCTACGACCACGGCCTAAATGAAAAGATGCTGGCCTCGCCGCACCTGCACGGGCTCGATGAACGCCGCTATGGCGTGTTCCTGCGCTCGGTGCGCCGCGCTTCGGAAATTTACCGGGCTGAGAACATTCCGCTAAAAACTGACATCAGCACCAAGCAGCAGCAGTATGCCGCCACGGTGGGGGCCATGAACGTGACCCTCGACGGCCAGGACCTGACCCTGCCCCAGGCTGCCGACCGCCTCAAGAACCCCGACCGGGCCGTGCGCGAAACTGCCTGGCGCGCCATCCAGGCGCGTCGCCTGCAAGATTCCAAGCCGCTCGACCAGCTCTTTACCGAGCTGGTGGGCCTGCGCCACCAAGTGGCGCTCAATGCCGGCTTCGCCAACTTCCGCGACTACATGTTTGCCGCCCTAGGTCGGTTCGACTACACGCCGCAGGACTGCTTCAACTTCCACGCGGCCATCCGCGAAACGGTGGTGCCGCTGATTGACGACTTCGACTTGGAGCGCCGCCAGGACCTGCGCCTGCCCGCCCTGCGCCCCTGGGACCTCGACGTGGACCCCAGCGGCCAGCCGCCGCTACGCCCCTTCGGCACCGGCGAAGAGCTGCTGGAAAAGACCATCACCGTCTTCGAAACGCTGGACAGCTACCTCGGCAACTGCCTGCGCACCATGCGCCAGATGGGCCACCTCGACCTGGAAAGCCGCAAGGGCAAAGCCCCCGGCGGCTACAACTACCCGCTGGACGAAACCGGTGTGCCCTTCATCTTCATGAACGCCACGAGTAGCCTGCGCGACGTGGTGACCATGCTGCACGAAGGCGGCCACGCCGTGCATAGCTTCCTCACGCGCGGCCTGCCGCTGGGGGCCGACAAGCACCCGCCGTCCGAAGTGGCCGAACTGGCCTCGATGAGCATGGAGCTGATGAGCATAGACCAGTGGCACGTCTTCTTCCCCAACCCCGAAGACCTGCGCCGCGCCAAGAAAACCCACCTCGAAAGCGTCCTCGAAACCTTCCCGTGGGTGGCCACCATCGACAAATTTCAGCACTGGGTGTACGAGCATCCTACGCACACCGAAACCGAGCGTCACCAGCGCTGGGTCGAGATTTTTGACGAGTTCAACCAGCGCACCGTGGACTGGGCCGGCCTCGACAACTTCAAGCCCTACCTCTGGCAGAAGCAGTTGCACCTCTACGAAGTGCCGTTTTACTACATCGAGTACGCTATGGCGCAGCTCGGGGCCATTGCCGTGTGGCGCAACTACCGCCAGAACCCCACCGAAGGGCTGGCTGCCTACAAGCGCGCTCTGGCGCTGGGCTACACCGCGCCCATCGGCCAGATTTACGCGGCGGCCGGCATTCGCTTCGATTTCAGCACCGAGTACCTGCGCACCCTGGCCGACTTTGTGCGCGAAGAAATGGCCGCGCTCTAATTGACCTTTAAGCAAAGGCGAAACGGCCACGGCCGCGCTGGCTAGCCTTCGGGCCGGCCGGCGCGGCCGTTGGCATTAGCCCAGGCCGCCAGAATTGAGGTCGATGGTTGGCACTGAATTGCTTGCAGGCTGTGATTGCAAATGGCTAACCTGGCTCGGCGACAGGACGCGTAGCCGCTCCTGCTCATACTGGCCCTGTAGCTCCTGAAGCTTGGCGCGTTTCACTTCCGGGGTGCCCACGTATTGCGCATTGATGCCGTCAAGCGAAGCCAGAAGGATTTGGTGCAAGGCCCGCAGGCGAATATATTCGCCCTCGTTGAGGTTGAGCTGGCCAATCAGTACCCGGGTCATTGCCGTAGCCCGCTGGCCCAATTGCAGGTCCATCAGGATGGTTGCCGGCAGTTCGGCCACTTTAGGTACACCACTTGCAAATGATTTGAAGGGTATGGCAAATAATGCCAAAATTATATATTTTGTCATAAATTAAAAAAGAAAAATTATGTGTTCTTCTGATGCAAAAGTAACTTCCCTTTTTTATTAATTGCATTTATTTATCAAATAATTTTATTTAATTATGTTTAGGCACGATACGAGAGCCTGTTTTGATTTAAAAATATAATATTTTATATATTAATTAATATTCTGGAAGAGCGCGCTTCTTTGAAATGCAGGCCATAAAAAAGGAGCCGGCTAATTAGCCGGCTCCTTTTTTATGGCCTGATACCAGACTCTATGAATGACCGCCGGGCGTGGTACCGGAAGTGGCAGTAGGAGTCTTGGAGCCGCATTTGCCTTTGGGGCGCGGGTCGTGGTCTTTGCAGCGCTCGCACGAGGCCAAGGCGAGGCTGGTGAGGAGCAGGGCCGGCAGCAGCCGGCGGAAAAAAGTAGCAGTGTGCATGTGCGCGGAGAGTTTGGTGAATGACATTGAATAGCTAAGGCTTAAAGATAAGCAATTGCTACTTCACTGCGATGCGGCCTCGCGTAAAATGCCATGCCCCCGGCTTACTTGTCCCCAATCGTGAAAAACGACAGCGGCTGGAGGCTGGCGTACTTGCCACC
This sequence comes from Hymenobacter sp. UYAg731, assembly GCF_054061335.1. Lineage (NCBI taxonomy): Bacteria > Pseudomonadati > Bacteroidota > Cytophagia > Cytophagales > Hymenobacteraceae > Hymenobacter > Hymenobacter sp. UYAg731. The sequence goes on along the minus strand of NZ_JBSSEC010000005.1, from coordinate 377,333 downwards.
CAGGGACTCCAGCTCGGCGCGGTGCAGCTTGAGGTAGTCGTTGTACTGATGCACGGCGCGGTCGTACTGCACCCTGAAGGCCACCACGCCGGCATCGAGCTGCTGGATGCCCTCCACGAAGTTGCGGGCGTTTTCGGTGGGTGCGTTGCCGTTGGGCGCGGCCACGGGGTACACCGCTTTCAGCAGTGAGTCCTGAGCGGTATCGTACTGGTCAATCAAGTCCGAGCTGGCCATGGTTTGCTGGGTGTAGCGGCGGGCCTTGAGGTGGGTGTTGGCGCGGTCCAGGTCCTGCAGCTGGGTGGCACTGATGCCGGGCTGGCCCTTCAGCTCGCGCAGCAGCAGGCGGGTGATGCCGATTTTCTGGTCGTCGCTTTCCGTCATGTTGCGCCATTTGATGTCGACGGAATCGCGCAGCACGTCGAACTGGGCCTTGGCCGCTGCGGCCGAAGCCGGGTCGGAGGCGGCCGTTTTGGCACCATCGCGCTTGCAGGAGGCCGCGCAGCCCGCAAAAATCAGCAGCGAAAGCACGGCGGTTTTGACCGGAGAAGAAAAGAAAGTCCGCATAAATAGAAGGTAACCGGCAGGAAAAAGCCCCGGCGTAGCAAAGCTACGGGGCCAGGTGAAAAAAAATGTGCGGGCGAACTGCGCAGGAGTAGCCCCGGCTCGGGTTGGGCCTGGCGTTGCAACGCCCGAAGGCGGCCATTCGATATGTCCGCTACGCCCGCCAGCTGGTCGAGGAGGCTTATCTATGGAAAATAGGATTTATGTGTACTCATAAGCGTAATGAACCCAGCCACAAAAAGCGTGTATCTTTGCCATTGCACTGACATTACACATTCCAAAAATTATGAAAAAGAACTACTTGATGCTCTCGGCTGCCCTGCTGCTGGCCGGAGCCGCTCATGCTCAAGGCACGGAGCTGTTTTTCTCGGAATACAACGAAGGAGCCCACCAGTCGGGCCAGCCCTACGGCGGCGTGACTAACTCGACCGGCAACGAGCGCGCCCTGGAGATTTTCAACCCGACCAACAACACCGTCAACCTGAACCCGTACTCGGTGCGGCGCTACTCCAACGGCGATACCTTCATCTTTCAGGAGGAGAAGGTGTTCCGCAGCGATGCCGCGCACGTAGCCACGGCCGCAAACACGCTCGGCCCCCACCTGACTTTCGTAATTGCCTGCGGCGAGGCCACACTGCCAGACATTGTGAGCAAGGCTAACCAGTTTTGCTCCCCGTATGCTACGCCGCCGGCTACTTCCAACCCCGTTATCATCGGCGGTGGCCCCATCTATTTCAGCGGCGACGATGCCATGGCGCTGGTGCGCTACCCCAGCGGCACGGCCGGTGTGGGCAACGGCGTAATTGTGGACCTGATTGGCGTGATTGGCGAGCGCCCCCTGTTGCAGTCCTGCGCCACGGGCGGCAACTGGAGCGGCACCAACCCCCTCGACGGCACTGGTACCAGCGCGGTTTTCGTAGCTTCGGCCAACCAGTCCATCATCCGTCGGGCGTCGGTTTCGCACGGTGTTACGATGAACCCAGCGGCGCAGAACGTGCCCGCCTCGTGCCCGCCCACCCGCGCCGCCGGGGGCTACAATATCTCCAACGAGTGGTACATGTACTCCACGGCGTTCAACGGCCCGGGTGGGGTCTCAAACCCTGCTGGCCAGCTCTATGACCAACTAGGCAACCACAACGACTACGTGGGTCCTTACGGCGCCTACCAGGCTGTGCTGGGCACCATAAGCAAGTTCGATAGCAACATCAGCGTATATCCGAACCCGGCCCACGGCACGGCCACGGTTGAAATCAAAGATGCCAAAGTGGGCAGCGTTACCGTTCTGAACAGCTTGGGCCAGCGCATCAGCGCCGAAGCCAAAGGCCAGGGCCAGGAAAAGCTGCAGCTCAACATCTCGGCCCTGAAGCCCGGCCTGTACTTCGTACAGATTCTGAGCGCGGACGGCCAGACCAAAATATACAAAGAGCTGGTGGTTGAATAAGCAGTCGGCTAATTGCAAGCGAAAAGGAGGGAAGCAATTCCCTCCTTTTTTTGTGGGCGTACTTTTGCGATTTCGTTGTCAGTTGCTCGTTGTCAGTTGTCCGGCTGTTCAGCGAATAACCAGATTGATACTAACCGCTGACAACGAGCAACTGACAACTGAAAAATTATGTCCGATAAACTCACGCCCCTCTCCGCCATTGGCGAATTTGCCCTTATTCGCCGCTTGCAGGCCAACATCACTGCCCGCCAGACCGGCACCGTGCTCGGCATTGGCGACGACGCGGCCATCATCCGGCCCACCGCTGGCACCGATACCGTGATGACCACCGATTTGCTGGTCGAGGGCATTCACTTCGACCTGTCGTTTTGTCCCTTGCGGCACCTGGGCTACAAGGCGGTGGCCGTGAACGTGTCGGACGTGGCCGCCATGAACGCCCTGCCCACGCAGCTGGTGGTAGCGCTCTCGGCCGGCCCGCGCTTCACGGTGGAGGCCATTGAGGAACTGTATGCCGGGATGCGCCTGGCCTGTGAGGCCTACAACGTGGACCTGGTGGGTGGCGACACCACCGCCAGCCGGGGCGGCCTCACGCTGGCCATCACGGTGCTGGGCGAAGTGGCCGCCGGCGAGGCCGTGCGCCGCAGCGGTGGCCAGCCCACCGACCTGCTCTGCGTGACCGGCGACCTGGGCGGCGCATTCCTGGGCCTGCAGGTGCTGGAACGCGAAAAGCAAGCCTACTTGGCCGACCCCGAGACTCAGCCCGAGCTGGCTGACTACGAGTACATCGTGCAGCGCCAGCTGCGCCCCGAGGCCCGCCTCGATATCGTGCATGAGCTGCGCGAACGCGGCATCCGGCCCACCAGCATGATTGATGTTTCCGATGGGCTGGCCTCCGAAGTGCTGCACCTGTGCGCGGCCAGTGGCACGGGCGCGCGGGTCTTCACCGAATTTATTCCCCTGGCTAACCCCACGCTGGAAGCGGCGGCCGAGTTCAACCTCGACCCGCTCACCTGCGCCCTGAATGGTGGCGAGGACTACGAGCTGCTGTTCACGGTGCCGGTTACGGACCACGAGAAAATAAAGAACCACCCCGATATCACCATCATCGGCCACCTCACGGCCCAGGCCGACGGGGCCAACCTGGTGACCAAGGCCGGCCAGGCCGTACCGCTCCAGGCGCAGGGCTGGACGAGTTTCTAGCCCGTTTTCCGGGTTTTATATATAGGATTCCAACCTTCTGTAAGCGCTACCGTTAGGGAACGGGAAACCGACCGGTGCCGGAATGGCACGCTAATTGTCTTTCCATCTTTATCCGGGCGGATTTCTTGTCCCATTTAATTGTTAAGCCATGAAAAAGCTTCCTTATATCTTCGCTTTGCTGATGCTCCTGAGCTCGGCTTTTGGCACCCGTTCGGCCCAGGCCCAAATCCTCAAAAACTGGAGTCCGCAGGCCAAGGGTACCGCCATTGGCGGCCTGGGCGGTGCCGCAGCCGGTGCCCTCATCAACAAGCGCAACCGAGTAGTAGGCGGCGTGGTAGGCGGCGTAGCCGGTGGAGCCATCGGCTACGGCGTGGGCAAGCACATTGACAACAAGAACAAGCAGCGCGCCGCCGCTGCGGCCCAGCAGCGCGCCGTAGCTGCCCGCGACGCCGAATATCGCCGCGAGCTGGCTTTGGCCCGCAACCACCAGACCACGACCACCCGCACCACGCAAACGGCCTTGGTGCCGGCCAATAGCCTGACGGCCTCCAGCGCCATGGCTGGTGGCATGCAGCCCGCTACGATGCCGGCTGCCTCGAATGCCGCTTACCTGCCCAACGACACGTACGGCGACGCTTCGAAGCCGTATTCGGTGGAGCAGGTTCGTCGCAAGAGCTGGTAGTTGCCCGTTTTAGTTCTGAACCGAACCCCGGGCCGTTGGCCTGGGGTTTGGTTGTTTTAGCCGGTTTTGCAGCGGCGGGGGAGGCTGCCCGTCCCGTTTTTCTCTTCACCAACCTTCTGGATTTATGAAATCCCTTTTTTGCAGTTTACTCGTGACCGTGACGCTTTCCGCTTGTTCGAAAGCCGCCGAGGCCGTAAACGTTCAGACCCTGGACCAGGACTTTATCAATGCCTGGAACAGCCGCGACTCGGGTAAAATCACCGGCATGATGGCCGACGACGTGGCCTTTGTGCAAGGCAATGCCCACTGGAAGGGCAAGGACGAAGTAGGCCAGAAATGGGTGAGCGCCACGCTGCCCACCATCGCCAACCTCAAAACCAGCGTGAGCAGCACGGGCTCCGATGCCAACACGGCATACGAAGCCGGCACGTTTTCGGTGGATGTGCAGCCGGCCGGCCCCGGCCAGCCCGCTGGCTTTGGCGAAGGCAATTACATTTTCCTCTGGAAAAAAGCGGCGGATAATACCTGGAAGCTGAGCTACGCGCAATTGGAAGATTTGCCGGTGCAGCGCCGGAATTAAAACGCATTGTGGCGGCAAGACCCGGCCGCCGCTACCCACAAGGTGAAGCCCCAGCGGGGTGCCCCAGCGCGTTTGCAAACGCCAAGGGGTACCCGCTGGGGCTTTACCTGTTTGGCCGGAGGAGGTAAAAAAATCAATTGGACTTCGAAGAAGTTATGCATACCAGCCACGGCGGTGCCCACTTAGCTGCCTCTCGTAGCGCGCCGACCGGATTGGTGGCTTTTCCTCTATTCTTCCTCCATGACAACTGATTCATTTGCTCCTTTGGCCTTTTCCGTGCTGGATTTGGCCCCCATTAACACCGGTAGCACACCGGCCGAAACTTTTCGCCACAGCCTAGACCTGGCGCAGCAGGTTGAGAAGCTGGGGTATACCCGCTTCTGGCTTTCTGAGCACCACAACATGGCGAGCGTGGCCAGCTCGGCCCCGGTGGTGCTGATTGGCTACATCGCGGGCGGCACCAGCACGTTGCGGGTGGGCTCGGGCGGCATTATGCTGCCCAACCACGCCCCGCTGGTGGTAGCCGAGCAGCTGGGTACGCTGGCGACGCTGTACCCCGGCCGCATCGATTTGGGGCTGGGCCGTGCGCCCGGCTCCGACCAGCTGACGGCCCAGGCCATTCGGGGCAGCCGTTTCGGCGGGGCGCAGGATTTCCCCCGCGATATTCAGCAGCTGCAGGCCTACTTCTCGGCCGCCAACAGCACGGCTGCGGTGCGCGCCATTCCGGGCGAGGGGCTGGAGGTGCCGATTTACGTGCTGGGCTCCAGCACCGATAGCGCCTACCTGGCGGCGGCGCTGGGCCTGCCGTATGCGTTTGCCAGCCACTTTGCGCCGGGACAGCTGTTTCCCGCGCTGGAGATTTATCGCCAGAATTTCCGGCCGTCGGCCGCGCTGGCGGCCCCCTACGCCATTGCCTGCGTGAACGTGGTGGCGGCCGATACCGATGCCGAGGCGCAGTGCCTGGCTACTTCGCTCAAGCAGTTTATGCTGGGCGTCATCAAGGGCCGGCCCGCGCCGTTGCAACCGCCGGTTGAGTCGATGGCCGGGCTGTGGGAGCCGGCGCAGCAGTACGCCGTGGAGCAGATGCTGGCCTGTGCCTTCATCGGCAGCAAGGCGACCATTGCGCAGGATTTGCAGGCGTTTGTGGACGAGACGCAGGTGAATGAAATCATGGCCGTTTCCAATATCTTCAGCCACGAGGCGCGCGTGTATTCCTACCAGCTACTGGCGGAGGTGCTGCGCGGGATTCCGCAGCCGCAGGCGGAGTTGGTGGGATAGGACGGCCGGCAAGGCCGCGGATGCGACCAAATAGATACGTCCGTCATGCTTCGCTCCGCTCTGCATGACGGACGTTTTTTTGCTAGAATCCCGGCTTTAATCCTCCGGGTAGGGCACGAACACGAAATTCGTGAACGTTTCATCGAGCACGAAGAGGCAGCAGAATTCGTCGGCATCCTTATAGGTGGCCTGGAAGGATTCGACGCCATCGACATCAATAATGCCTTGCTGCACGAAGAGCTCAAGGTAGCTGGCGAAGACGTGCCACTCCAGGTTCAACTCATCGGCGTTGACGAGGAGGCCGCCGAGGGGCACCTCCTGCTTGGCAAAGACGAAAATGGGGTATTGGCTGAAGTCGCCCTTGCGAATTTGGGAAGAGGCTTCGAGCAGGGTGTCGGACACGACGACGAAATCCTTGGTGATGGTGCCGAGGTATTTGCCGTTGAGTTCGGGGTCGTTGAAGTAATCCATTTTATTTATTTCGTTTCTTCTTCAAGCGCACCAAAGTAAGTATGGCGTATTCCTCCTTGCTGCCAATCTCAAATCCTTTGGAATAAATAACCTTGAAACGGTCTGATTTACCCTTGAAATTTGTAAGATTTAAGTAGGTGATTCCGCGAATTTCTTCAATGCTAAATCGATACTTATTGCTTCCATCAAAAGCTACTGATTGTTCGGGTGGCTCATGGCAGTAATCATTAATTGATTGCCGCAAGGAGTCTTTAGAAAGAATATTCCAGGCAATCAACGTGCAGCCTTGCGTTAGATAGTTGTAATTAACAGTATTATGAAATACAAGGGAATCTCTGGTGTTAAAAGTTTTATCATCTCGACAAATCCAAGTATTGTGTATGGACGCAAGACTGCTTCTGCTCGCAGTAAAAAAATCAGCCAGCTTTGCCTTTGTTAAAGACTGAGAGAGTCCATGACGAGCGCATAAAATCAATAAAAAAGAAATACTTTGCGCATACAATTAATTTAAAAACTACTTCAACTCCAGCGCCACCACATTCTCCACATGGTGCGTGTGCGGGAACATATCCACCGGCTGCACGCGCGTCACCCGATACGCGGCATCCAGTAGCTCTAAGTCGCGGGCCTGGGTGGCGGGGTTGCAGCTGATGTAGACGATGCGGGGGGCGCGCAGCTCCAGGAGGCGGGCCACCACATCGGGGTGCATGCCGGCGCGGGGCGGGTCGGTGATGAGAACGTCGGGGCGGCCGTGGCGGGCGGTGAATTCTGCCGTGAGGATGTCCTTCATGTCGCCGGCGTAGAACTCGGTGTTGGTGATGTTGTTGATTTCGGCGTTGACGTGGGCGTCGGTCACGGCCTGCTCCACGTACTCGACGCCGATGACTTTGCGGGCCTGGTGGGCCACGAAGCTGGCGATGGTGCCGGCCCCCGTGTAGAGGTCGTACACGAGTTCATCGCCTTTGAGGTCGGCGAAGTCGCGGGCCACTTTGTAGAGCTGGTGGGCGCCTTCGGAGTTGGTTTGGTAGAAGGACTTGGGGCCGATGCGGAAGCGCAGGCCTTCCATTTCTTCCTCGATGTAGGGCTTGCCTTGGTAGGTGATGACGTCGAGGTCGTGGAAGGTTTCGTTGCCCTTGCTGTTGAGGACGTAGTTGAGGGAGGTGATGCCGGGGAATTTGGCGTAGAGGGCGTCGAGCAGGGGCTCGATGCTCTCGTGGGGGCGGTAGCACTGCAGAATCACCATGATTTCGCCGGTGCTCTGGGCGGTGCGGATGATGAGGTTGCGCAGGTTGCCGGTTTGGCGCACCATGTTGCCGAACTCGAGGCCGTGCTCGCGGCCGTAGTCGCGGATGAAGAGGCGGATTTCGTTGCTGGGCTCGGCCTGGAGGTGGCAGTGCTGCACGTCGATAATCTTATCGAAGCGGGCGGGGGTGTGGAAGCCCAGCACGTTGCGGTCGAAGGTTTGGGTGTCGTCGTTGATTTGCTCGGTGGTGAGCCAGCCGTTGTCCGAGAAGGTGTATTCGAGCTTGTTGCGGTAGTAGGTGCGCTGGGGCGAGGGGAGGATGAACGGAATCTCGGGTAGGGCCACTTTGCCGATGCGCGCGAGCTGGTCGACCACCTGCTGCTGCTTGAAATGCAGCTGGGTATCGTAGCCAATGTGCTGCCACTTGCAGCCGCCGCAGGTGCCGAAGTGCTGGCAAAACGGCGTCACGCGCAGCTCGGAATACTGGTGAAACTTCACCGGCACGGCTTCCAGAAAGCTCTTCTTGGCTTTGGTGATGTACAAATCCACGACATCGCCGGGAGCGACTTGCGACACGAAAATGACGAGGTTCTCGACGCGGACGAGGCATTTGCCTTCGGCGACCATGTCCTGGATGGTGACGTTGCGGAGTAACTCGGCGGGTATTTTTTTTGCTCGGCTCATAAGAAGACAAAACTACTGCCCGAACCACGGATTGGCTACGCCGCCCTTCGGTTCACTCGGATTTATCGGATTTTGTTGAATGAGTGATTCGGCACCGGTCGCAAGTGGTAGCGCACCACCGTGGAGTGGTGTCGCACCACTTGGGACCGGTGTCGCACCACTCGCGACCGGTTTGGCACCACTCCAAGGTGGTGCGCCACCACTTGCGACCGGTGCCGAACCGTTCATTCAACAAAAAAGGCCTCCCGAAACCGGAAGGCCTTTTCTCAATAAAGCAAGTGGTCTACTTAATCACCTCGAACCAGTTCTTCGTGCTGGTGCCGTTGGGCAGAGTGAGGATGTAGAAGTAGTTGCCGGCGGGCGTGTTCTCATCGCTGCCCCAGTTGTTCTGGTAGTTGGTGGTTTTGTACACCTCGCGGCCCCAGCGGTTGAAGATGGTGAAGGTGTTGCCGGGGTAGAGGCCGATGTTGTCGATGACGAGCACGTCGTTCAGGCCGTCGCGGTTCGGGGTGATGACGTTGTAGGTCTGCACGGCGTTGGCGAAGCTCACGCTGGTTTCGTTCGAGTTCGAGAGCAGCGGGGTGGCGTCGGTGCTGGCGGCCACCACCCGGAAGTTCTGGCTGAAGCCCAGACCGGTGGCGGTGGTGTTCGGGTCGTTGTTGGTGGCCGTGTATTGCAGCGTGCTTGCGCTCACCGTGGCAATGAGCACCGGCGCGCCGGCATCGGAGCGGCGGTAGATGCGGTACTCCTTCACCGTGAAGCCCACGAAGGCATTCCAGGTGAGGGCCGTGCGGCCTTGGTCGCGCCCGCCGGCCGTGGCCGTAGCCGTGGCTTGCAGGCGGATGGTCTGGGCCACGCCGGTGGTGTTGGCCGTGCCGCAGCCGTTGGTGAGGCTGAGCTGGTACTCGTAGGAGTTGGCGTTGGCATCCACCGCGCTGTTGTCGGTGAAGGTGGTAGCCGAAGCCGCTACGGTGCCCACCACGGCAAAGCTGCCCGAGCCGGCCACGCGGCGCAGCACCTGCACCGGGTTGGGGGTGTTGCCGCTGTTGGGCACGCTCAGGCTGAGGATGACGCGGTTGTTGCTGGCGGCATCCACCGAGGCGTTGGTCAGGACCACCGTCGGGCTATCGAACAGGATGGTGCGGGTGGTGGCCGGGCCGGTGCAAGAAGCGGGCGCGGCGCTGATTTCAGCGGCGCTCACCGTGTAGGGGCCGGTGGGGTTGAAGCGCACCGTAATCTGGCTGCTGGTGCCGCCGGCCGTGATGGTGCCGCCTACGACGGTCCACTGGTAGCTCGCGCCGGCCGTGGGGTTGGCAATGGCGTACTGCTGGGGCTGGGCCACATTACACACGAAGCCCGAGCCCGAAATGGTCGGAGCCGTGGGCGTAGGGGCTACCGTGAACGGCGTGGTGTAGAGCGGGCCAACGCAGCCGGCCACCGTGGTTTCCTGCACCGTGAGGGTGTAGGTGTCGGGGGCGGGCAGGGTGTTCAGCACGCGGGTGTTGCCGGTGCCGGCCAGCGTGGTGCTGCCCAACTGGAACACGTAGGTGGAGCCGGTGAAGCCGCCGGGCAGGCCGAAGGTCACGGGGCCGTTGGTCTGGCACACGCGCACCGGGGCGGTGATGGCCAGGGTGGGGCGGGGCGAGGGGTTAATGAGCACCTTCAGCGTATCGGAGGTCCCCAGGCAGCGCACGCCGCTGGCGGGGTTGCTGGTTTCCGTCACCACAATCTGGCCGATGGTGGGCACCGTCACGGGCGCCCAGTTCACGGTCACCGTATTCTGGAAAGTGCTCGTCTGCGTGCCGCCGATGATGGTCCAGGAATAGCTGGAGCCGTTGGCATAAGCGCCGCTCACGTAGCGGTAAGGGCCGTCGGCCTGGCACACGGCGCGTGGTAGCGGGGCCACGGCCAGCACGTCGCCGGGGCCGGTGGGCCGCACCGTTTGCAGGCGCGGGTTGATGGTGATGGGCAGGGTAGTGGTATCGGAAGAGCAACCCTGGGCATTCAGGCTGAATACCTTGAGGTAGCCGCCGGTGCTGGCCACGCCCCAGTCCACGGTGATGGCTGGGGTGCCGTTGCCGGCCGTGATGGTGCCGCCGCGAATCAGCCAGGTAAAGGCCGTACCCACGGGGCTGGCCACCGAATACGCAATGCCCGTTACTGTGGGACACACCGAGGCCGGCCCCACAATGGTCGAAGCCACCGGGCGCGGGTTGATGGTGACCACCACGGCATCGGTGCTCAGGCAGCCGTTGGCGGTGGTGGCCGTTACGGTGTAGGTGCGGGTGATGGGCAGGGCCGTAGTGTTCGCGGCCGTGAGCACGGGCTGGGCGGCGGTGGCGCTGCTCAGGCCCGTGGCCGGAGCCCAGCTATAGGTGTAGCCGGCGCGGGCCGGGGTGCCCAAGGTGAGGGTTTTGAGGTCGCAGACCGCCGCGTCGGGGCCGGCATCGGCCACGGCGGCGGGGTTCACTGTCACAGTCACGGTGCTGGTAGCCACGCAGCCGTTGGCAGTGGTGGCAGTCAGGGTGAAAGTGATGGGGTTCGGGGTGGTCGTGGTGTTAGTCAGCGTGAACGTGGGGTTGGCTACGGTGGCGCTGCTCAGGCCGGTGGCCGGGCTCCAGCTATAGGTGTAGCCCACGACCGGAGCCGCGCCCAGCGTGATGGTCGAGCCCGAGCACACGGCCTGGCTGGTTCCCGCCACGGCCACGGCGGCCGGGTTGATGGTGACCACCACGGTGTCGCGCTGGAAGCAGCCGTTGGCCGTCGTCGCCAGCAGAATGTATTGCTGAGTAATATTGGCACCAGTCATGTTGGGCAGGGCCACGGTCGGGTTCAGCACCGAAGCGCTGCTCAGGCCGGTGGCGGGGCTCCAAGCATAGGTGGTGCCGGCCACGGCCGTACCCGCGCCAATGGTGGTGCCCACGTTCGAGCAAGTGGCTTTGTCGGGGCCGGCCAAGGCCACGGCGGCGGGGTTGATGGTCACGGCCACAGTCGCCGAGGCGGTGCAGCCGTTGGCCGTGGTGGCCGTCAGGGTGTAGGTTACCACGATGGGCGCGGCCGTCAGGTTGGGCAGCGTCAGGGTGGGGGTGAGGGCGGTGGCGCTGCTCAGGCCCGTGGTGGGCGTCCAGGCGTAGGTGGTGCCGGCCACGGCCGTGCCGGTACCGATAACCACGCCCACGTTGGAGCAAGTGGCCTTGGCCGGCCCGGCCTGGGCCACGGCGGCCTGGTTAACGGTCACGGCCACGGTGCTGCTGGCGGTGCAGCCGTAGGCGGTGGTGGCGGTCAGGGTGTAAGTCGTGGTAATGGGCGCGCCGGTGGTGTTGGTCAGCGTCACCGTCGGCTGGGCCACAGTGGTACTGCTTAGGCCGGCGGCCGGGCTCCAGCTATAGGTGTAGCCGGCCAGCGCCGGGGTGCCAATGGCCGCCGAAGCCACCCCCGAGCAGGTGTTGCGGGCCGGGCCGGCATCGGCCACGGCGGCGGGGCTCACCGTCACCACCACCGAGTCGCGGCTCAGGCAGTTGGGTCCGGAGGATACGGTGAGCGTGTAGGTGCGGGAAATGGGGCTGCCCGTAGTGTTGGGCAGCGTTACGGTGGGCTGGGCCACGCTGGTGCTGCTCAGGCCCAGGGCCGGCGTCCAGGCATAGGTGAAGCCGGTTATGGCAGCCACCCCCAGCGGTGTGGAAGCCACGTTGGGGCACACGGTAAGGTCGGGGCCGGCGTTAGCGACGGGCGGGGCCGTTACGGTCACGGTCACGGTGGCCGTAATGGAGCAGGTGCCGTCGGTGCCGGTCACGGTGTAGGTGGTGGTAGCGCTGGGCGATACCGTGACGGTGGTGCTGGTCGAGTTGATACCGCCACCGGTCCAGACGTAAGTCAGGCCCGCCAGGCCGGTTACCGTCAGCGTAGTCGCAGTGCCCTGGCAGATGCTGGGCGCGGCGGCCGCAACGGTGAGGGCCGGCAGGGGCCGGATGTCCACGGTTTTAACCACCGAGTCAGAAAGGCAGCCGTAGGTCGAAACGCCCTTGAGCGACAGCGTGCCGGTGGTGTTGGCGCTGGCCCAGGTCACCTGCACCGTGTTGGTGCCCTGGCCGCTGCTGATGGTGCCGCCCGTGATGCGCCAGCGGTAGGAGGCCGGCACGGGGCCGGCGGCCGTGTAGCTGCGCACCGTAGCCGGGTCGCACACCGTAGCCGGGCCGGTAATGGCGTTGGGGCCGGCGGCTTTGGTTACGGTAACGCGGAAAATATCCGAAGCCAGCTTGCCGCCACAGCCGTTGTCTTTCACGGTCACGCCCAGGTCGTAGGGCGTGGTGCGGGCCTGGCCGCAACTCGAATTATAAATGAACGTGCCCGATACCGAGCCGGTGCCGGAGGCCGTGGCCGTGCCGGTCAGGTTGCCGGCCTGCACCACGCCCGTGCTGCCGTTGAAGGTGGTGTTGAACGGTCCGCTGCCATCGAGCAGGGCACTGTTCACGGTGAGCACCAGCGGGTGATTACTGCTGGCCTGGGTGGCCGTTATCGGAATGCTTAGCGACTGGCCTTCTTCGATGGTGTAGTTGCGGGGGGTGAGCGTAGGAGCCGGCAGCACCGGCGGCGTGGTGGGCGGACAGGTTGAAACCACCAGCTGCAAGTCTCGTCGGGTAGTGCCAATCAGCACTTCCACGCCATTTATGGAGCGGTATTCCGCCACGTCCACCGCCACCACGAACAGGCCGTTGGTGCGGGCCCCGTACTTGGCAATGCCCGTACTGGCATTAATCGTAGCAAAGTTGCCCGCGCCCGTTCCGAATGGGTTGGCCGCGCTGTAGGCCGGGTAGTAAGGCACCGGCTGGGGCAGGGGCGGAAAAGTGGCGGCGTTGGTCAGGAAGCCGTAGGGCGTGCCGAAGGAATACACCAGGCGGTCGCCGTCGGGGTCGAAGGCATTGTTGAGGGTGATGGTGGTATCGTTCTGACACACGATGGCCACGGCCGTATCCGAAAACACGGGCGAACGGTTGTAAATCAGCGGCGGGGCCATGCTCACGTACAGCGTCAGCGGCACGTTGCCGCCGGTGCCCCCGCTGGGATTGTTGATGTTGGTGAGGGTGTTGTTGCGGGCGCTCACCGAGTACACGGCGTAGTAGCCATCGAAGGAAACCGGCAGGTTCACCACTTGCACGTATTTGCACAGGTAGAACGGCTGGCTGGGGCCGCTCACCGCGCAGCCCAAGGGCACGGGCGGCGAAATGGGCGGCGGCAGGTTGACATTGGTGGGCGTGGGGGCCGTGCGGTTGAAGGTGTAGCCGGCAATGCGCGCCCCGGTGGTGCGGTTGTAGATATCAATCGGCGCGTTGGTGGGCGGGGCCGCGATGCCGTTGGGGTTGGCGTTGGTGTACAGGCCGTTGCTGTACACCGTCAGGGTTATTTCGTAGCGGAAAGGCGTGGCCGCCGGCCCGGTCGCGTCGAGGTAGCGGTAGCTCATCTCGCCACCCAAAAGGTGCGAGGCCTGCGCCGGACGCGTGCCCAATACCAGCAGTACCAGTAGCAGCAGCGGCCCAAAAAAACGCCGTAGTAAGGTTGTAGACATACAATAAAATGAAGGGTAGGAAATCTGAAAAACTGCCCCGGCCACCAGAAGGCAGCCGGGGCGGTTAGAAGCGGAGTTCGGAACTTGTAGCGGCCCGAAGAAATAGTGTTGCTACTCGCGCACTAGGCGGCGCAGGGCGGTCTGGCCCTTGGCATCGCGCAGGCGCAGCACGTACACGCCGGCCGGCAGGGCGCTCAGGTCCAGCTGGGCATCGGCGGCCGGCCCCAGGCGCAGGGCCGTGCGCAGCACCGTAGCGCCCAACACGTTCTGCACCTCGGCGGTGTAGAGGCCGGCGGCACCGGCATCGGGCAGGCGCAGGCTCACTTGCCCATCCAGGGTGGGGTTGGGGAAGAGGCTGAGCATGGGCAGGGCCTGGGCATCGCGGGTGGCCAGGGGCAGGATGCGCAGCTGGTAGTCTTCCACCTCGGCGTTGAGGAGGTTGGTGGCGCAGGGGTTGGGCGTGCCGCCGGTGGCGTTGGCCACCACCATGACCCGCATCCGGGGGTTGATGCCGGCCGTGCCGGCGGGCACCGTGAAGGGGGCCGTGAACGTGTTGGCAACAGCCACGCCATTCACCACCAGCTCGGAGGTTTCAAACGTGCCATTCATGTTCCAGTCCACCCACGCCGAGGTGCGGTGCTGCGCGCCCAGGTTGGTGGCCACGGTCAGGCTGAGCGAGTTGCCCACGCTGGCCGACAGGGCCAGGCTCGTGTAGTTGGCGTAGCCACCCGTAGCCACGCTGGTGCTGTTGGTGAAAGCCGGCGTGGCATTGGCAATGGCCACGGTGCTGATGTAGAACGGGCTGGGCAGCTGCTGCCCGGTGGGGCCGGTGCCGCCCGTGCCATACGAGGCGCAGAACGTGAGGCACGGTACCTGAATGGTCACCGCGTTCAGGCGCGTCACGCTGGCCTGGCCGTTGGTGTTCGTGGCCGCGAGCGTGATGTTGTAGGTGCCCGAGGCGGTATAGGTGTGCGAGGGGTTTTGCAGCGTGCTGGTGGTGCCATCGCCGAAGCTCCACAGCCAGGAAGTGGGTAGGTTGGTGGTGAGGTCGGTGAACTGGATGGGATTCACGCAGCCACCGGCCACATAGTTGGAGCTGAAGTTGATGATGGGCGGCAGCGTGTTGGGCCGGGCGACGACGGTGTAATCTTCTACCTGGCCGCTCACGGGGCTCACGCAGGGGCCGGCCGTGTTGCCAATGGCATCGGCAATGATGCGCAGGCGCAGGGGCTGGTTGAGCGTGGTGCCGGTTGGCAGGGTGAGGGTGGTGGTGGCGCCGGGGCTGGCCGTGTTCAGGCCCGTGTACACTAGTTCGGAGGTGGCAAAAACGCCGTTGTTGTTCAGGTCCAGATACACCCGGATGTCGTGCGGGTTCACGCCGCCCGTGGTAATAATCATCTGGTTGCTCACGCCTGCAATCAGCTCGGTGCGCTGGGGGCAGGTGAAGTCCTGGTAGCCGGCGCTGCCGTCGGCCGAGGTGTTATCGATGGTGCCCAGCCGAAAGCGGATGATGCCGTAGTTGGCAAAGTAGTTGGTGGTCTGGGGCGAGCAGCTGGCCGCCAGCGGCACCGTGGGGTTGTAGGTAATGGCGGCGGCGGCGCTGGTGCTGTTGCCCACCGCGTTGGTGGCGCGCAGCGTCACGGCGTAGGTGCCGGCCGTGGAGTAGGTGTGCGAGGGGTTTTGCAGGGTGCTGGTAGTGCCGTCGCCAAAGGTCCAGAGCCAGGACGTGGGCAGGTTCTGGCTGGCATCGGTGAACTGCACGGTGCCGGAGCAGGTGGTGGTGCCGCTGGTGGTGAAGGCTGCTACCGGCGCGCTCACGTTCGACGATAGCCGTACGCTGTAGTCCTCTACCTGCGAGTACTGGGGCGTGGAGCACGACGTGGGCACGACGCCCAGCGCGTAGTCCGACGACACCCGCATGCGCAGGTTGGTGCTGAGCACGGCCGTGGCCGGCGGCGCAAACGTGCCCGTGTGCAGAATGCTGTTCGGCCCATCAAACACCAGCTCGCTGTTGCCGGTGAAGGCCCCGTCGTTGTTGTAGTCAATCCAGACCTTCACGTTCTCGTTCACGTTCGGGCCGGTACGCACGCTGATGGTATAGGTCTGGCCCACGGTCAGGGCCGCGTTGAAGGTGCAGCCGTAGTCACGGTAGCCATCGATGTAATTGCCCGTGGTGTTGTTAATGAGGTTATTCCCAACGTTAACGTTGAGAATGCCCATGCCATAAAGGTTGGCCTGGCCGCTGGTGGCATTGCCCGGCGTACACACGGCCGCAATGGGACAAGTGGTTTGGGCGGCGGCCTCTGAACTCACGCCCAGCGCCAGTAAAACAGCCATAAAACCCGGCGCGAACCGGGACCAGGAACGTAAGTGTGGATGCATACGGTACTTTGAAAGAAAGCAATTGAATTCAACGGATAAATGTAAGCAGAAAGCAGGGATGGTCCCTTTACAATCGGCCATTGCCTGTTCTGAATCGGCCACCCGATGCACTGGTTCGCCTGATGCATTCCAGAATCCGGCCAGCAACTGGCTGACCCGAACCCACGAAGGAGGGTTAATTATCCGGCGCAAAAATCGCACCAGCCGGCCGTAAGTTTGCCGGTAGTATTCGCCCATCTTTCTCCCTGGCCCGGCTGGGGCATTATTTTAGTTTATGGCAATTCCCACTGTTCTCATCACCGGCGGCACATCGGGCATTGGCCGGGCCTGCGCGCTGGCCTTCGGCCGGGCCGGCTACCGGGTGGCCATCACCGGGCGCGACGAAATTAAGCTGGCTGATACCGCCGCCGCGCTGGCCGCCGCTGGCGTGGCCCACCTCGCCATCCAGGCCGATGTGGGCGACGAGGCTGCCGCCGAGCGAGCCGTGGCCGAAACTGTGGCCCGCTTCGGCGGCCTCGACGTGCTGCTCAACAACGCCGGCATCAGCATGCGCGCCCGCTTTCAGGATGCGGACTTGGAAGTCATCAAGCGGCTGATGCAGACCAACTTCTTCGGTACCGTGTTCACCACCAAGTTTGCCCTGCCGCCTTTGCTGGCCAGCAAAGGCACCATCGTGGGCATCAGCAGCATCGCGGGCTACCGGGGCCTGCCGGGGCGCACCGGCTACTCGGCCTCCAAGTTCGCCATGAATGGCTTCCTCGAAGCCCTGCGCACGGAACTGCTCGACCAAGGCGTGAACGTGCTCACGGCCGCGCCCGGCTTCACGGCCTCCAACATCCGCAACACGGCCTTAGCGGCCGATGGCTCCTCGCAGGGCGAGTCCCCGCGCGACGAAGGGGCCATGATGAGCAGCGAGGTCGTAGCCGACGAAATCCTCAAAGCCGTGCAGCAGCGCAAGCGTACGCTCGTGCTCACGGGCCAAGGCAAGCTGGTGGTTTTCCTTAACAAATGGCTGCCGGGTTTGAGCGATAAGCTCGTGCTGAACCACTTTCGAAAAGAGGAAAAGGGCGTGGATGTGGGGTAAGCTCGGTGCAAGCCGGGAAAAAAAAACGTCATGCTGAGCGAAGCCGAAGCATCTCTACCGCGATAGTAATTGATTTACTCTTGCGGTAGAGATGCTTCGGCTTCGCTCAGCATGACGTTCTACTTTATGGGCATAATCTAGTGCCTCATTTACAGCGACGCCTTCTGCGCCAGCTTCACCGCCTCGTACATATCCACCACGCCGCCGGTTACGGATAGGGTCGAGAAATCGACCTGCTTATCGGTGCCAGGCGTCTGGACTTTGGTGTGATGCACCTGGGCCGACTGCATGATGATGCGCTTCAAATCCGTAGCCGTGAGCTTGGGGAAGTACGATTTCAGCACCGCCGCCACGCCGGCCGTGACGGGCGAGGCCATGCTGGTGCCGCTTTCGTTGCCGTAGGTGCTGCCGGGCAGCGTGCTGAAGATGCCCACGCCGGGCGCAAATACATCCACGCCTTTCTTGCTGTAGTTCGAGAAATCGGCGGTCAGGTTCACGTTGTCCTTCGGGCCGGACGCGCCCACGGTGAGCAGGTTGGGGATGGCGGTGTTGTTGAGGTAGAACGAGGCGGGGTAGTTGTCGGCCACGTCGAGGTTGTGGTTTTCGTTGCCGGCGGCGTGTACTAGGAGCACGCCTTTCTGGGCGGCGTACTTGTAGGCGGCTTCCACGGCGGGGCGCTGGGGCGAGAATTCCTTGCCGAAGCTCATGTTGATAATCTGCGCGCCGTTGTCCACGGCGTAGCGGATGGCATTGGCGATGTCCTTGTCGCGCTCGTCGCCGTCGGGCACGGCCCGCACCATCATGATGCGCACCGGGTCGGGCGCGAGGCCCTGGATGCCGAGGTTATTGGTGCGCACCGCCGCGATGATGCCCGAGACGTGGGTGCCGTGCAGGGGGTCGGGGCCGTGGAGGTCGTTGTTGCCGTAGAAGCGCTGGCTCACGTCCTCCGGGTTGTCTTTGATGATGTCGGCGCGGGGATTGAAGTCCAGGTTCAGCGAATTGTCCAGCATGCTGCGCTCCTGCTTCACGCCTTCGTTCAGCTCTTTCAGCAAAGCATCGGCATCGGCGGCACCGGTCTGGCGCATCATGTCGAGCATGCCGGCCACGGCGCGTTTCAGGTTGGGGTCGCTGGTGTTGGCGTTTTTGAGGGCGGTGGTGTCGAGCTTGTCGGTGCCCAGGGCCTGCTTCATGTTGGTCACCATCTGGGTCAGCGGGCCGCTCATGTCTTCCACCTGCTTGCTGCGCTCGGTTTCCTCCTTGAGGCGGCCCGAATAAGCTTTCTCCGCCTTCTGATACAGCGCATAGGCCGCCTTATCGGCCGGCTTCACGGTTTTGGCGGTGATGCCCTTGAAGCGCTTGCGGCCGGCGGCCACGATGCGCGTCATTTCCAGGGTTTCGGCGTTCACGTTGCGGCCGTCGGGCGCGCCGAGGAAGTTCCAGCCGTGTACGTCATCAATGTAGCCGTTCTTATCGTCGTCGATGCCGTTGCCGGGGATTTCGCCCCGGTTCACCCACAGCACGGGCTTGAGGTCGACGTGCGCCGTATCAATCCCGGAGTCAATCACGGCCACGATAACGGGGGTCGGAACCAGGTTTTTGAGGATTTCCGAGTAGGCGCGGTTGGCTCCCACGCCGGGCACGTTGTCGAGCTGCGGGTCTTTGAGGTACCACTGGGCGGCGCTTTGGTCGCCGGCCGGGGTGGTGGGAGCGGTGGCGGGGGCATTCACCGCCTGGGCCTGGGCCAGAACCGGCAGCGCCAGCAGGGCCAGCGAAAGCGACCAGCGGCGGAAGGGAAGAATTGTCATAAATAGAGCAAGGGGGCCGCTGGGGCGGCCGGTGTGGGTGGTAAACCGATTTTTACACAAATGAAGTTCAGCCAGGGCAAAGACGTGCCCGCCCCGCCCAATGTTGCGCGCCGCCCGCCGGTCTGACCGCCCTAGGCGGTCTGACTGGTTGAAGGGGAGGGCGTCATCGTTAGGGTAATGTCGGTGTTCTATTAAAACGTGCATACTTCAACCGGTCAGACCGCCTAGGGCGGTCAGACCAATGGGCGACTGCTAACGGCCGTGCATCCGCGCCGGGTCAATCAGCATGGCTGATTCTCGTGCGAATTCCATTGGGGTGATAGGCAATGCCAGTAGCAAATGCCCCAACTCGCGCTGGCAGAGCGTGCCGCTATGCAAACCCGCGTAGTCGCGGTAAGACGAATACGGCCAGTCCGCCAACGAATCGGCGAGGCCGGCGCGCACCGGATTCTGATGCAGGTAATGAAAGCAAACGGCCGGGTAGTCGGCTTCGCAAAATGGCCCATCAAGCAGCTTGCCCTTGGTTTTAGGCTGAAACACGCCGCCCTGCCGGCCCAATTCCTGATTCAGGCCCTGCCCGTAGGTGCTGAGCAGCCGGGCGATGCCACGCGACAGCGGCTGCGTAGTGGTGCTGGCCGAGCCGGGCGTGGGCAGCGTGCCGGCCAGCGTGGGTTGCAGCAGCAGGTGAAAGTGATTTGGCATCAGGCAATAGGCCAACAAGTTTGCCTGCGGGGCAATATGCTGCCGCACCAGCCGCAGGAAATGATGGTAGTGCTCGGCCTGAAAAATAGTTGCTGCCCATTGTTGCCCCGATTGTAAACGTGGTAGAGCGAATCGGCCTCGTAGTGCATGGATTGGTAGAAGTAAGGTGTCGTCCTCCGGTCAGACCGCCCTAGGCAGTCTGACCGGTTGTCGTCAGGAAACATACCACGAAATATAGCAAGCCCGCGCATTCCCAATCGTTCTCGCTTCAACCGGTCAGACCGCCTAGGGCGGTCTGACCGGCGGGCGGCGCGGGCGACGACCATTCGGCGGGTAACTTCACGGCCTCAAACCCGGTTTCCCGCGCATGATTCGTTCCCTCCGCCCGCTGCTCGCGGCGCTGCTGCTGCCCCTGGTGGCCCTGGCCCAAACCCCCAAAACCTACACTTCCTCCGAAATCCTGCTGGGCCTCAAGAAGCTCAACGTCCTCGGCTCGGTGATGTACATCGCTGCCCACCCCGACGACGAAAACACTCGCCTCATTGCCTACATGGCCAACGAGCGCCTGCTCGAAACCAGCTACCTGAGCTGCACCCGCGGCGACGGCGGCCAGAACCTCATCGGCCCCGAGCTGCGCGAAGGCCTCGGCGTGATTCGCACCCAGGAGCTGCTGGCGGCCCGGCGGCTCGACGGCGGCCGGCAGTTCTTCACCCGCGCCAACGACTTCGGCTTCTCGAAAACCTCCGACGAAACCTTTCGCATCTGGGACAAGGAGCAGGTGCTCGCCGACATGGTGTGGGTCATTCGCCAGCGCCGGCCCGACGTGCTCATCACCCGCTTCCCGCCCGATGCCCGCGCCGGCCACGGCCACCACCAGGCCAGCGCCATCCTCGCCGCCGAAGCCTTCGACGCCGCCGGCGACCCCAAGCGCTTCCCCGAACAGCTCCAGTACGTGCAAGCCTGGCAGCCCAAGCGGCTATTCTGGAACACCGGCAGCTTCTTCGTGAAGCCCGGCGAAAACATGGACGGCTACCTCAAGCTCGACGCGGGCGGCTACAACCCCCTGCTGGGCCAGAGCTACGGCGAAATCGCGGCCCGCAGCCGCAGCAACCACCGCAGCCAGGGCTTCGGCTCGGCCGCCCAGCGGGGCGAGGCGCTGGAGTATTTCCAGCCCGTGAAAGGCGACAAAGCCACCAAAGACCTGTTCGAAGGCGTGGACCAGACCTGGAACCGGGTGCCTGGCGGCGCGGCCGTGGGCAAACTCATCGAGGAGGTGATTCGCAAGTATGACGCGAGCAACCCCAGCGCCAGCGTGGCGGGGCTGCTAGGGGTGCGGGAGGTTTTTACAACTGCGCGAGACATTCAAGGCCCCAGCAGATTCAGCTTTTATCACAAGGAAAAGCTGGCTGAAATAAACGACCTAATTAAAGCGTGCCTTGGGCTTTACATTGAAGCAAATGCTTCTGCTGCCATTGTTGCTTCGGGACAGAAACTTCCTGTGACATTAACTATGGTGAACCGCTCACCAATAGCTATTCAAGTTCAGAGCTTAAATATCTACGGTTTCAAACTCGATACCTTAATAAATAAAACGCTTGCTGCTGGTCAGTTGCTTTCGCTGCCAGTGTCGATTAATGTGTCAAATACGGTCCAGAACTCGCAGCCTTATTGGCTCCGGGAGGTGCCAAGTGTGGGCATGTATAAGTTGCCCAAGCAAATTCCGAATGGGAGTTCGCCGTCAACGGTATATGCATTTGGGCGACACGGCTTCGAGCAAATTCCTGGGTCAGGCGAAAATATCGAGCAGCAGCAATTGGTAGGTCTACCTGAAAACCCGCCTTTGCCAAGCGTTTATGTAAGCGCTAAAATTCAGGAAGGGTTAATTGAATTCATGGTCCCCGTTCAATACAAGCACACCGACCCCGTGCTGGGCGAACTCTACCAGCCGCTGGCCGTGGTGCCGCCCGTGCTGGTGAACCTGCCGCCCGCCCGTTCCTACGTCTTCGCCGATGCCCAGCCCAAGACCGTGCCCGTCACGCTGCGGGCCGGGCGCGCCGGGGTGAGCGGCAGCCTGGCCCTGGCCCTGCCCGCCGGCTGGAAGTGCGAGCCCGCCACCGTCCCCTTCGCCCTCGCTGCCAAAGACGAGGAGCTGACCGTGAACTTCCAGGTGCAGCCCCTGGCCGGCGCCGCGCCCGGCCGCGCCGAGCTGCGCGCCACCGCCACCGTGGCCGGCCAGGCCTACGCCCGCGGCATCCAGAAGATTGAGTACCCGCACATCCCCACGCAGTTCCTCTTCCCCGAAGCCGTGGCCCCGCTGGTGAAGCTCGACCTGAAGCGGCGCGGCCAGAACGTGGCCTACCTCATGGGCGCCGGCGACGAAGTGCCCGACGCCCTGCGCCAAATCGGCTACTCGGTAACGCTGGTGAAACCCGAGGACCTCACCGCCGCCCGCCTCAAGAGTTTCGATGCCCTCGTGGTCGGCATCCGCGCCTACAACACCGTCGACGCCCTGAAAACCAAGCAGGCCGAAATCCTCAAATACATCGAAGCCGGCGGCAACGTGGTGGTGCAGTACGTGGTGAACCGCGGTACCGTGCTACCCGAAATCGGTCCCTACCCGATGACGCTTTCCTCCGACCGGGTGACCGTGGAAGACGCCCCCGTCACGCTCTCGAAGCACCCGCTGCTGGCCGCCCCGAACAAGATTACGGCCGATGATTTCAAAGGCTGGGTGCAGGAGCAGGGCCTCTACTACCCCTCGAAATGGGACCCGAAATACCAGACCGTCATTTCGAGCAGCGACCCCGGCGAGCCGGCCAAGGAAAGCGCCATTCTGGTGACGGACTATGGCAAGGGGCACTACATCTACACCGGTTTGTCGCTGTTTCGGGAGCTGCCGGCGGGCGTACCGGGCGCGTACCGGATTATCACGAACATGATTTCCTACGGGAAGGAGCCGGTGCAATAGCTTACGTTTCGCCCCATCTTTCCGAACCATCAAACGTATTTTTACGGTATGTCTGCACCCATCACCTCCCTCGACCAGCTCGACCCGAACGGCTCCTATTCCTACGCCGATTACCTCAGCTGGCAGTTCACCGAGCTGGTAGAGTTGCTGCGTGGCAAAATCATGCGCCGCATGAGCGCGCCCACCGATGCCCATCAGGCTTTAGTGGGCGAGCTTTATCGTCGGCTGGCAAACCACCTATATAGGCAGCCCTGCCAGGTGCGCGTGGCCCCCTACGATGTGCGCCTGCCCAAAGCCGGCACCACCGCCGATGCGGCCATCTACACCGTGGTGCAGCCCGACCTCTGCGTTATCTGTGACCCGGCCAAGATAGAATCGCGCGGCTGCCTCGGCGCGCCCGATTTGATAATTGAAGTGGTATCGCCCCGCACCGCGGCCCGCGACTGGAAAGACAAATTCGACCTCTACGAAGAGGCCGGCGTGGGCGAATACTGGATAGTGCTGCCGCAGGAAAACGACATTTCCGTTTTTGTGCTCGACGAAGTCACCGCCCGCTACCGCTTGGTGGGCGAATATGCCAGTCCGGGTTCCATTCCGTGCCGCACTCTGCCGGGGTTGGAGCTGGATTGGGCCGACATCTTCGCGGAAACCCCGCCTCACGGCAAGTAGCACACTACTTTTGCCGCTTCCCTATTTTTCATTATCGTGCTCACAGTAGAAAAAATCGGCGGCACCTCGATGACCGCCTTCGCCGATGTGCTCGACAACATCATCTTCCACGGCCGCGAGGGCCAGAAGCTGTACAACCGCATTTTTGTGGTGTCGGCCTATGCCAACGTCACCAACTGGCTGCTGGAGAATAAGAAAACCGGCGCACCCGGCGTGTACCACCACATCACCCAGGGCCAGGAATTCAGCCAGCCGCTGCAAGACGTAGCCGCCCAGCTCAAGGAGCTGAACCAGCAGTACGAGCCGCTGGGCCTGGATTTGGCCGTGGCCGATGCCTTCATTCAGCAGCGCATCGACCAGGCCCAGACCTACCTCGAAAGCCTCGTGAACGTGCTGGCCTCCGGCTATGTCAACAGCGTGAACATCCTGCAAGCCGCCCGCGAAATCCTGGCCTCCATCGGGGAGGCCCACTCGGCCTTCAACTCCGTGAATATCCTGCAAAACCGGGGCGTACACGCCACCCTGGTCGACCTCAGCGGCTTCGACGACGCCCAGCCGCTAACCATTGACGAGCGCATCCGGCAGGCGTTTACGGACATTGACTTCCTGCGCACCATCTGCATTGCCACCGGCTACACCAAAGGTACCGAGGGCATTATGCGGGAGTTTGATAGGGGCTATTCGGAAGTCACCTTCAGCAAGATTGCCGTGGCCGTGCGGCCCCAGGAGGCCATTATTCACAAAGAATACCACCTCAGCTCGGCCGACCCTAATCTGGTGGGCGTGGACCAGTGCCACCCCATCGGCTTCACCAACTACGACGTGGCCGACCAGCTCGCCGACGTGGGCATGGAGGCCATCCACCCCAAAGCCTCGAAGCCGCTGGAGATAAACGCCATCGACCTGCGCATCAAAAACACTTTCGAGCCCGAGCATCCCGGCACGCTCATCACCCGCGACTACATCTCGCCCACCAAGCGCATCGAAGTCATCACCGGCACCGATAAAGTCGTCATCATCGACATTCACGACCCGCTGATGGTGGGCGCGGCCGGTTTCGACCTGACGCTGATGCAGGTGTTTTTCGACCTCGGCGTGAGCTACATCTTCAAGGCCACCAGCGCCAACAGCATCTCGCTGCTCATCTGGGAAAAGGACCTCCGGCCGCAGCTCGTAGCCGCCCTCGAAGCCAAATACGAGAACGTGACCGTGCAGCTGGCCGCCCTGGTCTGCCTCATCGGCTCCAACATCGACGAGCCCGGCCTGCTGGCCCGCGCCGCCGGGTCCTTGGCCGATGCTGGAATTAATATCCGCAGCGCGGGCTTTGCGCTGCGCAAGGTGAACATCCAGTTCATCGTGGGCCGCGAGGATTACAAAACGGCCATCATCGCCCTGAACCAGGCGCTGGGATAGAAATGTAGCGCGGACTTTGTAGTCCGCGAGTAATGGGAAAGGAAAACTTGTTTTGGCCCGCGCCGTTTGGACTCGCGGACTACAACGTCCGCGCTACAATTCATGACGCTTCGCCAGTTCCTGCTTTTCACGGCCCTCACGCTGCCCGCCTGCGCCTTGCTGATACTATTCGGCGACCAGCCGCTGGCGCGGTTCATCCACGGGCACTTCGGCGGGGCGGTCCCGTTCTTCGCCGCCCTCACTGCCACCGCCGACCGCATTCACGATGCGCTCATGACGCACGTAGTGGGCCTGCCCATCATCTTTCTGGCGCTGGGACTGGCCTTTGCCATCGGTCGCTACGCCCTGAAACGGCGCGGTGCTACCATCTTCCTCATCCTGCTGCTCACCCACGAGTTCAGTATGGTGCTGGCCAACGTGCTAAAAGGCACGGTACACCGCCTGCGGCCCGAAGTGCTGTTTGGGGCCGGCTACGAGGGCACGGGCCTGTGGGCCACCGGCCCGCACAACGACTCGTTTCCGTCCACGCACACGGCTACTTATTTCAGCTTGTGCTGGCCGCTGGCGGTGGCTTTCCCGAAGTATCGGGGGCCGCTGCTGGTGCTGCCGGGGCTCATCGCGCTGGGCCGGCTGGTGCTGGGCGCGCATTATTTGAGCGACGTGTGGTTTTCCATCTGGCTGGTGGTGGCGCTCACGTTTTTGTTCGGGCTACTGGATAGACCACGCAGGATGCAGGCGGTGTAGAAACGCAATATTTTGCGTCTCGTCGTTGAACGTCTCCTTTGAACGGCGCGCACGTAGAGACGCAAAATATTGCGTCTCTACAACCCCCATTGCCTATTCCCGTTCAGGCCCCAACCGGCGCGTGCCGGCTTTCGCTTTTGCATGAGAAAATACCGCTTACTCCCCGCCGTTGCGCTGGCTTTTTATCTGTTAACAACGCTGGCGGCCTGCACCGCCACCAAGCCCGTAGCCAACCCGAAGCTGGTGGTGCTGGGCCACGCGGGCTCCGGCTTTTTTACACCCATCAGCCCGTTCAACTACCGGCCGCCCAGCAGCTGGCGCGGCATCCGGCGGGCGCTGCTACGCGGGGCCGACGGCGTGGAAATCGACCTGCAAATGAGCCGCGACAGCGTGGTGATGCTCTACCACGACCAGCATTTGCAGGACGGCAGCACCGGCACCGGCTGCGTGAGTGAGCGTACCGCCGCCGAAATCACCCGGCTGCGCTACCAGGGTGGCTTCCCCTACGACCTCATCCAGAAGGAGCGGCCCATCACCTTCGATACCCTGCTGGCCCGCCTCAACCGCTGGCCCAGCTTCCCCTTCATCCACCTCGATTTGCACGAGGACGACCAGTGCCTGCCCACCGGCCACCAGCAAGACCGCACCCCGCTACTGGTGCGCCAGATTGCCCGCACCCTGGTTCGGAACCACGCGCCGCTCGATAAGGTGCTGTTCATCACCCAGGAAGGGGCCACCGTGCGGCTGGCCCGCGCCGCCATGCCGGGCGTGCGGGTCGGCCTCGAAATTGCCTCCGATGAATTCGCCGTCGGCCTGAAAACGGCCCAAGCGGAGAAGGTGCATACCGTGGTGCTCGATGCCGACCGCGTAACACCTGAGCAGAGCGCCCAGGCCCACGCCGCCGGTTTCAAGGTAGTGGTGTTCGGTGGCCGCTCGCCCAAGGACCTGCGCCGCGTGCTCAGAACCCAGCCCGATGAAATTGAGGTAGATAACGTGAAGCGCCTGCTCCAGATGCAGGGGCGGGGCTCCCGGTAGGGCCAAAAAAAGGGGCCGGGCCTGGGGTGCGCGTAACGGGCCGGTAGTGCGGTTACGCGGCCGGCGCGACTGGTTCCCTTGTCCTGAGGGAGTGCGGGGAAGGCCGTAACGTTTGCCGGATAAGCGGGTATTGGATGCGGCCGGCCGATGAATACGCGGCGAGTCGCTACTTTGGGCGTTCGTTATCCTCACCCATTCCCCTTTTGTCTGTGAAAATCTCCTTGCTGATTAGTGGCCTGCTGGCCGTGGGCCTGGCGGCCCCCGCCCGGGCGCAGTCGCTGACGCTGCCGCCCGACACCCAGCGCGTGAGCGACGCGCAGTTTCGGGCCAGCTTCTTCGCCGATACGCTCTACGCCCGCCAGCACTACACCAAGCAGGAGCTGCGAATCCCGATGCGCGACGGGGTAAAACTCTACACCGTGGTGTACGCGCCCACCGATGCCGACCGGGTGCGCTACCCCCTCATGCTGAACCGCACGCCCTACTCGGCGGGGCCGTACGGGCCGGCCAAATACCGCCTGCGCATCGCGCAGAATGGGTTTATGCTGCGCGAAGGCTACATTTTTGTCATTCAGGACGTGCGCGGGCGCTACCTCTCGGAGGGCGTGTTTGAGGACGTGCGGCCCGCCACTGAGCGACACGCCACCAGTAAGGATATTGACGAAGGCACCGATACCTTCGATACCATCGAGTTTCTGACCAGGAAAGGTCCCAGAAACAATGGCCGCGTGGGCCAGTGGGGCATCTCATACCCCGGTTTCTACACCACCGCCGGCCTGCTGAGCCGTCACCCGGCCCTGAAAGCAGCCAGCCCCCAGGCCCCGGTCACGGACTGGTTCTGGGACGATGACCACCACAATGGCGCGTTTTTTCTCACGGGCGTGATGAGCTTCTGGGCCAATTTTGGCCAGCCCCGTCCGCAGCCGCTGGCCCACTACCCCGACGGTCCCCAGATGGGCACCCCCGACGGCTACGCCTTTTACCAGCAGCTGGGCCCGCTGAAAAACGTGGATGCAACCCAGTTCCACGGCCAGTACAAGCATTGGAACGACCTGGTGCAGCACCCCAACTACGACGCGTTCTGGCAGGCCCGCGACCCGCGCCCGCACCTGCACGACCTCAAGGCGGCGGTGCTCACGGTGGGCGGCTTCAACGACGCGGAAGACCTGTTTGGCACCCTGCACACCTATGCCGCCATCGAAAAGCAGAACCCCGGCCTCAGCAACCGCTTCGTGTGGGGGCCGTGGGTGCATGGTGGCTGGGCCGGCACCACCGGCGAGCAGGTGGGCAACGTGGCCTACGGCCCTTCGCCTTCGCTGTGGTACCAGCAGCACATCGAAGCCCCGTTCTTTAAATCCTACCTCAAAGATGCCAACCCTGGCGCGGCCATTGCGAACCTGCCCGAAGCCACCGTGTTCGAGGGGGGCACCAACCAGTGGCGCACCTTCGACGCCTGGCCGCCCAAACAGACGCGGGACCGTACGCTCTACTTTCAGCCGGGCGGTAAAATCAGCTTTGAGCCCGCCGCTGCCGGCTCCGATTTTGACCAGTTTCTGAGCGACCCGGCCCACCCCGTGCCCTTTACCGAAACCACCGCCACGGGCATGACCCGCGAGTACATGACCGACGACCAGCGCTTCGCCAGCCGCCGCCCCGACGTGCTCACCTACCAGACCGACGTGCTCACCGCCCCGCTCACCCTGGCCGGCCCCATCCAGGCGCTGCTGCAAGTGGCCACCACCGGCTCCGATGCCGACTGGGTCGTGAAAATCATCGACGTGTACCCCGACAACACCCCCGACAACCCGCGCAACCTGCCCAACGTGCATCTCGGCGGCTACCAGCAGCTGGTGCGCTCTGAGGTGATGCGCGGCCGCTTCCGCAACAGCTTCAGCAAGCCGGAGCCCTTCACGCCCGGCCAGGTCACCGCCGTGCCCTTCACCGTCCAGGACCTGATGCACACCTTCCGGCCCGGCCACCGCCTCATGGTGCAGGTGCAAAGCACCTGGTTCCCGCTCGTCGACCGCAACCCGCAGAAGTACGTCGACAACATCTACAACGCCGCCGAGGCCGATTTCCAGGCCGCCACGCACCGGCTGTACCATTCGCCCGCCCACGCCTCGCAGCTCGTGCTGAAGGTGTTGCCTTAATTGAGTTAAGAATTAAAAGTTAAAATGCCCGCCTGACGATTCAGGCGGGCATTTTAACTTTTAATTCTTAACTTTTAACTGAAAATTATTTGCCCATCTTCTTGGCTTCTGTCATCAGCTCCTCGTTCATCTTCACGTACTCGCCGTTCGGCGGCGTGGCGGCCAAAGCAGCTTTTTTAGAAGCTTCGGCCGCCTTCGTAGCGCCGGCGTAGTCCTTCATTTTGAGGCGGATTTTGGCTTCTGTGTTCAGGTTCCAGAACTTGGTGGGCTCGGCGGCGTTGGCTTTCTCCATCCAGGCCAAAGCCTGCTTCAGGTCCTTGTTGTTGTCGAGGTAGTACACGGCGGCCGAGGCCAGGTCGGCGGGGGCGGGGGTGGCGGCTTTGGTGATTTTCTCGTCAATCTGGGCCATTACCTTGGTGTCCACGTCGGCGGTTACCTTGAATTTAGCGCCGGTCATTTCCCACTCCATGGCCACGTTGGCGGTGGCGGGGGTAATGTCGGTGAAGTTGATGGTGAAGGTTTCGACCTTGCTGGCCACCTTGTAGGGCTTGATGGTGAAGCGGGCCACGTCCTGGTCGTCCTTGAAACCGTCCACGTCTGCGCCCTGCTTGAGGCTTTTGTTAAGCACCACCAGCCACTCCGTCTTGTTCGGGATGGTGTAGAGGCCATACTCGCCGGCAGCCACTTTCTTGCCCTCAATCATTACATCATCCGAGAACTTGATGCTGGTGGTGGCATTGGCACCCGTGCGCCAGCGCTTGCCAAACGGCACCACCGTGCCGAAAATGTTGCGGGCCTTAACGCCCGGCCGCGAGTACACGATGGTGATATCCGTAAGGCCCACGCGCTGCGTGACGGTACTTTTGGGGCTGGGCTGGGGCGTGGCAATCTGGGCATGGGCGGCCGGAGCAGCCAGCAGGGTAGCGGCCGCTGCAACAGCGACGGAGAAAGATGCGAAGTGCTTGCTCATCAGAGAAGGAGAGGGTGAATGATATTGTTGTGGGGGTAAAAATACGAAACCCGCGCTTGGGGCGCGGGTTTTGGGGGTGACTGAAGTCAATAGCCTCGGATTTGTATTTCATCTTTTTGCCAAGGCTCAACTTGCGTATTCAAATGAAATCGATGAATATTCTGCGTTGCCAATAAATCAGTCAACGAAAAAGCATGAGACATATTGGTTTCAGAATCAATCTTAATGCCGATGTAATAAGATTGGTGGTGCTCTTTCATCACTTGCCTAGCTGCGACTATGCATTCCGATAACTGCGTTTTGCTAAGAGTGCCGAATTTGCCCATCCGAGTCAGCTTCTCGCGTTGTAAATCAGGCAAAGCAAGAAATTTGGGAAGTTGTTGAACATCTGTAGCCAAGAAAGGCAGGTCCTCTAAACTAGTGATTTGTGCGGGTGTGAATCGTATTTCATGCAAGGCAGCCACTCGGGCAATTACAGTTCCTTGAAATTCTTTAGGGCTCTCAGGCATCGAAAAGGAAAGCCTGTTTTCGTGGCTAAGCCCGATAACAGAGCCAAATGCTTCCCTGTCGTAGCAACATTTCCAGTGAGTAAAGGGCAATTGTTCATCGGAAACAACAGCCGTCGCTGGCATTCTCAGTCGACCCGAAAGGATGAATGGGGTTATGAGTAAAAAAATAACGCAGGCAATGGGAGCCAAGTTTGGCAAAACAATGCACCATTTTTGTTGGCACCTAGCATATGTAGTTGCTTTCATGAGTCCAACTGCTGAAATAATTACAGCCCTTACTTCGTCGAATCTAACGAAGCAAGGGCTGTAATCGTGTGTCTCTAAATCAAAACCTTACGTCAGCTCAAACTGCAGCCGCAGCAGGTTCGCATACAGCCCACCTTCGCGCTCGCTCAACTCCTCGTGGGTGCCGGCTTCCACGATGCGGCCACCGTCAATCACCAGGATTTTATCGACTTTGCGGATGGTGCTCAGGCGGTGGGCGATAATGAGGCTAGTGCGGTGCTCCATCAGCTCATCTAGCGCGCCCTGCACCAGTTTTTCGCTTTCGCTGTCGAGCGAGGACGTGGCTTCGTCCAGAATCAGGATGGCGGGGTTTTTCAGGATGGCGCGGGCAATGGCCACGCGCTGGCGCTGCCCGCCCGAGAGCTTGATGCCCCGGTCGCCCACCACCGTATCGAGCGCCTCGGGGAAGGCCTGGATGAACTGCCAGGCATTGGCCCGCTGGGCCGATTCAATGATTTCGGCATCACTCGCGCCGGGCTTGCCGTAGGCGATGTTCTCGCGGATGGTGCCGCCGAAGAGCAGGGTTTCCTGTGGCACGATGCCGATGTGGTGGCGCAGGGCCGTGAGGTCGTAGTCCTGCACGTCGTGGCCGTCCACGATGATGCGGCCGCCGCTCAGCGGATAAAACTGCATCAGCAGGCCGGCAATGGTGCTTTTGCCCGCACCGCTGGGGCCGACGAGGGCAATTTTCTCGCCCGCTGCGATGTGGAAATTGATGTCCTTGAGCACCGCGATATCGGGCCGAGTGGGGTAGCGGAAGGCCACATGCTCGTAGCGAATGTCACCCTGAATCCGGGCCGGCGTGAGCCCCACGGCCGGCTCGATGTGGGTGGGCTCGGGCGTCTCGTCCAGAATTTCGAGGATGCGCTCCGACGCGCCGAGCGTGCTCTGCACCTTGCCATACATCTCGCCGAGGCCGGCGACGGACGCCCCGATAAAGGCCGTGTAGAGCAGGAACGTGAGCAGCTGGCTCACTTCGAGGTGGTCGGGGCCGGGCGAGTACACCAGCGTGGCGGCGCGCCACAGAATGAGGATGATACCGCCGGTGAGGCCAATGATGACGAACGACACGAAGCCGCCCCGAAACAGATTGCTGCGCAGGGCGGCCGCCACCACGCGGTCGAGCGCCGAGCCGTAGCGCTGGGCCTCGAACTGCTCGTTGGTGAAGGCTTTCACCGAGTTGATGGCTTGCAGGGTTTCCTCCACAATGGTGTTGGTGGTGGCCAGCTCCTGCTGCGTAGTGCGGGCCAGGGTGCGGATTTTGCGCCCGAACAGCCCCGCCGCCAGGATGATGGGCGGAAACGTGAGCAGCATAAACAGCGAGAGCTTCACCGACACCACCATGATGGCCGTGATGCCGATAACGAGCGTAAATACCTGCCGGAAGAGCTCGGCCAGCGTCAGCGAAAACGTGTCCTGAATCTGACCCACGTCGGAGGTAATGCGTGAGGTGATGGCCCCCACGCGGTTTTGCTCGAAGAAGGGGATGGGCAGCTGCACGAATTTGGCGTAGAGCGCCTTGCGGATATCGCGCACCGTGAACTCGCTCACCTGCGTGAAAAACCAGATGCGCCCGAACGAGAAAAAGCCCTGAAATACGATGATGGTGAACAACAGGATGGCAATGCGGTCGATGCCCAGCTCGATGCCGTTGGGCAGGATGACGGGCTTGTGGTTGGCCGCGTCGATAAGCTTGCCGGCCAGAAACGGAAACGCCATAAACGTGCTGCTGCTGAGCAGCAGCATCATCAGGCCCACCGCAAACAGGCCCTTGTAAGGCAGCACGTAGCGGAAAATCCGCAGGCTGCGCTTGAGGGATTCCTTGTTTACTTTCGGTTTGGGCAGGTCGGCGGTTGCGTCGCTGCCGCTGGTATTCATTCCACTACGGGCCATCGGGTCTTATCTAATTCTGCTAATTATAACGCGGCAATTTCGGCCGCCGGGCATGAGGCGCGGGTGAAGCGTAGAGCCGCCTATTTGCGTCTGTCGTTGAACGGTACCAGCCATGCGGTGCGGACGCCAAAACGCAAGTAGGCGGCTCTACTGGCGTTTCCCATGCACCGGCTGGCGTTTCACCTGCTCTACGTGCATCACGCCGGCCGCTCCGAAGGGCACGGGCAGCTGCACGAGCACCGGCAACGGACGGCCGCGTCGCATAGCCGGCTGCCAGCCCGAAAGCATCCCCACCACGCGCAGCGCCTCGGCGTCGCACTCGGGCGAGAGCGACTCGGCCACTACCGGGTTGCTGGTGCTGCCGTCCTCGTTCACGGTGGCATTCACCAGCACCTTGCCAGTGGTACCAGCGGCCTTGGCAGCGGCGGGGTAGTTGATGTGCTCAAGGAAGAACAGGCCCATGGCCTGCTCGCCGCCGGGATACACGGGGGCCCGGTCGGGGCGGTTGGCGGCGGGGTTGCGCTGCACCTGCATCTGGCCGGGCTTCAGGATGATGGTCTGGCCGGTGGCCGGGGCAGGCGTTTGGGCGTGGGCGGCAAAGCCGGCCAGCAGCGCGAGGGGAACGAATAAAATCTTCATAAGCGACGAAATGCAAAGACGGGGCCGGATGCGCGCAGGCGCGGCCTGTCGGTGGAGCGGTAGACGAATCGGGCCCCGAAATACCTCAACCCCGGACTACGCCGCCAGGTTCGCCGGGGCTACGGCCGCATCGGCGGGGCGCGAGATGAGCAGTAGGCCCAGGTACACCAAAGCCCCGTTCAGCAGCAGGATTTCGAAGCCGAACTTGTAGCCGTTCAGCCACTCCACGGAGTGCGACACGATGAGCAGCGTGAGGCTGACGGCCGCCACGCAGGTGGGCAGAACCAGCCGGTCGCGCAGCTGGCGCTGGGTTAGAATGCCGAAGGCAAACAGTCCCAAAAGTGGCCCGTAGGTGAATCCTGCCGCCTTGTACACGGCATCAATCAAACTCTGCTCGTTGAGGACGCGGAAGATGAGGATGATGACGATGAGCACCACCGACCAGCCCAGGTGCGTGAGTTGCCGCACCCGCGTCTGCTGCGCCTCGGAATATTGTTTGATATCGAGAAAGTCGATGCAAAACGAGGTGGTGAGCGAAGTCAGGGCCGAATCGGCCGAAGCATACGTCACGGCGATGATGCCTAGGATGAAGATGATGCCGGCCGTGAGCGAGAACTGCGTGGTGGCCAGGAAAGGGAAAACCTTGTCGGTGTCGAGGGTGCCTTTGAGGTTGAGCAGCTGGGGTAGCTCGGTGAGCTTGAGGCCCCGGGCGGCGGCGTACTGGTACATGAGCACGCCCAGCGTGAGGAACAGGATGTTGACGCAGACGATGACGGGCGTGAACCAGAACAGGTTCTTCTGGGCCTCGCCGAGGCTGCGGCAGCTCAGGTTTTTCTGCATCAGGTCCTGGTCAAGGCCGGTCATTACGATGGTGATGAACATGCCCGAGGCAAATTGCTTCCAGAAGAATTTATCGTCCCGGAAATCGGAGAAATACACCTGTGACATCGGGCTCTCGCGCACCGAATGGACAAGTTGCTTGAAGGAATAATTCAGCGCATCCGACATGAAGTAGATGCTCAGGGCCACGCAGCTGAGCATGGCCAGGGTCTGGAAGGTATCGGTCCAGAGAATGGTTTTCAAGCCGCCCTTGAAGGTGTAGAGGTAGATGAACAGGATGCTGACCACCACCGTGACGGCAAATGGCACGCCCATCGCATCGAACACCGCCAATTGCAGCACGCCCGCCACCAGGTACAGCCGCAGGGCCGAGCCCAAAGACCTGGAAATCAAAAAGAACAAGGCCCCGGTTTTGTAACTCCAATAGCCAAAGCGCTGCTCCAGATACGAGTAAATACTCACCAGCCGCAGCCGGTAGTAGAGTGGCAGCAGCACGGTGCCGATGACCACGTAACCCGCCACGAAGCCCAGCGCCACGGCCAGGTAGCTCCAGCTTTTGCCGTACACGTTGCCCGGCACCGAGATGAAGGTGACGCCCGACAGCGAGGTGCCAATCATGGCAAACGCCACCATGTACCAGGGTGCGTTGCGGTTGGCCACGAAGAAGCTTTCGCTGGTTGCGCCCCGCGACGTGAGCATGGCAATAATGATGAGGACGACGAAGTAGCCCGCAACCAGGCTCAGAACTAAAGTTGGCGACATGTATGCTGGGGAAGGAGGGTATGTGGGTAGGAGGGTAAGAAGTTGGGAAAGTAGATTGGGGGCAAAGGTCGTTAGAATAACTCATGCCCTCTTACCCACCTACCCTGAAAACCTATTCCCAGTCCTGCCAGCGTAGCACCTCGCCCACGGCGGGGGCATGCAACTCGCCGCGCAACATGCCGCCGGCCGCCACTTCCCTGATTTGGCGCAGGGGCTCGGAGGCGGGCTCGTCGGCCAGGGCGAAGGTGCCGTAGTGCATGGGCACGACGTGGCCGGCGCGCAGCACGTTGGCGGCTTTGGCGGCTTCGTGGGGGTTGACGTGGCTTTTGGCCATCATGTAGGCCGGCTTGTAGGCCCCGATGGGCATCAGGGCGATATCAATGGGGCCAAAGCGAGTCTCGATGGCCTCGAAATGCTCGGCGTAGGCCGTATCGCCGGCGAAATAAATCAGCTTGTCCTGCACCCGAATCATGAAGCTTCCCCAGAGCACCTGGTTCAGGTCGGCCAGGCCGCGGCGGTGCCAGTGGGCAGCGGGCAGGTAGGTGATTTCGAGGGGCGAAGCGGGGCCGAGGTCGTACTGCTGCCACCAGCCGGCTTCCTGCACCGGCAGGCCGGGCACCATGCCGCGCAGCAGCGGGGCCATGCGTAACGACGACAGCACCCGCATCTGCGGGTTCTGGGCTGCCAATAATTTGATGGATTTCTCGTCGAGATGGTCGCGGTGGCCGTGCGAGAGCAGTAGGTAGTCGATGCTGCGGATGGCTTCGGGCGGGCAGGGCAGGGGGTGGCGGTGCCGCAGGCCAAGCGACGAAAACAGCACGGGGTCGAAGAGCAGCGACACGCCCGCCACCCGCAGCAGAAAGCAGGAGTGGCCCAGCCACACCAACATGTCATCGGTGGAGGAAAACGCGGCCGCGCAGTCCATCACTTCCGGAGCCCAGGTGTCGCGCTTCTTCTCTTCCTTCTGCGGGTTGGTGGCGAGCTGCCACTTCAGTACCGTGGCAAAACTGGGCTCGAATAGCTCCTCGCCGTTAGCGAATTCGCGCCCGAACAGCTTGTTGCCGGGGTAGCCGGGCCGCACGGTAGGCAGGGCCTCGTTGCGGAGGTAAGAAATGCGTTGGGCCATTTTTGGGGTCTAGGATGCTTGCGGAGACAAAGAAACGAGTGGGAGGCCCAAGTGTTTTGGTAGGAGCGGGGTCGTACCCGGTAGGGCTTACCCCAGTCCCTACACGCAAAACGCCCCACCGATGACCGATGGAGCGCTTTCAAATTGATGAACTGCGCTATTACTTCGGCAGCGTCAGCAGGTAGCCGATGGTGAAGTTGGCATCCCAGTCAAACACGAACTGCTGGCAGCCGGTAGCATCGGCGATGGATTTGTAGATGTTCAGGCCAGCTTTCGACTTGGCGTTGTCGAGTTGGTAGGCGCTGGGCGCGTCGAGCACGGTGTAGCGCTCCTTGCCCTTGCGAACCTTCTTGGCCATCTCAAACGGCACGCCGCCGATGATGAAGCAGGTGGCCCGCAAATCGGCTGGCACCTGGGTGGCTTTCTGCTTTACTTCGGCCGCCACGGCGGCATCGGCGGTGCCTTTCTCGAAGTATTTGGCCCCGAAGGTTTCCACCGATTTAGGCTGGTTGCCATCAAGCCACGAAATCTTGGTGTTGCCCGAGCCAATATCGGCCACGAAGGCGCGGTCGGCGAACGAGGACGGCAGCACCGAGCGCAGGCCCAGCACGCCTTCCTTCTCGGGCGTCACGGTGTTAACCACGTAATGCAGGTCCTTCAGCACTTTCACGATTTTGCCCGTGCCCTCGGCCTTCAGCGCCCCCGAGCTCACCACGAAATGGATGTCGCGCCCGTTCACGCCAAAGTCCAGCATTTGGCCAATATACGTTTTCAGGCCTCGCCGAATATCGTCGTCGGTGGCCATATTCTCCATCACCAGGCTGTTGCCGAAATCCGCTTTTTCGAGCTTCCAGGTGCGGTTTTGGTCGATGCGCACGATGAAGGAGTTGAAGCCGCTGGCTCCCAGCTCCACCACGCCCTTCAGCTTGCCGTTGACGGGCGCGGGCGCGTCGTAGGAGAAGGCCGGCCGGGTACCAGCAGCCGTTGCGGGTGTTTCGGAGCCGTTATTATGAACGATGGTATCGACTGGCACCGGCGTGCCGGGCGTGGCCTGGCCCACACGGGCCAACTCCGGATTGGTGGCCGTGAAGCGGCGGATACCGAAGTATAGGCCGATGAGGATGATGGCCGCGATAATGGCCTTGCTGGCGAAGGTGAGCCGCATGGTGGTTGCAGTTAAGGTGGGTGAGAGAGGGGTTTTGCCGGAGCAATGTTACGCGCCGCGAGTTTGGCATGTCGGAGCGACAGATACTAGTCGAGCAGCTTGCCGTAGGCGTCGTTAGTGGCCTGGCGGGTGGTGGCGGCCGTCATTGGCACGGGCGACTCGTTGTTCATAATGGCGTTGAATTCGCCTTTCTGGTACTGGTCAAGCAAGTGTTGGCCCTTTTCGCTCATCACCCCGTTCTGAATGTCCATCTCCTTCACGAACTCCTGCGAGTAGCGCATGGCCTGCTTAATCTGGCCCAGCTGCTGGGCCATGTCCTCCGCTACGCGGTCGGTGGCCAGGTCGAAGAAATACTTTTTGTCGGGGTCGCCACGCAGGATGTTCATGGCGGCGCGCATGCCCGAACTGGTACGTTTCACCAGCGCGTATTCGTCCTTCAACAGGTTGACTTTGAACTTGCTGTTATCAATCTGGCGCAGGGCGGCTTTCAGAATCTGGCGCATCACCAGGCTCACGTTGGCCGTGGTAGTGGCCATGGGTTGCAGGCGGCGGTTGTAGTCTTCGAGCTGGGCGGCGCGGCTGGCGTAGCTGTCGGCGCTGTCCTTTTCGCCCTGGCGGGTAGCCGAGGCGGCCAGGGCCAGGTACTCTTTCATCTGGGCCGTGTTGGCTTCCATCTTGCGCTTCACCAGCTCATTCGCGCCTTCGATGTGGCCTACTTCGGCGTCCATATTGCGGGCTTCCTTCTCGGTGTTCGAAATATAGTCCTCCATAATTCCTATGGGGTCTGTATTGACAAAAATGCTGGCGGCCGTGCGGAAAATGCGCTGCCCCAGGTACCACAGCCCGGTCTGAATCCGCTTATTCGTCGCCAGCAGAAACAGCACGAACAGTACTCCCAGCCCCACGCCCAGCTTCACGGTATTAAAAACGATATCGACGAGAAAGGGCAGGATTTTGCCCCAGTAATACACACCCAGCCCAGCCAGCCCGGCCACAAAGACCCAGGCGGCACCTTTCTCGGGTTTTTGCCAGGACGGCAGGCCGTCGGCGGGCGAGGGCGGGCCAAGTAACGGAGTATTCATTTTGCAGAAAAATTAAAGAGTGGAAAGTGTAGCATACCCTTCATCTGGTGCTTGCAAAGGAATAGGCACAAGCGTAGCCACGAGCTTATTTAGCCGCGTTCAGAAACGTTTCGGCGGCTTTGTGATGGGTTTGCAGGTCGGCCATCGCGGCGGCATTGGCCAGCTCATAAGAGGCCAGCGCGGTCTGGGTTTTCTGGCGTTCCTCGCCCAGCTGCTGCTGGGTTTGCTGGAGCTGCTGTTGCTTGGCCTGTAGCTGGCGGGTGAGGTCGGCGAGGTCGGCAGCCAGCTTTTTTTCCTGCACCATCAGCAGCGCCACCGGGCCGGGCGCGGCCCCGGGAGCCGCGCCTTCGCCCATTTTCTCGCGGTGGCGGGCCAGCACTTTTGCGCGGTCGTCGGCCAGCGTTTGTTCAAACTGCGTGGCCGAGGCCAGCAGGGCCGGCACGGTGCCGCCATTCACGGCCGCGAAGGCGTTGAAGGCGGTTTGGTAGAGCATGGGGCCGCTCAGGCCGGCGGCGGCCATGCTTTTCACCATCTTCACGTAGGCCGCGAAGTCCTTGCCATCGCCTGCCAGCAGGCCCGCAATGTGGTCAAGGTGGCGTTGCTCGGCCTGGCCGGGAGCCGGGGCGGCGGCCGGTGTTGCAGTAGAGGCAATGGGCGCGGCTACTGGCTGGGCGGCGGCCCCGTACTGCGCGGTAGGCGGGGTGGTGGGAGCGGCTGCCCCCTCCTCAGGCTCAATGAAAAAGTCCTTGGCAGCGTTGGCGAGCTTATCGAAAATTGCCATGGCGAAACAGAAAGTAAGCGTGAGGGAAAGGATATGGCTGGCATGCGGGAGCTGCTTGAACGGCGTAGAAACTGTCACCAACCGTTCAAAGGTAAAGATATTAGCCAATCAACTGGCCCCAACCACCGCGCAGCAAAAAGCCCCGGCGGGCCGGGCCGCTCCACGCGACGCCGGCCCGCCGGGGCCATGCTGTAATAGACGTTGCCTAGTTGGACGCCTGGCTGGCCAGCCACGCCTCACGCAGCACTTTTTGAGCGGGCGAGAGCACCATTTTCTCCACCGATTCCACGGGTTTCACCTGCACGTTGGGGTCTTCGGCGAGGATGAGCTGGGTGGTGCGCTCCACGCCGCCCCGGGTTTTCACTTTCACAAATACCACGTCGCTGGGCGAGTGCTTGTGTAGCACGCCGTCGAGGTCGCCGGAGCTTTTGATAGTCTGGCCGTCAAGCACAACCAGCTGGTCGCCCCGGTCGATGCCGGCCTTGTACAGGCCCGAGCCAATCTGGGTGTTATAGGCCACCAGGCAGCGGCCCTCCTCGTCAAAGTCTACCTGGCTGGGCAGGGCCGCGCCCAGGGCGCGGGTCGGAATCACGGCCAGGCCAGCCACCAGCAGGTTTTCGCTGAAGCGCGGCTGCTCGCGGCCATACACGTACTGCCGGAAGAAGCGGTCGGCAAATACAGTGTCCTTGCTCACCTCGCCCAGCACCCGCTGCAGGTCGCGGGTAGTGTAAGGGTTGGTGGGGGCGTAGCCGCTCTGCTTTTTGCCGTACTGCTGCCACATGGCCTGCATAAACTTGTCGAGCGAAGAGCGGTGGTGCTGGCGCAGCTGCAAGTCGAGTACCAGCGCGATGCCCGCGCCCTGGTCGTAGTACGATAAGTTGGTGTTTACCAGGTTCATCGGCGCGCTGCCGCCCGCCCCGTCGGTGTAGGCGGCCTGGCGGCTCATATCAATGGCCGAGGCGTAGCGTGCGCCGGGGCTGTTCTGGCGCAGATTTACCCAGCGGCTGATGTCGTCGTAAAACTCCTCGTCCTCAATCAGCTTGGCGCGGCGCAGGGCCAAGCGGCCGTAATACTGCGTGAAGCCTTCGGCAAACCAGAGGTTGTCACTCATGTTGACGCGCTGGAAATCAAAGGGTTCCAAGTCTTTCGGACGCAGGCGCTCCACGTTCCAGGCGTGAAAAAACTCGTGGGCCACGGTGCCCAGGTTCTTGGTCGCGTCCTCGTCTTTCAGCGTGCGCGGGCTGGTCACGGAAGTGGAGTTGCGGTGCTCCATGCCGTCGCCTTTGGCCTGGGTCAGGTAGTCGGCCACGAAGGTGTAGCGGGAGAAATCGAAGGTGGGTAATTCGCCAAAAATGGCTTTCTCCTCCTTCACCACCTTCTGGATTTTCTTGGCGTAGGCGTCAATTTCCGATGTCGGACCCATGTACAGTGTGGCCAGTTCGATGGTTTGGTCGCCTTCCTGCCACGACAGCACCTGCTGCGCGCCCAGCGATACCGGGCTATCCATCAGGTACTGCATGTTGGGAGCCGTGTACACCGCCTTATCAGCGCCCTGGCGCAGCTGTGAGGCCACTTTCCAGGTGGCGGGCAGGTCGAACTTGATTTCGGCGGCGCGGCCTTCCAGCCCGCTGGCGTAGCACAGGGCGGCCGGCAGGTTGAGGTGGGCATGCTGCTGGTCGATGCCCACGTTGGTGCCATCCGTCTGGTCGCCGTACAGCGTGTAGCTGAAAATGACGGTGCCATCGGCGGCGGGCATCACGTCCCAGCCGTAGGGGTCGGGCCGGTTCAGGGCCAGGGGGTGGTTGGCCCCGTCCGTGGCCACCACGTAGTACACATTCCGGGCAAAATCATGGATGGCGTAGCGGCCAGGCGAGCTGCGCGCCATGCGTACGTGCAGTGGCCCGCCACCGGTCAGCCCCGCAAACGTGGCCGTCACCTTGGCCTCGTGGTGTACCGCGTTGGGAAACGACATGGTGTAGCGCACCGCCGGGCCGGTATCTGCCTTGGCCTGCACTGGCACCGGGGCCGGCACCGCGACTGGTGCCGGGGCCGGCGCTACGGGCGCGGCACTGACCGGGGCCGGCTTGGCCGGTACTGGTTTAGCAAGAGCCGGTTTGGCCACGGCGGGCCTGGCCGCCATTGGCACGGCCTTGGCCGGCAGGGGTTTGCCCGGGGCGGGTTTTACCTGCGCCTGCACCTGAAAAGCGCCCAGTCCCAAAGAAAATAAGATAGCAGTAGCGACGGTGTGTTTCATGGGCAGAAATAATAAGGAAACAAGTAATGCAATAGAAAGTGGCGAAAGATTTGGAATACAAAGTTGCAGAAAATTTACAATAAAATAAGGGTAATCACTGAGAGAAAGGGTCCCGGTAATGATAAAATCATGTTTCAACTACGCGAAACAGTGTTAGCAAATATCAAGGTTGGGCCGTAGCCGGGTTTTCCGTAAAAATCAGGGCTTCCATCGCTCCGCCAAAAAAAAGCTGCGGGTGCCCGGCCGCCAGTCCCAGCCGGCCCAAGGCTGTGCGCAGGTCGGGCATCTGCCGGGCGCGGAGCCCGGTAGTGAAGCGGAAAAACAGATACATAAGCTGGAGCAGCCAGTACCGCCAGCCGCGTCGCGCCGGCCAAAAATCAGCCACCAGCCACGGTGCCCCATGGCATTGGGCCGCGCGCAGTTGCGCCAAAGCTGCCCCGAGGTCGGCTGAGGGAATGCAGTCCAGCACGAAAAAAGTAATGATGGCCCCGAACTGCTCACTTGGTTGCAGGGCCGCCTGGGTGCCGTGCCGGAACTCAACCTGCTCTGCCGCCTGCGGAAACTCGTGCGCCAGCCGGGCGCGGGCGCGGGCCAGCATCCTGGGCGATGCCTCCAGGTACAGCACCGTGGCCGCCGGCACCCGCCGCAACACTTCGCCCAGCACCCAGCCCGTGCCCCCGCCCAGGATGAGGACGTGCGGGGCACCGCCCGGCAGGCCGCCCAGCGCCTCCCGCTGGGCGGCCTGCTGCGACGACCCGAACACCAAGCCCGCCAGCGCATCGTAAAACCAGGCAGCCCGGTCAAAGCCAACCAGCTTTTCGGCGGCGGCGGGGGCAGAATAAGGAGCCGTTGGGGGTGAGGCCATCAGAAAATAACGATTGCGGGAAAAAAAATTAGGCTGGCAAGTAACTGAAAAACAATTGCCGGTGCCGTTTGACTCCTCGGCTCAACTGAAAAAAACGGCCTATGTGTTGCGTAGCGGTAAACTAGCGCTGTATCTTTGCAGCACCAAAAAGCCATTCCTCCTTCGGGAAGAGTGGTTTTTTAGCCCAGCTTGCGCTTGTGGCGAAATTGGTAGACGCGCTGTCTTCAGGCGGCAGTTCCGCAAGGTGTGGGAGTTCGAGTCTCCCCGAGCGCACGTTTTAAAAGCCAGCCCCACCGGGCTGGCTTTTTTTATTTATCGTACTGAAAGCAGTTGCCGGCCATTCCATTCACCGGCCTTTTGCCCGCTATGAACCGGTTTACCTCCCGCTTGCTGGCCTTGGCCGGCCTGCTCACCGTCGAAATGCTGTTCGGGCTGGCGCTGTTCATCGTGGCATTTGCGGTGTTTTTTTATCTGACGCGGGTAGTGTTCGTGCATCATTCGGTGGCGCTCGACAGCTGGGCCTCGGGCATTGTGGATGGCTGGCGGCTGGCGCACCCGGGCCTGACCGGGCCGGTGCGGGTGGTCACGTTTTTCGCGGCGCTGCCGTTTCTGCTGCCGGCCAGCATCATCGCGCCGTGGCTGATACGCCGGGCCGGCCACCCGCGCGGGGCCTGGGAAATGCTGCTGGCCATGGCCGGCAGCGTGCTGCTCAACCAGTTGCTCAAGCTGTATTTCAACCGCCCCCGGCCCGCCGATGCCCTGCTCCACACGTTTGGGCTGAGCTTCCCCAGCGGCCACGCCATGCTGGGCTTCACGTTTTACGGGTGCTTGGCGTGGCTGTTGGCGCGGCATTTCAAGCGGCCCGGCTGGGTAGTGCCGCTGCTGCTGTGGGCGGGGCTGATTGGCCTTACGCGGGTGTATCTGCATGCGCACTACGCCACCGACGTGCTGGCGGGCTTCGCCGGCGGCGCGGCGTGGCTGGTAGTTTTCCGGGCCGGTCTGAAGTTGTTCTGGCGCGAAGAAGAAGCCGTGATGCAGGAAGAAAGTGCGTCGGCCTGACGCGCCTTCTTCCTGCCTAAAAAGGCGTTCTACAAGCGTTATTCGGCCAGCCGCACCCGCACCCGCAGGGCCAGCAAGCCTTTTACGCCCTGCAATTCTTCCAACTCCAACTCTTCCACCCCGGGCTCCAGCAAGCCCCGGTCCTGGAGGTAGTCGATGTACTCGTAGTATTCCACGGCCTCCCGGGTTTGGGCGTACACCAGGGCCAGGATGCCGGGCTGAGTCAGGCGCTCGCCCGTGCCCAGCACGGTGGCTTTGTCAATCCGCTTCTTGATGATTTCGTAGCGAATGTTGTAGGCCCCGTCCACGTCGAACTGCCGCTCATCCTGCCGAAACCGAATGCTAAGCGGCTGGCCATGAATGAGAATAAGCTGCGTCGTGTCCAGCGGTACGGGCAGGGTGGCCTTCAGCGCATGGGTGCGGCGCGTGATTTCCACCATCGTGAGCAACTGCCAGAGACGCAGGTTTTTGAGGAAAACCAAGTCAAACGGCTTGTCCTGCACCAGCGTGCTACCCACGTAGATGTTGAACTCCACGCCATCGGTTTTGTACCGCTGGAAGTAATGCGGGAACATCAGCTGTGCCTTCTCTTCCTCCTCGTCGAGGTAGTCGCTCACGGCGTCGTTGAGCGTAGTCACGCTGATTTCAAAGTCCTGGCGGCGCTTGTAGAGGATGCCGAGTTTGGGGTCGATATTGCTCCAGTAGCTGGTGATAACGGGGCGCAGCTCGGGCGTGTGCGTGGCCAAATATTCAAATAGCGGCTCCACCTCGCGCTTCAGCGAGTCGTAAATATTGGCCTCGTCGCCAGAAAGCAAGCCGTCGCGCAACCGCTTCAAGTTCTTGGTGACGTAGAATTTCAGCTCGTCCAGAATGGGTAGCTGCTGGCATTCGGAGGCCTTTTTCAGGACTTTATTGGCCAGGGTAAGATGCTCGATGAGGTCGCCCTGAATGG
Source organism: Hymenobacter sp. UYAg731 (assembly GCF_054061335.1). Taxonomy (NCBI): domain Bacteria; kingdom Pseudomonadati; phylum Bacteroidota; class Cytophagia; order Cytophagales; family Hymenobacteraceae; genus Hymenobacter; species Hymenobacter sp. UYAg731. The sequence continues at coordinate 333,496 of NZ_JBSSEC010000005.1, read as the reverse complement.
CCTCGTTGCGCACCGTGCTGCTACCCCGGATATCGCAGGAGCCGTGCAGCGGGTACACGTCCTCAAATACGATGGCCTCCATCTCGGCCGTGCGATTGCCGGCATCGAGCTGGGTGAGCAGGTTGCGGGCCGCGTCGGCAAAGCGCCATTCCATGGTGGGGTGAATGGCCGTGAATTTCTCCTGAATCACGGCCTGAATACGGGATTGCAGGTCCTCGGCGTTGCGCTTCACCGCCACCGCAAACAGGGGCACGAACTGCGCCACCTTGTCCATGTCGAACTCATCGAGGCCGTTCACGTCGGGCGTGCCCAGTTCCAGCAGGCCCACCGTGTCGTTGCCATAGGGCAGCAGCGCCAGAATGGCCGACTTAATGCCCAGCGTAATAATCTGATGGCGCAAGTCGTGCGGAATATCGGCGGTGGCTACATCTTTGAGCACCAATGGTTCCCGCTCCCGCAGCAGCCGCTCATAAATCTGCCGGAAGCTGCCATCGGCCGACTGGTGCTGCACCTGCTTGGTGAGGAAGCTGTGGTTGATTTTGCGCCCAAAATCCACGAAAGCCCGCTTTTTCTCGTCATAAGCCGCAATGCCCAGCTGCAAAGCCGGTTGCGCAAACAGCACCCGCAGCTTCTCCTGAATCTGCTCGAAACGGGCCGGGGTTTGCAGTACGTCGCGCTCCAGCAGGTCGTATTTCAGCTCCGACAGAATTTCCTGGTCGGTAATATCCACCAGCTGCAACAGGTTGAATCCTTCCAGCTCGAAGTGTTCGGGCGGCAATAACTCGTGCCAGTATTCCGGCCGGTGGCGATTATGAATCAGAAATTCAATCTGTTCGGGCAGCAGCACGGGCAGTTCGCCCACCACTTTCACCGTCACAAAATCGGAGTTAAAATCGACCCCGTAATGCCGGTACAGCCCGATTTTGTAGTCGGGCACGGTGAACACGATGGTGCCCAGGCTCGGCATTTCGGCCCCGTACAGGCGGTGCAGTATCAGGTGGTAGGCCATGAGCCCCATCTGCCGCTCCATGGCCGCCATGTCGATGTTGAGCGGCTGCTTCACCGTGCGGTCCTTGTTCAGCATTATATCCTCAAACAGGCGCGTGGAGTAGAAGCTGCGCCGCTGAAACGGCGCGACCACGCCGCTGATGTCGGTGCCGAACGAGGCCGGCGGGAACACGGCCAGCATTAGCGTTTCCACGAGGTCGCAGTTGCATTCCAGCACCGAATAATCGGTGAGAAGGCCCCGGCTCCACCCCGCCTCGGCCACCTGCTCGCCAATAGCCTTTGCCAGCAGGGCCACCCCGGCATTGCTGGCGCTTTCGCGCTCGTGCCAGTAGGCAATCAACGGCTCCAGGCTGAGCGTCGACCGAAACGGGAAAACAGCGGGCGCGGTGGCCGGACGGGGTGCAGCGGGCACCGCCGGAGCCGCCGTAAGAGTAGGTTCAGCAGCCATAGGGACTAAAACAGGAATGCCCCGCCAAACGTTGCAGCGCGGCGGTGGCTATACGTAAGCAAGGGCCCGGCGGGCTTATTTGTGGATGATAAAGGCGGGCACCTCCTTGAGATTGGCAGTCAGAACCGTGGTGGCCGTGCTGTCCTTGCGCGTAGTGATGCCCTTCTGCGTATTGGTGTAGCAGGTGCAGCAGCCGTTGCCATCCAGGTTTCCCTGGAGGGCTACTTTATCAATAACCAACGCAAACGCCGGGCTCTTCCGGCGCGGGGCCGGGAGCGCCGGATAGTAGCGCACATAATACTGGTATTGGTCGAGCTTACCCGTGCTCACTTGGGGGAATGGCGTGCTGTTGTTGATGAAAATCGTGTCGTAGGCCTGGGCCGCTGAGCGAATCAGCGTCACGGTTTCGGGCTTGGTGCCCGGATTGGTGCCGCTGGCCGGGATGATTACCAACGGATAACGCTGAAGCACAATGGTGTCGAGGTCAGCCATATCGGCGGTAGTAGCAAAGTCTTTCTCCGAAAAAACCAGCTTAATGGTATCCTGCTGGGCTTCGCCGGGGCAGTCGCACACGTTGTTGGCGCAGCAGCCGGGCAGCAGCAGCCCGAGGCCCAAAAGCAGGATGGCAGAAAACCGGGAGGACAGGAAGTAAGTCATGGCGAGCCCAAAGATAAGGCCCGTAGCGCCCCCATTGCCCGGAACCGGGAGGTGGGGCACTACGGGCCGTCAGTGTTAGTCAGAGCGAAAAAACGCGGGTCAGTACCGGCTTAGCGGCTACCCGTTACCACCGACGAGGCTGGCAGCGTGGGATTTTCCACGGTGCCGCCGGCCATCAGCAGGGGGCGCAGGCGGGTGGTGGCGGTGTCGAGCTGGGGCCGAATCTGGGCCATGGCGCTGCGCAGGGCAATCACATCGGCCAGGCGGGGGGCCGTCGTCTGCGAGTAGCCGTGGTACATAGCCACCTTCACTTCGGAAGTGCCCGTGCCGAGGTACGAGCCCAGCAGGTTGCCGGCGGCGTCGCTCACCTGCACTTCAGCCTGCAGCGTGGTCTTGTACCATTCCAGCGGCACGCCCACCACGGCGGGAATCATGAACGTGAGCACCTGAAGGCCCTGCACGGCGCGGCCGGTGCGCAGGGTCCGCACCTTCTTCACTATCAGCTTGGCGTAGCCATACGTGGCCGAGTCGGTGGGCTCGGTGAGGTTCACGCGGCACTCCTGTTGAAATAATTTCAGCGGGTCCTCGGGCAGCGCACCATCGTTCATCGCCAGCGGGCCTTGGTCGGCCAGAATTTCCAGTGGGGGCAGGCGTTTGGAAATGGCCGCCGACGGCGTGCCTTTCATCATGGACTTGACCGATACGCAAGCCGGAGCCAGCAGCAGCATCGGCGAAAGGGCCAGTAATGCGAGAGGACGAACGATTTTCATAGGATTAAGGTAGAAGTTTATATCGTAAAAACCAAATATTAAAACGAAAAAATACCTTTGTAAAACCAGTAGCAATTGCATGCAAAAGGATGACGTAAAATTAGATGATTTACATCAACCAATTGGCATCCGTTCGGTAAAAGGCTCAAAATAACCATTAAAAGGCGTAAATTAACCGGTAAAGCTGACTATTCAACTTGGCTATTATTGAAAAAGTTCTATTATGAAATTGCGGCCGGGTCGGGTCCCTGGTAACCGTCCACAAATTCCCCTTCCCAACGGGCTACGACGGCCGACGCCAGGCAGTTGCCGAGCACGTTTACGGCCGTGCGGGCCATATCCATCAGCGCATCAATGCCCAGGATTATGAACACCGGCCAGGCCGGCAGGTTGAACGAGGCCACCGTGGCCAGCAGAATGACCAGCGAGGCGCGGGGCACGCCGGCCACGCCCTTGCTGGTAAGCATCAGGGTGAACACCATGAGCAGCTGCTGGCCGAAGGTGAGGGGTACGCCCGCAGCCTGAGCCACAAATACCGCCGCCAAGGAAAGATACAGCGTAGTACCGTCGAGGTTAAAGGAATAGCCCGTGGGCATTACGAATGCCACAATGCGGCGCGGCACCCCAATGCTTTCCATGGCTTCCATGGCCCGGGGCAGGGCCGCTTCGCTCGACGTGGTGGCGAAGGCGATGCTGACCGGCTCGGCCACGGCGGCCACGAAGCGGCGGATTGGCAGGCGGGCTATCAGGGCCACCGGCAGCAGCACCAGCAGCACGAAGGCGATGAGCGCGCCGTAGAGCGTGAGCAGCAGCTGTAAGGCATTGAGCAGCGGGGCGAAACCCATTTTGCCCACCGTGTAGGCCAGGGCCCCACCCACGCCCAGCGGCGCGAAATACATCACCACATTGGTGAACTTGAACATGACTTCCGACAGGCTTTCGCAGAACTCCAGCATCACGCGGCGCGGGCGCTCCGGCGTGAGGGCCAGGCCGATAGCGAAGATGATGGCGAAAATAACCACCTGTAGCACCTGCCCTTCGGCCACGGATTTGGCAATGTTCTCGGGGAAGATGTGCAGGATGATGTCGGCGGCCGTCTGGGGCGCGGCGGCGGTGAGGGCTTCTTCCTTTACCCCGACCTGGCTGATGCCCACACCGGCTTTGGTTAAATTGATGGCGGCCAAGCCGATGAAGAGGGCAAACGTGGTGACGACTTCAAAGTAAACCAGCGCTTTGAGGCCCATGCGGCCCACTTGCTTGAGGTCGGCGTGGCCAGCAATGCCCACCACCAGCGTAGCGAAAACCAGCGGCGCGATGATGGTTTTTACCAAGCGTAAGAAAGCGTCGCTCAGTACTTTGAGGTTCATGGCTACGCCGGGCGCATCGTGGCCCAACTCGATGCCGACCAGCATGCTAAAGACAATCCAGAGGGTGAGGGAGCGGCGGGGAGCCACGGCGGCGGCCGTGAGCAGGAGCGCCAGCCACCGGGCGGCTACCGCCGTTTCGGGGGGCAGCGCTACCAGATTTTTGGCAACCAGAAAGGTGAGGAGGCCGGCAATCAGCCAAAAAACCAGGGCAGCGAGGGGTAAACGAGATTTAATCATGCAACTTGAATAAGCCGGTGGGGCCGAATGAGGCCATAAAGAACGGCATTATCCGGCCAGCGACACCAATTACTGGTAACCGGGAGGCAGGCGGTTGCGTGCGTTTTTCGTTTGCTTTCGCGGGTAAATTATGGTTCTCATCAACTTATTAATCAGTTGCGAAGCAGTGCGGCCTGGCCTGCACTGTTGAAAAGTAAAGGTGTGCCTGCCACAGGCATGAGCCAAAGGCCACCCATGAAATTGCAATAATTAAATAATATCAAGGTAAGAATTAAGTAATATTACAGAAATATCCCCTAGATTTGCCAAATTATAATACTGGGAAAAAGTTATTCATTTTCTTTTTACAGTCATGTTTTCACTGCTATCCAACGCACAAGGATTATTGCCCGATGGCCTTGGCATGGACTGCCGCACAGTGGCAGTCAATAGCGTCAACGAGCTTGCAATATGCTGGTTAATAATGTATTGATTTTTCAAACTGCTTAAAGGTTGCCTGTTGTTTCTGCTTCCGACTAGTCATTCCACAGTATTCATTTAATCTACCCCACTTTGCCAACAATTACTTTTAGCAAAACTGTCGAATCAACGGATTGTGGCCCGGCTTGTCTGCGAATGATTGCCAAGTTCTATGGCCGCTCGTACAGCTTGCAGGCGTTGCGGGCCAAGGGCCACACCGGCCGCAGCACCGGGTCGCTGCTCGATATCAGCCACACGGCGGAACGCATTGGCTTTCAGGCTTCGGGGGTGCGCCTAAGTTTCGCGCAGCTCTCGACGGAGGCCACCCTGCCCTGCGTAGTAACCTGGGACGATGGGCACCTGGTAGTGGTACACGGCTTTCAGAAGCGTCGGTTTTTTCGGGGCACGCGGCACGCCCGGCCTTCGGTGAAAGTGGCCGTGCCTACTAAGGGCCTGCTCACTTACAGCTACGAAGAGTTTGCCGCTGGCTGGCTCGGAGCCAACCCCGAGGCCCCCGACCGGGGGGCGGTGCTGCTGCTGGAACCTACGCCCGAGTTCTACCTCGACCGCACCGATGCTGAGCCGGGCCAGCAGGCTGGCTTGCGGGAAGCTTTCGCCTACTTGCTCAAATACAAGCGCTTGCTGGTGCAACTGCTGCTGGGCTTGGTGGTGGGCAGCGGCTTACAGCTGTTTTTGCCCTTCCTGGCTCAGTCGGTAGTCGATATCGGGGTGAATACGCACAACCTGAATTTCGTGTACCTGATTCTTATTGCCCAGGTCACGTTGTTTACCAGTCAAAACATCGTTGATTTCATTCGGGGCTGGATTTTGCTGCACATCAGCTCCCGGGTCAACGTCCTGATTCTGTCGGGCTTTTTGTCCAAGCTGCTGCGCCTACCCATTTCGTACTTCGACACGACCCCGTTCGGCGACATCATGCAGCGGTTCAAGGACCACGAGCGGATTGAGCTATTTCTAACCAGTACGTCGCTGCAAGCCGTTTTTTCGACGATAAACATCATCATTTTCGGGCTCGTACTGTGCCTGTATGACACCACTATATTCTATGTGTTTGCCGTTGGCACGGTGGCCTACGTGTTCTGGGTGCTGCTTTTTCGGCACACCCGGCGGCGCATCAACGTGCAGCGCTTCAGGGCCGAGTCGCGCAACCAAGGGGCTATTGTGCAACTTATTCAGGGCGTGCAGGATGTGAAGCTTTCCAATTCGGAGCGGCAACGGCGCTGGGATTGGGAGCAAATTCAAGTATCTCTTTTCAAGCTGAACTACCAGGGCCTGGCGGTGAAGCAATACCAGAAGGCCGGGGCCGTATTTCTGAACGAAGGGAAGAACATTCTCATTACGTTTTTGGCCGCTAAAGCCGTGATTGACGGGCACCTGACGCTGGGCTCGATGATTACCGTGCAGTATATTCTGGGGCAGCTAAATAAGCCCATGGACCAGATTATTCTGTTCTTGGAAACGTGGCAGGACGCGCAGTTCAGTCTGGAGCGCCTGAATCAGATTCAGCAGCTTGACGACGAGGAATTAGCCTCCGACCTGAGCACGCCCACCCTGCCGGCCAACCATGCCCTCACCCTCACCAATGTGAGCTTTGCCTATCCGGGTGAGGCGGCGACGCCCGTGCTGCACGATATTACACTGCACATTCCGGCCGGCAAAACTACGGCGGTGGTAGGGGCCAGCGGCAGCGGCAAAACTACGCTGCTCAAGTTGTTGCTCCGGTTTTACCCCCCTACGAGTGGGCGCATTCAGGTGGGCCACGCCGCGCTGGACCGCGTGAGCCAGCACGCTTGGCGCGGTGCCTGCGGCGTGGTGATGCAGGATGGCTTTATCTTCTCGGATACCATTGCCCGCAACATTGCCTTAGGCGATGAGCACCCGGACGTAGAGCGGCTGCTGCACGCGCTGCATGTGGCCAGCATTGCCGATTTCGTGGAGGCCCTGCCCCTGGGCCTGAACACCAAAATTGGCATGGATGGCAACGGCATGAGCCAGGGGCAGCGGCAGCGCCTGCTCATTGCGCGGGCCGTGTACAAAGACCCCGCCTTCCTGTTTCTCGACGAGGCCACCAATGCCCTCGATACCACCAACGAAAGCGCCATTCTGCGCAATATGGACGAGTTTTTGGCCGAGCGCACAGTGGTGGTGGTGGCCCACCGCCTGAGTACCGTGCGGCATGCCGACAACATTGTGGTGATGCAGCAGGGCCGCATCGTGGAGCAAGGCACGCACGAGGACCTGGTGGCGCTGCAAGGCCAATACTTTGCCCTCGTGAAAAACCAGCTGGAACTGGATGCCTAGGCTATGGCCTAGCTCAGCGCCCACCAGTCGCCCCGCCATTACCCACTGCCTTTCCCACTTTTTTTTATGGCCGCTCCCATTATCTCGCATTCCGAAGAGCTTGACGACATTATCACCGCGCAGCCCCATTGGTTTGTACGCCTGGGTACGGGCCTGTTTCTGCTGCTGCTGGCGATGCTGCTGCTGCTGAGCTGGCTGGTGAAATACCCCACCGTGGTACGCTGCCGCCTGGCCCTGAACGCGGTGAATGCCCCCAAGCCGGTACTGGCTCGCGCTACCAGCCGCCTCACGGCCGTGCTGGTGCAGGACCAAACCCCCGTGCGCAAGGGCCAGATGCTGGCCCTGCTGGAAAACCCAGCCGATAACGCGCAAGTGCTGCACTTGGGCACTTACCTCGATTCGCTGGCGCGAACCGGTGCCGTGGCCAGCCGCACCCAACACCTGCGTCGCCCCACCTATTTCCCCGCCAAACTTGGCGAGCTGCAGGCCAAGTACCAAGTATTTGCCCAAGCCCACGCGCAGCTGTACAACTTGCGGGCTGGCGGGTTTTTCGCCAAGAAAGAACGGCTCCTGCGCGCCGAGCTGGCCACGCTGGGCCTGGGGCAACAAAACCTGGCGCAGCAAAACGGGCTGTATGAGCGCGACTGGCAGTTGGCCCACCAGGAAATGCTGGTGCAGCAAAAGTTGGCGGGCAAGGGCGTAATCGCGGCATCGGACTTCCGGCGCGAGCAGAGCCGCGAGTTGGCCAAGCAATTGCCGCTGAAGCAGGGCGAGGCCATTCGGCTCGACAACCTGACGCACCAGCGGGCCAAGGAGCAGGAGCTGCTGGACCTGGCCAAAACCGAGCAGGAGCAGGCTGATACCTACGTGCAGAGCCTCAATACCCTGCGTAGTGCCGTAGACGAGTGGAAGGCCCGCTACGTGCTGGTAGCGCCCGAAACCGGCCGCGTGAATTTCTCGGGCGTGCTGGAGGCCAGTCAGTTGGTGCGCGCCGACCAAGAAGTGTTTTTCATCAGCCGGCCGTCAGTGTCGTACTACGGCGAGATGCAGGTGCCGCAACAAAACCTGGGCAAAGTGAAAGTGGGCCAGGCCGTGCTCATAAAGCTCGATGGCTACCCCTTCAACGAGTTTGGGTTGGTGGAAGGCCGCGTGGCTTATTTGTCGGAAATTCCCACGGCCCGCAACGGCTTCTTCGCCAAGGTGGCACTGCCCCGTGGCCTGCTGACTACCTACGGCAAAAAAATTGTGTTCCGCAACCGCATCAGCGCCCAGGCCGACATTCTCACCGAAGATACCCGGCTTTTGGAGCGTATTCTTTACCAAATCCGACTCAGTCTGAACAGTTTGAAATAGCAGCCAACCAGCCGTGGGTTCCTATCAGCAACTGCCAAGCTGAAACAGGACGAGCTGAGCACTTTCCCTGTCGGCTAGTCAGCACAGGGCTTACATTTGGTGGCCGCTGATGAGGGTCAGCGGCTACCTTGCCTTTTCGCTCATGCCCATCTGGTCCATCCAGCCGCTCCAGTTGCTGTTGCGCTACACCTGGAAAATCTCGCGCAACGCCTCCACCACCAAAACCAACCTGCTGGTGCGCGTAGCCGGCCTCGGCCAGCAGGGCACCGGCGAGGCCGCGCCTAATGTGCGTTACGGCGAGTCGCCCGAGTTGCTCCAACAACAATTTGCCAACCTGCTGGGCACTGGCTTGGCCGAAGTCCATTCCCTTTCTGAGCTTGATGTGTTGCTGGCCGCTCAGCCCGTGGCGCACGCCCTGAGCTTTGCCCTCGAATCCGCATTGGTGCAGTGGCTGGCCGCCTGCGCCGGGCAGCCGGTGTGGCAGTGGCTGGGCGTGCCGCCGCCCGCTGCCGCCGTGCCCACGGCCTTTTCTTTGCCCATTATGGAGCCGGGAGCTGTGGCTGGCTTTCTGCAAGAGCAGGATGCGGCCCGCTTTAAGTTGTTGAAAATCAAAGTAAACCAGGCCGAAGGCCTTGATTTGCTGCGCGAAGTAGCCCGCGCCCTGCCCGGCCACGCCCTGCTGGTAGACGGCAACGAAACCTGGCCCGATGCCGACAGCGTACTGCGCTTTCTGGAAGCAGCCGTCGCCGTGCCCGGCCTGCACCTGAAGCTGCTGGAGCAGCCCCTGCCCGCCGCCCTGGCCGACGACTACCGCCACCTGCGCCCCCGCAGCAGCGTACCGCTCATTGCCGACGAGTCGGTGACCGACGCGGCCGACTTTGCCGACATCTCCCAGCAATTTCACGGCGTGAACGTGAAGCTGATGAAGGCCGGCGGCTTCCGGCGTGGCATCGACCTGCTGCGCCGCACCCGCGCCCACGGCCTGCTGCCCATGCTCGGCTGTATGGTAGAAACCAGCGTGGGCATCGCGGCGGCCCTCCAAATCAGTGCCCTGGCCGACGTGCTGGACCTCGATGGTTTTTTGATTATCAAGGATGAGCCGTTTGGTCTGGTGCAGGAACAGGCCGGGTTGCTGCGACCCGCGTAGCCCCCGGCCCCTTCTGTGCTACTTATTTAGGACCATTCAACTGGGCATCGAGTTGCGTGAGCTGGTCATCGATGGCTTTGGTGCTGGGCGTGGTGGGCTGGCCTTGGCTGAGCACCTGGATTTTCTGGTTTAGCAGCTCAATCTTTTTATTGAGCAACGACACCTGCATGGCGGGGTCGGAGAAGCCGGGGCCGTGCTGCACGTAGGGTTCGTACTTGGTGCCGGGCGGCGTGGCGGGCGGCGTGCCCTCGCCCCGGGCGGCGGCGGCGCTGGCGGGGGTGGCGAAAACAATGCCGCCATCGGGCTTCACGTAATCGCCTTCGTGCAGGGTTATTTTCTTGCCCTGGGGGCTAATCTTATCGGCGGGCATTTCCACGATGCCGTTTTTGTAGTTGATTTTCACCCCGCCGGCCAGCTTCACGTTCTGGGTGAGGGGCAGGGTCTGGGTTCCTTCGCGGCGCACCACTTCGCCATTGGTCATCACAAACTGGGTGCGGCTGGTGGTTTGCACCGGGAAGCCACCGGCCTGAGCAGCGGCCAGGCGTGGAGCGGTGGCCAGGCAGCCGGCAGCGAAAAGAAGCAGGAAGAAACGATTCATGGCAATAGAGGGAATGGTGAATGTGCGGGGATACGGATTTTAAGCCCCGGCGGTAGGGCGGGAGGGGAGGGGGACAAAAATTTTTGAAAAAAAGAAGAACGATGTTGTGACATTAAATGTATGTACATTATATTTGCATCCGATTCCACTGCCTACCATGCGCATCGAAGACGAAATCAAACAGCCCATTTTCCGCGACGAGTACCAGAAGGCGTTTATCAACCTGATATTCACGTCCGGCTGGTTGCAGCTGCGGCAGGCGGCGGCGTTTAAGCCGTTTGGCCTCACCTCGCCGCAGTTCAATATTCTGCGCATTCTGCGTGGGCAGCACCCGTTGCCGGCCACGGTGGCCCTGCTCATCGACCGCATGCTGGACAAAACCAGCAACGCCTCGCGCATCGTGGACCGCCTCGAAGAAAAAAAACTAGTAACCCGCACCGTGTGCCCGGCCAACCGCCGCGCCGTCGACATCCGAATCACCAAAGCCGGGCTGGACTTGCTCGACCAGATTGAGGAAACCGGCATCCTGAATTCCCGTGCAAACATGGCCCTGAACGAGGACGAGATGCGCCAGCTAAACGTCCTGCTCGATAAAATGCGCACGGTGGAATAAGCCGTTTTTCAACAATGCAATTCGCCGGGATTCCGGCATGCTTTTTCGTTGCGGCCCGGCCGTAGCACTTGCTCCAAATTACACTTCTTACCTTTTTTCAAATCCTTTTTTCAGATGAAAAAATTCCTCTTGCCCGCCCTGTTTGCCGTTGCCACCATTGGCGCAACTTCCGCTGCTTCGGCTCCTAAAGTAGCCACAGTAGCTCCTGCCCCCGCTTACAAGCTGCAGCCGCAGCTGAGCACCCTGGGCTGGGAAGGCAAAGCCGTAACCCACGGCCACGTAGGCACCATGCAGTTTTCCGAAGGTGAGTTGCTCGTGAAGGGCACTTCCATAGTGGGCGGCACCGTGACCGTAAACATGAAAACCATGGTGGCCACTGACATCAAAGATGCCGAAAGCCAGGGCAAATTTGTGGGCCACATGAGCAGCGACGACTTCTTCGGCGTGGCTACCTACCCCACCTCGACCTTCAAAATTGCCAGCGTAACGCCTATCAAAGGTGCCGCCGCCAATGCCGATAACGTGACCATCGCCGGCGACCTGACCATCAAGGGCGTGACGCAGCGCATCAGCTTCCCGGCCAAAGCCGGTGTGAAAGACGGCGTGGCCGCCGCCAGCGGCAAGGTAACCATCGACCGCACCAAGTTCGGCCTGAAATACGGCTCGAAGTCGTTCTTCGAAAGCATCGGCGACAAAGCCATCTACGACACGTTCGATTTGACCTTCAACGTAATCGCCAAGAAAGCCTAATTGTGGTTTTCACAGCGAATAAAAAAAGCCCGCCGGATTCGGCGGGCTTTTTTTATTTACTCGGGAATCTCAAACTTTCGGGGCAGCTCAAATTTCAGGTTGTGGCTTTTTTTGCGGCCGTGCAGTTCACGCAGCACTTTGTCCAACTCTGACTGGTATTCGACCCACAGGTCTTCGTGCAGGCTTTTGAGAATGAGGGCGGGCAGGCGGGCAGCCAGGCGGGCAGTGGCGTTGTAAAAGCCGTCCCACACGCTGTCGAACTGGCCGGAGTAGTTATCGATGCACTGGCGCAGGATGTAGAGCAGCAGGTCGATTTCGAGCTGCTTGCTTTTGGTGATGCGGCGGGCGCGGGCGGCCTCCTGCACGCCGGCGCGCACGGCCTTCACGAGGCTGCGGTTGAGCAGGCGGCCAGTTACGGCTACGGCAAATAGCTCGTGGATGCGGTCGGCGGTTTCCTCCTGAATCTGGCCCAGGGACACATCGGCCAGCAGCTCGAAGCGGAAGGTTTCGTAGAGCTCGGCGTCGCGGCGCACGGCCCGGAGCAGGAGGGCTTCCTTTTCGGGCTCGGAGAGGCGCTTGAGGGCTTTTTTGAAGTCGGCGGAGGGAACGGGCATAAGAACAGGGAACTGACGCAAAGGTGGGGCCGTAGCGCGAACTTTTGGTTCGTGTCCCCGCTTCGGGTGGCGGTCGTTCGGATTTCTGACGGGGACGCGAACTGAAAGTTCGCGCTACGATAAAACGGCCCGGTCTGGCGAAACGAAATGGCCAGGTTTGGGGTTATGAACGGCTGCCTCACGCGGGCTTTTCTGCGTAAATTTGCCTTATGAATACCCGTCCGCAAACTGATTACGATGAAGAGGTTCTGTTGCTCGAAGAAGAAGTCGAGCTGCGCAACCTGGTGGTGTACAACGACGAAATCAACACCTTCGACCACGTCATTAAAACCCTGATGGACGTGTGCGGCCACCAGCCTGAGCAGGCCGAGCAATGCACCCTGCTCATCCACTACAAGGGCAAGTGCGCCGTCAAAATCGGCACCTACGAGGAGTTGGAGCCCCTCTGCACTGCCATTCACGACCGTGGCATTGCCGCCGACGTCGTTTAGCCATCCATCCTACTTAACTGAATGGAGTTCCCTTCAAAACTGATTGAAAACGCCGTCGGCGAGCTGTCGCGCCTGCCCGGCATCGGCCGCAAAACGGCCCTGCGCCTGGCCCTGCACCTGCTGAAAGCCGAAATGGACACCACGGCCACCTTGGCCGAGGCCCTGGCCAAGATGCGCTTCGAAATCACTTACTGCAAAACCTGCCACAGCATCTCCGATGCCGAGGAATGCGGCATCTGCGCCAACAAGTTGCGCGACCACAGCCTGGTCTGCGTGGTGTCGGACGTGCGCGATGTTATCGCCATCGAAAATACCGGCCAATACAAGGGCGTGTACCATGTGCTGGGCGGCGTAATTTCGCCCATCGAAGGCATCGGGCCTTCCGATTTGCACATCGATTCGTTGGTAGAGCGGGCCTCGGTTGAGGATTCGGAAGTGCGGGAGGTCATTCTCGCCATCTCGCCCACGATGGAGGGCGACACCACGGCTTTCTACCTCTCGCGCCGCCTGCGCGATTTGCCCAACGTCCACATCAGCACCATTGCCCGGGGCATTCCGATGGGGGGCGAGCTGGAATACGCCGATGAAATCACCCTCGGCCGCAGTATTGTCGACCGCCTGCGCCAGGCTAGGTAGGGCAGTAGCGCGAACTTTTAGTTCGTGTCCCCGCGCCGCGCCAACGACTCGTTCCGGGACGCGAACTAAAAGTTCGCGCCACTGCAAAAGCCCCGGCGCTTCCCAGCACTGGGGCTTTTTGTTGCCAATATTGCACTCAGTTGCCCAAAAATGTTCCTTTTTCCTGTTCGGTCGAGTCCGTACCAATTAAAGGAGTTCCCTTTAGCACCCTGGTCAAGTCTGGACCCCTCAAAGGAGCTCCTTTAAGCACTCCGGCGAAGGCCCGACCGTTAAAAGGAGTTCCCGCAAGTCCTCCGGCCGGAGCGGTAAAAGGAGCTCCCGTAGCCGCTGGCCGGGCGGCGTGGCTTAATTTTGCGCTTCGTGGTCAAACTCTCTGTCGTCATTGTTAATTATAACGTCTGCTATTTCCTGGAGCAGGCGCTGCTCTCGGTACGGCGGGCGGTGGAGAAACTGGGGCAGCCGGTGGAGGTGTTCGTGGTCGACAACAACTCGGCCGACGGCTCGGTGGCGATGGTACGGGCACGGTTTCCGGAGGTGATTCTCATTGCCAACCGCGACAACCCGGGCTTCAGCAAAGGCAACAACCAGGCCCTGCGCCGCGCCACCGGCCAGTACCAGCTGCTGCTGAACCCCGATACCGTGGTGGAGGAAGACACCTTCCGCGCCTGCTGTGATTTCATGGACGCGCACCCCAACTGCGGCGGCCTGGGCATCAAAATGCTGGATGGCCAGGGAAAATTTCTGCCCGAAAGCAAGCGCGCTCTGCCCACGCCGGCCGTGGCGTTTTATAAGATGTTCGGGCTGGCGGGCGTGTTCCCGAAGTCGCGCACCTTCGGGCGCTACCACCTGGGCTTTCTGGATAAAGATGAAACCCACGAGATTGAGGTGCTGAGTGGGGCCTTCATGCTGCTGCGCAAGGCCGCGCTGGACCAGGTGGGGCTGCTCGACGAGGACTATTTCATGTACGGCGAGGACATCGACCTCTCGTACCGCCTCACCCAGGGCGGCTGGAAAAACTATTATTTCCCCGACACCCGCATCATCCACTACAAGGGCGAAAGCACGAAGCGCACCAGCGTAAACTACGTATTCGTGTTTTACCGGGCGATGGTAATTTTTGCCCAGAAGCACTTCGCGCCGGGCCGGGCGGGCCTGTTTTCGCTGCTCATCAACGCGGCCATCTGGCTGCGGGCCGGTGCGGCCGTGGCCGAGCGCCTGGCCGTGCGCGCCGCCCCGCTGCTGCTTGATGCCGGCCTGATTTGGGGCGGCATGTACTTCCTGAAAACTTACTGGGAGCATAACCATAAGTTTGTGCCGGGCGCGTATCCGCCGCAGTACATGGCGGCGGCCGTGCCGGCCTACATCGCGGTCTGGCTCACGTCGGCCTACCTCAGCGGGGGCTACGACCAGCCGGTGCGGACCTCGCGGGTAGTGCGCGGCATCTTCATCGGCACGCTGCTTATTTCGGCGGCTTCGAATTTTCTGGATGCCTGGCGGTTTTCCAAGGCGCTGATAATTCTGGGCGGGGCCTGGGCGGTGGCGGCGCTAGTGGGCCGGCAGCTGGTAACGCACTTCATCAAGTATAAAAACCTGCACCTAAGCGAGCGGCGGCAGAAAAACATTGCTATCGTGGGCTCCGGCCCCGAAAGCCGCCGCGTGCGTCAGCTGCTGGACGCCGCCCAGGTATCGGCCCGCGTGATTGGCTACGTGAGCGTGGGGGAGGAGGAAGCCGCCGCCGTCCCGGGCTCCGGTGCCGACCATTCACTCAGCCATTCGCTCACGCAGTCGCTCATCGAGCCGCTGGGCGAATTGCGCCAGCTGGACGACATTATCCGGCTCTATGCGCTGAATGAGCTGATATTTTGCGGGAAGGACCTGCCCGCCAGCCAGATTATCGCCCTGATGCTGGGCCTGCCCGCCGAGCCGCCCGTAGCCTATAAAATTCTGCCCGAAGACAGCCAGTACATCATCGGCAGCAGCAGCAAAGACTCGCCCGGCGACTACTACACCCTCGACATTGCCCTCAACCTTTACCAGCCCCAGCAGGCCCGCGCCAAGCGCCTGCTCGACCTGCTCACCAGCGCCGGCTTGCTGGCGCTAAGCCCGGTACTGGTCTGGTTCCAGCCGAAAAAAGCCGGGTTCCTGCGCAACTGCGGGGCCGTGCTGCTGGGCCGCCGCACCTGGGTGGGACTGCGCCACCTCGACGGCCCGGCCCGCGCCGTGCCCGCCGTGCTCTCGCCCGCCGATGCCGCCCACGCCGTGGCTCCGCTCACCGAAACCACGCTCCGGCGGCTGGAGCTGCTCTACGCCAAAGACTACGAGCCGGGCACCGACCTGAGCGTGCTCTGGCGCTGCTGGCGGCGCCTGGGACAGTAACGCCGTAGCGTGGACTCTGCGAGTCCGCGCATTGCACGGTTCAAGCGCGGACTCGCAGAGTCCACGCTACAGCGTTACGCTGCCACTTCCGTAGCTTTACGCTTCCAATTACCGTTGCTTATCATGCCCAATACCGCCACGCTCGCGCCCGTTTCGCCGCTCTCGCACCGCCTGCTGGCGATGAACGAATCGGCCACCATCGCCATGGTCAAGAAAGCCCGCGAGCTGATGGCCAAAGGCATCGACGTCATCAACCTGAGCTTCGGCGAGCCCGATTTCCAGACCCCGCAGTACATCAAGGACGCCGCCAAGCAGGCGCTGGACGACGGCTACACGTTCTACACGCCGGTGCCCGGCATCCCGGAATTGCGGCAGGCCATCTGCGACAAATTCAAGCGTGACAACCAGCTCGATTTCCAGCCCAACCAGATTGTGGTGAGCACCGGGGCCAAGCAGGCCCTGGCCAACGCCGTACTCAGCCTGGTCAATCCGGGTGAGGAAGTCATCGTATTCGCGCCCTATTGGGTGAGCTACGAGGAGATGGTGAAGCTGGCCGAGGGCGTGCCCGTAACGCTGGTGGGCACCCTCGAAAACGAGTACAAGGTGACGGCCGCGCAACTCGAAGCCGCCATCACGCCGCGCACCAAGCTCATCATGTATTCCTCGCCCTGCAACCCCACGGGGGCAGTTTTCAGCCGCGAGGAGCTGGGCGAAATTGCCGCTGTGCTGGCCCGCCACCCGCACGTCTACGCCCTAGCCGACGAGATTTACGAGTACATCAATTTCGTGGGTGAGCACGCCAGCCTGGCCCATTTCGATGAGATAAAAGAACGGGTTATTACCGTCAACGGCTTCTCGAAAGGCTACGCCATGACGGGCTGGCGGCTGGGCTACCTCGCCGCCCGGCAGGACATTGCCGCCGCCTGCGAGAAGATGCAGAGCCAGATTACGTCCGGCACCTGCTCCATTGCCCAGCGGGCAGGGCTGGCGGCCCTGCGCGGCGGCCGGTCTTCGGCCGATGAAATGGTGGCTGCCTACCGCCGCCGCCGCGATTTGGTGCTGGATATCGTGAAGGACATTCCCGGCTTCAACACGCCCACGCCCAGCGGCGCGTTTTACATTTTCCCCGAAGTCTCGGCCTATTTCGGCCGTCTCGCGCCCGATGGTCACACCATTGCCACCTCCATGGACCTGGCGCTGTACCTGCTGAACGACGCGCACGTTTCGGCCGTGTCCGGCGATGCTTTTGGCGCACCGGAGTGCATGCGCTTCAGCACCGCCGCCGCCGATGACAAGCTGGTGGAAGCCTTTCGGCGCATCAAAGCCAGCCTGGCGAAGCTTGTTTAATTATTCCGAAAAAGGACGTCATGCAGAGCGCAGCGAAGCATCTTTACTGCGATGGTAAATCAAATTACTACTGCGGTAAAGTTGCTTCGCTGCGCTCTGCATGACGTTCTAACCTGATATGACCTTGCCTACGACTTCCCTCACCGACCTCTTCAACGACTTCAATAACCTGCGCGTCCTCATCATCGGCGACGTGATGGTGGATGCCTACGTGTGGGGCCGCGCCACCCGCCTCTCGCCCGAAGCTCCCGTGCCCGTGGTACACGTAGCCCGCACCGAAAACCGCCTCGGCGGGGCCGCCAACGTGGCCTTGAACGTGCAGGCCCTTGGGGCCACGCCGCTGCTGTGCGCCGTGATAGGGGATGATGCG
This sequence comes from Hymenobacter sp. UYAg731, assembly GCF_054061335.1. Taxonomy (NCBI): domain Bacteria; kingdom Pseudomonadati; phylum Bacteroidota; class Cytophagia; order Cytophagales; family Hymenobacteraceae; genus Hymenobacter; species Hymenobacter sp. UYAg731. Next base: position 315,933 of record NZ_JBSSEC010000005.1, on the reverse strand, counting down.
GGCGGCGACCAGCTCCTGGAACTGCTGTACGCCCACGACCTGCCCGCCGATGGCCTCATCCGAAGCGCCCACCGGCCCACCACCGTGAAGCAGCGCATCCTGGCCCACGGCCAGCAGCTGCTGCGCATCGACTCGGAAATTGAAACCGACCTCAACGCCAAGGAAGCCGAGCAACTCCTGGCCGCCTACGACGACCTGCTGACCCGCGCCGACGTGGTGATTTTTGAGGACTACGACAAAGGCGTGCTCAGCGAGGCCATTATAACGGAGTGCATTGCCCGCGCCCGCCAGCGAAACATTCCCACGGTGGTGGACCCCAAGAAGAAAAATTTCCTGGCCTACCGCCACTGCACCCTCTTCAAACCCAACCTAAAAGAGCTGCGCGAGGGCCTGAAGCTGGAATTCGGCGAGCCCAACGCTGACCGCGCCGGTTTCGAAGCCGCCGTGGCCCGGCTGCGCGAGGTTCTGATGCCCGAAATCGTGCTGGTAACGCTCTCCGAATACGGCGTATTCGCCCAGCAGGAAGCGGAGAAAACTTACCTGTCGGCCCACCTGCGCACCATTTCCGACGTGTCGGGTGCAGGCGATACCGTCATCAGCATTGCGGCGCTGTGCGTGGCGCTGGGCCAGCCGGCGGCCTTCACGGCGGCGCTGGCCAACCTAGGCGGCGGGCTGGTGTGCGAGCAGGTAGGCGTGGTTCCCGTGGAGAAGCAGCGGCTGCTGGAAGAAGCTGTGGAGGCAAGGTTGTGATAGACGATGCGAGCCATGCTTCATCTTGGCAACACTTACAAAAAAGACCACCAACATGCTGTTAATGGTCTTTTTATGGCTTATAAACAAACGTGCTAAAAAGTTATTAACCGTGCCATCTTTCTTTCGGCCCATCTATCGGCCCCATGAGAAGGGAATATAACCAGAAGTACCTGACGCTGCCGGATATGAACGCGCGAACGTAATGCTGTTGTCGTTAGGAAAGCCGCTGGGAAAAGGCGCAATGCAGGAATCTGCCTTGGGGTTATCGCTCATAACCATCATCGTAGAGGACTGTCGGACATTTTTGGCTGTAAGGGTTGCAAACGAAATGGTATCTGAAAAGCCCGATGACATGTTATTGCGGTATAATTTGGAATACCTAAAATAACGCAGGTCTGTTCCACCATCGTAGCCAACTGGAATGTCTAGGAAGACCCGGTGATATTGGGATGGGGTAATGGTTGGAGTCATCAAATTACGAACGCCATTGATGATGAAGCGCTGATTTGCTTTGTCACTACGATAAGTGACTGTGTAGGAGGTATAGAAAGGTTGCTGTCCGAGGTGTATTGTTGCAGGTAGTGCATAGACCGGCGCAGCAGTTGATATCTCGTCGGTATAATAGGTACCGTAGATAACGGTCACGGGCGTGGCCTTTACATAGTTTTCAAACTGTAAGCGGTGAGGGCCCGCCGCCACATTAGCCAAGGAAAAAGTGCCGTCAGCAGCCGTGATGGTGCTGGTGCCGGGGGCATCGTAGAGTTTGACTACGGTACCACTGTGGTCCGTAAGCAGGGCTCCTGTCAGGTCGTGAAGCACTACTTTGCCGGTAAACGTAGATGTGGGAGCCTCTTTCTGCTTGCTGCAACTAGCGAGGGCTGCGAATAAGGCTATAATGGCGCATGAAGCCGCGATGCGGGAGGGTAGCTTAGGAAACATAAAAACTGGCTGGAATGGGAAAGGAGGAATTTCTGTGGCCTAAAGTAAGCCGCAGAAATTCCTCCTTCTTTTTGCCGGTTGTATTTGAGTACTAGGCCTTCTTCAAAAACTCGGTTTTGAGCACCATGGTGCTGCCGCCGGCGCGGCCTTCGATTTCGGCGGCGCTGTTAGTGAGGCGGATGTTTTTGACCACCGTGCCGCGCTTGAGCGTGAGCGACGAGCCCTTCACTTTGAGGTCTTTGATGAGGGTGACAGAGTCACCCTCGGCAAGCAGGGTGCCGTTGCTGTCTTTAACGTCCATTTCAGATGTGTTGGGCAAGAATTAAAGTCAGGAATTCGGTGGCCAGAAGTGACTGTTATAAGCTGGCCAAGCCTGATGAATTGCATCTATTAGGCGCTTGCTGCCTGCCGTTACGGAGTCCTCGTGCGAGAAATAAAGGAGAAATTGAAATGACGTATTGGTGTACATGTGTTCGAGCCCATTATAGCCGAATACGCACTTTCCCAATTTAATGAAGGCTACCGCACCTCCTTCTACAATTTCATAGGCAGCAGATATGCCAAATGCTTCAGAAAGAAGCCGTCCGATGGCATCATCGTCAAACCATTCAATGAAAGCATCCAAGTCATAGATTTCTAATTCCTCTGAATTATCAGCAGGGCCGGTGATTGGGACCCAACCAAAAGGCAGGTCACAATTCCAGCGTGCGTTTAATTCAAGAAGGACTAAATCTTCAGATATGAATAATTCCGCGTTTCGCATAACCCAAAATTACCCCCGCCACGCCTTCACCGTTTCCACGAAAACCCGCACGTTGTCCGGATTCGTGTCCGGATACACGCCGTGGCCGAGGTTGGCGATGTGGGGGCCGCCGGCGAACTGGCGGAGCATGGCTTCGGTGGCGGCTTTCACTTGCTCGGGGGTGCCGTAGAGGGCGCAGGGGTCGAGGTTGCCTTGCAGGGTTTTGCCGGGGGCTTGCTGGCGCACCTGGGCGGGGTTCTGGTTCCAGTCGAGCCCGATGGTGCGGCAGGGCATGGCGGCGAACTCAGGCACGGCCCACCACGCGCCTTTGGCAAACACGGTGACGGGCACGAGCGGGGCCAGGGCTTCGCAAATCCGGGCAATGTAGCGGGCCGAAAACTCGGTGTACTGCGCGGGCGGCAGAATGCCGGCCCAGGAGTCGAACACCTGCACGACCTGCGCGCCGGCCGCCACCTGGGCTTGCAGGTAGGCAATGGTGGTGAGAGTGATTTTCTCCAGCAGGCGGTGGGCCAACACCGGTTCTTTATACAAAAAGCCGCGCGCTTTGCTGAAGGTTTTCGAGCCGTGGCCTTCAATCATGTAGGCCAGGATGGTAAAGGGCGCGCCGGCAAAGCCGATGAGCGGGACGCGGCCATTGAGGGCTTTTTTGGTGATGCGCAGGGCTTCGAGCACGTAGCCGAGGCCGTCTTCGGGGTCGGGGACGCGGAGCTTGTCGATGTCGGCCGCCGTCTTGATGGTGGTGGGGAAGAGGGGGCCGCGGGCTTCCACCATTTCGTAGGGCAGGCCCATGGCATCGGGCACCACCAGGATGTCGGAGAAGATGATGGCGGCATCCACGTCGAGCGCGTCGATGGGCTGGATGGTGACTTCGGCGGCCAGCGCGGGGGTTTCGACCAGCTCTTTGAAGCCGGAGAGGCGGGCGCGCAGGGCGCGGTATTCGGGCAGGATGCGGCCGGCCTGGCGCATGAGCCAGACGGGGGTGCGCTCGGTGGCTTCGCCCCGGGCGGCACGCAGGAAAAGGTCGTTTTTCAGCATAAGGATGCGCAAAGGTACGCCCGGCGGGCGGCGCTTACCGCGTGAGACCGGGGAACAGGATGCCAATGGCCGAGGCCAGGAAATTGACCCCGATGGCCAGCGTGATGAAGCCGATGATGCGCGCCATGGCGGCCATGCCGGGCTTGCCCAGCAGCCGGGTAAGCCGCAGGGAGAACAGCAAAATCAGAAATGCCGCCAGCGCTACCAGCGCAAAGCCGGCAATGGTCATGGCCTTATCAACGTAAGTGGGCCGAATCAGGCCGATACAGATGGCCATCGAGCCCGGCCCGGAGAGCATGGGCATGGCCAGCGGCGTGAAGCTGATGTCGTCCTTCTGTTTGCTTTCTTCGAGGGCGGCGGGACCCACGCGGTCGCGGTTGGCACCGGGAGTGAGCAACTCAAACGCCGAGCGCATGAGCAGGATGCCGCCCGCGATGCGCAGGTGCTGGATGTTGATGCCGAAAAAATTCAGAATATACTGCCCGCCAAAGAAGGCCACGCTCAAAATGCACACCATGTAAACGCAGGCGCGCAGGGCCGTGCGGGCGCGTTCGGAGGCGCGGTCATCAGCCGTGAGGGTGAGGAAAACCGGCATCGCCCCAAACGGATTGACGATGGAAAAGAGGGTGGTGAAGGTGGCGAGCAGAATTTCCATAAGGCAACAAAGGTAGGAGAAGGCCCGGACCGGACAGAAAAGCCCTATTTTGCCGCTCCAACGGTGGCTCCATCTTCGCCGTATGCCGGGGGCGGCCGGGTTTCCGCCCTTTTTGTCCTCTCTCTCTGAATGAATTCTGACGCTTCTGCCGCCGCTCCGGGCGGTGCCGACGACCGGCCCCTAACCGAAAACCCCGTGGTGGGCATCATCATGGGCTCGAAATCGGACCTGAAAATTATGTCGGCCGCCGCCGATATTCTCCGCCAGTTCGGCGTGCCCTACGAAATCACGCTCGTGTCGCCGCACCGCACGCCGCACCGCATGGTGGATTACGCCGAGAGCGCCCGCAAGCGTGGCCTGCGCGTGCTCATTGCCGGGGGCGGCGGGGCGGCCCACCTGCCGGGCATGGTGGCCGCCTTCACCATCCTGCCCGTGATTGGGGTGCCCATCAACAGCACGCTTTCCATTCAGGGGCTCGATTCGATTCTGAGCATGATTCAGATGCCGGCCGGCACGCCCGTGGCCACCGTGGGCCTCGACAATGCCGCCAATGCCGCCGTACTGGCCACCCAGATGCTGGCCATTGGCAACGCCCGCCTGGCCGATGCGCTGGAAAAATACCGCACCACCCTCAAAGACCGGGTGATGCGTACGATTGAGGAGCTGCGCAAAGGCGGCTTTCAGGATGACTAAGCCCGAATATCGTCATTCCGACACCGCCGGAATCGGGAACGTCATGAAATGATATTTCCCGGGTTCCTCTCTCCACTTGATGCGTGGAATGTCGGAATGCCAGCGTTACCCGTTCTGCCGCCAGCCCGCTGCCCTGCTCCTAAAACCCCACCCCATCGCTTGTAATGCTGCTTTTGATTTCTGAACTACTGCTGGCGGCGCGCTGGCTCACTTGGGGCATTGGCGGCATTGCGCTGGTGGTCACGCTGCTTCCCCTGCTGCGCCACACCGCGTGGTGGATTCGGGTGTGCGACTTCCCGCGCTTGCAGATTGTGCTGGGCATCGTGCTCACGCTGGCTGCCGGGCTGGCACTGGGCGGGGCCAGCGCCGGCCCCTGGCAGCAGGGGTTTCTGGTGGTGCTGGCCGGCGCGGGCGTGTATCAACTGGCGCGCATAGTGCCCTACACCCCGCTGGTGCGCAAAGACGTGGCCGACAGTACCCGCACCCACGACCCCACCACGGAGCTCAGCCTCGCGGTGATGAACGTACTGCAATACAACCGCCAGGGCGCGCTGGCCTTGGCCACCGTGCGCGCCGCCGACCCCGACGTGATAATGGCCGTGGAAACCGACGACTGGTGGCACGACCAACTGCGCCCGCTCGAAGAAACCCACCCCTATACCTGCCACGAGCCCCTCGATAATACCTACGGCCTGCTCTTTTTCTCGCGCCTGCCCCTGAAATCCTGCCAGATTAAGTACCTGCTCGACGACGACATTCCCTCCCTGCACACCCATGTGCAGCTGCCCGATGGCAAAACCTGGGTGCGCCTCTACGGTCTGCACCCCAAGCCGCCAGCCCCGCAGGAGTCGAAAACCAGCACCAAGCGCGATGCCGAGCTGCTGCTGGTGGGCAAGGAAGTGGACCGCCGCGACGAGCCCACCATCGTATTCGGCGACATGAACGACGTGGCCTGGTCGCACACGTCCGAGCTGTTCCGGCGCGTGTCGGGCCTGCTCGACCCGCGCGTGGGCCGGGGCCTGATGCCTACTTTCCACGCCGACTACTCGCTGCTGCGCTGGCCGCTCGACCATGTTTTCGTGTCGCCCCACTTCCAAGTGGTCGACATGCGCCGCCTGCCGCACGTCGGCTCCGACCACTTTCCCATCTTCGTACGCCTCAGCTTCGAGCCCCGGCACAAAGCCGCGCAGGCCGAAAACGCCGAGCAAGCCGATGCCTCCGACCGCGCCGAAGCCGATGAGAAAATTGCCGAAGGCTTCGCCGAGGAGCAGGAGGAAGAGGCCGAAACCGTGGAGGCCCGGTAATGCCGTGGCACGAACGTCGGCACTCGCGCCACGGCATTCGCCTAAACTAAAAAGGAGCCACCCATTGCCGGGCGGCTCCTTTTTTTGGTGATACGCAGACGTGTTACTTCGTCGAAACGGCCTTTTTGGCCGTCACCAGCTGCACGGTTTCAAAGTCGCTGGCGGGCACCTGGCGGCCGGAAGCGCCCAGGTACATGGGGCGAATCTGCACGGTGAGGCGGCGGTTGGCGGCGGTGAAATCCGTGAAGCCGGCGGCGAAGGCGGCGGGTGTGCTGCCGTTCAGCTGCGTGGGCTTCACGTTCATATCAATGTTGATGGGCAACGTTTCAATGGCGCTGGCTTCAAGCTGGGTATTCGCGCCAGTGGTGCCGGTAGTCAGCTCCTTGCCATCGAGTAGCAATTTGTAATCAAGCTGCTTGAGCTGCACATTGGTGGCGCTAGGGTTGCGGGCATATACCCGCATTTTGAGGTGCAGGGGCAGGTTGCCGGCCGCCAGCGCCGTTTGGAGCTGCGCCTGCTGGGCCGAAGCAATATCAGCCGCCTGGCGCACGAACAGGATGTCCTGGCCGCCGAGCTTGGCCTCATCCACGAAATTGAGGCGGTACTGCATCAACGTGTACGCCTCGTTTTCGAGGGCTTCGGCCGATACGTTTTTGCCGGTGGGCTTGTCTTTTACTTGTTCGCTCACGCTGCACGAAGCAGCGGCAATCAAGAGGGTGCCCAAAGCAAGGACGCGGGTGGGAAACAGGCGGGAAGAAATTTTCATAAACAGTAATTCAATAAAATCGATAGCGAAGCCCAAAAAGGCATTTCGTGACGGTGGGCGTGCTTACGCGAACGAATAATACACGGATGCAAATCCCGGCCGATTCCAAGAAAACGATGGTAAAGCACCGTCGTATTATTCCCGGGCCGGCAGCAAAGACAAAAATAAGCCTCTTTCAGGGTTATTCCGGCATTGCCTGCCGCCCACGGCTACCCAACAAGCTTAACCCGCACGACGAAGGCCACCAGCGCCACCACAAAACCCAGCACGATGATGCGAAACCCGTGGGCCCGGTCGGCTTCGGAATAGGCCGGGCCTTGGGTGCCATCAAGCAGCTTCTTCTTGGCGTACAGCAGGTTGAGGCCGATGATGATGCCGACGATTCCTCCGAGTAAGGCCAGCGCGTAGCCGGCCATGATGGTGCCCTTCTGGCTGGCCTCGGGCTGGGTGAGCTCCACGGCGCGGTACTGGCGCAGCAGGCGCACGGTGTCGGGCGTCACGTCGCGGCCCCGCTGCCGCAGAATCCGGCCCGCCAGCGCCACGTCGAAGCTGCTCCATTCGTCGCGCTTCATCACCACTTCCAGCAACTCCTCATCGGTGAAGCCGAAGAGGTAGTGGTCCGGGTCGGCATCGGCTACCAGCGCCTCACTGGCTTCGTCTTCCAGCGTGCGGGCCGCTTCAAAATCAGTAGGTTTCAGCCGCACCACGAACCGGTTTTCGGTTTCGTTGAAGGCCATTTTGGGGTCGTAGCTCGGCTTGTCGTACCCGGTTTCAAACAACATGCCGTGCTTAAAAAGCAACTCAATCAGCGGCTGGGCCGCATCGGCCGATATAAAGGACTGGTATTGTCGAAAGGCAGTCATAAGGGGGTGGAAAGATGTAAATGGGTGGAAGGATAAAGGACGCCGGTTGGTAGTTTTTCTCGGTAATTGACGGACGCAATAACGCAAAAAGGCCGGAAGCATGCGCTTCCGGCCTTTTCAATGCAGGCAATTAAATCAGGAATTACTTGCCATCTACTTCTTCGTAGTCCACATCGGTGACGTGGTCGCCGGCCGGCTGGCCCTGGCCCTGGCCGTCCTGGCCCTGACCATCGCCGCCGGGGAAACCACCCGCGCCGGGCTGGCCGCCTTCGGCCCCGCCAGCGGCGTACATCTCCTGCGAGGCAGCCTGCCAAGCGGTGTTGATGGCCTCCATGGCGGTGTCGATGCGGGCGAGGTCTTTGGCTTCGTGGGCCGATTTGAGGTCGGCCAGTGCGCCTTCGATGGCGGTTTTGTTGCCACCGCTCAGCTTCTCACCGTACTCTTTCAACTGCTTCTCGGTCTGGAAAATCATCGAGTCGGCCGAGTTCATCTTGCTGATGCGCTCGGTTTCGGCTTTGTCCGACTCGGCGTTGGCGGCGGCTTCGTCGCGCATGCGCTTGATGTCGTCGTCGGTCAGGCCCGAGCTGGCTTCGATGCGGATTTTCTGCTCCTTGCCGGTGCCCTTGTCCTTGGCGGTCACGTTCAGGATGCCGTTGGCGTCGATGTCGAAGATTACTTCAATCTGCGGCACGCCACGGGGCGACGGCGGAATGCTGTCGAGGTGGAACTTGCCGATGGTGCGGTTCTGGCTGGCCAGCGGCCGCTCGCCCTGCAATACGTGAATTTCCACCGAAGGCTGGTTGTCCGAGGCCGTCGAGAAAGTTTCCGATTTCTTGGTCGGAATGGTCGTGTTCGACTCGATGAGCTTGGTCATCACGCCGCCCATCGTCTCAATGCCCAGCGAAAGCGGGGTCACGTCGAGCAGCAGCACGTCCTTTACTTCGCCGGTAAGCACACCACCTTGAATAGCAGCACCGATGGCCACTACTTCGTCGGGGTTCACGCCTTTTGAAGGCTTCTTGCCGAAGAACTTCTCCACTTCCTCCTGGATGCGGGGAATGCGGGTCGAGCCACCCACAAGGATAACCTCGTCGATATCCGAAGTGCTTAGGCCGGCATCCGAGAGGGCTTTTTTCACCGGGTCCATCGAGCGGCGCACGAGGTCGTCGGCGAGCTGCTCAAATTTGGCGCGGCTCAGTTTCACCACCAGGTGCTTGGGGCCCGAGGCTGTGGCGGTGATGTAGGGCAGGTTGATTTCGGTTTCGGTCGAGCTGGAGAGCTCTACCTTGGCTTTCTCGGCGGCTTCCTTGAGACGCTGGAGTGCCATGGGGTCGGAGCGCAGGTCGAGTCCTTCGTTGTCCGACTTGAACTGGTCGGCTAGGAAGTTGATGATAACCTGGTCAAAGTCGTCGCCGCCGAGGTGGGTGTCGCCGTTGGTGCTCAGTACTTCAAATACGCCGTCGCCCAGCTCCAGGATGGAGATGTCGAAGGTGCCACCGCCGAGGTCGTACACGGCGATTTTCTGGTCTTTGTGCTTCTTATCCAGGCCGTAAGCCAAGGCGGCCGCGGTGGGCTCGTTGATGATGCGCTTCACGTCGAGGCCGGCGATGGCCCCGGCTTCTTTGGTGGCTTGGCGCTGGGCATCGTTGAAGTAAGCGGGCACCGTGATAACGGCTTCGGTGACGGGCTGGCCGAGGTAATCCTCAGCGGTTTGCTTCATTTTCTGGAGCACCATGGCCGAGATTTCCTGCGGCGTGTAGTTGCGGTCGCCGATTTTCACGGCTACGGTGTTGTTGGCACCGGCCACTACCTGGTAGGAAACGTGCTTCTGCTCGGCGGTCACTTCGTTGAAGTGGCGGCCCATGAAGCGTTTGATGCTGGAGATGGTGTTCTGGGGGTTGGTCACGGCCTGGCGCTTGGCCGGGTCGCCCACTTTGCGCTCGCCCTTGCCCCCATCGAGGAACGCGACGATGCTGGGGGTGGTGCGGCGGCCTTCGCTGTTGGGAATTACAACGGGTTCGTTGCCTTCCATCACGGCCACGCACGAGTTGGTGGTGCCGAGGTCAATGCCGATTATTTTGCCCATGTTGGGGTGTGTGTTGGTTTTAGGGAAGAGGAATTGTCAGGTCGAAGCAGCGTTGCCGCCGCTACCGGGGGATTACAAGCAACGTACCAGCGTCGTTTTGGTGACAGATTGTCACCGATTGCCGGTTTGGGGCGAAGGTGTGCGACGCGGTGGCCGGGTTTGGTGCGGGCAGGTGTGGTTTCCCTGACAAGGGGGCGGAAGGATGACTGGAAGCATTTTGCTGGGTTAACAATAAACCCTGTCCAGATTGGTTGTATAGCTTTGCTGTAATCTATGGGCTACTTGCTACTCATCTTGCTAACCTTCTTAATTGCACCATCCTTTATTGTTGGCGCATGCACTCTGCCTTGGCTCACCGGTACGGTATCTATGAAGTGGATTAAAGCGATGCTTACCGGTTTTCTAGCTACCGTTGCAACATATCTGCTTGGTTATTTTGTAGCTGCTGCGTCAACGCTCATATGAAGCCGAATCAGAAATTAATCAAAGCATCTGCAGCTATAGTAGCTGGGTTGATACTGTCGCTGGTATTTATGTTAGGCACCTGTTCACTGGTCGAAACTGTGAATCCGTTTGACCCCTATGCCGATACTGAATTTGCTAAGTTTTATTCGCCTAAAAAATTCAAGGCTGTAAAAGCCGGAATGAGTAAGGGTCAAGTAAAAAAAATCATTGGTAAACCATTGTATCAGTATAGGGATACTCTCGCTAACCATGCGGTGACGATGGTATATGAGTATACCAGAGATGGGTATCTGAGAAAAAGAACAGATAAGAAATATGCATTAGTCGGAGATTTGGCTTGGTACAAGTCAAGAGTGATTTTCAATGCGGACAACGTTGTAACGAGTCTTGATTCTGGCTGGGCCTATTATTGAAATAGCCGCCGATAAAATCTTTAGCGATACAGAAACGCCCGCGTCTGCTGCTCCCAGTCCATAGAATAGCGCTTCCAATACGGCTCGTGGCCCACGCCGGGGAAATCGTGGCGGGCTTTGGGGCCGGCGAGGTGGGCGAAGATGGCATCGGTTTCGGCGCGGGTGACGCGCGGGTCGGCGGTGCCCCAGAGCAGGAGGGTGGGCGTGTGGATTTGGCTGGCGTAGTGCTCAGCGTTGAGGCCGAAGGCCCAGAAACCGTTTTGCACGCCGCCCCAGAACACCAGCAAATCGGCCATTGGGAAACCGGGGACGTGCATGGATTCGAAGCGGTTGTAGGCCGTTTGGCGCATGTTGCCGTAGGGGCATTCGAGGATGTTGGCGGTGGGGCGGATGCCCAGTTCGGCCTCGGCCCGCAGGATGGCCACGGCACCCATACTGATGCCGTAGAGGATGAGTGAATCGGCGGGGTGCCGGGTGCGGAGGTAGCGCACGGTGGCGGCCACGTCATCGGCTTCGCGGTAACCCACGGTGGTGCGGAAACCGGCTGAATTGCCGTTGCCGGCCTGGTCCACGAGTAGCACGTTGTAGCCCAGGCGGCGGAAGTAGCCGGCCTCGTGGGTGAGGTGCGACTTGCTGCTGGTGTAGCCGTGAAACAGCGCCACCGTGCCGTGCGCCTGGCTGCTGTCGGGCCGGGCGTACCAGGCTTCGAGCGGGCCGTTGGGGCTGGCGATGATTATGGTTTCGACCGGGAAACTGGGTTTGGGGCCGTTGAAAGGCTTGGGGTTGCGGATGCCGGTGAGCAACAGCCAGATTTTCTGGCCGGGACCGAGCTGCTCGGGGTTGGGCGAGTGCAGGCCGGGGTCGTTGGAAAAATGCGTGAAGCGCCAGGCGTGGAAGAAGGCCACGGCATTCATGGCTCCGAAGGCGGCGAGGAACAGCAGCAGGAGCCAGCGGCGGCGACGGTGGCGGCGTGGGTGAGGTTGGTTCATCAGCGGGAGAAAGCGTCTAGTAACGGCGTACTGCTCCCGATATTTTGCGCAGTTCCGTCACTTCTGCCGCCGTTAGCTCGCGCCACTGGCCGGGTTGCAGGTTGCCCAGCCCCAGCGGGCCGATGGCGGCGCGCACCAGGCGCAGGCAGGGCAGGCCCACGGCGGCGCACATTTTGCGCACCTGGCGGTTCATGCCCTGCGAAATCCGGATTTCGAGCCAGCTGGTGGGGATGCTGGCCCGGTAGCGGATTGGCGGGGTGCGCGGCCAGAGGTGGGCGGGTTCGGGCAGCTCGGTGGCTTCGCCGGGGGCGGTGAGGCCTTCTTTTATCTGCACGCCGCGCCGCAGCTGCGCCAAAGCTTCTGCCGAAACCAGGCCTTCGACCTGCGCCCAGTAGGTTTTCGGGACTTTGAACTTGGGGTCGCTGAGACGGTGCTGGAGCTGCTTGTCGTCGGTGAGCAGGAGCAGGCCCTCGCTGTCGAAATCCAGGCGGCCGACGGGGTACACATCGGGCACGGGCACGAAATCCTTGAGCGTGGCGCGGCCGTGCTCGTCGGTGAACTGGGTGAGGACTTCGTAGGGCTTGTTGAGGAGGATATAACGCATAGTAGCGCGAACTTTTAGTTCGCGTCCCGAAACGATAATCGTTGTGACGGCGCGGGGACGCGAACTACAAAGTTCGCGCTACTTCTCCCACCACCGCTCTTTCGGCAGCGCGGTGCCCAACGTTACCGGTTCGCCCAGATGCGGCGTGGTGATGACCTGGCCCAGGCGGGCCGCCTCGGCGGTAGCGCGGGTCACGGGCTCGTTCCAAGCGTGGAGGGATTCGGTGAACGCGCCCCAATGCACGGGCAGCATTACGGCGGCGCGCACGTCGCGGGCGGCCTGCACGCTTTGCTCGGGCTTCATGTGGATTTCGGCCCAGCTCTCATTGTACTGCCCGCATTCGACCAGCGCCAAATCGAACGGCCCGTACTGCCGGCCGATGGCGGCAAAGTGCGGCCCATAGCCGCCATCGCCGGTGTAGAACACGCGCTTGGCAGCGGCCTGCACCACCCACGAGCACCACAGCGTGGAATTGCGGTTGGTAAGGCCACGCCCCGAAAAGTGGCGGCTGGGCGTGCAGCGCAGCGTGAGGCCCGGGATGCTGGCACTGTCGCCCCAGTTCATTTCGGTGATGCGCGCCGGGGCCACGCCCCAGGCCCGCAGGTGCGGGCCGATGCCGAGTGGCACGTAGAAATGGCCCACTTTGTCCTTTATTTTCCGGATGGTTTCGTAGTCAAGGTGGTCGTAGTGGTCGTGCGAGATGAGGACGGCGGCGATGGGCGGCAGCTTTTCGGGCGTGATGGCCAGGCGGCGGTTGTAGCGCTTGGGCGTGGCCCAGCTTACGGGGCCCATTTTCACGCTCAGCATGGGGTCGAGCAGGATGTTCTGGCCCGCGATTTCGAGCAGGCTGGCCGAGTGGCCAAACCACGTCACGCGCACCATTTCGGGCGTTTTCCGGGTGATGGCCAGCGAATCGAGCGGCTGCTGGGGCAGCGGCCCGGGCGGGGCGGCCCGCGGCGATTTATGAAACAGGAATTCCCACATCACCGCCGGCATGCTGCCGCCCGTCATTTCCCGGGTCGGAATCAGGTTCACAAATTTGCCTTCCTGCGCATTGTAATGGCCTGATTTGGCATAAACTTCCTTGTCGGCTTTGGTGGGGGTGCCGCCCAGTTGCGGGCTGAGACCCGTGAAAGCCACTACCGCAATAAGCAAGGTGCTGAGGATGCCGCCGGTTGCCATGAGGAAGGTTTTAAAGGGTTTTCTCATGCCTTTAAGAGCGCGGCGCGGCATTGCTGTGCGCCAGCGCCACGATGTCGCGCACTTCGAGCACGGGCTTGGAGTAGCCGAAATCGGCGGCGTTAATCATGGCCCGGCCCACTTCCTGCATGGTGCTCACGAAGTTGGGGGCCAGTTTGCGGGCCACCGGGTAGAGCCAGGCAATGGCCCCGTACCACTTCAGCGCGTTGCGCTGGCCGGGCGTGATTTTCATGAAGCCCGGCCGGAACATGTAGGCCGCCTGGAAGGGCAGGCGCAGCAGGTCATTTTCGGTGCGGCCCTTCACGCGGGCCCAGTGCTGACGGCTGGTTTCGCTGCTGTCGGTGCTCGCCCCGGAGACGTAAATGAACGTGAGTTCCGGGTTGAGGCGCAGCAGGGCCTGGCCCACGGCCAGCGTCATGTCGTGGGTGATGCGCTCGTACTCTTCCTTCGAAATGCCCACCGACGACACCCCCGCGCAGAAAAAACAGGCGTTGTAGCCCGTCAGCTGGCTTTCCACGGCGCTCAGGTTGGCTAGGTCGAGCACCAGCAGCTCGCGCATTTTGGCGTGGCTGCGGCCGGTGGGCTTGCGCGTGAGCACCAATACGTGCGCCACGGCGGGATTTTGCAGGCATTCGAGCAGGACGCCCTCGCCCACCATGCCAGTGGCCCCGGTCAGGATGACTCGTAGATTCATATCAGTTCGGTAAAGTAGGAGGGAGGACGCAACGGCGGCGGTTTTGCTTTACGACGGAACCAACAGAACAGTGTAGAGACGCATAATTGCGTCTCATGGCGCCCGTCGTTCTCACGTCATCGTTCAATAATGAGACGCAATTACGCGTCTCTACACGCTGCCCGAATACTTCCGCACGGCCCATTCCACCGTCAAAAAGCCTAAAATCACGAAGAAAATCCACTTCAGATTGATGAGGTCCTTCAGGTCTTCCTCGGCCGTAATCACCGGCTTGTAGTTGGCCTTGATGATGTTTTGGGCCAGCTTGTCGATTTGGGCGGGGTAGTACAGCCGTGCGCCACTGCGGCGCGAGAGCTGCGCCAGCAGGTTGTGGTCGGCCTTCGATTCCAGGGCTTCGAGCGGCTGCGCCTGCACCAATAGCTCGCCGGCGTCTTGCTGGGCCTGGCCGCCCAGCGTGGCCCGGGCCTGGAAGCGGTAGAGGCCGGCCGGCAGCGGCCCCAGGTGCAGGGGCGAGCCGTCCTCCGGGTTGGCGAAGGAGAAGCGGCGGGCCTGCTTCTTTTCGTCGGTTAAAATTAGGTCAATTTGCTGGTTGTAGAGGCGCTCGAAAACGGCGTTGTAGGTTTCGGCTCCCAGGGTCACGTCGTCCTGCGTGCCGAACACGTCCTGCGTGGGGTACACGTCGAGGTGCTTTTTGTTGGCGTTTTGGGTGAGGAGCTGGAGCGTGCGAATGATGAGGCGGTCGTAGGCTTCGGGCTTGTCGTCGTGGGCCACGGCTTCGCTCAGGCGCCATTGCCAGCTGCCCTCGGTGAGCAGCGTGGCCTGGCGGCGGTCGGTGGGGCCACCAAAAACCAGCAGCGGCTTTTGGGTGGGCACGCGGCCCACGCGCTGCCACAGCGCCGCCTCGGCCCCCGCGCCCAGCCGCAACTCGCCGAACGGCACCGGCGTGGGTGGATACTGCGCAAAGCGGCGGGCCGATTCCTCATCCGTGGCAAACCGGGCGAAGCCGGGGTTGGGCAGCGGCGTCACCTCATCCGTCTGCGCCCCGCGCGGCTGGATGGTGAGGCCCGCGCCGAGTTGGTTGTAAGCGCCCAAATCGGACTGCGCCCCAATAATGTAGAGTGCCGGCGTGCGCCGGGCCTTCACCTGGGCCAGAATCTCACTGCCCAGCCCGTCCTGGGCCGGTAGTTGGTGCAGGATGGCCACGTCGAAGTCGGCCCCCGCTTTCAACGGGGTCACGCCGGGCAGGGCCAGGGTGAGGTCGAAGTTGTCGTTGGCCAGAATGGCGGCGCGGAGGGCTTTCAAATCCGGGTGCGGGGCCGCGCCGGCCAGCAGCACGCGCAGCTTGCCCTTCACAATCTCGATGAAGGCCGTGCGGGCGTTGTTCAGCGCCGTAAACTCGCCGGGCTGGGGCACGATTCGGACTTCGTAGTGCCGCTTGCCCGGCGCGGGCGCGGTCAGCTGAAACGTGGCGCGCACCCGCCGCCGGCCGGCGGGCAGGGCCACGCGGCGGGAGTCGAGCACACGGTTGCCCTCGCGCAGCTCCACGGTGGCCGCGCCGCCGGCGTAGCCTTCAAAGCCCAGCTCGGCTTCGATGGGGAATTTATTGCCGCTGAAGGCCACGCGGTTGTAGGTGAGGTCGGTCAGGCGCAGGTCGCGCTTGGGGATGGTGTCGCCCACGGCCACGGTGTAAATCGGGAAGCTGAATTCGGAAGAGGCAGGGCTGCGGCCCTGGTTCACAAGGCCGTCGCTGAGGAGCACCACACCGGCCAGGTTGCGGCCGTCGTAGGCCTCGCGGGTGCCGGCCAGTAGCTGGTCGAGGTCGGAGGTAGCGGCCGAGAAGCGCAATGAATCGAGCCGGGCCGGGTGAGCGGGCGGGGCGTTCAGGGTGCGGGTTTCGACGGTGAAGCCCTTGCCGCGCAACGTTTCGGCCAGCCGGGCGAGGCCGGTGGTGGCTTGGTCAAGCACGTTTTTGGGCGTGAACAGCTCTACCGACTGTGAATTATCGACGGCTAGCACCAGCGTGGGCGCTTCGGTGCGCGTGGTGGTGGTGCGGATGAACGGGGCCAGCAGCAGGTAGCACAAAAAGCTTACAACCGCGAAGCGCAGGCCCGCCAGCGCGTAGTTGCGCTGCTTGCTCCAGGGCGCTTTGGCCGAGTATTGCAGCGCCGCGTAGCCTGCGCCCACGGCCAGGCAGAGCAGGATGAACCAGGAGGAATATTGAGTGGTCAGCAAACGGAAATCGGATTGAATCAGCGCTAAAGGTCGGCTCGCGCCGCTAAAGTTGCAGCCGGCCGCTGCTTCAACGGCTGCGCACCGCCGGCCGTTCGCCGCCGGGTACCCGGCTTGCCCACAAAGTTATGCCCCCGGCCGGCGCGTGAGGGGGCAAGGCCCGGTGGCCGGTAAGCCGAAGCGCGGCCGGCCGGATTTCCCTTTTCGGGCGTTCCATTTTTCAGAATCAGGGTGCGTCGGCGTGGTTCTTACGGCCCAGAATGACCGCAAACTTAGATTAAATAAGAAAATACGTGATTAAAAATATTAATATTTAGATAAATTATTTATAATATTATAAAATGCTTGCCGCTGTAAAAGGGGAGCGTTTGGACTTTATAACTGAATGAAAACCAACAAATATTCTGAAAAAGACGGTTTTGCCCGGTGGTTCTAGGGTTCTCGAACCAAACGCTGCCAAGGGCTGAAGGCCTCCTAATCGCCGACTTCGGGGCGGGCGAAGTCGCATAAGCCCATGAAAATGGCCGAGATATTACCCGTTACCTGTCAGCCCTCTGCACCGCCTGCGCGCAAGCGCCGCTGAGCCCCTGCGTCGCTGCCCCCTTTTACTACCGCCAGCCAGCCGCTAATACATGCTTTAGGGCCTGGCAGCGCATGACTTGGATTCTAAAACATAGTAACATATACTTTATAAATCATTTTACCTAATGCGCCATGTCAATTCCGTACACTCCCTTTCGTGATTTGAAATTGCTACTTGCTGTTTTTTGCACTGGCCTGGCTATGCTGGCAGGCCCCGGCACGTTGCTGGCCCAATCCCGCATTCTGTTTGTGGGCAACAGCTTCACGCACGGCTACGTCGCGCCGGCGCTGAACTACAACAGTGCCGCCATTACGGACGAAAACTACGGCCAGCCCACCACCTCTCCCCGGCACGAAAGCGACGACTCAGGGCCTTGGGGTGGTGTGCCGGGCATTTTCAAGAAATTCACCGACGAGGCTGGGCTGGCTTATGAAGTGCATATCGAAGCCATCAACGGGGTGGACCTGACGTATCACTACACCAACGCGCTCTCCGTTATTCGGCAGGCTGGCTGGGACAAAGTGGTGCTCCAGGAGCTGAGCACGGCCCCGTTGCCAGTGAACAAAGGCGGCAACCAGGCCGATTTTTTCAACTACACCACGCAGCTGGAACAGGCAATTCATTCGGTGAACGCGGCGGCAAAAGTCTACCTCTACGAAACCTGGGCGCGCGCCGACCTGACCTATCCGGCCGGCCAGCCGTACTCGGGCCAGCCCATTACCGCCATGGGAACGGACCTGCACAATGGCTACAATCAGGCTTTTACGCAGAACGGGCATTTTGAAGCGGTGGCTCCCGTGGGCGATGCCTGGCAGCTGGCCATGCAAACGGGGGTGGCCCTGACGAATCCCTACAACCCCACGGCCGGGAAGCTCGACCTGTGGTCCAATTATTTTCACGCCAGCAAATGGGGTTCGTACCTGAGTGCCTGCGTGTTGCTGTACCAAATTGCGGGGGTTGACCCGCGCACCCTTGGGGCCGGGGAAACTGCCGCCGCCGACCTGGGCATTGCGCCGGCCGATGCCGTGGCCTTGCAGCAGGTGGCTTACAACCAAGTGAATACTGGGGCTAGTCCCTCCAATTATTCCCTGACGGTGACGGCCGCCGGCAGCGGCACGGTGGCCAAAAGCCCGGACCAACCCAGCTACGCCAGTGGCACGAGCGTGAGCCTGACGGCCACCCCGGCAGCGGGCTTCACCTTCACGGGCTGGAGCGGCGATGCGATGGGCACGGCCAGTCCTTTATTGGTGACGGTGACGGCCAATAAGACCATTACGGCCACGTTTACGGCTATTCCTCCCACGACTTACACGCTGACCACCAACGTCGTGGGCACGGGCACGGTGGCCAAAAACCCCAGCCAGGCCAGCTACGCCAGTGGGGCGAGCGTGAGCCTGACGGCTACGCCCGGCACGGGTTACACCTTCACGGGCTGGAGCGGCGATGCGACGGGCACGGCCAACCCGCTCACCGTCACCATGACGGCCAATAAGGCCATTACGGCCACTTTCACGCCTAATGGCCAAAGCGTTGTGAGCTATACGCTGGTGAATACTGATACCAACGTGGATATTCAGATAGTCTCAACGGGCGCAGTGCTCAACCTGGCCACCTTGCCCACTACCCACCTGAACGTCCGGGCCAATACCAACCCGTCCCCGGTGGGCAGCGTCGTCTTCGCCCTGCGCGGCACGCAAACCCAGAACCAGACCGAAACATCGGCCCCTTATGCATTATTTGGCGACAATGGAGCCGGCAAATACAATTCCTGGACGCCGGCAGTCGGCAGCTACACGCTCACGGCTACGCCGTACAGCGCGGGCGGCGGTGGGGGCACGGCCGGCACGCCCCTCAGTATCAGCTTCAGCGTATCAAACCAGGCGACCACGGCTAGTTATGCCCTCACCGTCAGCACCGTTGGCAGTGGCACGGTTACCAAAAGTCCGGACCAGGCCAGCTATGCCAGCGGCACAAACTTGAGCCTGACGGCCACGCCCGCCACCGGCTACCAGTTCAGCGGCTGGAGCGGCGACGCCACGGGGGCCACCAACCCGCTTAGCGTGACCATGACGTCCAATAAGACCATTACGGCCACGTTTACGGCTATTCCTCCCATGACTTATACGCTGACCACCAACGCAGTGGGCACGGGCACGGTGGCCAAAAGCCCCAGCCAGACCAGCTACGCCAGCGGGGCGAGCGTAGCCCTGACGGCTACGCCTGGCACAGGTTACACCTTCACGGGGTGGAGCGGCGATGCGACGGGCACGACCAACCCGCTGACCGTGACGATGACGGCCAACAAGGTCATCACGGCCACGTTCACGGCCGCTAGCGGTACTGGACTGACTTTTTACCGTGCCCTGAACATCAATGGCAATGCGCTGGTGCTTGATGGCCAAAACTGGGAAGCCGCCACGGGGGCGGCCAACTTCACCGTCACGGGCACGCGGTTTGCAAATCAAAACGTTACCCTGAACCCGGCCACCGATGCCCTGCGGGCCGGCATGATTCGCTCGTCGGTATACGGCCCCAGCATCGATGCGACGCTACGCAACGTGCCGGCGGGCACCTACGCCGTGTATGCGTACGTGTGGGAGGACAACAGCCCGGAAACCTTTAGTGTGCGCGTGCAGGGCCAAATAGTGCTGGCCAGCTACAACAGCGGGGCGGTGGGGCGCTGGAGCCGGCTGGGGCCGTACACCGCCCCCGTCACCAGCAGCGGCACACTGGTGCTGAGTACCGCCGGCGGCTATGCCAACTTGTCGGGGGTGGAAGTGTGGCGGCAGAGCACTGCCGGCGCGGCCAGAACTGCCCTGTTGACTGATTTCAGCGGCGACGGACCTCAGCCGGCGCCGTCAGCCAGCAGCCCCGTCGCAGCCCGGTTGGGCAGCACCACCGGCATCGCCACGCCCCAGGTGTTCCCCAACCCGACCAGCGACGGCCGGTTGTGGATACTGCTGCCCGATGAATTTCAGGGGCCGGTAGCGTATTCGCTGGTGTCGGTAGTCGGGGCGAAGCTGGCGAGCGGTCAGTTAACCGGGGCAACGCAGCGGCTTGACTTTTCCCGCGAGCTAACCGCTTCCGGCCTGTATTACCTGCTGCTGAAAGGGTGGAATCAGCGCGCCCAAATCAAGCTGGTGCGGCCTTAGCGAGCCAGCACCGTTACCAGTTCAGGGCTAGTGAAGATGCTGACCGGCGAAATAACTGTTTCATCCAACGGCAGCTTATCGCCATATCGTTCACGCAGCCTGGCTTGCACCAGCGGGTTGCTCAGGTCGAAATCGCGCAGGTGCTGGAGCTGCCCCAGCTGCCGGCCCAGCCCGCGCTCGTACACTTTCCAGATAAGCTCGGAGCAATAAATCCGGTCGTCGGACCAACCGAAATACAGGTCGTACTTATGCCCCAGCATGGGCTGCCCGGCCGCTTTGAGGCGGGCCAGCGCGGCGGGCGTGAGGGCGGTGGCCGCGTCGCGCAGCCGCTTGGTCACGAAGTGGCCGCCCTGGCCCCGCGCCACCCAATCGACCAGCGGCGTAAGTTTCACCGGCTGCACGGCCTCAAACACCTGCCAGTTTCCGGCCTCTTTATACACGATGCCGCAGTGGCTCCAGGCCGAGTGCGTGGCCAGCTGAATGGCTTGGCTTTGGGCCGATTGGGAGGTGTGGAAAATCAGGTCGCCGTCGTGGAGCTGGGGCGTGATTTGGGCGGTGGTGGCTTCAGCGGCGCGGTGGCTTTGGTAGCGGAGCAGCCGGCGGTGCAGGCGCGGGTAGGCGGCGAGTGCGAGGGTGGTGAGGAGCAGGAAGGGGAGGAGGAGCCAGCGTTTCATTGGAAGCATTTGGTACTTGTGTCTCACCTTTGCTAAGCTAAATGCAATAGAGAAATGGCTCCAAAAGAATTGGTGAATCAGCTTGTCAAAAATAAAATCAGGCCTGCTTTTAAAGCAGCAGGCTTTACCATTGAGGGCAATACATTCTGGAAGGGAGAGGTTGGTTTTGCGAAAATATTCAACATCCAAAACAGCCATTTTAACAGTGCCCTTTCAGCGTCATTCGATATAAATATTGGGTTGTTTTTCCCGTTGACGTATGGATGGCGGCTTGCATGGCCACTTCCTAAAAAGCCAAAGATTGAACATTGTCAGTTTGGGTTTCGAGCATCGGCTTTAACTGGGCGGCATCAACCCTATGCCGTCAGTGGTGAAACAGCGATAAAGCAGCTTGAGGAAATAGTCGAAACTGAAGTGACTGATATCATCCAGTGGTTCGCTTCAATTGTGGAATTGGAAGACTGTTTGACTGCCCAAAAACAAGTTTATCCACCCGGCCAAACCTGCGCTTATGATGTTGCGCTTACTTATGCCGAGTTAGGAGACTTAGCCAAAGCAAAAGATGTTTTCAAAGCATTTGTAACTCAACCAATCGGTAATCCTACTGAGCGAGTGAAGATGAATGCGGAGGCGAAAAGGCGTGGGCTTGAGGTCTGACTTCAAATTAAAAGGACACCGGGCAGAAATAGCGCGGTGTCCTTTTAATTTGAAGCCACTTATTCCCTGCTACGTCAGCATCCCGCCATCCACTTGCAGCACTTGGCCGGTGATGTAGGCCGAATCATCCGAGGCCAGAAATGCGGTGGCCTTCGCCACGTCCTCCGGCCGGCCGCCTCTTTTCAACGGAATGGCTTTGCGCCACTCATCTACCTGCTTGGGGTCGAGGGCGTCGGTCATTTCGGTTTCGATGAAGCCGGGGGCCACGGCATTGCAACGGATGTTGCGCGAGCCCAGCTCCAGGGCCACCGATTTGGTGAAGCCGATGATGCCGGCTTTGCTGGCGGCGTAGTTGGCCTGCCCGGCGTTGCCCTTGATGCCCACCACGCTGGTCATGTTGATGATGGAGCCGGCCTTGGCGCGCATCATGGGCTTGGTGGCGGCTTTGGTGAGGTTGAAGACGGACTTGAGATTGACGGTGAGCACGTTGTCCCACTGCTGCTCGCTCATGCGCATGAGCAGGCCGTCCTGTGTGATGCCGGCGTTGTTGACGAGGATGTCGAGCTTGCCAAAATCGGCCACCACGTCTTCAATCAGCTTTTCGGCCTGGGCGTAGTCGGAGGCGTCGGAGCGGTAGCCTTTTACCTTGGTGCCGGCGGCCGAAAGCTCAGCCTCCAGCGCCTGGCCCTTTTCCACCGACGACAAATACGTGAAG
The DNA here is from genome assembly GCF_054061335.1 of Hymenobacter sp. UYAg731. Classification (NCBI taxonomy): domain Bacteria; kingdom Pseudomonadati; phylum Bacteroidota; class Cytophagia; order Cytophagales; family Hymenobacteraceae; genus Hymenobacter; species Hymenobacter sp. UYAg731. The sequence goes on along the minus strand of NZ_JBSSEC010000005.1, from coordinate 293,701 downwards.
GCGACATCGGCGCCGAGCTGGGCAAAATGCGCCGCGATGGCGCGGCCAATTCCTTTGGAAGCGCCCGTCACGAGGGCCACTTTTCCGGTGAGTGTGTTGGTCATGGGGCGAAGGTAAGTAGCGCGAACGTAGCGCGAACTTTCCAGTTCGCGTCCCCGGACGACTCGCATAGGGCTTTAATGGCGCGGGGCCGCGAACTGGAAAGTTCGCGCTACGGGCAGCTACATCGGGCTAACTTCGCCCCAGATTATGCTTCACCACGACATCTGCATCCTGGGCGCGGGCCCCGGCGGGGCCACCGCCGCCCTGCACCTCGCCAACGCTGGCCAGCGCTGCCTGCTGCTGGACCGCGCCGCCTTCCCGCGCGACAAAATCTGCGGCGATGCCCTCAGCGGTAAGGTTATCAATGAGTTGAAGCGCATTGAGCCCGGCCTGCACGCCAAGCTGGCCGCCTCGCCCATCCAGGTTCCCAGCTGGGGCATCGACTTTATCGCGCCCAACGGCCGCAAGCTCGCCATCCCCTTCAAGCCCAAGTTCGATAAAGCCACCGACCACACCGCCGGCCACGTCGCCAAGCGCATCGACTTCGATAATTTCCTGGTCGACGAAGTGCGGCAGCGGCCCGAAATAGACTTCCGCGAAAACGTGGACGTGGCCCGCACCGAGCGCACGCCCACCGGCTGGCAATTATTTGATAAAGCCGGCCACGAAGTCGCCACCTGCCGCTTGCTGCTGGTGGCCAACGGTGCCCAATCGGATTTCGCCCGCAAAGTGGCTGGCCACGCCCTGGAGCCCGACCACCATTGCGCCGGCCTGCGCACTTATTATGACGGCGTGAGCGGCCTCAGTCCCGATAATTTCATCGAGCTGCACTTCATCAAGGACTTCTTGCCCGGCTACCTCTGGGTGTTCCCGCTGCCCAACGGCCAGGCCAACGTAGGCGTGGGCATGCTCTCAAAAGCCGTGGCCGATAAAAAGGTGAACCTGCGCCAGCGCCTTGATGAGATTCTGGCCACGCACCCCACACTGGCCCCGCGCTTCGCTGGAGCCACGCGGCTGGGGGCCGTCAAAGGCTTTGGCCTGCCGCTGGGCTCGAAGCGGCGGGCGCTGTCGGGGGGCGGGTATTTCCTGCTCGGCGATGCCGGCTCGCTCATCGACCCGTTTTCGGGCGAGGGCATTTCGCACGCTATGGTGAGCGGCCGGCACGCCGCCATCTGGGCGGTGGAGGCGGTGAAAAAAGCCGATTTCAGCCCCGAGTTCCTTAAAAACTACGACAAAGCCGTGTACAACCGCCTCGGCCAGGAGCTGCGCCTGAGCCGCGTGATGCAGCGGCTGCTCAACTTCCCCAGCCTCTTCAACATCATCGCCAACCGCGCCGTGAACAACCCCACGCTGGCCGAAACCTTGTCCATGATGTTCATGGATTTGGACCTGCGCGAGCGGCTCCGCAAGCCGAGCTTTTACTTCAAGTTGTTTTTCGGCGGCAAGTAGCTTGGAATCTGCGAGTCCGGGTTGTGAGCGTAGCGAGCATGCCGCGTCTGCTCAGGTTCGGGCTTTTGCCTTGCGATTAGCTCGGCAGTTCTTAACGCGGGATGCTCGTTGCGCTCGCACTCGGACTCGCAGAGGCCAAGCTACTGCTTAATGCTGGCCGGGCTTGGGGTGGTAGCCCGTGCCTGGGCGCGCCACCGGGGCCGGTTTGATGGGCGCTTTGCCTTCCTCGTTGCCCACGTAGCGACGCAGGCTTTTGGCGGCTTCTGGGTTCAGCTTGGCCGCTTTTTCGAGGTCGCGGCGGGCTTCGGAGAGCTTATCAAACGAGGAATAGCTGATGCCGCGGTATTCCCAGGCATCGGCGTAGGTCGAATCGAGCTGGATGGCCTTAGTGAAATCGACCACGGCGGGCTTGTACTGGTACATCTGCATCTTGGCCACGCCCCGGCCGAAGTACGATTCCTTGTCATCGGGCCGGTACTTAATGGCCCCCGAAAAGTCCGTAGCCGCCGACTTGTACTGCTTCATCATCAGGCGGTTCACGCCGCGGTTGTAGTAGGCATCGGGGTTGTTGCGCTGGTATTTGATGGCCGTGGCGTAGTCGGGCAGTGCCTCCGCATAGTTCTTGAGGTAGCTTTTGGCCTTGGCCCGCTGCAGGTAAGCCAACGAGCTCTTGGGCTCTACTTTGATGATGGCATCGGCGTTGGCCAGCATGTTGCGGTAGTCGAGGGGCGTCATTTTTTTCTCCTTTTCGCGCTCAGCTGAGGCCGCCGTGGCCGACAGCGCATTCGGGTCGGGCCGGTCGGCGGCCAGCGCGGCAGCCGAGGCCGCATCCGAAGCCACGGCGGTACCGGGCGTAGCGGCAATACCATTGGCTACGCCGGTGGTGCGGGCATCCGCCGCCGAAGTGGCCGCGCCGGTCGAGTCGGGCTGGCGGGCGTCGGTTACGGGCGGCATGGTCATGAGCTGGCTGGTGTTGCCCGGCTTCTCCTTTTCGGTGACGGTGGTAGCGCAGTTGGTAAGGAAAGCCAGCAGCCCAAGGGCTGCCACAGGAGCGCGAAAATGTGATTTCATGGAATGCAGAATGTGTAGCGACGGCAAGCTGTGCCGTAGCCGGGCCTTGTACGGGAAAATCAGAAAATTGGCTGCTGGCACAGACCGCGCCAAAATCTTGTTGGCAAGATAACCCACCGGCGACTACAATCCCGACGCGGCGCGGCGGCTATCTTTACGGCTCGAAATGGGTGGGTCCCCCAGCCGGACCCGTATTCTTTTTTCTTTCGCAGTATTCTATGGCATTGCAATTTGATTTGGTCGTGGTCGGCAGCGGCCCCGGCGGGTACGTAGCCGCCATTCGGGCGTCGCAACTGGGTTTGAAAGTGGGCGTTATCGAGCGCGAGTCGCTGGGTGGCATTTGCCTCAACTGGGGCTGTATCCCCACCAAGGCCCTGCTCAAGTCGGCGCAGGTGTTCGAGTATCTCAACCACGCCGCCGACTATGGCCTGAAGGCCGAAGGCGTGGGCTACGACTTCGGGGCTGTCATCGGCCGCAGCCGGGGCGTGGCCGACGGCATGAGCAAGGGCATTAACTTCCTGTTCAAAAAGAATAAAATCGAAACCGTGATGGGCACCGGCAAAGTGCTGGCCCCTGGCAAAGTGGAGGTGACTAAGGCCGACGGCAGCAAGGAAATGGTGGAAGCTAAATCCATCATCCTGGCCACCGGAGCCCGCTCGCGCGAGCTGCCGACGATGCCGGTTGACAACAAAAAAATCATCGGCTACCGCAAGGCTATGACAATGGAGCAGCTGCCCAAACGCCTCGTGGTAGTGGGCTCCGGTGCTATCGGCGTCGAGTTTGCCTACTTCTACCGCACCATGGGCTCGGAGGTGACGGTGGTGGAGTTCCTGCCCCGCATCGTGCCCGTGGAGGATGAGGAAGTATCGCGCCAGATGGAGAAGTCGTTCCGCAAAATCGGCGTGAACGTGCTCACCAGCGCCGAAGTAACCAAGGTGGACACCAGCGGCGTCGGCTGCCATGTGACCGTGAAAACCGCCAAGGGTGAGCAGGTAATTGAGTGCGACGTGGTGCTGAGCGCCGTGGGCGTGACCACCAACCTCGAAAACATCGGCCTCGAAGAGCTGGGCATTAAAGTAGAGCGCGGCCGCGTGATTGTGGACGACTTCTACCAGACCAACGTGCCGGGCATCTACGCCATCGGCGACATCGTGCCCGGCCCCGCGCTGGCCCACGTAGCCTCGGCCGAAGGCATCATCTGCGTGGAGAAAATCGCCGGCCACCACCCCGAGCCGCTCAACTACCAGAACATCCCCGGCTGCACCTACGCCTCGCCCGAAATCGCCAGCGTGGGCTACACCGAAGCCGAAGCCAAAGCCAAAGGCTACGACGTGCTGGTGGGCAAGTTCCCCTTCTCAGCCTCGGGCAAAGCCAGCGCCGCTGGCGTGAAAGATGGCTTCGTAAAAGTCATTTTCGACAAGAAATACGGCGAATGGCTCGGTGCCCACATGATTGGCGCGAACGTGACCGAAATGATTGCCGAAGTAGTGGTGGCCCGTAAGCTGGAAACCACCGGTATGGAAATCATCAAGGCCGTCCACCCGCACCCCACCATGTCGGAAGCCATTATGGAAGCGGCGGCCGCCGCGTATGGCGAGGTGATTCACCTGTAGTATTTTAGCTTGCCAGGAAGCAATGAGGCCCGGCTAAATCAGCCGGGCCTCATTGCTTTTATCTTAATTACCAGGAACTGTCAAGTATTTGACAGCTTTAATCGACGGTGGATTTTCTCTGCCCAATTTCAGCTGTCAACTATTTTTTGACAACTCGAACCCTGAAAACAGGCGTGCATTTTTTGCATATTACTCTGCACCGAAGGATTGTTGGCCCTCGCGCTGCTCATCGGCTGCTCATCGTCGAAAGCAAGCCGGAGGACAAGCCCACGATGGTGACGCGGGTGGTGAATCTAATTAATCAGGCTAATTGCTGCCCTGCTACTGCGGCACCGCAACCACGGCCTGCGTGAAGTCCAGAATCTTAAACAAGGGGCTCAACTGCGCGTCAAGAATAGCCTTTTCGTTGCGAAACACCGGCGCATTCTCGGCCTCTAGATTCCAGGTGCCAAGGTAGTGGAGCTGGCCAGGGGCCACGGTGAACAGGTAGCGGGTTTCGTGCAAAGCTGCAGGAACGGCGGCGGGCCCGGCGCAGGTTTTCCTCGTGCATTTCGGCCCCGTACCACTTGCTGGCACTGTATAGGTAATGGTAGAGGGCGTAGTGGCCCGGCGGCAGGGCGTAGCAGAACGTGTTTTGCTTGCGGCTGCGCATGGGCGGCTTCACTTCGAGCGTGACGGGTTTGCCGGTGCTCAGGTTAACCAGCCGCACGTACTGGCCCAACCCTCCGCTCTCGAAGCCCAGGCGTTGGATGCAACTGCCGTACACTACCCCCTGGTCGGCCGGAAGGGTGCGCCGGTCAGTTCCCCAGGTTCGGAGCGGCAGTGCGCCCTTGCGGGAGGCAGGGCCATCCAGCGAGTCCGGCGGGGCCGCTTGGGCTATTAGGTTGAGGTTGAAACTAATGGGCAGCGTGAAAGAAACGCTGACCGGCCGGCCATTTTGTGTGCCGGGCTGCCACTGAATCGGGTCGAGCCGGTGGGCATTGCGGAGCACCTCGGCGTCGGCATCTGCGCGCAGTTTTTGCACCAGCTTGATGTTCTCGGTGCGGCCCAGCGCATTGACGGTAAACGAGAACGATACCCGGCCCGCCACGCCGTCGCGGGCCAGGGCGGGCAACACCCGCAGGCTGTCCTGCACAAACCGGACGAACCGTGCCCGGGCGTCCGCGCCGGTTTCGCCCGGCTTCCCGCCCGGAAAAACGGGCATCGTCTCTACGTAAGTGTACTTGTGAATGGTGGCCGAATCGGCGGGTAGCTTCGGTGTTTGCCCGTGGCCGGGATGAGCCAATAGCCCCAGCAAACTGGTAAAGAAGAAAAGGAAAGGACGCATAGTAAGCGTAAAATTAGGCGCTGGTTCCGTCTGATAAGCGTCAATCTACCGCCGTCTCCACTGCTTCTTCTGGTACTGCTGTGGCTTTCGATTTCTGACTCATCAGCCGAATAATCAGAGGCATAGTTGTAAATTGTGATTCATTAGGTAAATTGGTCAAAGCATCAAGTCAGGGAAATCCCAAATTCCGGGGGAACTTTGAGGAACCGCTCAAAACGTTTTTTATCGCTTTGCGGGTTACTCAGCTTCTCCACTGTCTTCTATCCCATGCGCGTTCTTCACACCGCCGACTGGCACCTCGGCCAACGCTTCCAGCACGGCCACGAGCGGCTGGCCGAACACCGCTGCTTCCTCGACTGGCTGCTGGCCACCATTGAGGAGGAGTGCGTGGAGGTGCTGGTGGTGGCCGGCGATGTGTTCGACACGGGCAACCCGCCGGCGGCGGCCCGCCGCTTGTACTACCAGTTTCTGGCGCGGCTTCGCGACTCAGCCACCTGCCACGACGTGGTGATTGTGGGCGGCAACCACGACTCGGCCGATACGCTCAATGCCTCGGCCACGCTGCTCAAAGCGTTGCGGGTGCATGTGGTGGGTGGGGTGCCCGCGCAGTTCGACGACCAGTGCCTGTTGCTGCCGCACGGCGCGGCCACGCCCCGGCTGGCGGTGGCAGCAGTGCCGTTTCTGCGCGACGCCGACGTGCGCTACCTCGTGCCCGGCGAGAGCGCCGAGGAGCGCGAAACCCGCCTGCGTGATGGCATTGCGGCCCATTACCACCGCGTGGCCGACCTGCTGAGTGACTACCGCACCCAAGGCGTGCCGGTGCTGGCCACAGGCCACCTGTTTGCGGCGGGCTGCGGCGACAACGATGCCAGCACCGAGCGCCCGCTGAGCATCGGCTCACTGGGCCAGATTACCGCCGATGCCTTTCCTGCCGATTTCGACTACGTGGCGCTGGGGCACCTGCACCGGCCGCAAGTGGTGGGCCAGCGGGCGCACATCCGCTACTCGGGCTCGCCCATTCCGCTGTCGTTTTCCGAAACTGACCACCCACAGCAGGTACTGCTGCTGACCTTCGACGGGCCGGGCTGTCCGCAGATTCAGGCACTGGATGTGCCCTGCGAGCGGCGGCTGGTGCGTTTTAAGGGTTCGCTGGATGAGGTTATTGAGCAGCTTCAGCAATACGATAATGCCAGCTTCCAACACGAGGCCTGGGCCGACGTAGCCGTGCTGCCCGGCCTGCCGTGGTCGGAAGTGCAGGACCGCATCCGCGAAGCCTGGCAGGCCACCGAAGGCCGCGTGCGCGTGGTAGCTGGCCCCCGGCCCTTACGCCCGTTGGAAAATGAAATGCCGGAGAATGCTCTCGAAGAAGCGCCCGAAGGCCCGCATTTGGAGGAACTATCGCCGCGGCTGGTGTTTGAGCAACTGCTCGATACGCAGGCCCTAGAACCCGAGGCCCGCCAACAACTGCTGGATACGTTTGGCCAGCTGCTCGCCTTGCCGAAGGCCGATGCCGTGGCGTAACTTGAGGCTGCCAATCTGTTTAATCAACCGTCGGGTTAGTCAATCGGCTGCGGCCTGATTAATTTGACGTTCTACCGAATTATGAAAATCATTTCCGTTGCTTGCCAGAATCTCAACTCTTTGCGGGGCAAGCAGGTGCATCGGCTCGATTTTGAAACTGCACCGCTGGAAAACTGCGGCCTGTTTGCCATCACGGGGCCAACTGGCGCGGGCAAAACCACGCTGCTCGACGCCATTACGCTGGCCCTGTACGGCCGCACGCCGCGCCAGGGCAACGGCCGTTCCCTCATCAGCCACGGCGCAACGGAGAGCTGGGCCGAAGTGGTATATGAAGTTGCCGCCGGGCGCTTTCTGGCCAAATGGAGCATTCAGCGGGCGCGCAAAAAAGTGGGCGGCGCCTTGCAGGATGCCTACATGGAAGTATGCTCGTGGCCCGATGGCAAGCTCCTGACCCAGAAAACGGAGAAGAGCATCGCCCAGAACGAAGTTCTGACAGGCATGAAATACACGCAGTTCACCCGCTCGGTGCTACTGGCGCAGGGCGGCTTCGATGAGTTTCTGAAAGCTAAAGACGACGAGCGGGAAAAACTGCTGGAGCGCATCACGGGCATTGAGATTTACACCACGCTGTCGGGACAGGCGCACGAGCGGTTTCGGGCTGAGGAGTTGAAGGAGCGGGACCTTTCTGCCCGCATTGGGGCGGTGCAGTGGTTTTCGGCCGATGAGCTGGCGGCCAAAACCACGGAAGACGAGCAGCTGACCGACGCCGTTGCCACGGCCGCCGCCGCCGCCGATGCCCTGCGCCAGCACCACGACTGGCACCAGAAACTAGCCGAGCTCACCACCAAAACCACCCAGGCCGCCACCGCCGTGGAGCAGGCCAAAACCATGTTGGCCACCCGCCAGCCCGACCTCGACCGGCTGGCCGACCACGAGCGCGCCGAACCCTTCGAGAAGCGCTGGGTGCGGGTGAACGCCGCCGCCCGCGATGCGCAACAGGCCGAAACGGCCCGCCAGCAGCTGGCCCGCGATTTGGCTACCGCCCGCGTGCGTCACGCGCAGGCCCAGGCCGCCGTGGAGGCGGCCCGCACGGCCTGGCAACAGGCCGAAGAGGACCTGGCCCGCGAAAAACCAGCGTTGGATGAGGCATTGGCCCAGATTCCCAACCTCGACACGCTAACCAAAGCGGCGGCCATCGCCCGCCGCGAGTGGGACGAAAAAAAAGCCATTCAGCAGCAGGCGCAGCGCGATTTCCTGCACTTCGAACAGCAGGTCACCACTAACCGCACTGAGTTCAATCAGCTCAGCGAGTGGTTAACCCGCCACGCCGCCGACGAAAAGCTGGGAACCGCCGCCGCCCGCCTCGACGGCCTGCTGGCGCAGCGCGATAAAGCCGCCAGCGACTACAGCCTGGTGAAGCAGCAGAAACAGCCGCTGCTAACCGAGCTGAACACCGCCGGCCAGGCCGCGCAAGATTTCCACAATAACGCCGAGCTGGCCAGCGAAGCCCTCGCTGGTCTGGCCGAGGAGTGGGAGCTGTGGCGCCGGCAGCACGCGGGTTTGCAGGAGGCCGCGCAAGACAGACAGCTATTGCTGGTGAATGAGTTAGAGGTAGTACGCGCAACCCACGGCCGGCACTTTGAGCAACTATTGGGCAAGAAATTGTTTGCCCAGCACAAGGACAACCTACAGCCGGGGCACTCGTGTCCGCTGTGCGGGGCCCTGGAGCACCCGGTGTTGCGCGAGGGAGTGGATACTTCGGCCGAAGCCATTGCGGCCTTAGAAAAACAAGTGGCTGCAAGCAGCCAACAGCTGCAAACGCTCACCAGCCAGCAGCAGGATAACGACAAGTTGCTGACCATTCTGGAGCCGTTTCCGCGGGCGTTGGTTGCTAATGCCGCTGCCCGGCAGCTCGACTTGCCCGCTGCCCTGCGCGGGGCGCAACTGTTAGTGCGCGACCTTAACAATGCCCCGGAGCGTCAAACTAAGCACACCAAAGAATACGGCCAGGCCAAAAAGGCCGAAGCTGACGCGCTGGATAAGCAGGAATTGCTCAGTAAGCAGCTGGCTGGGATTGACGAGCAGCTGACGCGCATCCAGGCCGAAGGGCTGTTGGCCGTGCAGGAAATGGAGGAGCTGGCCACCCAACTGGAACTGCCTTTTGACCGCAGGCAGCCGGCTTCGCTAAAGGCGCTGATTCAGGAGCGGGCCACGGCATTTGACCGGAATAATAGCCGCCGCAATAAGCTGGAGGTGGAGCTGGCTGGTGCCACCGCCCGGCTGGAGGCGTTGGAGAAAGCCGCGCAAGGCCTGGTTATGGAAGTCGAAAAACTTGGTGAGCGCCAGCAGGTCGCCGCCCGTGAGGCTGAGGCCTGCGCCGCCGCCATTGCTGCCGCGCACCCTGGCTATGCTTCGCCGCAGGCCGCTCTGAACCACTGGCAAACCGCCGAAAGAACGGCCCGTCAGAGCCATGAGGCCGCCCAAACCACTGAACGCGCTGGCAGCGAGCAGTGCAATAATCTAGAATCGGAGGCACGATATAAGGCTGATGCCCGCAACCTGGCGCAATTTGAGCACGACCACCTGCTCGAAGAGCTCAGCCACCAGCTGCCACTGGCCGGGCTGGCCGCCTCGTCTGCCATTCTCGACTTGCTGTTGCCCGAAGCGCAGCGGCCGGTGCTGCGCCGCCTTGCCACCGAGCTGCGCGGCAACGTAGCCCAGGCCCAGGCCCACCAGCAATGGTGCGCCGTCGAACTGGCCAAAACTCAGGCCCAGGCCCTCACCCCCGAGCCGGCCGAAGCCGTGAAAACCACTTTTGAAGACGCTCAGCAGCATTACTTAACCCAGCGCGACCATCTGGCCAGCCTGAAAAAAGAACTGGCCGACGACCAGCTCAAGCGCGCCACGCACCACGAGCTGGCCCAGGAGCTAACCGCCCAAAAGGCTGAAACCCGGCGCTGGGCCGCCATGTACGAACTGCTGGGCTCGCGCGACAAAAGCAAGTTCAGCCGCTTTGCGCAGGGCCTCACCCTGGCCCGCCTCGTGAGCCACGCCAACCATCACCTGCGCCTGTTCAATGAGCGCTACACCCTGCGCCGCCGCGATGCGACCTCGCTGGGCTTGCTCGTGGCCGACAGCTACGACGACTGCGTGCGCGACGTGGGCACTCTTTCGGGTGGCGAAACCTTCCTAGTGAGCCTGGCGCTGGCGCTCGGCCTCTCCGAATTGGCCTCCAACTCGGCCCGCATCGATTCGCTGTTTATCGACGAAGGCTTTGGTACGCTCGACGCTGATACGCTGGATATTGCCTTAGCGGCGCTGGGCAGCCTGCGGCAGCGCGGCAAAACCATCGGCATCATCACCCACGTCGATGTCGACAAGTTGAAAGATTACATCGACACGCGCGTGGTAGTGGAGCGGGTAGGGCAGGGCAGCAGCCGCCTGCGCGTGCTGCCCGAAGTGCAGCAGGAGGTGTTGGCCTAGCTGGCTCCGCCCGCCGCCTTCACCTCCGCCCACGTCCAGTATTTCTTCGCCTCAATTCCAGCGTAGCCAGCCCGAAAAAACGCCACCACTTCCCGTTCCATCACCTCTGGCGCGATGGACGACGGATAAATCGGCCGGCCATCTGGGTCAGCGTAGCGTTCAGCTTTGCTGAGCTTTTTCCCGGTCAGGCGCAGCAGTGGGCCGGTGTCGGTGATGCCGTCGGCGGCCCATGTGCGGCCACTGGTTTCGAGGGAGTTTAGCCGCGTCACCAGCGGAGCGAGCGCCAGGCGCGGCAGGGTAGGGCGGCTGGCGAGGTCAATCCAGGTGGTGTATTTATACTCCAGCTCGTAGCGGTTGCCCTCGTACTGGCTCAGCACGATATCATAGCCCGCCGTGGGGCCGAAGAGAGCGTAATACGGCAGCGGCACGGGCGTATTCACCACCGCCAGCCCGATTTCCGGGTGGTTTCGCCGCGTGGTTTGAGGACTTTGGGCGATTGCCGCTGCCCGCAGCACCCAGTCGTATTCGGGCTGCCAGGCGGCGCGGCCGGCTTCGGGCTTTTGCAGGATTTCGGCGAAGCGGGGTAGAAACCAGTCAAATTTTTCGGCCGAGGCTTCGTCCTCGCGCCGCCGCCGGATGGGCGCACCGAAGGGCTCGTAGAAGCGGGCTTTTTCCTCGGCATTCAGCCAGCATCCCAGCTTCAGGGCAGCAGCGGCCAGCGGGTGGGCCAGGTCAATTTCGCGGAAGTCGCCCAGCACGGCCACCATACGCAACAGCACTTCGTGCTTCAAAGCCAACTCCGGATTCAGCAGACTCCACACGCCGATAAAGCCGTCGATATCAAAGTGGTTGGCCGTCACGGCCGCCGCCGCCAGGCCCGGCGTGGTGGGCTGGTGCAGCGCCCGCAGCACCGAGCCGGCGCTGGTGTCGTCGCGCAGGGCGGGGGGCGTGGCCGCCCCGCGCCAGTGCGCCAGCGTGAGCACGGCCCCGAGGCCCACGCTATCCACCACAATAGTAGGCTGCTGCCGAAGCTGCGCAAAAGGCACGAAATAGCGGTTCATCCGGCAAAGCTCCGTCAAAAATACCGGGCGGCGCAACCCCGCCTACCGCCGCCCGCGCCGGTTGCTGATGCGCTCCACGCGCTGCTTCCGAATCCAGCGCAGGTAGGTTTGCAGCTCCTCCGCATCCCGCAGGGCTTCAACGGAGGAATAGTGCCGGGCCAGGGCACGGTTGCTCAAAAAGCGGTGTACGCTGCTGTGGCAGGGCTGGCAGAGGTCCACGGTGGGGCCGTGGTTGCCGCCTTGTTCGCGCGGCACGAGGTGGTGGCGCGAAGTGGCCTGCACCTCCCGCTCGCAGAGGCCGCAGCGGGGCACGGAGGCCGGTACTGGGTTATGGGACGGCCAGGGGACGGACCGCGCGCGTGGCCTGGGCATTACGTGATTAGTAGTCGGACGTGAAGAGTTTGGCTGAAACCCCAACCGGCTTAGCCCGCTGCAAGTTGCGGAATCGTTATCGACGTACTATCTTGGCGGGTAATGTGCGGAGGTTTCGCATTTTACCGCTCTTTCTGTTTAGCTGCATTTCACCCTTTTTCTCCTTATTTTAATCGTGATGATAACTGTACCCTCCTTTTTACGGCCTGAACGTTGGCCGCTGGCCGGCTGGCTGACCGGCGCGCTGATGATGTTGCTGCTGCTGGGCTCAGCCCCCGCCGCCCACGCGCAAACCTGGATGGTGAGCACCACCGCCCAAATCAAGCTGGGCGTCCTGGACAAATACGGCCAGCTCGGCCCCTACACGGCCATCTTCATCGTGCATAGTGAAAAAACTGGCAAAGACTACCTGTTGGTGAAGGAACTGGCCAAAGGTCAGACCGGCGTCGACGTGCTTTTTCCCACCGACCCGTCCGACCCCGAATATTTCAAGGCCGAAACCGGGGAAGCGGCCAGCGCCATTCCCGGCCGCTATACTTGGGAATGCCGCGTGAAAGGCGTGAAAGCCGTGGGCGGCCGCTTTACGCTGCCCGAAGTGGCCAATGACGTGACAATTATCAATAAGTAACTGAGCCGGTTCCGGCCGCAAAACCTAAAAGCCCGGCCCCGCGCCGGGCTTTTTGCGTTATACCCAGTCCCAAAGCCCTGACTTCTCGCTTAACCGTTTCGCATCATGCCTCGCAAGTCTTTCCCCGAACTCATCAACAGCCCCGGCATGCCCGTGCTGGTCGATTTTTACGCCACTTGGTGCGGCCCCTGCAAAACCATGGCCCCCATTCTGGAGCAGGTGGCGGCCCAGCACGGCGGCAAGCTGCGCGTGGTTAAAATCGACGTGGACCGCAACCAGGCCGTGGCCCAGCAATACCGCGTGCAGAGCATCCCCACGCTGATTTTGTTCCATCAGGGGCAGCCGGTATGGCGGCAGGCGGGCGTGGTGCCGGCCGCCCAAATCGCGCAGGCCCTGCTGCCCTACGTGGGTAAATAGCCCGTACCGGCGCGGACGCTAAACTATCCGGCGGATACCGGCGTTGGGAGGGCGCTACCTTTGCGCGTTCCTCGACTGTACCGTATGATTTTTAGCTCTGCCCGGCGTTATTACCTGTTATTGTTGGTGTTGGGCCTGGGCTGGCCGCAGGCTGGCTGGAGCCAGACAACGGCGCGGTTCACCATCAGCGGCACCGTGCGCGGCGGGCGCGGCGAAACCCTGCCTGGGGCCAGCGTGGCCGTGCCCGCCCTCGGCACTGGCACGGCGGCCGACTCATTGGGCCACTACTCGCTGAGCCTGCCCGCCGGGCACCACCAGCTGGTCATTGCCTTCATCGGCTACCAGCAAATCATTCGAGAGGTGAACCTGACCAAAAACCAGCGTCTTAGCCTCAACCTGGAAGAAAGCGGCAACGAACTGGGCGAGGTGGTAGTGGAAGGCACCGTGACCCTAGAGCAGAAGCTCAAAACCACCCAAATGGGCGTCGAGCACCTCAGCATTAAGGAGGCCAAGCTGTTGCCGGCGCTGTTTGGCGAAGTCGACATCCTGAAAACCCTGCAACTGAAGCCCGGGGTACAGAGCGGGGGCGAAGGCACCAGTGGCCTGTTCGTGCGCGGCGGCTCGGCCGACCAGAACTTGGTGCTGCTCGATAATACGGTGGTATACAACCCCAACCACTTGTTTGGGCTGTTTTCGGTGTTCAACTCCGATGCCGTGCAGAGTGTGGACCTGTACAAGTCGGGCTTCCCGGCGCAGTTTGGCGGGCGGCTGTCGTCGGTGGTGGATGTGAAGCTGCGCGAGGGCGACCGCCAGCACTACGTGGCCACCGGCGGCGTGGGCCTGATTTCGTCGCGCCTCACCTACGAGGGGCCGATAAACAAGGGCAAAGGCTCCTTCATTGTGAGCGGGCGGCGCACATATTTCGACATTTTCACGCGGGCGCTCAACAAGGCCAACGAGGGCAAGGAGGACTACAGCCCCATTCCCGACTACTATTTCTACGACCTCAACGCCAAGGCGAATTATACCTTGGGTGAGAAAGACCAGGTGTTTCTGACCGGCTACCTGGGCCGCGACGTATTCGGGTTCAGCAGTCCCAATGGCTTCAAATTCAGCTTCCAGTGGGGCAATACCCTCGGCTCGCTGCGTTGGAACCACACGTTCTCGCCTAAGCTATTTGTGAATACGACCGTGTCGGTGTCGGACTACAAATACACGCTGACCAACCAATTGGCCAACGTGTTTAGCTTCAACCTGGGCTCGAAAATCACGGACTACACCGGGCGCACCGATTTCGAGTACACGCCCAACGACCGGCACCAGATTAAGACCGGGGCCATGTTCACGCAGCACCATTTCGGCGTGGGCCGCCTCAGCGCCAGTACCGGCGACGGCCGCCTCGACATCGGCTCCGATGTGCGGTACGACGCCCTCGACGGAGCCGTTTACGCCTCCGACAACTACAAAGCCACCGACAAGCTCCAGCTCGAAGGCGGCCTGCGCCTGACCGGTTTCCGCAGCGGCACCAACCAGTACGGCGGCCTGGAGCCCCGCGCCGCCGCCCGCTACGCCCTGAACGACAAGACTTCGTTCAAGCTCAACTACGCCATGATGTACCAGTATGTACACCTGGTCACGAATTCGGGCGCGTCGCTGCCGACGGATATCTGGTACCCGTCGCGGCTGTCGGTGAAGCCGCAGCAGTCGCAGCAGGTGAGCGGTGGGGCCAGCTTCCTGCTGGGCGGTGGCAAGTATCTGCTCACCAATGAGCTATATTATAAATGGGGCCGCAACCAGGTCGATTTCCGCGATGGCGCGCAGCTGTTCGTGAACCCCGATTTGGACCAGGAATTTATTTTTGGCAAGAGTTGGGCCTACGGCAACGAGCTTTATCTGGAAAAGAAAACCGGCAGAACCACCGGCTGGATTGGCTACACGCTGGCCTGGAGCTGGCGCAATTTTCAGCCCCAGAACGGCACCAACGGCGTGAACGGCGGCCAGGATTTCCACCCCAACTACGACCGCCGCCACAACCTGACCGTGGTGGTGCTGCATCAGCTCAATGCCCGCATTAATCTCACGGCCAGCTTCATTTATACTTCGGGCAACCTCACTACGCTGCCACTGGGCCGGTTTGGCGTGCAGGATATCCCGGGTTCCAGCACGGGCATCGACCCGCGCCCAGTGCCCGTGTACCCTGACCGCAATTCCTACCGCCTCATCCCGTACCACCGCCTCGATCTTGGGGTGGTGTACAAAATCGGGGCCCGGCGCGACCAGGACCTCACCCTGAGCATCTACAACGCCTACAACCGCCGCAACGCCTACTTCGTGTTCTTCGACACGGTGAAGGACAAGGCCAGCGGCCGCACCACCGGCTTCCAGGCCCGGCAGGTGTCGCTGTTCCCGGTCATCCCGTCGCTCACCTACAATTTCCGCTTCTAACCCCTAGGTTTTATGTCGATTTCAATCAACAGAAGCACGTTTGGGGCGCTGGCAATAATTGGACTAGCGTTGGCTGGCTGCGGCAAGCTGCAAAACGACATCAACGTGCCGCTGCCCGCCTTTTCCTCCGATTTGGTGGTGGAATGCTACCTTGAGCCCGGCCGGGTGCCGGAGTTGGCCGTCACTACGTCGGTGCCCTACATCAGCGCCGTGCTGCCGCAGGTGCCCACCGATGTCACCGTCACGCTCACCATGCCCAATGGCACGCTGGTGCCGCTGGCCTTCAACCCCAACTACCGGGCGCTGGTTGACACTACTTCGGGCGTGAAATTCCATTCCCACATTGGCCGCGACCCGCTGGTGGCTCGGGCCGGCGATGTGTTCAAGCTCGACGTGGTGGACACCAAAGGCCGCCACGCCACCGCCACCACCACCATGCTGGTCCCCGTGCCCATCGATTCTTTGAACTACCAGTTCAACGACAAAACCGGCTCCGAACGCAAGGCCCTCTTCCTCACCAGCTTCCGCGACCCGGCCCCGCTCGACGACTGCTACCGTCTGCAGCTCCACAAGGGCAACCCCGCCCGGGGGGCGCTCCTCAAAACCCCGGAAGCGGACCTGTCGGTGGAAGACCGGCTACTCAATGGCCATGAATTTGTGCTCGGCACCAGCTACCGCTTTTTCCCCAGCGACACCATCACGGCCACGCTCTACCACATCGAGCGGGCCATGTACCGCTTTCGGCAGTCGGTGCGAGATGCGCGCCAGGCCAACGGCAACCCCTTCGCTCAACCCTCGGCTATTTATGGCAACGTGCAGGGCGGCATCGGCATCTTCGGCGTGCTGAGCGGCACCACGGCCCAGAAGATTCTGCCGAAGTAAGAATAAGAAGTCGAAAAAAAAGGGCCGGGCTGGGGCAACCATTCGGGCCGGGGAGGCATCTACTTTTCATTCCCAACCAAATTTTTCTCCCTTCTTTCCATGCAAAAACTCCGCTACCCCGTTCTCGCCTTGGCCCTGATTACCCTGAGCCTGGGCAGCTGCAAAAAAGACCCGGCCCCGACGCCACAGCCTACGGTCATCACTTCCACGCAGCAGCTGACCACCGGCAACTGGCGCCTCGACCAGATTAAACAAGCCGGCCAGGTCACCAGCACAGGGTCCGGCATCAAGGACCAGTACTCGCTCACTTTCCGCACCGACGGCACCTACACCCAAAAATTAGTGGCCGATGGCACCACCTACCCCGGTACCTGGATGCTGATGGGCAACAACACCATGCTCCACCTCACCGACAACAAGGGCACCAGCAACGAATACACCGTGGCTGCCCTCTCGGCCACCGAGCTGCGCTACACGTTCACGAATAAGACCGGCGCAGTTGAAGAACGCACGTTCTCGGCCCAGCCGTAAGCGGCTTTTTTAGTAGAAACGATGTAATCAACGAGGCCCGGACATATCGTCCGGGCCTCGTTGGTTTTTGCCCGGCGGGGCACAAGCTAAAGCATGTACTACAGCCCCGCCACCACGGCTTTAATCAGGGCCGTGAGGCGGGGCTCGGCGGCAGCGGCGGCGGCGAAGATGTCGGCTAGTACCACGGGCTTGAGGTGGCCGGGTGCGCACAAATCGGTGATGACCGACACGGCCAGCACCGGCAGGCTGAGGTGGCGGGCGGCAATAACTTCGGGCACTGTGCTCATGCCCACGGCATCGGCCCCGATGGTGCGCAGGTAGCGGTACTCGGCCGGGGTTTCGAGCATGGGGCCGGGCACGCTGGCGTACACGCCGCGCCGGGTGGTGCCGGCCTGGCCCAGCGCCTGGGCGGCGGCTTCGGCCCGGCGCAGCAGGTCGGCATCGTAAGGCGTGAACATATCGGGGAAGCGCGGCCCCATTTCGTCCAGGTTGGCCCCAATGAGCGGGTTGGTGGGCTGCAGGTTGATGTGGTCGTCAATCAGCATCAAATCCGCAAGGTTGAAATCGGGGTTCAGGCCACCGGCGGCGTTGCTCACCAGCAGGCGGGCAATGCCGAGCAGCTTGAGCACGCGCACGGGCATGGCCACCTGCTGCATGGTGTAGCCCTCGTAGTAATGGAAACGGCCTTGCAGGACCGCCACTTTCCGGCCGGCCATGCGGCCCAGCAGCAGCCGGCCGGCGTGGCTCTCCACCGTGCTGAGGGGGAAATGCGGAATATCGGCGTAGTTGATTTCATATTCCACCTCGACCTCGTTGGCCAGCGCGCCCAGCCCGGTGCCGAGGATGATGCCTGTTTCGGGCTGGAAGGCCTGGGAATTGGCTTTGATGTAGGCGGCGGCTTCTTGGAGGTGTTGGAGCATTGGAGGGCAGGGGAAATGACCTAGCGCGAACTTTGTAGTTCGCGCCCCCGCACGACACCCAAATGGGGTTGATGGTGCGAAGACGCGAACTACAAAGTTCGCGCTACAGATGTTCAGGACTGATTTTACTGAATATCCAGCGAATACGGCAGGCGGGCCTGCACGCCGCGCATCTGCATGAGCTGCTGGTACTGGGCGTAGGCGGGGTAAAGGGGGCCGAGCTCGGTTTTGAGGGCGCGGGTTTTGGCGGCATCGTCGTCATCGCCGAACATGGAGATAAAGCCTTCGAGGGCCGATTTCTGGCGGGGCAGGCGCTGCACGCGGTAGTCGTCGGGCTGGAGGTGGGCGCGGGCGGCGGCGATGTTGATGGCATCCTGGTAGTCGCCGAGCACGTCCACGAGGCCGTTGTGTTTGGCTTCGAGGCCGCTCCAGACGCGGCCCGATGCCAGGCGGCGCAGGCGCTCCACGGGCATGTGGCGGCCCTGGGCGGCCTTGCTGGTGAAGTCGGCGTAGATGCGGTTTACTTCTTCCTGCAAGGTGCGCTTCTCGAACTCCGTGAGCGGGCGCGTGATGGTGGGCAGGTCCGAGAACTTGCCCGTCGTCACGCGGTCCACGGTGATGCCGAGCTTGTCGGCCAGCAGCGGCTGGATGTTGGGTAGCACCCCAAACACGCCGATGGAGCCCGTGATGGTGTTCGGGTGGGCCACGATGGTGTCGCAGGCCATCGCAATGTAGTACCCGCCGGAAGCCGCCACATCGCTCATGCTGGCGATAATCGGCTTCACTTTCTTGGTCAGCAGCACTTCGCGGTAGATGATGTCGGAGGCCAGCGAGGAGCCGCCCGGCGAGTTGATGCGCAGCACTACGGCCTTCACCCGGTCGTCGAGCCGGGCCTTGCGGATGGCTTCGGCAAACTTGGTGCTGCCGATGTTGTCGTCGGAGCCCTTGCCGGTCACGATGTCGCCCTCGGCGTACACCACGGCAATATAGCGGCCGGCCTTGCCCTGGCGCTCCTCGGCATCGCCGTTGTAGGAGTTGTCGGCGTAGTCGGAAAAACTTATTATGCTGGGCTTCTTGTCTTTGGCCACGTCCAGCTTGCGGCGCATGTAGTCCTGCACCTCATCGAAGTAGCCGAGCTTGGTGACGAGGTGCAGGCGCAGGGCATCGGGGGCGTTATGCACCAGCATCGAGTCAGAAATCACCTTGAGGCGGGCCGGGTCGATGCCCCGGGTTTTGGCCACCTCGCCAATCATGTAGCCGTTGATGGAGTTCAGGAACGACACCGTCTGGTAGCGGGCCGAATCGGAGAAGTTCTCGCGGAAAAACGGCTCGACGGCGCTTTTGAAGGAGCCCACGCGGAAAATGTAGGGCTCGATGCCGGCCTTGGCGAACAGGCGCTTGTAGAACATCACCTCCGTGCTCAGGCCGTTGAATTCGAGCGTGCCCTGCGGGTTGAGGTAGATTTCGTTGGCCACCGAGGAGAGGTAGAAGCTCTTTTCGGAGGCGATTTCGTGGTAGGCCACCACAAACTTGCCGCTCTTTTTGAAGTCGAGCAGCGCGTTGCGCACTTCCTCCAGCGAGGCCATGCCGCCCTGCACAATGCCCAGGTTCAGCAGGATGCCCTTGATGTCGTCGTCGGCCTTGGCGCGCTTGATGGCTTCCTTCACCTCCACCAGTCCCGTGCTGCCGCCCCCGCCCAAGCCGCCGAAGCGGCCTTCGCGCCCGCGCTCATTGAGCGGCTCGTTGAGCTTGAGCTCCAGCACCGAGTTGGCGGCGGTTTCCTTGGGCTCGTGGGAGCCGCTCACCGTGGCCCCGATGAAGATGGCTAAAACCACAAACCCGAGGAAAGCAAAGGCCGCAAGGCCCACAATGGTGGCGAGGACGTACTTAAGAAACTGGCGCATGGGTGCAGACTAGGTGAGAGCAGGCAAAAGTAGGCGGCGCGGGCCGTTCGGCCGGCCAAATGTAAGGATGGGGCTTTCGACGCCGGAAACCGGTATCGAAAAGGGTGGAAAATATCATCGAAAGGCCGGAAATCAGTGTTAAGCGCCCGGAAGCCGGCATCTCAAGGCCGGGCAGACCGTTCGAAAGCCCGGGAAGACCGTTCGAAAGGTTGGAAAAAGCGTTTGAGGCGCCGGGGAGGATAGTTGAAGCGTAGCCGGTCTGACCGCCCTAGGCGGTCCGGCCGGTTGAAGGCAGCACGTTCTGATAAACAACGACAACCGGTCGGACCGCCTAGGGCGGTCAGACCGGGGCATTCGGAACCTTAATAACCGTACTTTTCGCCCCACCAGCCGCGCAGGCGCTCTTGGATTTTGGCCTCGCCGGCGTTGTGGCCGGGGGCGTAGAAGCGGGTGCCGCTCAGGGCGTCGGGCAGAAACTCCTGGGCCTCAAAATTTCCCTCGCCGTTGTGCGAGTAGGCGTACTCTTTGCCGTAGCCGAGCTGTTTCAGCAGGCGGGTGGGGGCGTTGCGCAGGGGAACCGGCACGGGGTACACGCCGTTGGCCTTCACCTCGGCCTGGGCGGCCCGGATGGCCAGGTAGGCGGCATTGCTTTTGGGCGAAGTGGCGAGGTAGATAACGGTCTGGGCGAGAATTAAATCCGATTCGGGCAGGCCGATGACGGTGCAGGCCTGGAAGCAGCTCGTGGCCAGCATCAGGGCGTTGGGGTTGGCGTTGCCAATGTCCTCGGAAGCCAGAATGAGCATGCGGCGGGCGATGAATTTCACGTCCTCGCCGCCTTCCAGCATCACGGCCAAGTAGTAGAGGGCGGCGTTGGGGTCGGAGCCGCGCATGGACTTGATGAAGGCCGAAATCACATCGTAGTGCATTTCACCGCCCTTGTCGTACTTGGCCAGGGGTCGCTGGGCCACGGTCTGCACCACCGCATCGGTTATCTCGATAACGCCTTTTTTATTGGGCGGCGTGCTTTGCACCACGATTTCCAGAAGGTTGAGCAGCTTGCGGGCGTCGCCGCCGCTGAGGGCCAGCAGGGCGTGGTCTTCTTTCAGCACCACCTTTTTCTGCTTCAGGGCGGCGTCCTCGGTCAGGGCTTTTTGCACCAGCCCGCGCAAAGTGCCCGCGCCCAGCGCCTCCAGCACGTACACCTGGCAGCGCGAGAGCAAGGCCGGAATGACTTCGAAGGAAGGATTCTCCGTCGTGGCTCCAATCAGCGTTACGGTGCCGTGCTCCACCGCGCCCAGCAGCGCATCCTGCTGCGCCTTGCTGAAGCGGTGGATTTCATCAATAAAGAGCACCGTGCCGCGCTGACGCTTGGCTTTTTCAATGACGTCGCGCACGTCCTTCACGCCGGCATTGATGGCGCTCAGGGCTGAGAATGGCTGTTTCAGCTCCGAGGCCAGCAGGTGGGCCAGGGTAGTTTTGCCCACGCCGGGCGGCCCCCACAGGATGAGGCTGGGCAGCCGGCCGGAATTCAAATAGCGGCGCAGCACGCCGGTTTCGCCCACCAGGTGCTGCTGGCCGGCGTAGTCGGCCAGGCGGCGGGGGCGCTGGCGCTCGGCCAGGGGCGCATCCGGGCCGGGCGCGGCGGCGGGGGTGAAGGCGGCGGGTTCGTCGTCGGGGAAGAGGGAGGCCATGGGGATAGTTTTGGGCAAAGTTCGGGCAGCGCAGGCGTTACGTGCGTTTTTCGTTTTAAATCGGCTTGAACAGCCGTTGCAACGCCAAATTTCCGCGGGCTGCTGGGCCGCCGGCCGCGCTTGGCTGCTGGGCTGCCGGGGCTGCCAACTGCCCTTGTACCTTTGCGGCATGGGTCCTTTTTTGCGGCATTTATGGGCGAAGCGTGGCGTTGACCTTTACCAAACCGGACTGCTGATGGCGCTAGTGGTGCTGCTGGTGTGGAATGTGGGCGTGCCGGTGCTGCACGATTGGGACGAAGCGCGTCTGGCCGTGAATGCCTCCGAAATGCTCCGCACCGGCGACTGGCTGATTACCCACTACGATGGGCACCCCGACCTATGGAACACCAAGCCGCCGCTGCTCATCTGGCTGCAAGCCGCCAGCCTGTATGTGCTGGGCTACAGCATGTGGGCCATTCGCCTGCCCTCGGTGGTGGCGGCGCTGGCCACGGCTTGGCTGCTCTACCGGTTTGGGTGCTACACGCTCGGGAGCCGCTTCGTGGGCACCTTTGCCGCCCTGATTCTGGCCACCAGTCCGGGCTACAATGGCATGCATGTGGCCCGTTTCGGCGATTATGATGCCTTGCTGGTGTTGGGGCTCACGGCCACGGCCCTCAATTGGTACCAATACGCGCAGCAGCGGCGGGCCGGGCGGCTTTGGCGGGGAGCGGCGTGGTTTGCCCTGGCGTTGCTCACCAAATCGGCGGCGGCCTTGCTACTACTGCCGGCCGTGGCCCTCGCGCTGCTGCTGGAGCCCGCCAGCCGCTGGGTGTTTGGGCAGTGGCGCACGTATGCGGCCGTGGCGGTGGCGGTGGTGCCGCTCGCGGTGTTTTACAGCCTGCGCGAGGCGGCGGCCCCGGGGTACCTGGCCGCTACGTGGTTCAACGACTGGTACGGCCGGCTAAGCCAGCGCATTGTGACCGTCAATTACCCATGGTGGATTTATATCCAGCGGCTGCTTTTTCCGGGGCTGCTCACGTGGGTGTGGTTGCTGCCGGTGGGCAGCTGGCTGGGTTTTTCGGCCGCCGCTGGCGCTACGCCCACCCGCCGGTTTGCCCGGTTTGCCAGCGTGTACGTCTTCGTCTTTTTGATTATTCTTTCAATGGCGCGCACCCGGCTTTGGTGGTACAGCGCGCCGGTGTACCCCATGGCCGCGCTCCTGTGTGCCCTAGGCCTGGCGCACTTGGTCCGGCAGGCCCGGCACCGCTGGCACTGGCCGAAACCAGCCACAGCGGGCCTGCTCGTGCTTGCCGCAGTGGTGCCCGCGGCGGTGCTCCTGCGCCACGAGTGGACCCGGTGGGAAGCGGAGAAAACCGACCCCATGCTGCAATATGGCTACCAGCTTCCCCGAATAGTAGTTGCCTATCCAACGCTTTACACGTTCAACATCCTGCGGGAGCCAGGGTACCACACCACGCTGAATTTTTACCTGGCCGCCCTGCACGCCCAGGGCGTTTCGCCCATCGAAATCATCGGCAAGGATGCCGCCTTGCAGCAGCTAAAGCCCGGCCAGCGGCTGCTGGTTTGCTCTGCCCTGATGCAGCGCTATGTGCAACAGCACTACCGCACCCAGCCGCTGGAATCGGTAGCGCCGTGCGTATTCCTTGAAATTCTGGGCAGCAAATAGGCAATAACGAGGGTTCGTTTCGTGGCCGGGCAAAAGGAAAGCCAGAACGTATAGCGAAGTAGCGCGACCTTTGTAGTGCGCGTCCCCCGCGCCGTTTCAACGATTGCAAACGACGCGGGGGATGCACACTACAAAGGTCGCGCTACTATGCCCAATCAATTCCGCGTCCATGCGGCCCTCTTCGTCGTTACGGTTATATACGCGGCCAATTATTCACTGTCCAAGGACGTGATGCCGCTCTACATGACCCCGTTCGGCATCGTAACGCTACGAGTGCTGGGGGCGTCGAGCTTCTTTGCGCTGGTGAAATACTTCGTGGCCCCGCAGGACAAAATCATCGGCTGGGCCGATAACCGGCGGTCCATTATTTGCGGTGTGTGCGGCATTGGGGTCAACCAGTTGCTGTTCTTCTCGGGGCTGAACCTGACTTCGCCCATCAGTGCCTCGCTGCTGCAAACAATCGCGCCCATTGTGGTGGTCATCGCCTCGGCGGTTTTATTGAGCGAGAAGATTACGCTGCCGCGCGTGCTGGGCATTGCGGTGGGAGCGGCGGGCGCGGCCTCTCTCATCCTCAGCCGCAACGCGCAGGCGGCTATCTACCCGCACGCCACGCTGGGCAACCTGTTCATCCTGGCCAATGCCACCGTATTTGGCCTGTACCTAGTGCTGGTGCAGCCGCTCATGCGCAAGTATCATGCGTTTACGGTGTTGGCGCGGGTATTTCTGGTGGGGGCCATCGTGGCGGTGCCCTTCGGCTGGCGCGAGGCGCTGAATGCCAACTACGCCAGCTTCCCGCTCAAAATCTGGCTCGAAATCGGCTACATGGTGGTTTTTCTCACCATCCTGGCCTACCTGCTCAATAACTGGGCGCTGAAATACGCCTCGCCGGCCCTGCTGGGCGTGTACATCTACCTGCAACCGGTGCTGGCTGTACTTATCGCCGTCGCCCTGGGCAAAGACAATTTTAGCTGGAGCAAAGCCGGGCAGGCGGTGCTCATTTTCGTGGGCGTGTGGCTGGTGAGCCAGAAGCCGAAAGCCGCGCCCGCGCCGGCCGTGCCGCCGGAAGCGGTGATGGACTGAGAAGGCTGCTTGAAACGTAAGCCGTCATGCCGAGCGCAGCCGAGGCATGACCGGCCTGCTTTCTGCGAGTCCGCCGCGCTAGTGTGCCGTCTGCGGCTGAAACTCCGTAACTGCCTCGCCCAAATCCAGCACCTCCGCCCCTGGGAGTGCGGCTTGCACAATGCTGGTCCCGGCTGCCGAACGGTAGCCGCCCGCGCAGTGAATGAGGATGGGCTTATCGGTCGGAATCTCGTGGGCGCGCTCGCGCAACTCGGGCAGCGGAATGACCAGCGCATTGGCGAACACCGGCGTTTCGGCCTCGGTCCGGTTGCGGATGTCCACGATGGTGAAGGCTTCGGGGTGCTCGCGCACGGCCGCTACGTCCACGGCGGGGGAGGTGGCAGGCTGGGCGGCCGGGGCCAGCAGCGCGCCTTTGATGTTGCCTTCGTAGCCAATTTTGGCCGTTTTGCGGATAACCGTGTCCAGCGCAATTTTGGAATCGGCCAGCAGATAGAAGGACTCTTTGGGGCCGACAACCGAGCCCAGCCAGGTTTCAAACTTGCCGCCGTCCTGCAAATTAATGGCCCCCGGCAGGTGGCCGGCGCGAAACTGGGCCGCCGGCCGCGTGTCGATGAGCAACACGCCGGGTTCCGGCACGGCGTCGCTGCCCAGGTGCGGCACCGCCCGGATGCTGTTCTCGAAGCTGGGCGCACCCAGCCGGTTCAGCGCCACGTCGTGGCCGAAGTACTTGGGTACGAAGGGCTGGTCTTCGAGCAGGACTTTAATGAACTCGTTCTGCGACATGGGTTGCAGGGCGTAGTTGGTTTTCAGTTCCTTGGCGATGGTGGAGTCCAGGTCAAGGCTGGTGGTTTTGCCGCAGAGCGAGCCGGGACCGTGGGCGGGGTACACCTTGGTGCTGCCGGGCAGGGTCATGAGCTTGTTGCGGGTGCTTTTATACAGCTGCGCAGCCAGCTCTTCGCGCTTGTGGCCACCCACGGCCTCGTCCTCGCGCAGGTCGGGCCGGCCCACGTCGCCCACAAACAGCGTGTCGCCAGTAAACACGGCGCGGCTCTGGGCCAGCTCATCCATCAGCAGAATGCTGATGCTATCCGGCGAGTGGCCTGGCGTGTTGATGGCGTGCAGCTCGTAGCTGCCCAGCTTGAGACGGTCGCCGTCATCGAAATTCTTATGCGGATATTTGGCTCCCACCAGCTTGCTGCAATAGATAGTAGCCTCGGTTTCCTCAGCAATTTCCAGGTGCGACGACACGAAATCGGCGTGCGGGTGCGTCTCAATCACGGCGATAATGTTGGCCTCGTGCTCGTCGGCAAAATCGTAGTAAGGCTGCGGGTCGCGGGCGGGGTCGATGACGACGACCTGGCGGCCGCAGCGCACCGCGTAGCTGGCGTGGGCCAGTCCCTTGTCATAAAACTGCTGGATTTGCACGGCCGAGGCCGTGCTACTGGGAAGGGGAGGCATGGGTACAGGGGAGGGTTGGAAGCCGGGTGGTTTGCTCAAATATAAGCAACCCACGGATTGTGGCGAATTGTCCGGCTCGTGCTATCGCACAAAAAAGCCCCAGCCGTTAGGCTGAGGCTTTCCGGAAGAAGCGGGAAGGCAAAAAATTAGGCTTTGGCCTTCATTTTCATCTTGCCGCCGTCTTTGCCGTGGCCGTGGTGTTCGGCTTTCATCTTGTCCATCTTGGCGAACTGCTCCGGGGTGAGGATGGTCTTCATCTGGGCCTCGTAGCGGTCGTGGGCGGCTTTCATTTCGGTGCGGCCGGCTTTGCGGTCGGTGCCGTACTTGGTTTTGAGCGCGGCGCTTTCCTGCTGGCGGGCCAGCATCAGCTGCTCCATTTTGGCTTCCTGGTCGGCGTTGAGGCCGAGTTCTTTGGCCATTTTGCCGGCGCGGTGGTCGGCCATCTTGGCGGGGTCTTTCGGGCCCTGCTTGCCGTTGCCGTAGTGGCGGGCCGTCTGGTTGGCATCGGTGCCGGTGGTTTGCACGGCAGTTTGGGCGAAGCTGGTGCCGACGGTAGCCAAAGCGAGGGCGGCAAGCAGAAACAGGTTCTTTTTCATATTGGAGAAGAGTAAAAATGGGGGTGGGTGAGGAGGGGAGCACTAAGCCATTGCGGGAGCGACTTTGGTGCCTGTCAGGGTAGTTACAAGCGGTATGCCAGCATTTCGCCGGCGGGCTCCAAAAGGCAATTCATCGACGCACGGTCGCTATTTATTGACGGAGCGCCGCTTTATTCGGGCTGGGCGGCCGGGGCGTTGGCGCGACGCTCGCGCATTTTTTCGCGCTGCTCGTCGCGCATCTGGCTGAATTTGAGGAATTGCTCCGGGGTGAGCACCGTTTTAATCTGCTCATCGGCGCGGGCTTCGCTGGCTTTCAGGTCCTGGGCGGTGCCCATTTTCCGGCCGCCGGTGGTGCGCTGCTCGCGTAGCAACTGCAACTGCTGGCGTTGCGCCATGAGGATGGGGGCCAGGCGGGACTGCTGGTCGGCGGTAAGGCCAAGCTCTTTGCCCAGGTACTGGGCGCGGCGCTGGGCCAGCTGATCGGGAGCGGCGGTGGTACTGGCCTGAGCCGGAGCGTTAGCGGGAACCTGAGCGAAGGCGGTGCCGGCCGTGGCCGCGCTGGCGGCGAGGATAAAAAGGAGCTTTTTCATAGTAGTAATAGGGGTTTTCTGATGGGTAGGCGAAAGTAGTGCCAGTATGTTGGATGCATCGCGCCGGACCTGGTTTGGGGAGGGATTTTGGGCATGGGCCGCGCCGTAAAACCGCGCCTGCGCGGGGCCAGTGCCCCGGCGGTGGGAAAATGCTGCCTATATTTCGGCTCCGCCACCAGCGCCCGGGAGGATTTTCATTGCCCAACGGGCCGGGCGGGGATTTTTACTTCCTTCATTTATTTCAAACTTCTTCCTTCTTTACACCGAACACATGGCAAGTATTTTCGCCAAAAAACCATTGGCCGTGCTCTTGGGCGAGGCCAACTCCACCGGGCACGGCACCCTGAAACGGACGCTGGGCGCGGGCAACCTCGTGGCCCTGGGCGTGGGCGCCATCATCGGGGCGGGCCTGTTTGTCCGCACCGCCGCCGCCGCTGCCCAGGCTTCCGGGCCGGGCGTGACGCTGGCTTTCATCCTGGCCGCCTTCGGCTGCGTGTTTGCCGGCTTGTGCTACGCCGAGTTCGCCGCCATGATTCCCATTGCCGGCTCGGCCTACACTTACGCCTACACCACCATGGGCGAGTTCGTGGCCTGGGTTATCGGCTGGGCGCTGATTATGGAATACGCCCTGGGCGCGGCCACCGTCAGCATTGCGTGGAGCGAGTACCTGAACAAGCTCCTGGAGGTTTTTGGCACCAGTATACCGTATAATCTGAGCCACTCGCCCTTCGAGCACGCCGTGATTAACGGGGTGTCGCAGCACGGGGTTGTCAACCTGCCGGCTCTGCTCATCATCGTGGCCCTGAGCCTGTTGCTGGTGAAAGGCACCCAGGAATCGGCCCTCTTCAACGCCGTGGTGGTGGTGCTGAAAGTGCTGATTGTAATCGTATTCATCGCCGTGGGCTGGCAGTTCATCAACCCCGCCAACCATACGCCTTACCTGATTCCGGCCGATGCCGTGGTGAAAAACGCCGCCGGCGAGGTAGTTCGTACCTACGAAGGCTGGAACAAGCACGGCCTGGGCGGCATTCTGGGCGGCGCGGGTATCGTGTTCTTCGCCTTCATCGGGTTCGATGCCGTGAGCACGGCCGCACAGGAAGCCAAGAATCCCAAGCGCGACATGCCCATCGGCATTCTGGGCTCACTGGCTATTTGCACGGTGCTCTACATTCTGTTCGGGCACGTACTGACGGGCGTGGCCAACTGGCGCGAATTTGCCGACCCGGCCCTGGGCGGCGAGGCCTCGGTGGCGTACGCCAT
The DNA here is from genome assembly GCF_054061335.1 of Hymenobacter sp. UYAg731. Classification (NCBI taxonomy): domain Bacteria; kingdom Pseudomonadati; phylum Bacteroidota; class Cytophagia; order Cytophagales; family Hymenobacteraceae; genus Hymenobacter; species Hymenobacter sp. UYAg731. Next base: position 265,694 of record NZ_JBSSEC010000005.1, on the reverse strand, counting down.
CCGGGCGCACATGCCCGGCTACGGCTGGCTGGCTACGGCCGTGACGGTGGGCATCCTGCTCGGTTTCACGTCCGTTATCCTCGTGATGCTGATGGGCCAGAGCCGCGTGTTCTTCTCGATGGCCAAAGACGGGCTGATGCCCAAGGCTTTTTCGGAACTGCACCCGCGTTTCGCCACGCCTTATAAGTCGAACCTGATGCTGATGGTGTTCGTGGGCCTGTTCGCAGCCTTCGTGCCCGGCTCACTCGCCGGCGACCTCACCTCCTTCGGCACCCTGCTGGCCTTCGTGCTGGTGAGCCTCGGCGTGTGGATTATGCGCAAGTCGGACCCCGACCAGCCGCGGCCGTTCCGCGCGCCGCTCTCGTCGGCCAGCTTCCCGCTGGTGCCCATCATGGGTGCCCTGGTCTGCTCAGCCCTGATTTTCGGCCTCGACACGTTCACCCTGAAAGTGGCTTTCGGCTGGATGGCCATCGGCTTCATCGTGTACTTCATCTACGGCCAGCGCAACTCGCTGCTCCAAAAGGGCATCGTGGTGGTACCCACCGAGATGGACGAGGAAGCCTTCATCAAGCCCGATAAGGACAACTGGTAGGCCGTAAAATGGCCAGCACCAAAAAAGCCCCGTCAGCAATTGCTGACGGGGCTTTTTTGGTGCTGGGTTTGGCCGCCTGCGTTTAGCTGGCCGCCTTCACCTCGCTTTTTAGTTTGAGCACGCGGTCGCCGTTTTCCTGTACGATGACCAGGGCGGGGTCATCGGCCGAGCCGTTGCGGTGGATTTCAGAGCCCTTGATGATGCGCGAAATGGGCTCTTTGTGCATTGATTCGATTTTGCCGGTGGCCGTGCCGGTGCCGTATTTCCAGGAAACTTTGGTGCCTTTACGCATAAAAACAGGAAGAAAACGGGGAGTTAAAGGGCTGAACTGAGTTTGAGCTACGTGTACTGCCAACGGCCGTTCCGCGTTGCGGCACTGGCCGGGCGCAGGCGGCGGACCGCGCTGCTCCGCCATTTCGCCGTTCTTTTGCGTAGTTCAACCATGCGTGCTGCCTTTTCGCGCGCCCCCCACGATGTTTCGATTGCTGTCGCTGCTGCTCCTGCTGCCCTTTTTTGCCCCCGCCCAAACGCCGTTCGTGCCCGATGAGCGGGCCTATTACGGGCTGATTGACCGGGGTAGCGGGCGCTGCCTCGACATTGCCAGCGCCAGCACGGCCAGCGGCGCGGCGGCCGTGCAGTGGGAGTTCACGCACGCGCCCAGCCAGCAGTGGCGCTTCGTGCCCATCCGGGCGGGCAGCGAGTACTACCGCATCGAAGCCCGCCACAGCAGCCAGTGCCTCACCGTGGACAAGCCCGGTGAGGGCCTGGGCTTGGTGCAGCGCCCGTTTCAGGGCAGCGAGCAGCAGCAGTGGCGGCTGGTGCCGGCCGGCCCGGTGGGCAGCTTCCAGCTCGAAAACCGCAGCGAAGCCCGCTGCGCCGCGCTGGCGGCTTCGGATAAATTCAACGGTACGCCCGTGGTGGCCCAGAAGAACAACGGCCGCGCCAGCCAGCAGTGGCACCTGTTCCGGCTGCGCCTGAACGTGCTGGAAGGGCCGTCGCCCTTCGGCGCGCCGCAGCCGCTGGCCGGGGCCGTGAATTCGCCCGGCAATGAAGTACATCCCGTGCTGAGCCCCGATGGCAAAACGCTGTATTTCGCCCGCACCAAGTTTGCCGGGAACACCGAGGGCAACACCGACTCCGGCGACGCCTGGCTGAGCCAGAGTTCAGACCAAGGCAAAACCTGGGCCGCGCCCACCCGCCTCGATGGCCTGAACACGCCCCAGAACAACGCCATGGAAGCCACCACCGGCACCGGCGGCCAGCTGCTGCTGGTGCGCGGGACCTACGAGCGCGACGGTACGTTCCGCGACGAGGGCCTGAGCCGGGTGGCGCAGGCCGCCGCCGTAGCCACCGGGGCCACGCCCAAAACCACCCGGCCTGAGGCCCTGCGTATTGCTAATTTCTATTCGGCCGTAACGGGCACGGGGTTTTATATGTCGGCCGATGGGCAAACCATGCTGCTCTCCCTCGAGCGCGGCGACTCGGAAGGCGGCAACGACATTTACCTAAGCCGGCCCGACGGCAGCGGCGGCTACACCGAGCCCAAAACGCTGGGGCCGGTGCTGAACTCGCCCGGCTTCGACTTCGCGCCCTGGCTCACGCCCGATGGCAAAACGCTGTATTTCGCCTCCTACGGCCACATGGGCTACGGCTCGGCCGATATATTTGTGAGCCAGCGGCTCGATGAGAGCTGGACCAAGTGGAGCGAGCCGCGCAACCTCGGCCCGGCCCTGAACGGTCCCGGCTTCAACGCCTACCTGACGCTCACGCCCGATGGCAAGACGGCTTACTACTCGTCCTCGGCCACGCCCAACGGCACCAAGGACATTCTGCGCACGGGCCGCGCCGTGCCGCCCGATTCGCTGCCCAAACCGGCCGTGGTGGCCGAGGCCAATGAAAACTCGGGCCGCGCTTTCCTGAGCGGGCGGGTGCTGGACTCCCGCACTAAGCAACCGGTGCCGGGGGCGGTGGTAAAGGCCAACCTGCTGGGCACCAGCAAAACCAGTCCGCAGTTCCTGGCCACCAGCACGGCCGACAACCAAGGCAACTACCAGATGTCGCTGTTGCCGGGCAAGTACTACCTCTCGGCCAACGGCGCGGGCCTGCTCACGATGGGCGACACGCTGGTGGCGGCTGGCTCGCCCCGGCGCGACATCCTGCTGCTGCCCGCTGCCGTGGGGGCCAAAGTGGACTTGCCCAGCATCATCTTCACCCAGGGCAAGGCCACGCTGCTGGGTTCGGCCTACACCGAATTGAACCGCCTCGCCATTGCCCTACAAGCCGCCCCCGCCACGGAAGTGCGCCTCGAAGGCCACACCGACAACGTGGGGCCGGCCGATAAAAACCAGCAGCTTTCCGAAGACCGGGTGGCCGAGGTGAAGCGCTACCTCGTGGGCCGCGGCGTGGCCGAAAGCCGCATCACCACCGTCGGCTTTGGCGGCTCGAAACCCAAATACGGCAATGACCGTGAAGAAACCCGCCGCCTGAACCGCCGCGTGGAGCTGGTGATTGTGAAATGACGGCCACTATTATCTCCGAAAACCCGCTGCCCGGCCTGCCCTCGGCCTCGGGCGTCGAAATAATTGGCCCCGTGGCCTACGTCATCGGTGACGACTCGCCCTACCTCTACCAGCTCGACGCGGCCACGCTGGCCGTTGCCGGCCGCATTGCGCTGTTCGAGGCCGCCGCTGATTTCGCCTCCGGTCGCCTCCCCAAGCTGATGAAGCCCGACCTAGAGTGCATGGTGGCCCTGACCTGGCCCGCTGGTCGCGCCGGCCTGCTGCTGCTCGGCTCGGGCAGCCGCTCCAACCGCGCACGGGGCTGGTTTGTGCCCACCGAAAACCCCGTGCCCAAGGTCATCGATTTGGCGCCGCTCTACGCCCACTTAGCTGCCAACCTGCCCGCCGGCGTGGTCCTCAACCTCGAAGCCGCCGCCACCACGGCTACCGAACTACTGCTGTTTCAGCGCATCGTTGGCCGGGCCGATGCGGCGCTACTCTTCGTGCTGCCACTGGCCGAAACGCTGGCTTTTCTGAAGAGTCCGACCGGCGCGAACCCGCCCGCCGTGCATCAGCTGGTGTTTGAGCTGCCACTGATTGACGGCTGCCCGGCCGGTTTTTCCGGGGCCACCTTCGTGGATGGCCGGCTGTTCGTATCGGCTTCGGTGGAAAATACCGCCGATGCCGTACTCGATGGGGCCGTGCTGGGCTCGTTCGTGGGCGTGGTGGATGTGGCCGCGCACACTGCGACTTTTGCCCGGCTGGCTTGGGCCGATGGCCGGCCGTATTTCGGCAAGGTGGAGGGGCTGGCCGTGCGCCAGCAATTAGCCCCTAACCAGTTTGAATTGCTGCTCGTGACCGATGATGACGCGGGCGGCAGCACTGCCGCCACGGCCCACCTCGTACTGGACTGAGGCGGACACCTGAGGCCATCCGGCGCGGCCGGTTTCGGCGAAATGGTTTTCGCTGAAACCGGCCGTTTTGCGTCAGGCCGAAACTTGTTTCGGGCCCGACCCCGTGTAGCGCGCTGGAAATGAGGTTTTAACTCTTGGCATTGGGATTGAAAACAGGGAGGCATCTCTCATTCATTCCCTTGTCAACCATGCACAACATCGACCGAACCCTTCAGGAGTTTGAAACCGGAGCCGCTACCAACGGCGAATTTGAAGGCAGCTACGAAACCAGCGGCGAGAACGGCTACGAAATGGGCCAGGAATACGCCCAGGAAATGGGGCAGGAGTTCGGCCAGGAATTCAGCGGCGAGTCGTTCGAAGTAAATAGCGAAGAAGAGCTTGCCGGGCAGCTGCTGGAAGTCAGCAATGAGCAGGAGCTGAACCTGTTCTTGGGCGACCTGATGAGCAAGGCCGTGGGCGCAGCCTCGCAGCTGGCGAAGTCGCCGGCCGGGCAAGGTGTGGGCCGCTACCTCATCGATTTTGGTAAGAAAACCCTGCCCCAGCTCGCCAGCCAGTACGGCGGCCAGGCCGGGGCCGCGCTCGGCAGCCGGGCGGGCGGCGCGCTGGGCAGCCGCCTGGGGCCGGCGGGGGCCCGCGCCGGGCAGTGGGCCGGCGGCAAAGCCGGAGGCTACGCGGGCTCGGCCGCCGGCAACTGGGCCGGTACCCAGGCTGGCAACTGGCTGGCCGACAACGCCCAGAAAGTCTTCGGGCTGGAGCTGGAAGCCCTGAGCCCCGAAAGCCAGGAACTGGAAATTGCCCGTTCGTTCGTGCGCTTCGCTACTGACGTAACCCGCCGTGCCAACCGTGCCCTGCGCCAAAACCCCGGCCTCAGCCTCGGGGCGCTGGGCCGGCAGGTGCTCAGCGCTTCGGCCCCGTACCACGCCCCCGGCCTGCTAAACGGGGCCATGCAACAGCTGAGCGGGCCCGCCCGCCGGGCCCGCTCCGGCACCTGGGAGCGGCGCGGCAGCACCCTGGTGCTCTACGACATCTGAGGGGCCTGGTGCCCCGGCCGTTTGCCCCGGCCCATTGCCTTGGGTGGGGCCCGCTTTTCTCATCCTTCACACTTCACTTTTAACCCCAATGTCATGTACAACAACGAATTTTCTCAGGAATTTGAGCAAGCCATCGGTCAGGAACTGGAAACCGGCGGCTCGTCCATGGAAACCTTTGAGTTTAACCCCGAATTCATGGGCGAAACCAGCGGTGAGACTCAGGGTGAGTCGTTCGAAATGAGCGGCGAGATGAACGAAACCCTGGAAATGGAATTTGCCCACGAGTTGCTGGAAGTCAGTAACGAGCAGGAGCTGAACCAGTTTCTGGGCAGCTTCCTGAAAAAAGCCGCTGGCGCGGTGGGCAACTTTGCCAAGTCTTCCGTGGGCCGCACCATTGGCGGCGTGCTCAAGTCGGTGGCCAAAAAGGTGATTCCCATTGCGGGCGGGGCCCTGGGCACGTTTGTGGGCGGGCCGCTGGGTGGCATGGTGGGCAGCAAGTTGGGCTCGATGGCCAGCAACCTCTTCGAGCTGGAGCTGGAAGGCCTGAGCCCCGAAGACCAGGAGTTTGAAACGGCCCGCGCCTTCGTGCGCTTCGCCAACGCGGCCGTGAACCGCGCCGCCACCCTCCAGAACCAGCGCAGGGGCATGCCCACCTCCGCCGTGGTGCGCCAAGCCCTGGCCAACGCCGCCACCCAGCACGCCCCCGGCCTGCTGCGGCCCCGCAACGCCGACGGTACTTTCCGCTCCATGAACGGCCGCAACGGCCAATATGCCAACCGCAACGGCCACAACGGGGCCCGGCGGCCGGGCTATCCGGCCCCTGGCCAGCCCGCCCGCTACGGCGCGCCGGCCTATGGCTACGCCGCTGCCCCGGCCACGAATGGCTACGACCAAGGGGGGTACGACGACAACGGCGACCAAGGCGACTACGCCCCCGCGTCCACCGGCCGCGCCACCCGCGGCACCTGGATGCGCCGGGGCCGTACGCTGGTTATCAACCTGTAAGCCTTCACCTTCTCACGGCCCCATGCCATGCGAACCGACGCTGACACCCGGTTTTTGGTGAACGAAACGCTGGCGTTGTTCAGCCGCCTCCAAACCGTGCGCTCCTTTTCGCTGAGCACGCCCATGGTGCTGGCGGCGGCGGTGTCGGCCCCGGCCCAGGCGGCCATCAACGCCCACCTGGCCCGCGTGGCCTTCGACCTGCGCCGCAAGCTGCTCAACTTCGTGAAGTGGCTGCACAGCCCCGAAAGCCGCCACCTCAGCGCCGCCAAAGCCCAGGCCCGCTACGTGCTGCTTAAGCTGCGCTTCAATAACCTGCTCGACCAGGTCGACATTTTTGGCGACGTGCTGGGGCAGCGCAGCGAGCACGGCACCGGCACTTGGGTGGCCGGACTGGACGTGCTGGCCGAAGACGCCCTGCACCTGGCCGGCCACCACTACGAGGCCCCGCCGCTCATCTGCTTTCTGGAGCGGGGGCACGGGGCGGCCATCCGGCGGGCGCGCACGCGCCTGCCGGGCGGCGACCTCAACCCGGTGGGCGTAATTCAGATTCCGCGCGAGCGCATGATTGGCTCGGGCATTGCCTCCTCGCTCATCCATGAGGTGGGCCACCAAGGCTCCGAGCTGCTGGACCTGACCACCTCCATTCGCGCCGCGCTGGAACAGCGCGTGGCCGACCACCCCCGCGAACAAGCCCTGCCCTGGCAGCTGCTCAGCCGCTGGCTGAACGAGATACTGTCCGACTGCTGGGCCCTGGGCCACCTGGGCATCTCGGCCACCTACGGCCTGCTGAGCGTGGTGAGCCTGCCGAGCTACTTCGTGTTCCGCATCGGCACCGACGGCCCGCACCCATTTCCCTGGATTCGGGTGAAAATAAGCCTGGCGCTGGGGGCGGCCCTGTTTCCGCACCCGCAATGGGCGGCCCTGGGCCAGCAGTGGGAAGACCTTTACCCCACCGACGAGCTGGGTACTGACAAAAAAGACCTCATCCACCGGCTCGAAGCCGTGCTGCCCGCCTTTGCCGGCCTCGTGCTCGGCCACCGGCCGGCCTCGCTGAAAGGCCTGCGCGTGGCCGATATTTTCCCGGTGGCCGAGCGCCAGCCCGACCAACTCCGCGCCCACTACGATGCCTGGCAGGCCCAGCCGCGCCTGCGCGAGCACAGTGCCCCGTCGCTGGTGTTTGCCGTGGTGGGGCAGGCCAAGGCCGACGGACGCATTTCGACCAACGACGAGGTGCGCGTGCTCTCGGGCATGCTCGCCCGCTGGGCCCTGAACCGGGCCCGCAACTACTGCGCGGTGCCGGCCCTGCCCGCGCCCGCAGCCCGGCACCAGACCTCTGTTTCCTCTCTCACTTCCATCTAAATCATCATGGCTTCTAAACCCTTACGCGGTGAATTAACCTTCACCCCCGATACGCTGGGCCTGGGCGACGACAACGAACTGCGCCTGCGCCTGACGGCCACGCAGCTCGGCGACAAGCTGCGCTCCGGCGGTAGTATTACGCTCGTGTTTACGGCGGATAATGACGCAAATAATCCGCATGAGCAAAGCTACAACTACGAATTCAACCCTAACAAAGGCCTGCTCACGCTCATCCAGGACCCTGCAAATGACAAACTGCCCTTTTACGACCACACCCAGACGGCCCATCGGCAGGTGAAAATCGAGAACGACGCGGGGGTAGACCTGATTTGGAAGTTCAGCAACTGGCGGCAAGCGGGTGGGTACAAAGTGAGCGGCACGCTGGTGCCTAGCGAAGGCGGTGGCGGCCTCGATTTTAAGGCCGGGGTGCTGCGGGTGACGGCCCAGATTGCCGCGCCGGGCCCACCCGCGCCTAACCCGCCGGCCGCCAACCAACCCGCGCCGGTGCCGGCCGCTGGCCGGCTGCCCATTCCGCTGCCCGTCACCTTGTTCGAAGCCGAGCGCGAGCCCAGCGCCGACCAGGTGCTGTGGGGCGTCATTCGGCGGCGCACCGTCAATTTCAGCCGCTACCGGGGCTTTATCGACAAAGTGCTGTGCACCAAGGACGGCCCCGACGGTCCCAACGCGCACCTGCGGGCCGATTTCCGCACCCGCCAGCTGCCCTTCACCCGGGCCGCTTCCTACACCATGCTGCGCTACGCCACCGAGTTTTACCTGATGCACGAGGCCGGCGTGGCCATCGACGATGGCACGGCGGGCATGGGCAGCCAGTGGGACGACGCCGGCGAGCGGCACCGCACCGGCGGCCTGCCGTTCGACATCAGCCGGCTGCGCGACACCTACCTCGAAAGCCTCGAAAACGAGGATGGCAAGGTATTGCCCTACTTCAAGATAATCCGCGAAAAGCTCTCGGAAGTGCCCCTGAAGAACCCCGATGACCTAGTGGGCGGCGACGACATCTGCTACGGCATCCTGAAATCGAAGCTGCAAAACCCGCCCCTGATGGAGCTCATCTGGTCGTACTGGCACGAGGAAGGTGGACTGGTGCAAACCATGAACGCGCTGAGCCTGCGCTTCCAGAACGTGCGCCGCCCCGGCCCCGGCCCCGACCCGCTGGCCAGCATGGCCATCGACCCGCTGCGGCCCCTGAACAACATCATCTGGGGCTACATCGAGGACGAGCGCAACCGCCTCACCATGAACCGCCGCAACCTGGAGTACCAGTACGAGTACGGCTTCGGGCTGATTGGGCGCGGCGTGCAGCCCATTGCCGTGGCCGAAAACCGCACCTTTTTCCTGCGGGGCTTCCACTCGCTGCTGCGCGCCGCCACCGAGTTCTACCAGCAGGCCAACTTCACCACCGTGATTCCCGACGGCTTCCCCATCCTCAACCACCTGCGCGAGGTGCATCTCACCCTGGCCGAAGGGGCTCATAACCAATACGGTGACCTGCCTTGGACGGCCCGCGCCGAGATGCTCACCCAGCAGTGGATTCTGGCCCGGCCCGAGGTGCGCGAGTTTCTGGGCGGCCGCATCATGGTACCCTACACCGAGCCGTGGATGGACCGCGTGGACAACATGAAGAGCATCCAGGGCTGGAACCCCACCAACATCACGCACTTCCACGACCTGGGCGCGTTTGGCGAGCAGCTGCTGCTCAGCATCCGCTACGGGGCCTGGAACAGCCCCACCGTGGGCGCCACCAACGCCGCCAACTGGGCCCACTACTGGCGCGAGGAAATCCAGCGCTATATCCACGCCTACAAGGCCGTAACCGGCATCGACCTGGCCACCGACCTCGGCGACATTCGCCAGAACCTGCCCGAGAACGAGGAGCGCTACCTCCAGCCCGCCCAGCTCATCGAGCGGCAGGTGGCCATCCAGCAGGGGCAGCTCCGCCGCACCCGTCAGCTCAACCAGCCCATCTCTTCGCTGCGCCCCATGGCGGCGCCCATCACCCGCCGCCGCGCCCTGAACGACTGACGGTTGGGTTGTAACCTGTTGGTCAGGAACGTCAGGGTTAAGCCTGAGAATAATAGAACGTCATGCTGAGCGGAGCCGAAGCATCTCTACTGCAATAGAAATTCAATCGTTAGGATTTACTCCTGCGGTAGAGATGCTTCGGCTCCGCTCAGCATGACGTTCTGTTTTTTAATGGCGGTATAAGTTGTTTAAAATCAAACCCCATGCTCGATTTTACCTCCGCGCTGTACCTCGGCCCGCGGCTCTTGCCACCGCCCGCTGGCCTCGTGCTGACCACCGGCCGGCCGGCCGCGCTGGGCGAGGACGACCGGGCCCGGCGGGTGGCGCGGGAAGTGGCCCGGCGGCAGGGGCAGGAAGCCGGCCTGCTGGCTCCGTCCACGCTGCACCTATTCTGGGACGTATTCGGGCTGGTGCCCGATGCGGGTGTGGTGCTGCTCGACCAGCGCCTGTACCCGGTGGGCCAGTGGGGCAGCCTGCGGGCCCGGCAGCGCGGCCTGCCGGTAGCCTGGTTTCGCGCCGACGACCTGGCGGCCCTCGCCCGCCTGCTGCACACCTACCGGCAGCAGGGCCGCACGCCCTGGCTCGTGACCGATGGCTGGCACCCCGGCCGGGGTCCCGCGCCGCTGGCCCGCTACCACGCGTTGCTGGCCGCGCACCCCGGGGCCGTGCTTTTGGTTGATGATACCCAGGCGTTTGGCGTGCTGGGGGCGGGGCGCACCGTAGAAAATCCATTGGGGCAGGGCGGGGGCGGCAGCCTGCCGTGGGCCGGGATAGCAGCCAGCGCGTCGGCCCCCGAAATCCTGCTGATTACCTCCCTGGCCAAAGGCCTGGGCGTGCCCGTGGCGGTGCTGGCCGGCCGCCAGGCCCGGCTCGCGCAGTTCCGGCGGCGCTCCGAAACATGGGTGCATACCAGCCCGGTTTCGACCTGGCACGCCTGGGCGGCCGAGGCCGCCCTCCGCCACGATGCCCGGCACGGGGAGGCGGCCCGCCACCGCCTGGGCTTGCGCATTAGGCAGTTTCGGCGGGAGCTGGCGCGGGCGGGCTTGCGGCCCTTGGGCGGCCCGTTTCCAGTGCAGAAGCTGGTGCTGGCCCGCACCACCGCCGCGCTCAGCCTGCACCAGCAGCTCCGGCAGGCGGGGCTTAATACCCTGCTGCTGGCCGGCGAAACCCAGCCCGACGTGCCCGAAATAGCCTTCTGCCTGCGGGCCGACCATTCGGGGGCCGACATCGCCCGCGCTACCACCGTGCTGGCGGCCCTGGCCCGCCGCACCGACTGGTTTTCCTCTCCTCCAACCGTCACTTCCTCGCCATGAAATCGACTTCTCTGCTTTCGCCGCGGCGGGCCGCGCCCGCTGCCGTGGCCATTCTCTACCCCAAGGTGGGCAACGTGCTGCGGGTGCCGCTCCGGCGCACCGCGCCGCCCGGCGCGGCGGGCTGCGAGCAACACCCCGAGCGGCAGTTCATTGTGTGGTTCAACCGGATGGCGGCGGCCCGGCCCGCGTTTCCGCTCCAAATCAAGAGTATTCTGCTCATTAGCGATGCCCCGCTGTGCCCCAGCTGCCACCGGGCGCTGGCTATGTACCTGAGCCGCTACCACCTGGCTGGCAAGCTGCGCTTGCGCTCTACCGCGCCGGCCGGCTGCGGCTGTGCTACGCGACAATTGCCGGGTGATAATGCTCGGTATCAACTGCCTAGGCAGATTATGCTCAGCCAACTGATTGCCGACTCTGAGTTGGAGGAAGAAGCCTGGTGGGAAAAAGCCAAAAACCTGGGCCGGGCCGCCGTGCTCACCGGCGCGCTGGTGATGGGACCGCAGGGCGCGTTCAAGCCCGTGTACGACGTAGCAAAATCCATCGCCGGAGCCTACGAAAAGCGGCGCAAAACCCAGCAGACGGTAGACGACAACACGCCCCCCAGCGGGAGCCGGTCGGGCCAGGCGCGGGAACTGGTGCTGGGGTAATGGACCGCGCCGCATCGAATGCCCGGTTCCTTGCGGAGCTCCGGCAGCTGGTGGCCTTACCCAGCATCAGCACCGACCCGCGCTATGCCGGTGACGTGCGCGCCTGCGCCGCCTGGCTGGCGGCTCACTTGCGCGGCATCGGGCTCGACGGGGTGCGGGTGTTTGAAACGCCGCGCCACCCGGTGGTATATGCCGAAAAGCGAGTGGGCCGGCACCTCCCCACCTTGCTCATCTACGGGCACTACGATGTGCAGCCCGTGGCCCCGGCTGCTGCCTGGACGGTGCCGCCCTTCGGCAGCGTCATCCGCGGAAACCGGCTGTATGGCCGGGGCGCTTCCGACGACAAGGGTCAGTTTTTCACCCATCTCAAAGCGCTGGATATCCTGCTTCAAGCCGGCGGGCCGCTGCCGCTCAACGTGAAAATTCTGCTCGAAGGCGAGGAGGAAATCGGTAGCCCCAACCTGGGCGCGTTCATCCACCGCCATCGCCCGCTGCTGCGCGCCGACTGGGCCGTGCTTTCCGATACCAACCTGCTGTCGGCCACCCAGCCGGCGCTCACGTATGGCTTGCGCGGCAGCTTCAGCGCCGAGCTGGAAGTGAGCGGACCCCGGGCCGAGCTGCATTCCGGCGTTTTTGGCGGGGCCGTGCTCAACCCCCTGCAAGCCCTGGCCGGGCTGCTGGCCCAACTGCACAACGCCCATGGCCGCATTGCCCTGCCCGGCTTTTACGAAGCCGTAACGCCGCCCCCTGCGGCGGAGCGCGCCTACCTGGCCCGCCAAGGTCCTTCCGATGCGCAGCTGCTGCGCGAAGCCCAGGTAGGGCAGGGCTGGGGCGAGGCCGGCTACAGCCTGTACGAGCGCACCACGCTGCGCCCGTCGCTGAGCATCACGGGCCTGAGCGGCGGCTACCAGGGCGCGGGCACCAAGTCGGTGATACCGCCCCGGGCCAGCGCCAAGCTGAGTTTCCGGCTGGCCCCCGGCCAGGACCCGCACGCGGTGGAGCAGCAGTTGCGGCAGTTTCTGGCGTGGCACGCGCCGCCGCAGGTGCGGGCCACGCTCACGGCGCAGCTGCACGCGCGGCCCTATACCATCGCGCCCGAACACCCGGCCATGCAAGCGGCCGCCCGCGCTTACGCCGTGGGTTTTGGGCGGGTGCCGGTGTTGCAGCGCTCGGGCGGGACCATTCCGGTGGTCACGCTTTTCGAGGAAGAGCTGGGGATTCCGACCGTGCTCATGGGTTTCGGCCTGCCCGACGACCACAAGCACGGCCCCGACGAATTCCTGCACCTGCCCAATTTCTGGCGGGGCATTCGCACCAGTCTGGCATTCCTGCGGGAGCTGGGCAGTGGCTCAATCAGCCGGAGCCGTGCCGCCGGAGCGGACGTGCGGCGCGGCGCACGGCACGCCCAGCCTCGTTCAGCCTTTTCACTTTAGCCCCCATTTTCGCCATGCTCATCATCGACTGCCACTGCCATGCCGGGCGCGGCGACGGCCTCACCGGCCCCTGGGATACCGACGCGCCGCTTCAGCCCTATCTGGCCTGGGCCGATGAGGCGGGCATCGAGCGCACGGTGCTCTTCGCCGCTTTCCACTCCGATTACGCGGTGGCCAACCGTCAGGTGGCCCGGCTGGTACACCAGCAGCCGGAGCGGTTCTACGGCTTTGCCTTCGTACACGCCCAGCGCGACCGCGGCCGGGTGCTGGCCATGGTGCGGACCGCCGTGGAAGAATATGGCTTCGTGGGCATCAAGCTGCACCGGTTCGATGCCCGCATCAGCCGCGAGGTGTGCGACGTGGCCCGCGCCTTCCGCCTGCCGGTGCTCTACGACGTGGTGGGCGAAATATCCGTGGTCGACCTGCTGGCCACCCAGTACCCCGACGTGAATTTTATTATCCCGCACCTCGGCTCGTTTTCCGATGACTGGCGGGCCCAGGCCGGCCTCATCGACTACCTCGTGCGCTGCCCTAACATCTACGCCGACACCTCCGGCGTGCGCCGCTTCGACATCCTGCTGCGCGCCGTGGAGCGGGCCGGCGCGGCCAAATTCCTCTTCGGCTCCGACGGCCCCTGGCTGCACCCCGGCGTGGAGCTTCAAAAAATAAAAGCCCTGCACCTGGCCCCGGCCGAGGCCCAGCAAGTGCTGGCCGGCAACCTGTTGCGCCTCATCGGGCGGGTGCGGCCGGAAGTAGGGGCGGGTGCCGCCCGGCGCGTGGCCGTAGCCGCCGAGCCGCTGGCCAACGAGTGGCGTGACCCCTGGCTGGTGGCCAAATGCTAGGGCCAGCCATTGGGCGCTACGCCAGCCGCAGCTGGCCTTCGGGCTCATCGCGGCGGTGCATTTGCAGGATTCGCTCGCTGCACCGCAGGCGCATGGCGGCCTGCTTCAGGTTGCCGCTTTCGCGGGTGATGGCGACCTTTTTGGCAATTTCCGTCACCTGGTCCTTAATTTCTTTCAGCCCCAAGCCCTGGTAGAGCAGTGTGGTAACGCCAGCTTCCAGCTCGTCGCCGGCCGGGGTGGGAGCGTCCAGCTTGGCAAAGTCCGGCCAGTCGGAGCGCGGAATGTCGCCGATGGTAATCGGCCCTTCGCCCAAATGCTTACTGGCAATGCGGGTGATGAGCTGCTGGAGCTCGCGCACGTTGCCGGGGTAGTCGCGCAGCTGCAAAAAGTCGTACACCTGCCGGTCCACGGGCTGCCGGATGCCGTGCTGCTGCGTAAAAAAGTGCTCGGCCAGCGGCACGATGTCTTCCTTGCGTTCGCGCAGCGGCGGCAGGTGGCAGGTCCAGCCCGAAATACGGTAGTACAAATCCTGCCGGAACGTGCCCTTTTGCACCTCGGCCAGCAGGTCGCGGTTGGTGGCACTCACCAGCCGGAAGCGGGCCTGCCGCCACGTATTGCTGCCCACCCGCTTATAAGTGCCTTCCTGCAACGCCCGCAGAAACTCGGCTTGCAGCGGCAGCGGCAACTCGCCCAGCTCGTCCAGAAACAGGGTGCCCTCGTGGGCCAGGGCCACGGCCCCCTCGCGGGTGCTGATGGCATTAGTAAATGCGCCCTTCTCGTGCCCAAAAAGCTCGCTGCCCGACAGGCCCGGAATGAGGTTGGTGCAGTCCACCACCACGCAGTCGCGCTTGGTGGGGCGCGGGTCGAAGCGGTGGATTTCCTGGGCCACCAGCTCTTTGCCGGTGCCGCTTTCGCCCGTTATCAATACCTGACAGCTCGACAGGGCCATATCGACCACCTGGCGCAGGGTATCGCGCCAGCATTGGCTGCGGCCCACCAAGCGGCGTTGCAGGTCGGCTACGGTGGCGTCGAGGTTTTCCCAGTAGTGCAGACGCGAAATAATGATTTCGACTGGGTGCTCCACCTCAAACCACGAAAACACATCGGTTACGCCGCTGCGCAGAAGGGCCCAGGTGCTGGTGCTGGGGAGGGCTCCCATGCTCACGGCCATCACGTTGGCACCGGGGCTGCGGCGGATTTCGGCCACGGCCTCCTCCACCTCATCCAGTGCCGAGAGCGGGTCCACAAACAGGATGCCCGCGCCGTGGGCATCGTCGTGGGTGCGCCGGATGCGCAGGTCGAGCCCCACCTTTTCCAGACGGGTTACGATTTCGGCCAGGCGGGCGTGCTGGCGCGTGAAAGGCATAAACCACACCGGGCAAGGGGTAGCCATTGCAAACCAGAAATCAGAATGTAGAAGAAATAGACTGTGGTGGAAGGGGCACAAAGATAGGAAAATAATATATAAAATATAATATGTTTAAAATAATAATAATAGACTGTTGACCATCGCATTATTTGTGATATAATGGCTGCTTGTACTTACACAAATCAACTTCGCTGCCGAGCGGTTACGGCAACTGGTGCAGCCAGGCGGTGGCCTCGTCCTCGGTGGCGAAGAGGCGGTAGGTGAGGGCCGATTTTTGCTGCACGGTGCTCATTACCAGGTCCAGGGCCAGGCGGGCGTACACGTCGGTGGGGATGATGATGGCCCCAAACAGGGCGTAGCCGTCGCTGGCGCTCCGGGCCAGCCAGTCCTGGCCAATCCACTGCCGCTCCTCGTCGGTGAACGGGGCCATCTGGCGCTGGTCGGCCAGCATTTTGTGCCAGCCGTGGCGGCGCAGCAGGTGGTGGGTGTGGGTAAGAAAAGCCTGGAAAATAGCAAAATCCCGCGGGGCTTCCGTGTATTGCACCAAGGCATAACCATCGGGGTGCTCAAGCAAACGCCCTACTGGATTCTCAAAATATAATCGCATGCTAAATGCCTAAATTAATGAGATAGAGATAGAAACCGGATAAATTGTTCAGCCTGAAATAATAGATGGCCGGGTCTGCTTACGAGACCTTATAGAATTTGTTGGCAGAAGGGCGCGGGGAGGCTGGTCCGGGCGTAATTTTGTTTGCCTCCGGGGCCGCGCACTACCGCCGCTGGCCTCGCCCGCCCCATTCGTTCTATGCCATTGCTGCCCCGCGCTCAGGAAACGCTGTTCTTTCAAAATGCCGCCGGTAAGGTTTTTTACCAGCCCAGCGGGTTTGTGCGTCTGGTGTGGGCCCCCGAGCGGGCGGCGTTGGAAACCATTCAGGCCTTCTATGAGCAGGTGCTGGGCCTGATGCTGAGCACGGCCACCCGCAAAATTCTCTCCGACCACGGCCAGCGCGCACCTCTCTCCGGCGCGGCCCAGGCGTGGCTCACCGGGCAATGGATTCCGCGCGCCATCAGCCAGGCGCGGGCGCAGTACTGCGCCATCGTGGAAGGGGCCGACCCCATGCACCGGCTCTCCACGCAGTCGGTGGTGAGCGCGGCCCCGGCCGGCCTGGTTTTTCAGCGCTTCTCCACGATGGAAGAGGCCGAAAAATGGCTGTACGGGGCCGTGCTGAGCCGTTAAACTAAAATTGTCATTCCGACGCCGGAGGAAGCTGAGCATTACCTTTCAACGGGTTTTACTCAGATTACTACGGCGTCGGAATGACAATTAGCCTTCAGGCTGAAACTGCTAAGCTGCGTCGGTTTCGGGCACGGCCTGGCCCTTTTCGGCGGCGATAACGCTCTTTTTGGCGGGATTTATTTTACGGCCGCGCGGGGTTTCCTCATCGCCCAGCACCATGCCCCAAGGCTTGAGCGACTCGATGCGGTCGAACACGATTTTGAGAATGGCGATGACCGGCAAGGCCAGAAACATGCCCGCCACGCCGCCAATGGCATTGCCCACCAGCACGCCCACAATGGCCACCAGGGCATTCACCTGAATCTTAGAAGCCACGATGCGCGGAATCAGGTAGTGGTTGTCGATGAACTGGATGAGCATGTAGGCCCCCAGCACCGCCAGCGCGTGGCCGTAGCCGTCCTGGGCCACGAAGGCCATGAGCATGGGCAGGGCAATGGCAATGAGCCCGCCGATGTAGGGAATGAAGTTTAGCAGCGCCCCCATTACGCCCAGCAGCAGCGCATAGGGCACTCCGATGACGAGCAGCACCGTGACGTTGAGTGCGGCCACGATGCTGCCCTCAATCAGCAGGCCCACCATGTAGCTCTGGATGGCGGTTTTGCTTTCGCGCAGCACCTCACTCACGCCCGTATCGCGGCGACGGCCCGAAAAGGCCTGCACCAGAAAATCGACCAGCCGCTTCTGGTACAGAAACAGCAGGAAGATGTAAACCGGTATCAGCGTGAACGATACGAGCAAGCCCGATACCGCCGAGAGCGTGCCGCCCAGCAGGCCCTGGGCCTTGGTGCCGGCCTCGCTCAGCCAGCCCTGCAGCTTCTGGTCGCTCACGCCGAAGCGCGCTTGCAGCAACTGGTGCGCCTGGGCCGAGGTTTCGGCGAACTTCTTCTTGAACATCGGCATCTGGTCCGACAGCTGGGCCGCTTCCATGCTGATGAAATAGACCACGCCCAGCACCGCTGCCACGCCCAGCACCACCGTGAGCAGGATGGCCAGCAGCGGCGGCACCCGGCGGCGAATGAGCCACTGCTCCACCGGATGCAGCATAATGGCGAAAATGGCCGCGAAAAACAGCGGGAAAATGATGTCGCTGGCAATGTGTAACGTGAACACCAGCAGCGCTAGGCCCAGCAGTATGAGCGGGGCTTTTACGTAGAGCGGAAACTGGACCTCGCGGGGTTGGGCGTCGTAGGGGTCGGACATTTCGAAGGAGCAATAAGGGTCGGTTTGGGCAAAATGCCGCCCGGTGCGCCCGCTTACGTGCCCTTGCCCGTCACGTTGCCGGGTTTCGGCGGGTGGGGAGGAATTCTCGGCCAGTGCGGGAGTTGTCACTCCAACGCCGCAGGAATCTGAGGCAATTCGTCCAACGGCTTTATCCAGATTCCTGCGGCGTCGGATTGACAAATTTGGCCTACCGCCCGAAGTCCTCCGTCGTCTGCAGGAACATGGGTGAGGGCACCTCCGTGCTCTGCCCGGTGGGCGTGAGCAGGCCCGATTGCGGGTCGACGCGGTAGCTGAAGATGTTGTTGGAGTTCTGGTTGGCCACCAGCAGCAGGCGGCCGCTGGGGTCGAGGGTGAAGTTGCGGGGCGTTTTGCCCTGCGTGTCCACGTCCTGAATGGGCACCAGCGTGCCGTTGCTGGTATCGATGGCAAACACCGCGATGCTGTTGTGGCCCCGGTTGGAGGCGTAGAGAAACAGCCCGTTGCGCGAAACGTGAATGTCGGCGCAGGAATTCTCGCCCGTGTAGCCGGCCGGCAGCGCCGACAGCGTCTGGAGCTCGCGGAACTGCCCGGCGGTGGCATCATATGCCAGCGCCGTTACGGTGGAGTTCAGTTCGTTGATGAGGTAGGCGTGCTTGCCATCGGGGTGGAAAACCAGGTGGCGCGGCCCCGCGCCGGGCTTGGCCACGAAAGCCGGCTCGGCCGCGCGGGTGAGCTGGGCCTTGGCGGGGTCGAGGCGGTAGCCGTACACGCGGTCGGTGCCCAGGTTCACGGCGAAAGCGAACTTGTTGGTGGGGTCGGGGAGGAGGCAGTGGGCGTGTGAGCTGGTTTGGTTCTTGTGCGGGCCACTGCCGGTGTGCTGGTCCGTGGTGGGCGCGCCCAGCTGGCCATCGGCCGCTACGGGCAGGGCGCTCACGTTGCCGCCCACGTAGTTGGCCACCAGGGCCGTTTTGCCGGTGCGGTCGAGGCTGATATAGCAGGGCGAGGCCCCGTTAGAAGGCTGCTGGTTGAGCAGCTTCAACTCGCCGGTGCGCGGGGCCACGGCAAAGGCGCTCACGCCGCCGCCCGGCGCACCCCGAAACGTCTGGGTTTCGCTCACCGCATACAGGAAACGGTGATTGGCCGAGAGGGTGAGGTAGGTGGGACTGGCCCCGCCGTGCTGGGCGCTTACTTGGGTGAAGGCCCCGGTAGCGGCGTTCACGCGGTATAGGAAAATGGTGTTTTCCTGCTCATTGGCCACGTTGGTGCCTACGTACAGCCAGTAGTCCTTGGGCGCGGCGCTGCTGCCCCCGGCCGGCCGGGCGCAGCCCGCCAGCAGCGTGATGGAAAGCAGCCCGAGCCCGCCCAGGAAGCGGAGCCGGCCGCGATATTCAGAAAAAGCAGTCATAAAGAAGTCAAATTAGAAGGTGCAAAAATGCACAAAACCCGCCGCGCCCAACGGCCCGGCCGCAAAAAGCCATTCCCAGCTACGCAAAACGCCGAAGAATTGCCGGCCTTAAAACAGCCCATGGCACCCGCGCCAAGCCCAAAGCATCGGCCGCCGCACCTCATAAAACATTCACCTGATGCACCTTAATCTTGCAGAAAAAGCACCGCTGACCAAACCCTCATCGTCGCTTTTTTGCCCGTTGCCAATCCGCTTGTTGCCCAGTACCCCGCCATGCCTTTTTTCACGCGCCTCCCCACCGATACCAACCTGATTGAAGCCCACCAGTGGTTTCCGGGGCAGCAAGTGGTTGGGGTGGCCGACGAGGCTCCGGGCTTTGCGGGCAACGACAGCCTGCTGCCCATGTCGCCGCACGCCTACCTCACCACCCGCAAGGGCCGCCTCACCGTGTTCGCCGGCGACTGGGTTATTACCGAACCCAGCGGCGACCAGCACATCTGCCAGGACCGCCTGTTCCGGATGAGCTACACGCTGGCCGAGAATGAGTTTATTCCGTTGTCCGTCACAATGCCCGACGAACAAGTCCAGCCGCACCATAACGGAGCCCTAAACGGCCAATAGCCGTTGGCCCCACCGTGCGCCGTGGCCCTACCTTTGCCGCATGGAGTTTCAGAAAAAGAAGTACGCGTTTCGCGGCATGGATGGCTACGCCGGTTTCCGCAGCGGCCAGGAATACGAACTGGAGCTGGCCCTGAGCCCTGCCGACGAGGAGCGCCCGGCCGAAATTGTCATCATCAACCCGGTTTCCCGCCAGTACATGTATTGCAGCAAACAGGAATTCGCCGTGCGGTGGGAGAAGCGGTAGCTATAGCGCGGACTTTGTAGTCCGCGTCCCCGCGCGGTTGGAGCCTGTCTGATGGCGTGGGGACGCGGACTCTGTAGTCCGCGCTACTACTGCGCTAAACTTACAAGAACGAGGCAACCTCCCCCGAATAAGTGAGCGTGAGCTGGTGCATGGCCCGGGTACACGCCACGTAGAGCATGCTTTTATCGACCTCCGTTTTGTAGGTGCGGGCGGAGGCAAAAGGCACGATGACCGCATCGAATTCCAGCCCCTTCGCCAAATGGGCCGTCGTGATGATGACGCCTTCCTTGAAGGCCGTGGATTCGTCCGTGAGCAGGTAAATACCGGGAGCTTCCAGCGCCTGAAAGGCCTGCTCGGCCTGCCGCAGGGTTTTGCAGATGATGCCCAGCGAATGATTTCCGGAGCTTTGGAAGGTGCTGAGCATCTGCTTAATGGCCTGTAGTTCCTCGTCCGGGCTGCCGAAGCGGGCCACTACGGGCTCCGGCCCGTGCCGTTCCAGCGGAATAATATTCGGGTTCGGCGTGATGCGCTGCGCGAAGGCCGTAATCTCGACCGTGGAGCGGTAGCTGCGGTAGAGCTTCACCACCTCGGCCTGCGGGAAAACCCGCTCAATGGTTTCGGCTGAGGACGCGCTGTAGGGATTAACGGTCTGGCTAACATCGCCGAGAATGGTTTTGCGGCACAGAAACAGGCGCGACAGCACGGCGTATTGCACGGGCGTGTAGTCCTGCATCTCGTCCACGAGCAGGTGCTTGACGTGGTCGTAGGTGCTGATGCCTTCCAGGCGCATGCGCAGGTAAATCAGGGGGAATACGTCCGCGTATTCCAGGCGCTGGCTTTGGTCGATTCGCAGCATTTCGGGCTTGCCTAGCCAACGGTAAAAATCCCGGTACAGGTCTGCCACCTGATGGAACCGGAACATGCGCGGAATGGCCTCCCCAATCGTGGATTTCTCGTGATTGGTGAGCTTGCGCTTGGTGGCGTCGCGCACGAAATTCCGCACCTCCTCGGCCACGAGCGCAAACCGTTTCAGGAGCGGCACCCGATGGAAGGTCTTGAACTTCGCCAGCAGAAACGGCAGCGGTACGATGGTTTGGCCCACGCGCAGCTCCTTCACGGTGAAGTAGTTGTTCTCGACGTAAATCAGGTACTGGTTGAGCTGGCTCAGGAATTCAAACGACGATTTGAACCGGATGCGCTCGATGAACGCGGCGTCGTGCGTATCAAGCAGCGCCGAAACCTGGTCGAAAAAGGTCTGGAACGAGTACTGGTGGTCGAGCAAATCGGCGGCCAGCTCTTCCATGCCCAGCTCGGGAATGTGTTCTTCGCCCAGCTCGGGTAGCACGTTCGAGATGTAGTCGGCAAAGACTTTATTGGGCGAGATAATGAGTACATCCTTGGCCCCAATCGTCTCGCGGTAGCGGTAGAGCAGGAACGCAATCCGGTGCAGGGCAATGGAGGTTTTGCCCGAGCCGGCCACGCCCTGAATGACCATCACCGGGGCCGTCTCGTTGCGAATCACCGCGTTCTGGTCGCGCTGAATGGTGGCGACGATGTTCTTCAGCTTGTCGTCGGAGGACTTGGCCAGCTCGCGCTGCAACACGTCGTCGTGAATGTTGACGTCGTTTTCAATCATAAACTCCATTCGCCCGTCCCGGACTTTATACTGTCGCTTGAGGTCGATAGTGCCCTGCACTATGCCGCCCGGCGTGGTGAATTCGGCTTCGCCCAGCTCAAAATCATAGAACATGGACGAGATGGGGGCCCGCCAATCATAAATCAGGCTCTGGCGCGGCTGCTCGTCGATGAAAGAATAAATCCCGATGTACACCGGCAAGGTGGCTTTCCCCTGCGGCACGAAATCGATGCGGCCGAAGTACGGCGACTGGCCCAGCTTGAGAAGCTTGCGTTTCCGGGCCACGGCCGCGTCGCCCGTAAACGCCATGCGGTTAATGGACTGGCCGGCGGCCACCATATCGGCATCGTCCATGCCCGACTGGTGCTCGTGGATGTACTGTTTCTTCTCCCGAAGCTCGTCCGAAAACTGCTTCACGGAGCCATCGACCCGCCGAATGGCCAGCGTCAGCTTCTCCTTAATTTCTTCCAGGTATTCTCTCTCTTCTCGTTCTGTTGCGTTTATCACTGGCAGTTCTGGGAAAATGGGCTTTAAAGGTGACCGCAAATTTCGGTCAGCCGGAAAGATATTCCCGGCCATTCTCAGCCCCGGCCGACCACTCTATCCTAAACCTTACCCCACGCGTGTTGTTCGCATGCTATTGCGCCAGGGCAATGCCCGAAAGTGTGCGGCGAACGTATGCAAGCCGGAACCTTATACTGGTTCGCAACCCCGAAACTTACCTGTCTACGACATCACCGGAACCCATTATGCACAACCTAAGCCACGATAAAACCGACACCAAAACATTCGAAATGGCCGGCCAATGCCCCTTCGGCGGCGACCGCATCGGCGGCGTGGAAGGCACTCCGCCCACGCTGTCCGACTGGTACCCCAATCGGCTGAAGGTGGAGCTGCTGCACCAGAACGGCCCGCAGGCCAATCCGCTCGGCGACGACTTCAACTACGCCGAAGCGTTCAACGCCATCGACCTGGCGGCGCTGAAGCAGGAAATCAAGACCTTCCTGACCACTTCTGTGGACTGGTGGCCCTCCGACTACAATAACTATGGCCCGCAGATGATTCGGATGGCCTGGCATTCGGCCGGGACCTACCGTATTGCCGACGGCCGGGGCGGGGCCGGCGAGGCGCTGCAACGCTTCGCACCCATCAACAGCTGGTGGGACAACGGCAACACCGACAAGTCGCGCCGCCTCATCTGGCCCATCAAGCAGAAGTACGGCAGCGCCCTTTCCTGGGCCGACCTCATCGTGCTCACCGGCAACTGCGCGCTGGAAATCATGGGCTTTCCCACCTACGGCTTCGCCGGCGGCCGCCACGACGCGTGGGAAGCCGACAACGCCACCTACTGGGGGCCTGAAGTGTGGGACGGCAAGAAAGTAAATACGCCCGACAGCATGGTCACGCGCGACAAGCGCTGGCGCGGCCAGAACGGTGATGCCGACTACGACCTCGAAAACCCGCTGGCAGCCTCCTTTCAGTCCATTATTTACGTGAACCCCGAAGGCCCCTACGGCAAGGGCGACCCGCTGGGCGCGGCCCGCGACATTCGGATTACGTTCAGCCGCATGGCCATGAACGACGAGGAAACCGTGGCCCTCATTGCCGGTGGCCACGCCTTCGGCAAGAGCCATGGGATGGTACCGGCAGCCAAAATCGGGGCGCAGCCCGAAATTGCCCCGATGGAGTTGATGGGCTTGGGCTGGCACAACCCCGAAGGCACCGGCAACGCCGAATTCACGATGACCAATGGCATTGAGGGCAGCTGGACGCCAAACCCGACCCAGTGGGACAACGACTACCTCGAAAACCTGTTCAAATTCGAATGGGAGCAGACCAAGAGCCCGGCCGGTGCCCTGCAATGGACCCCGATTGACAAGAACGCGCCCAAGACACCCGATGCCCACATCCCCGGCCAAATGAACGCCCTGATGATGATGACCACGGACATCGCCCTGAAAACCGACCCCGAATACCGCAAGGTCTGTGAGAAATTCCTCACTGACTTCGACGCGTTTACCCAGGCTTTCTCCAAAGCCTGGTATAAGCTGACCCATCGCGACATGGGACCGCGCGAACGTTATCTCGGCCCCGAGAAGGTGAACGAAAACGACCTGCTCTGGCAGGACCCCATTCCGGTAGCCGATTATACTTTGGTTGACGCAGCGGATACTGCGGGGCTGAAAAGGTCGATTCTGGCGTCGGGTATCTCGGTTTCCGACTTGGTGTACACCGCCTTTTCCGCTGCGGTCACGCACCGCAGCAGCGATAAGCGGGGCGGTGCCAATGGCGGGCGGCTCGCGCTGGCCCCGCAAAAGGACTGGGCGGTCAATCGCCGGACGGTGCCGGTTATCGCGGCCCTGCGCACGATAATGGAAGCGTTCAACAGCCAGGAGGGCAGCAAGAAGGTTTCGCTTGCCGACCTCATCGTATTGGGTGGCTGCGCCGCGCTCGAAAAAGCGGCCGCTGATGCTGGCGTGGCCACCGATGTTCCTTTCACGCCGGGCCGCCGCGACACCACGCAGGAACTCACCGACATTGAGATGTTTACGTGGCTAAAGCCCGTAGCCGACGGTTTCCGCAACTACCTTGACAAAGGTTTCGACGAAATCTCGCAGGGCGTGGCCCCCGAGGAGATGTTTCTCGACAAGGCGCAGCTCCTCTCGCTCACTTCCCCGGAGTGGGTGGCGCTGGTGGGGGGCCTGCGGGCCATGAACACCAACCACGACGGCTCCCCTTACGGTATCTTCACCGACCGCGTGGGCGTGCTCACCAACGACTTTTTCACCGTGCTGACCAGCACGAAATTCGATTGGAAAAAGGCGGATGCGAAGGGCATGACTTTCTCGCTTGACAACCGCGAAACGGGAGAAAGCCGCTTCATGGCGACCCGGTCTGACCTCGTGTTCGGTTCCAACAGCCAGTTACGCGCAGTGGCCGAAGTTTACGCCGGCAGCGATGGCCACAAGCGCTTCGTAAAAGCATTTGTGAAGGCCTGGGATAAAGTGATGATGCTTGACCGCTACGACGTGAAAGTGTAGGGCTTCCCTGCTGCCTTGGCGGCGGCTCCATATAGTTGGTATGACATCAATCAACAACAAAAGCCCCGTGGCGTACCTGCTACGGGGTTTTTTGTTATTATTAAATAGCACCATAAAAAAATGCCAGCAACAAAGCCGACATTAACTGTCCAAGCTTGGTTGCTGGCATTTTTTCATCAGATGTACCCGGAGCCGGAGTCGAACCGGCACATCTTGCGATATTGGTGTTTGAGACCAACGCGTCTACCGGTTCCGCCATCCGGGCAGGATGCTTATTCAGAACAATTCCGCTCTTGCCGGTATCAGGAGCGGGCTGCAAAGGTAGCAACCTGCTGCTGGATGCGCAACAGATACCGCTTTTTTAGGTAGTAGGTACGGATTTGCTGGAGCGCGGCCGGGCGGTGGTCGGCGGGGAGCTGCTCATAGCCAGCGAGAACGGGCTCGATGCCCGCGTCGAGGGTATCGGCCAAGGAGGTGACTTCGGCGGCCACTTTGGCGATGCTGGCCGGGTCGGCGTCCATTTCCAGCTCCATCAGTTCCTCGTTCAGGTCCATCATGTCCATCAGGAAATCGGGCGGGAGCTGCTCCTGCTTGCCTTCTTCGAGCAGGCCGTTTTGGCGCAGGAGGTAGGCCATGCGCTGGTCGGGGTCGGCGAGGGTGCGGTAGGCATCGGTGTTAAGGGTGGCCTGGCGCAGCATCTCGGCCTGGTTTTCGGGCGAAGTGGTGGCGTGGAAATCGGGGTGGGTTTCGCGGCTTTTGGCGTAGTAGAGGCGCTTGAGGGCCGCTTCATCGGGCCGGAAGGATTGGGGCAGGCCGTAGAAGGCGAAGTAATCGGGCGACATAGAAACGGGGGTTATCAGAAGGGGAGTACGGCTATAACACCGGATTCACCGAAAAAGCCACGGGCAGCGCGGCAAATAGCCGCTTGGTGGCCGGCCATACCTCGCCGAAAAGTGCGGATTTGCGGTAGGCGTTGAGGGCAGCCGCATCGTCCCAATGGCTGTGGGTGCAGTAGGTGGCGGGGTTATCGGCATCCTGCCACAGCTCCAGATAGCGGCAGCCGGGCTGCTGCCGGATGCGGTGCTCGGTGGCGCGGAACAGGGCGAGAAAGGCCGGCACCTGCGCCGGCTCGAAATGCATGCGGACGATGCGGATTAGCATTTGGGTGGGGGAGTTGGAGGGGCAAAAGTAAAAAGCCCCGGCTCCGTAACGGGAGCCGGGGCTTGAGAACGTCATGCAGCGCGCAGCGCAGTATCTTTACCGCCACCACTAATCCTTTCGATTGGATTGCGTTGCGCGGTAAAGATGCTGCGCTCTGCATGACGGCCATTTACCTTATTAACCAAACAAAACTACTCCCGCACCACGCGCAGGCGCTGGGGCGAGCCATTGGGGCCGGTCAGCGTTACTACGTACACGCCCGGCGAGGCTTGGCGCAGGAATGTGCCGAGTTGTTCGGCTAGCGCCGCACGCGGGGCCGGCGCAGGGGCTAGTAGGGTGCGGCCCAGCACGGAGCTCAGGATGAGGCGCAGGGGCGCGTCATCGGCCAGGGCGGGGCCGCCGAGGAGCTGCACAGCATCGCCGTGGCTGGGGTTGGGCAGCACCACGTAGGGGCTGGCGGTGGCCGATACGAATACGGCCGGGCTGTAGTGCGTGCTGCCGTCGAGGTCGCGCTGACGTAGACGGTAGTAGGCGGCGGTGGGCGCTTCCAAGTCGGTGTAGGTGTAAGTAGTGGGCTGGCTACCGCCCCGGGCCGGCACGGTGGCCAGGCGGCGGAACTGCTGGCCGTCAGCCGATTTCTCGATGTCGAAGCCGGCATTGTTTTTCTCCAAAGCTGTGGCCCAATTCAGGCGCACGGTGCCGGCACTGGCGCGGCGGCCCTCGAAACGGGTGAGCGTGACGGGGAGCGGAGCGCTGCCATTGCCCACGGCAAATTTCGAGAAGGAACTGATGCCCGCGTAGGTGGCTACAAACGGCCCGCTGCCGGTGATGGTGGCGCGGCCTAGCTCGGTCCAGGTTTCGCCCGCGCCGCCGTGGTTGCGGTAGGTGCTGGCCTGGGTGGGCACGAAGCTAGCGTTCTGGTTGGCGGCATTGTACTGGAGGCTCAGGGCCACGACCGGGCCGGTGACCAAGGCGGGCGTCACTTCCCAAGTGCGGTTCACGAACTCGGCGGTGCTAGCGTAGGGAGCACCGCTGGTGCCATTGGTGAGCAGGCCGCTGAAGGTGCGGACCTGGAACGTGGTGCCGACGCCGCTATTAGCCAGCGCGAGCGGCGTGAACGAGGCCGCCGTGCCCACCGGGAAGGCCACGGCCGAGCCATCGCCCGGCACGGGCCGCACCACGAAGCCACCCGTAGACGCCACGTCGGGCGTTATCACGTAGCGGCTGGCATCGGCCCCGGTTACGGTAGCGGCACTGCCCAAGGTCAGGTTCTGATTATCAATCGTCAAATGGCCGGCCGTGAAAGCCAGCGTGCCGCTCACGCTCACGGGGCTGAGCAGGCGGGCATTCGCCGCATTGTTGATGGTCAGATTATTCAACACCAAAGTCGTGCTGCTGCCGGTGCTTAGCGTCTGTTCGTTGCTGCCGTTCAGCTCCAAAGTGCCGGAACCGGCTATTGAGCCCGTGGCAACCACGTTGCCGCTCACGCGCAGGGTGGTGCCGGTAGCCAGGGTCAGGCTGGCCCCGCTTTCCACGGTAAGGCTGCGGGCGGCCAGGGTGCCGGCCGCCAGGGCGGGGGCGAAGCTGGTGCCGGCCGGCACCAGCACGTCGGTGCTGGCGGTGGGCACTACGCCGGCTTCCCAGTTGCGGCAGTTGGTGGCATCGGCCGAGGCGTCGTTGCTGGTCCAGATGGCCACCTGGTTGGTGGGGGCGGGGGCCGTGAGGGTATTCACGGCGGCGGGCGCGGTGTAGCTCACCTTCACGTAGCAGCGCTGGCCGGCCACGGTGGCGGTGGTGTTGCGGGCTTTCAGGGCCAGCCAGCCGGTGGTGCTAGGGGTGTAGCTGCCCGTGGCGGCGGTGGTGCCGCTGGCGCTGCTCAGCAGCTGGCCGCGCAGGTCGTACACCCCGATGGTGAGGCTGCGGGTGTTGCCGCCGTCTTCGGGGTAGAGGTTGTAGCTCACGGGCTGGCCGGCCTGGGTGAAGATTTTGCCCACCAGCCGGGTGTTGGTCGAGTTCGAGGGGAGCGCACCGCCCTGGCCCAGGCCGCCGCAGTTCAGGTCGCCGAGGTCGTCGGCCATTTCCCATTCCTGGGTGGTGAGGGGGGCGCGGGGCGGCGTGTAGGCGGCATTATCCTGGCCCACGGGTGCCCACACCGAGTAGCCCCGGCGGCCCAGCAGGGCGCTGCCGTTGCAGGGCGGCGTGTTCACGCTCACGTACGCATTGCCATCGCCGCCCCGGAACACGGTGTTTACCGCCGTGCCATTGGCCCCGGAATAGTCCTTCAGCTGCGTGCCCACGGCGAAATCCGTGCGTACGGTGTTGTTTTGCCAAGTCGAAAAATTGTCGTTGATGCCAATCAGGGCCTTCGTGCTGCGCTCAATCACGAGGTGGTCGCCGGAAGTATAGGGTACCTTATAGGCCCCGTCCTTGAAGCCCAGGTGCTGGTGGCACCAGAGCAGGTTCACGAGGTCGGAGCGGGTGGGCAGGTCGGTGGTGGAGGTGGGCACATGGGCGTAGCGCTTGCCCGTGCTGCCGAGGTTGAACAGGTCTTCGATGAAGATGTGCGGGTTGCCATCCACCGCAAAGGCAATGGCGTAGGCGGCCGAGAGGCGCGCATCGAACGGGTCGATGTGGGCGGCCAATTCGTCGCCGGTATTCCAGCCGGTGTAGTTGCCGGTGGCGCTGAGCTGGGGCCGGAACGTGTCGTGGTTGTTCACGAAGGGCGCGGTGCGGTGTACGTAGGTGTTCGAGCCGGCGTAGTAGGCCACGCGCTGGTCCTGCTGCTGGCCCGGAATCTGGCCGAGGTCGTAGTTTCCGCCGCCGCTCACCATGCCGTAAATCGCGCCGCGCAGGCCGAAATCGAAGGTGCCCATCAAGAAATCGTTGCCGCCGTTCTGGCCCTTCACGCTGGTCACGTAACCGTCCAGGTCGGGCTTGCCGCCCACGAATTCGCCCACGTTAAGCATGCCCTCGCCGCCATTGGCCCAGCCGGCATTGTACTTCAGGTTGTAGCTCAAATCCTGCTGGGCGTTGTAGCTGAAGTGCTTCACGGCGTCCCAACGGAAGCCGTCCACGCCGGTCTGCTTCTTCATCCACACTATCCAGTTGCGGGCCTGGGTCTGGCTGTAGCCGGCGCTTTGAGCCGGGTTGAATGCGCCAGGGTACAGGGCTAAGTAATTGGAGCTTAGCTGGCCATAGCCATCGTTGCCGCCGTCGTTGCCGTAGCAGAAATCGGGGCCAAAGTACGGAGCCGCCTGGTCGCCGCTGGTGCTCTGGTGGCCCAGCTGGGGGTGGAAGTTGGTGTAGTTTTTCGGCCAGCGGCCCTGGCGGGCGGCGTAGGCCGCGCCGTTGTCGCCGGTTTCGGGCAGGGGCGTGCCGAAGGAGCTGTAGCGAAAGGTTTTGTAGCCGCTGTTGCTGGCCATCGAGAAGCTGGGCTCGGGGTCCTGGCCGGCGTCGCCGGTTGTGGTGCCGGCCCCGTCGGTGTGGTTCAGCACCACGTCCTGAATTACTTCGAGGCCGTTGGCGTGCAGCACGGCCACTAGGCGCAGAAACTCGTCCTTCGAACCAAAGCGGGTCCGTACGTCGCCTTTCTGGTATTTGTCGCCGAGGTCGTAGGGGTCGAAGGGCGAGTAGCCCACGTCGTTGGTGGCGTTCTTGTTCTTGGGCGTGGGCGGCAGCCAGACGGCATCAATGCCCATTTCCCGGAGGCGCGGAGCCATTTCCGTCAGGTAATCGGCCCACTTAAAGCGGTAGGTATCGTTATAATAATCCCACCAGAAGGCCTGGAGCACCACCTTTTTGATGGTGGTTTGGGCGTGGGCCGAATAACTGCCCAAATGGGCCAGCAGCCACAGCGCCAGTAAGGCGTAGCGTTTTCTCATCGAGTAAGCGGAGGCAAAAAAGAGTTGGGTGGGAAACAGAACCACAAATCTATCAGAATTTGGACTTCAAAACAATGTAAGCGCCTATTTATGAGTGCGCTAAGGTTTGCACAGTGGGGAATTGCGCCAATGCCGAGATACTGCGGCCAACCAGAAGTTTCCGGCTTCTTCCAACCCTGCTAGGTACCAGTCGTAGAACCTGCCGCAAACACCTGCTCTTCATCCTGTCATACTTTACCTGTTCTTTTTCATGAAACTCCCAATCTCCCGTTCGGCGGCCTTTGCCTGGCTTACCGCTCCCGCCCTAGCCGGCGGCCTGCTGCTCAGCAGCTGCAACAGCCAGCCCACCGCCACCGAAACCGACAAAACCGCTACCGTGGTTTCGGAGGGCACCAACGCCGCTTCCGACAGCGCGGCCGTGACCGCCAACGGTATGGGGGCCGTGAAACCCACTGGCCCGAAGCCCGCCTGGGGCCCCAACCTGCACCCCGAGATGCAGGCCGTGATTGAGCAGCTCATGAGCTTCAACAACAAGCCCTTGCCCGAACTCACCGCCGTGGAAGCCCGCAAGGGACCGAGCTTCGCCGAGGCCCTCAAAAAGCAGATGCAGGCCAGCAACATTCCCATGCCGGCCATGAACTGCGACACGATGGGCGTGACTTTAGCGCCCGGCGTGAAGGCCCGCGTATACACGCCCAAGAGCGGCACGGCCCCGTTCCCCGTCATCGTGTATTACCACGGCGGCGGCTGGGTCATTGCCAATAATGACACCTACGCCGCTTCGGCCCAGGCCATGTGCGAGCAGGTGGGCGCCGTGCTAGTATCGGTGGAATACCGCAAGGGGCCGGAGCACAAGTTCCCTACCGCCCACGACGATGCCTTCGCCGCCTACCAGTACGTGCTGAAAAACGCCGCTTCGATGAAGGGCGATCCCGCCAAAGTGGCCGTGATGGGCGAAAGCGCCGGCGGTGGCCTGGCTTGCGCCGTGAGCATGATGGCCCGCGACCGCAAAGTGGCCCTGCCCAAGTATCAGGTGCTGGTATACCCCATCGCGGGCTATGACATGACCACGCCTTCTTACAAGAAATTTACCGATACCGCGCCCCTGAACTCCCCGGCAATGGCTTGGTTTTTCAAAAACTACCTCCGCAGCCCCGCCGATGGCAAGGACCCGCGCGTGAACCTGGTAGCCGCCAACCTGAAAGGCCTGGAACCCACGACCATCATTGGGGCCGAATATGACCCGTTGATGAGCGAAGGCAAAACCCTGGCCGACAAGCTCACCGCCGCCGGTGTGAAAACCAATTACAAGCTCTACGACGGCACCACGCACGAATTCTTCGGCATGGGTGCCGTGGTACCCGAGGCCAAAGAAGCCGAAGCCCTGGCCGCCAGCGACCTCAAAAGCGCGCTGAAGTAGCCTTAACCGGTTAAGCCGAAGGTCAGCTGAACGTCATGCTGAGCCTGTCGAAGCATCTCTACCGCAATGGTAACTAAGTTACTTGAGCGGTAGAGATGCTTTGGCAAGCTCAACGTGACGTTTTTTTGTCAGTTGGCCTTACTCCGCCTGAAACCGGACATCCACCTGCGAGTCAAAATTCAGCCCCAGCAGTTCCGCCGCGTTGCCTTGGCAAATACCCAGACACAAAAAATCCTGGCTGTTGAATACCACCACCGCCTCGCCGGGCGGCACGGCTGAGAAGTGCGGGTGCAGGTCGCGCACCACGTCGCGCCCGAAGTGGATGGCTAATGGCCGGCCGTGGCCCACCGCCTCCACCGCCGTGCGCGAAATGTTGGTGACGAGGTTGCCGTAGTGGTCGACGTGCGCGACGTGGCCCGTGACGCGGTGGTCCTGGAGGCGCAGCTGGCGGTTATTAAGCTGGTGCAGCGTCGTCACGGCCGGGCCAATGGAGCTCAGCGGCTCGCCCTGGGCCAGGGCCACGGCGGCGGGCAGCAGCACATCGCGGGTTGGCGAGGCCGTGATGGCGGCCGGCAGGGCCACCAGGTTTTCGGGGGTGCCGTTGGCCAGCAGGGCCAGAATGCCGTTGTCGCCAGTCAAGAAATAGTGACCTTCAAACTCGGCGGCCAGCCAGCCGGGCTCGGGGCCCGCGCCGTGGTCGGCCACGCCGATGACGTGGACCGTGCCCACGGGGAAATCCCGAAACACGCTTTGGAGAACGTGAACGGCGTGCGCGATGTTGAAGGGTTCGACGCCGTGGCTGATGTCGACCACCGGAACCGCCGGGGCCAGGTGCAGCAGCCGCGCTTTCAGGGCCGCCACGTAATGGTCGCGGTAGCCAAAATCGGTGAGCAGCGTAATCAACCCCATGCCTGTGTTCCGTAGTTTTTCGTAGTATTGTTCCAGCGCCCGAACCGGGGCAAAAGTAGCCGGTTTAGGCTAGAAACAGGCCGTTTTTCCCTCTCCCTTTCTCTTTCCCCCTCTCTTCCAACTTGGTCGAAAAAATCATCACCCTCGAAAACATGTCTTTGGTCGATTTCCTCGGCCCCGACAATCAGAATATCCGCCAGCTGGCCGCCGCGTTTCCCGGCTCCAAAATCATCAGCCGCGGCAACGAAATCAAAATCCAGGGTCAGACGGAAGTCATCTCCCGCATCAACGACATTTTTTCTTCGCTCATCGAGCACTACCACCAGTACGGCCAGATTACCGACAAAACCGTCAACCAATATCTCTCCGCTACTTCGGAAGAAGCCGAAGGCCGGGTGCTGGCCGCTTCTCCCGACGTGATTCTGTTCGGGGCCAAAGGCGGCGTCATCAAAGCCAAAACGCCCAATCAGCAGAAGCTGGTGGATACCGTGATGTCGCACGACCTCACCTTCACCCTCGGCCCCGCCGGTACCGGCAAAACCTACATCTCGGTGGCGCTGGCCGTGCGGGCGCTCAAGAATAAGGAGGTGAAGAAAATCATCATTTCGCGCCCCGTGGTGGAGGCCGGCGAAAGCCTCGGCTTCCTGCCCGGCGACATGAAGGACAAAGTCGACCCGTATCTGCGGCCGATTTATGACGCCCTGGAAGACATGATTCCGGCCGAAAAGCTGAAGTTTTATCAGGAGAATAAAATCATCGAAATCGCCCCGCTGGCCTACATGCGCGGCCGGACGCTGAACAACGCCTTCGTGCTCCTCGACGAAGCCCAGAACACCACGCCGAGCCAGATTAAGATGTTTCTGACCCGTATGGGCCCCACCGCTAAGGTGATGGTGAACGGTGACCGCAGCCAGATTGACCTGCCCACACGCCAGAAATCGGGCCTGATGCAGGCCATGGACATCCTCAAAAACGTGCAGGGCATCGGCTACGTCGAAATGACCTCCGAGGACGTGGTGCGCCACCGCTTGGTGAAGGAAATCGTGGAAGCCTACGACAAGTTCGATACCGAGGAAATGACCCGTACGGCCCAGGCCAACGGCACCCCGCGCCGCGACGAGCGCCACGAGCGCCGCCTGCGCGAGCAGGGCCTGGCCGAAGGCGAACAGCCCGTTTCCGATGAGTCCGAGCTGCCCGTGAACCACGAGCAGGCTCTGTAAGGCGAAGTACCCCAAATCGATAATCCAGGTAAACCGGTGCCCGGCTCTGCAGAGCCGGGCACCGGTTTACTTTTGTCCGCCACATTTTAACGCCGACCCATGCCCGCCACCGCCTTCCGCATTACCGACCTGCGCGACCTCGACGCCGCCTTCACTATTCGCGAGAAAGTATTCGTGGAAGGCCAGGGCGTGCCCGCCACCCTCGAAAACGACCTCCACGACCGCACCGACACTCGCCACTACCTCGCCCGAACCGACGACGGTACGCCCGCCGGGGCTGCCCGCTGGCGCGAAACCGAAAACGGCGTAAAGCTGGAGCGCTTCGCTGTATTGGAAGAATTTCGTAATCAAGAAGTTGGGGCCGCGCTGCTCCACGCCGTGCTTGCCGATGTGCAGGCCGAGCTACCCGATGCCGAAGTGTACCTGAACGCGCAGTTGCGCGCCGTACCGTTCTATGAGCGGCACGGGTTTCGGAAGGAAGGGGAGATGTTTGAGGAGGCTGGAATTCAGCACTATAAAATGATGCTGGGGTAAGTTGCCACTTGGCTTATGCCCCGGTCCGACCGGTTGTCGGTGTTAAAGCCGTTAAGGCCATGCTTCCGGTGACCGGTCGGACCGCCTAGGGCGGTCGGACCGGAGCATACGCTTACAGTAGGGCCGGCCGTTGCGTAATTTCGTGGTAGCAGATGTGGGCCTGACTGAAGTAGTGAAACACCATGCTCTTGCGGGTCTGGGCCGGGTCGCGGTGGGGCTCGCCGCCGTGCATCAGGTTGGCGTGCCAGATGAACACGTCGCCCTTGCGGGCCAGGAAAACCTGCTTGGGAATGCCGGCTTCAGTGATTTTTTGGTTGATGTAGGCCTCGTACTCGGTGTAGGCCTTGTCGCCGATGAGCCACTCGGAGCCTTCGTTCTGGTAGTCGGCATTGAGGTAATAAGGCAGTTTGTGGCTGCCGGGGTAGTAGTGCAGCGGCCCGTTGTCGGGCGTAATATCCTCCAGCGCTACCCACGCCGCCGCCATGCCGCCGAGCGGAAAGGTACTCATGTGAATGCTGTCGGAATGCGTGCGCTGCTGGCTGCCCGTGAGGAAGTTGATGCTTTGAAAAAGGGTGGTTTCGTGGCCCAGCAGAGCGGCCACCAGCTCCCGTAGCGCGCCCTCGCCCGCCGCCCGGATGCGGGCCGACTTCCGAAACGCAAACATGAACTTGTTCACGTAGCGCACGCTAATTTCCCGGCGGGCGATGAGTTGGTGCAGCTCTTGGTTGATACCATCGACGGCCTCGCTGCTGAAAAAGCCGGGCAGGATGGCAAAGCCTTGGTCCTCAAACGCCCGTAGGCTGTCCTGGCTGGCGGTGGGCAGTGCCACAAAAGCGGCCGTAGCGGCCAGCCGCTCGGCCAGCGGGGGCACGGCGGGCAGGCCGGCATTGGCGGGCAGGCCGGCAAAATCGCGGCTGCTGATGGGGGAGAAGTAGCGCTTGTTCAGCCCCAATTGCTGGTAAATGGGCAGGTTGTGGGCCAGCCGGCGGCGCTGGAAAACGTTGTAGGCAGCGTAACTGAGCTTGAGGCGGCGGAGCAGGGAAAGCATGGGCAGGGGAGAGGTTCTTCGGCGGCCCAAGATACGGCCGGGGGCAGGCGTAGCCGGGCCGCAGTTGGCTGTTTCAGCCCAAACCGCTACATTGCC
This sequence comes from Hymenobacter sp. UYAg731, assembly GCF_054061335.1. Lineage (NCBI taxonomy): Bacteria > Pseudomonadati > Bacteroidota > Cytophagia > Cytophagales > Hymenobacteraceae > Hymenobacter > Hymenobacter sp. UYAg731. Next base: position 230,935 of record NZ_JBSSEC010000005.1, on the reverse strand, counting down.
AGCCTAATACTCCTTTCTTTTTCTACCCGCTGATGATTGCCTGGACCACCTTTCCCTTCGTGCGCTATACCCCCGCGCTCATCCTCGGCATTGTGGGCTACCTCTACCTCGGCGCTGATTGGCCGGAGCTGTGGCCCGCCGCCGCCGCCCTGGCCGTTTTGAGCTTAGCCCTGATTTTCTGGGCCGTGCGGCAGCGCACCCCGTTTACCGCCGATGCCGCCGGCTTATTATCGCTGCTCACCATCGTTGCGCTCGGGGCCACGCTCACCCAGCGCGCCACCGAAAGCCGCCGCGCCGACCACCTCTACCGCTTCGGCGATGAAGTAGCATGCTACCAGGCGGTGGTGGACGAAGCCACCGTGGTGCGGGCCGCCACTTATGCTACCACCCTGCGTGTGCAGGCCGTGCGCGTGGCCGGCCGCTGGCGCCGGGCCACCGGCGGCGTGCGGGTGTCGCTGCCCCGGGTGGCGGGCATCGCGCAGCCGCAGTACGGCGAGGTCTGGCTCATTCGCGGCCACCCCGACCCCAGCAAGCCCCCGCTCAACCCCGGCGAGTTCGACTACGCCCGCTACCTGGAGTACCGGCAAGTGTATCATCAGCAATACATTCACCCCGACCAATACTGCGTTTTGGGGCTGGTTCCGCCCAATGTTCTGGTGGCCATTAGCATGCGGGCGGCTGCGCAGCTCGATGGCGTTTTCCGGCACTACATTCACGCAAAACGGGAATATGCCATTGCTTCGGCGCTGGTGCTGGGTATCAAGGACGACGTGGATTTGGCCACCAAGCAGGCTTATACCGCCACCGGCACCACCCACATCATGGCCGTGAGCGGCTTGCAGGTGGGCTTGTTGTTCGCGGCCATGTCGTGGGTATTGCGCAAGCTGTTTGGGCGGGTGAAGGGCTTTTTGCTGTGGTCGTCGCTGGTGGGGCTGGCCGTGATTTGGAGCTACGCTTTTCTCACGGGGCTGTCGGCGTCGGTGCTGCGGGCCACGGTTATGTTCACGGTCATCATCGTCGGCCGGGCGCTGGGGCGGCAGGATTCCATCTTTAATACGCTGGGCGTGGCCGCGTTTGGCCTGCTGATGTGGAACCCGTTTCTGGTGGCCGACGTGGGGTTTCAGCTCTCGTTTCTGGCGGTGCTCAGCATCGTGTACGTGCAGCCGCGCATCGCCCGCTGGCTGGATATCAAAGCATATTTCTACGCCCGCCGGCGGCCCTGGCAGCCCAAGGCGGTGCAGTGGGCCTGGCGCGCCACTGGCTGGTCTCTCGATAAAGTGTGGCAGGCTGTGGCGCTGTCGCTGGCGGCGCAGGTGGCCACGTTCGGGCTGGGCCTGTATTATTTCCATCAGTTCCCGTTCAGCTTTTTGTTCTCCAACCTCGTGGCCGTGCCTATTTCGAGTGGGGCCGTATATGTAGGGCTGGCCTTGCTGGCCGTGAAGGGCATTGTAGCTCTGCCGGGCATCTGGTGGCCAAAGGCTTCGGAATGGCTGGACTGGCTGCCCAAGGGCGTTGCTTGGGTATTTGAGAAAATGGTGTGGGCTTTCAACGAATACATCTTCCTGATAAGTCGTTACTTCTCCGGCTGGGTGGTGCGCGATATCCACGTTTCGGCCCTGCAAACCATCTTGCTTTTCGGGATAATCGGGGCCGGCCTAGCCTGGCTGAACACCCGCCGGCTGGGCTGGCTGCGCGGCATGGCGCTGCTGCTATGCTGCTACGGCGGCAGCCGCGTGGCCGAAGCCCGCGCCGTCGCGCCCACCGAAGAATTCATCGTGTACAGCATCCCGCGCCGCTCGGCGGTGGGGTTCTGGCAGGGCGCGGCGGCCGAGTTTGTCACGCCCGACTCGCTGCCGCTCACCGAAACCGAGCGCACCTACCGCCTGCTGCCGGGCATCATCCGGCGGGCGGCGCGGCGCACGGCCTACCGCGTGGGCTGGCGTGGCTGCACCATCCCCACGCAGCGCCTCGCCGACGCGGACAGCACGAATGAAAAGCTGTATTTCAAGCCCGGCCCGATAGTGCTGGCCCGCTGGCGCGGCCTGCGCGTGGCCTTCGTTTCCAATCGCATTTCCACCGCCACCCGGCCCGCACCAGTCGATGTGCTGGTGCTGCGCCGCAACGCCCGCCTGAAGCCCGAAACCGTGGCCGCCGTATTCGGCCTGCAGGTGCAGGTTGTGTTCGATTCGAGCTGCAAAATCTGGTACGTGGCCCGGCAGGATTCCCTGTTGCGCGCCCAGGGCTTCCGCACCTGGGACGTCACGGCGCGGGGCGCTTTCCGGTGCGCCCCGCCGCTGGCAGCGCGGTAAAGTCCGGGCCGCAGGCAACTGTCAGCCCCGCCAACTCCGAGTTAGGCCCAAAGCCTCCAATCGACCGGTAGTCAGTACGTTTCAACGACTTGGCCGGGCACTTGGTCGAGCGGGGCAGTCCAACCGTACATTTTTTGCGTTAATTGCTTCAAGAGATGCCACCTTTCCAGTGCTGGCGGCATCCCTGCTGTAACCATCCGTCTGCGCCAATCCCGCCCCTATGGAAAACCTGCTCACGCCCGAACTCGAAGCCCTCCGCTACATTCAGTACGAAGCCCAGGACCGCATCGGCTACATCACCCTCAACCGGCCCGACAAACGCAACGCCCTGAATGCCGACGTGGTAAGCGAACTGAAACAGGCCTTCGAGTTCGCGGAAAACGACGAAGACGCCAAGGTCATCGTGTTGCGCTCAGCTGGCGAAGTGTTCTGCGCCGGGGCCGATTTGGCTTACATCCAGGAACTGCAGGGCTTTGGCTACACCGACAACCTGGAGGATAGCACGCAACTCATGCAGCTCTTCCACCAGATTTATACCCTCAAAAAAGTCGTTATTGCCCAAGTACAGGGCCACGCGCTGGCCGGCGGCTGCGGCCTGGCCGCCATCTGCGACATGAGCTTTGCCGTGCCCGAGGCCAAGTTTGGCTATACCGAAGTAAAAATCGGCTTCCTGCCGGCCATCGTGAGCGTATTTCTGCTGCGCAAAATCGGCGAGTCGCGCACCAAGCAGTTGCTGCTCACCGGCGACCCCGTTTCGGCCCAGGCCGCCCTCGAAATGGGCCTCATCACCTTCCTTGCTTCCAAAGAAGAACTGGCCGCGAACGTACACACCTTCGCCCAGCGCCTGTGCCGCGAAAATTCGGCCCAGAGCATGGAGGTAACCAAGGAAATGCTGGCCCACCTGCCTGAGCTCGACCTCGAAGAAGGCCTGCGCTACGCCGCTCAGCGCAACGCCGAAGCCCGTGGCTCGGAGGATTGCCGTAAAGGCATTGCCGCCTTCCTCAGCAAAGAAAAGATTGGCTGGTAGCGCGGAAATCCGTTTCTTCGCACTCCAAACCACCGCAAACGCCGTTCCGCCCCCGGAATTTATGGGGACCGAACGGCGTTTGCGCGTCATTTCTAAACAACCCTTTTCCCGTTTCGGTTACTTCCGCATGACAGCACTGGCCGCTATTGGCATCACCCTCACCACCTTCGGATTCATGGAATTCTGGGCGTGGTTCATGCACAGGTTTGTGCAGCATGGGCCGCTGTGGTTTCTGCACCGCTCGCACCACGTGCGGCACCCTCATCCAGTGGAGCGCAACGACCTGTTTTTTCTGATTTACGGGGCCATTTCGGCCGCTCTGTTCATCACCGGCGACAACGGCGGGCACTGGTGGTTTTGGGTGGGCGTGGGCATTGCCTGCTACGGCACGGTCTATTTTTTTGTGCATGATGTGCTAATTCACGGCCGGCTGCGCTTCTGGAAAAAGTCCCAGAATACCTACCTGCGGGCTCTCAATATGGCCCACAAAACCCACCACAAAACCACGGGCCGCGACGGCTCGGCCGAGTTTGGCCTGCTGTGGGTATCGCCCAAATACCTGGAACTGGCCCGCAAGCGGCAATTAAAAATTAAGCAGGAGAAAATTAAAAATGACCCCAGAGCCGCCGAAATCTAAGGTAGATTCTGTTTGCTAATTTTTTAATTCTCAATCGATAGTTTTTAATTACCCCAATGGGCCACTTCTCCATCAGCGACTTAGAGCAGCTTTCGGGCATCAAGGCGCACACCATCCGGATGTGGGAGCAGCGCTACAACCTGCTGCGCCCGGTGCGCACGGCCACCAACATCCGCATGTATTGCGACGATGATTTGCGCCGCTTGCTCAACGTGACCACGCTCTGCGGCCGGGGCCAACGCATCTCGCAGGTGGCCCGCCTCACCGATGCCGAAATCAGCGAAGCCGTGCTGGCTTGCTGCGACGATGCCCACGACTACCACCGCCAGGTAAATGCCCTGCTGGCCGCCATGCTCGGCTTCGATGAGTCCCGGCTGGCCCAGTTGCTGGGCGAAGCCACTGCCCGCCTTGGGTTCGAAAACATGATGCTTCGCGTGGCCTACCCGTTGCTCCAGCGCATTGGCCTGATGTGGCTGGCTGGCACCGTGGACCTGGCCCAGGAGCACATGCTGGCCCACTTGCTGCGCCAGAAGCTGCTGGCCGCTACCGATTCTCTGCCCACGGTGCCCACCACGGCCCGCCGCTGGGTCCTATTTCTTCCCGCCGATGAGCTGCACGAGCTGGCCCTGCTCTTCATGAATTACCTGCTGCGCGCCCGGGGCCAGCACACTCTGTACCTGGGCCAGAACCTGCCCACCTCCGGCCTGTCCGGTGTGGGCGCCACATACCAGCCCGATGCCGTGGCCACGGTGCTTACTACCCAGCCCGAGCGCGGCCGGGTGGGCGAGTACGCCCACGAGTTGCGCACGCTGTTTCCCGAGGCTCAGCTGGTGCTGTATGGCCCGCTGGCTCGGCAGGAGGGGCTAGTACTGCCGCCCAACTGCGTTTTGCCGATGCTGATGACCGATTTCCTGGCCCTGATTGCCGCCGAGGCAACCGAGCCTGTGGCGGCCTGAGCGGCAATCTGCCGCCGGGCTGATTCCGTAGGTGGCCGCAGGCTTCACAAAACGATAATATCAGTCCGGGCCGGGCATGGTGTCAAAACCCTTGCCCGGTGTACCTTGCCATTCCTGCCCGAAAGAAGGTAGGCGTGCCGGGTAAATTATTTTCGGCCAGGGTTAGCCCATTCTGCGGCTGGTTCGTATATTTGTTTAACAATCGGCCACGAAAAGCTAAACAGCATGACTTCGCTCGAATTCACCTCGCAAGTGCAAAAAATTTCGCTGACGCTCCGGCCCGCCGCCATGAACTTGACGCGAGACGCTGACGATGCCAAAGATTTAGTGCAGGAAACCTTACTTAAGGCCCTGCTAAACAAGGATAAGTTTAAAGCCGGTACCAACCTGAAGGCGTGGTTGTATACCATTATGCGCAACACCTTCATCAACAACTACAATAAGATTACCAAGCGCAGCTCCAACATTGACAGCACGGAGTATTTCCAGTATTTTAACACCGACCAGAATTACATCACCCACAACGGGGCCACGTCCGATTTTGTGGTGCGCGACATCAACGAGGCCATTTCCAGCCTCGGCACCGACTACCGCACGCCGTTTATGATGTATTACATCGGCTACAAGTACATGGAGATTGCCGAGAAGCTGCAGATTCCGATTGGTACCGTCAAAAACCGCATCCACATCGCCCGCAAGGACCTGAAATCGGCCTTGCATGTGTACGCCCCGGTAGGTGCCTCGGCCGCTACCGATGCTGCCGAAACCCTGGAAGACTAGTTCTGCCGCGCCCGCACAGTGGCCGCCGGCCTTGCTGCTGCAATTGCGGCGCGGGGCCGGCGGTTTCTTGTTGAGGCGTACCTCGCCTGCCTGTTCCACCGCCTCCGTTCCTGCTTGCCCTTGCCTTCCCACACCACTCATACGAAACAGGCCGTTGTCATCGGGGCCGGCTTTGCCGGACTGGCGGCGGCCACCACGCTGGCCCAGGCCGGCTGGCGCGTCACCATTCTCGAAAAAAACGAAGGCCCCGGCGGACGGGCGCGGGTGTTCCACGCCCAGGGCTTCACCTTCGACATGGGGCCGAGCTGGTACTGGATGCCCGACGTGTTTGAGAAATATTTTGCCCGCTTTGGCAAGCAAGTGGCTGATTATTATGAGTTAATCCGCCTCGACCCGTCTTACCAAGTGATTTTCAAGGGGCCGGAAGCAGTAGATATTCCGGCTAAGATGAGCGAGCTGCGTGCCCTGTTCGAGCGCTACGAGCCTGGTAGCGCCGCCCGCCTCGACGAGTTTTTGAAGCAGGCGGCCTATAAGTACGAGGTCGGTATCAACCGGCTGGTGTACGCACCGAGCCGCTCCATCTTCGAATTTGCTGACCCGAAACTGCTGGTCGATATGGTGCGGATGGACGTGCTGCAAAGCATGCATAAGCACGTCCGGCGCTTTTTTAAAGACCCGCGCCTGCTGGAGCTGGTGGAGTTTCCCATCCTCTTTCTCGGCGCGACTTCGGAGAACACGCCCGCTCTGTACTCCCTGATGAACTACGCCGACCTGGCGCTGGGCACTTGGTATCCCAAGGGCGGGATGCACAAGATTGTGGAAGGCATGGTGCGGCTGGCCGAAGAGTTGGGCGTGTGCATTGAATACAACCAGGAAGTGACAGAAATTGTGGTCGAAAACGGCCGCAGCACCGGCGTCCGTACCGCCAGCGGCTTCCATGCCGCCGATGTGGTGGTAGCCGGGGCCGACTACCATCACATCGAACAGCAGGTGCTGAAACCGGAGTTTCGCCACTATGACGCGAAGTATTGGGATTCGCGGGTGATGGCTCCATCGAGCCTGCTGTTCTACCTCGGCGTGAACCGCAAGCTGGATAAACTGCGCCACCACAACCTGTTCTTCGATGAGGACCTGACCCAGCACGCCCGCGAGATTTACGAGCAGCCGCAGTGGCCCACCCGGCCCCTCTACTACGCCTCGGTGCCCAGCAAAACCGACCCCACCGTGGCCCCCGAAGGCCAGGAAAACCTCTTCCTGCTCATCCCAGTAGCCCCTGGCCTCACCGACGACGAGGCCACCCGTGAGCGCTACTACGACGTATTGATGGACCGGCTGGAAAAGCACTGCGGCCACTCCATCCGCGAGCATGTGGTGTACAAGCGCAGCTACGCCCACCGCGACTTCATCGCCGACTACCACAGCTTCAAGGGCAATGCCTACGGCCTGGCCAACACGTTGAAACAGACCGCCATCCTGAAGCCCACGCTGAAGAGTAAAAAAGTGGCAAATTTGTATTTCACGGGCCAGCTTACCGTGCCCGGTCCGGGCGTACCGCCTTCGCTCATTTCGGGGCAGGTAGTGGCGGGCGAAGTACTGAAAGAGAATTCTGAATTATGAGTTGTGAATTATGAGTTAGCGCCGCCGACTCGACCAATTCATAATTCATAATTTATAACTCATAATTCAAATAAGTGGACCACGTTAAACTCTTCACCGACACCAGCCTGGCGTGCAGCAAGCTCATCACGGGGCGCTATAGCACCTCGTTCACGCTGGGTATTCGCACGCTCGATGAGCGGCTGCACCTGCCGGTGTACGCCGTGTATGGCTTCGTGCGCTGGGCCGATGAAATCGTGGACACCTTTCATGACCACGACAAGGCTGCCCTACTGGCCGACTTCCGCCGCCAGACCTATGAGGCACTCGATACCGGCCTGAGCTTCAACCCCGTGCTGCACTCGTTTCAGCACGTTGTGCATCGGTATGGGATTGACCGTGAGTTTATTGAAGCGTTTCTGCACAGCATGGCCCTCGATTTGGAGGACCAGAGCTACCACCCCGGCCTGTACCAGGAATACATCTACGGCTCGGCCGAAGTGGTGGGGCTGATGTGCCTGCGCATCTTCTGCGACGGCGACGTGGCCATGTTTGAGCGGCTGCGTGAGCCGGCCCGGCGGTTGGGCTCGGCGTTTCAGAAGGTGAATTTCCTGCGCGACATCCGCTCCGACTACGAAGACCGGGGCCGGGTTTATTTTCCTGGCGTGGTGTATTCGCGGTTCAACGACGCGACCAAAGCAGAAATAGAGGCCGACATCAAAGCCGACTTCGAGGCCGCTTACGCGGGTATTCAGCAGCTGCCGCGCGCGGCCAAGCTGGGCGTGTACCTGGCTTACGTGTACTACCTCAAGCTGTTCTACAAAATCAAAAAGCTGCCGGCCGCCCGCATCCTGGGCGAGCGGGTGCGCGTGCCCGACAATACCAAGCTGCTACTGCTGCTGGGCTCCTATTTCCGCTACCGGCTCTCGCGCATCTGAGGCGGTTTTTGGGCCTGGATTTTGCGTAAAGCCAGTCATTTGCGGCCTTACGCCGTATTTTTGCAGATATGCGAATTCCCAAGATTTTGTTTTTTGCGGTTGTTTTAGGGGTGTGGTCGCCGTCCTCGGCGGCCGGTTTGCGTAGTATTGCCCGGCGGGCCGGCGGCCCGCCGCCGGCTTTCAAAACTGCCCGCCCGGCCGCTAAAGCCGTTCGCCCCTTCTCATTCAAACTCACCTCCCGTCCTGTGTCGTCAACTTCTCCTTACCATCCTGCCACCCTGCGCCGCCACTATGAGGAGGCCGCGGCCGATAAAGTAGCCGGCGAAAAATTCTATAAGCTACTGGCTGATTATCAGGACCGCGACGCGCTGGTGCTGGGCTACAAAGCTGCTTCTGAAGCCATCCGCGCCCGCGACGCGTCGATGTTCAACAAGCTTACCTACGTGCAGGACGCGGCCAAAACCTTCGAGCAAGCCGTGGGCATCGACCCGCAAAACCCCGAAATCCGTTTCCTGCGCTTTTCAGTCGAAAGTAACTTGCCGGCCTTCCTCGGCCTGAGCAAGCACGTCGACGAAGACAAGGAAATGCTGCTCAACGCCGCGCTCAACCACCCCGGCACTGGCCTCGACGCGGAGGCGTTCCGCACGGTGCGCGGCTTCCTGGTAGGGCGAGGGCATGTGAGCGAGGACGAGGCCCAGCGCCTAAGCAAAGTAAAAGAATAGCCGAACCATAATTCCCGGAGCATAAGTTTTGGCTGGTGACGAGCGAAGCGAGTACCGACGTTGGACCGTTCAACGCGGGTACTCCCTCCGCTCGTCACCAGCCAAAACTTATGCTACATTAGGGGGGAATAAAACTGAAATAAGCCAGATTGACGTATTTTCGGCTACCCGGCTTTTTTTTCGCAACCTTGCGGGCGGGTTACTGGTTACCGAGGTCCTATGCCGAACCTGTCGCTCAGCGTCCGAATTGACCCTAACTCCGGCTTTTGCTTTGGTGTGATTTACGCCATTCAAATGGCTGAAGACCTGCTCGATGAGCAGGGCTACCTGTATTGCCTGGGCGATATTGTGCATAACGATGAGGAAGTGCAGCGCCTCGAAGCCCGGGGCCTGCGCATCATCTGCCACGAGCGGCTGGCTGAGCTGCGCGACGAGGCCGTTCTAATCCGCGCCCACGGTGAGCCCCCGGCCACCTACCAAATGGCTTTGGAAAACAACCTGACCCTGATTGACGCGAGCTGCCCGGTGGTGCTCAAGCTGCAAAACCGCATCAAAACCAGCTACGATAAAAAGGAAAAAATATTTATCTACGGCAAGCATGGCCACGCCGAAGTGCTGGGCCTGCTGGGCCAGACTAGCGGCGATGCCGTGGTGTTCGAAAGCTTCGATGAGCTACTAAGCCACGAATTGCCCGCGAACATCACCCTTTACAGCCAGACCACCAAAAGCACCAACAGCTTCTATAATATTAAAAACCAGCTGGAAACGCGGGGATACCAGGTGAATGCCAACGACACCATCTGCCGGCAGGTGAGCAACCGCGACAAGGACCTGCGCCGTTTCGCCGCCCAGTACGACCAGATTGTGTTCGTGTCCGGCACCAAAAGCTCCAACGGCAAGGTGCTCTACCAAGTGTGCAAGGAAACCAACCCGCTCACGCACTTCATCTCCAACGTGGCCGAAATTGACGGGGCCTGGTTCCGGCCGGGGCAGTCGGTGGGTATATGCGGGGCCACCAGCACGCCGCTGTGGCTGATGGAGCAGGTGCGCGACCGGCTGTTGTCACTATAAATTTTGGCGTGAATTCCACCGCAGCCATCCCCGCCATGCGCGTTGCGCCTGCGCCCGTCGGCACTACCGGCGTGGCCATCGGCGGGCTGATTGTGGTGCTGTGGGCGGTGTTGCTGGGCTTCCTGCTGGCGCGGTACCAGCCCGACTGGCATTCGCCCGCGCCCTACCTGCTGGCCCTGCTGCAAACCCACCTCTATACCGGCCTGTTCATCACCGCGCACGATGCCATGCACGGCGTGGTGAGCCCCAACAAGCGCCTTAATAACGCACTGGGTACGCTGGCTGCCGGCCTTTTTGCCTACAACTGGTTCCCTGGGCAGTTGCCCAAGCATCACGCCCACCACCGCCACGTCGGCACCCAGGATGACCCCGATTTCCACGACGGCCGTCACCCGGGCTTCCTGCCTTGGTTCGTACGCTTCGCCTGGAACTACGTGACCTGGTGGCAGGTGCTGCTGATGGCCGCGACCTACAACTTGCTCAAGCTGTTCTTTCCGCAGGCCAACGTCATTGCCTTCTGGATGATACCGGCGGTGCTGGCGACCTTGCAGCTGTTCTTTTTCGGTACCTACCTGCCGCACCGGGGCGAACACGCGGCTGACAATCAACACAAGTCGCGCAGCCAGTTCCGGCATCACCTGTGGGCGTTTGTGAGCTGCTATTTCTTTGGGTATCACTATGAACACCACGACCAACCGTATTTGCCGTGGTGGCGGCTGTGGCGGGCGAAATAGCGGACCACCGATTGAACGGATTTTTTATGGTTCAATCATCATACTGGGTGTTACGAAAGGAAAAGGCCGCCTAATTGGGCGGCCTTTTTCGATTTAAGTCAGAACCAAGCAGAAGTAAAATGGCGGCAGAAGCGGAACCACAAAAAATCCGTTCAATCCGCTAAAACCCGTTCAATCGGTGGGCCTTAGTGGACCGCGTTGGTCTTCTTGCAGCAGTCGGGCAGGCGGTTATAGGCGCGGGCATCGGCGGTGAGCTCGTCGGCGTCGTAGCCGGTTTTTTGCACGGCGGTGCGCAGGGCGGCAGGGGTGGTTTTGTCGGCCTTGTAGGTTACGGTGAGGACTTTGGTGGGTACGTCGAGTACGGCGCTTTGCACGCCTTTCTCATAGGCCAGGCTTTTTTCGATGCGGGCTTTGCACATGTCGCACACGGCCGAGGTTTTGAACTGGGCCGTGGCCGTACCATTGGTGGCGGCCTGCACGGCAGCCGGGGCCGTCTGGGCCTGGGCGGCGGGGGAGCTGCTGAACAGCGGGAGCAGGGAAAGCGAAAGTGGGAGGAGGAATTTCATAACCAGTAAGTTGAAAGCGGATGACAACAGCGTAACAAAATTGCTGCCGGAAAAATTGATTGTGCGGTGAGCACTACTCAATGCGGTAGCGCAGGCCGGCGTAGGTCAGGCGGCCGTATACCGGTCCCCACACCATGGCCGCATCAAACGTGGGCCCGAAGGGGTTGGCCGCGCCTTCGATGGGGTTGGGCTGGCGGTAGTTAGTGAGGTTCTCCACACCTACGTACACCTCCAGGCGCTTGAAGGCGCGGGTGAGCTGGGTATTGAGCAGGGCATAGCGGGGGGCATTTTCGGGCGAGTATTCCTGGCCGGTGCCGTGGGCGTGCGTACTGCTGATGTGGGCCAGCGCCCTTTCGCCAAACCACTGCACCGTGAAATCGGCCCGCCATTTATCGAAGGCGCTGGCGTAGCCCAGGTTCAGGAAGGCGCGGTGCGCGGGCGTGAGGGGCTTGGGCAGCAGCAGGTTGTCGTAGGTGGTTCGCACGTCAAGGTACTTGTATGCTCCTTTCACCTGCAGCCCCTTCACCGGCTCCACCTGAAGCTCTGCTTGCAGGCTGCGTGCGAAGGAGCGGCCGCCCGGCGGGAGATTATCGATGACAATGATGCTGGGAGCGGTGTACATATCGGCCACCACTTGGTTCACGAATTCAGTGTGGTAGTAGTCGAGGATGAGGGTGGCCGGATGGCCCAGCGCCGTGAAATACTGGGTGACGCTACTGCCCATGTTCCAGGCTTTTTCGGGGCGCAGGTTGGGGCCGATGACGAACTCGCGGGCGCTGGCCAGCATGGCGGCATTGTCGGCAATGGGGTTGGCCACGCGAAAGCCGCTGCCGGCGGCGGCGCGCCACACGGTATTTTTCAGCACGTCATACTTCACGTTCAGGCGGGGTGTTAGCTGCCAGCCGTAGAGGTTGTGGTAGTCGGTGCGCAGGCCCGCCACCACGGTCAGGTTGCGGCTGTTCTGATAGGTATACTCGGCAAAAGCGCCGGGCACCAGCTCGCGGCGGGTACGGTGCTCGCGGGCCTCGCGGCCGGCCGGCGTTTCGGTTACATAGGTGCGGCCGTCGCTCAGACGCTCATCGTACTCGTCATACAAAAAGCTTAGGCCCGTGCGATATACGTGCGCCGTGTTGCCTAACGCACTCTGAAACAAGAGGGTGGCATTACCCGTGCGCTGGCTGCCATCGTAGGTGCGCAGGGCGTGGTTGTCGACGAAGTATGGCGGGATGCTCGGGTCGTGGTCGGTGTGGTAGGTCTGGTAGCCGTAGGAGTAGCGCGAGGTAAAGTCGTGGGTAGTGCCCGTCAGCAGCAGGCCCAGGCTCTGGAAGGGGCGCGTGGGCCAGGTGTAGGAGGTTTTGGCGTAGCCGGTGTAGCGGGTGGTGGCCTGCGTGGTGCCGTAGTTCTGGGCGAAGGCCGCCGCGCCGGTGTCGCGGAAACCTAGCTGGCCGCCCTGCCGGGTTTCGCGTAGCGCACCCAGGCCCACCTCGCTCACAATGCCGTGGCCCGAGATATACTTCCACTTATTGAAGGCGTTGAACTGCGTGGCCAGCGGCAGGTCCAGGAAGCCGTCCTTGTTGCGGTCCACGCGGTTGCCGAGGTAGTCGGAGTGCAGCAGCAGCACCGTGCTCCACTTCGGGTTGATGCGGGCCGAGGCGTTCAGGTTGACGTCGAATTTGCCGAGGTCGTTGGCGTAGGCGTTGAACAGCAGTTGGTCCGTCTTCTCCGGCTCCTTCAGCTTCACGTTCACCTGCCCCGAAATCGCCTCGTAGCCATTCACCACCGAGCCCGTGCCCTTGATGATTTCGATGTTCTCAATCCACGGCCCGGCCAGATAGCCCAGGCGGTAAGGCGCGGCCAGCCCGCGCAGGGCCGGCTGGTTGTCCACGGTCAGCAGCGAGTAGCTGCCATCGAGCCCGAGCAACTGAATCTGCTTCGCGCCGGATACCGCGTCCGAAGTCGTGACTTCCACCGAGGCATTGGTTTCGAAGCTCTCGGCCAGGTTGCAGCAGGCCGATTTGGTGAGGTCGCGGCCCGAAATCATCTGCACGTTGGCCGGCGTGAGGGAGGAGTAGGCCGGGGCGCGGTCGGTTACCACCACTTCGCCCAGCTCGGCCCCGGCGCGCAGGGCCACCCGCAGGTAGGGCGCGCCGCCCACGGGCACGGCCACCGTATCGGGCCGGTAGCCCAGCGCCTGCACCACCAGCCGCGAAGCAGCTCGCGCCGGCCGCACCAGCGTGAAGCGCCCGGCCGCATCCGAAGTAGCCGTAATAATCGGTGCGCCGGCATCGGCCGCATCGTAGAGCCAGCGCAGCACCGCGCCGGGTAGGGGCGTGGCTTTGCCGGCCTCCGTCACCTCGCCGCGCACCGGCGCGATGGCCGATGATTGCGCCGCCGCCCGCCCGGCCGGCAACAACGCCGAGAACAGCACCGGAATTAGAAAATGCGGGATAAACCCGCTGATAGGTTTCATTATATCTGAAAGTTAGGCGTTTCTGATGAATTGCTGCCGCAAGCTGCCGCGACGGCATTGGCCGCCCTTGGGCAGCGTCCGCGATGGTCAGAAAAACCTATACTTCGAGGGTGCAGGCGAAGGCCAGCAGCGCCCGGCCACCGAGGGGAGGGGGCGAGGCATCGGCCGCAAACCAGCGCGGGCCAGCCCCGGCCAACGCTCCCCCGGCACCCGGTGCCACCGGCCAGCCCAACGCTGGCGCTGCCAGCAACAGCGCCGGAACCGGCACCAGAACTTTGGCCGCCAGCTCGTGCGCCGGGCTGCTCAGCTTGTGCTCGTGCTTGCTGAAATCGCAGCAGCCGTCCCGGGCTTTGGTCGGGGCCAGCTCGCCCAGGCAGCCGCGCAGCTCGGCCCGGCCGGCTACCGACACGGCCACCGTGCTCTGCCCGCTCATGCGGCAGGTCAGGCGCTGCACCGTGAGGCCCACCGAGGTGATGAGCACCAGCACAGCCAGCAGCACACTAACGAGGCGATGGGATAGGGAATGAGGACGCATAGCTGCCGTAAAGGTACGGCCCGGCACACGTTGTCCGGCGTACGGAATCCGGTTCGGGGAATTGCATCAGCCGGAGCAGCCGGAGCTGCTGTGCTGCCTGCCCATCATTACCCTGACATTCTGGCAAACACCCTGAGTACCCAGATTCACCAAAAGACTAAATGCACGCCAGGCGTTCAAAAACTGCATTTAAACACTCCAGAGACCGTTTTGTATTTGTGGTAGGAAATGGTAAATCGTGGTTGGTTTTCCGTAGGGTTCCCGTACATTTGCTAATGCCGCCGCTTTCCCACCCAGCGGTTTATGCCCATGAACCTGCTCTCCGGCGAATACGAATGCAAGCTCGACCCCAAGGGGCGGCTGGTGTTGCCGGCCAAGGTGAAGGGCAACCTGCCCGAGCAGTCGGGCAACCAGCTGGTGCTGGTGCGGGGCTTCGAGCCCTGCCTGGTGCTCTACCCCCGGGCTGCCTGGCGCGTCATCCACGAGAAGGTGATGGCGCTGGACGAGTTCAACGAAGAGTACCGCCAGTTTCAGCGCAACTTTTTTCGGGGCATGACGGAGGTAGAACTTGATAGTATTAATCGTTTCATGCTGCCGCGCAGTATGTTGCGCTACGCTGGTATCGAGAAGGAGGCTATCATCGTTGGCCTCGGTAACCGCTGCGAAATCTGGGACCCGGCCCGCTACGACGAGTTCCTCATCAAAGACCAGCAGAGCTTTAGCAAGCTGGCCCAGAAATTCTTATCCGTTGAAACCCCGCCGCTCGCCGGCCCGGCCGCATGAGCATGACCGAATACGATAACGACCAGGCCTACCACCGCCCCGTAATGCTGGCCCAGTGCCTGGCCGCCATGGACTTACAGCCCGGTGGCCGCTACGTCGACGTGACCTTCGGCGGGGGCGGCCACTCGGCCCGCATCCTCGAAAAGCTGACCACCGGCCACCTCTACAGCTTCGACCAGGATGCCGACGCGGAGGTCGAAGCCGCCAAGCTGGCCTGCCTGCAGTTTACGTTTGTAAAGGCCAATTTCCGGGATTTATTTGCTGAATTACAGCAACTTGGCGCGCTGCCCGTGGATGCGCTGCTGGCCGACCTCGGCGTGAGCTCACACCAGTTCGACACGCCCGAGCGCGGCTTCTCAACCCGCTTCGATGGCCCGCTGGATATGCGCATGGACCCCGATGGCCCGCTAACGGCCGCTGATATCCTCAATGATTATAAGGAAGCCGACCTGCACCGCATTTTCGGGATGTACGGCGAGGTGACCAACGCCCGCACGCTGGCCGCCACCGTGGGCGCGGCCCGGCGCGGCCGCCGCCTCGAAACCATTGCCGAGCTCAAGCAGGCCATTCAGCCCTGCACGCCGCGCGGCAAGGAAAATAAGTACCTGGCGCAGGTTTTCCAGGCCCTGCGCATCGAGGTGAATCAGGAAATGCAGGCCTTGCAGGAGATGCTGCTGCAAACGGCCGACGTGCTACGCCCCGGCGGCCGGCTGGTGGTGATGAGTTACCATTCGCTGGAAGACCGGCTGGTGAAAAACTTCATTGGCAAGGGCAAATTTTTCGGTACGGTCGAAAAAGACTTCTTCGGCAATGAAAGCAAGCCCTTTGAGGCCGTAAACCGCAAGCCCGAAGAAGCCGACCCGGCCGAAGTCGCGCTGAACAGCCGCGCCCGAAGTGCTAAATTGCGGGTTGCAATCAGAAACTAGCCCCTGCCGATGGCCGCCAACACGCTCCGTCCCACCGATGCCCCGCGCCGCGCCAATGTGCCGCGTCCGGTTGCCGCGCCCGAGCCGGAGGATGCTCCCGCGCCTCCCGTGGTCGAGGACGTGGCTCCCGAGCCGGAACCAGCCCCAGCCCCGCGACCCAGGCGCGAGAAAGTGCGTCGTGAGCCCGCGCCCGAAACGGCCCCGCGCAGTTCGTGGAGCCTGTTTTCGCTGCTTGACCGCGCCACGAGCGTGGACGGGCTGTTCCGCGAGGGGCTGCCGGTACGCTTCCTGCCGCACCTGCTGTTCACAATGCTGCTGGTACTGCTCTACATCGGCAACACGCACTACGGCAACCGCATGAACCGCAATATCCAGCGCCTCAAGCAGGAAACCGAAGACCTGCGGGCCGATTACACCACCCTGAAATCGGACTACATGGAGGCCAGCAAGCAGAGCGAGGTGGCCCGCAAAGTAGCGGCCATCGGCCTGGTCGAAAGCTCCTCGCCGCCCTTCCGCATCACCGTGCCCGCTGGCCACCTCGATGCCGCCGAGTTGGAACTGATGCCCGTGCTAACGGCCGACACGCTGGCTGCCCGCGCCGACCGCGACTCGACCGCCGCCCTGCGCGCCGACCAACTGGCCGGCCGCAAGCACCCGGCCGATGGCAGCGACGTGGACAGCGGCCCCGAAATTATTGCTCCGCCCCAGGCGCTGGAAGGTGATTCGGTGCCGGTTGCCCCCGCGCCGCAGGCTTCGCACCGGGCTGCTGCTGCGCCTCGGGCCGCAAAGGCTACTGCGGCTAAACGCAAATCAAATAGCAAATCGGCTAAGCCCGACAGCAAGAATAAAGCACAAAAAGGTACAACTGCGCACAAGAAACAATCGGTAGATAAGCAGGCCGTTAAAGCTCATTCCCGATGAAAGGCAGCGTTAAGAAATCGATAGTTACGCGGGTGCGGCTGGCTTTTCTGGGTGTAGCGGTGTTTTCGAGCGCCATTTTCTGGAAGGCGACCAAGATTCAGTTTCAGGAGGGAGCCAAATGGCGCGCGCTGGAGCAGGAGCGGCGCATCAGTTATCAGTCGGTGCCGGCCACGCGGGGCAACATTTACTCTGATAATGAGAGTATTATGGCCACTTCGCTGCCTTTTTACCGGGTGGCTTGGGACCCCGGCGTGGTGGAGGATGGCGTGTTTAAGTCCGGGATTGACTCGCTGGCCTGGCATTTGTCGCACTTTTTTGGCGACCGCAGCGTGCAGGAGTACCGCCGCCGGCTGGTGAACGCGCACTCGGCCAAGCAGCGTTACATCCGGCTCAACTCGCGGCAAATCAATTTTCAAGAGAAGAAGCTGATGGCGACCTGGCCGGTGTTCCGCGAGCGGCGGAACCGGGGCGGGGCCATTTTTGAGAAAGTGGACAAGCGTTTCCGGCCCTTTGGTGGGCTGGCGCAGCGCACCATCGGCTTCGTGAACGAGGACAAGCACGGCGCGGGCCTGGAGTACACCTTTGAGCAAAGCCTGGCCGGGAAATCGGGCGAGGCGCTGTTTGAGCGCGTACCCGGTGGCATCAAGCCCGTTTACGACGGCACCGAAATCAAGCCCCTGGCGGGCTACGACGTGAAAACCACGCTCGATATCAACCTGCAGGACGTGGCCGAAAATGCCCTCTACAAGTCGCTGGTGGATAACAACGCCCAGTACGGCTGCGTAATTCTGATGGAAGTAGCGACCGGCGAAATCAAGGCTGTGGCCAACCTGGGTAAGGCTTCGGACGACACGTATAAGGAGGACTACAACTACGCCTTTGCCGACCAGGGCCGCACCGAGCCGGGCTCCACGTTCAAACTGGCCTCGATGATGGCGCTGTTTGAGGCGCACCCGGAGCTGACCCTCGACGACATGGTGGACACCGGCAACGGCCGCATGTACGTGGGCGGAGCCGTGAAATCGGATTCGCACGGCTATGGCCGCATCACGGTGCAGCAGGTGTTTGAGAAGTCGAGCAACATCGGCGTGGCCAAGCTAGTCGATAAATACTTCTCCCGCAATCCGACCGAATACACCGATTACCTCAAGAAATTTGGCCTCGATAAGCCGCTGGGATTCCAGATGACGGGCGAGGCGCTGCCTTACGTGAAGGACCCCCGGGACCGCAGCTGGAGCCGTACCTCGCTCACCACCATGAGCATTGGCTACGAACTGAAGCTGGCTCCGCTGCAAACGCTGGCGCTCTACAACGCCGTGGCCAACGGCGGCGTGAAGGTGCAGCCCATGATTGTGCGCGAAATCAAGCAGGCCGACCAGGTGCTGCTGCACAACGAAGTGAAGGTGCTGAACCCCAAAATCTGTTCCGACGCCACACTGATTAAGGTGAAGTCGATGATGGAAGGGGTGGTGACGGCCGGCACAGCCCGCAGCATCCGGCCCAAGGACTACAGCATTGCCGGCAAAACCGGCACGGCCTGGAAATTCAAAAACGGCCAGTACACCAAAACGTATTCGACCAGCTTCGTGGGCTATTTCCCGGCCGATAAGCCGAAGTACAGCTGCATCGTGGTGGTGGACTCGCCTCGCAACGGCCGCATCTACGGAGCGGATGTGGCCGCGCCGGTGTTCCGCGAAGTGGCCGACAAATGCATGGCCCGCGACCTGCTGAGCCAGCGCCCGCTGCTGGCCAAAGCCCGCCTGAACAAGAGCCACGTTCCGCTGGTGCGCGCCGGCATGAACGACGAGCTGGCCCTCGTGTGCCAGAAGCTGGGCCTGGTGGGCAACACCCAGGCCACCGGCGGCGAGGAATGGGTGCGCGGCGCGTCCGACACCGCTTTCCACGCCCGCACCGTGGCGCTGGTGGTGAACCCCGTGCGCCCTGGCCGGGTGCCACAGGCCCGGGGCCTGAGCCTGCGCGACGCGCTGTTCCTGCTCGAAAACCGGGGCCTGCACGTGCGGGCCGTGGGTTCGGGCCGGGTGCGCGAGCAGTCGCTGGCCCCAGGCTCGCCCATCAAGCGCGGCGACCTGATTACGCTGACCCTCGAAGAATCCGGCCCGCGCATTGCCGCGCCCACGGCCCTACCCGAGCCCGAGCACACCGACCTCGCCGAAAACAAGCTGCTGGTGCCGGTGGATATGGAGCCCGCCAAAGCCCGCAAGTCTTTCGCCGATGGCGAAAAGGCCCATGTGCAGGCTGCGGTAGCCGAACGCTCGGCCGGCGTGAAGCCGAACGCCAAAGCCAGCAAGCCAAACGCGAAGCCCGTCACTACGTCATCAGCTGCTAAATCTGCGGCAACTGGTGCCGCTAAAGCTGCTGATAAATCAAAAGAAGCTACCCGCCAACCCACTTCGGGCAAAAACGCTAAAAAGCCCGTGCCAGCTAAGCCCGCTGTGCGCCGCGCCTAATTTAATCGCCCGCCGGTCCGACCGCCCTAGGCAGTCCGACCGGTTTTTAATCGAACGTAATCAGCCCGGGCCTTGCCCAGCCATCATTGTATTGCCGACAACCGGTCGGACCGCCTAGAGCGGTCGGACCGGCCCAACGAAAACTCATGATTTCCCTGCCGCTTTTTTCCCTACTCACCGACGTGAACGTGCTTGCTCAGCACGGTCCCACCGACGTGCCCATCACCGGCCTCACCCTCGACTCGCGGGAAGCCGGGCCGGGCGTGGCCTTCTGCGCCCTGCGCGGCACCGCCACCGATGGCCACAAGTTCATCGAAGGAGCGGTGGAGAAGGGTTTGGCTGCCGTTATCTGCGAAGAGTTGCCGGCCGTGCTGAACCCCGCCACGGCCTACGTGCTGGTGGCCGACTCGGCCGAGGCATTGGGCCATGTGGCGGCGGCGTTTCACGGGCATCCCTCGCGCCAGCTCACGTTGGTGGGCGTGACGGGGACCAACGGCAAAACCACCTGCGCCACGCTGCTGCACAAGCTGCTGCGCGAGCTGGGCTACCACGCCGGCCTGCTCAGCACGGTGCAGAACCAGATTGACGAGGAAGTCATCCCGAGTACCCACACCACGCCCGACGCCATCCGGCTGAATGCGCTGCTGGCCCGCATGGTAGGGGCCGGCTGCACCCACGCCTGCATGGAAGTAAGCAGCCACGCCGTGGCCCAGCACCGCATCACGGGCCTGCGCTTCGCGGGCGGCATGTTCACCAACCTCACCCACGACCACCTCGACTACCACGGCACCTTCGACAACTACCTGAAAGCCAAAAAGGCTTTCTTCGACGCACTGCCCAAAACCGCCTTCGCCCTCACCAACGCCGACGACAAGCGCGGCCCGGTGATGCTGCAAAACACCGCCGCCCGCCGCGCCACCTACTCACTGCGCGGCGCCGCCGACTTTCGCGCCAAGCTGGTGGCGAACGAAGTCCACGGCCTGCACCTCGAAATCGACGGCCGCGAAATCCTCTTCCGCCTCATCGGCGTGTTCAACGCCTACAACCTGCTGGCCGTGTACGGCGCGGCCGTGCTGCTGGGCGAGGACCCTACCGAAGTCCTGACCATCCTCTCGGGCCTGACCACCGCGCCCGGCCGCTTCGAGCCGGTGGTGTCGGGCCAGCAAAGCATTACGGGCATCATCGACTACGCCCACACGCCCGACGCGCTAGAGAACGTGCTGCAAACGCTGCACGAAATCCGCCAGCCCAGCCAGCGCATCATCACGGTGGTGGGCTGCGGCGGCAACCGCGACGCGGCCAAGCGCCCCATCATGGCCAACCTGGCCGCCCGGCTTTCCAACCAGGTCATTCTCACGTCCGACAATCCCCGCTTCGAGGACCCCGCCGAAATCCTGGCCCAGATGGAAGCCGGCGTGACGGCCCCCGACTCGGCTAAAGTGCAGACCGTGCCCGACCGCCGCGCCGCAATCGAAGCGGCCGTTCGGCTGGCCGGCCCGCACGACATTGTGCTGGTGGCCGGCAAGGGCCACGAGAATTATCAGGAAATTCGCGGCGTGAAAGCGCCCTTCGACGACAAGCTAATCCTTGCCGAAATTTTTGCTGAATTGAACAAGTAACGCGCCGCCCACCGGTCCGACCGCCCTAGGCGGTCCGACCGGTTGACGTAAGAACGCCCTGCCATCGTTCGCCCAATAACCGGTCGGACCGCCTAGGGCGGTCGGACCGGCCCGCTTCCCGCCAAAAACGCTTCCCCAAACCCGAATGCTTTATTACCTCTTCCGTTACCTGCACGAACATTACCACCTGGCGGGCACGGGCGTGTTTCAATACACCACGTTTCGCGCCGGGCTGGCGATAGTGATTTCCCTGCTCATTGCCCAGATTTTCGGACACCGCCTCATCAAAGTGCTGCAACGCAAGCAAGCCGGCGAAACCATCCGTGACCTGGGCTTGCAGGGCCAGAACGAGAAGAAAGGTACCCCCACGATGGGCGGCCTCATCATCATCCTGGCCATTCTGGTGCCGGTGCTGCTGCTGGCCCGTTTGCGCAATATCTACATCATCCTCATGATTTTGAGCACGGTGTGGCTGGGTCTGATTGGCTTTCTGGATGACTACATCAAGGTGTTCCGCAAGAACAAGGAGGGCTTGAGCGGCCGTTTTAAAGTGCTGGGTCAGGTGGGACTGGGCATTACGGTGGGCTGGGTACTGTTCTACAGCAACGAAATCACGGTGCGCGAATACCTGCTGCCCAACGGTACCTATTCGGCCGTCGATGCCAGTAAAATCTTCAAAGACGTGCATTTGATGATTACCACGGTGCCGTTTATGAAGAACAACGAGCTGAACTACGGCGACCTGTTCGCCACGGCGGGCACTTTTTTCAACGGCCTCTACGGCTTCCTCTATATCCCCATCGTCATCTTCCTGATTACGGCCATTAGCAACGGGGCCAACCTCACCGACGGCCTCGACGGGCTGGCGGCCGGCACTTCGGCCATCATCGGCGTCACGCTGGCCATCTTCGCCTTCGTGAGCGGCAACGTGCTACTGGCTGATTACCTGGATGTCATGTTCATTCCCGATTCGGGCGAGCTGGTCATTTTCTGTACCGCGTTTGTGGGGGCGTGCATCGGCTTTTTGTGGTATAACAGCTACCCGGCGCAGGTTTTCATGGGTGACACGGGCTCGCTCACGCTGGGCGGCATCATTACGGTGCTGGCCCTGGTGGTACGCAAGGAACTGCTGATTCCGGTTCTGTGCGGCGTGTTTATCATTGAAAACCTGTCGGTTGTGGTGCAAGTGGGCTGGTTTAAATACACCAAGCGCAAGTACGGCGAGGGCCGCCGCCTGCTGCGCATGTCGCCGCTGCACCACCACTACCAGAAGCTCGGTTACCACGAATCCAAAATCGTATCGCGCTTTTGGATTGTCGGTATTATGCTGGCCGTCATTACTTTAGTTACGCTAAAGCTGCGCTAGCCTTGTGCGGTAAGCTTGAGCTTGCCGTTGCGGAATAATTCAAATGCCTACCCGGCCCTGCGGTGCCAGCTAAAGCTTACTTCACATGCACATCGTCATTCTAGGAGCCGCCGAAAGCGGCGTGGGCGCGGCCCTGCTGGCCCAGGCCAAAGGCCACACCGTTTTCGTGTCGGACCGCGGCCCCATTCAGCCCGGGTACCAGCAGCAACTCACCGAAGCAGGCATCGAATTCGAGCAGAACCAGCACTCTCTGGACAAAATTCTGACCGCCGATGAAGTGGTGAAAAGCCCCGGCATTCCCGAGAAAGCCCCGGTCATCCAGGCCCTGCGCGAGCAGAAAATCCCGATTATTTCTGAAATCGAGCTGGCCGGCCGCTACACCCGCGCTAAGTGCATCTGCATCACCGGCACCAACGGCAAAACCACCACCACCCTGCTCATTTATCACCTCTTAAAGGACGCGGGCCTGCGCGTGGGCCTGGCCGGCAACGTGGGCTACTCGCTGGCCGAGCAGGTTATCGAAGATAAATTCGACTACTACGTGGTGGAATTGAGCAGCTTCCAGCTCGATGACACGTACGACTTTCAGCCGTGGGTTGCCATTCTGCTCAATATTACGCCCGACCACCTCGACCGCTACGACTACTCGCTCGAACACTATGCCCAGGCCAAGCTGCGCATCGTTCGCAATCAGGACAGCGAAGGCACGTTTATCTATAATGCGGATGATGAGAACATTCAGCGCTACTTCAAGTCGGCGCTGCGGCCGGTACACCAGATGCCGTTCAGCCTGCACCACCGCCCCGATATTCACCTGGCGGCGTATTACGAAACCGCCGACCTGCTGTGCGTCGACATGCTGCCCGGCTACTACAGCAAGACTGAGGAAATAAGCACCGCCAACTCGCCCCTCATCGGCCAGCACAACCGCCAGAACACGCTGGCCGCCGTGCTCGCCGCCCGCGTGGCCGGCCTCGAAACCGCGCAGATTGAAACTGCCCTGGGTACCTTTCAAAATGCCGACCACCGCCTGCAACTGGTGGGCGAAATCAACGGCACCCGCTACATCAACGACAGCAAGGCCACTAACGTGGAGGCCGCCTGGTACGCCCTCGACGGCATTCAGCAGCCCATTATCTGGATTGCCGGCGGCACCGACAAGGGCAACGACTACAGCAGCCTGCTGGGCCTGGCCGAGCACCGCGTGAAAGCCCTCATCTGCCTCGGCGTGGACAACGCCAAGCTGCGCACCACCTTCGACCCCATCATCCCGCAAGTGGAGGAAACCCAAAGCATGCCCGATGCCGTGGCCCGCGCCGCCGCCCTCGCCGCTCCCGGCGACGTGGTGCTGCTCTCGCCCTGCTGCGCCAGCTTCGACCTGTTCAAAAACTATGAAGACCGTGGCCGGCAGTTTGCAGCGGCGGTGCATACCCTGCTTGGGGGCGGCGTTTCAGAATCAGTATAATCCGAGAAATCAGTTCTAAAATCAGCGATTATGAAAGACTGGCTGCAACGCAACCTCAAGGGCGACCCCATTCTGTGGGCCATCGTGCTATTGTTCTCCTTCATCAGCATTGCCGTGGTGTATTCGGCTACCGGCACGCTGGCCTACAAGAAGATGAACGGCAACACCGAAGCCTTCCTCTTTAAACACAGTAGTTTGATTTTCCTGGGGCTGGGCTTTATGTGGGCGGCGCACCGCATCGACTACCGGCACTATTCGCGCCTGTCGCTCTACGCGCTGCTGCTGAGCGTGCCGCTGCTGCTGTTCACGTTTTTCATGGGCGGCGAAACCAACGGCGCGTCGCGCTGGATGACCATCCCGGTGATTAACCAGACTTTCCAGCCCTCCGACTTGGCCAAGCTGGCCCTGATTTCGCACCTGGCCAGCATGCTTAGCCGCCGCCAGCAGCACCTCGACGATTTCAAAACCACCATGCTTCCGGTGATGCTGTGGGTGGGCACCATTTGCAGCCTCATCATCCTTAGTAATGCTTCCACGGCGCTGCTGCTGTTCGCCACTTGCATGCTGCTGATGTTCATCGGCCGCGTGCCCCTCAAGCACATGGCCGTGATGGTGGGTATTTTTGTGGTGCTGGGCGGGGCCGGCCTGGCGGCGGGCCAGCGCCTGGGCACGGTGGTGTCGCGCGTCACCAACTTCACCGACAAGACCAAGAAAACGCCCTTCCAGCTCGAACACAGCTACATCGCCATTGCCACGGGCGGCATCGTGGGCAAGGGCCCTGGCAAAAGCACCGAGCGCAATATCCTGCCGCACCCGTATTCCGACTTCATCTACGCCGTCATCATCGAAGAATACGGTTTGCTGGGCGGGTTCGTCATCCTGTTCCTCTACCTCGCCTTCCTTTATCGCGGGCTGAAAACGGTGATGAACAGCTACGGCGCATTTGGTGGCCTGCTCTCGGCGGGCCTCAGTTTCAGCCTGGTATTGCAGGCGCTGGTGAATATGGGCGTGGCCGTGGGCCTCGGCCCCATCACCGGCCTGCCGCTACCGCTGCTGAGCATGGGCGGCACCTCGCTTATCTTCACCGGCATCAGCATTGGCATTATCCTGGCCGTAAGCCGTGGCGAGCGCGAAATCCGCCCCATGACCGGCGAGCCGGAGGATACGGCCCGCATTCCGAAAGTATCGGTCAGCTACTAATGAAACCTCGGCAACTGCTGGCCGCCGAGTATGGTGGCCTTCGGTTTGAAATTGAAAATGATTTGCCAGAAATCGGCTCTTACTTATACGTCTACTTTAACGGAGCTACCCTATTTGATTATCTCCAAAATACCGAATTAGATGCGAAGGAATTTGCGTCGGAAATGTTTGGAGTCTCTTTGAAACTGTGGAAGCTTGAAGAATCAGATTTTATGGCCGTAAACACGACCGAGCCACTTCGTTTCATCATCTCCGGCGGCGGTACTGGCGGGCACATTTTCCCGGCCGTGGCCATTGCCAACGAGCTGCGCCGCCGCCTGCCCAATGCCGAAATTCTTTTCGTCGGGGCCAACGGCCGCATGGAGATGACCCGCGTGCCCGACGCCGGCTACAAAATCGTGGGCCTCGACATCACCGGCCTCCAACGCCGCCTCACGCCCCAGAACCTCATGTTTCCGGTGCGCGTGTTCCGCTCGGTGCGCAAGGCCGGCAAGCTGATTGAGGAATTCCGGCCCGATGCCGTGGTAGGAGTGGGGGGCTACGCCTCGGCCCCGGTACTGCTGGCCGCTACCTCGCGGGCCATTCCCTCGCTTATTCAGGAGCAAAACTCATACGCCGGCCTCGTCAATAAACTGCTGGCCAAGCGGGTGAGCCGTATCTGCGTGGCGTATGATGGCATGGAGAAGTTCTTCCCCGCCGATAAGCTCGTACTCACCGGCAATCCCGTTCGCACCGAAATCACCCTCGGTACCCGTGCCGAAGCCCTGCATTTCTTCGGCCTCGACCCCAATAAACAGACCCTACTGGTGGTGGGCGGCAGCCTCGGCGCGCGCACGCTCAACCAAGCCACCGCCGCCGCCCTGCCGCACCTGCGCGAAGCCGGCATCCAGCTTCTCTGGCAAACCGGCAAGCTCTACTTCCCCGAAGCCCGCCAGCAGGCCGACCAAGCTGCCGGCCTCCACGCCCTGGAGTTCATCCAGCGCATGGACCTGGCCTACGCCGCCGCCGATGTCGTCATCAGCCGTGCCGGAGCGCTGTCGGTGTCCGAGCTCTGCCTCACCGGTAAGGCCAGCATCCTGGTGCCCTCGCCCAACGTGGCCGAAGACCACCAGACTAAAAACGCGCTGGCCCTGGTCAGCAAAGGGGCCGCCGTGCTCATCACCGATGAGCACGCCCCCGAGCGGCTCTACGACGAAGCACTGCGCTTGCTAAGCGACCCCGAGCGTCAGCAGCAACTAAGCAACCGCGTCCGCGAGCTGGCCCGCCCCGATGCGACCGTAACGATTGTGGACGAGTTGTTGAAATTGATTAAGACGTAGATAATTGTTCGAACAAACCAAACAGTCATGCAGAGCGCAGCGAAGCATCTTTACCGCAATAGTAAATGATTACTGGCGGCGGGCAAGATGCTTCGCTGCGCGCTGCATGACCGTCAGAAGTGCCTAAATACTCCCCGAATTTGAAGCAGTTTCCCTTCGTTTTCTTCCTCGGCATCGGTGGCATCGGCATGTCGGCCCTGGCCCGTTGGTTCCGCGCCAACGGCCACCAGGTGAGCGGCTACGACAAAACCGAAACGCCCCTCACCCGCGCCCTCACCTCCGAAGGCATCGCCATTCACTATGCCGATGCGGTGGCGAACATCCCGGCCGAAATCCGCGAAAACCGCGCCCAGACGCTGGTGGTTCTCACGCCCGCCATCCCGGCCGACAGCTTGGAATGGGCTTGGCTGCGGGCCGAGGGCTACGACATCCGCAAGCGCAGCCAGGTGCTGGGTGTGCTCACGCATGGCCGCTACACCATCGCGGTGGCCGGCACTCACGGCAAAACCACCACCAGCAGCATGGTGGCCCACCTGCTGCACCACGCTGGCCTCGACGCCGGGGCCTTTCTCGGCGGCATTTCGGTGAACCTGGGCAGCAACTTGCTGCTGCCCGGCACTTCCGAAGCGCCCATCGTGGTCGAAGCCGACGAGTACGACCGCAGCTTCCTGACCCTGTTCCCCGACGTGGCCATCGTGACGAGCACCGATGCCGACCACCTCGACATCTACGGCGACCAGTCAGCCCTCATTGAGTCGTTCCGCCAGTTCGTGGCTCAAATCAAGCCCGGCGGTACGCTGCTCCTCAACCACACCGCCGACGCCAGTGTAGCCGCTGCCATGCCACCCGGCACCCGTGTCATCCGCTACGGCCTCACGCCGGAACAAGGCCCCGAACTCTACGCTGCCAACATCACCGCCGAAGGCCACCGTTTCCATTTCGACCTGCACCGCACCGAAGGCACCGTGTCTGGCTTGGAACTCGCGGTGCCCGGTTTTCACAACGTGGAGAATATGCTGGCCGCCGCCGCTGTGGCCCAGTTGCAGGGGCTAAACGAAGCGCAACTGCACGCCGCCGTAGCCGCTTACCGGGGCGTAAAGCGTCGTTTTGAATTCGTGGTGACCGCACCCGAAAACGTTTATTTAGACGATTACGCCCACCATCCACGCGAAATCGAAGCCTTCCTGCGTTCCGTGCGGGCGCTCTACCCAACCAAGCGCCTGCGCGTCATTTTTCAACCTCATCTATTTACGCGTACTCGTGACTTTGCCACCGGCTTCTCCCAAAGCTTAAGTATTGCAGATGAGGTGTTTTTGTTGGATATTTACCCCGCCCGCGAGAAGCCACTACCCGGCGTAAACGCGGAAATGCTCTTGGCCGAAATTACCGCGCCCACCAAAGGCCTCGTGACCAAAGAACAGGCCTTGGCCGCCGCCCAAACCGACACGTCCTTCGACGTGCTGGCCACAGTCGGCGCGGGGGATATTGACACGCTGGTTCCGCAACTCAAATTGATATTAACGGAACGATGGAAGTAATTGAATAGTAGATGATTTAGATGAAAATCATTGTCCCTCATAGCCATCAATCCACAACCCCACTAATCCACCAATTTGGAACGCACCGTTAGAAACTTACTCGTGGCCGCTGCCTGCCTGCTGGTGCTGGGCGCGCTGGGCGCTTTCGCCGCCGTGCGCCAGTCCAACCGCGCGGTCAATGCCGTGAAGGTTAACATTGCCAACGAGTTCGATAATTATTTCATCTCCGAGCGAGGCGTCACGGCCCTGCTCACCAAGGGCGGTAAGGAGCCCGTGCTCGGCACCCAGCCCGAAGGCCCACGCCTGCGCGTACTCGAAGCCCGCCTAAAGGCCCATCCTTTTGTGCGCGACGCCCAGGTGTACCGTGACCTCGCCGGTAGCCTGCACGCCGACGTGCGCCAGAATCGCCCCATCGCCCGCCTCACGCACCCCGATACCCGCCTCGATACCTACGTCGATGCCGAAGGCCACGCCCTGCCGCTTTCGCCGCTGTTTACGGCCCGGGTAGCAATGGTGGCGAGGCCCGGTGGGGGTAGCCTGCCAACTGGATTTTTCCAGGACAGCACCGGGCGGCGCTACCTGGAGTTTCTGCGCTACGTGGATGAGCATGAATTCTGGAAAGCACAGGTTTCGGAGGTGTTTATTGAGCCCGGTGGCAAGGTCTCGTTCACCCAGCAGGTGGGCGACCAACGTATCGAATTCGGGCTGCCCGAAAATATTTCGGAGAAATTCGCCAAGCTTATGGTATTTTACCGTCAAATTCCGTCAGTTTTGGGGTGGGACACGTACCACCGCGTAAACGTCGAATACCAAAATCAGATTATTTGCGAATAGCAATTTGCTGAAAAATAGGCTGTTAGGCCTTGAATTTTCATTCCAATCCCACCGCTTCTTCACTGCTCGCCAGCACCGCTCCATATGCAACAAGACAAAATCGTCGTCGGGCTCGACATTGGTACCACAAAAATCTGCGCCCTGGTGGGCCGCAAAAACGAGTTCGGTAAACTCGAAATCCTGGGCATGGGCAAAGCCGTGTCGGAAGGGGTTTCGCGAGGCATCGTGCTCAATATTGATAAGACCGTAGACGCCATTAAACGGGCCATTCGGCAGGCCGAAGAACAGTCCGGAATTAGCATTGGAGTGGTAAACGTCGGCATTGCCGGCCAGCACATCAAGAGCCTCCAGCACAACGGTAGCATCACGCGCAACTCGCACGACACCATCGGGCCGGACGACGTGGCGCGCCTCACGCAGGACATGTACCGCCTCGTGACCCAACCCGGCTCGCAAATCATTCATGTGATGCCGCAGGACTACAAAGTGGACTACGAGGAAGGCATTTCCGACCCCGTGGGCTACGAAGGCGTGCGCCTGGAAGGCAACTTCCACATCATCACGGCCCAGAGCACGGCCATCAACAATATCAACAAGTGCGTGACCAAGGCCGGCCTCGAAATCGCCGACCTGATTCTCGAACCCCTCGCTAGTTCCATGTCCATCCTCTCGGAGGAGGAGAAGGAGGCTGGCGTGGCCCTGATTGACATTGGGGGCGGCACCACCGATTTGGCGGTGTTCAAGGACGGCATCATCCGCCACGCGGCGGTGCTGCCGTTTGGTGGTAACATCATCACGCAGGACATTAAAACCGGCTGCAACGTGGCCCCCGGCCAGGCCGAGCAGCTGAAGGTGAAGTTCGGCAAAGCCATCGCCCAGGAAGCCAGCGACCACGAAATCGTGAGCATCCCCGGCCTGCCCAACCGCCCGCCGAAAGAAGTTTCGCTAAAAAACCTGGCGTACATCATTGAGGCCCGCATGTCGGAAATCATGGAGTTGGTGTATGCCGAAATCTACCGCATGGGCCTGCACGACAAGCTGTCGGCTGGCATCGTGCTCACCGGCGGCGGCTCGCAGCTCCAAAACCTGGAGCAGCTCACCGAGTACATCACCGGCCTTGATACCCGCATCGGCTACCCCAACCAGCACCTCGGCAAGAGCCGTATTGAGGCGGTGAAGTCGCCGATGTATGCTACCACCGTGGGCCTCGTGCTGTCGGGCTACCACTCGCTCGACGAGCGCCAGGTGACGCGCCCCAGCTACGAAGAGGAGCAGGTGGCCACGCCATCTTATTACTCTGCGCCCGCTGCTGCACCCGTGGCCCAGGCCGCACCTGCCCCGGTAGAAACGCGCGTTGCGGCTACGCTGGCGGCTCCGGCCCCCGCGCCGCAGCCGGCCAAACCCAAGGAGCCCGGTGCCGCCAGCCGCTTCTTCAAGGACATCATCACCCGCACCAAAGGGCTGCTGATTGACGATTACGACGATAAATCCTACTAGGAAAAGAAATTATGAATCATAAATTATGAATTATGAATTGGCCCAACTAAAATAGGTCGACCCATAATTTATAATTTATAATTCATGATTTATAATTCAAAAATATGAATTACAAATTCGATATTCCCGCCCAGAGCAAGTCCATCATTAAGGTGATTGGGGTTGGTGGCGGTGGCTCCAATGCCGTGAAGCACATGCACAAGCAGGGCATCAAGGACGTGGAGTTTATCATCTGCAACACCGACCACCAGGCGCTGCAAAGCTCCACGGTACCCAATAAGCTGCAAATTGGCGTCGACCTCACCGAAGGCCTCGGCGCGGGGGCCAAGCCCGAGCGCGGCCGCCAGGCTGCTATCGAGAGCAAGGAGCAAATCCGCGACCTGCTGAACCAAGGCACCAAGATGCTCTTCATCACGGCCGGCATGGGCGGCGGCACCGGTACCGGCGCGGCTCCCGTGATTGCGCAGGTAGCGCAGGAACTGGGCATCCTCACGGTAGGTATCGTGACTGCCCCGTTCATGTTTGAGGGTAAGAAGAAGCGCCAGCAGGCCGAAGAAGGCATCAAAGCCTTGAGCGAGCATTGTGATACGGTGCTGGTAATTCTCAACGACAAGCTGCCGCAGATTTACGGCAACCTGACGATGGGCGCTGCCTTCGCCAAAGCCGATACCGTGCTGACCACAGCCGCCAAGTCCATCGCCGAAATCATCACGGTGACGGCCGATGTGAACGTGGACTTTGAAGACGTTAAAACGGTGATGAAGGACAGCGGGGCCGCCGTAATGGGCAGCAGCGTGACCGAAGGCGAAAACCGCGCCCGCCGCGCCGCCGAGGAAGCCCTGAACTCACCGCTGCTCAACAACACCGACATTCACGGCGCGCAGCGCATTCTGCTCTCCATCATGTCGGGCGTGGAGCACGAGCTGGAAATGGACGAGTTGACGGAAATCACGGAGTACATCCAGGAGAAAGCCGGGCAGGACGCCGAAATGATTTTCGGTCACGGCATCGACGATACCTTGGGCCAGAGCATCCGCGTGACGGTCATCGCCACGGGTTTTGCCCGCGACGCGCATTCTATCACCACGCCCACGATGGGCAATGGTAGCACTTCGCACGAGCCAATTGTGGCCCCGGCCCCGGTAGCTGAAACGCCCCGACCGGAAGCTGCGCCAAATGCAGCAGCTACTTCGGCCCCGTTTGTGCCCAGCTTTGGCGCGCCAGAACCTGCCCGCGTGATGCACGATTTGAACGGTCCGTCGGCGCACAATACGCCACCGCTGGCCGGTATCCCGGCCAGTGCCCCGACCGAGCCCGTGCTTACTTCGAGCGCTGCCGCTGCCGTGCCAGCCGCTGCCGCCGGCCCAGATGCTCATCGCCCGCGCCCGGCGATGGATGCCCAGGCGCTGGAGCGCCGCCGCCGCTTGCAGGAGCTGAGCAACGGCCTGCCGCCCGAAGCAGTTAGCCAGTATGATACGCCCGCCTACCTGCGCCGTCAGGTAAAGCTGGAGAACGTAGAGCCCAGTTCGGCCCAGAATATCTCCCGGTTTAATTTATCGGATGATAATGAGCTGCTGGGCGATAACCGGTTTCTGCACGATAATGTGGACTAATTAATCAGTCGAATTTAAATAAGAAAGCCGCCGCTGAAATTTCAGCGGCGGCTTTCTTATTTAACGTAATTACCATATTTTAGGCGCTGGGTGTCGCGTAGAAATCGAAGTGCTTGTACTTCAGCATATCTTCTTTTCGTTTGATGGGAATAATATCTGTGGTAGCGATAAAGTCAGTGAAATAGAACAGCGAATAGCCGAGGGATTCCAATAGATTAAACTGCTCAAATTTCTCTTCGTCGGAATTTTTGCCGAAGCATTCGGAGATTATGACGGGCTTGTATTTGGTGATGAGGCCGGAGATGGAGCGGATAATTTCCTTGTCGTAGCCTTCGGTATCGATTTTAATTAGCGTGAGCTTATCGAGAAAATGGGGGTATTCCTTTTCTAGAAATCCTTCAAGATTAACGCCTTTTATTTTCGTGCTGAGAGAATATTTGCCATGTTTATTTTCCGGCGTTTTGGAGATGCCGCCGTTGTTGAACGAGGCTTCGGAGGAGTTGTAGTAGAACTCGTCGTCCTGCTCGGAAATGGCGAGGTTGTGGGCACCGATATTCACCAGCTCGGGGTTGAGCGTGGCGTTGCGTTGCAGGATTTCGAAGACGTAGGGGTTGGGGTCGAAGCCGAGGGTGAGGCCGGTGGGGCCGGTGGCCAAGGCCATTTGCACGGTGGTGTGGCCGATGTTGGCCCCGATGTCGATGGCGAAGTCGCCGGGGTGGAGGAATTTTTTGAAAAAATCGACCGTTTCCTTGGTGAATACCTTCTTCTCAACCAGCGGATTTTCCCAGTTGGCAAACTGCACCTGCCCGTTGCCGATGCCGGGAATGGCGAACGTATCGAGCACCATGGGGTGCTTTTGGGTGATGCGGCGGGCCATTTTCCGCTTGAAGGAATTGATGAGGTAGTTGAGCATGATGGTGGGGGCTGGATTTAGACGCGGCAATGGGGTTGGCGAGCCAAATGTAGGAGGTTTTGCCGAGTGGTTTTGGTTGCAGCCCCGGCCGGAATCGGACCTGAAGCCGGTACAGCGGGGAAATATAATGGCGAAATAATGGGTTTCCGGTGGGGTGGCGGCCTCTCAGGAATAAGCCAGCCGATTTTTCCAGCGGTTGAGCGGCGCTTCCAGCCAGTGCCAGGAAGCGGCGGCTAGCAGCAGCATGGCGGGCAGCAGCAGTACCACCGTGGGCAGCGGGCTGAGCCAGAAGCGGCGGGTTTCGGGGGCGGCAAACAGGTGATAGATGGCCCGCTGGTAGAACACGGGCAACAGCAGGTGATACAGGTAGCAGCCGTAGCTACGCTGGCCCACCCAGCGCAGGGCGGTGAGCAGGCGGTTTTCGGCGGCGGGGCGGGTGGCCTGGTGCAGCGCCCAGTTGAGGGTGAGGGCGGCGGGCAGGCAGCCCGCGCTGGCGTAGACGAGCAGCCAGGTGTAGTGCAGCTCCGTGACGTAAAGCACGGCCCAGAGGGCGGCCCAGGCCAGCCAAGCCAGCGCCACCCATTGGAAGCGGGCCAGCCGCCGTACCACCGGCTGCTGCTCGACGTGGCGCAGGATGGCCCCGGCGGCAAACAAATCGAGGCAGCCGGGGAGCAGGGCGAAGGCCAGTCCGGGCCGGACCCAGGTGCTCCAGGCGATGCGGAAAATGAGGCCGCCGGCCGCTACCAGCAGCAGCCAGCGCGTTCGTTTGGGCACCACGGCCAGTAGCACCGGCCACAGTAGGTAAAATTGCTCATCGACGGCCATGGTCCAATAGTGGCCCACGCCTTCGCCCCAGTGCTGCAAGCGGTAGAACAAAAGGTTGGACACCGGCACCACAAACCAGCCGGGATACTGGTGCAGCGTGACGAGCGGCAGCATAAACCCCAGCGCCAGCGACAGGTAGTAGGGCGGGAGCGTGCGCACCAGCCGCCGGAGGAAGAACACGCCCAGCCGCCGCCCCCAGCGCCCGGGCGCGCCCACGTACACCTGCTGCTTCCAGACGATGCCCGAAATAAAGTAGCCGCTAAGCACAAAAAACGTCATGCTGCCCATGAGGCTCATGGGGAAGGACGGCAGCGTCCAGTGGCCCACCACGACCAGCAGAATGGCCACGGCGCGCACGGCATCCAGCCCGGGGCGGTAGGCGAGGGGGCGGGTGGTGGGTGGCATGGCGGCGGGCGTTTGAAACAACAGCGTCATGCTGAGCGGAGCCGAAGCATCTCTACCGCAATAGTAAATAAATTACTTACGCGGTAGAGATGCTTCGGCTCCGCTCAGCATGACGTGCGGTGAGAGTGCTGGTTTATCAGTGAGTTAGCCCACGGTGTGGTACACGGCCTGCACGTCCTCGTCGTCCTCGAACTTCTCGATAATGGTCATCACCTCTTCCAGCTGCTCGTCGGTGAGGGCGACGGTGGTGTTGGGCACGCGCTGGAGATTCACGCTCACCACATGGCGGCCCTGGGCTTCGAGGGCCTTCTGCATCTGGCCGAAATCGGTGAAGGCGGTTTCGATGACGATGAACTTGTGCTCGGCGCCGTGCTCGTCTTCCTCGGTGGTTTCGTACACGTCTTCGGCCCCGAAATCAATGAGCTCCAGCTCCAGCTCGTCGCGGTCGAGGCCGGCGGCGGCTAGTTTGAACACGCCTTTGCGGGTAAAGGTGTAGTCGCTGCTGCCGGCGGTACCCAGCGTGCCCTCGTTGCGGTTGAAGATGAGGCGTACGTTGGAAACCGTGCGGGTAGGGTTGTCGGTGGCGGTTTCGATGACGATGGCCACGCCGTGGGGAAGGTAGCCTTCGTACACCACTTCGGCGTAGTCTTTTTCCTCCTTGCTGCTGGCGCGCTTGATGGCGGCTTCCACGCGGTCTTTGGGCATGTTCACGCCTTTGGCGTTTTGCATGGCCGCGCGCAGGCGAGCGTTGGAGTCGGGGTTGGGGCCGTTTTCCTTCACGGCCATCACGATTTCCTTGCCGATGCGGGTAAAGTCTTTCGACATTTTATCCCACCGCTTCATCTTGCGGCCTTTTCTGAATTCAAACGCGCGTCCCATTTAGGTCAATTAACAATTAGCAATGAGCAATTAACAATGCCGTGGCGGCGGGCTGGTAGGCCAGCGGGGCCGAAACGGGCCGCAAGTTAGCCAGAAGGCGCGGGGGGAGCCAAATGCCGCCGCGCCGCAGAAACTAGCGACGGCGCTTTTTGCCGGTTTTGGCGGAAGGGGCCACCGTGGGGGGTACTGGCTCAGCCGCCACTAACTCGTACACGCCCCGGTTGCCGTCCGGGTAGCCGAGGATGGTGATGGTGAGGTGCTGCGTGGCGGGCTCGAAGCGGAAGGTGCCGCGCTGCACATCGGCCCCTTTCTGGTCGTGGAAGGCGAAGCGGATGCTGTCGCCGGCCAAGGTGAACGTGCCGTCCTGCCGGAACAGCATTGGGCCGTTATTTCCGGGGATAGTCAGGCGTTTTTCGTAGGTGCCGGCCGGGCGCAGGGCGAGGGTGCCGCCTACGCCGCTCACTCGGGTGGGCGGGTCGAGGCTGGTGGTGTCGTACACGGTGTAGGCGGTGTAGCGGTAGGTGGTGTAGAATGTGGGCAGAGACGCTGGGGCCGTTTGGGACTGCGCTTGTGCGGCTGGCAGCTGCGCCAGTAGCAGGATGCCGGTGACCAAAAGCAGCGAAAGCGGGAAGGGAGATAGCACGGGCGAAGGATGAATGAAGTGGAAAAAGGCCACCGAAGTTAGGCTTGAGAGCCGGTTAGCCAAGAATAAGCGGCCGGCTGGCTTCTTCGGTCCGGCCAGCCGCTTGCGTCCGGCTCTCGGCGGGCCTACTGCAACAATTGCGCCCCGCCGGCCGAAAGCCGGACGGCGCGCTACTTTTGGACTCATGCCTACGTTCCTCCGCGACCTCATCCGCCCCGCCACCGAACTGCCCGAAGCCGACGTGTGCCTCGTGGGACTGCCCCTCGATTTTGGCACCGTGCTGGAAGGCGGCCGGGCCGGCGCGGCCGGTGCGCCCGCCGCCATTCGCCGTGAGCTGCGCCGCTACCACAAAACCTACAACCT
Source organism: Hymenobacter sp. UYAg731 (assembly GCF_054061335.1). Classification (NCBI taxonomy): domain Bacteria; kingdom Pseudomonadati; phylum Bacteroidota; class Cytophagia; order Cytophagales; family Hymenobacteraceae; genus Hymenobacter; species Hymenobacter sp. UYAg731. Next base: position 195,017 of record NZ_JBSSEC010000005.1, on the reverse strand, counting down.
GGAGCACGACATCAGCCTCGACAATCTGCGCATTGCCGATGCCGGCAACCTCGCCCTGCGCCATCCCGACCACGCCCAGAACCACGCCCACATCCGGGAGCGGCTGGGCCAGCTACTGCGCCAATACCCGCGCGTGGTGGTACTGGGCGGCTCGCACGATGGCACATACTCCACCGTGCGCGGCCTTTTCGATGCGAATGATGGGCAGCCGGTAGGCGGCATTAATTTCGATGCCCACGCCGACGTGAAGGACCGGCCCGAAATCAGCAGCGGCACACCGTTTGGCCGGCTGCTGCGCGAAAGTTTTTTGGCGGGCGAGCGGTTCACCGAAATCGGCCTGCATTCTAACCTGAATACCCGGGAAGATATTGAGTTTCTGCACCAGCAGCAGGCCCATATTGTGCCGCTGGCCCATGTGCAAGAGGGCGGCATAGCGCTTTACGTGAGCCGTGCCCTGCAACGTGCCATTTACCCCGCCTTCGTGAGCTTCGACATGGATGGCTGCGCCGAAGCCTTTGCCCCGGCTGTTTCGGCCCCGAGCGCCGACGGCTTCACGCCCCGGCAGGCGGTGGAAGCCGCGTTCCTGGCGGGCCAAAAAGAAGCGGTCCGGCTGTTCGAAATCGTAGAGCTGAACCCGCTCTACGACCGCGACAACCAGACCGCCCGCTTAGCCGCCACCATCATCACCGCCTATCTGACGGGTGTGGCGTATTCAGTTAAGAGTTAAGAGTTGGAAGGACTTTTTAACTCATCACTCTTAACTCCCCACCCCGCCCCGGTAGAGTGGTGGGGTAGTAGGCGACTTGTAAGCGCCGGATTTCTGGGCGGCTTTGTAGGCCTTTTTGTGGGCTTTCGATTTCTTGATTTTGCGTCGGCCACCGGTGAGCAGCCACGCCGCGCCCGCCGCCAGCAGGCTTCCGCCGATGATGGCGGCTTTGATTGGCAGGGTGTCTTTGGGGGCGGGCGGGAGGTGCTCCACGCCGCTGGCATCGGTGCGGGCAGGCTCGTTTACGTAGCGGCCGTGAGCAGGAATGGGGTAGTTATCGGCCAGCTGATGCAGGCCGCTGGTCGCTTTCGGGCCGATGATAACCGGGCCGTGGCCGCAGCCAATGGCCTTGGGCTCCAGCGCAGCCAGGGCTTGTACCGATTTGCGCGAGGCTTCCCAATCGTAGTTGAAGGGCGTGCCGGCGCGGCTGATTTCGGGTTTGGCCAGCAGAATAGCGGGTACCGAGTCGTGGTGGCAGGTGGCGAAGGCGTCGGCCCCAATCAGTACGTGGTCGGCCTCGCGGAAGAAGGCTAGCTGGCCGGGGGCGTGGCCGGGTACGTGCAGCCATTTCCAAGCCATGAGGTAGGGGGTGCTGGGGTCGTCGGCATCGAGGGCCTGCACCCGGCCGCCGAGGTTGGGCAGCTGGGTGGGGAAGAAGCGGCTCATGAAGGCGAGCGAGCCGCCCACGGTGGGGTCGCGGGGCGGGTACAGGGCCTGGCCGGTCACGTAGGGCAGCTCCAGCGGATGCACGATGACGGGCACGTTCCAGTGGTCGGCCAGCTCCTTGGCCGAGCCCAGGTGGTCGAGGTGGCCGTGGGTGAGGATGATGGCCTCGGGGTGGGAGCCGGGGTAGAACAGCTTGTCGGCGGCGGCGAGGATGGTTTTCTTGCTGCCGGGCAGGCCGGTATCAATCAGCACCCACTCGCCGGGGGTGCCGGTTTCAACGAAATAAACGTTGACAAAGCGCTGAATGCGAAGCTGGGTGACGCCGGCGGCTAGGGTATCCATAGGGCAGGAACAGGGTTGGTGGAAGAAATCTGTACGCAGATTTGGCCAGCGGGATGTGTTTTACGCTCCTTTGAGTGCTTCCGGGTAGGGTGAAAAATAATTCGGTAAGCTGCTGTAACGAATTGGCCGAAGCCCGGTAATCATCGTGTTGGCTGCTTCAGCGGGCAACCGGGCCGGCTGGCCGCGCATCTTTTCTTCGTCACCCCAACCTTCATTCCCAACCCCCATGAAAATCCTGATTTCTGCCCTGGCCCTGGCCTGCGCCTCCCTCAGCGCCGCTGCCCAAACCCCTTCCGCCCCCGTTTTCAAGCTGAACTGCCAGGATGGCGGCTGGGCCAGCTACAAGCAGCTGAAGAACTACTGCGAAACCCGGGACCTGGCCTTCGAGGCCCCTGTTGGCCGGCCGCTCAACGTGGATGCCGACCCCAACGGCGGCATCACGGTACACGGCTGGGACGGTCCCGATGTGCGGGTGCGCGTGAAAGTGCAGGCGTGGGCTGCCACAGAGGAAAAAGCGGCCGCCCGTGCCCGACGCATCACCATTGCCCCCGCCAACGGCACCCTCCGTGCCACCGACCCCGATAAAGACAAGGACTGGAGCGTGAGCTACGAGATTTTCGTGCCCCGCACCACCGCCCTGGCCCTCAACACCGTGAACGGCGGCATCAGCCTCGATAACCTCCAGTCGGCCATCACCTTCGAAACCACCAACGGCGGCGTGAACCTCGCCAACCTGGGCGGCCAGGTGAAGGGCGAAACCACCAACGGCGGCGTCAACATCACCCTCAGCGGCAGCAAGTGGGAAGGCAAAGGCCTGGACGTGAGCACCACCAACGGCGGCATCCACTGGAAGCTGCCCCGCACGTATTCGGCTAAGCTCTACACCAGCACCAACATGGGCGGCATCCGCACGCAACTACCGGTAACCAAATCAGGGATGTTCCACAAGGAAGTGGAGGCCAGCCTGGGCCAGGGCGGCGCTCCGGTGCGCGCCGTGACCACGAATGGCGGCATCGACGTGGACCAGGGACGGGACTAGAACCGTAGTGAGTTGGTATTGGGCACTTAAAAGACCGTCATGCTACGCGCTGCATGACGGTCTTTTGCTGACCAGTATCAGCAGCCGCAACTGAAATCCGGGTAGTCGGCGTAGCCCGGCGCAGGCTGGTCATCAAGTCGGATAATGTGGTCAAGCCGAATTTCCTCGCCCGATTTCAGGCGCATGAACTCCACTTTTTCGCGGATGAAAAACGTGTCAATCACGCCCGAATCCAGACAAAGCTGGCGCAGGTCGTTGAAGTATTGCAGGGCCACGCGGCGGCGCTGGGTGGCGGCGGCTTCCAGCGCATCATAAAAGCCGCAGTCGATGGGTTGATAGTCAGTGCTCATGGGGGCGAGTGTAGCGTGGCCGTATCCGGCAGGGACACTGCGAGTCCGCGCGTGTTTGGAGGCTGTATACGCGGATTTGCGGAGTTCTTGCTGGATACGTCCACGCTACATTTTCCTATCTTCGCCGCACCACCCAAACCACCCACCCATGACGCCCACCACCGACCAAACAGCCGAGTTGAACCTCGAAGCCAATTCCCTTTCCGCTGCCTTGCCCAAGCCCGACGGCAAGCGCCCGATGTTCTACGAATTCAAGCCCGAAGAAACCGTAAAAGCGGCCCACGGCACCACCCTGCGCTGCAAAACCTGGGAAGCCGAAGCCGCCCTGCGGATGTTGGAAAATAACCTTGACCCCGCTGTTTCACTCGTGTACGATGAGCTGATTGTGTACGGCGGGGCCGGCCGAGCCGCCCGCAACTGGAAGGAATATCAGGTCATCGTCAAAACCCTCAAGGAATTGGAGGCCGACGAAACCATGCTCGTGCAGAGCGGCAAGGCCGTGGGCGTGTTACGGACTTGGCCCCACGCGCCCCGCGTCCTCATTGCCAACAGCAACCTCGTGCCCGCCTGGAGCACCCAGGAATACTTCGACGAACTCGACCGAATGGGCCTAATGATGTACGGCCAGATGACGGCCGGCTCCTGGATTTACATCGCCACGCAAGGCATTTTGCAGGGCACCTACGAGACGTTTGCTGCCATGGCCGACCGGCATTTCGGCGGCAGCCTGCGCGGCACCATCACCGTCACGGCCGGCCTGGGCGGCATGAGCGGCGCGCAGCCCCTGGCCGTGACCATGAACGACGGCGTCTGCCTCGTCATCGAGCCGATTGATGAGCGGGTGCAACAGAAAGTGCGAGAAGGCTACCTCGATGAGCAGGCCCGCGACCTCACCCACGCCCTCGAAATCTGCGAGCGCGCCAAAGCTGCTGGCCAAGGCTGGTCGGTGGGCCTTACTGGCAATGCGGCCACCGTGCTGCCGCAGCTGCTGGAATTAGGCTTCAACGCCGAAATCGTGACCGACCAAACTTCGGCTCACGACCTGATGGACTACATTCCCGAAGGCGACATCACCGAAGTACTGGCCCTGCGCGAAGCCAATCCCGAGGCGTTCAAGAAGCAGGCGCTGGCCTCCATCGTGAAGCACGTCGAGGCCATTCTGGAGATGCAGCGGCGCGGCACCATTGCCGTAGATTATGGCAACAACCTGCGCGGCCAGGCCGAAAAAGGCGGCCTCAAGGTGCGTGATGAAAAAGGCCAGTTCCTGTACCCCGGCTTCGTGCCCGGCTACATCCGCCCGCTGTTTTGCGAGGGCAAGGGGCCTTTCCGTTGGGCCGCCCTCAGCGGCGACCCGCATGACATTCTGCGCATCGACCGGGCCCTGCTCGAAACGTTTCCTGAGAATAAACTACTGGCCCGCTGGATTGAGAAGGCTCAGGCCAAAGTTCCGTTCATTGGCCTGCCGGCCCGCGTGTGCTGGCTCGGCTACGGCGAGCGCGAGCAGTTCGGCCTCGTGATAAACGACCTCGTGGCGCGGGGCGAAGTTTCGGCCCCCATCGTCATCGGCCGCGACCACCTCGACTGCGGCTCCGTGGCCTCGCCCAACCGCGAAACCGAAGGCATGAAGGACGGCTCCGACGCCGTGGCCGACTGGCCCCTGCTCAACGCCCTGGCCAACTGCGCCAGCGGCGCCGACTGGGTGAGCCTGCACAACGGCGGCGGCGTGGGCATCGGCAACAGCACCCACTCCGGCATGGTCATCGTAGCCACCGGCACCCCCGAAAAAGCCGAACGCCTGAAGCGTGTTCTCACCACCGACCCTGGCATGGGCATTTTCCGCCACGCCGATGCCGGCTACGAGCTGGCCCAGGACGTGGCGCGGGAGCGCGGCGCGAAGATTCCGGGGCTGCAATAGGAGCGGGATTAGCGTCGATGAGTTAAAGTCTTGGAGTCATATGCTATGAAGAGTATTCGCTTTGTACCTCTGCTTGTCCTCGCCGTACTGCTGATGGCCGCCCTGCCGGCGCAGGCGCCGCTTTTGGCACTAGACGAAGCCAATGGCGTAGGCGGGCTGGTATTTGGCGTGCGAGCTGAACAGGTAGCAGGGTTTGAAAAGCAGTTTGCCGGCATTGGCAAACGCTGGCGCACGACTCGTCTCTATAGCCGTCCCGGCGATACCACGACCATTGCCGGGATGCGGGTGCCGCTCACCTACTGGTTTCGGCTGGGCCGCTTTATTGGCGTTGATGCCCAACTGAAAGTACCGGAAGTTTATGATGAGCTATTGCATCGCTTGACTGCTCGCTACGGGCCGCCCCGGGCCGACACTGTGCCGGAGCAGTGGCATTGGCTGGGGCGTCGAAGCTATCTGCTGCTGGAAAAAAATGACCGGCGCACGGGTATGTTGTTCGCCGCCAGCCTCGATATGCTCAATGAGCAAGTCTACGAAACGGCGCTAAGGGCGCGGGCGCGGCGTGAGTTGAACTGGCATCCCGATTCCGTTGGCCTGCCCCGACAGTTTCCAGTTAAATGAGTGCATGCTTATTACTTGATTTTCGCACCAAATCCGTCATGGCTACCAACGGCCGCACCAATTCAATTTACCCATCTACCAGTCCCCATGAAACAACTGTTGCAACTAGCGCCCCTGGTGCTGTGCTTGGCTGCCTGCCAAAGCAACCCAACCGTTCCCACGGCTACGAACGCAACGGTCCCGGTACCAACCCAACCAGCACCTGCCCAAGAGGAAGCCACCAACCCCGAGCACATCGACCCGAATATCGTCATCGTCATCGGCCTGCCCGACGAGGAGCTGACCACCAAGCAGCTGACGCGCCAGCTGGGCCGCCCCGACCGCATCGCCAAAGGGGCCGTGGAGTGCGGCAGCCGCCTTGACGGCCTTCCGATGGGCAGTCCCGACGGCGACATGTGGTACTACGGCAAAACGATGTATGAGGTGAGCGGCACCCAGGCCATCCTAAGCAGCTTCGATGTCACGTCGGGCAAGTTCCAGGGCAAGCTCGGTAAGCTGGTACTCAATCAAAACACCACGCTGGAAGACGTCCGCCGCTTCTTTCCGGAGGCCGCCAAGGAGGCCGATAAGCCTGCGGGCCCTGGCCGCTCGGGCGAAATAATGAGTCTGCCGTTCTATGATAAAGACGTGCCGCAGGATGGCGCGCTGGAGCTGCAATTTCAGAATGGCAGGCTGCAGGCCGTCGAGTTTTTCAGCCCCTGCTAGCACCGCGCGGAACAACCGCCTCACCCCAGATGCGGCTGATTGCCAGTTTGCGTCTCCCGCCCGGCCAGGCAACTTCCCACCGAAAAAAAGCAAGTAGCTGCCGAAACTGTTTAGCTACCTGCGGCAGCAATTCGCCGCCGCGCAACCCACTCAAACTTTCGCACTATGAACATTGGAATCATCGGGGCCGGCCACATCGGCAGCGCCCTTGCCGTACGGCTCACCAGCCTCGGCCACTCGGTTAAAATCGCCAACTCGCGCGGTCCCGAAACGTTGGGCGACGTAGCCGATAAAACCGGCGCCACCCCAGTTACGGCCCGCGAAGCAGCTCAGCACGGCGAAATCATCGTGGTCACCATCCCGTTGAAAAACATCCCCGACCTGCCCAAAGGCCTATTTGAGGGCGTGGCCGCCGACGTGCCCGTCATCGACACGAGCAACTATTACCCCATGCTGCGCGACGGTCAGATGCCGGAGCTGGAGCATGGCGACCTCACCGAAAGCGAATGGGTGCAGCAGCACCTGGGCCACCCGGTGGTGAAAGTGTTCAACAACATCTACGCCGACCATCTCCAAAACAAAGGCCTGCCCGCCGGCACGCCCGGCCGCATTTCCCTGCCCGTGGCCGGCGACAATGCTGCCGCCAAACAGAAAGTAATGGCCCTGGTAGAGGAGCTAGGCTTCGACGCCGTGGACGACGGCACCCTGCACGAGTCGTGGCGGCAGCAGCCCGGCACCCCGTCGTACGGGGCCGACCTGCCCGCCGATAAGCTGCGCGAGCATTTCGCCAGCCTCGGCAGCACCCGCACCGAGGCCCAGCACGCCGAGTATATGGCCAACCAGGCCAAGGCGGAAGAGGCCATGGCGGCGCAAGGCATCTCGCTGAAATAGCCGCCTGCCGGATAAATCCACAAAAAAAACGCCATGCCCGGCTACGTCCGGCATGGCGTTTTTTTGTGCCCGATTAGGTAGCCATAGCCGCTAACCTGGCAGCTAGCAGCCATCTGGTACTCCTGCTCGCCCCTCGGCCGTTCCTAGTAGCTGCTTCTTGAGAAACTGGAGTAGCTTGCGCCGCACTCGAATCGTCGCTCTTTTCTATGTATTTGGAGATGTTATATGAATTTCTTTTCTATCTAGCATCATGTGGTTAGTGAAGCCTAAACCACATCCGGATAAAAAGAAAAATCATGAAACACTGCATTCTGCTTCTCCTTTGTTGGTTCAGTACAAGAGTTGGAATAGCTCAGCATTCTAACACAAAGGCACAAGTGTATTCAGCATATTTTTCGGAATTCATATTTCAATATGATTCCGTTTATCATAAGCGAATCGAGAACGTTGTGCTAATGCCCCTTGATAGTGGAAGACGCAAATTAGATTTTGATATAGAGTATTTGCGCGACTACTTAAATGGAAACCTAGAAAATAATGAAATATATAAAACCTATGTCCAGCCTAAAGGGTGGGAGCCTTTGTCTTGGTTATCGTACCCGTGGGGGATAGGCCAAATATTAATTAGAGATAGACAGGTTGGTGAAATGCTGATTAGGCTTAATTCTGTTTTAAAAGAAAAACATCAAATTCCCCAGGTGGAAGAGCCTCATGACAAGTTCATACGTGGCAATCAATATGGGTTTAAGCACGACTGGAATACCTTTAAACGTAAGGGTGGGTGGACGTCTTTTTACAAAAAATACAAGCACTGTTACGGCATTGTTGAATTATCAGATGTTGTCTTCTCATTGGATGGTCAGCGTGCTGTTTTCTTTGTTCAACAATACCGTGGTGACTTGGATGGATGGGGAGGGGCCATATTCATGAAGAAAACAGACAAAGGATGGGAGGAGGACTTATCGTTGCAATTCTGGATAAGCTAGGCATTTATGCAAATACAAGTTGCTTAGCTCCCCGCGTTGCTTTTGTACCTTAGAAGCAATATTTCACAATGCACCCCCTCACCGCCTACCGCCCCGCCCTTGCCGCCCTGTGCCGTCGGTACCACGTCCAGCGCCTGGCCGCGTTCGGTTCCGTGCTCACGGCCGCCTTCGGGCCGGAGAGCGACGTGGATTTCGTGGCCGCTTTCGAGCCGATGCCGGTGGAGGACTACGCCGATAATTACCTGGCCCTCAAGTTCGCTCTAGAGCAAGAATTGCAGCGGCCTGTCGATTTGCTGGAAGCGCAGGCCTTGCGCAACCCCTATTTCCGCGCCCAGGTGGAGGCTACGCAGCAGGTGATTTATGAGCGTTGACATCCGCGCCTGCCTCTACGACGTGCAGCAGGCCATTCTCGAAATCGAAAGCTTTTTCGCGGGGCAGCCCATGCTGTTTGCCGCCTATCAGGCCGACACCCGCACCCGCCGCGCCACCGAGCGCAACCTCGAAATAATGGGCGGAGCCGTGGGCCGCATCCTCAAAGCCGACCCCACGTTTCAGCTCTCCAACGCCCGCCAGATTATTGCCACCCGCAACCGCATCATCCATGGCTACGACACGGTTTCCGATGAAATGGTCTGGGGCATCGTGGTGCGCCACCTGCCGCTGCTGAAACAGGAAGTTGATGAACTGCTAAACGGCTAATCTGTCCGATGGCCGCGTACCTTGCTTAGGCTGGTTCGGTAACTGGCTTATTGTGCTCCCCCATGAAGCATTGCCCTACGCTACTCCTCGCCGGGGCCATCCTGCTCAACGCCGGCCCGGCCGCCCGCGCCCAGCAGGCCCCCTCGCCCTACACCACCCGCTTCGCCGTCGAGGCCCCGCTCACGGCCGGGCTGCTGGGCCTGAGCGCCACCGGGCTGCTGCTGGTGCAGCACAAGCGCACCGCCACCGATGCCGAACTGGCTGCCCTCGACCCCGCCAACGTCCCCGCCATCGACCGGTTTTCTGCGGGCCGCTACAGCGAGCACGCCCAACTCATCAGCGACGGCTTCTGCTACGGCACCTTGGCGCTGGTGCCGGCCCTGTTGGCCTTCCAGCCTAACGTACACGGCCGCTACGGGCAGGTGGCCGGCCTCTATTTTGAAACCATGAGCAGCACGGCCGCCATTTTCACCCTCACCGTGGGCACCGTGTACCGCTACCGGCCCTACCTCTACGGCCCCGAGGGCGGCGAGCTGCGCCACGGCCCGGTGGCCACCGATGCGTTTTTTGGCGGGCACGCGGCCCACACGGCCACCGCCACCTTCTTCGCCGCCCAGGTTTTCCACGATTTCAACCCCGGCTCCCGAGCCCAGCCCTACGTGTGGGGCGTGGCCGCCGCCGTGCCCGCCGTGGTGGCTTTCTACCGCATCCGGGCCGGCAAGCACTTCCTGACCGACAACCTGGTGGGCTACGCCGTGGGGGCCACCGTGGGCGTCATGGTGCCGCGCCTGCACCGCAACGACACGGTGTTCGACCCCGCCCTCGTGCCCCCGCAGCGCTTCACCGATTCGGCGGTGGGCGTGGGGGTGGGGGCGGCGGTGGGCCTGGTGGCGCTGCATTTCTACAAAAAGCTGCACCGCTCAGGCGTGTCCATGGTGCCGGTGCAGGGCCTGAATTTGAACGGGTACGCCTACGGCGGCGTGCGCCTGACGCGGGCGCTGTAGCGCGGACTTTGTAGTCCGCGTCCCGGCCATTAGCCCCAGTCCTTGCGTAAGCCTGCTTTAATGCCCGCAGCGCCATGCGCTCTGGCCTGAATTAGTCCCCGTAATGCAAGAACAAATACGACTCGCCGAAGCCCGCGACAAGACCACCGACTGGAAGCAATTCGGCCCCTACCTCACCGAGCGCCAGTGGGGCACCGTGCGCGAAGACTACAGCGCCAACGGCGACGCCTGGAACTACATCACCCACGACATGGCCCGCGCCTACGCCTACCGCTGGGGCGAGGAAGGCCTCGGCGGCCTCAGCGACGATAAGCAACTCATGTGCTTCGGAATCGGCCTTTGGAACGGCCACGATAACCAACTTAAGGAGCGCCTTTTCGGCCTCACCAACGGCCAGGGCAACCACGGCGAGGACGTGAAGGAGCAGTACTACTACCTCGACAGCACCCCTACGCACTCCTACATGCGGATGCTGTACAAGTACCCGCAGGCCGCTTTTCCTTATGATGAACTGCGGGCCGAAAACGCCGCCCGCACCCGCCAGGACCCCGAATTCGAGCTGTTCGATACCGGTGTTTTTTCTGAAAGCCGCTACTTCGACGTCTTCATTGAATACGCCAAAGCCGGCCCGCAGGACCTGCTCATCCAGCTCACCATCCACAACCGCGGCCCCGAAGCCGCGCCGCTCACGGTGCTGCCGCAACTCTGGTTTCGCAACACCTGGACGCTGGGCTACGACGACCACCGCCCCGAAATGCATCGCTCTCAGGTCGATACCATCGCCGCCGAGCACCGCGACCTGGGCCGCTACCAGCTCTATTGCGACCAACCAGCCGAGCTGCTGTTCTGCGAAAACGAAACCAGCCCCACGCTCTTCGGTAAGAAGCGCAAGAAGAAAAACAAGGCCCACCGCTACTTCAAAGACGGCATCAACGAGTACGTAGTAGAAGGCCAGGCCACGGCCGTGAACCCCGCCCACACCGGCACCAAGGCCGCCGCCCGCTACCAACTCACCGTGGAGCCCGGCCAGCCCCAAACCGTGCGCCTGCGCCTCAGCCAGCCCGCCCACGAAGCCGCGTTTGCCGATTTCGACCACCTCTTTAACACCCGTCGCCAGGAGGCCGACGAGTTTTACGACTGCATCCAGGAGGGCCTCACCAACCCCGATGCCCGCAACGTGCAGCGCCAGGCCTTCGCCGGCATGCTCTGGGGCAAACAGTTTTATTACTATGATGTGAGCCAGTGGCTCGACGGCGACCCCGCCCGCCCGGCCCCGCCCAAGGAACGCCTCGAAGGCCGCAATTGCGCCTGGCGGCACCTGCACAATGCCGACATCATCTCGATGCCCGACAAGTGGGAGTACCCCTGGTACGCGGCCTGGGATTCGGCCTTCCACTGCCTGCCGCTGGCCATGGTCGACAGCACCTTCGCCAAGCAGCAGCTGCGTCTGCTTTGCCAGGATGGCTACCTGCACCCCAACGGCCAGATGCCGGCCTACGAGTGGCATTTCAGCGACGTGAACGCACCCGTGCATGCCTGGGCCACCTGGCGTGTGTACCAGATGGACCGCAAGTTGCACGAGCAGCCCGACACCGCCTTCCTAGAAGCCGTATTCCAGAAGCTGGTCATGACCTTCACCTGGTGGGTGAACCGCAAGGACCGCGACGAGCGCAACATCTTCGAGGGCGGCTTCCTGGGCATGGATAACATTGGGGTGTTCGACCGCTCGGCCCCGCTGCCCACCGGCGGCAAAATCGAGCAGAGCGACGGCACCAGCTGGATGGCCATGTTCGCCCTCAACCTGATGCGGATGGCCCTGGAGCTGGCCAAAACCACGCCCGTGTACCAGGAAATGGCCACCAAGTTCTTCGAGCACTTCCTCTACATTGCCGATGCGATGACGCGCGGGGGCGGCGGCCACTTTAACCTCTGGGACGACGAGGACCAGTTCTACTACGACGTCCTCCACGCCCCCGACGACTCGCGCACCCGCCTGCGTATCCGCTCCATGGTGGGCCTGATTCCGCTGTTTGCCGTGGAAGTCATTGACGACGAGCTGCTGCAAACCGTGCCCGAATTCTACGCCCGGGCCTTGGCGCTCATCCAGCGCCGCCCGGCCCTGGCCGCGCTCGTGAGCCGCTGGCAGGAGCCCGGCCAGGGCGCACGCCACCTCATGGGCCTGTTGCGCCAGAGCCGCCTGCGCAGCGTGCTCACCCGCATGCTCGATGAAACCGAATTCCTCTCCGAATTCGGCATCCGCTCGCTCTCCCGCTACCACCTCGACAACCCATACTGGTACCATATGGGCGAAAAGGACAGCTTCTCGGTGGCCTACGTGGCGGGCGAGGCCGACTCGGATATGTTCGGCGGCAACTCCAACTGGCGCGGCCCGGTGTGGTTCCCGGTCAATTACCTGATTATCGAGTCGTTGCAACGCTACCACGCCTACTACGGCGAGGCATTTATCATCGAATACCCCACTGGCTCGGGCCAGCTGCACACCCTGGCGCAGGTGGCCGATGCCCTCTCGGCCCGCCTCGCCCGCCTCTTCCTAAAGGATGAAAACGGCCGCCGCCCCGCCTTGGGCGACACCGAAATCCACCAAACGGACCCGCATTTTCGCGACAACCTGCTCTTTCACGAATACTTCCACGGCGACGACGGCCACGGCCTCGGGGCCAGCCACCAAACCGGCTGGACCGGCTTGGTGGTGCGCCTGCTGCACAAGGCCTAGTAGCAAAGTAGAGGGGGACTTTTAATCTGCGTCCCCTCGCCGTTAGCCTCGCGTGGGTATCCGTCAGGGACGCGGACTAAAAGTCCGCGCTACTGCTACCTCGGCCCGCGTGCGCGGCAGGCTGGCCGGAAACTCGCGCTGTAAAAACGCCACCAGCCCCTCGCGCACCGCGCAGCGCAGGTCCCAAAGGGCGCTGGCGTTGGCGGCGCTCACCAGGGCGCGCAGCTCCAGGGTGCGCTCTTTGGAGTCGGTGACTTGCAGTACGCACACGCGCTGGTCCCAGAGCGGGCTGGCTTCCAGCAGGCGGCGTAGCTCGGCGCGCAGGGCCTCGATGGGCGCGGTGTAGTCGGTTTGGAGGAAAACCACGCCGGTGAGGCGGGCGCTGGTGCGCGTCCAGTTCTGAAAGGGCTTTTCGATGAAGTAGTTGAGCGGCAGCACCAGCCGGCGCTCGTCCCAGATGCTGAGCACCACGTAGGTGAAGGTGATTTCCTCCACCCGGCCCCACTCGCCTTCCACCACCAGCACATCATCAATGCGAATGGGCTGGGTGAAGGCAATCTGAAACCCCGCCAGCAGGTTGCTGATGGAGCGCTGCGCCGCAAACCCCACAATTACACTGGCAATGCCGGCTGACGTGAGCAGGCCCGTACCCAGCCGGCGCACCGTCTCAAAGCTCATCAGCACCAACCCTACTGCCACAAACGCCACCAGCGAGCCCGCCAGCTTCTTGAGAAACTGCAGCTGCGTGAACAGCTTGCGCACCTGCAGATTATCGGTCCCGCTGAGCTGGTAGCGTAGCTGCACCAGGTCCTGAAATACGTCCAGCGTCCTGATAAGGCCCCAGGCAAAGGTGAGAATCAGCGTGAATTCGATGAAGCGGCGCAGCACCTCAAACGGCCTGGGCGGCAGGGGCACCAGCGGCAGCAGCAGCGAAACCGCCAGCACCGGCAGAAACCAGGCGCTGGCCGTGCGCAAGTGCTGCACGATGGAGCGGGCCAGGGCCGAATCCTCGCGCCGGTCATAGGCCCGCAGCAATCCGAAGATGACGAACCGCACCACCAGCCCGGCGGCCAGCCCGCCCAGCAGCACGGCCAGGCCCGTAAAAATATCGGGAAAATGTGAGAGCAGGTGTGCTATTCGTTCGTTCATAATGACCAGCGGCGCGGGCTATGCGACCGGCCTTCGGGTGAGCAGGGTGTACCCCGCCCGGCCCCGAAAGGTTAGCTGGTGGCCGGCAGCGCCCGCAGCGCCGCCAGGGATTCCTCGGTTTGTCGGCGGCTCTTTTTGGCCTTGCGGGCGTTGTCATTGTCGCGGTCGGTTTCGCGGGTGGGCACGGGGATGCCGTTGGCAAAGTAGCTGAGCAGCGCCGCGCGCAGGGCAGGGGTGAGGTGCTCAAAATCGCGCCGGTGCAGCTGGCGCAGCAGCTCGCCGTAGGTCTGGTCGGCCAGCACGTAGGCGGCGGGGTGGGTGGGCGCGCCGGTGTCGAGGTTGGTGTCGGCTAGGGGGCGGGTTTTGGTGGTATCAGCCGGCTGCTGTTTTACCAGCGTGCCGAATCGGGCCAGTGAGGCCTGGTAGCTGCGGTGAAACTGCAGGGCCCCGGCCGCGTCGGGCAGGGTGAAGGCGTAGGGCTTCAGCGGGCCGATTTTGGGCAGCACCCGTAGCACGCCCGCCATCAGGCGCGCCCCGAAGCCGGGCCGCTCGTAGTCGTGCCCAAACTCGCGGCGGTACTGGCGGCGGTTGTTATGATACAGCGAATCGCCGCGCCGGGCACGGGGGCTCAGCTCCTTTATCTCGTCGTGCTTGTGGTACCAGGCGGCCCGCGCCGCTGCCGGCAGCAGCTGGTTCACCGCGAAGCGAAACATGGCCACGCTGGCATCCACGCTCAGAAAAATCTGCTTCATTTCCAGCCCGTAGGTTTGCCGGAAAGCGCGCTCCATCACCGGCTTGCTCACCCGGAAGCCAATGGCCTTGTGGTAGGCCTGGGTACGGTAGAGGCCGGCCGCCACCTGCACCACATCGAAGGAAAACTCCAGCTCGGTGTGCCGCACGCGCGACTGCTCATACGTCACCACCGGCCCGAATTTGGCCTTCAAATCAGGATACACCGTCGGGATAATGAGGTTGGTGCCCTTGGGGTGGCCCTCGTTGTCGGCGGCGTAATGGGCCAGCGCGCCCAGGGCAAAGGCATACTCGTTGCGGTTGCGGGCCTGGATGAGCAGGTTGCGCACGAAATCGCCGGCCCGCACGTAGTGGGTGAGGTTGGTGAAGAACGTGGAGCCCAGCGGGTAGTAGCCCATGTCCTGCAAAATGGCCCCGCCGTAGGCGTAGCTCTTGGCCTCGTTCATGGCCTCGGTAGTGCCGCCGGGGTAATGGCGCTGCAACAGCGGCGCGATGGAGCTATCCCAGGTCGAGTCGACGATGGCCTGGTGGGTGAGTACCGAATAGGCGGCGGCCGGCGCAAGGGGTGCGGCCAGCAGCAGCAGGAAAACCAGAAGACGAAAGAGCATGAAAGCGGGCGCGAGACAAGCAGAACTGTGGCAACGTGGAAACCCGTCCGACCGTTGTTTGCCGCGCACCTTTCGGCTTCGGAAAATGCCATAACTTGGCTGCGTCTTTTTCCACTATCGCCGCCTATGCTGACTACTACCTTGCCACCCCAGCCAATGGCGAGCCGGGCCGCCACGCCCCGCGTGCAGGCCATCGACGTGGTGCGCGGCCTGGCCATGGTCATCATGGCCCTCGACCACATCCGCGAGTTCTGGACGCCCACCGCCGTGCGGCCCGAAGACGTGGCTCACGCCTCGGCGCTGCTATTCTTCACGCGCTGGATTACCCATTTCTGCGCGCCTACGTTCGTGTTTCTGGCGGGCACCAGCGTGTTCCTGTACCAGCAGAAGCAGCCCGACCGGGGCCGGGTGAGCTGGTTTCTGCTCACGCGGGGGCTATGGCTGGTTTTTATGGAAGTGGTGATTATCAACTTCTTCCTGCAATGGGGCGCTTATAATGTCATTCTGCTCCAGGTAATCTGGGCCATTGGCTGGGGCATGGTGGCGCTGGCCGGCCTCATCTGGCTGCCGCGCTGGCTGGTGGCCACGCTGGCCCTGGCCGTCATTCTGGGCCACAACGCCCTGCCCAATATTCAGCCCGTAACGGCCGCCACGTTGCTGCCGGCCCTCATTTACGACAGCCCGTTCCTCTACCAGCTCACGCCCAAGCTACCCGTGCTGGCGGCCTACACCATCCTGCCCTGGGCGGCGGTGCTGGCGGCCGGCTACTGCATCGGGCCGTGGTTTCAGCTGCCGCTGCCGGCGCGCAACCGCCTGTTGCGGCTGGCTGGAGCGGGCGCGCTGCTGTTCTTTGTGGTGCTGCGGTTCAGTAATTGGTACGGCGACCCGCAGCCCTGGGCCGTCCAGCCACGCGGGATGTTCTACACCGCGCTGTCGTTTATCAACGTAACCAAGTACCCGCCGTCGCTGCTGTTTCTCAGCCTCACGCTGGGCGTGGCGCTGCTGCTGCTCTCGGTGGCCGAGGACGTGTCCGGCCGCCTGGCCCGGTGGCTGAGCACCTTCGGTAAAGTGCCCATGTTCTACTACCTGCTGCATTTCTGCCTCATCAGCGGCGGCGCGCTACTGTGGACGTGGGCGGCGTTTGGGCGGCCTTACAACCTCTCGTTTGCCCCGCCCGGCGCGCCGCAGCCGGCCGCGTATCAGCCCAGCCTGCTGCGGGCGTACGTGGTGTGGGCGGTGGTGGTGGTGGCGCTGTATTGGCCCTGCCGCTGGTACCTGGGCTACAAGCAGCGGCACGCGCACTGGTGGCTGTCGTATCTGTAGGGCCGTGCAGCTGCTCAACCGCTGCTGAAACCGAACCAAGCCCGCCGGATTATTCCCGGCGGGCTTTTTCATGCAGCGACGACAATACCGCCAGGAAATATTTTCTGGTGAGAAAGGGTAGGGGTTTGATTGATTGGGCTTTACCTTGCCGTGGGGTTGCTTGGCCCCGGTTTTTCTCGTTCACCACCCATCACCAACCCATGAAACAACGCTACCTCCGCTTTTGCCTGCTGCTGGTGCTGCTGGCGGCCACCCTGGCCGTGCAGGCCCAGATTGAGCCGGCCGCCCAGTACACCACCCTCACCCCGGCCCAGCTGATGGCCTGGACCGCCACCGGCCCCACCGCCGTGCCGGCCAACGTGAGCACCGTACCCCTGGCCACCCGCCAGAATTCGCTGGCTCCGCAACTCAACCCCGCCCAGAGCTTCAGCTCCAAGGTGAACTGGTGCCCCGATGGCATGAACAACTTCGTGGGCTACCTCAACGAGCAGCCCCAGTTCAACCTCTACAACTTCACCCACTGGCAGTATATCGATGTGCTGACGTGGTTTGCCAGCCCGGTGGGCATTCCGTGCCGGCCGTGGGTGGAAGCCGCGCACCGCAACGGCGTGAAGATTATCGGCACCGTTTTCACCGATGGGCCGGGCTTCGTGGCCCTCACCCAGAAGGACGCGGCCGGCAACTACCTCGGGGCCCAGAAGCTGGTGGACGTGGCCAATTACTACGGCTTCGATGGCTGGTTTTTCAACGAGGAATCGCGCCTGAGCACGGCGCAGGCTGCCGAGCTGATTAACCTGCTCAAGCAGCTGCAAGCCCTCCGGCCAGCCGGCATGGAAATCCACTGGTATGATTCCATGCTGCCCAGCGGTGTGGTATCGTATCAGAACACCCTGAACACCAGTAATGCCCCGCTGCTGCAAAGCGGCCCCGACCGCGTGAGCGACGCCATGTTCACCAACTATTTCTGGTCGGGCGCGGGCGCATTTAACACCGCCGTGGCCACGGCCGCCAGCATCGGCCGCAGCCCGTTCGACGTGTACAGCGGGGCCGATATCTGGCCGGGCCGCAACCCCCAGCAGCTGTTCAACAGCACCACCTGGCTGGGCAACTACTACACCGGCAACAATCCCGCCACCCCGCGCACCTCCCTGGCCGTGTTCGCCCCCAACCTCACCTTCAACGGCGGCCTGAGCAACTTCAACAGCAACCCGGCCGACTACCAGAACTTCTACAACACCGAGGTGCGCCTTTTTTCTGGCGATGACCTCGACATCACCACCGCCGACGCCAGCGGGTGGTCGGGTTTCGGCTACTACCAGCCGGTGCGCTGCGCCATCACCAGTCTGCCTTTTGAAACCAATTTCTGCGTGGGCCAGGGCAAAATTTTCGCCAACAACGGCGCGGTGGCCGTGAAGGGCTGGACCGACATGGCCAAGCAGGCCCTGCTACCCTCGTGGCAGTGGGCGCGCACCGGCGCGGCCACCGTCGGCGTAGGTTTTGATTTCAGCCGCGCCTGGTACGGCGGCACCAGCGTGGCGCTGGCCGGCAGCCTGGCCGCCGGGGCCAGCACCACCGTCAAGCTCTACCAAACCAGGCTGCCCATCACCGCCTCCACCAGCCTCGACCTCATCTACAAGGGCCGGGCCGCCGGGGCCAGCAGTACCCGCCTGGCCCTGTATTTCAGCGATAACCTGACCACGCCCGAATACCTCAGCGTGCCGGCGTTGGCCGATACGCTCTGGGCCACCACCACCGTATCGCTGGCCGCCTACGCCAACCGCGAGCTGGCCATCATCGGCGTGCAGGCTACTTCGGCCACGGCCCTGGCGGCCTACCGCTTCAACCTCGGCAAGCTGAAACTGTACAACGGCACGGCCGCCGCCGTGGTGGCCGTGGCCAACTTCGCGGCCACGGCCACCACCGTGCTCACCGGCCAGCCCGTCACCTTTGCCAACTCCTCCACCAACGCCACCAGCTACGCCTGGACGCTGCCCGGGGCCACGCCCGCCAGCAGCACCGCCGTGCATGCCACCGCTACCTACGCCACGGCCGGCACCTACGCCGTGACGCTCACGGCCAGCAGCCCGGCCGGCCAGAACGTGCTCAGCCGCCCGGCCTATATCACCGTGCTCACGGCCCCGCCCACGGGCAGCAACACTTCCCTGAGTTTCGATGGCCTGAGCAAGTACGTCGACGCCGGCATCATCAATATGAGCGGCGCGGCCTTTAGCCTCGAATGCTGGGTGAAGCCCAACTCCTTCAAGGCCACGTCGCCCTACATTTCCAGCCTGCTGGGCATGGAAGACGGCGGCGTGAACACGCTGCTGCTGCGCCTCGGCGACGGGGCCATCGACCCCAGCCAAGTGCAGCTCGTGGCCCAGCTGGGCGGCAGCACCCGCAAGCTGGCCTCGGTAGCGCGCCTCGCGTCCGGGCAGTGGACCCACCTGGCGGGCACCTACGATGGCACCACGCTGCGGCTCTACGTCAACGGCGTGCTCGATAACTCCCAGGCCGCCAGCGGTAGCCTGACCGCGAACGCGCCCTTCACGCTGGGCCGCAACTACGCGGCCTCGCGCGGCCTCGACGGCCGCCTCGACGAGGTCCGGGCCTGGACCCGCGCCCTCACCGCCGCCGAAATCGCGGCCAACGCCTGCAGCGTGCCCGCCACCAGCACCGCCCTGGCCGCCTACTGGAAGTGCAACGACTCGCCCAACCTGACGGCCGCCGACGCCTCCGGCCACGCCCACCCCGGCACCCTCACCAACATGGCCGCCAGCGACTGGTCGGTCGATGTCCCCGCGCAGTGCGCCAATATCACCGCTACCCGCCCGGCCTCGGCCAGCGCGGGCCTGCAAATTCGGGTGTTCGGCAACCCCGTGCCCGGCGGCCGGGCCGAAATCGAAATCCAGGGTGCCCAGAATCAGCCCGTAACGGTGCAGGTGAACAACGCGCTGGGGGCCGTAGTGTGGCGTCAAACCGTGCCGGCGGGCTGCACCACGCGCCTCAGCGTGCCGCTGTCTGGCGCGGCGGGCCTCTACACGTTGCGCGCCAGCACGGCCAGCGGCACCGCCACCGTGAAGCTACTGAAGCTATAGCAACCGGCTTGCCCTCAGGATGCTGCCGCCGAAAGAAGGGATGGGCTTGCCATAAGGTGAGCCCCTTTTGCTTGTAAGTCAGCCTGCGCCGCCTCCCAGCCCTCGCCTGAAATGGCGCGGGTGGCATCGATGAGGACGGTGGTGGTAAAACCCGCTTCCAGCGCATCGAGCGCGGAGTAGTACACGCAGTAGTCGGCGGCTAGGCCAGCCACGAAAACTTCGGTCACGCCCCGGCCGCGCAGGTAGTCGGCCAGGCCGGTGCTTTTGCGGTGGTCATTGTCGAAAAACGCGCTGTAGCTGTCGATTTCCGGATTCATTCCCTTGCGGAAGATGGCCTCAATGCGCTCGGTGTGCAGGGCGGGGGCCAGTTCGGCCCCTTCGCTGGCCTGGGTACAGTGGTCGGGCCAGAGCACCTGGGGCAGGCCGTGCAGGTCAATCTGCTCAAACTGGCTGCGGCCGACGTGGCTGCTGGCAAAGCTCTCGTGGCCGGCCGGGTGCCAGTCCTGGGTTGCCACCACCAGCTCGAAATGCGGCTGTAACGCATTCACCAGCGGAATGATGGCGTCGCCCTCGGGCACGGCCAGCCGGCCGCCAGGCAGGAAATCGTTTTGAATATCGATGAGTAGCAGCGCTTTCATGAGGCAGGAAATGGGAATAGAGGAGACAGCTGGGGGGAATTTAGCAGCAAAACCAAGCATCTGGCCGGGAGTTACGTTTACGCTGGTACGAACATACGTTTCTCCATCATGCCCGACCTTCAAAACCAGATAATCCTCGTCACCGGTGCCACGTCCGGCATCGGCAAAGTCACGGCCACCGAGCTGGCCAAAATGGGTGCCCACGTCGTCATCCTGGCCCGCAGCGCCGAAAAAGCGGCCGATACCCAGGCGGAAATCAAAGCCGCCGCTGGCCACGACCACGTCGACGTGCTGCTGGCCGACCTCGCCGACCTGGGCCAGGTGCGCCGCGCCGCCGCCGAGTTCAACGCCCGCTACCCGCGCCTCGACGTGCTGGTGAACAATGCCGGGCTGATTTTTGGGGCCGAGCGCCAGCTTTCGCCCGATGGCAACGAGATGGGCGTGGCCACCAACCACCTCGGACCATTCCTGCTCACGGCCCTGCTCTTCGACAAGCTCAAGGCCAGCCCGGCCGCTCGCGTAGTCAATGTGGCCTCGGAAGCGTACCGCATTGCCCGGCCGGATTTGGCTGATTTTCAGTCGGCGCGGGGCTACGGAGCGTTGCGCGTGTACGCTAATACCAAGCTCTACAACATCATGTTTACGCAGGAGCTGGCCCGCCGCCTGCGCACCCACGGCATCACCAACGTGACCACCAACGTGCTGCACCCCGGCGTGGTGGCCAGCGGTTTCGGCAGCAGCTCCGGCGGCCTGATGAGCCTGCTCACGCAGCTGGGTCGTCCTTTCATGATTTCGACGGCGAAAGGGGCTGAAACCAGTATTTTCCTAGCCTCCTCGCCCGCGGTGGCGGCCGTTAGCGGCGGCTACTTCGATAAGAAAAGAGCCGAGCCCGTAAAAAGCTCCTTCAATACGCCCGAAAGTGCCGCCCGGCTCTGGGCGCTGAGCGAGGTGCTCACGGGGGCGCAGTTTCTGGACTAGTCAGGGAGTAAAGTGCTGAAAAGCAACGTCATGCTGAGCGGGGTCGAAGCATCTCTACCTGCAAGTAATTCATTTACTATTGCGGTAGCGATGCTGCGGCTGCGCTCAGCATGACGTTCTTGAGATATACTCGTCCTATGGAAGGACCTAAACTGCCGGATGCGCTGGGTGAATTGCCCGCCACTCATCCTCCAGAATACCCATTTCGATGAGTGTCCAGTAGCCGTCGCCGTGGCGCACCACGTCGCGCATCACGCCCTCCTGCTGGAAGCCGCACTTGAGGTAGCAGTTGATGGCCGCGTGGTTGAAATCGTAGACGCCCAGGCTGATGCGGTGCAATTTCAGGTCCTCGAACCCGATGCGCAAAAGCGCCTTTACCATGCCCTGGCAGATGCCCCGGCGGCGCTCAGTGGTGTTGCCCACCAGCACCCGGGTGATGCGCCCGGCCCGGTCGCGCTCGCTGATGCCGCCCAGCGAAATATGCCCGACGGTGACTCTGGTTTTAGAATCCACCGCTTTGTAGATGAAGACGTTGGGGTCGTTCACGTCGTTCGAGCCTTCGATGTACCAGCTCAGGCCGGCCTCGGTGAGGGGGAAGGAAAACATCGAGCCGCTCCACTCTTTCATCAACCGCTCGTCGTCGACCCATTCCATGAGCTGGGTGAAATCGTCGGAGGTGAAGGGTTCCAGTTTAATCATACAAAAAAGGGGAGGGCCGGCTTGATAAGCCCGGCAATAAGCCCGCAAGATAAGGCGCTACGGAGCTGTTTTGCTAACCAATCGGGCGGCTGGCTTGTTAGCGGCCTGCTCCTTAAAAAACCCTAATTCCCGTCATGAACTTAGCCACCAACACCATCCTGCTTACCGGCGGCGCATCGGGCATCGGCCTGGCCCTCGCGATACGTTTCCTGCAAGCCGGCAGCACCGTCATCATCGTGGGACGGCGCGCCGATAAGCTGGCTGAAGCCCAACAGCGCTACCCCGGCCTGATTACGCGCCAAGCCAACGTGGCCGACGTGACCGAACGCACCGAGCTGGTGCGCTGGGCCACCGCCGAATACCCGGCCCTCAACGTGCTGGTGAACAACGCCGGCATCCAGAACCGCATCCAGCTGGCCGAGGACGCCGCCACCGACTGGGAGCAGCGCCGCGAGGAGCTGGTTATCAACGTGGAAGCGCCCATTCACTTAGCTACGTTGCTGGTGCCGCACCTGCGCCGGCAGCCGGGCGCGGCCATTATCAATGTCACCTCGGGCCTGTCGTTTGCGCCGGCCGCGTTCGTGCCCATTTATAGCGCCACCAAAGCAGCGCTGCATTCGTTCACGCTCTCGCTACGCCACCAGCTGGCTCCCACGGGCGTTTCGGTGCTCGAAATCGTGCCCCCGGCCGTGGATACCGACCTCGGCGGGCCGGGCCTGCACACCTTCGGCGTGAACGTGGACGAGTTTGCCGATTCGGTAATGGCGCGGCTGGCGGCCGGCGAGCAGGAAGTGGGCTACGGCAGCTCCGAAAAGTCGCGCTTGGCCTCACGGGCCGAGCTCGACGAGCAGTTTCGGATGATGAACAACCGGTAGTAGCTGGTAATAAACCTGAAAAAAACATCCGTCATGCAGAGCCCAGCGAAGCATGACGGATGTTTTGTTATAGGTTAAGGCCGATTCCTCACGCCTCTAACCGCAGCACTTCGCGGCTGTGCTCGCGCACGGCAGCGGCCAGGGCCGGATTATCGGCCAGCTTCTGGCCGAAGGAAGGCACCAACTGCCGGAACCGGGCCTGCCACTCGGGCGAGGCGGCGCGCTCGGGGAAGCACTTCTGCACCAGCTCCAGCATGATGGCCACGGCCGTGCTGGCTCCCGGTGAAGCGCCCAGCAGTGCGGCAATAGAGCCGTCGGCGGCCGTCACCATCTCAGTGCCAAATTCGAGCACGCCGCCTTCCTTCTTGTCCTTTTTGATGACCTGCACGCGCTGGCCGGCCACTCCGAGCTGCCAGTCGGCGGGGTCGGCCTCGGGATAATATTCGCGCAGGGCGGCGGTGCGTTCCTGGGGCGTTTGCAGCACCTGACCGATAAGGTATTTGGTGAGGCCCATGTTGCGCGCCCCGGCGTAGAGCAGCGGCCGAATGTTGCCCAGCTCGATGGATTTGAATAAATCGGTGTACGAGCCCTTCTTCAGAAACTTGGTGCTGAAGCCCGCGTAAGGCCCGAACAGCAGCTCTTTGCGGCCGTTTATCTGGCGGGTGTCGAGGTGGGGCATTGACATGGGCGGCGAGCCCACGGCGGGCTTGCCGTACACTTTAGCTTCGTGCCGGGCAATCACGGCGGGGTTCTGGCACTTCAGCCACTGCCCGCTCACGGGGAAGCCGCCGAAGCCGTTGGCCTCCGGAATCCCCGACTTTTCGAGCAGCGGCAGCGAGCCCCCACCGGCCCCAATGAACACGAAGCGCCCCCGTACAATACGGCTCTGGCCGGTGGCCAACTCCTTCACCTTGAGCCGCCAGATGCCGTCGTCCTTGTGCCGGAAATCCTCCACCTCGTGGCCCAGGTGCAAATCCACGCCCGGCAGGCTCTTTAGATAATCCGATAACGCGCGGGTAAGGGCGCCGAAATTCACGTCGGTGCCCACGGCCATGCGCGTGGCGGCCACCGACTGGGCCGGGTCGCGCCCGTCCATCACCAGCGGAATCCACTCGGTGATTTTGGCCGGGTCAGTGCTAAATTCCATGCCCTGAAACAGGGGCGAGTGCAGCAGCGCGGCGTGGCGCTTGCGCAGGTATTCCACGTTGGCATCGCCCCACACGAAGCTCATGTGCGGAATGCTGTGGATGAAGGCCGTGGGGTCGGGCAGCTGGCCTTCCTGCACCAGCGAGGCCCAGAGCTGCTTGCTCAGCTCAAACTGCTCGGCAATTTTATCGGCTTTGCTGATGTCAATCGAGCCATCGGGCCGCTCGGGCGTGTAGTTGAGCTCGCAGAAGGCCGAGTGGCCGGTACCGGCGTTGTTCCAGGCATCGGAGCTTTCGGCGGCCACGGCATCCAGCCGCTCGTAGCCGCTGATGGTGAGGCTGGGGTCCAGCGCTTTAAGCAGTACGCCGAGCGTGGCGCTCATGATGCCCGCGCCAATGATGATGACGTCGGCAACGGGTTTGGCAGGGGAGGAGTCGGGTGAATTCATGTAAATAGGTAAGGGGGCCGCTGGCAATACGGGGGACGGGGGAACGGGGCTGCTTGTTGGAGAAAAAATCAAGCGCCCTACCTTCGTCCAGCCCTGAAGCTACCCCCGCCCGCTTCCCGCCGCCCGCCCCATGCCCGACCTCGACCTGCCCCTGCTGCCCCTGCCCACCCGCGCCGACGTGGCCGATACCACCGCCCCGCGCCTGCTCATCATCTACACTGGCGGCACGGTGGGCATGGCCCTGAGCCGCGCCGGCGACCTGGTGCCCATGCAGTTCGGCCGGCTCGACCGCAAGATGCCCGAGCTCACGCGCCTGCCCTTCCGGCTGGCGCTGCTGAGCCTGCCCGAACCCATCGACAGCAGCAATGTGACGCCCGCCGACTGGCTCTTTCTGGCCCAGCTCATTGGCCGGCACTATGCTGATTTCGACGGCTTCGTGGTGCTGCACGGCACCGATACCATGGCTTATTCGGCGGCGGCGCTGAGCTACACTCTGGAGCATCTGGGCAAGCCGGTGGTGTTCACCGGGGCGCAGGTGCCGGTGGGGGCCAACCGCTCCGATGCCCAGCGCAACCTCATCACGGCCCTGGAAATTGCGGCCGCCCGCCACCCCCGCGCCCACACCGTGCGCGTGCCCGAGGTGTGCGTGTTTTTCAACGACGTGCTCATTCGCGGCACACGGGCCAAGAAGGTAGAGAGCCAGCAATTCGCCGCCTTCAAAAGCGAGAATTACCCGCCGCTGGCCCGCGCCGGCATCGGCCTGGAGTTCGACGACAAAAGTATTCGGCTGCTGCCCGGTGCCCGCCTAATAGTCCACCAGCAGCTCGAAACCGGCGTGGCCGTGCTGCCGCTATTTCCGGGTATCACAGAGGCGGTGGTTTCGGCCGTGCTGCACGTACCGGGCCTGCGCGGCTGCGTCCTCGAAACCTACGGCTCGGGCAATGCGCCCACCGCCGGGTGGTTCCTGGATTGTCTGGCCGACGCCCGCCAGCGCGGCGTGTGGCTCCTCAACGTGAGCCAGTGCGAGGAAGGCCGCGTGGTGCAGGGCAAGTACGAAACCAGCGCCCGCTTCGCGGAAATGGGCATCGTGGGCGGCGATGACATTACGACCGAGGCGGCCGTGACCAAGCTCATGTTCGTGCTGGGCCTGGGCGTGAGCGAAGCCCGCACCCGTGAGCTGCTGGCCACCGACTTGCGCGGCGAGATAACGCTTTGAAAATGAGTTAAGAGTTAGAGAAAATGAGTTAAAAGTTAGCAGAACAGCAACTCTTAACTCTTAACTCCTACCTTTTAACTCATTTCTCCCCCTATCTTTGCCCCATCAACCACCATCCTTGAGGGGTGTCCGAGTGGTCGAAGGAGCACGCCTGGAAAGTGTGTATGGGTCAAAAGCTCATCGTGGGTTCGAATCCCATCCCCTCAACGAAATACCCCGTTTCCGGCCTGGGAACGGGGTATTTGCTTTTTCGGGAGAAGCCGGCCTTTCGTTTTTGTGTGTCTGGGTGCCGAAAAAAGCCCCGTGACCTGGCGCGGCGCGGGCTTCACCAGGGCAAATACTTTACCAGTAGCCCAGCCAGGGACGCAAACGCAAAGAGGGCCAGGGCCAGGCGGTTGGCTCGCTTGCCCTGCACGGGAGGCTGGTTGCAGTGGTCAGCAGGGGGCGCGTACGGGACGAAGTGCATGACGAAGGAAATAAGGTTGCTGGAGGTAGCCTATTTATTGCTGGCCCCGGCAGTGCATTACACCTCGGGCACCAGGAAATATCTCACATGTGGGCGGGGCTTATTCGCAAGGGCGATGGTCTAAACCGATTCGCTGAGCAGAGCTAAGTTTACGGTCATTAAAAGCGACGCTTTGCCGTAACTCCCAACTTCCCACCCGCATGCAGCCCACGCCGCTCCCCGCCAAGCCCCATTATCCCATCCTCGATGGCCTGCGGGGCGTGGCGGCCCTGGTGGTGGTGGCGTTTCACCTGTGCGAGGCCCACGCCACCAGCCACCTCGACCAGCTTATCAACCACGGCTACCTGGCGGTTGATTTCTTCTTTTTGCTGTCTGGGTTTGTGATTGGCTACGCCTACGACGACCGATGGGGCAGGATGACGGTGGGCGGTTTCTTCAAGCGGCGGCTGGTGCGGCTGCAGCCGATGGTGGTAATGGGAATGGTGATTGGGGCGGGGTTTTTCTACTTCCAGGCGGGTAGCTTGTGGCCCGCCATCGGCCAGACGCCGGGGTGGCTGGTGCTACTCGTCATGCTCATTGGCTGCATGATGGTGCCGGTGCCGCCCGCCCTCGACATTCGGGGCTGGCACGAAACCTACCCGCTCAACGGGCCGGGCTGGTCGCTGTTCTACGAGTACGTGGCCAACGTCTTGTACGCCACAGTGGTGCGCCGCTTCTCAAACGTGGCCCTGGCCGTGCTGGTGGCGCTGGCGGCGGGGGCGCTGCTGCACCTGGCCGTCACCAGTCCCGCGGGCGATGTCATTGGCGGCTGGTCGCTGGAGCCGGAGCAGCTGCACATCGGGTTCGCCCGCATGATGTATCCGTTTTTTGCGGGGCTGCTGCTGTTTCGGCTGGCCCGGCTGCGCACGGGAATCCGGAATGCCTTTGGGTGGAGCAGCCTGTTGGTGGTGGGCGTGCTGGCCATGCCCCGCATCGGCAGCCCCGCGCACCTGTGGCAAAATGGGCTTTATGATGCGCTGAGCATAATTATCGTCTTCCCCGGCATCATCTTCCTGGGGGCCAGCGGCGTGGTACGCTCAGCCCCGGCCCAGCGGCTATGCCGCTTCCTGGGCGATATTTCGTACCCGATTTACATCACGCACTACCCGCTCATCTACACCTACACGGCCTGGGTAGCGGCGAATAAAGTGCCCCTGCGCAACGGCTGGCCCGTGGCGGCGCTGGTCTTTCTGGCCGCCGTAACCATTGCCTACGCTTGCTTGAAATTTTACGACGAGCCGGTGCGGGCCTGGTTGAAGAAGAAGGTGTTGGGGAATGGGGGTGGATGGTCGTAGCCCTTCGGCAGGCCGAAGCTCACCGTGCGCTGCGGCCCCAGCACGTAGCGGCAGGGCACGGCCACGCGGCGGCCGTCCACCACCTGGTACGCATACGGCTGCTGCTCCGTAACGCGGCGCGGCCAACGCTGATGCCGATTTGCAGGGCACCACCTACCACGGTCAGCGACTCCTCGCCCTCTTAGCGCAACTTAATGCGGGCGGCATCTGCCCCGGCGGCCAGCTCGAAATCGTACTCCATCACGGCCCCACGCGCGTACAGGCGCAGGTCGGTGCCGGGGTAGAACTGGCTGGTAGCGCACGTCGGTGAGGGTGGGCACGTGGGCCACAGGCGGCGTGCCGGCCACGGCATCAGAAAAGGCAAATAAGGCACTGCCCAGGCAAAGTCAACGCGTAAGGGTACGACGCATGAAACAGGGTGGAGGTGGGGAAAAACAACTACTGCCGGACAGCAAAAGACCCTGCTGGGGGCAGGGTCTGACTTTCCGGGGGTGAATCCCGGTGAATTGCCAGATTTATCGTGGTGGGTATTGATTTGGTAATCTGGCCCAGTGGGTGGTTTTGGCCAGCCCTCACCCCACCGTGGCTACTGGCTGGACGCGAACCCACCTCCCCGTGAATTGGCCAATTGCCCCGCCGCCCGGCCCAAACCCGGCGGGCCTGCTACTTTTGGGGCCTGCCTGCCTCGCCCCGCTTCTTCTCCTGATGACCGACCAACCCACTTCGCCGCCCCCCGCCTACTTCCTGTCCCTGAGCCTGGAAAACGTGCGCAGCTTCGGGGAGAAGCAGACGATTTCCTTCGCCCGCCCCGATGGAAGGCCGGCGCAGTGGACGATTATTCTCGGGGATAATGGGGTGGGGAAGACGACGGTGTTGAAGGCGTTGGCGGGGTCAAGACCTACTCATAAGTCAACACCATTTGATTCGACAAGCTACGCTCCAGCATTATATAAATCAGAATATTCAGAATGGGTTCCTAATAGAAATGTTGCTACCCAAACAACCATACGTGCAGGAGTTCAATACAACGAAAAACTAGTTAAGCCGATAAATCGGGATTACTTAGTTTGGGTTGAAGAAACGTCAATTACCTATGGAGTCGACAAAAAAGGTAATTATACTCTCGGAAGCGCCCTGCTATTTAATGAGAATGAAATAGGGCTCAAATGTTACGGTTATGGTGCTGGGCGTACCACGGGAAACTCTATGCTTAGTGAGGCACCAGTTAATGTTGATACTTGTATCAGTTTGTTTAATGACCGTGCGGATTTACTGAATCCTGAAGAATGGTTCTTGCAGATGGAATACAGTTCACTTAAAGGAGACGTACAAGCAGCAAAGTGTTTAGAACAAGTGCGAAAAGCTTTGCTATTGGTCTTGCTTGAAGTAACCAATATCCGTATTTCCAGCAAAGGCTATCAACAATACTTAGAATTAGAAACCCCTTACGGCTGGGTGCGCCTGCGCGACATGAGCCTGGGCTACCAAACCCTGGTGGTGTGGCTCACCGACTTCGCCAGCAAGCTCTTCATCCGCTACCCCGAGAGCGCGAACCCGCTGGAAGAGCCCGCCATCGTGCTCATCGATGAAATCGACCTGCACCTGCACCCGGAATGGCAGCGCAAGCTCATCGGCTTCCTGAGCGGGATTTTTAAGAACACGCAGTTCATTGCCACTGCCCACAGCCCGCTGGTGGTGCAGGCCGCCGGCGACGCCGGGGCCAACGTGGTGCTGCTGCGCCGCGAAGGCGACCAGACCGTGGTGGTACCCGACCTGCCCGACGTGCGGCGCTGGCGCATCGAGCAAATCCTCAGCAGCGAGCTATTCGAGGACACGTCCCCGCTCTCGCCCCAAACCGAAGCCGACCTGAAACGCCGCAACGAGCTGCTACTAAAGAAGCGCCCCACCGCCAAAGATAAAGCTGAGCTGGAGCGCCTGAATGCCCTGTTCGCCGACCAGCCCGTGGGCACCACCCGCCCCGAGCGCCGGGCCGAGGACCTGCTGGCCCGCCTCGCGCGCAACCTGAATCTGGACGAACAATAACCCTCGTTGTCATGATTCGGGTTGTGAAAAGCCAGCCGCCTCCTGCGCCACTGGGCAGCAGCGGGGCAAGGCACTTAGCCAAGCTCAAAGAAGCTCAGGAAGCCGACCC
Organism: Hymenobacter sp. UYAg731; assembly: GCF_054061335.1. Taxonomy (NCBI): domain Bacteria; kingdom Pseudomonadati; phylum Bacteroidota; class Cytophagia; order Cytophagales; family Hymenobacteraceae; genus Hymenobacter; species Hymenobacter sp. UYAg731. The sequence goes on along the minus strand of NZ_JBSSEC010000005.1, from coordinate 165,425 downwards.
GGCTGCCTGCCAGCAGTTGGGAAGCAAGCTGCTGGATTCCAAAAAGGGCATCTACAACGATGCGCGGGTAAAGGAGCGCCTCCAGTACGACCAACACGACAAGTGCTGCTATTGCGAATGGAAGCCCACCGATAACTACGGCGACGTAGAGCACTTTCGGCCCAAAGGCGGCGTGCAGCAAACCCTGAACGGCCCCTTGGAAAAGCCCGGCTACTACTGGCTGGCCTACGAATGGAGCAACCTGTACTACGCCTGCATCTACTGCAATCAGAAGTACAAGACCAATTACTTCCCGCTGCGCAATTCAGCCGCCCGGGCGCTGAGTCATGCCGACGTGCTGACGCTGGAAGAGCCGCTGTTGGTGGACCCCGCGACGGAAGACCCGGCTGCTCATCTGACATTTGCACAAGACACCATCAAATTCTTAACCGACCGGGGCGACGAATGCATTAAGGCGTTCGGCCTGGACCGGCCCGAATTGATTCAGCGCCGCATCAATCATCTGAAACTGCTCCAGTACGCTCGGCAGATAGGCGACTTGCGCATGAGCCGTCCTTTAAACCGGGCGGCGGCCAAGTTTCTGCGGGACTTTAATTTCACCTTTGCCGAAGGCGTGGCCGAGGTAGCCTGGGCGCGGGCGCTCTGGCAGGAAGCGGCCTTCGGCAATGCCGAGTTTGCCGGCATGATGCGCGCCAACTTCCCGCACCTGCCCCAACGGTAACGCCTCCTTCCCAACCCCAACCGTAAAAACCCGTTACCTTCCCCGGCGCAATCCCTAACCTTCTCAGCGCTCACTTATGACCCCAACCCCGACGCTCCCCGCCGCCGCCGCTGGCGCGGTCGAAAAAGACAACAAGCGCATCACCACCGGCTGGACGTTCTACGACTGGGCCAACTCGGTGTACCCTCTGGTAATCACCAGCTCCATTTTCCCGATTTACTGGTCCAGCGTCATCAAACAGATAACGCACACCGACAGCGGCCAGAGCCCCGTGAGCTTCCTAGGCATGATGGTGCCCGGCTCGTCGCTGCTGAACTACGCCATTTCGGTGTCGTTCCTGCTCATTGCCATCGTCAGCCCGTTCCTCACCTCGCTGGCTGACTTTTCGGGCCGCAAGAAGCTGTTCCTGCAAATCTTCTGCTACATCGGGGCGGTGTCGTGCGCGGGGCTGTACTTCTTTTCGCCGGCCACGCTCACCTTGTCCACGTTCATTTTCGTGGCGGCCACGGTGGGCTTTTCGGGCAGCATCGTGTTCTACAATTCCTACCTGCCCGAAATTTCTTCGGAAGAGAAGTTTGATTCGCTCTCGGCCAAAGGCTTTTCGATGGGCTATATCGGCTCGGTTATTCTGTTGGTGACCTGCCTGGTGATAAACCAGTTTCACGATAAAATCGGCATCGGGGCCGAGCGCGCCGCCCAGATTTCGTTCCTGCTCACCGGCCTGTGGTGGGCCGGCTTTGCCCAGATTCCCTTCGCCACGCTGCCGTCCGACCGGGGCCGCCCCGCCGATGCCCCCGAAGCCAAAGGCGGCTGGTTGCTCAACGGTTTCCACGAGTTGGGCAAGGTGTGGGACCAGCTCAAGCAGCTGCCCAACGTGAAGAAATTCCTGCTCGCCTATTTCACCTACAACATGGGCGTGCAAACGGTGATGTACGTGGCCACCCTCTTCGGTACCGATGAATTGCACCTCGAATCGGGCGCGCTCATCCTCACCATTCTGCTGTTGCAGGTGGTGGCCATTGCGGGCGCTTACCTGTTCGCTAAGCTCTCCGAGCGCATCGGCAATACGCGCGCCCTGAGCTGGTCGGTGTTCATTTGGATGCTGATTTGCATTGCCGGTTACTTCGTGCAGGCTGGCTGGAGCTTCTACGCGCTGGCGGCGGTTATTGGCCTGACAATGGGTGCTATCCAGAGCCTGAGCCGCAGCACCTACTCCAAAATCATTCCTGAGAATACGCCTAATTCGGCCGCCTTCTTCAGCTTTTTCGATGTGACCGAGAAGCTGAGCATCGTGATTGGCACGGCCACATTCGGCATCATCAACCAGGTCACCGGTTCGATGCGCAACAGCCTGCTAGCCCTCATTGTGTTCTTCATCCTGGGCCTGTATTTCCTGCTCCAGCTGCGCGGCAAGAAGCTGCGCGAAGACGTGGTGGTCCCCGCATTTCCGGGCCCGCCGCCCGCCTCGGCCATGGATAGCACCCCGAGCACCCTGAAGTAAAACCGGCCCTCGTCCGTCTCAGCCAAACGGGCGGTCATTGGCTGCCCGTTCAACTTTCTTCCCACTCCCATTTTTTCTGTTTCATGAGCGAAACCACCGCCCCCACCCGTCTCACCCCACAGGCCGCCCTGGCCCAGGAAGCCCAGCGCGAGCTGGCCCTGACCCGCCGCCTCCTGGAGCGCGTGCCTACCGACAAGTTCGACTGGCAGCCCCACCCCAAAAGCATGAAGCTGGGCACCCTGGCTTCGCACATGGCCAACCTGGTGGGTTTCCTGCAGATGTCGCTGGGTGGAGCTACCACCGACATGGCCACCGTGCAAATGCCCCCGTCGCCCACCCACACCGACGAGGTATTGCGCCGCTTTGATATAAACGGCGAAAACCTGCACAAGGCCCTGTCCGACATCGACGACGCCACTTTTTGGGAGATGTGGAGCATGAACCGGGGCGAGCAAACCATCATGGCCATGCCCCGCATTATGGTGGCCCGCGTGATGGTGCTCAACCACCTCATCCACCATCGCGGCCAGATGAGCGTGTACCTGCGCCTGCTCGATATTCCGGTGCCCGCCATCTACGGCGGCTCGGCCGACGAAGCTCCGCAGCGGTAGCGCCGGCCCATCGTAATAACCTAAAAAGGCCTGCGGAACATTGTTCAGCAGGCCTTTTGACTTTGGGGAATGATTATTTCCGCCCGAATACCCGCTCGCCGCCAATCCACGTTTGCAGCACCTGCGCGCCGCGCAATTTCTCGTTCGGGGCCGTCAGCAAGTCAGTATCCAGCACCACGAAATCGGCCAGCATACCGGGTTTAATCTGGCCTTTGCGCTTCTCCTCGAAGGCGGCGTGGGCGGCCCAGGTGGTCATGCCGCGCAAGGCCTGCTCGCGGGTAATGGCGTTTTCCATCTGGAAGCCGCCTTTGGGAAAGTTCTTCGCATCCTGCCGGGCTACGGCCGAGTGGAAGCCGAACAGCGGGTTGATATTCTCTACCGGAAAGTCGGAACCCAGGGCCAGCTGGCCGTACTGTTTCAGCAATTCGGCGTAGGCGTAGGCCGTTTTCAGGCGGGCCGCGCCCAACCGTTCGCCGGCCCAATACATATCGGACGTGGCGTGGGTGGGCTGCACCGAGGGCACAATGCCGAACTGCCCGAACTTGGGCATGTCTGCCGGCGTCACAACCTGGGCGTGTTCGATGCGCCAGCGCCGGTCTTTCTGGCCCTTCAACGCCTCACCGTAGATATTGAGGATGATGCGGTTGGCCGAGTCGCCAATGGCGTGGGTGTTCATTTGGAACTTGGAGGCGGCAATCTCCTTGGCCAGGGCGCGGTACTCTTTTTCGGTGGAAAGCAGGAAGCCGGTTTCCTTGGGCCGGTCGGCGTACGGGTTCACCAGGCAGGCCCCGCGCGAACCGAGCGCGCCGTCGGCGTACACTTTGAAGGAATTGATAGTGAGCTGGTCGGTGAGAACCGGGCCATTTTTGAGGTAGTAGGCGCGGTTGGTCGGCGTCGGGTTCAGCATGGCGTAGAGGCGCAGGTGTAGCTTCTTTTGCTGCTGCAAGGCCGCCATCTGGTCGATGTTGGCTTTGTCTAGCCCGGCATCGGCGAGGCTGGTGAGGCCCACGGCCAGGCAGTTTTGCTGGGCTTGCAGCAGGAGTTGAGCGGCCTGGGCAGGAGCCGGGTCGGGGATTTTGCTGCTCACGAGGCGCGTGGCGTTATCAACCAGCAGGCCCGTTAGGCGGCCTTGCGCATCGCGCGTAATAATGCCGCCGCTGATGGGCGTGCGGGCCGTGACACCAGCCAAATCCAGCGCCTTCTGGTTCACGAGCGCGGCGTGGCCGTCCACGCGGACAAGCAGCACTGGCACGTCGGGAAACAGCTGGTCGAGCGTGTCTTTGGTCGGGAACTGCTTGGTGGGCCAGTCGTTTTGGTCCCAGCCGCGGCCCGTGAGCCAGGCGGCCTGCGGGTATTTCTTCCGGTTCTGCTGCAGCTTCTGAATCACCTCTTTCCAAGAGTTCGTACCCACCAAATCGGCACTGGGCAGGGCCAGGGCGTAGCGATAGAAGTGGCAGTGCGCGTCGTAAAAACCGGGATAGATAAACTTGCCGCCCGCGTCCACTTCCTGCGTCGCCTGGTACTTCGCTTTCAACTCAGCGGCCGGGCCAACGGCCACGAATTTGCCATCTTTCACCGCAAAAGCTTCGGCTTTCGAAAAGGTCGAATCGACGGTATAAACCGTGGCGTTGGTCACCAGCAAATCCACAGCTTCGCGCTTGGCTCCGCAGCCGCTGAGCAGCGCTAGGGCTAGGAGGGAGGCGGCGAGTTTTTGAGATAATTCAGGTATTGATGTGTGCATGGGCAGGCGGGAATTATGACAAAAAAGGCCCGTCATGCAGAACGCAGCGAAGCATCTTTACCACAATAGTAATCCATTCGAAAGGATTAGGGGTGGCGGGTAAGATGCTTCGCTGCACTCTGCATGACGGGCTACGAAATCGATAGAATCCGCAAAAATGTGCGCTTTCTACTCGAAGCGCATGTGCTTCACCGACTCGCCCGAGAACTGCAGCTCCTGCAGCGATTCGATGCCGATTTGCAGGTGGCGCTTCACGAAATCGGTGGTCACTTTCGAGTCCGATTCCGAGGTTTTCACGCCTTCGGGGGTCATCGGGTTGTCGCTCACCAGCAGCAGCGCGCCGTGCGGAATGTCGTTCATGAAACCGACTACGAAAATGGTGGCCGTTTCCATGTCCACGGCCAGGGCGCGCACCCGGCGCAGGTAGTCCTTGAAATCCTGGTCGTGCTCCCACACGCGGCGGTTGGTGGTGTACACGGTGCCGGTGTAGTAGTCCAGCTCGTGCTTCTTAATCATGGAAGAAACAGCGCGTTGCAGGCGGAAGGAGGGCAGCGCCGGAATTTCCTTGGGCAGGTAGTCGTCGGAAGTACCGTCGCCGCGAATGGCCGCGATGGGTAGCACGAGGTCGCCGAGCTTGGTCTTTTTCAGGCCGCCGCATTTGCCCAGAAACAACGCCGCCTTGGGCTTGATGGCCGAAAGCAAATCCATGACCGTGGCCGCCATTGGCGAGCCCATGCCGAAGTTGATGATGGTGATGCCGTGGGCCGTGGCCGTTTGCATGGGCTTGTCCAGCCCGCGCACTTCCACGTCAAACTGCTCGGCAAACATATACACGTAATTGCTGAAATTGGTGAGCAGAATGTACTGCCCGAAGTCGCTCAGCGGCACGCCGGTGTAGCGCGGCAGCCAGTTATTAACAATCTCTTCTTTGGTCTTCATAAAAGGTGTTTGAGTGGCTGAATGGCTAAGTTCGGGAGTGAGAAAAGGGTATGCGTTTCGGCGTCACTTAGCCACTCAGTTGCTCAGTCACTCGATACCAGACCCCTACCTTTGGAGGTGATGCAAGCCCTGGACCTGCCGCCTTTCGAGGCCAAACTTACGCAATCGGCCACAAACCAACCGCTCATCTGGGATGGGCTGCGGCGCAAACACGTCGTGCTCACGCCCGAGGAGTGGGTGCGCCAGCACGTCGTGCATTTCCTAATCAACCACCTGGGCTACCCACGCGGCCTGCTGGCTCTGGAGCGCGGCCTGCGCTACAACCAGCGCCAAAAGCGCACCGACCTGCTGGCCCTCGACCCCGCCGGCCAGCCCCTGCTGCTGGTGGAGTGCAAAGCGCCCTCCGTGCCCATCACGCAGGCCGTGGCCCGGCAGGCCACTACCTACAACCAGACCATTGGGGCACCGCTACTGCTGCTCACCAACGGCCTGGTTCATTACTGCTGGCGGGTGGATTTTGTGATGCGTACCAACGAGCGTCTGGAGGAAATACCAGCTTTCGTAGATGCTATTTGACAACTTCAGCGAATTGTTCATGAGTAAATTGCCTTTAAAAAAGAATTGCAAAAAGCCCGGCCGCAACTGCTTGCGACCGGGCCTTTCAACTTGAAAACTAGGGGCTGAACGCCTTAGTTCTTCGGCTTGATTTTCGTCTTGTTGCGCTTGTCCTTCACCTTGGTGTCGGCGGGAATAACGGTTTCGGCTGGGGCTGCCTGGATTACCGTAGTCGAAGCCGGGTCAGTGGTGGTTGTGGTCGATTCCGTGGTGGTCGAGGAAGCGGGAGCGGGCGTGGCCGTCGGGTACGTGGCCGGAGCGGGCGTCACCGTGGTCTGGCGCGTGGTGGTCGTGCTGGTGCTGCTCTGGGCATTGGCCGAGAAACCACAGACGGCGAGGAACAAAGCGAGAATGAGGGGTTGCTTTTTCATAGGTCAGAAAAGGTTGAGTGAAACAAATTCCCACGCCGGTTAAAGCATGATATTTGAGTTGCCTTTAACGGAAAAAAACAAGTTCGGGTTCGTTTTGAATGTAAATAGGTGTTGTGAAGCTATTTGTAGAGGCGATTATCCAACAGCCCGTTCACGTAGAATTGCACGCAGGCTCGGAGCTCGTCCCCGTATTTCTTCACCAACGCCGGGTTCGGGTGCGCCACGGGCTCGTTGGGAATAAAATGGGTCTGGTAGGGGTAGAGGCGCACTTCGTTCTTGTTCGTCAACTCGGTCACGAAGTCGGAATGCACGAGATAGTACGAGTCGCCGTCGCGGAAAATGGCCCGGCCCGGGCTGGCCGTATCGAACACTGATGAGCCGAAGGGCAGCAGCGCCGTTTGCTCCTGCGTCAGGCCCAGCACGTCGAGCACCGAGGCGGGCACGTCGAGCTGCTCCGTGATGCGGTGCGGGTTGGCGGCTGGCAGCGGCTGGCCGGGACGGAAAAATAGCAGCGGCGTTTTGTGCACGCCCAGCGGGTTCTGGTAGCCGGCACGGTCCGACTGCGACGTGTGGTCGGCCGTGAGCACGAACAGCGTGTGCGCGTACCACGGCTCCTGGCTGGCCGCCGCGAAAAACTTCCGCAGCGCCATATCCGCGTAAGCAATGGTGGGGTGAATGGGCTGGGTGCCGGCCGCGAATTTACCCTTGTACTTCGCCGGCAGCGAGAATGGCTCGTGCGAGCTAAGCGTGAATATCGTGGCCATAAATGGCTGCTTGGTAGCCGTGAGCCGCTGGTTAAAGTATTGCAGGTAGGGCTCATCGAAAATGCCCCAATGGCCGTCGTAGTCGGGGCTGGCCCCGCCGCCGGGGTACTCGTTCAGGCCGTAGTAATGCTGCATCCCGGCAATGCCGGCAAACATATCGAAGCCCATGGTGCCGTTGGAGCCGGCGTGGTACATGGCCGTGTTGTAGCCGTGGCGGCCCAGGATTTCGCCCAGCCCGTGCAGCTCCGCCGTCTGGAAGCTGGAGGTGATAAAGGGCTCATCCATCAGCGAAGGCAGGCCCGAGAGCACGGCCGGCAGCGCCTCGATGGAGCGGCGGCCGTTGGCGTAATTCTCCCGCATCAGCCGCGCGCCGGGAGCTGCGGCCAATGAATCGAAAAAGGGGGTGAAGCTGCCCTGGCCGCCGTTTTCCACCCCGTTATACTCCGAGCCGAAGCTTTCGAGCAGCAGCACCACCACGTTGTTGGGCGGGGCGGGGGCAGTAGTCCGGGCGGGCAGCGGGGCGGCGCTCAGGGCCGGGCGCAGCGCCGTGGTGGTGGGAAAGTAGCTCACCCGGTCAACCTGCACTTCATCGAAGGATTTCAGGACCGTAAACGTGCTGTTCAGGGCCAGGTGGCCGAGCACGGCGGGCTGTTGCTCGAAGGCAATGCCGGTGCGCAGCGGCTTGAGCTGCCAGCCGCCGCGCAGGCCCAGCACCACCAGGCCCACCGTGAGCAGAAACTCCACGGTGCGCTGCACCCAGCGCCGGCGGCCGGCGGGCGCGACCAGCTCGGCCGGCGTGGGCATGGGGCACAGCCGCCACAGCAGGTACACCAGCCCCAAAAGCGGAATGGCCAGGTACCAGTATTGCAAGCCAATCTGCCCGGCCTGCTGGGCAATGTCGTGCCCAATGGTGCTCCACTCGTTGCTCAGCCGCCGCCCGATAAATTTAAAGTACTCCCAGTCAATGATGTTAATTAAAAACCCCGGCACGTTCAGCAGCACAAACAGCCCGCGCAGCCATTGCTGCCCGCTCCGCGACCCCACCGGCACGAGCAGCGACAGCAGCACCAGCAGCAGGTTCAGCCACAGCAGCGCGGCCACATCGAACCGCAGCCCATGCACAAAAGCCAGCGCCACCGGTCCCGCCTCAATGCCCCGGAACGTGACCAGATTCAGGCAGTAAAAGCCCAGGCGGAGCAGCGTGTAAACGGCCATCAGCAGCGCAAAGCGGCGCAGCAGCAGGCGGATATTGGGAGAGGGAAACATGAGGTCAGTAGGCGTTTGTCATTGTGAGTGGAGCGCAGCGAAACGCGGCAACCCGTCCTCCCAAAGCGACAAACTTAAAAGATGTGAAAAGCCCCGATACTGCGCAGTATCGGGGCTTTACTATAAAATGGGTATCGCATTATCAGGCTGGTCGCATCGAAAGGACAGATTGCCGCGTTCCGCTGCGCTCCACTCGCAATGACAGTCCCTACTTACAACTATACGGCCGCCAGCTCCAGCACGGTTTCCACGTTCACCAAGGGCAGGCCCCAGGCATCGGCTACGCCTTTGTACACGACTTCGCCGTGTACCACATTCAGGCCGAGGCGCAGGGCCTCGTCGCGGCGGCAGGCTTCCTGCCAGCCCTGGTTGGCCAGTTTCACGGCGTAGGGCAGGGTGGCGTTGGTCAGGGCCAGGGTCGAGGTGTAGGGCACCGCGCCGGGCATGTTGGCCACGCAGTAATGCACCACGTCGTCGATGATGAAGGTGGGGTTTTCGTGGGTGGTGGGGTGGCAGGTTTCGATGCAACCGCCCTGGTCCACGGCCACGTCCACGACCACGGTGCCGGGACGCATGGTCTTCAGCATGTCGCGGGTGATGAGGTGCGGGGCCTTCGCGCCGGGAATCAACACTGCGCCCACAATCAGGTCGGAGGTTTTGATGGCTTCGCGGATGTTGTACTCGTTGGAATACTGCGTCACCACATTTTTGGGCATGAAGTCGTCCAGTTCGCGCAGGCGGTTCAGGCTAACGTCCATAATGGTGACCTGCGCACCGAGGCCGGCGGCCACTTTTGCGGCCTGCGTGCCAACCACGCCGCCACCCAGTATCAGCACGTTGGCCGGCTTCACGCCGGGCACGCCGCCGAGCAGAATGCCGCGGCCTTTCAGAGGTTTCTCCAGGTACTTGGCGCCTTCCTGCGGGGCCATGCGGCCGGCCACTTCGCTCATCGGGATGAGCAGGGGCAGGGCGCGGTTGCTGAGTTCCACCGTCTCATACGCCAGGCATATGGCCTTGCGCTCAATCATGGCGTGGGTCAGCTCCTCGCCGCTGGCAAAGTGGAAGTACGTGAACAGCAGCTGGTTCTCCTTGATGAGCGGGTACTCCTCAGCAATCGGCTCCTTCACTTTGATAATCATCTCGGCCTGCCCGTACACCTCGGCAATGGTGGAGAGGATGGTCGCGCCGGCCGTCTGGTACTCCTCGTCCGAGAAGCCCGAGCCTTCGCCGGCCGTGTGCTGCACCAGCAGGGTATGGCCGTGCTTGCGCAGCTCAGCTACGCCGGCGGGCGTGAGGCCCACGCGGTTTTCATTATTTTTAATCTCCTTAGGAACGCCAATAATCATGAGCGAAGTGGGAAAGTGATGGGAGTGGGGAGGTGAGCTTTCGAGCCGCAAAGATAGGGCGCGGGCCTAGTACCCGGTGCGCCAAAATTTGGTTCAGCCTACGCTTCCGCCAGCAGCGCATTCAGGTCCAGGGCGCGGGTGTACATCTGCACTTCGCCGTCTGGCGTCATGGGCCATTGCCCGCGGGGCCGGTCCCAGTACAGCTCCACGCCGTTGCCGTCGGGGTCGTCGAGGTAAATGGCTTCCGACACGCCGTGGTCGGCCGAGCCGGTGATGGGGTAATTGGCGGCCACCAGTTGCCGGAGCGCGCCCGCCAGCTCGGCCCGCGTGGCGTAGAGAATGGCGGTGTGGTACAGCCCCGCGCCCTGCTTGCGGGCGGGCGGCCCGCCCAGGCTATTCCAGGTATTGAGCCCGATGTGGTGATGGTAGCCGCCGGCCGAAATAAACGCCGCCTGATTCCCAAACCGCTGCATCACCTGGAAGCCCAGAATGTCGCGGTAAAAACCCAGCGCTTTGTCGATATCGGTGACTTGCAGATGAATGTGGCCGATGCGGGTTCGCGCCGGGACTTCGTAGGCGGCGCTGGCTACGGGTGCGGCGCTGCTGGTTTCGTTTGCCATGATGAAGCTGATAATCAAATGGATTAATGTACCGACATTAATCCAAAATCGCTCCATAAAAAGCCCCGCCAAATTGGCAGGACTTCCCGGCAATTAGGGAAAAAGCCGGGGCCGTCCTAATCTGCGTAAACCGCTACAATCTGCGGACAATTTTAGCGGTGCGGAGGTTAATCGAAGCCCCGAATTTGGGTATATCTTTTTTCGTTTTGGCGCCCCATCCGCACGATTTGGCGTTCGAAGTCTTTGGGGTCGTTGAGGATTTTATAAAACTCACTTAAATAGTGCGTAGCAAATTCCTGCTCATCCCGGCTGAGATAGGGACAGGCCAGGTACACGTTGTAGAGCGCGGCGCGTCGGGAATTAAAAAGGTCCCGAACGGCGGCATACGTCTCCGGCGAGAAGTAGTAGCCGCGAAACAGGCGCTGCCGCACCGACGTGATACCAAGCTGCTCGGGCGGCACCGCGTACGGGGCCATCACCAGCCCGCTGTAATCGAAATCAAAGGCCACCGGTAGCGGTGGGGTAATCAGACTCCGGACCAGCAGCTTGGTATTGTGCCGGTAGGGCACCGACCAATCTGTGTTGCCAATCATGTATTGGAAGATGACCATCGTGGCCGTGGCCGGTTGGTTCAGGTTTTCCATGCCCATGAACAATGGTTTTGGTAACACTGTGGTTTGATTGCGCCGCGCAAGGGCATCGGTATTCTCCAGAAAGAAACCGTAATGCACGGAAGTGCTGGCCCGTCCGCCGTTATCCCGGTAGGTAATGCGGCACAGCCGGACCCGGTAGCTCAAGTCCGTCAGCACATTGTAGAGCTTGTAGACCAAATATTCCCGCAGGGTATAGTCGTCGGAGAGGCAGTGGGTGGTTAGTTTCAATTCGGCTACCGGCCCAAAGAGGGCGCTTGGCCCGGTGGGCGGCGGAAACTTTACCAGCAGTGGCGGGAAGCCACACACGGCGGGGTCTTTGCGCCGGTTGCCGCGCACCTGTACGGCCAGCGTTTGCGTGCCGCCGTTGGCACCCCGGTAGGAGAGCAAGGCCGGGTGGAGCCCGGGACTAGCGCCCCGGTCTTTCAGGACTTGTTCCAGCGGCAGCGAGAGCGTGAGCTCAACGATTTCATCGCTGGTAAAGAAGGGGTTATCGGCGGCGTATGCCTTCCCCTGCGCCGGCCAGCCAACCAGTGCCAATGCCGGCTGGCTAAGCAGCAGGCCGTAACAAACCAGAACCAGAAGAGAAATCATCACGGCAGTGGGCCAACGCGGGGCGGCCCTTTAAGAAAATCCGGCCCGGCGAAGCACTCAACCAGGACGGTGACTGACGGCTCAGCCTGGAATAACAGGCTGAGGACACACGTTATCAGCGTTTAAACAACGCCTCAATCGACTTGCCCTGGCCTTGGGCAAAGGGAATGCCCAGCATGTAGGCCACGGTGGACGGCACGTCGACCAGGGTGCAGGTATCCTTCACGGTGCGGCCCTTTTTGAAATCCGGCCCCAAGGCCAGCAGGCTGATGTGGCGGCAGCCCTCGCAGCCATCGCCGTGCTCGGTCCACCCCGGCGGCACGGTGTCGAGGTGGCGGCCGTGGTCGTTGGTCACGAACAGCGCCGTGTTGTTGCGGTAGGCTTTGTTCTTCTGCAAAAACTCATAGAGCTGCATCACATAACGGTCATCGCGCGCAATGCCGCGGATGTAGTTGGGCCAGTTGCCGGCGTGGGCAAAGCCGTCGGGCTCCATAAAATTGATGAGCACCAGGTTGGGCTGGTACTGCGTCAGAATGCGCTTGACGGCTATCAGCGTTAGGGAATCGGCGCGGTAGCCGGTGCCCGGGCCGTTGACGCCGCAGTCGACGGAAGGCGGGAACTGGTCCTTCCATTCGGGGTTGAGGGTACTGGCCAGAATGTAGAGCTTGTCTTTGCTGGTGATGAGCCAGGCGGCGGTGGCGGGTTTGCCGGTGGCTTTGCGCCACAACTGAAAGAGGGAAGGCTGTTGCGGAAACTCCTTGTCGAAGTTGTCAATGGGCTGGTTGATGCCCGTGGTTAGGGCCGTGTGCCCGGAGTTGGTGTAGGTGTACCCGTTGTTATAAAAGGCAGAAAAATACACGCCCCTGGCCTTGAGGCTGCCCGACATATTGGGAATGTTGCCCGGAATGTTGCCCCACGTCTCGGAATAGCGCGGGCCATCGATGACCACAATGATGACGTTTTTGGTGCGCAGGCCCTTTTTGGGCGGGGCCGGCGCTCCGCCCACCGCGAAGAGCAGCAGCAGCACCCCGCCAAGCACGTACTTCAGCCCGCCAGTGGCCGTAAGAAAGCGGCTTTGCCGCCCGGAAGGTGCAAAAAAAGCCATGGCGCTTGACGGAATAACTGTGGTTTCTGCAACAGCCAGCGGCCGTTGGCAGGCATATAACAATTATAAATATACATTATTATATATTGATAACAAAAGGCTCAGTAGAGGTAGCCGATGGCAGTTCAGCTGAAAGTACGAAAGGAGGCTCCTGAAATAGCCACGGGCTCCGGCAGCTGGCCCGGCACCAATTAGTGCTGGCCAGCCGCCGGAGCCCGTGGCAATAGGCTATCCAGGAGATTGTGCTTATTTAAACGGAACTGCCGTGCCGCTTTCCTTCACCATGCTGTTGCCGCTGAGGTCGCGCACGATGTTGGCCTTGAGCATGATTTTGGCGTCGCCGCTCACGTCGTTGGAGGTGATGGTTACGGCGTCGCTCACCTGCCCGAGCTGGCGCTGGCTGTAGAGCAGCTCCACCACGGCGCTCTGGCCGGGCGCGATGGGGGCGGGGTTGTTCTTGTAGCCCACGCAGTAGCAGCCCGAGGTGAGCGCGCCCAGCACTAGCTCGGTTTTGCCGGTATTCTTCACCGTAAAGCGGGCGGTGGGCTGCTGGCCGGCTTCCATCTTACCAAAATCGTGGGTGCTTTGGTCGAGCACGAGGTGGGGCGAGGCGGCCAGCTGGGCGGGCGTGAGCGTGGGCTTAATCTGGTCTTTGGTGAGCACCGTGCCTTTGATGCTGAGGACCTTGCTGGCTTCGGTGGCATTGCTGGTCACGGTCACCGTTTTGTTGAACACGCCGGGGCGGCCGGCACTGCTGTATATGGCTTTGATGACGCCCATCTTGCCGGGCAGGACCGGGGTTTTGGTCCAGTCGGGCGTGGTGCAGCCGCAGCTGGCCTGCACGTTGGCAATGATAACGGGCTGGTTGCCGGTGTTTTTGAACTTGAACTCGTGGATGGCCATCGTGCCTTCGGGCACGTTGCCGAAGTCGTGGTTGTCGGTTGTGAACTGCATCACGCCCTGGGCGTGGGCCGCGCCGGCCAAAGCCAGCAGGCAAATAGTAAGGAGTTTCTTCATGATTTCTAAACCCTGAGCCGGTAATCAAAAGCCGGGGCGGGTGGTTTTGAAGGAGAAAAAGAAAGCCGTGAACAACAGTGTTGGGCTGAGAATCAGCAGGGAATACCGATTACCGCCGCACCCCAAATATACGGCCAAACCCCGCCACGCCACCCACCCGGCCCCGATTCCGTATTTTTGCAGCACGGCCCCGGCCGCTCGCCCTATCCGCTCCAGAATTCCCACGTATCCTGACCCCTATTATATGTCCGCAGCCGAAACCGCCGTGCCCACGCTAGCCGCGCCCCTCACCAAGGCCGACTTCCTCACCGATTACCGCCTGGCCTGGGAAAGCCGCCACGCCTCGCTGGCCGGCCGCAAAGAAGTATTCATGGGCAAGGCCAAGTTTGGCATCTTCGGCGATGGCAAGGAAGTGCCGCAGCTGGCCATGGCCCGCGCCTTCCAGGACGGTGACTTCCGCGCCGGCTACTACCGCGACCAGACGTTTATGGCCGCCATCGGCCAGCTTACCTGGGAGCAGTATTTCGCCCAGCTCTACGCCAACCCCGACGTGGAAGCTGAGCCCGCCACGGCCGGCCGCGCCATGAACGGCCATTTCGCCACCCGCATGCTGGACGACGACGGCAACCTGACCGACCTCGCCCACACCAAAAACTCCTCGGCCGATATTTCGCCCACCGCCGGCCAGATGCCGCGCCTGCTGGGCCTGGCCTACGCCTCCAAGCTGTTTCGCCAGAACCCCGAGCTCCACCAGTTTGACACACTTTCGACCAACGGCAACGAAGTAGCCTTCGGCACCATCGGCAACGCCAGCACGTCGGAGGGCATGTTTTTTGAAGCTCTGAATGCCGCCGGCGTGCTGCAAGTGCCCATGCTGGTGAGCGTGTGGGACGACCATTACGGCATCTCCGTTCCGGCTGAGTACCAGACCACCAAGCAAAGCATCAGCGAAATTATGATGGGTTTGCAGCGCGAGGGCGAAGGCCAGTCGGGCTTCGAGATTTACGTGGTGCGGGGCTGGGACTACGCCGGACTGGTGGATACCTACCAGCGCGCCGCCGCCGTGTGCCGCGAGCAGCACGTCCCTGTCCTCATCCACGTCACGGAACTCACGCAGCCGCAGGGCCACAGCACCAGCGGCTCGCACGAGCGCTACAAGAGCAAGGACCGCCTGACCTGGGAAGAGGACCACGACTGCCTGCACAAGCTGCGCGAGTGGCTGCTGGCCGAGGGTCACGCCACTGAGCTGGAGCTGGACGAAATCGAAAAAGCCGCCGCCGCCGTTATTAAAACGGCCCGTACCGCCGCCTGGGCCGCCTTCTTCGACCCCATCAAAGCTGAGCGCGACGAGGCCGTGGCCCTGCTCGAGAAGCTGGTGGCCGACACCGGCACCGAAAACACGCTGCACGAGCAGGTGGAGCAGCTGAAAACTAATCCCACGCCCATCCGGGCCGATATTGTTCGGACAATGCGCCGCGTGCTGCGTGCTGTGCGCAACGAGAAGCGCAGCTTCGGCCGCCGCTCGGTTCAGCGCCACCTGGAGCAGTTGCTGGCCGAAAACGCCGACCGCTACAACTCCAACCTGTTCAGCCAGAGCGAGCTGGCGGTAGGTAACATCGAAGAAGTGGCCGCCACTTACGCCGCCGATGCGCCCGTGGTGGACGGCCGCGAGGTGCTGCAAGCCTGCTTCGACGCCAACTTCCAGCGCGACCCCAAAATATTCGCCATTGGCGAGGACGTGGGCAAGATTGGCGACGTAAACCAAGCCTTTGCCGGCTTGCAGGACAAATTTGGCGAGCTGCGCGTGACCGATACCGGCATCCGCGAATGCACCATTGTGGGACAGGGGATTGGGGCCGCGCTGCGAGGCTTGCGGCCGATTACCGAAATCCAGTACCTTGATTATCTGCTGTATGCCATCCAGATTCTGAGCGACGACCTGGCCTGCCTGCAATACCGCACCAAGGGCGGCCAGAAGGCTCCCCTCATCGTACGGACGCGCGGGCACCGGCTGGAGGGCGTGTGGCATTCCGGCTCGCCCATGCAGATGATTCTGGGCAGTATCCGGGGCATCCATTTGTGCGTGCCGCGCAACATGGTGCAGGCCGCCGGCTTCTATAACACACTGCTGCGCAGCGACGAGCCCGCCATCGTAATCGAATGCCTGAATGGCTACCGCCTGAAAGAGAAAACGCCCAGCAACGTGGGCGAATTCACCCTGCCGCTGGGCCGCCCCGAGGTGCTGAAAAAAGGCACCGACGTAACGGTGGTCACCTACGGCTCGATGTGCCGCATCGTGATGGACGCTGCCAAGCAGCTGGCCGAAGTGGGTATTTCCGTGGAGGTTATCGACGTGCAAACCCTGCTGCCCTTCGACACCGACCACCTAATCGCCGACAGCCTCCAGAAAACCAATCGTGTGTTGTTTGCCGACGAGGACGTGCCCGGCGGCGGCACCGCCTTCATGATGCAACACGTACTGGACGAGCAGCAGGCCTACCGCTTCCTCGACGCGCAGCCGCGTTGCCTGGCCGCGCAGGCCCACCGCCCGGCCTACAGCTCCGACGGCGACTACTTCAGCAAGCCCAACGCTGAGGACGTGTTCGACACCATCTACGAGATGATGAGCGAGGATGCGCCGGAGCAGTTCCCGGCTATCTATTGAGGAGTTGGCAGGGTAGGCTGGCTCTCGGGCCGGCCTACAGCGTCACCTCGCTGGTGGTGATTTTGTTGCTCTCGTGTAGGCCACGGTCCAGGATGCTGATTTCGAACCGGAAAACCTGGCCGGGGGCGAATACGGTGCCATCAAGGAAGATGGGCAGCTTGTAGCGCAGCTCGCCTTTCAGCGGCGCGGCGCGGCCATCGGCTCCATTCAGACGCGGGTATTGGCTGTCGTATTCGCCCACGATACCGCCGGGAAATGGGGGCTGGGCCGGAGTTACAAAAAAGTCGAAATCCTTAACGGAATTCTTTTTGTAGGGCTGGATAAAGTAGTTGTAGCTGTAGCCCCGGTTGTTGTGCCCACCGGTTTTGGTATTGAAGGGCGCTACGGCGAGGTCCTGGTCGCTCAGGCCCAGGTCGCCGTCGCCGTCGCGGAAGCCGAGCACGAATTCGAGCGTATCTCGGCCCACGTTGCCATTTAAGCCGGCAATGTGGGTCACCTTGACTTCCTTAAACTCAATTTCGGGCGTGTTTGAGTAATTGGGGGCGTTGAGGCAGCCGCTGAGGCCCACCCCGGCCAGGCCAAGGAAAGCAACTCCGCTCAGGGTACGAAACAGGTTCATAAAGACAGAAAGTGAGAAGTCAGCAGCACAACGGCCGAAGTGGCCCCAAAGTACGTTCTTCCCAACGAATAGCCAAGGTGGTTGGTTCGGGATTACCCGCTAATCTGGTTATCGGCTCATGAGTTTCCGTTCCGAATTTCTGCAAGGCCTGCCCCAGGTGACGGCCGCCACATTTGAGGCCGCCGCGCTGGCGCTGTTTCGGCACCAGGCCGCGCACTGCCCGCCCTACGCGGCCTATCTGAAAGCGCTATCCTTTCCCTCTGCCCACGTCGCGCATTTCGAGGAAATCCCGTTTCTGCCCATCGAGTTTTTCAAAACCCACGAGGTACGCACGAATCCAGCAAATTGGGAGCCGCAGGAAGTATTTCTCAGCAGCGGCACCACGCTGCAACAGCGCAGCCGTCACCTAGTGCGCGAGCCGGCCCTGTACCGCGAAAACGCGGCCCGCATCTTCGAGCAATCCTACGGCCCGCTCACGGACTGGACGTTTCTGGCGCTTCTGCCCTCGTATCTGGAGCAGGGCAATTCTTCGCTGGTGGCGATGGTCGATTATTTCGCGCAGCAATCGGGCCAGACGCAGCCGGCATTTTCCCTGCACGACCACGCCGCCCTGCGCGCCGCGCTGGCCGAGGCCAAACAAGTGCCCGGCCGTCGCGTCATGCTCATCGGCGTGAGCTACGCGCTGCTGGACTTTGCGCTGGAAGCCGGCCCCGCGCCGGAGCTGCAAGACCTCACCGTGCTCGAAACCGGGGGGATGAAGGGTCGCCGCCGCGAGATGATTCGGGAGGAGCTGCACGCCGAATTACAGCAGGCATTTGGCCCGGCTGGCATTCACTCCGAGTATGGTATGACCGAGTTGCTCAGCCAGGCCTATTCGCTGGGCGATGGCCGTTTCCACTGCCCTTCGCCGATGCAGGTGCTGCTGCGCGACCCGTCGGACCCGTTCTCGATGGGTGATAGGGGCGACGGGGCCATCAACGTGATTGATTTGGCGAACATTGATTCCTGCGCGTTCATCGAAACCAAGGACTTAGCGCGCATGCATCCGGACGGCAGTTTTGATGTGCTGGGACGGATGGATAATTCGGACGTGCGTGGGTGTAACCAGATGGTGTAGCTGCGGGCAAGCGCTTTTCAACTTATTTTTCAACTTATCTTGTTTTGCAAACATTGCCAACGGTAGCATGCTTCCCGAAGGTTTGTTGCGCACAAAGCGCCGCTTTCCGAAACTTACAACTGTGCTGGGTTTCGGCAACCCAGATGTTATGCAATATTTAAAATCATTGCTGTGATATAAACATGAAGTATTTATTAAAAATATGGTTATCAACTTGCACAATTTCCCCATTGCTTATTATACTAATCAATGAGGGATTTAATGACTTGAAATTTGATATGTTTTATAATTGGGTGTTTGCGATAATTTGCGGGTTGTTCTTATCTATTCCTGCAACGATAATTCTATATCTAACTTGGGAAAAAATTAGTGCATACAATTATTCCAAAACAATTTTATCAATCGTATCTTTCTTATTAATCCTTACTACATTTTGTATTGTGGGTTTTAATATCCAAAATTCGGAGAATTTATATTTGGCGTTAATATATTCTATTGTCATGATTATTGCAATTTGGGTTTTTAATCGTTGCCACAAAAACATCGCATAACATCGGTTTGGCAAAAGTAGGGGTTCAGTTTTCCGCCGACAGTTTTGTGGTTAATCAAAATTTGGTTCTCCGCATCAATATTTGTAGTAAAATACGCCACCTTCGCCAAGCCGCAAACCGTTAATAAGAACACAAAAAGCAGCGCCCGAATTAATTGATTCGGGCGCTGCTTTTTGTTCATGAACTAAATTTTCTATTACTTCCCCGCAAACGCCTTCGCGTCGCCTTCCGAAATCGTGTCGTCGCTCATAATTACGAGGCGTTCCACCACGTTGCGCAGCTCGCGGATATTGCCGCGCCAGTCTAGTTCCTGCAGGTATTTGAGGGCATCGGCGTCGATTTTCTTGGGCTTGTTGCCGTAGTCGGCGGCGATGTCGTTGAGGAACTTCTGAATCAATTCCGGGATGTCTTCGCGGCGGTCATTCAGCGAAGGAACCTGAATCAGAATGACCGAAAGGCGGTGGTAGAGGTCTTCGCGAAAGTTCTTGTCGGCGATTTCCTGCAACAGGTCTTTGTTGGTGGCGGCGAGGACGCGCACGTTCACCGAAATTTCCTTTTCGCCGCCCACGCGGGTGATTTTGCTTTCCTGCAACGCCCGCAGCACCTTGGCCTGGGCCGAGAGGCTCATGTCGCCGATTTCATCGAGGAAGAGCGTGCCGCCGTCGGCCTGCTCAAACTTGCCGATGCGCTGCTTCACGGCCGAGGTGAAGGAGCCTTTTTCATGGCCGAACAGCTCGCTTTCAATCAGCTCGGAGGGGATGGCGGCGCAGTTTACTTCCACCAGCGGGCCGTTGGCGCGGCTGCTGAGCTCGTGCAGCTGGCGGGCTACCATCTCCTTGCCCGCGCCGTTGGGGCCGGTGATGAGCACGCGGGCATCGGTGGGGGCCACCTTTTCAATGGCTTTGCGCACGGCCCCGAGGGCAGCCGAGGAGCCCACCATTTCGGAGCCTTTCGTGACGGAGAGCTTCTTTTTGAGCGTCTTGGTTTCGGTGACGAGCTTGGTGCGGTCGAGGGCGTTGCGCACCGTCACGAGCAGGCGGTTGAGGTCCGGGGGCTTGGAGAGGAAGTCGTAGGCTCCTTTTTTGGTGGCATCGACGGCGGTTTCGATGTTGCCGTGGGCCGATACCATGATGAAGGCGGCATCGGTGCCCATGGCCTGGGCGCGGCTCAGGACTTCCAGGCCGTCCATTTTGGGCATGCGGATGTCGCAGAGCACCACGTCGTATTTCTGCTGGATGAGCAGGTCGAGGCCGGCGGGGCCGTCTTCGGCCTGGTCGACTTTGTAGTTTTCAAATTCCAGAATCTCCTTCAGCGTGTTGCGGATGGCTTTTTCGTCGTCGATGATGAGGATGCGGGGCATGCGGGGCGGAATACGGATGGAATGCGAACAGAGCGCAGCGAAGGTAACGAAAAGCGGCGCTTGGAGTTTAAGGGCGTAGCAAACAACAACTGCGGTCCGCCGTTTCTATACCGACCTGCAAACCGCTTTACCTTCGCCCAATCCAACCCAAATTCCCCGCATGAAAAACGCGATAACCCGCCCACTGCTGTTCACGGCGGCCCTGGCCGGCAGCTTCGGCCTCTACTCCCTCGTCAGCAAGCCCGCCCTCGCCCCCGACCCTAATAACGCCGGCCTGAAGCTGCCCGCCGGCTTCGGGGCGCTGGTGGTGGCCGAAACCGGTGGCCGCGCCCGGCACCTCACCGTGACGCCGGAAGGCAATATTTTTGTGAAACTTAACAAGCCCAAAGACGGCAAAGGCATTCTCGAATTAAAACCCAATGCCACCGGCAAAGCCACCGTTTCGGGCGGTTTCGGCAGCTACGGCGGCACGGGCATTTATGCCAAGGGCGGCTATCTCTATGCCTCTTCGGATGAGGACGTGTACCGCTACAAGCTCGATGCGAAAGGGGAGGTAACCAACCCTGCGCAGCCCGAAAAAATAGTGAGCGGCCTGTTGAACCGGGGCGAGCACGAGAGCAAATCCATCGTGCTGGACAACGCGGGCAACCTCTACGTGAACGTGGGCGCGTACTCCAATTCCTGCCAGGTGAAGGACCGGGAAAAAGGCTCGATGGGCCGCCCCGACTGCCCGATTCTGGATTCGGCGGGCGGCATCTGGCAGTTCCGGGCCGATAAGGCGGGGCAGACTTACGGCAGCGGCACGCGCTACGCCACCGGCCTGCGCAACGTGGTGGGCCTCGACTGGAACGCGCAGAACAACCAGCTTTTCGTGATGCAGCACGGCCGCGACCAGCTCCACGACATCTTCCCGGCGATGTACGACAACAAGCAGTCGGCCGAGCTGCCCGCCGAATGCCTCTACGAAATCACCAAGGGCGCGAATGCCGGCTGGCCCTTCCTGTACTACGACGGCGTAGCGCACAAGAAAATGCTGGCCCCCGAGTACGGCGGCGACGGTAAGAAGCTGGCCGACCCCAAGTACCTGGAGCCCGCCGCCGCCTACCCCGCCCACATGGCCCCCGACGGCCTGCTGTTCTACACCGGCACCATGTTTCCGGCCAAGTATCGCAACGGCGCGTTCATCGCCTTCCACGGTTCCTGGAACCGCGCTCCCGAGCCCCAGAAAGGCTATTACGTGGTGTTTCAGCCCTTCAAAAACGGCAAGCCCAGCGGGCAGTGGGAGGTATTTGCCGACAACTTTGCCGGCTCGGATGCGAAGGCCGCCGCCGGCCGCGCCGACCACAAGCCCTGCGGCCTGGCCCAGGGACCCGACGGCTCGCTCTACGTGAGCGACGACAAGGCCGGCACCATCTACCGCATCATGTACAACCAGAAATAAGCGCGTTCGTGAAGAAGTATTTTGCCATCTTGGCTGTGCTGGCCCTGACCAGCGCTCCGGCCTTCGCCCAGAAAAAACCGGCTCCTAAAGTAGCCGCTAAGTCTCCCGCCGCCCCGGCCGGGGTGCTCAAGGGCAAGGCCATCTACACCCAATACTGCCTCACCTGCCACCAGGCCGACGGCCTCGGCGTGGACGGCATGAACCCGCCCCTGGCCAAGACCGACTACGTGCTGGGCGACAAAACCCGCCTCACGAAAGTGCTGCTCAACGGCTTGAAAGGCGAGGAAATAAACGGCGAAGACTACCACGGCGTGATGCCCTCGCAAGCCTACCTCACCGATCAGCAGATGGCCGATGTCCTCACGTATGTGCGCAACAGCTTCGGCAACAAAGCCAGCGCCGTGACCGTGGCGGAGGTGAAAGCCGTGCGCGCCGCCAACAAGAAGTAACCACTGAGCCGTGGGGCCGCCCCAACGGGCGTTCGGGCACCCGGGAAGGCGTTGGGGCCGCCCCAGAGGTCAGTCGGGCACCCGAATGCCCGTTGGGGCCGCCCCAGAGGTCAGTCGGGCACCCGTTTGCCTCGCGGGGCCGCCCCGTAGCTCATTCGGGTGCCCGACTGGCTTACGGGGCGGCCCCGGCACTTGGGAACAAAAAAGGCCACTCCCGCGCGGGAGTGGCCTTTTTGATGTGAGGTGATGGGTCTGTAAGCCGGGTTTTGTCCGTGGCCGAAGCCACTGCCTCACCATTTATCTAGGCCAGTCCTCGCGGAAAGGCTCCATCAACCTACCCGCTGGCGCCGGACGAGCCGCCCGGTGCCGATGCGGCCGAAACCGCGCCGGCGTACCAGCTTATTTGGTCTTTCAACCCCTGAGGTTTACCCAGCCGGGACGGTTGCCCGCCCGCTGGTGCGCTCTTACCGCACCTTTTCACCCTTACCGGCACCGGCCCGAAGGCTGGTACGTAGGCGGTAATTTTCTGTGGCACTCGCTGTCCTGGGTTGCGTTATGCGCGCCAGTCCTTCCCGTTAGGAAGCAAGGTGCTCTGCGTTGCCCGGACTTTCCTCGTCGCCCGAAAGCGCCGCGGTGAGGCGACCCATCACTGCGGGCAAAGGTAGGAGGTAACCTAGCATTTAATACAAAAAATTAGCTAATCGATGTCCTTATCATATCGCAAACAGGTCCTAGCGCTGCTTGTAGATTAGAAGCATTAGGGTCATAGCTTGCCTTCGTAATTCCTGCGAAATCTGTCAAAATGTGTATGTCTGATTTCTGCGGATGAATTAAAAAAGCCTTTTTTCTACCAAGCTTCCCAATAAACATGCCTAACTCAAAGATTACATTGTCTCTTGCTGTCGTTTTTGTTTGTCCTCTACTTTCAATCTTGTCATCAGGAGTGAATACAAAGATGCCGTAATCAAAAGCATTTACAGTTTCCTCAAGTATTTCCAGGAATGACAGGCCTAACTTGTCAAAAATGCCTTGGCTCCAAATAACAACATCAAATTCGTGTGCTAAATCATTCTGAATTTTTCTAGCTACATCTAATCCTTCTGTGGAAGAGCCTATAAATATTTTGGCTTTTTTGGCCTTTTTTCTCAATTGTTATCGGGTCTTTTGTATACAGTTCTTCGACTTTACCGAATATTGTATTTAGGCTGGTAAATTGTGCTGCAGAAATATTGTGATTAGGGCTCATTATTGTAGTTCTACAGCTATCACAAACTGAGCCAGCCTTCATACTTTTAATAATATCGTTCTTTCGAACTTTCATGTCAAATACACAGTCTCGTGTTTCATCGTGATTTCTATGGCTTGGTATAAGAAAATTAAAAGTGTATCGTGCAATATAATAGGCAATATAAGATTTGATTTTTTCGACAGGGATTATGGTTTCAGGTACACCATTAAAAGTGAAAATTGCTACTCCTTCTTCAGGGTGAGCTTCTCCGAATAAATTCGAATATTCTTTGCCTGATAAAAAAGTGTTTGAAATTACTATTAGATAAGGATGAAATCCTTTAAGGTCATTCCTTATTTTCTTTATTTTTCCTAAAATATCATCAGCATTAGCTTCCTTAAAGTCAAGTAATTGAAACTTTTCCTCATCAGCTGTAGATAGCATTGAAAAATGTATTTCTTTTTGAAGATTATCAAGTAGGAATACAGTCTCTTCAATTTCCTTATTGAAGGTTCCTCCAATACGTACAATTTCAACCGGGAGCTTTGCCATGAATGCGAATTATTTAATAAGATGATTATATTGAGTATTGCAAATTTAGTTGTGATTTAATAAGGATACGGATAATTATCAAACTACTTCCCCTCCCACACATTGTCCTTCGGGTAGCTGTCGGGCACGAGGGTGCTGCCCAGCGTCACGCGCTTCAGGGGCTGCTTGGTGGGGACGGGTACGGTGACGGAGCTGGCCCCGGTTTCCCAGACGGCGATGCTGCGGTGGATTTTCTGGGTCGTGTTGTCGGCGAAAGTGAGGGTGAGGTCGACGGGGACGGGCTTGGTGCCTTTGGTCTGCACCTGGATGTCGTAGCCGGCGGCGGATTTGGTGACGCGGGCAATGGCCAGGTCCGGGTAGCCGTCATCGAAGAACCAGCGCTGCCAGAACCAGTTGAGGTTGCGGTTTGCGCCGGCGTTCATGCTGTTGAAGAAGTCATAGGGCAGGGGGTGTTTGCCGTTCCAGTTGGTGATGTAGGTGTGCAGGGCCTGCGTGAAGAGCTTGTCGCCGAGCATATCCTTTACGTAGAGGTAGCCCATGCCGGGCTTGGGGTAGGAGTTGAGGAAGAAGGGCATCCCCGTTTGCTGGGTGCTGAGGGTGACGATGGGCAGGTCGTTTTCGGTGGCGGCCTGGGCGGCGTAGCGGGCCACGCCGTAGTCATCGTCCAGCTTGGGGTCGATGATGCCGGAAATCAGCCACTCGCCGATGGTGGCCCAGCCTTCGTCCATCCAGCCGTACTTGGTTTCGTTGATGCCCATGTAGAAGGGGAACATCGTGTGGAATATTTCGTGGTCGGTGAGGGTGATGGCGTCCTCGCGGGTGGCGGTGGGGTTATCGTTCACCATCATGGGGTACTCCATCTGGTCGAGGCCGTCGAACACAGTTTCGTGGGCGTAGGGGAAGGGCCAGCGGGGAAAGGTGTAACTCATGGCCTCCACCGTTTTGCGGCTGAAGTTGATGACTTCCTGGTAGTCTTTGTGCGTGGGGTTGTACACGGCATCGACGCGGGTGCGGCGGCTGGTGGCGGGGTCCACCACCAGGCTAGTGCTCTGCCACACGTAATGGTCGGCGGTGGCAAACACAAAATCCGTGACGTTCTTGGCCTCGAAGCGCCAGGTGTTCTGGTCGGTTTGGGCGGTAATATCGCGGCGCTTCGCATCATCCTCACTGATGATGCTGACCACGGCATCCTGCTGGCCGGCCTCGCGTAGGCGCTGGGCGTATTTCGGGGTGAGAACTTCGGGGGCGTTGGTGAGGTCGCCGGTGGCCCAGACTACGAAGTTTTTGGGCACCGTCACGGCGGCTTTGAAATTGACGAAGTCGTTGTAGAACTCCTGGTCGCCGGTGTAGGGCACGCGGTTCCAGCCGTCGAGGTCGTCGTAGACGGCGATGCGCGGGAAGAAGTAGGCCACGAAATCGGCCCCCGGCTCAATCTCGCCGGTGCGCTGGTGCGAGCCTTTGTTGAGGATATAGGCGTAGGTAACGCGCACGGTGGCCACCTGGTGGGCCGGCAGGGCGCGGCGCAGTGTCACGGGCAGGTTGGTGGCATCGATGGGTAGCTTGCTCACATCAAAGGTTTCGCCGTTGATGGTGAGGCTGAAGATTTTGACGCCGTCGCTCACGTCCTCCGGGGCGATGGTGCGGCTGCGGGGCGCGCCCTTCTGGTAGAGGTTGGGGTAGAGCTTGAACCAGATTTGCTTGAGCGAATCGGGGCTGTTGTTGATGTACTTGATATCGACCGTGCCGGACACGAGGCGGGTGCCGGGGTTGAAATTCACGGCCAGGTCGTAG
Organism: Hymenobacter sp. UYAg731; assembly: GCF_054061335.1. Classification (NCBI taxonomy): domain Bacteria; kingdom Pseudomonadati; phylum Bacteroidota; class Cytophagia; order Cytophagales; family Hymenobacteraceae; genus Hymenobacter; species Hymenobacter sp. UYAg731. Next base: position 139,791 of record NZ_JBSSEC010000005.1, on the reverse strand, counting down.
TCGGCGGTGTTTTGCCAGTAGCGGGGGCCGGGCAGGCCGGTTTCGGCGCGGGTGCCTTTGGTGTATGGGGCTTGCAGGTTGCGCGGCACGGGCAGCGGGCGCTGGGCAAGGGCCGGGCCGGCCAGCAGCAGGGCGGCGAAGGGAAGAAAACGCATGAGAAGGGGAGCGGAAGAAAAAGCTGTACTACAAAAGAACGTCATGCTGAGCGCAGCCGAAGCATGACGTTCTTTTCATCTTAACTACTTTTCCAATGCACCGCCCCGCCCGCTGGCTCAGGCGCGCACCAGGCCGGTGGGCGTGAGCGTCTGCTCGCCGTGCCAGCGGTAGCCCACCAGCTCGCCGCCCCGGGCCACGCTGTAGTCGAGGCACACGGCGTGGGGCGTGAGCAGCCGGGGCTCGCCGCGCAGCCAGTAGTGGCCGAAGAACACGGGCGTTTCGTCCTGGTAGTAGCTGGCGTTGGGCAGGGCGGCCACGTCCACGGGCTGGCCGGCCAGGGCTTCGATGGGCTCCAGGTAATACTCGTTGTAAGTGGCAGCGGCCGGGGCGCGCCACCAGGCGGTCCGCATCTTGGTGCGGCGGTGGCCGTCTTTGTCGAAGAAATGGTGGGGGCCGGGTAGGTCGGTTTCGTGGCCTTTGAGGGTGATTTCCACGGCATCCATTTCGTCCGAACCCTGGCGGCTGGCCCGCAGCAGGAACTCGGGCGTCAGGCGGTCGTCGGGCAGCCACGCGCGCAGCTGGGCAATGTAGCGGGCATCCCAGCAGGCATGCACCACGCGTAGGCCGGGCCGCTCCAAAAACAGCGGCAGCCGCATAAACCACGCCAGGTAGTCCCGCCACTCGGCCTGCAATTCCGGGCCGGCAAACTCATCCATCGTTTTTTGATGCTGGATGATGTGGTGGGGCCGGTGGGGCCGCAGGTAGTCCCCGGCGGGGTCCGGCGTCCAGAAGGCCAGGGCGTTGTATTCGTGGTTGCCCATCACGGCCAGGGCTGCGCCGCCGTCTACCATGCCACGCACGATTTGCAGCGTTTCGCGGATGGCGGGGCCGCGGTCAATAAAGTCGCCCACGAAGATTACCTGCCGGCCCCCGGCGTGGCGGTACACGCCGGGGGCATCGGGCGTGTAATCGAGTTGCTGGAGCAGCAGCCGCAGCTCGGCCGCGTGGCCGTGGATATCGCCGATAAGGTCGTACATGGTGGGGAGGTGGATAGGGGATAGGGATGCGGAAGAACCCGCAGGTCATGCTGAGGGCGGCGAAGCACGACGGGCTTCGAGAGCTGCCCCCGTTGCATGGCGCAAAGGTCCGGCCCAGACCCATGCGGCGGTATAACACGGGCATGTTGTTTTTCGGGAAAGCCAGGCACGAAAAATCCCCCGGCCAGGCGGCCGGGGGATTGGGTAAAATGGGCTGCCCTTGCCAGGAATGCCGGTTAGTTGCCGCCCCGGATGAAGGTCCAGTTGGTGCCGTCGGAAATAACGGTCACGGTCTTGCTCGAACCGGTAGGGTTCAGGCCGTAGTTCCCGCTGGTTGCCGTGGCCGACCCTCCATCGAACATAAAGCCGCCCTGGGTACTAATGTAGGCGATGTTGCTTGGGCTGTTGTTGCGCAGGTAATACACGCGGCCCATGCAACTGGTGGCACTGGGCAGCAGGTAATAGTCGGAGCCACTGGTGGGGCTCAGGCCCAGATAGCCGCCGCCCGTGAGCGGAGTGCCGCTGCTATTGCCGGGCAGGCCCATCACTACGCCCACGGCGGTGGTGCCGGCCACTTGTAGGGTGCTGGTGGGGGCGGCGGCGGTGCCAACGCCCAGGCTGCCGCCCACCAGGCCGTTGCCGCTGATGTTGAAGCCAGCCGCCTGTACCGTCGTCGTCTGGTTCTGAATAAACGTGGCCCCACTGGGCGTGGGCGCACTGCCGGCGGTGCCATCGGGGTTCACCACCACTGTGCGGGTGGGCTGGGCGAATACCTGGAGGTCGTTGGCGGCGCTGGCATTGGCGGCCAGCACCAGCGTGCTGGTCACGGCCACGTTGTTGGCGCTGGCATCGAGGGTGGCCGTGCCGCGCAGTACGGCGCTGGTCCCGCTCACGTCAAGCACCTGCAGGGTGCTGCTGACCTGGCAGGCCACGTAGGCTAGGCTGCCATTCAGGGCCACGCTCACGGGGTTGGCCGCCGTGGTGTAGAGGTGGCGCAGGCTGAGGGCGCCGGCGGGGCTCACGTTGTAGGTGGCCAGCTCGGCGGTGGCGGGGTTCAGGGTGCAGAGGGTGGTGGTGGTGAGGGCCACCGGCTCGTCGCGGCCATTGTAGCTGCCGGCGGTGAGACCCGTGCGGGTGATGGCGGTGGGGTTGCTCACGTCGAGCAGGGCGGCTCCGGCGTAGGCGTGGCCCACGGCCACAAAATTGCCCGCCGCCGCCACGGTCTGGGGCGTGAAGTAGCCGGAGTTGCCGGTGGTGCAGGTAGTACAGGGCGCGGCGGGGTTCAGCAGGTTGGTGGTGCCGGGCGTGCTCACATCGTAGGCGTAGAGGTAGCCGTAGGAACTGCTGCGGTCGAAGGTGGCATACAGCATGGTGCCCGTCATGGCAATGCCACTGTAGAGCCCGGACGACGACGCGGGCGGCGTCAGCGTATTCACCAGCGCCGGTGCGCCGCTGCCCAGCGTATAAAGCAGCACGGAGCCCGAACCCGCGCTGCTGAGCACGGCCGCCGTGCTGCCGCTGATGGCCACTTCGGCCCCGGAGCTAATGCCGGTGGCCGTGCCGCGCAGCACCAGGGCGGCGGGGTTGCTCACGTCGTAGAGGCTCAGGGTGCCCGCGCCCTTGTTCAGCACCACCGCCAGCGTGCCGCTCACGGCCACCAGCGGGTTGCTGAGGCCGGTAACGGTGCTGGCCAGTGCCGGGGCCACGGCCGCCGTGGCCGGGTAGGCGGTGGCCCCGGCGCTGAGGTTGCCGGCGGCATCGACCTGCAGCAGGCGAGCATCGGTACCGTTGAGGCCGCGCACACGCAGGTTGCCGTTCACATCGAGTTTTTGGGTGGGGCTGTTTGTGCCGATGCCCACGTTCTGGGCCTGGGCCGCCACGCCAGCGCCCGCCAGCAAAGCCGTAAGGGCCAGGCCCCGGTAAGAAAGAGTAAACAGGTTCTTCATCAAAAACAAAAAGCTAAAGGAGAATAAGTTGAAAGCAAAAAAGGCTACTGCACCATGCAGCGGCTGCTGTAGCGGACCGTGGCTGTGGTGTAGCGCAGCAGGTAGCTGCCAATGGCCAGGCCCGCCAGCGGCACTTTGCCCTGGGCGCGGCCATCCACGGCCACAGTGCGAATGGTGCGGCCCAGCAGGTCGAGCACCTCCAGGGTGCCGGCCTCCGTTGGGCCGGTGTAGAGGTAAGTGGCGGCCTGGCCCACGGGCACCCGCGTGGGGTACACGGCAAAGCCCGCCGCCCGCGCTGTCAGGGCTACAGTGCGAATGGGCGAGTAGCTAAATTCGCCGCTCACATCGGTCTGGCGCAGGCGGTAATAGAGCAGGGTCGTGCTGCCGGGCAGCTTGCTATCCACCAGGGTGTAGTCGTGGCGCGTGGCGCTGGTGCCGGCCCCAGCCACGGTACCAATGGCGGTGAAGCCATGCGCATCCAGGCTGCGCTCCACCGTGAAGCCGGCGTTGTTCAGCTCCGAAGCCGAGGTCCAGCTCAGGCGCACGGCCGCCGGCCCGTCGGCCTGCGCCGCGAAATCCACGAGCGTGACGGGCAGGGGATTGGCCGCGTTGCTCACCGTGAAGCGGCTGAGCGAGGTGGGGCTCATGCTGATGCTGCGGCTGCTGGCATTGGCCACCGGGCTGCGCACGGCCCAGGGCTGGCCGGCGGCGCTCTGCTGCCATACGCGGGCCTGGGTGAAGTCAGTTAGGCCGTTGTCGTTATCAGTTATCCAGCTGAGGGTAAGCTGTACGGCGGCGCTAGGCTGGGTGGCGGGGGCCACGGTCCAGATGCGGTCGATGCCCTTATAAGCGGTGTTGGCGAAATTCACGCCCCGGCTCACGTCATCCGTCAGCAGGCCCGCCGTGCGGGTAATCACCACCGTGCCCAGATTGTTGGTGGTGGGGTTGAGCATGGCCCCGTGGCCGAAATCCACGACCGCGCCGCTCACGGCGTTGCGGGTGATTTCGAGCGCGCCCAGCACGTAGCGGCCGGATGTTTCGCCCGTGAGCGTGGCTCCGTTGGGCAGGCGCAGGGTGGAAACGGTACCGCCGTTTTTGGTGCTGATGAGGCCGCTGCTCAAGCTGAGCAAGCTGCTCACTGTGAGGTCGCCGGCTAGGCGCAGGGTGTTGGCCCCGGCGGTGGGCTTGTTCAGCAGCAACTGGTACAGCGTGGCTCCGCCGGGGCTGAGCAACTGGTTGGCCGCGCCGGAGAAGGTGACCGGGCTGGTACCGGGCAGCAGCGTACCAGAGTTGGCAAAGTCGCCCCCCACTTCCAGCGCGCCGCTGCCCAGGTCCAGGGTGCCGGCGTTGGCGATGGGGCCATCCACGCGCAGGCTGCCCTGGTTGCTGAGGGTGCCGCCAGCTTGGTTGCTTAGGCCACCGGTGCCCACGTACACGGCCGTGCCAGGCTGCACGGTGATGGTGGCCCCGGTATTGGTCAGGTCCTGGGCGGTGGCAGGAACTGCCAGCAGCAGAGATGCCACAATGTAGAGTTTGGCCATTAAATAGGACTTAATGAAATAAATGGATTTTTAGGATTACAAAAGTACAGCCCATCTATTATCCGGCCGCCAAAAAAAGCACCTATCCGGCCGCCGGGACCAGATGGGTGCTTTTCATGGGTGAAAGGCGCGGTGCGGGCCGCCCCGTGGTGCGCTCGTTACTTCAGCCGCACCAGCGTAGCGCCGAAGCCGAACTTTTCCTTCCGCGCATCCTCAAAGAACTTTATGTCCTTGTTGCGGCTCAACTGGCGGTGGATTTCCTTGCGTAGCACCCCGTTGCCCATGCCGTGAATGAACACGATTTCGTGCATGTTGGTAGCCAGCGCACGGCTCAGGGTATCCTCAAACGCATCGAGTTGGAGGCGCAGGATGGCAGTGTTGCTTAGCTCCTCCTTATTGTCGGGGCGCAGGGCTTCGAGGTGCAGGTCCACTTCATGGGGCGGGGCCACTACCGGGCCGGTGGGCGTCGGCGTGGAGGCGGCCACCACGGCCGCGGGCTTGGCCGGCGCGTCGCCGCTGAGCTGGGCTTTCAGCGCGGCGATATCCACGCCGGCCGGTTTGGCCGGGGCGGCCGGAGTCGGGGCGGGAGCTTCTTCGGCGAACTTCTCGGGGGCGATGGCGGCGGCAGCCTTCTCATCCAGCTGGAAGAGGTAGGCATCCTTGCCAATCACCGGCGCGGCCCGCTGGCTACCGTAGAACGTGCTGGCTTTGAAGGCCTGCCGCTTGGTGAGGAGCTCGTAGGCCGCGTCACCATTCAGCTTGGTGGGCAGCAGCTGGAACACCACGGCGGGCCAGGCCTCAAAGTCCTTCATGTGCAGGAAGGAGAGGGGCTTGGTGCTGGTTTTGGGGCCGAGCTTGTCGGCGGCCAGGGCGCGGTAGGGGCGGGCGCTGGTTTCTTCGCCGTAAGTGAAGAGCACGTCGGCCTCAGTATTGTTGATAAGCGTGACGCCCAGCAGCTCCGGCGACTGATGCACCAGGGCTAGAAATAGGCCCTTGGCAGCGGCCGGCTGCTTGGCACCCACGGCCGGGCCGCTGATTTTGGCCACTCCCTTGCCGCTGGATGCCACGGCGGCCAGCGCCTCTTGCAGCGAAGGCTGGGCCGGCCGGGGAGCAACCGGGGCCGCGCGCTTGCTGTTGTCCTTCTTGCTGGCGTTGGCGTTTCGGCCGGGCGTCTGGCCGGGGCCGTAGTCCACGGCGGCGCGGTCGAAGTTCTTACCTTCTTCCTGGGCCACTACCACCACTTCGCGCCGCAGCACGGGAATGGTGAAATCGTTGTCAATGGCCACTTCCACCAGCTCACTGTCGAGCAGGCGGGTGACGATACCTTCTTCGGTGCCGGTCAGGAGCCGGACTCTATCTCCTACGTTCATAACCACAGATTTAACGGATTTTAACGGACTGAAACGGATTTTTTGTGGTGCCGTTCCGCCGTCGTTTCGAAAGGACTTACGCGTCCTGAATTTGTAAAAGTAAGGCTTGCAATGCGCGAAGGCCACGCTCTCGCACGGGCCGCCAGTAAGCGGCTCGCTGCCCTCATTACCCAAAGACTTACGTAATAATGAACAGGCAAGGGCGCGGAACCACAAAAATCCGTCCCAATCCGTTAAATCTGCGGTCCTACATATAGAGCCCGTGAAAGCCGAAACCGTTGCGTGGGTTGTACTCCAGCGCCGGGGCCGGCAAATGGAAGATGCTGAGCGTGTAGAACACTTTTTTCAGCAGCGGGCTGCGGGTGGGAATGCGGCGCAAGTCCACGTCGAGCGAGAGGTAGAACTGGCGGTAGGGGTGCAGGCCCTTGGCGGCGTTGGTGCCGTCGTCGTTGTACACCATGTCCTGGCCGCCGTAGCCCACGGCCGGTTGCAGCCAGCGCGGCCAGCGGTTGCCGGGCTTGAGGAAGGCCCCCACGTCGGTACACAGCCAGTAGGTCTGGCCGTTGTAGTCCTTGAGCCAGCGCTCGGGTACGTTGCTGCCCAGCACGTTGGGCCGCATGGCGGCGTAGCTGGTGAGGTGAAATGACCATTTGGGCATAATGCGGACATCGTGCCAAGCTAGCTGCTGGGCCAGCAGGGCCGAGGAGCCCAGAAAGTTGGCCGCTAAATCGGTGGCCGACGCGCCGTAGGCCGGGTCGAAGCCGTCGAGAATTTCAATCGGGCTCTGCACCACGAAGCCCACGAAGGAGCCGTACCAGATGGCTTTTTTCTCGCTCAGGCCGGCCCAGCGCAGCATATCCACCGCGCCCCGGCTTTCCTGAAACGAGCCCCAGAAATGGCCGCACTTGTCGAGCTGCTGCCACTCGGGCAGGTCGTTGAACCAGTGCAGCGGCACCCGCTCGCCGGTGTACCAGGCGGTGGTCAGGCCCGTGTAAATCACCCCGTAGCTTAGGGCCGTGCCGCCCACCAGCAGGCGCAGGCGGCGCTTGCGTAGCGCCACCGAATCGACCGGGACGCTACCGGGTGAGGAAGTCCGCACCGTGGGAACCTGCGAGGCGGCCACGCTGTCGGTACGGAGGGGAACCTGGGCGTGGGCGGCCAGCGGCAACGCCAGCGCGCCGCTCATCACCAGCCCAGCTAACCGCTTGCGCCCGAACAAATCCAAAAACAACGAGACAAGCGCCATGCGGGCTAAAAATAGTAGCCAAAGATACGCCCCCTAAAGCCGGCTGCTGGCCCCCGTAGCGTATCTTGCGACTTGGTTTGCCGACAAAAACAATTAATTACAGGCTTGGCAAACGTTTCGACAAGCTTTCATCTCAGCTACCTAAGCGCATTTTAATCAGTCACTTTCTAATCATTTCGCATCCTAAAAATTCCCAATGCAAACATTTCGACGCCTGACAGCCCTGCTGTTGACCCTTGTGGCCTGGACGGCCCAGGCCCAGGTCACCACCTCGCCGGTGTTCTTCACCGATACCACGCCCGTCACCATTACCTACGATGCCACCCAGGGCAACGGGGCGCTGGCCAACTTCACCGGCAACGTCTACATCTGGACCGGCACCGTGACCAACCTGAGCACCAGCAACACCAACTGGCGCAATGTGCACAGCCCCAGCTTCGGCACGGCCGACCCCTCGGCCCTGATGACCCGCGACGCTACCAACCCGAACATCTACCGCATTACCTACACGCCGCGTACCTTTTACCCCATTCCGGCGGCCGAAACGCTGCTGCGCCTGGGCATGATTTTCAAGAACGCCGACGGCTCCACCGTGGGCCGGGCCACGGGCGGCGGCGATATTTTCGTGGATGCCGCTACGACTGCCCTTTCGGCCCGCATCACCAACCCGGCCTCCAACTCAAGCGGCAACCCGCTGTTTGTGGCCTTGGGCGCGCAAATCAGCGTGACGGGCACAGCCTCGGCCAGCGCCAGCCTGGCCTTTAGCCTCAACGGTACGCAGGTGGCCCAGCAGGCCAGCGCCACCACGCTCACCACCACCGTAACGGCCGCCGCCGGCCGCAACGTGGTGCGCTTCACCGCCACCAGCGGCACCAACCAAGCCATCGATTCGCTGATTTTCGTGGTGCGCCCCGCCGTGACCATCGCCGCGCTGCCCGCCGGGGCCAAGGACGGTGTCACGTATTTGAATGGTGGCACGTCGGTCATCCTCAACCTCACGGCTCCCAGCAAGCAGTTTGCCTACGCCATTGGCGAGTTCAACAACTGGCAGACCACCGACGCCAGCTACATGAACAAAACGCCCGACGGCAGCCGCTGGTGGGTGCAAATTAACGGCCTCACCGCTGGCCGCGAATACGCCTACCAGTACCTTGTGGACGGCACCCTGCGCGTGGCCGACCCCTACTGCGAGAAAATCCTGGACCCGAACGACGACCAGTACATTCCCGCCCGTACCTATCCCAACCTGAAAGCTTACCCCACGGGCCGCACCTCGGGCATCGTGTCGGTGCTGCAAACCAACCAGACGCCCTACGTGTGGACGGCCACCAGCTTCCAGCGCCCCAGCCGCACCAACCTGGTAGTATATGAGCTGCTGATGCGCGACTTCACGGCCTTCCATGATTACCAGACCGTGCGCGACACCCTGAACTACCTCTCACGCCTCGGCGTGAATGCCATCGAGCTGATGCCCATTAACGAGTTCGACGGCAACGACAACTGGGGCTACAGCCCCGATTTCTTCTTCGCCCCCGATAAATACTACGGCACCAAGCAGGCCTTCAAGCAGTTCATCGACGAATGCCACCGCCGCGGCATCGCCGTGATTATGGACATGGTGCTCAACCACTCCACCGGCCAAAGCCCGATGGTGCAGCTCTACGCCGGGGCCAACGGCGGCCCGTCGTCCGATAACCCCTGGTTCAACGTGACGGCCCCGCACCCTTACAGCGTGTACAACGACTTCAACCACGAAAGCGCCCTCACCAAGTACTTCTCGAAGCAGGTGATGTCGTTCTGGCTCCAGGAGTATCACATTGATGGCTACCGATTTGACCTGGCTGGTGGCTTCACGCAGCAGCCCAGCACGGGCAATACCTACGGCAACTACGACCAGAGCCGCATCAACATCTGGCTCGATTACTACCAGCACATGATTGGGGTTGATGCCAACCTGTACCCCATTCTGGAGCACTTCCCCGAAAACCGCGAAGGCAAGGCCCTCGCCGATGCCGGCTTCATGCTCTGGGGCAATGCCAATACCAACTACAACGAGGCCACGATGGGCTACCTGCCCAACTCCAACTTCAGCTACGGCTACTACGGCAGCACCGCCCAGGGCGGCCGCGGCTGGAACAGCCCCAACCTGGTGACTTACATGGAGAGCCACGACGAGGAGCGCCTGATGTACAAAAACCTCACTTTCGGCAACTCAGCGGGCACATACAGCACCCGCGACCTCAACACCGCCCTGGCGCGCATCGAGTTGGCCTCGGCCTTCTTCTTCACCGTGCCCGGCCCCAAAATGGTGTGGCAGTTCGGTGAGCTCGGCTACGACAAGTCCATCTTCACCTGCTCGAACGGCACCGTGCCCACGCCCTACGGCAACGACCAGTGCAAGCTGAGCGCCAAGCAGCCCGTGTGGACCTACTACCAGGATGCCAACCGCCGCCAGCTCTACGACGTGCAGCGCGCCCTGATTGCCCTCAAAAAGCAGGAGCCCGCCTTCGCCAACCCCACCAGTTACACCCAGCAGTTGGCCGGCGCCGCCAAGTCCATCCACGTCAGCAACGCCACCCAGAACATCACCGTCATCGGCAACTTCGACGTGGTTAGCACCACCATCGACCCCGCCTTTCAGCGCACCGGCAAGTGGTACAATTACCTCTCCGGCGACAGCATCACCGTGACCAACGCCAATGCGCTCATCACGTTGCAGCCCGGGGCCTACGCCGTCTACACCACGCGTCGCCTCCGCAAGGCCACCCTGCTGGGCACCAAAGCCAGCCGCACCGAGGCCCTGCGCCTCGTGGCCGTGCCTAACCCCAGCAGCAGCAGCGCCAGCCTCCAGTATGAGTTGGCCGCGCCGGCCGCTGTTACCGTCACCGTGCATAACGTGCTTGGCGCTACCGTCCGCACTATCAGCAGCCGAGCCACGCAGGCTGCCGGCGCGCATGAGCTCACCCTGCCCGTGCAGGACCTGGCCAATGGCATTTATGTGGTGCGCCTCAGCACTGGCCAGCTTACCCAGACCACCCGCCTCGTGGTGCAGCACTAGCGCTGTTCGCATAAGGCACGAAAAAGGCCGCTTCCAGATGGAAGCGGCCTTTTTTTGTGCAGCAGTAATATCGGTAATGCCGATAAACCCGGCGTCTAACGAACCGGCAACTCGTCGTGGAATGCCACCAAGTCGTCGATAGGGGAGCGAATAATCTTGCCCACCTCCATGTCGTGGTTCTTGGCTACCTGCGTCAGCACGTCGCGGAAATTGTAGCCCACCGAGCCCACGCAGTTGAACGTGTACTCCTGAAAGCGGGGGTAGTGCAGCACCAGGTTCTGGAAGAAGGTCTCGAAGCCCTCAAGCACGATTTCGCGGCAGTAGCTCACGTTGTTGTGGTCGTAGGCAAACTTGGCAAAATTGGCCAGGTAGCGGTTGGGCAGCGGCTGGTTGTATAGCCGGTCCAGAATGTCGTTGCGCGAGCCCAGTGAGTACGTCTCCTTGAAAATCTCCTGCAAGCCATCGGGGAGCAGGCCGCGCAGATAGTCGCGCAGCAGCCGCTTGCCGAAATACGAGCCCGAGCCCTCATCACCCAGAAAGTAGCCCAGCGAATCCACGTTATAAATGATTTTTTCGCCGTCATAGAGGCAGGAGTTGGTGCCCGTGCCCAGAATGGCCGCGAAGCCGGGCTTGTGGCCCAGCAGCGCCCGGGCCGCCGCCAGCAGGTCCTCCGTCACATGCGCCCTGGTCTTGGGAAACACCTGGCGCAGGGCCGCCGCAATCACCTCCGCCTTCTGCGCCGACGACACGCCCGCGCCGTAGAAATGCACGTCAGTCACTTCCTCGCGGGGCAGCGTGCTGGGCAGGTTCTGGTTGAGCGAGGCCACGATGGCCGCCGTATCCATAAAATCGGGATTGTAGCCCTCCGTGTTAAAGTACACGCGGTTGTGCGCGTCATCGAGCTGGCACCAGCTGCATTTCGTTGAGCCGCCGTCGGCAATAAGTATCATAGGAGAGGGAATGTATGAAGAGGGCAACGAAAGTAGTAATTCAGGCCGGAAAGTGATGGGCGATGGAAGCTAAACAAACGATTGCAGTATCATTTTAAAGAAAAAATAGCTTATTATCCTTCAATTCTCGCTGTATCGGTGCTTTCTGCCAAGTTACTGTGAGGATGAATTCTGGTTTCGATACATCAGTACTTCTGCTTCCAAATGCCCCCGATTGGTTGGGTCGCTATCCCGGGTCTGGGTGAGAGAGGCTACTGGATAGCAACAACAATTAGCCGGTAAATACTGGCCAAATGCCTTGCCATTCTATCAACCTGCGCCAGCATGGGCAGAGCAAAGGCACGAAAAAGCCCTGCCATTTTCGTGGCAGGGCTTCCGGTGCTTACTCAAAAGGCTTATTTTTTGGTAAGGGTGTAGGTGTATTTGTCCGGATTGTTCAGGTCCAGCACGATGTCGTAGCGACCGGGGCCAGCCGTCTTCAGGTTGTTGCCATCCTGGTCGAGCTTGGACGCGTTGGGCGTCGTTTTCGAATCACCGTAGTTGATGTCCCAAGCGTCGTTGGCACGAAACTTAAACTCGTTGTTCGTTCCACTACCGGGCATGTTGTAGTTGGTCAGTTTCCAGACTTTATCAGCCACACTGTAAGTCATGGGTACCGACTGATTCCAGCCCGTACCATCGCCAGTGGTGCCCGAGCCGATAACGCCCCAATCCGTGGCAACAGCCGTTAAAGTGTTGGTGGCAAGATTAACCCGGATGCGGTACATGCGAGGACCAGCCAAGGTCAATTCTGAAGCGCTGCCGCTGGCAAGGTTGCCAGTAGTCGTGCCTGCGCCGGCTCCAAATACCGTACCAGCCGGCGTACTGGTGTTGGAAAGCTTAAATGTGTTGGTCGCGTTGGGGAAGTAAATGTACCCCTCGTGCTGACCGGGCTGCTCACTGATGTAGGGCGAGGACGAACTCAGTGGTCCCAAGCTAGCGCCAAAGAAATAAAGCTCACGCGAGTACGGCGTAGCCGTTAGCTTAACGGTGTTGCTTACCAAGTCACTTTGGTTACCGGCGTAGTTTGCCCGCAGGCGTACATCAACAGTACCCGTAATGGTTGGGGTAAGCCCCGCCTTTACAAGAACAGAGTTCAGGTCGCCCACTTTCACCGAATCACGGGTGATGCTGCTCCCCGCCGACAAAGTGGAGAAGGTGGCGAAGTTGGTGCCCGTCTTGGCAAATTCCAGAGTGTAAGAAGTAGGAATCACCGCCTTGGAACCGTCTGACAAAGCAAACGTTACCGGCGACCAAGTGTAAACCAAAGCAGTCTTGGCCACGTCAGTGCTGACCAAGGTAAGTGCGCTGGTAGTATTCGACGCCAGCACGGGAGCCGCGCCAACATCAGCCTTAACCTGCACCTCGTCCTTTTTGCAGGAACTGAGCGCAAGAAGCAAGCCTGCTGCGGCGATTAATGAGAATGTGTTTTTCATGGAAATGTGAAGAAGTAAAAACCGGTAATTGGCCGGCTCCCCCAAAGGAAAGCCGGCCGAAAAAAGTTTAATTAATACCCGGGATTTTGTTTCAGATTGGGGTTCGCCACCAAGTCCGTCGTTGGAATCGGGAAGATGGTACGGGTAGCCGGCACGGGGCCGCCTGCTGGCGACTTGCGGTCGGTAGTACCCTTAAATACCCACGGATAGTCAGCGCTGGTGAACAGGTTGTTGCTGGGTGTGTAAGTCATCGAGTAAGACTTATCGAAGCGGATAAGGTCGGTACGACGGTGGCCTTCCCAGTACAGCTCGCGGCCGCGCTCGTCCAGAATGTCCTTCAGGCCAACCGCGCCCAAGGGTGCAAGCTGCGAGCGGGTGCGTACATCGTTCACGTTTTGCAGAGCTGTGCCGCTGGCCCCACCGGTACCACCACGCAGCAGAGCTTCGGCATACATCAGCTTCACATCAGCCAAGCGAAACATTGGGAAGTCGGTGTCCACAAAGTCACCGGCACCGCCTTTCGACTTGTCGTCCGAACCCGGTACGCCGGTTGAAGTCACGTTCTTGAACTTGGTGACAGTATAACCTTGCGAGAACGTGAAGATGTCGCTGATTTGCTTGGTTTGACCCGCTGTGTAGAAGGTATTGCGTACGTCAGCAGAGTTGCCGTTGAACAAATCCACGAGGGTGGACTTGGCCCGGTTGCCGTTCCAGCCGGCGCTCACGCCGTAGTCGGTGAGGGGCATGGTACCACCCACAGCCGCATGGATGATAAAAGGCATCCCGCCGTAGGTTTTGGTGTTTTTGCCGTCGAATGTAATCGGAAAGATGATTTCGTTCCGGGCATCCGACGTATTGTTGTCGGCAAGGAAGAGCAGACGGTATTCCGAAGCGAGGTGATAGCCGGAACCGGTAGCCAGCACCTTATCGGCATATTTAACAGCGTTGTTATAGGCATTTTTCTTATCGGCACCCGCTTTTCCCAGGTACACCTCGGCATTGAGGTACAGCTTGGTGAGCAACGTCCAGCAAGCCCCTTGGTCAGCCCGGCCGTAAGTGGCGCGGGGGGCCAGCAGTGAGCTTTCGATGCCAGTAAGTTCTGCTTCAACTTTATCAAACAGCTCAGCCCGCGAAATCTGCTTGGCCAAGCTGCCACCTACCGCTGAGGTTTCATCGGCGTAGGGTACGCTGCCGAACATATCCAGGGCGTGGTAGTAGGACAAGGCACGCAGGAAGCGCGCCTCGGCCCGGTACTTGCGAACGGTAGCAGCCTGGTCACCGGTGATGCCGTGGCTGGCCATTTTGTCGTCAGTCGTCTGCCGGATGAACTCGTTGCAGAGCGCCACCTGGTAGAAAATCCGGTCGTACATGGCGCGCACAAATTCATTGTTGGCGTTCCAAGTCAGGGTATTGTAGTCGGGCAGGTTGCCGTCGTTCCAAGCGATAATGGCTTCATCGGTGGTTACTTCCTGGGCCAGCCAAAACTGGCGCAGGTAGTTCGAAAAGCCTTCGTCGATGCCCGAAATGTCGGGGAGACCAGCCGGACCGCTTTGGCCGCTCACGGCCAGTGTGGCGTACAGGCGCGCCAGTGCCTGGAAAGTCTGGGCCGGGTCGCTGTAAATCGCCTCCGAGTTTGCGCTATACGAAGGTACCTGGTCAAGGTCCTTCGTGCATGAAGTAGTAGCGGCGGGCACCAAGGCGGCGGCCAGTGCCCACATACCCAACGTGCGTTTAATACGAGTTTGCATAACGAGTGGGAATTAAAGAGGTTAGATACCGAGGCTGAGGCCTACCGTGAACGTGCGAGGACGCGGGTAAATGTTGTTATCGATACCAACAGTAGCCCGGGGGTTAGGGTTGGTGCCCGACGGCGTTGGAATGCTGATGATTTCCGGGTCGAGTCCTTTGTAGTTGGTGATAAGGAACAGGTTCTGAACCGCAAACGTCAGATTTAAATTCGTCTTTTCGTGCAGCAGGCTGCCGAAGTTGTAGCCGGCCGATACGTTCTCCATCCGCAGGAACGAGGCGTTCTCGATGAAGTAATCGGACTGCGAAACCGTGGTAGCGCCGCTGTTGAGGTGCGAGTAGAGCTGCTCGGTGCTCACGTTGTAGAGCGAATTGGTTGAACTTTGCACGAAAGCGCTGGAAGAGCGCACGTTGTTGTATACGTACTGGCCCAGGTTAGAGCGCATGGTGAAGGCCAGCGTGGCCTTGCCATAGTTGGTGCTCGCTCCGAAGCCCAGGATGGCCACCGGCCGCGTCGACTTGCCGTAGTAGCGGTCCGAGCCATTGATGGTGCCATCGCCGTTGAGGTCGCTCACGGAACCCTGAATTGGGGTACCGTTGGCGCTGTAAATTTGCTTGTACAAGTAGAAGGTGCCCGCCGAATGACCGACCGCGTTTATCTCAGCGTTGTTACCTACGCCGCCGGATATGCCACCGGTTTCCTGCCCTACGTAATTAGGGCTGTCCACGATGGTTAGTTTGGTGATGCGGTTCTGGTTGAAAGTGGCGTTGGTGTTCAGCGTTAGGCCAAATTTCTCACTGCGCACTACCTGAAAATTAGCTGCGATTTCAACGCCTTTGTTGGTGAGAGAGCCTACGTTTAGGTTGCCCGCGTTGGTCAGATTGGAAAGCGCCGCTACGTTGCTGAACAGCAGCAGGTCTTTGGTGTCGCGCTGGTACACGTCCACCGTACCGGTAATGCGGTTGTCGAGGAAGCCAAAGTCAAGGCCTGCGTTGTAGGTAGTCGTGGTTTCCCAGGTCAGGTCCGGGTTATAGAAGGCCGGGCGCAGGGTCTGGTAAAATTGGTTGCCGAACTGGTAGCGCGAGGACAGGTCGCTCAGGGTCGAAACCGGCAGGAAGCCGAAATTAACCCCGATGTCCTGCTGGCCCGTCTGGCCCACGCCCAGGCGCAGCTTCAGGTCGGAAAAGGTTTTCGAGTCTTTCAGGAAATCCTCACCCTTTAGGCGCCAAGCAAACGAGCCCGAGGGGAAGTAGCCCGTGCGCTTGCCAGGGGCAAAGTTCGACGTGTTATCAATCCGAAACGTGCCCGTAAACAGGTACCGGTCCTTGATGTTGAGGTTGGCGCGGGTGTAGTACGAGAGCAGCACCTGCGTGTTCAGGTACGTGTTTTGGTTGTCGTAGGAAGGAGTGTAGGGCGAGAAAACCGAGCCATCGAATCGGTTATCGTTGAACACGTAGTTGCGGTTCTGGAACTTCTGGAAGGAGTAGCCCGCCAGAATGTCGAAACGCTGCCCGAAGATTTCGCGCTGGTACTTGGCGTAGGCCTCTAAGATGGTGTTGTTGAGGTCCTGCTTGTAGATATTGTTCGTACCCCCACGGTTATATACCGAGGCCGACGCCGGATTAATCAGCGTGGTGCCGTTGCCGCGCTGAATGTCGTAGCCCAGGTTAAGGTTAGCTGATAGGCCTGGCACGAATGGCAGCTTGTAGTCGAACTGCACATTGCCGATGCTGCGCTGCACCGTGCTGCGGTTGCGGCTCTGGTTGATGAGACTGAGCGGGTTGCGGGTAGAAAGGGTGTTGAGGCTGCCATCCACGTTCAGGTATTCGTAGTAGCCACCGAAAGGGGCATACTTGGAATCGCTGGACGTCACGGGGTGGGTGGGGTCGAAGCTCACGGCGGCACCCACGGCACCCTGGTCCGAGAAGTTATTGTCAATCCAAGTGCCTTTCAGGTTCAGGTCGATGCGCAGAGCGTCGTTGAACAGCAGCGGCGAAATGCCCACCGAGCCGGAATAGCGCTTCAGGTCGTTGCGCTTCAGCACTCCCTCCTGGTAGAGGTAGCCCGTGGACACCCGGAAGGGTACCTTGCCAACCGAGCCCAGCAGGCTCACGTTGTTGTCGGCCGAGTAAGCTGGACGGTAGATTTCCTTCTGCCAGTTAGTGTTTGCCGTGCCCAGCAGGCCTTTCTGCTGGTCATTGCCGGCGGAATTTACCAAAGTGCGGTACTGGTCGCCGTCGAGCACCGGAACGTACTTCGTCACAACCGAAACGGATTGCTGGCTCGAAGCATTTACGTGCAGGGCATCGCCCTGCGTACCCTTCTTGGTGGTTACAATGATAACGCCGTTCGAAGCCCGAACACCATAAATGGCCGTCGACGAAGCGTCTTTCAGAATCGTAATGCTTTCGATATCATTCGGGTTAATCAGGGAAAGCGGGTTCGATGCGCCGGAGATGCCATCGTTGCTAACGGGAACACCATCAATCACAATCAGCGGGCTGTTGGACGCCGATAAGGATGAACCACCACGGATAAGAATCTGCGAGGCAGCACCGGGCGCGCCGTTGTTGGTCGTAATCTGCACGCCGGCTACTTTGCCTTGCACCAACTGCTCAGGGTTAGTTACCTGGCCTTGCACAAATTCCTTCGACGTAACTGTCGTAATAGAACCCGTCACGTCCTGCCGGCGCTGTGTGCCGTAGCCTACTACCACGGCCTCGGCCAGTTGGGTCGTGTTCTCGGTCAGGCCCGCTGATACCTCGGCGTTCTGGCCGGCCACCACCGTCACGGGGCGGCGTACGGCGTTGTAGCCAACAAACGAAATCACTACCGTGTGCGGGCCGGCGGGCACGCTCTGGATGCTGTAGGTCCCGTCTACGTTAGAAGAACTGCCCAGCGAAGTGCCCTCGATGAGGACCGTAGCGCCGGGAATGCCTTCGTTTTTGCTGTCGGTGACCCGGCCGCTGACCGAACCGGTCGACTGAGCAAAGGCTGCCGAAGGGAGGAAGCCAAAGCCCGCTAACAATAGCAGAAACAGAAGCTTCGCTAAATAAGGGTGTCTCATGGGAAACGTCTTAAATGTGTTGGTGGTGGGAAATTTTTAAAGATTGGGGCTGCAAGTTACCAAAAACTTGCATCACAGAAGGTTTAGAGGCGGTTTTTTAAAAATCACAACGCTTCCTAAATGTGGAAAAACGTTTGCTCAAATTCGAGTATTTTCTGCCGATATTTAAGTAAGAAGTAGTTTGAAAATCATATTAATTTTATAAGCTAAATCCTGTGTAATAAGTTTTTAACTCTTGCATTAATGCCGAGCACCGGAGGTTGCGCAATGCAAACGATTCGGAGTTGGTGCGCAAAATGCCTGAGAATGAGCCTTTTTCTAAGGTTTTTCAGGAAAAAATAACTTTGAAAGGATGCATTTTTTCGGGTGTGTACCTACTCATCGCGGGTGTGGAACTACTCATTCGGCCGTTTTGCTGGTTGCCCAGTGCTTTCCTTTGCTCACGGCCGCCACGTACGGAAAAGTCACTTGCTGAACCGGCAGTCCGGGGCCGGCCCTCGGCGCGGCAAATCCGGATTAACCACCTTTGCCGGGGCCGTACTTCGGCAGGCACCGGCCCATAATGGCACTGTTGCGCGCCAACTGGCGCAGTAATTGCCTTGCCGGGCATATTCTCCTTGCTACTTTTGGCTTTTCCTTAGAAAATGAAAAAGCACCTACCATTAATTGCGTTGCTACTGGCCGGTACCATGACCGGGGCCGTGGCCCAGTCCCGGCCGGGTACGCGCAAGCCGGCTCCCAAGAGCACGGGCAAGCCCGCGCCCGGTGCCCGCGGGGTGGTGAAGCCGCCGCCGGTGTACACGCCCATCACCACCCAGCGCGCCACCGATAACGAGGATGCGCTGCCGCTCATGGTTGTGAGCAAGCTGAAGCTGAAGAAGCCGGTGCTGGTGTACTACGAAGAGCCGGCCCCGGGCAAAACGGTGCAGCAGCTCATTATGTCGGAGGAAAACCTGACGCTGCTCAAAACCCTGGACCTGGAGCACCTCATGTCCCGCCGCGAAGTGTTTGTGGATGGCTTGGGCAACCTAACCCTGCCCGGGAGCGATGTGAATAAGTTCCGGCTGCTGGGCACCAGCGCCGTGGCCGAAACCACGCGCCGCCCGGCCGGCGATGGCCGTAGCTTTTTCTCCCGCTTGAAAGTGCCGTCGCCGGGCGTTTTGTACGTGGTGCGCGAATCGGCCGAAGAATACCGGCATTTCGTGAAAGGCCCGCAGAAGAAGGGGGCCCTGCTTGATTTCCAGGCCAACGGCCTGCCGGGCGTCGACTCGGTACGGGCCGTGTACACGCTACGCAAAACGGACGCCGCCGAACGCGGTGCCGGCAGCGGTGAAACCATTCGCTAACCAATATGAGCCAACAATTGCGATTGAAACGCACGGCGCTGCTGGTCAGCGCCCTGGGCTTGGCCTGGGGCGCCGCCAGCGCCCAGGCCATTCTGAAATTAACCCAGGTGCCGGCTACCACCCCGGCCGGGGATACGCTGTTTGTGGCGGGCTCTTTTAACGACTGGAACCCGCACAGCCGGGGCTACGCCTTGCGGAAGCAGGCCGACGGCACCTACCAAATCAGCCTGCCGCCCGGCCTGGGTAGCATCGAATATAAGTTTACGCGCGGTAGCTGGCCGACGGTGGAAGTAGACGGCAAAAACGAGCAGATTGCCAACCGCAAAGCCGACCTGACGACTGCCCGCGAAATCACCAATCAAGTGCTGGCTTGGAACGAGCAGAGCGGCGCTTCTAAAAAGCACACCGCTACACCACAGGTCCGTATACTGTCCGCCTCCTTCGCCATGCCGCAGCTGGGCCGGCTGCGTCGCGTCTGGCTCTACCTGCCCGCCGATTATGCGGCCAACCCCGCCCGTCGCTACCCCGTGCTCTACCTGCACGATGGTCAGAACGTGTTTGATGCCGCCACCAGCTTTGGCGGCGAATGGGGCGTGGACGAAACCCTCGACCGCCTGCGCCAAGCCGGGCAGGATGCCACCGGCAGCATTGTGGTGGCCGTGGACAACGGCGACCAGTTTCGCTCCGATGAGTACATTCCTTGGGCCAGTGCCGAGCTCAAGGACCAGCCCCACCGGGGCGGCCAGGGCAGCGCCTACGTCGATTTCCTGGCCCTCACCCTCAAGCCGTACGTGGATGCCCACTACCGCACCCGGCCCGAGGCGGCGCATACCGGCATCGCCGGTTCCAGCCTGGGCGGGCTGATTTCGGTGTATGCCGCGCTGAAATACCCGCAGGTTTTTGGCGAGGTGGGCGCGTTTTCGCCGGCCTTCTGGGTATGCAACGATTCGCTGCGGGCCTATGCCAAAACCCACCCGGCGGCGCACACGGCACGCTTCTATTTCGTGTGCGGCCCGAAGGAATCGAAAACCATGCTGCCGCTGATGACGCAGTGGCGCGACGAGCTGCGGGCCGAGGGCGTGCCGGCCGCCAACCTGGCTTTTTCAGCCCCGGCCGATGGGGAACACCGGGAGTGGTTCTGGCGGCGGGAGTTTCCGGCGGCCTACCGGTTTCTGTTCGGTTCGGCGGTGAAAACCAAGGCATCGGCAGTACGTAAGTAGTGCGCCGGAGGCATCGGTGAAGGTCTTATTGGTTGTGGAATTGGTGGCATTTGTATCAATGGCTTGACAAGCTCGCATGATTTTTTGCTTGCAGTTGCCGGAATTTTAAGAAAACTGCTTTATCTTTGCGTCGCGTTTCAGAAAAGCGCTTCCTCAACATGAATTCACATCGTACTTCCCAGGCTTGGTGGTGGCAGCTCCGAAACATCGGACCGGCCTTGCTGTGCGCCTCGTGAAGTCAACCTGACTTTACTTGATTTCACAAAAAGCCCGGCCCACAGCCGGGCTTTTTCGTTTCTGTTTTTCCTTGAGGCAGCCCATCCGCCTCGCTTGCTCCCCTTTCGTCCTCGTGCCGTACCAACTCATCACCCGCACCCGCCGCCTGCTCGCCGACACCGTGACGCCCGTGGGCCTGTTTCTGCGCCTGCGCGACCAGTACGCCAACTGCCTGCTGCTGGAAAGCGCCGACTACCATGGCCAGCAAAACGCGTTCAGCTATCTGGTATGCGAGCCGCTGGCCACGTTTGAGCTGCGGCGCGGCGGCGTGCTGCGCCAGCTGCTGCCCGGCGCGCCCGAAACCACCGAAACGCTGGCCCACCCCCGTGAGGCGCTGGCCCGGCTGCGCGATTTTGCCGCCGCCGGCACGCCCGATGCTTCGGCCGGAAAGCTGCCTTTCATCAGCACCGGCCTGTTTGGCTACATGGGCTACGAGGCCGTGCAAAGCTTTGAGGACGTGCAGCTAAATCCCGAAAAGGTGCCGGCCGGCGACATTCCGCTCATTCGCTACGGCGTGTACCGCTACGTCATCGCCTTCAATCACTTTCGCCAAGAGTTGCACCTGTTCGAGCACGGCGTGGCCGGGGAAGCCCCGGCCGAAACCGATGGCCTCGACCGCCTCGAAAATCTAGTGCGCCACCCCAGCGTGCCCGCGTTTGACTTTGCCACGGTAGGCGAGGAGCAGACCAACCAGACCGATGCCGAATTTCTGGCACGCCTCACGCAGGGCCAGGCCCACTGCCTGCGCGGCGACGTGTTTCAGATTGTGCTTTCGCGCCGCTTCCAGCAGGGTTTTTCGGGCGATGAATTCAACGTGTACCGGGCGCTACGGTCCATTAATCCCTCGCCGTACCTGTTCTATTTCGATTATGGCGACTACAAAATCTTCGGCTCCTCGCCCGAAGCCCAAGTGCTGGTGCAGGGCCGCGAAGCCACGCTGTTTCCCATTGCGGGCACCTACCGCCGCACCGGCGACGATGCCGCCGATGCCGCCGCTGCCCAGCGCCTGGCCGCCGACCCCAAGGAAAACGCCGAGCACGTAATGCTGGTGGACCTGGCCCGCAACGACCTTGCCCGCCACGGCACCAAAGTGGAGGTGCGCACGTTGCGCGAAATCCAGTTCTACTCGCACGTCATTCACTTGGTAAGCAAGGTCACGGCCGAGCTAGCCGAGGCCACCGATACCCTGCAGGTAGTAGCCGATACCTTCCCGGCCGGCACGCTCTCCGGCGCGCCCAAGTTCCGCGCCCTGCAACTGATTGACGGGCTGGAACCCACCGCGCGCGGCTATTACGGCGGCTGCCTGGGCCACCTGGGCTTCGATGGCAGCTTCAACCACGCCATCATGATTCGCTCGTTCCTGAGCACCGGCAACCAACTGTATTTCCAGGCGGGCGCGGGGGTGGTGGCGGCCTCCAAAGTGCAGTCGGAGCTAGAGGAGGTGCATCATAAGCTGGGCGCGTTGCGGGCGGCGCTCCGGGCGGCGGCAGAGGTGCGGTAGCCGGTCAGGCTGAGCGAAGTCGAAGCATCCCTACCGCTTCGTTGAGCCAGTATTAGTTACATCCTCAGTAGAAATGCTTCGACAAGCCCAGTATGACGTTCCTTTTTCGTCAATTCCCATGAAAATCCTTGTTCTCGATAACTACGACTCCTTTACCTACAACCTGGTGCATTTGCTGCGCGAGCTTGGCCACGGCCCCGGCCTGACCGTGACGCGCAACGACCAGCTCACCCTCGAAGCCGTCGATGCGTACGATGCCATCCTGCTCTCGCCCGGCCCCGGCATTCCAACGGAGGCGGGCCTGATGCCGGCCATTATCCAGAAATACGCGCCCACCAAACGCATGCTGGGCGTGTGCCTGGGCCACCAGGGCCTGGCCGAAAGCTTCGGCGCGGAGCTCTACAACATCCCCGCCGTGCTGCACGGCGTGGCCAATGAAGCGGAAGTGACGGTGCCCGGCGAGCGCCTGTTCGCCGGCCTGCCGGCGCGGTTCCAGGTGGGGCGCTACCACTCCTGGGCGGTGCGGCCCGAGTCGATGCCCGCGACGCTGGAAGTAACGGCCCGCGACGCCAACGGCGAGGTGCTGGCCTTCCGTCACCGCGAGTACGACGTGCGGGGCGTGCAGTTCCACCCCGAAAGCATCCTCACCGAGCACGGCGCGCAAATGCTGGAAAACTGGTTGAAGTAGCCATTCAGCATGACGTTCTACAAGGAAACGGCTCTATTTAGTAATGAAAACGTTTTGAAACAGATTCTCACCAAGCTCTTCGACCATCAGCCCCTGACCCACGCCGAGGCCCACGCCGCCATGCGCCAGTTGGGCGAGGGCGGGACCAACCCGGCCGAAACGGCGGCTTTTCTGGCCGTGTACCGGATGCGGCCCATCACGGTGGCCGAGCTGGCCGGCTTCCGCCAGGCATTGCTCGACCTCAGCCGCGACCCGGAGCTGGGCACGCACGAAGTGGTGGACATTGTGGGCACCGGTGGCGATGGCAAAAACACGATAAACATCTCCACCCTGGCCTGCTTCATCGTGGCCGGGGCGGGTACGCTGGTGGCCAAGCACGGCAACTTTGGCGTGTCGTCGGTGTCGGGCGCTTCCAATGTGCTGGCGCATTTCGGGTATGATTTCGAAGCCAGCTCCGACCAGTTGCGGCGGCAGCTCGACCGGGCGGGCATCTGCTTTCTGCACGCGCCGGCTTTCCATCCGGCCATGCGTCATGCCGGCCCCATCCGCCGCGAGCTGGGCCTGCGCACCTTTTTCAACATCCTCGGCCCGCTGGTGAACCCGGCCCGGCCAGCGGCCCAGCTGCTGGGCGTGTTCAACCTCGAATTGCAACGCCTCTACCACTACCTCATGCAGCCCACCGGCACCCGCTACGCCGTGGTGCATGCCCTCGACGGATACGACGAGCTGGCCCTTACCGGCCCGGCCAAAGTGGTTTCCTCGTTTGAGGGCGAGCGACTCTTTACCGCCGAGACGCTGGGCCTGCCCGCCTGCGCGCCCGGCGACCTGGCCGGTGGCAGCACCGTGGCCGCCGCCGCCGAGCTATTCAAGCAAGTGCTTGATGGCCACGGCACCGCCGCCCAGCGCAACGTGACCACCGCCAATGCCGCCCTGGCCCTGCAATGTGCCCGCCCCGGCCTGGGCTGGCCCGAAGCCCTGGCCCTCAGCCGCGAGTCGCTGGATTCGGGCGCGGCGAAAAAGGCCTTCGAAACCATGCTGGCTACTCAATAAAATTTCTACATGGCGCGAAGCAAATCCTGCGCGCTGCTGTTCTCCAAGTCATGTCCCAATCAACGATTCTCGATACCATCGTCGCTCACAAGCGCAAGGAAGTAGCCGGCCGCCGCGAGCTGGTGCCCACCAAGCTGCTCGAAACCAGCCTGTATTTTAATTCGCAGCCGCTCTCGCTGCGGCAGTACCTCACGCGGCCGGATAGCAGCGGCCTCATTGCCGAGTTCAAGCGCAAGTCGCCCTCCAAGGGCTGGATTAACCAATATGCGCCGGTGGAGCGCACCACGCTGGGCTACATGCAGGCCGGCGCGGCGGCGCTGTCCATCCTCACCGATGCCGAGTTTTTCGGCGGTAAAAACGAGGATTTGACCACGGCCCGGCGCTTCAATTTCTGCCCCATCCTGCGCAAGGATTTCGTGGTAAACGAGTACCAGATTCTCGAAGCCAAGAGCATCGGGGCCGATGCCGTGCTGCTGATTGCCGCCGTCCTCACGCCCGCCGAAATCGACGCGCTGGGCCGCCTGGCCCGCTCGCTGGGCCTCGAAGTGCTGCTCGAAGTACACGATGGCGAAGAGCTGGCCCGCTCCGCTAATGCCGAGGCCGTGAACCTCATCGGCGTGAACAACCGCAACCTGCACGATTTCAGCCTCAGCCTCGATACCTCAATGGCGCTGGCCGAAGCCATTCCGCAGGAGTTTATGAAGGTGTCGGAAAGTGGCATTTCTACCGCCACGGCCATCGGGCAGCTGCGCGAAGTGGGCTACCGGGGCTTTCTGCTGGGCGAGGCGTTTATGCGCCACGCCCGCCCCGAGCGCGCCTGTGCCACGCTGGTGCAGGAAATCGCGACTCTGCCGAAGACCGAACCTGCGGTTGCCTAAATTTTCTTCATGAAAACGCCCCGCCCCAACCTGTCTGCTTTGGCCCTGGCCGCTGGCGTGCCCGGTGCCACGGTGCCGGGCGCCGCCGCGTCCGCCCGGTTGCTGGTGAAGGTGTGCGGCATGCGCGACGCGGCGGCCCTGGCCGAAATCGCCGCGCTGGAGCCGGACTTTCTGGGCTTCATTTTCGCGCCGAAGTCGCCCCGCTTTGTGGGCACGACCCTGGCCCCGGAACTGGTGCGCGCCCTGCCGCCCACCATCTGGAAAGTGGGCGTGTTCGTGAATGAAACCACCGAAAATATCCTCGCCACGGCGCACCGGTTCGGCCTTGCCGCCGTGCAGCTGCACGGCCACGAAACGCCCGCGCAGTGCGAGGAATTGAACGAGGCCGGCTTGCTGGTGATGAAAGCTTTTCCGGTAGGGGAGGCGGTTGACTTTACCGCTCTGCTGCCCTACGTGCCGTATTGCGACTACTTTCTCTTCGATACCAAAGGAGCTGCGCCCGGCGGCAACGGGGCCATTTTCGACTGGAATTTGTTGTCAGCCTACAACCTGCCCGTGCCTTATTTCCTGGCCGGCGGGTTGGGCCTCGAACACGCCGCCGAGCTGGCGGCCCTGCGCCTGCCCGGCTTGGCCGGCGTCGATTTGAACAGTGGTTTTGAAACCGCGCCGGGCGTGAAAGATGCTGGCCGCCTGGCCCAAATGCTTACCCAACTGCGCCCCGGCGCCCCATCCATATGACTCCCACTACTTCATACCAACAGCCTACGGCCCGTGGCTACTACGGCCAGTTCGGCGGCGCTTTCGTGCCCGAAATGCTCTATCCCAACGTGGAGGAGTTGCGCACGCAGTACCTGGAAATCATGGCCGACCCCGCGTTTCAGGCCGAGTTGCAAGCACTGCTGCGCGACTACGTGGGCCGGCCCACGCCGCTGTTCGAGGCCAAGCGTCTGTCGGCCAAGTACAATACGCGCATCTTTCTCAAGCGCGAAGACCTCTGCCACACCGGCGCGCACAAAATTAACAACACCGTGGGGCAGATTCTGCTGGCTCAGCGGCTGGGCAAAACGCGCATCATCGCCGAAACCGGGGCCGGGCAGCACGGCGTGGCCACGGCCACCGTGTGCGCCCTCATGGGCCTGCCCTGCGTGGTGTACATGGGCGCGGTCGACATGGAGCGCCAGGCCCCCAACGTGGCCCGCATGCGCCTGCTCGGGGCCGAGGTGCGCCGCGCCGAAAGCGGCAGCCAAACCCTGAAAGACGCCACCAACGAAGCCATCCGCGACTGGATTGCCAACCCGATTGATACGCATTACATCATCGGCTCGGTGGTTGGCCCGCACCCGTACCCCGATTTGGTGGCGCGCCTGCAGGCCGTTATCAGCGAAGAGATGCGTAAGCAGCTACTGGAAAAAACCGGCTCCGGGCTGCCCGATTTCGTGGTGGCCTGCGTGGGCGGCGGCTCCAACGCGGCCGGTGCGTTCTACCACTTTCTGGATGAGCCGGATGTGCGCCTGATTGCGGTGGAAGCTGCTGGGCACGGCATTCACTCGGGGCACTCGGCGGCCACGTCGGTACTCGGTACGCCGGGCATCATCCACGGCAGCAAAACCCTGCTGATGCAGGACGAGCACGGCCAGATTACCGAGCCGTATTCGCTGAGCGCAGGCCTCGATTACCCCGGTATCGGGCCGCTGCACGCCTATTTGGGCGCGGTGGGCCGCTCCGAATTCATTGCCATCACCGACGACGAAGCCCTGACGGCCGTGAGCGAGTTGAGCCGCCTCGAAGGCATCATTCCGGCCCTGGAAACAGCCCACGCGCTTGCCGCCCTCGGCCAGTTGGGCGCTGGGCCGGACGACGTGGTGGTGGTGAACCTATCGGGCCGCGGCGACAAGGACCTGGAGACCTACCTCAAAAACATGGACAAGCTCGTTTGATTTTTTCACCGCAGAGGACGCAGAGGTATTCGCAGATGCGCGTCCTCTGCGAACACCTCTGCGTCCTCTGCGGTAAAAACACACCTATGAACAACCGAATAGCCAACGCCTTTGCGAGCAAGCACAACCTGCTCAATACCTACTTCACCGCCGGCTACCCCCGCCTACACGACACCATTCCGCTGGCCAAAGCGCTGGTGGAAGCCGGAGCCGACATCCTCGAAATCGGGATGCCCTTTTCCGACCCGCTGGCCGATGGCCCGGTTATTCAGGGCAGCAGCTCGGTAGCTTTGGCCAATGGCATGAACCTGCCCGTGCTGTTCGAGCAGCTGCAAGGCCTGCGCGCGGCTGTGCCCGAAACGCCGGTGCTCCTCATGGGCTACCTCAACCCGGTGATGCAGTTTGGTGTGGAGGAGTTCTGCCGCCAGGCCGCCGCCGTGGGCGTCGACGGCCTTATCCTGCCCGACCTGCCGCTCGCTGAATACGAGGAATTCTATCAGGAAACCTTCAAGAAGTACGGCCTGAAAGCAGTATTCCTCATCACCCCGCAAACCTCGGAAGAGCGTATCCGTCGCCTCGACAGCCTCTCCGAAGCCTTTCTCTACCTCGTTTCCGGCCCCGGTACCACCGGCGGCACCACGCTACCCAACGCCGAGGAGCAGACCCAATACTTCGAGCGCATTGCCGCCCTAAAGCTGCGCAACCCGCGCCTCATCGGCTTCGGCATCGCCGATAAAACCGGTTTCGACCGCGCCTGCCAGCACGCCGAAGGAGCCATCATCGGCTCGGCCCTCATCCAGGCGCTGGAAGGCGTAGAGGATGCGCCGGCGGCGGCGGCGCATTTTGTGCGGGGCATCAAGCAGGAGTAATCAATACTTTTAAATCTAAGGAACGTCATGCTTCGGCTGCGCGGACGCCAGATGAGCATGACGTTCTTTTTCTTCGACCAATTCCGTGATAATTCAACTCGAAAAAAACGCCTCGGTAGCCACCATCACCGAGCACCTGAAGCAGCAGGGCTATAAAGCCACCGAAGTCACCACCCAGCACGCCCACTACCTGGTGGCCATTGGCAAGAAGGACTTCGACATTCGCGCCATCGGCCAGCTGCCGGGCGTGCGCGACGTGCATCGCGTGAGCGACGACTACAAGCTCGTGAGCCGCAAATGGCGCGTGAAGCCCACCGTGCTCGACCTCGGCGACGGCGTGACCATCGGTGGCAACTCGCTGGCCATCTGCGCCGGACCGTGCAGTATCGAGAGCGAAGCCCAGATGGAAAAGGTGATGGACCACCTCGTGGCCAACTGCGTGCGCCTGATGCGCGGCGGCGTATTCAAGCCCCGCTCGTCGCCCTACGCCTTCCGCGGGCTGGGGCTGGAAGGGCTGCGCGATTTCCACCGCATGGCCCGGGCGCGCGGCCTCAAAATCGTGACCGAAGTCATGCAGGTGTCGCAGGTGGAGGAGATGCACGATTTCGTGGACGTGTTTCAGGTGGGAGCCCGCAACACCCAGAACTTCAACCTGCTTGATGCCCTGGGTGGCGTGGACAAGCCGGTGCTGCTCAAGCGCGGCATCTCGGGCTCAATTGAAGAATTGCTGTCCTCGGCCGAGTACGTGTTTTCGGGCGGCAACGAGAAGCTAATTCTCTGCGAGCGCGGCATTCGGACGTTTGAAACGGCCAGCCGCAACACCTTGGATTTGAATGCGGTGCCCATCCTGAAAGCCAAGAGCCATTTGCCGGTAATTGTCGACCCCTCGCACGGCATCGGCATTCGGGAGTACGTGCCCACCATGGCACTGGCCGGCGTGATGGCCGGGGCCGACGGCATCGTGTACGAAACCCACGAAACCCCCGAAACCGCCGCCTCGGATGGGGCGCAGACGCTGGACTTCGATGAATCGGCCCGTTTAATTCGTAATCTGCGGCGCGTGTACCAGCTGCGCCAGGAACTTGAATAAAGAAAAATTAATGTGGGCAAATGCTTGCATTTTCGAAATCGGTTCCTAAATTCGTCTCACTCATGCGCCACCAATTCGTCAATTGCATTAACACCCTAATGACCGCCCCCAAACAGGGCGGGTACGGGCTGCGATTGGCGCTAACGGAAGACGAGGCATGACACCCGAACTTCTCTAGAAACTTTCAAAAGCCCGAATCCGCAAGGAATTAGGGCTATCAACTAAAAACCCTCTTTACGATAGCGTAAAGAGGGTTTTTTCTTTTAATCTATGACAGTGTTGTGACAGTGTTTTGCGTGTTGTAACTTGTGTGAATCAAGCACTTAACGGCAAACGCCAAACACAAAAATGTACAAAATCAGCTATATCCAGCGGAAAACGGGCAAAGGAGCCGATTGGGGCGTATCGGTGCGCTGCTTAGGGTTCTCCCGTAGCACCGGGGTAAACGTGCTGCCAGCACTCTTTAACAAGGCTACTGGCAAGGTATCCAGCAAGCTCCCGTTACACGTTGAATGGAACGCGCAGATTCAAGCGATGTATAATGACTTTGAAAAGGTGTTGCGCACGGTGGAACGGTGCGAAGACACTGTAACTACGGAACTACTCGCAAAGGAGTACGACGCGATGCTAAAGCAACGTGCCGACAATAAAGCCAAGGCACCTAAAACAATCGCCAAGGTTGAAACCGCACTGGATAAACTACGGGTGAAACTTGCCGATTTAGAAGCGGAGGTAATTACTACTAAACGTGATATTGCTGAGCTAGAAAACGCGTTTGATTTGGGTCAAGATGATTTGCTGACTGATTACGTTAAGAATTACCGCGATGATAAAGCAAATGATTTGCGCGATTCCTCAAAAAAGGTTTACGATGTATTAATTCACAATTTGAATCAGTGGAATCGTGGTATTAAATTCAATGAAGTAAACGAACAAACATTGAATGATTTTCAGACCTATCTATTAGGTCAGAATAAGAAATCCGCAACCATACGCACAATGCTTGTACGTGTGAAAGGTGTTGCTAATGCGTATTCTGATAAACTGAAAAATCCCGAATCATTCCGCAAATACAAAGCGATTAAAGTAAAACGTAATCCAACGGTTGTATTTCTTACTAAAGATGAATTACGGCAATTAGAAGAATTACCGTTAACAAAAATGCAAAATGATGTACGCAACATCTTTGTATTGCTCTGTCATACGGGTTTACGGTGGTCCGACCGCAACTTTACCAAAGACAATGTAAAGAACGGCGTAGTAGAAGTGTTAAACGTGAAAACGGACACCCTAGTAAAGATTCCACTCAGTAACAAAGCAAAAGAAATACTTGCTTTGTACGATGCCCCTTTACCTGAAAACCCAGATAAGAGCGATTATCAATTGCCTCAAATGGATGATAAGTATTTCAGAACGGTAATCAAATCGGTCTGCAAGCAAATACCAACTATGCGCGAAAACGTAACCGTAGTAAAGTTTTCAGGCAGCAAAACGGACACCATTCCGAAACCCAAATACACGCAATTAGGCGCACATTCAGCACGGCGCACGTTTGTTAACTTGTGTTTGATTGCTAAGACAAATCCGGCTGTTATTTCGGGTTGGGTTGGTCACCACTCATTAGCACAAACAATGGATTACGCTTCAAAGGATGCAAATACAAAACAGGAACTTGCCAACGTGTTTAACTAGCAGTACCCGCGCCGTGATTGTGAAAGGATAGCCAGCACCGGTTATCCTTTCTTTTTGCCCTGTTTCGTGACTTCTAAGAGACTCTAAGCCGCTAGAGCTACAACGGTGCCACTAAATTGTTTCTAGTGACTCACAGCAATGTTATAGTATGTCATACTTTGCAAGCTCTGTTCTTACAGATATGTTCATTATTTGATATACTTTGATTATATTCTCATTTATTTCAAGACTCTTTCTAACTATTGTGTCAATATCAGAGGTGTATTCATTATCACCTTCCGATTTAAGGTAATCTGATAAAATAATTTGGTGACTATTGTATTCAAGTATTAGTTTGTTTGCCTCTTCATTGAGGTTTACAATATCAAAGAATGAATGCGGAGAAAAACTGTTGCTTAGATTAGTTTCTCTTTGCTTATTTCTTGAAGCAACAATAGCATCATAGTATTCTTTGTTAAATACTCTGTTCTCAATAAGATATTTACAAAATACTGTGATTAAATAATGGTTATTGATTCTGATAGTTGTTTTGCTAACAAAATCTATTCCTGCATCTATCTTTTTATTTACATAACTAGCCCGAATAGTTAACTTGTGCTCGTTGACTTTCTGTTTAGCATCAATTCGTTTTGACCAAATGCTGAATAGCCCCGTTGCCAGTATCGTTGCCAACGAACTGCCCGCTACTATCCATCCGCTGTCTACTGCCATTGTCTGTGCCGTGTGAGTAAGCAGGCAAGATACGCAGTTTTAGTCTTTCTGTGAGCCTTAACGGGCCGCGAAGCGGCACCTACTAGGGTTTGATGCCTGCCAAGCGTATGGGGGCTCTAATGCGAAAATACGCGTAGGCTTAATGTGAGAATATTTGAGTGTATAAAAATATCTGATAATATTCTCTAATAAGAGTAAACAAAATACCACTTTCATCTTACAATATATAGAATGACATAAAAAAATAACCCATATTATATGCTTCCCCTAGCAACCCTATACACTATTAACCTTGATAAGTTAGAGTTAATGTTGACACAGCCAGCAGATTCTAACACTTCTATCTTCACCACTGATGCAACTACCCATTTTTCTAGTCTAACACCTTCAACTTCATTTGATAGCTACTGCGCTAACGGCGTGGTGTTGGAGCGTGTACAATGCATTGACCGTAATTACCACTTGTGTTATACTGTTACCATTAACAAATTACAATTTGGCACACTTTTAATGAATCGGACCAAATTATATGAAAATGAAAATGATTTGGTAAAGCTAAAGGTTGATAATTCAGTATTGTATACTGACTTTCTGCCGTTGCTCAACAAGGTACTATCAGCATTCCGATTTGAAATCAATAATATTACCCGTTTGGAAATTGCATTAGATACAAATACTAATCTATTAAGTAACTTCTACCATTATTTCAGGGATGAAACTAATTACTTTTTGAAAGGTGGGGTTAAGAAACTGGATAGTATTACAAAGTTTGCCAAGGAATACCGTAATGGTGACGAAACGCCTACCCTTTATATTGGAAAATCTGATAAAAAGTTAAAGATTTATAATAAATCGTTAGAAATATTAGAAACCGGTAATCACAAAGACTATATTACCACTTTTCACGCTGCTAATGGGTTGGATATTACAGCCGATGTGTATCGTATGGAAATAGCGCTTACTAACACTGCTTTGAAACGCTATATTACTCAGTATCGGCACAATCAGACCGGTAAAGTCATTACGCAATACCAATACGAAAAGCTTTGCTATAATAATAGTGAACAAAATACCAGTTACATCAAAGAAACAGTCAAATCAGAGTTGCTAATTGCCGCCGCTGACTTTACCAATACTACGGCGCTTACTTCTATATTCAAAACGGTGTTGGCTAGTCTTTGTCAATTTAAAATGACTGATAACGAACGGATTAATCGGTGTACTGACGTAAACTTGATTGACTTTTCTGCTATAACCAACGTACTATATAACAATACAATCACGCAATCAAAAAAACGAGATAAAAACAAAATGAAGAATTATATTAAAGCCACTATTCGTACTTATCAAAAGACTTCGGTTACTTCTTTACTAACGGCTGCATATGATGTGGCAAAGAGTGAGGGGCTACTTGAGTATTACAACCAAGTGATTAAGGAACTGAAAATTAAGCCAGTTTCTACTATTGGTGTGAGTGAGAGCAATACGGTCGGCTTATTTGAAGATTACTTGAACTAACGAGGGGACGTTACTTTAGTAATGTAAGGGGTTACCGTTTCGGTAGCTCCTTTTTCATTCCCTCTAATAAGAGTAAACAAAATACCAACTGTTAATTAAATGACAAGTATAAACCTAAGTAACTACGCTTCGCTGCCCCCCAAGGGCAGAGCGAAAAGCGGGTGTATACAGTTAATAATGTTCTCATATTATTAACTGTAAAATAATCTTGAATATCACGAAAATAATCACGAAAACCAGTAAACAAAACTTAGCATTCTGCTTTAAATAAGTATAATAATAAAACAATAAAACTGTATGCAACAATTGAAACTTAAATATTATAACACCCTTGATTTTAAATTGAGTGAGTTAGTTAAAGTCTTTAACCAAATTAAACTAAATGAAACCGCTTCTCAATATGTAAACGGTATACCAGTGGTTGACGTGGAAACAGCCACCGTACTACGTCAGCACAAGTATGACAAAGCATCTACGCTGCCCAATTTCATTCAATATCAAAACGCTGGTATTGATTTGTCCGTCACTATGCCCGATTGTGAGCAAACCAAATCCTGTTTACAATCGCTCACCAATAAAGTTGATGAGTATCTGGGCACTGAGTTCGGCAAAGAATTACAATTTATTTCATACGATATAAAGATTTCACAATTCATTGTAAATCAATCCGGTAAGGCAGCGCTTGACCGTGCTATTATCACTCTCAGTAAAGTTGAGGAATCCGTTTATAACGCAGTGCTGGCGCTACATAAAGCAATGATGAATATTGATTCGGGTAATAAGTGGAACCTCCTTAGCGGTGATATTATCAATACTACATTTGATAATGAGCTACGTATTGATGACCTAGTTTCTGCGATTAAAAAGCGCACCACCGAAACGGGTCGCTAATAATAAAAGTGACGGTTGGGAGGTTTTATATGGTTTCCCTCAATCAATTGCTCGCTGCTGTTTTTAGTCATAGTTTTTTCAGCAGTGAGCAATCACTTTTAATCAAAAATATACTAGTAAATGCTTCAATACAGAGACACAATATTTCAACATTTACCGATAAATTATAGATACCAAAAATAATAATAATTACTATGCCTTATAATTCACTCTCCCTTAACAACTTGCAGCGAAAAGGGAGCAAACCGGGACGTAAAAAAACTATCACATTGCCACTGGCTAATAAACTAGTTGATTTGCTTGCCGATAATCACGCGCTATTTGTTCAACATATGCACTCACTTAGTCCAAAGGATTACTGCGATGCGTATTTAAAACTCGTTAAAATGGTTATTCCTGCTAAACTTAACCTTGATGTTGCACCAACTGATAAACCCGTTTGGAATATCGTACTAGCAAGCACTACTGTTACTGCTGCTGCTACTGATTCAGTGAATGACAATGAATAAATTGATTTAATAACTTCTCACTTAATAAGCTCCCTGCCTCACAGCGGGGTGTACTTGTTAACACCCTTCAATAAAGTGAGAATAGATTATGAACGGGCACTAGAAAGGCACCAACACGCCGCTATCATACTACGGGCAAGGTATCTAGACCTTTCAGCCGGTCGCTTGCCGTGTAGCCCCGTTATTGATGTAAATCAAGTATATAAGATACTGTATGTAATACTGGTGAGCCACTGTGTAGCTTATGATGCTATTAACCTTTCGCTATTCCTTGCCAATCAGTGCGGTTATGAGTATATTTGAGTAGATAGGGAGCGGGCGCACCACGCCCCGCCAAACTTGTTAAAATCATATTCTTACACTTACTACCTCTGTCACTGTTTTACCTTGCCACTGTCACAGAAAAAGACATAAAAACTGTGACAGTGCATAATTTGACTAAAGTAAAGTGCTTTTAAAGCAAATAGAGGCACTATTTTAACTGTTACCCCAATTCCGCCAGGATATCGGGCTTTTTTTTCGCCCGGTTTTACCCCCGCATTCCCTAATCGTTACGCCATGTTTACCAAGCCCAGCTCCGCCGCCACCCCCAGTCAGGACCAGCTTATCTGGAAGATGCTGTTTGACCGCCAAACCGCGCTGCTGCACCGGCGGGCCGTGCCGGCGTTCAGCCAAGGGCTGGCCCGGCTGGGCTTGCGGCGCGAATCCATCCCCGACATCCGGGAGCTGAGCGCCACGGTGGAGGCCGAAACCGGCTGGCAGCTGGCCCCGGTGGGCCGCCCGTTTGAGCCGGCCGCGTTTTTCGCCCTTTTGGCCGAGCGGAAGTTTCCGATTGTAACGCGCATCCGGTCCATGCAGGCGTTCGATTTCAGCCCCGAGCCGGACTTGTTCCACGACCTGTTCGGGCACGTACCCATGCTGCTTGATGAGGGCCTGGCCAACTTTCTGCATGAGCTGGGGCAGGCCTACGTGGCCCAGCCGGAAGGCTCGCCGGCGCGGGAGCAGCTGTGGGCACTCTACTTCTTCACGGCTGAGTTTGGCATGGTGCAGCATGAGGGCAAGCCGCACCTCTACGGGGCGGGGCTGCTGTCGTCGGCCGGCGAAATCCACCACTGCGTGAACGAGTTGACTCCGCGCCCGGCCTTCGACCTGGCCACCGTGTTGCGCACGCCTGTGACCGGTGCCCGCTACCAGCACCAGTATTTCATGCTGCCCGCCTGGGAGCAGCTCACCGAATGCGTGGCCGAACTGGCCGGCATGCTGGCACTGGGGTAAGGGAATAGTGAGCGAAGCATGGCTATATGCACTAGCTTCGCGGCATGCTGTTTCAATTTGGTGCGCACAGCGGATTGCTGCTGCCTTTTGTGGTGCCGGGCCTGGTGCTGGCGGCGCATTTGCTGATTCGGAATTTCCGCTTCGGTGCATTGCCCGACGGGCTGCTGGCGCTGATGCTGCTGCTGAACGTGCTGCCCGTGGCCCAGTGGATGCTGGGCTATGCCGGCTGGTACGACAGCCACGACGGCTATTCCACGGCCATGTTCTACGTGCCGTGGCGGCCCTGGCTGGCTTGGGGGCCGGCGTTTTACCTGTACTTCCGCAGCCTCACCAACCAGGAATTTGAGCTGCGGAAGCACTGGGGGCACCTGGCACCGGGGCTGCTGTTTGCGGGCCTGTACGCGGCCGCCGCGCTTTACGATTTGGGCTGGAGCCGGGCGTTGCACGGCCAGGAGTTGCCCTACCACTTCGGCACGAAAGGCGCAGCGGCCAACTTTCTCGATTGCCTGAGTGTGCCTGTCCAGTGGCTCGGTTATGCCCTGATGTTCGGCTACGGGCTGGCCACGCTGCGGCTTTTCCGCCGCTACCGCCGCTACCTCGACGACAACTTTTCGGACACGGCACGGCTGCGGTTTCGGGGGCTGCGCGATTTGCTGGTGGCCGCGTTGCTGGGGTTGGTGCTGTGGGTGGGATTTGAGGTGGTGAACCGCGCCATTGGTCCGCTGGGCTACGGCGACTATTGGTACGCCTATTTCGCCAACGGCGCACTGATTTACTACCTGAGCATCGTCGGTTTACAGGCTAACTTTTCGGCTGTCAACCCGTTGCGCTTCGCACCCGAATCCGTTGGCGCAGCCAGGGTTTCCTTCGTCTCCGGCCCACCGGGTTCTGCTGAATTACCCGCCGGACCCGCTTCAGCCCGTGAACTACCCTCGGTTGAGCCAGCAATTCAAGCCGCCTCAGTTGCTGATTTGCCACTTGCTCCCGCTGCCGCCGCCCCCAAGACGGCGGCTGGCGCTACCAAACCGGCCAAGGCCGTTGCGCCAGGTGAGGCCACCACCGATGCGCTGGCCCCCGAGCTGCACCCGTGGCGCGCCAAACTGCTGGCTCTGATGGCCGAAGAACAGCCCTGGCTGGAGCCCGAGCTCACCCTGGCTGAGCTGGCCCACCGCCTGCGTACCAACACCTCGCTGCTCTCGCACGTCATCAACACCGGCTGCGGGCAGAACTTCAACGACTTCGTGAACAGCTACCGCGTGGCCGAAGCCGAGCGCAAGCTGCAGGACCCGCGCCTGGGGCATTACTCGCTGGTAGGCATTGCGTTGGAGTCGGGCTTTAACTCCAAGTCCACCTTCAATCGGGTGTTCAAAAAGCTCACCGGCCGCACGCCGGGCGAGGTGATGCGGCCCAAATCATAAGCCGGGACGGCCCAGATAGTAAGTTGGAGCGCGGGCTGGGTTTAGCCGGGGGACTTTTGGGGCATCACTTCACCAATCCAATCCCCCAACCAACTCCCATGAAAAATCTGTTTCGACCATCGGCGGGCCAAAGGGTCCGGCCAGTGGGCCTTATCGCGGCCGTGTTGTTGCCGCTGCTCGGCTTCGCGGGCACCATTCATTCGCACCTGCTCATCGAGGCGGGCAAGCAGTTTATTCTGGGGGGCGGGCAGCCCGGCGCTTTCCGGGTGGTGGCGCACAACGTCGGCCCGGTATCCGTCGAGATTCGGGAGCGGCCCCGGGGTGGCGGCATTTTTGGTAAAGCTACCCTGGCCCCAGGCCAACGCGGCGTGCTCCGCTTCGCCGACGGCTCTACGGCCGTGCTGCTCAACCCCAGCCCCAAGCAAGCCGTGCTCGACCTCACCGTTTCCGGCGATACCCGGCAGCTAGCCATGACCTACGAGCCGGTATCTGCGACCGGAGCTGCGGTTAAATAGATGATTGACAATCTAATACGGATATTGTGTTTTTCGCGGCTAATACCCCCAGCCCAGCCGGCGGTACACGAAATGCAGCAGCCACAGCGGCCCAATCAGCAGAAACTGCAGGTCCTTGAGGAAGCTGGGCTTCTTGCCTTCGACCTTGTGGCCCCAGAACTGGCCCACCCAGGCCAGCGCAAAAATGATGAGGCAAATACCCCACAGCGGTAGTACTGCTGCGCCCGCCACCACGCGCAGGGCCAGCGCCATGGCCACCCACACCAGCACCATGCCCAGGGCCAGCCGTCCGCTCAGCCGCACGTAGTAGAGCAGGGCCAGGGCCATCACCAGCGTGCCCCAGTTCAGCCATGGGCTGATGCGCTGGATGGCCGCTGGCACCGGCACCGCCCACAGCAGGCCGATGAGCGAGAACATTATCAGCGGCACGCACACCCAATGCACCAGCTTGTTGGTGGGGTTCTGGTGGCTTTCGCCGTATTCGGCAAGGAGGGCGGTGAGCGGGGCCATGACGGTGAGAACTCTGAAAAAAAGGGCGTATCGGCCAACAATTTAGCACAAAAAAAGCCTTCCCGATTGGGAAGGCTTTTCTGTTTCAAACCAAAAACTTATGCTTTCAGCTTGAAGCGGCCGCGCAGGTAGGCCAGTGCCTGGCCGTGGGCTTTGGTGGCGTATTCCTTGTTGAACTTGGGGTTGGAAGGGTTGGCGAAGGCGTGGTCGGCATCGTAGCTTTCGATGGTAACGCTTTTGCCGGCGGCGGTCATGTCCTTTTTGAACTGGCCCACCACTTCGGGGTTAATCCATTTATCCTGGCTGGCAAAAATGCCCAACACGTCGGAGTTCAGGCTTTTGAGCTTGGCCACGTCCTTCTCGGGCATGCCGTAGTACATCACGCAGCCCACCGTTTGCTTGCCGCCGAGCAGGGCTTCCTGCAAGCTCCAGCCGCCGCCGAAGCACCAGCCGATGCTGGCAAACAGGGCCTTGGGGCCGGCGTACATTTCCACGCCTTTGAGGATAGCCGTGGCGCGCTCGGTTTTCACCTCGCCCATGTATTTGCCGGCCTCATCGGGTGTGGTGGCTATTTTGCCATCGTAAAGGTCCACGGCGATGACGTTGACATCGGGCATTTCGGTGGCGAAAGTGGCGGCTTCTTTCTTGATGTAGTCATTCAGGCCCCACCACTCGTGAATCACGAACAGGTATTTATTCGAAGGCTTGGCGCTCTTAATTTCGAAACCGTGACCGGAGGTGCCGTCCGGGGTTTTGAATTCAATCATCTTGCCCTCGCCGGCATAGGAATAGGGCAGGGGCGCATCGTGGCCGCCCGAAAAATCCTTGTCGGTGGCGAGCATGGCGAAGGCTTCGGTGGCCGAGGCCGACAGGTTGCCGGCGGGGCGGGCGCAGCAGCTGGCCATCTTTTGGGCCGAAGCCGAGAAGGTGAGGCCGAGCAGCGCAGCGCCGAGGGTAAGTAACTTTTTCATGGAGATTGGTAAGAATTGAAACGAATGAGCCTACCCAACAGCTAACCCGGCAAAACTTCCCGCAAAATGTTGCGAAGTTTCGGCAATTCGCGCGCCGCCCGGCTGCGCAGCGCAGCCGATTTGGTGGTGCGCAGGGCCGTTTCGGCGGTAGCCACTACTTCAGCGGCCAGCTCGGGGTAGGGGCCAGCCAGGCGGGCGGCGGCCGTGAGGGCGTAGGCCCGCATGGTCACCGGCTCGCGGGGAGCCCGCAACATCGCCAGGCAGGCATCGAAGGCCAGGGCCTGCCATTCTTCGGGCACCGGCACAAATTGCAGCACCCGCGCCACGGCCCGCCGCACGGCCGGGTGCTGCTCCGGGCTGGGCTGGGCGGCGGCCAGCAGGCCCGGAAGGTGGGGCACCAGCCATTGGGGCCGCCGTTGGCCCACCCAGCCCAACACGTCGGCGGCCAGCTGGCGCTCGCGCTCCTGGCCGTACCAGAATAGTTGGAGCAGCTCGGCCAGGGCCGTGGGATGGGCGCAGGCGTAGTCGGCCAGCCGCTGGGTCTGGCGCGCCGAGTGTTCCCGCAGCAGCTCGGTTCGGAGGTTCATGAGGGCAAGGTAGCGCGAACTTTTAGTTCGCGTCCTGGCACTGTTCGAGTTGCTTTAACGGCGCGGGGACGCGAACTAAAAGTTCGCGCTACGCCGGAATCCCGGTTTCAATTGACGCGCCCAACTCCGTGAGCAGCGCAAATAGGCCCACGTAGGTCCGGTTCAAATAGATAAAATGCGCGGAGCCGCGCGGTTCGCGCTGCTTGCGCAGCTCGGGGTCAGCCATCAGGTCATCGCCGAGGGCGTAGAGGGCGGCCATGTATGCCGGGTCGCCGAAGTCGAACGTAGCCTGGCGGAAGGGGCGGCCCACCAGCTCCAGCGACACGCGTAGGGTGCGCAGGTAGAGGGCACGCATGGCGGGCGCATCATCGGGGCGGAGTACGCCGGCCTGGGTGAGCAGGGCTTCGAGGCGGGCTCCGTCGGTGAAGGTTTCGGGAGCCAGCAGGTCCTTGAACAGCTGATACACGTCCATTGGTACGTCCTTCACGCAGCCGAAATCGAGTACGCCGAGGGTACCGCCGTGGTCGGCCCGCATCAGGAAATTGCCGGGGTGCGGGTCGGCGTGCAGCTGGTGCAGAGTGTTGAACTGGAACTGGTAGAAATCCCACAGCGCCTGGCCGATTTGGTTGCGGATTTCCTGGCTGGGGTTGGTGGCCAGAAACTCCTTGAGGTGCTGGCCAGGCAGCCAGTCCATCGTCAGAATGCGGGCCGTGGAAAGTTCGGGATAGTAAGCCGGAAACTCCAGATGCTGCAGTCCCTGGCAGCTGGCCGCGATTTCCTGGCCGCGCCGCAGCTCCAGTTTGTAGTCGGTTTCTTCCAGCAAACGGGTTTCGACTTCTTCCAGATAAGGCCGCACTTGAGCTTCGCTTAGGCCCATCACGCGCAGGGCAATGGGCTTCACCAGCCGGATATCCGACTTGATGCTGTCGGCCACGCCGGGGTATTGCACCTTCACGGCCAGCTCTTTGCCGTCTTTGCGGGCAAAATGCACCTGCCCGATACTAGCCGCCTGCCGCGCCTCGGGCTCAAACTCATCAAACAGTTGGTAGGGCGACTTCCCAAACGCATCACGAAAAGCCTTGGTTACCAGCGGGCCGGACAGGGGCGGGGTCGAGTACTGGGCTTTGGCAAACTGGTCGGCATAGGCCGTGGGCAGCATGTTTTTTTCCATGGCCAGCATCTGAGCTACTTTCAGCACGGAGCCTTTCATCTCGCTCAGCGTGCCGTAGAGTTCGGCGGCGTTGGCGGCGTGCAGGTCCTCGGTGGTCGACTCCGCGCCCACGGCCTTCTTGGCGTAATGCTTTATGTAATTGGTGCCGACGTTGAAGCCGGTTTTGGCAAAGCGGGCGGCGCGGGCCACCTTGGTGGTCGGCAGGGAAGTTTGGGGTTCGTCGGACATAAGGGTAGGGGCGGGGCTTGCCCCCGCCCGAATCGTCAGGTGTTTGTCGTTGAGCGAGTTCGTTCAACGATTCAGGCGGGGGCAAGCCCCGCCCCTACATTCTTACTTTCTAACCAGAAACCGCACGAAATCCACGGCCGAATCAATCGTATTGCGGCCCACTAGGTCGAAGCTCAGGGTCACGGCTTTCTCCACGGCGGCATCGGTGCGCTCGAAGTTCAGGGTATCGTCCTTGGCAAAATAGCCGAGCACGAACAGCGCCTGCTGCCAGAAAAAGCGCGGGTAGCCGTCCTGCACCAGGGGGCGGTTGGCGATTTCGCCGCTCACGCGGCCATCGCGCAGCAAATCGCCCACGAAGTATTCAAAATCCTGCCGGAAATCGTCCAGCACGCGGGGCGACAGCGCGGGGATGCGGTGCAGCGAGCGGCGCAGGCTCATCAGGGCATAGGAGCGGTTGCTTTTAAGGATTTCGAGCAGCGTGTAGTAAAACGCCAACAGCTTTTCGCGGCTGCCGTAGCCTTCCCACACGGGCTCGGCGGCGGCGGTTTCGCGCGCCTGCCGGCCGAAGTCAGCCCAGATTTCCCGGTCAATGGCTTCGAAATTCGGGTAGCTCTGGTAAAATTCTGACTCGGCCAAACCCAGCTGCTGCGTGAGCTTGAACACCGATTGCGGCGGGTGACCTTCGTTGAGCACGAAGTCGAGATAAGCTTGTTTGATGCGGTC
This sequence comes from Hymenobacter sp. UYAg731, assembly GCF_054061335.1. Classification (NCBI taxonomy): domain Bacteria; kingdom Pseudomonadati; phylum Bacteroidota; class Cytophagia; order Cytophagales; family Hymenobacteraceae; genus Hymenobacter; species Hymenobacter sp. UYAg731. The sequence goes on along the minus strand of NZ_JBSSEC010000005.1, from coordinate 98,624 downwards.
CTTTTCCATGGAACAACAACCGCTTTGCAGGCCTTACGGTTCGGCGGCCAGCCCACTAAAAACCAATAGCTTTTCAGGCTTAGCTCGCCGCTATCCGCGCCGCCCGGAGGGCTTCCACGGCCCGCTCGCGGCCGAACTTGTGTTCCACAATTGGCGCGGGGTATTTGGCGGTCCCAATTTCCGGTACCCAGCGCTTTACGTACTCCATTTTGGGGTCGACCTGCGCCAGCTGGCTGTCGGGGCTGTACACCCGGAACCAGGGGGCCGAGATGGCCCCGGTGCCGGCCATCCACTGCCAGTTACCCACGTTGTTGGCCATTTCGTAGTCCAGGAGTTTGTCGGCAAAATACCGCTCGCCCCAGCGCCAGTCGATGAACAAATGCTTGACTAGAAAGCCGGCCACGGTCATGCGCACGCGGTTGGGCAGGTAGCCGGTTTGGTTGAGCTCGCGCATGCCGGCATCTACCAGCGGGTAGCCGGTGCGGCCTTCGCACCAGGCCCGGAACTCCTCTTCATTGTTGCGATACGGGACGTCCCGCATCTTGGGGTCGTAGGCTTCGGTAGCGGTGTTGGGGAAATGCCAGAGCAGCATCATGAAGAAATCGCGCCAGATGATTTCAGCCAGCAGCTTCTGATTTAGCTCTTTCGCCTGTTTCATGGCTTCGCGCACGCTTAGCGTGCCGAAGCGCAGATTCAGCGACTCGCGGGTGCTGCCGTGGGCGTTGGCGGGCGTATCGCGGGTTTTGTGGTAGTTGCGCACGATACTTTCGGCCGGCAGCTTCACCGGTGGGAAGTACTGCTCCTTGCGCTCGAACCCCATGCTTTTGAGCGTGGGCCGGACTCCTGCTTTCTCTTTAGCAACGTGGTGCAGATTGACTTTCTGAAACGTCTTTTTAGAATCGCAGGGCTCCAAAAGCGCATCCGTCAGCTTGGCCGTGTAGGCTTTCAGGTACGCCCCGAAAACCTTGGGCACGGTGCCCGATTTGGTCATGATTTCGTCTTTGGCGAAGATGACTTGGTCCTTATAAGTGTGAAATTCCACGCCGTGCTTCTTCAGCAGCTTAGCTACCGCGGTGTCGCGCTTGGTGGCGTAGGGCTCGTAGTCTTCGTTGGTATGCACGGCGGCCACGTCAAAGTCTTTCAGCTGCTGCTCCAGCACCGCCAGCGGCTGGCCATAGCGGGCCAGAAAAGTGCCGCCGGCCGCCTCGGTCTCCTGCGCCAGCTTTTCCACTTCATCATAAATAAAAGTGAGCCGGGCGTCGGCCTTCTCGGGCAGGTGGTCCAGGATTTCCTTATCGTAGATGAACAAAGGCACCACCGGCAAGCCACTGGCCAGCGCCGCTGCCAGCCCCGCGTTGTCGTGGATGCGCAAGTCGCGCCGGTGCCAGAAGATGCAGATTTTCATGGCGCTAGCTACTTCAGTTTGCCCATGCCGCCGTCCACGGCCATCGTCTGGCCGGTGATAAACGAGCTGTGGTCGGAGAGCAGAAACGAGGCCGTATAAGCCAAGTCCTTGGGCTGGCCAATGCGCTGCAAGGGGTGGCGCTTGCCGCCAGCCTCCACCTTCTCGGGCGAATTGAGCAGGGCAGCGGCCAGAGGCGTGTTGGTGAGCGAAGGCGCGATGCAGTTCACGCGCACGCCGCTGGCGGCATACTCGGCGGCCAGGGCACGGGTGAGGCCCTCCACGGCGGCCTTGGCGGTGGCAATGCTGGCGTGGAAACTCATGCCCGTATCGGCCGCCACGGTGCTGAATAGCACGACGGAAGCCGTGCCTTCGGCCTTCTTCAGGCGTTTCATCACGGCTTGCAGCACCCGCACCGCGCCCAGCACGTTCAGGTCGAAATCGGCGGCGAAATCGGCCACTGGTATCCGCTCAAACGGGCGCAGCTTGATGCTTCCGGGGCAGTACACCACGCCGTGCAGCACGTCGGGCAGGGCATCAAAAGTTGCTCCGGCTTCCTGGGTGGCATCGTAGTCGAAGTGAGTGGTATTGAGCGCGGCCAGCTCCGGCGAGCGATGCCGCGAAGCCGTGAACAGGTGCGCGCCGAGGCCGTGGAGCAGCGTGGCCGTAGCCAGGCCAATGCCGGAGGAGGCACCGATAATCAGAATATTTTTGTCGGAAAACTGCATGGGTGGGCAAGATGGTTAATGCGTGTTGGCTAACCTCATTTGCGCGTGGTTGTTTGCCCAGGGGCACCGGCTATACCCTCAGAATACTGAATAAATGGTAAATAGTCTGGTTGCGGTAAGGGGTTGCAGGCTGACATCGGCGAATGAGGCAACAATTTGATAACACAGGGCCTTGCTTACTGGCTCGCTGCCTATTGTGAAAAGCGCAAACGTTTGTATTCGGGATTGCCCAGCCTTTGACGTAGTTTCGCCGTATCCGCGCCAAACGCTCCCTTGCTTCTATGAACATAACCAAACTCCTGGTCGCCAACCGTGGCGAAATTGCGATTCGCGTCATGCGCGCCGCCACCGAGCTCAACATCCCCACGGTGGCCGTGTACACCTACGAGGACCGCTACTCGCAGCACCGCTACAAGGCCGATGAGGCCTACCAGATTGGCCGCGACGACGAACCGCTCAAGCCGTATCTGAACATCGAAGGCATCATCTGCATAGCCAGGGAAAACGGCGTCAATGCCATCCATCCCGGCTACGGCTTTCTATCGGAAAACGCCACGCTCTCGCGCCGCTGCGCCGAGGAAGGCATTATTTTCGTCGGCCCCCGCCCCGAAGTCATGGAAGCCCTCGGCGACAAAGTGCGCGCCAAGGAAGTGGCCCAGCAGTGCCAAGTGCCCCAAATCGAGAGCAGCGCGGCTGATTTGGTCGACTTTGAAACCGCTCAAGCCGAAGCCAACCGCATCGGCTACCCCGTGATGCTGAAGGCGGCCAGCGGCGGCGGCGGGCGCGGCATGCGCATCATCCGCGACGATGAGCAGATGGAAAAGGGCTTTTTTGAGGCCCGCAACGAGGCGCTGAATGCCTTCGGCGATGACACGGTATTTCTGGAGAAATTCGTGGAGCGCCCCAAACACATTGAGGTGCAGCTGGTGGGCGACCACCACGGCAACCTTGTTCACCTCTACGAACGCGACTGCTCGGTGCAACGCCGCTTCCAGAAAGTGGTGGAAGTAGCGCCCGCCCTGAACCTGCCCGACCACCAGCGCCACCTCCTGTATGAGTACGCCCTGCGCATTGGGCGGGCCGTGGGCTACGACAACGTGGGCACCGTGGAATTCCTGGTGAACCCCGAGCAGGACCGGATTTACTTCATTGAAGTGAACCCGCGCATTCAGGTGGAACACACCGTAACCGAAATGATTACGGGCGTGGATTTGATTAAAACCCAGATTTACATCGCCGCCAACTACAAACTCAGCGACCCCGAAATCGGCCTCGGCCCCGACGTGGTGCCGCTGCGCACGGGCTTCGCGGTGCAGTGCCGCGTGACCACCGAAAACCCCGCCAACGACTTCAAGCCCGACTACGGCACCATCGTGGCCTACCGCTCGGCGGGCGGTTTTGGCATCCGGCTCGACGAGGGCTCGGTGTACCAGGGTGCGGTGGTGTCGCCGTTTTTTGATTCGCTGCTGGTCAAAATCTCGGCCCACGCGCCCACCCTGCACGGCGCGGCCCAGAAAATGCTGCGTGCGCTCGATGAGTTTCGGATTCGCGGGGTGAAAACCAATATCCCGTTTCTGAAAAATATCGTTGGCAACGAGGAGTTCCAGACCGGCCACGCCACCGTCGATTTCATTAAGGACCACCCCGAATTATTCCAGTTTGATGCCCGGCAGGACCGCGCCACGCGCCTGCTCGGCTTCATCGGCGAGACGGTGGTGAACGGCAACCCCGACGTGCGCCACCTGCTCGACCCGCGCGCCAACCCGCGCCAGCCGCGTATTCCCGCCTTCGAGTACACCGCGCCCACCCCCGGCACTAAGCAAAAGCTGGATGAACTCGGCCCCGAGAAATTCGCGGAGTGGCTGCGCAACGAGCCCCTCATTCACTATACCGACACCACCCTGCGCGACGCCCACCAGAGCCTGCTCGCCACCCGCATGCGGACCTGGGACATGCTGAAAGTGGCCCGTGCCTACGCCCAGCAGCATCCCCAGACCTTTTCACTCGAAGTCTGGGGCGGCGCGACCTTCGACGTGGCCCTGCGCTTCCTGCACGAAGACCCCTGGGAGCGCCTCGCCAAACTGCGCGAAGCCATCCCGAATATTCTGTTGCAGATGCTCATTCGCGGGGCCAACGGCGTGGGCTACAAGGCCTATCCGGATAACCTGACGGAGCGGTTCGTGATGCAGGCAGCCGAAACCGGCGTGGACGTATTCCGCATTTTCGACTCGCTGAACTGGATGAAAGGCCTGGAATCCTGCATCGGTTTCGTGCGCAACAAAACCAACCGCCTGGCCGAGGCCAGCATCTGCTACACCGGGGACATTATGGACCCAAACCGTACCAAATATACCCTCGACTACTACCTCAAGCTGGCCAAGCAGCTCGAAGATGCGGGCGCGCACATCCTCTGCATCAAGGACATGGCCGGCCTGCTGAAGCCTTACGCCGCCACTGAGCTCATCGCCGGCCTGCGCGATACCGTGAAGCTGCCCATCCACCTGCACACGCACGACACGTCATCGCTGCAAGCCGCCACCTACGCCAAAGCCGTTGAGGCCGGCGTGAATGTCATCGATGTGGCGCTGGGTTCGCTCTCGGGCCTCACCTCGCAGCCCAACTTCAACTCGGTGGTTGAAATGCTGCGCCACACGCCGCGCCACCGCGAGTTCAACCAGCATTCTCTCAACGAGTTCAGTAACTATTGGGAGGCGGTGCGCGAGATGTATTATCCGTTCGAGTCGGGCCTGAAAGCTGGCACTTCGGAGGTATTTCAGCACGAGATTCCGGGCGGGCAGTATTCTAATCTGCGCCCGCAGGCGGCCTCGCTGGGCCTGCTCGATAAATTCGAGGAAGTGAAGCAGCGCTTCGGCGACGTGAACATGATGTTTGGCGACATCGTAAAGGTGACGCCCAGCTCTAAAGTGGTGGGCGACATGGCGTTGTTTATGGTTTCCAACGGCCTCACGCCCAAGGATGTGATGGAGAAGGGCGAAACCCTGAACTTCCCGGAGTCCGTGCGCGAGCTGTTTCGCGGCGACATTGGCCAGCCCGAGGGCGGCTGGCCCGCCGAGTTGCAAAAGCTCATTCTCAAGAACGAAACGCCCTTCACCGACCGGCCCAACGAGCACCTCGCGCCCATCGATTTCGACAAGGAATGGGCCGCTTTCCAGGAGAAATACCCCAACGGTAAGTTCACGGACCTGCTCTCGTCGCTGCTCTACCCCAAGGTGTTCGAAGAGTACTGGGCGCACCGCCAGAAGTTCGGCAACGTGAGCAAGGTGCCGACTTCGGCGTTCTTCTACGGCCTGAAATCGGGCGAGGAAACCATTATCGAAATTGCCCGGGGCAAGTCGGTTATCGTGCGGCTGGAGTCGGTGGGTGACATCAACGAAGAGGGCGAGCGCACCATCTTCTTCACCCTCAATGGCCAGACCCGCAATCTGCAGGTGCGCGACCAGTCGGTGGAAGTCACCAAAATCAGCAACGCCAAAGCTGACAAGGCCAACCCGCGCCAGATGGGCGCGCCGCTTCAGGGCATGCTCAGCAAAGTGCTGGTGAAGCCCGGCCAGGCCGCCCCCAAAAACACCCCGCTCTTCGTCATCGAAGCCATGAAAATGGAAACCACCATCACCGCCCCGCAGGACCTCACCGTGGCCGAAGTAGTGCTGGCCGAAGGTGCCCGCGTATCGGCCGATGACCTGGTTCTGACTTTGAGCTGAAACACAGAGCCAGTAGGGGCGGAGCTTGTTCCTGCTTGCCGTTGAACGAAATCGTTGCAGCGGCGGGCGCGGACAAGCCCCGTCCCTGCATTGCACTAATTCACACCGTCACTTTTCGCATGAAAAATATTCTTCTTCTTCTTCTTCTTCTTCTTCTTCTTGGCGGACTGCTCGCCGCCCTGCCTGCCACCGCCCAGAAACTTGCGAAGAAACCCACCACCAAAGTCCTCAGCGTATCGACGGCCACGGTAACGCGGGTCGTCCAGACCCTGGCCGCCGATGACATGCAGGGCCGGGGCACCGGCCAGGCCGGCGGCCTGAAAGCGGCCCGGTTCCTGGCCGCCGAGTTCAAGCGTATCGGTCTGAAGCCGTTGCCCGGCCAAACTGGCTTCGAGCAAATCCTCACCGTGTATCAGGGCCTGACCAGCCCGGTGGCGGCCGTCATCAACGACCAGACAATGGCACCGTTGCAGGCCGTAGCCATTTCCGGCCAGCCCACCCTGCGCTGGACCAGCGAGGATGCCCAGCCCCCGGCCGTGGTCGTCATCGGCCCCGAGCCCGCCGAGCGCGGCAAAATGTTCTCCTACTTGCGTCCCACGGCCAACACGCTGGTATTTGTAGACACGGCCCAGGCCAAAGTATTCCGCCAGTTGGTTGGTTACGCGGCGCAAGGCACCACCAGCGCCGAGCCGCCGAAACCCTTCTCGACGGTGTTTGTGCTGGGGCCTAAGCCGGCAGTGCTCACCTATCGCATCAGCGCCAGCAGCGTGATGGAGCCGGTGGAACTGCGCAACATCGTAGGCCAGCTTCCCGGCCACGACCCCAAGCGGGCCAAGGAAAACGTGGTGTTCTCGGGCCACTACGACCACCTCGGCTACCTGAAGCCGGTGGCCGGCGATTCCATCGCCAACGGGGCCGACGACGACGCCAGCGGCACCACCGCCGTGGTGGCGCTGGCCGAATACTTCAAGAAGAAAAACGACAATGCCCGCCCGCTCATTTTCGTAGCCTTTGCGGCCGAAGAAGTGGGCGGCTTCGGCTCGCAGTTTTTCTCGAAGCAGCTCGACTCGCAACAGGTGGCGGCCATGTTCAATATTGAGATGATTGGCAAGGAAGCCAAGTTCGGCCCCAACACGGCCTTCATCACCGGCTACGAACGGTCCGATTTCGGCAAGCTGCTGCAAGCCAACCTAGCCGGCAGCAAATTCAAATTCGAGCCCGACCCGTACCCCGAGCAAAACCTGTTCTACCGCTCCGACAATGCTACCCTGGCCCGCCTGGGCGTGCCGGCCCACACCATCAGCACCGACCAGATTCCGATGGACGGCCTCTACCATTCCGTTGACGACGAAGTGGAAAGCCTGAGCCTGGCCAACATGACGGCCGTCATTCAGGCCATTGCCCAGAGTGCCAGCGGCATCGTGGCCGGCCGCCAGACGCCTACCCGCATCCCGCCCCTCACCGACGACAGCCGGCGCTAGTGCAGATATACCGCCTCCAGCCGCGCCACCGGGGCACTCGTGGCGTTGAATAGTAGCAGCGTGTCGCCGCTGATGCGGTAGGTGCTGGACTGGCCCAGGGCCTGATTAAATTCGTTTTCGGTGGCAATTGCCGGGCAGCTCATGCGCGTGCTCATCAGCGGGCTGAACTTTAGCTCGCCCGCTGTTTCGTTGAAGAAGGTGCCCCGGAAGCGGTTGTAGCCGCCGTTGCCTTCGGCCGTGCCATCGGCGCGGAGCAGCAGGTAAGGCTCTCTGGTATCGGCGGGCACGGCCACGCGCTGACCGGCCAGCTGGCGCGGTACCCAGCGGGTTTCGCGCAGCTGGGCATTGGGGGCCACGCGGGCGGGTGGGGGAGTAGCGGCGGCCGTTCCCTGGGTGGGGCGGGTTTGGCAGCCGGCGGCCAGCAGGGCCAGAAGCAAAAAGGAGAGACGCATAGCAAACGCGTTGAAAAGCTGATTTTACGCAAAAAAGCCCGCGTACTAACGCAGGCTTTTGGCTGAATGTTGTTTTGCGGAGCTCGTGCCCACGGGTTCTATTTGCCTACTTTGAAGGTAAGCCCAGCCCCCACCGTGGTGGTACCAGCCGCCAGGCCACTCACCGCCTGCCCCGCCGTGATGTCGAGGCGCATGGCCGGAATGGGGCGGAAATACATCCCCGCCGTGGTGCCGGTGGTCAGGGCCTGGCGGCCGTAGCCGTAGGCTTCCACGAAGAATCCGGCCTTCTCGCTCAAGGGGCCATTGAGGGCCAGCGTGCCCAGGAACTGACCTTTTTCAATGTCTTTGGTGGTCAGGCCGCGCTGGCTGAAGCCAAAGTTGGCTTCGAGTCCGAACCGCTCGCCAATCTGCTCGCTCACCAGCAGGCGGCCGCCGGGGCCCCAGTTGTTGCCGCGCAGGCCCGCACTGCCCGTGCCCGGTACTGCTGACTCTACTAGAATGGCCACCTGCGTACGGGTGTCGTAGTTGGGCGAAAGCATGAATTTCGCCCCCACCACCACGGGAGCCCAGCCGCTGGAATCGACCCGGCCGGCTTCGGTAGCGCGTGTCGGGCCGTTGTGGAAGTAGGGCTGGCTCACGCGCAGCTCCATGCTGTTGAAAAAGCCGATGCGGAGCGTGGCCGCACTCAGGCTTTGGGCCAGGCCCACGCCCCCAAACTGGCGCTGGAAGCCGGTTTCGAGCTGGATGCGGCCCGGGCGAAGGACCTGGGCGGTGATGGTTTGGCCGGGACGGTCGGCGCGAATGTTTCGCACGAACGGGGCATCCACGTTGGGGTTGTTGTCGTCCGGCGTGTTCTGGGCCAGGGTGAGGCCGGGGCTGCCCAGCAGGGCGGCGGCGGCCAGCAGAGTGGTCTTGCGCATGGCCTAAAGACCGTGGCCGACACGGAATAATTCAAACCGGGTTGCGGTTTGCAGAACTTTCGCCTGATAGTACCATGTGCTTGTTTAATAATGCCACCTTAAGACCGTGTGCCGTACTTTTGCGTACAATCCGCTATTCTATGAAAACAACCGCTACTATTGCCTTTCTGGGACTGATGCTGCTGGCTTCCGGACGCCTGCTCGCGCAGCAGACTTTTCCGATTTACTCGGGCACCGTGCCCGACTCCCAGCCCAGCGCGGTGCAGGAATCCAGCATCACGCTGGCCAACGGCGGCGTGCGGATTTCCAACGTGGTGCAGCCCAACCTTACGGCTTTCCTGCCAGCGGCGGGCACGGCCAACGGCACAGCGGTCATCATCTGCCCCGGCGGCGGCTACGCCCGGCTCTCCATCGACAGCGAGGGCTACGACGTGGCCAAGCGTCTTAATGAGTTCGGCGTCACGGCCTTCGTGCTGAAATATCGCCTGCCCAACGACGAAAGCCAGGTCGACAAGTCCATTACCCCGCTGCTCGATGCCCAGCAGGCCCTGCGCCTCGTGCGCCAGCAGGCCGCCAAGTACAGCATCAACCCCGAACGCATTGGCCTGATGGGCTTTTCGGCGGGCGGGCACCTGGCGGCGTGGGCGGGCACCCAGTTTGCCCGGCCCGTGGGCGACAATGCGGGGACGGTTTCAGTGCGGCCCGCGTTTCTGGTGCTCCTGTACCCGGTCATTAGTTTCAGCGATACGCTCAGGCATCCGGGCTCGCGCGATAACCTGCTGGGCAAAACGCCCTCGGCCGAGCAAATCCGGCAGTATTCCAACGAGCTGCACGTATCGGCCCAGACCCCGCCCACCTTTCTGGTGCATGCCGAGGACGATAAAACGGTGCCCGTGAACAACAGCATCGTGTTCTACCAGGCCTGCCTGCGCCACAGCGTGCCCGCCGAAATGCACCTCTACCCCAAAGGCGGCCACGGCTTCGGGCTCAACAATAAAACCACCCAAGACCTCTGGACGGACCGCCTGCGCAATTGGCTCGACGCCAACGGCTGGCTCTCAAAATAATGCGCAACCTAGTGGCCGTCGGCCTGCTGGCCTTGCTGGCGGGCTGCGAGCAGAAGCTTCATTCCACCAAGTCGGATGCGCGGGCCATGCCCAGCGTGGCGGTCACGCCTGCGCCCCTGCCAGAGCCACCGCCCGCTGCCCACCCGCCCGTGGCCAAGCCCAAGCCGCCGCCCGAAATCCCCGGCTGGGCCCCACCCGTTGCGGCCGATACGCTGGTGCTGCTCAACGGTCAGCCCTACCACCTGCTGCTGGCCGCCGAAACCGACTCGGCCCGCCGCCTCACGGCCACCTACGAGGAAACGCCCGGCCACTTCAAGCGCGTGCGCGGCTTCGAGGGCTACTATACCGTGACGCTGCGCGAGCAATCCGGCCGCCAGGTTTTCAGCCGGAAGTTGCGCAAGGCCGCTTTTTTCAAGAAGGCCGGGGCCGACATCGTGACCGAGAGTGAAGCCTACCTGCCGCAGTTCCTGGGCTATAGCCGGCCGCTGGGCGCGCTGGTTTTTACCCTCGATTTTATGGTGCCCGACAGCGACGTGGGCGGCCAGGTGGTGGTGCTGCTGGACCTGGCCGGCAACGTGCTGCGCCTGAGCGAAGGCCGGGGTCCCGGCGGCGGCCCCGAGTCCGAGCCCACCCTTTCGCCCAACGGCGCGGCCCTGCTCACGGCGTCGGAGCTGCTGCGGCCCGGCCGCCCGCCCCTGCGCTTCGAGCGGCTTGATGCCGAGCTGGTGGGCGCTTCTTTCCTCAGCGACAGCACCGTGCTGGTGGTGTACGCGCCCGGTAAGGCCCACCCCATCCGCTTTGCCGATGGGGTGGAGGGCTACGGCCGCACGCCCACCGTGCAGCAGCAGCGCGCCCCCAATGCCTTCGTGCGCAACATCCGGACCGGGCGCGTGCTGCGCCGCTTCCACTACCACGGCTTCTACGAGGAGATGGGCTACACCATTCCCGGCTTCCAGCTGCGGGCCACCGCCACGCACTACCTGCTCGACGACAAGCGCGGCCTCTACCTGCTGCCGTTGGGCGGCACGGGCGTGCCCGTCGAGATGCGCTTCGCCACCATGCCGCGCTTCACGCCCCCCAAGCGGCTGGCCGAAGTGCGCTTCGAAATCAACAGCGCCGAAACCACTTTCGCCTTCTACGTGGACACCAGCAGCGTGCAGCCGCGCATCCGCTACCAGCGGCTGGAGTAGGGCTGTAGCGCGAACTTTTAGTTCGCGTCTCCACGCCGTTAAAGCCGTTCGGATATCGTGCGGGGACGCGAACCAAAAGTCCGCGCTACATCTTGGCCAGCACCTGCTCTATCTCCGCAAACAACGGCCGGGCCGCTCCCTCCGCCTGTACGCAGCGCCGTTGCAACTCCCACAATGCCGCTACCGCCGCTGGGGCTTTGTCGGCCTCGTCGCAATGCGTCAGCAGCTCTTCCAGCAGGCCGCCGAAGGCCCGCACTTCCAGCCTTTGCAAGGCCATGGCCCATTCCGCATCTTCCACATCGAAGAAGCTGGCCGCGCCAAAGTCACCCAGCAGGGCATTGCCTTCGATGGTAGTCAGGATGTTGTGGGCGTATAAATCGCCGTGCATGATGCCCTTCGTGTGCAGGTGCCCGGCGGCGGCGGCAATGCCGGAAGCAATAGCCAGGGCAGTTTCCAGGCTGAACGAGGTGCCTGGCCGGTACACGTCGCGGGTGCAGGTGGCCAGGCTGGGCGGCCCGGCCAGGTTGCCAAACGCCTCGTCAATCAGCTCCAGTACTAGGCCTTCGGTGCCGGCGGGGTGGCCGCTTACTTTGCCTTCCACGGCAATCAGGTTGGGGTGCGCCCCGGCTTCGATGCAGGCCAGCATTTCGCAGTGGGGCAGGCCATCGCTGGTTACCGCGCCCTTGAATAATTTCACGGCCACCTCGGTATCCTCCACGTTGGGCTGCGCCCGGCGGGCCCGGTAAATCACGCCGGAGGCTCCTTCGCCCAGCTTTTCTTCCACCGTGAGGGCCGCCCAGGCAATGGGGCCGATGCGCTGCCGAGCCTCCACGCGGGCCTCGGCCGCCGCGCTGAAGGGGTTGCCCGCGTAGGCCAGCCACGCCAGGCGCGGCAGGGCCGGCAGCCACTGCGGCAACTCGGTGAGCTGGTTGGCGGCGATACGCAGTAGCTCCAGGTTGGTGCAATGGGCCAGCGTTGCGGGCAATTCGCGCAGTTGGTTGCCGGCCAGCATCAGCTTCTGGAGCTGCTGGCAGCTGCCGATTTCGGCCGGCAATTCTTCCAGCTGGTTATCGGTGAGGATGAGCCAGCGCAGGGCGGGCGTGAGGGCCGCCGCCGGCAGCGTCCGTATCTGGTTGGCCTTGAAGCCCACCATGCTCAGCTGCGGGCACTGACCCAGCACGGCGGGCACTTCGGTGAACTGGTTATCGGAGCAAAACAGCACCTCCAGCTTGTGCAGCCGGCCCAGGTCATCGGGCAAAGCCGATAGGGCGTTTCCGGTGAGGTTGAGCACCACCAGCGTATCGGCCAGGGCGAAGATTTCGCGGGGAAATTCGGTGAGGCCGGCGGCTAAATCGAGGCGCTTGAGGCCGTGGAGCTGGCCGGCACGCAGTTGGGCAAGGGTGTGCATGGGGGCAAAGGTCGTAGCGCGAACTTTTAGTTCGCGTCCCCGCGCCGTTTGCAATCGTTGAAACGGTGCGGGGACGCGAACTGAAAGTTCGCGCTACGAATAGCTCTCCTTCCGGAAGCCCCAGCTGCGCAGTTCCGCCTCAAACGTCTCCGGGAAATTGGCCTTCAGCGCGTACACCACGGCTTGCAGCACCCGGCGCAGCTCCAGCTTCGCGGTGTCTTTCTGGCTCACCGACTTGCTCACTTTGCCGGCCAGGCCGCCGGTTTCATTCAGCAGCTTCTCGTACTCATCGAAACGGGTTTGCCAGAAGGCGGTGCCATAGTCGCGCTTAGCGAAGGGAGCTTTGGCCACGGCCGGCAGCAGCATATCGCGCAGGGCCACGAGGCGCTCGTCGCGGTCGCGGCTCAGGTTGAAGCCGCCGTTTTTGTTGGCCAGCAGGCCAAAGCCGGGTAGGCGGGCATCCGTCTTGGCCTTGTTGTAGCTACTGTCTTCGTTGATGTATTTCTTCAGAATGCGCAGGCCCTCGTCGAATTGGTCATCTAACTCCTGCAGGCGCTGGCTTTGCGGGGTGCGGGCCGTGGCAGCGCTGCGCTTGTCGGTGATGCTGGCGGAGAATTCTAACACCAGCTTGGCGAAATCAGCCTGCGTTTTCTAGCGCAGGATAAACCAGGTTTCCTTGCCCCAGGCTTCGGCCACGAGCCGGGCCACTTCGGCCAGCGGGCCGTCTTTTTTGGGGATGAGCAGCTTGGGGTTCACCAGCGCATCGGCGGGGGTAGAGGGGCCGGCCGCAGCGGGCGTGGTAGTTTGGTCTGTCATGGGATAAAAAGGAAACAGTAAGGGATGAAAGGTGCCGCAGCAGCACGGCCGGGCTAAGGTGCGGAGAAATTCCGAGGGAGCAAAATTTCCCGCAATTGTTTGCGGTTTGCCGCGCCAGTAGCCGCCGCGGCGCTCAACAGCCTTCGGCTACTGGTGACATAGCCCGTCGCGGCGCTCGACGGCCCTTGGCGCGTGGTGCCATAGCCCGTCGCGGCGCTCAACGGCCTTCGTCACCTCGTGCCGAGTGCTCCCGAGCCGCTCGACGGCTCCCAACTCAAGGTGACAAGGGCCGTCGAGAATTTTTTCGATTGTGTGCTGGCGCGTGTCTGCGACGCGCTGCCGCCTGGCGGCGAGCCTGTGGCTCGGGGTTGAAACGGAACCGGACTACGGGTTCAGCCGGTGCGCGAAGCCCGAGCCACAGGCTCCAGCGCGTCGCAGACGCACGCCAGCGGGGAAATGAGGCCATTTATGATGATTTGTGTTCAAAGTGTTAATACTTTTGAACGAGCATATCCACCCTCAAAATCATTTCATGAAAAAACTCTTTATTCTTCTACTTATTATTAGTAGCCATTTCTATGCGAAAGGTCAGCAAATTGTTGATGTGGCTGATTTGACCCTTCGTTTAGGCGGTAATGAAACCAAGGAGCTTTATTATAGCTTCGCAAAAGACGACCAAATAATCTTCAATTTTGAAGAGGCAGACCATAAAACCGTAAAAGAGATAGATGTAACTGAAGCTAATACAGGAACGAAGAGATACGAAGATTACGAATCAGCTCTAATTAAGGATAAGACATTATTTGTAAACCAAAAAGGAGTCTATAAATTCAGGATTTATAATTCTTCGCTTTTAAAAGGGCGCGTCTGTAAAATTAGAATTCAACGGAAGCCAGGAACGGAAGCAACTAGACAATTTAATACTGCGGTTAAGTGGATTGATAAATCAGATACCACTTACAATGTATACACTAAAAAAGTAGTGACAGGCCATCGTGATTATGATGTACAGAAATCAAGAAAAGTAATTGCTCGGATTGATACTATACCCGTTACTATAGTTGACAGGTTGGAAAGAGTGCATTCTGTAACGAATACCAACTCTCCCAACTTCTCTAACATGGATTTTAGCTTTCCTCAGAATTCATTTGAACCTAATGTGTTCGACCCTTATAAAACGACGGAGGTCATCTCATGGGCCTATACATTAAGCACTGGAGAAGCGGGCGCTGCCTGGTACAAAGACGCGAATAAACGTGCTATGGGCAGCAGTCTAGTAAAAACAGCTGTTTCAGCTGGTGCAGTTTCAGGCGGTACGGGGGCAGTTGCTGTTTTAGCTATGTATGGAGCTTCTATGTTCAGCAATCCACCATCAGGCGACAACGTTATTTTCTCTTTTAGATTTAGTCAAAACGGTCAGAATTATCTTCTGACCGAAGGGCAGGGAAATTCAGTCGTTGTAAAGGGTCGGGTTACGTCTTTGAAGCAAGGCGGAATGACCCTGCGACTAACAAATGATAATACCATTGATGCCATTAATGTCGATGTTAAAATTGTTGCGGCTGTTTTGACGAAAACATACAAAGACGAAATTTATACAGTTAGAAAAAGCGACCCAATTGAAGAGGTGAAGACATTTCGTGACCCCGTAGTTACTGCGCGTAAGATGCCGGTAGCAATGGAATAAATTTCTCACACCTCCACCACTTCCCCCGTCCCGAAATAATAAATAACCCCGCGCACCTCCGCGTACCCCAACTGCTCGAATAGCGTGGCGTAGTTCCGCAGCAGGCGCTTGTGTTTCTCCTGCGGCGGGGGCAGGCGGAAATCCATCAGCGTGACGCGGCCGCCCAGGCGGTGGTGGGCTTCGAGGGAGGGTTCGAGCACCACGCGGTCGGGCTTGTAGTCGCGCAGCTTCACGCCGCCCACCAGGATTTCGCGCTCCGTTTCCACGCTCAGGTGCGGGGCGAAGTAGGGGGCCAGGCGCGGGTCACTCACCAGCCGTTCGAGGCTCTCGACCAGCGCCGGCCGCTCCTTGGCGCTCAGGATGCCCTCGGCCACGAGCTGGCTGGCCACCCGGCCCACATCGGAGGCCGTGAGCAGGCGGCGCAGGGCAAAGTGCAGCTTGCGGTTCCACTCGCCCTGGGCCTTCTGCTCGTCAAAATCGAAGAGCGTGGTGGCGTGGCGGCGCAGCTTCAGGCGCTCCTCCCAGGGCGCGGCGGCGAGGTTCGTCAGCTCGTAAGTAGCCGCCATGGGGGCGCTGCCAGCCTTTTTCTCCGCCGCCAACGAGCCTTTCGATACCACGAAAGACACCTGTTCTTCCTGCCACTCGTCGCGGCCCAGCAGGTAGCCGTGGAGCAGGTCGGCCACGGTGCGGGCGGCCGTGGTGGGCGCGGCGGCGTCCAGCTCGTCGGTTTTGGTGGTTTTCTGGGTCTCCGGCCGCTTGCTGATGACGTAGAGGCGGTGGCGCGGCCGGGTGAAGGCCACGTACAGCGTGTTCAGCCCTTCGAGGAATGTTTTCTCGCGCTCCTCGTCGTACTGCGCCCCCAATACCGTCTGCTGAATGCCCTTGCTCAAACTCACCACCGCCACGTCGGGCATGAGTTCGATGGGTTTCTGGCCCGGCTCCAAATGCCCCCACAACAGCGTGCCCCGGTGCGGCTCCAGGCTCCAATCGGCAAACGGCACAATCACCACGCCATACGCCAACCCCTTGGCCTTATGCACCGTCGTAATCGTAATGGCCGCCCGCCCGCCCGGCGCGTTGATGCTGATGCGCCCCTTGCGCTCCTCCCAATGCGTGAGGAAATTGCCCAGGTTGTTGCCAAATTTCAGGCTGTATTCCAGCGTCAAATCTAGGAAGCGGAACAGGTACTCGCTCTCCCCATTCCGCCCCAACAGCCCGAACAAACTCAGCAGCCGCTCGGCCAATTCGTAGAGGCCCAGGTTGCCGGTCTCGGCCTCGTTCACGTCGTAGCCCAACACCCGCAACTCGTCGAAAAACGAGGTGCCGCCCGCCGCATTGGCCACCGCCGCGATGTGCCGGGCGCGGGCCGGCGTGGGGGCCAGCCCGCGCACCACCTTATCCACCAGCAGCAGAGCCTCGGCCCGCGCCAGCGTATCGGCCGGCTGGTGCAGCACCCGCAAAATGCTCACCAGCAAGTTCACCACCTCCGCAAATTCCAGCGCCAGCGAATCGGCCGAAATAATGGCGTAGCCCCGCTCTTTCAGGAACTTGGCAATGGTCTTGCTGGCCCCCCGCGTGCGGCAAAGCACTGAAATATCCTGCAATTCATACCCATCGCGTAGCGCCTGCTCTACCAGCTGCAGGGTGAGGTAGCAGGTGCTTTCGTCGTAGCCCAGCAGCGCCTCGGCCGCGTGGCCGGGGAGGGATTCGGCGGTGTAAGCGCCAGCCGCCGGGTCGAAAATCAGGGCCGGCGCATCCTTTTGGGTGAATAACAGCTCCACATGCCCCTGCTGGTCCGCCCGCTGCGATTCCGGCACCCGCTGCCCAAAATGCGCGTCATAAATCCCCGTCACCAGTCCCAGCGCCTCGTGCCGCCCACTCACCGCCTGAAAAAACGCGTTGTTAAAATCAATAATCTCCCGCGCCGACCGGTAATTCACCTGCAACACCCGCGGCTCCAGCTTCCCCCGAAACGACTCGTAGCGCCCCCGCAGCAGCTCGCGCATCTCCGGCTCGCGGGCCCGCGCCGCCAGCGCCTCCGTGTTGCCCTGGTGCAGCCGCAGAATCTGCTCCATCTCGCCCCCGCGCCACCGGTAGATGGCCTGCTTGGCATCGCCCACCGCCAGGCTGCTGTGCCCATTCGCCAGCGTGTTTTCCACCAGCGGCAGCAAATTATTCCACTGCAAAACCGATGTGTCCTGAAACTCATCAATCAGAATGTGCTCGTATTTCTCGCCCAGCCGCTCATATAAAAACGGCACCGGCTCGGTGAGCACAATACTAGCAATGCGCCGATTAAATTCCGAAATCAACACCACGTTGCGCTCGCGGCTAATTTGCTCCACTATTTTATTTAATTCACTCAACAGCGACGCGTGAAATAAATACGGCTGCATCGCCGCTAGTAATAAATAATTCGGCAAATACTCGTCCCGCATTTTGTCCAGCGTCGCCACCAGTGCCGTCAGCGGCTCGCGCACCGCATCCACCCGCGCCTTGTCGGCGGGCGATTTAATTTTCCCGCCGTGCCATTTATCCTCGGCCAGCGTTTTGCGCACGTAGCTGTTCGGCCCCGCGTCGGCTTGCAGCAGCGCCACGCCCTTCTGCACGTATTGGCCGATGCCGCTTTTGCCGTAATACAGGTCGTCCACGCGCACATCAGCCTGCTCTAAAATTGCTGCGCCTACCTCCTGCGTCTGCGCAAACGCCGCCTCAATCTCCGCCCGCCGCACCCGAATCTCCTTGTCCAGCCGCCGGAAATCGGATAGGCTCAACCTGTCCAGCTGCGCCACCGCCTCCTGCACCGTTTCATTAAACAGCACCCGGCCAAACCCGGCCAGCTCCTCCGGCAGGCGGCTCCAGCTTTTGCCCTCCTCGGCCTGCCCCAGCGCATATTCCGCCAGCGTCTGCGACAGCAGCTTGCTGTTCGGGTCGCGGTTCACCTTATCCAGCAGCGCGGCCACCGCGCTTTGCAGCACCGCATCCGTATCCAGTTCCACCTCAAACGTGGCCGGCAAGCCCAGTTCCCGGGTAAACGCCGTCACAATCCGCTGCACAAACGAATCAATCGTGCTCACCCCAAAATCGGCATAATGGTACAGCACCAGCCGAAACGTGGCCGCCGCCCGCCGCCGCACCTCCGCCGCCGGCAGCTTCAGCTCGGCCGCAATATCGGCCAGCAGCGCATCCGTTTTGCCCGCCGCCGGGTAGGCAAAATTCCGCAGCGCATCCACAATGCGGTGCTTCATTTCCCCCGCCGCATCGTTGGTAAACGTAATCGCCAGCACCCGCTTGAAATACGCCGGGTCATCGGCCCCCAGCGCCAGCAGCAGGTATTCTTTCGTTAATTGGTACGTCTTCCCCGAGCCGGCCGAAGAGGAGTAGATGCGGAAGGAGGGAGGCATGTATATTTGATTTCGTCAAACGAATTAATGACAAGTATTATGAGACGTTTTAATTACTTGCCAATTGTTTTTTGCTTGATATTCTCAATCTCGAATCTGCATGCACAAGCCGGAAAGAAACTGAAAGCTTCACCAACTTCAGATTTCGCTGTTCTGCATTACGATTCTTTAGATAAGGAAATGTTCGAGCTTAACAAGAATGTGAAACAAGCATCGTTAAGTCAAACCGAATTGAATAAATTAATCCTGCTCTTGAGTCGCGCAGCTAAAGAAAACAAGCTGAAAGTTTACAAGCGTCAATACGTTTGCGTTGTTGACCAGCACGGCGACAAATTGGTTTGGGTTAATTGCTTCTGCAATCCTTATGATGGATGGAGGACTACCACACAAGTTGTTGTCGATGGCGGTGATTGTTACTACAGTTTAGTAATCAATCTAAAAAATGGCAAGTATGAAAACTTGATTGTTAATGGCGAAGCATAGTTACTTAGGCACAAGCCAACCCACCATCTCCGCCGTCACCCGCACCGGCCGGCCGCTCTTGGGGTCGAGCAGCACCCAGGTCGTTTCCGCCTCGCACAGCAGCACGCCATCGGCGGCGCGGGTGAGGTGGGTGAAGCGCAGCGACGTGGCCCCGCTGGTTTCGCCCACCCAGGTGCTGGCCCGTAGCGTCTCGCCCGCAAAGGCCGATTGCAGGTAGCGAATCCGGTGCTCGCGCACCACCCAGATAATCTGGTCGCGCAATTCGGCCGGGCAGATGCTGAGCCAGTGCGCGCCCGCCACGTCCTGCACCCAGCGCACGTATTCCACGTTGTTGGCGTGGCCCAGCGCATCAATGGCGCTGGCCGGAACTTGAAAATCGTGCGAAAAAGCGTGGGCGGGCGCGTCGGGCATACTGTATTAGGTAGGAGGGGGAGCGGGCAAAGGTCGGCAGCGAATGAAAAAAATACCTATCGACTTGCTGATTTGGAAATTATGCCTATCTTTGACGCAACCTAAGAAACCAAGCCACGGTGGCCCAAAAGCTTAGGGAAACTCCACAACACAACCACCATGCCCACCGGAACGGTAAAATTCTTTAATGAGACCAAAGGCTTTGGTTTCATCAAAAACGACGAAACTGGCGATGACATTTTCGTACACATCAGCGACTTGCAAGTAAGCTCGATTCGCGAAAATGACAAAGTTCAATTCGAAGTGGCTCAGGGCAAAAAAGGCCCGAACGCTGTGAAAGTGACGCTGGTTTAGTCCTGTCCTAACTTTGTTCTTGATAAGAAAGCCCGCCTTACGGCGGGCTTTTTTTATGCCCTGGAGGTAACGCTAGTAGGTGTCCGTATGTCATGCAGAGCGCAGCGAAGCATCTTTACCGCAATAGTAAACCAATCGTTTTGGTTGTCTTGCCCAGTAATGATGCTTGGCTGCGCTCTGCATGAACGTTAGTAAAACTCCAGACAGCCAAATCAATGTACGTCTACATCCTCACCAATACTGGCCGTACCGTTCTCTACATCGGCGTAACCAACGACCTAACCCGCCGCCTTTACGAGCACAGCACCGGCCGGGGCGATGCCAGCAAATTCATCGGACGCTACCAAACTGATTTGCTGGTCTACTTTGAGCAATTACCTGATGCTGCTCAAGCCATTGCCCGCGAGAAAGTGCTGAAAGGATGGTCACGGGCCAAGAAAGATGCGTTGGTTGCTGTGTTCAATCTCACTTGGAAGCCGATTGATTTGGAAACGTGGGAGGGTTGATTAGTATTGAGGTAAAGATGCTTCGCTACGCTCTGCATGACGTTATTTTTGTCCAAGCGCTAGCTTTTTCCAAAAATAAATCCTACCTTTGCACCCGCATTTGAGGACGGCCCAAGTCCGCGCAAGCCCGAGAGAGGCGCTAACGCATTGGCCGCGTAGTTTTTTGGTTGTTTTTTCCCGCCTGATTGTGACAAGGTAGAAGGAGGGGAAACGTCGCTGAGTACGGCTGTTTTCAGAGCTAAGTCTCTTTTCCCCCTTATCAACTCCAATCATGGAAGCTGAAAAAATTGTGGTTCGCTTTGACGAACTGAACCTCTCCGAGGAAGTACAACGCGCCATCACCGAGATGGGCTACGAGGAAGCTTCGGCCATTCAGGCCGCTGCTATTCCCGTGCTGCTCGCCGGCAAAGACGTTATTGGCCAGGCCCAGACGGGTACCGGCAAAACCGCTGCCTTCTCCATTCCCGCCATCGATAACATTGATACCGAGAGCAAGGACGTGCAGGTATTGGTGCTCTGCCCCACCCGCGAACTCGCGGTGCAGGTTTCGGGCGAAATCCAGAAACTGGGCAAGTACAAGCGTGGCCTGATGGTGGTGCCCATTTACGGCGGCAGCCCTTACGACCGTCAGCTCCGCGCCCTGGAGCGTGGTGTGCAGATTGTTATCGGCACGCCCGGCCGCATCATGGACCACATCGAGCGTGGCACCCTGAAGCTGGAGAACACCACCAAAATCATTCTGGATGAAGCCGACGAAATGCTCGACATGGGCTTCCGCGACGACATCGAGTTCATTTTGAGCAAGATGCCGAAGGAGCGCCAGACGGTGTTCTTCTCGGCCACGATGAGCAAGCCCATCATGGAGCTCACCAAGAAGTACCAGCGCGACCCGCAGGTAGTGAAGGTGAACCACAAGACGATGACGGTGACCAACATCGAGCAGAGCTACTACGAGGTGCGCGGCCCCCAGAAAAAGGACGTGTTGAGCCGCTTGCTCGACATGTTCAACTTGAAGTCGACCATCGTTTTCGCCAACACCAAGCGCATGGTTGACGAAATCGTGTCGGACCTGCAAGCCAAAGGCTACTTCGCCGAAGGCCTGCACGGCGACATGGGCCAGCAGCAGCGCCAGAATACACTGGATAAATTCCGCAAGTCGACCATCGAAGTGCTGGTTGCGACCGACGTAGCCGCCCGCGGCATCGACGTGGACAACGTGGAGGCCGTCGTGAACTATGACCTGCCGGCCGACGAAGAATATTACGTACACCGCATCGGCCGCACGGGCCGCGCTGGTAAGTCGGGCAAAGCCTTCACGTTTGTGAGCGGCCGCGACATCTACAAGCTGCGCGATATCATGCGCTTCACCAAGGCCGACATCAAGTTGGAGCAGGTGCCGTCGTTCGCCGATGTGTCGGAAGTGAAAACCACGTTGTTCCTGAACCAGATTAAGGAAATCGTGGACAAAGGCAACCTGGACAAGTACGTGGGCCGTGTGCAGCGCTTGCTCGACCAGAGCGAAGACATTACCTCGCTCGACATTGCTGCTGCGCTGCTGAAAATGACGATGAAAGAGGACAAGAGTGCTCAGCAGAGCCTCGACGCCAGCAAGGCGGCCGGCCAGGCCCGCCCCGGCTACACCCGTCTGTTCGTGACCATGGGCAAGAAAGACCGGATTCACCCCCGCGACATCGTGGACCTGATTTCGGAATCAAGCAACCTGACCGGTGCCAAAGTGGGCGACATCGCCCTCTATGACAAGTTCAGCTTCGTGGAAGTACCGTCGGAATACGCCGATGAGATTGTGAGCAAACTGGGCCGCACCAGCATCCAGGGTACGCCGGTTAGCTTCAGCATTGCCACTCCCGTGCAGGAAGGCGCGGCTAAAGAGGAAGGTTTCAACCGCACGGGCGGCACGGGTGGTCCCGGCGGCTTTGGTGGTGACCGGGAGCGTCGTCCCTTCAACGGTGGTGAGCGTCGCGAGGGTGGCAGCAGCTACGGCGGCGGCTACAAAGGCGGCAATCGTGGTGGTGGCAGCTTCGGCGGTGGCGAGCGTCGCGAAGGTGGCAGTGGTTACGGCGGCGGCTATAAAGGCAACCGCGAAGGTGGCAGCGGCTACGGCAACAAACCTGCTTACGGCGGTGGCGAGCGTCGCGAAGGTGGTAGCGGCTACGGCAACAAGCCGGCCTACGGCAACAAAGGCAGCTACGGCGACAAGCCCAGCTATGGCAATAAGCCGAGCTACGGCACGCCCCGCGAGTACGATACGCGCCCCGCGCCCCGTGCGCCCCGCAACGAAAGCTTTGACGAATAAGGACCGCAGATTTTAACGGATTTGACGGATAGGAGCAGATTCGGCCGGGTTGTTGCAATCCGGTCGATATCTACCATCGTAGTTATCTATCAGGTATTCATTAGCCATATATTTATTGTTTGTCGGTGATAATTAGTAAAGATATTCTTTAAAGTTAGTGCTATAAAAAAGGCCTCTCGAATAATCGAGGGGCCTTTTTTGATTGTGATTCAGCGAATTTGATTACAAAGAAAAACGAGTTTATCAGAGTCCGTTCTTATCCGTCAAATCCGTTAAAATCTGCGGTCCTTATTTCGACGAATCGCGCAGGGCTTTAATTTTGTCGTGGCCTTCAACCACGCCTTGGTACTGCTTCTCGATAACCGATTTCAGCGCAGCGGGCAGGCCTTCGGCTTTTAGCGCGGTTTGATATGCTTTCTTAGCGTAGTCTTCGCCGCGCTCGCACTCGGCGAGGATGCTGTGACGGTCTTTGCCGGTTACGGCTGATTTCAGGTCAATCCAAGCGCGGTGTACAGCACCGGTGATGGAGCCCTGGGCACCTTCGTTGGTGTCGGGCTTGAGGTCGAGCTTGAACATCTGGTCCTCAATTTCATTGAGGTAGCTCGAGCGCTGGGCGGCGAAATGCTTGAACGTGTCCTTTAGGTCAGCATCCTGTACGTCAACCATTGCTTCGGCGTAGCCTTTCTGGCCGTCTTTGAGGGTTTCAACCAATTCGTTGAGCAGGGCTTGGGTGGCTTTGGCTTCCATGAGGAAAGAGTATTTTGAAGTGAAAGATTATGTCTTCCTTTACTGCCTGTTCGCATGGAAGGTTACACTGCCACACCCACCGGCTCAGCCATTGCTCGTCCGGCCAAGTAGCCGGTGGTCCAGGCCGCCTGGAAGTTAAAGCCGCCGGTGATGCCATCGATGTCCAGCACTTCACCCGCGAAATACAGGCCGGTTAGTCGGCGGCTCTGCATGGTTTTGAGGTCGACTTCATCGAGGACGATGCCACCGCAGGTCACGAATTCTTCCTTGTAAGTGGTTTTGCCGCGCACGGCCAAGGGCATGCGGAGCAATAATTCGAGCAGGCGGTTCTGGGCTTTGGCGGGCAGGTCGCTCCAGCGGGTTTCGGCGCTGATACCGGCCTGCTCAGCTATGTTGCGCCAGAGGCGTTGGGGCAGGCCAAACTGCGGGTTGCTGATTACCGTTTTCCGGCCGTTTTCCTGCCGGAACTGTTGCAGCCAGGGGCGCAGGGTTTCTTCGGTGAAGGCTGGTATCCAGTTTATAAGCGCGGTACCTGCGTAGCCGAGTTCGCTGAGCCGCCGGGCACCCCAGGCGGAGAGTTTGAGCACGGCCGGGCCACTCACACCCCAGTGCGTGACGAGCAGTGGGCCTTCGTATTGCAGCTTTTCGCCGGCCAACACCACGCGGGTCTGGGGCACGCTCACGCCCATGAGCTCGCTTAGGGGCGAACTGGGTACGTTGAAGGTGAACAGCGAGGGTACCGGCTCAGCAATGTGGTGGCCGAGAGCACGTAACCAGTCGTAATTAGCTGATTTAGGGTTGCCGCCGGTGGCGATGAGTAATTGTGAAACCAGCAGCGAAGTGCCCAGCTGCGCGCTGCCTGAGCCGCTGATTTTCAGGTTGAACCCACCTTGCGGTAGTGGCTGGATTTCATCAACGCTGGCATTGGTGATGATGCGGACGCCTGCCTGGCGGGCCGCTTCTTCCAGAGCGCGGGCAATGGTTTCGCTCGAATCGGTGGTGGGAAACATGCGGCCATCGGTTTCCGTTTTCAATTGTATACCACGTTTAGCAAACCAGGCAATGGTTTCAGGCACTCCAAACTGCTGAAAGGCTGCTTTGAGCTGCTTGCTGCCGCGCGGGTAGTGGGCCACTAGTTGGGCGGGCGTATCGCAGGCATGGGTCACGTTGCAGCGCCCCCCGCCCGAAACGCGCACTTTGGCGAGGAGCTTGCCCGTCTTTTCCAGCAAAATAACGGATATATGGGGGTTGGCTTCGGCACAGGCAATGGCACCAAAAAAGCCAGCCGCCCCGCCGCCGAGTACGGCCACGAGGGGTTGGGCAGCATCTTTTTTCACGGGGCAAAGGTACGGCCGGCGGGTAGCATACGCTTTCGCTCGTGTGGCGGTAGCCGTTCTGATGATTGCACAAGCGAAAGCTTATACTACAACTTACCTAGCAGTAGGCCAGGGAGGCCAGCACGTCGTCGTGCTTGAACTGATAGGGCACGATGCTCCGTACCAGGCTGCTGTCAATGGTTTTGCCGCTCACTCCCTCCTCATTTTTAAAAGTGGGAGCGGTCAGGTTAAGATACTGGGCGGCAGCCGGATAAAAATCGCGGCGGCGCGGGTGCTGGGCAGCACATACGTTCAGGGTATGGCCCCAGGTCCCGCGCTCAATGATGCAGGACAGCACGCCGACTACATCGGTCAGGTGGATGAGGTTGACGGGCGCGTTGCCCTGGTCGAGGCCCTGGCGGCCCGCCAGGAAGCGGCCGGGGGCCCGCTCCGGGCCAATGAGTCCCCCCAGGCGCACCACAGTGCTTTTCCATTGGCCGTAACGCGGCACGAAATGGCCTTCGGCCCGCAGCACATCCGAAGCCGCGTCGCGGGTGCTGACGGCATCGGTTTCGCGCATGAGGCGCGGCTCGTTTGGATACACGCTGGTAGAGCTCACGAACAGGACATGCGGCGTGCCGGCGGCGGCCACGGCCCGATGAATGGGCCGCAGTAGGGTGGGGTAGGCACCGGCGGCGGCGGCGCGGGGCGGCACGTTCAGCACCAGCACATCGGCGGCGCTGAGCAGGCGATGCAGCAGGGCCTCAGCTGGCGCGCCAAAATCGGAACCCAGCCGCAGCAAATGGCCATTTATGCCGGCAGCAGCCATCAGGGGCAGGTTTTCGGGGGTGGTGGTGGTGCCCAGCACGGGGTGACCGGAGGCTGCCAACTGCCGGGCCAGGGCCATGCCCAGCCAGCCGCAGCCCAGCACTAATATGGTAGGGAGCCCCGCTCCCGCAGCCGGGCTCGTGGAGCCCCCGGAAATGGAACTAGTCATGCAGTGTCAGTACCTTTTAATGCCTTCAAGCTGCGAAGGTGAGAAAAAAATATGAAACACTATATTCGGCATTGAAAATAAATAATCCGACTTCTGAGGTGCGTTGGGCTAACATTCGCACCAGCAGCCTTGTACCTTCGGGCGGCGGACCGACCCGCTTATCCCACCCTCACCGTCTTTTTTTCGAATGAACGCACCCTACACCCAGCCCATGCTGCGCGATAACGCCCTGGCTGGCAAAACCATCATCGTAACCGGCGGCGGCACCGGCCTGGGCCGGGCCATGACCACCTATTTCCTCCAGCTGGGGGCCAACGTCACCATCACCAGCCGCAAGCTGGACGTGCTGGAGAAAACGGCCGACGAGCTTCGCCAGCAGACCGGGGGCAACGTGCTGGCCATTGCCTGCGACGTGCGCAAGTACGACGAAGTGGAGGCAATGCTGGCGCGCACCATCCAGGAATTTGGCGGTGTGGATGTGCTGCTCAACAATGCGGCCGGCAACTTCATCAGCCCCACCGAGCGCCTGAGCCACAAGGCGTTCGATGTGATTGTGGACATCGTGCTGCGCGGTTCCTACAACTGCACGCTGGCCGTGGGCAAGCGTTGGATTGCCGACAAAAAGCCCGGCACCATCCTCAATATTGTGACTACTTACGCCTCGGTGGGCTCGGCTTTCGTGGTGCCTTCGGCTACGGCCAAGGCCGGCGTACTGGCCATGACGCGCTCATTAGCAGTCGAATGGGCCAAGTATGGCATCCGCTCCAACGCCATCGCACCCGGCCCGTTCCCCACGGAAGGGGCCTGGAGCCGCCTGTTCCCCGAGCCGCTGGCCAGCAAGCTCGACCCGGCCGCTAGTGTGCCGCTCAAGCGCGTGGGCCAATACCAGGAGTTGGCCAACCTAGCCGCTTATCTGGTATCGGATTTCTCGGCCTATGTGAATGGCGAAGTCGTGACCATCGACGGCGGCGAGTGGCTGAACGGAGCCGGCGAGTTCAACAAGCTCGAAATGCTGACGTCCGATATGTGGGATACTATCGAGAAAACCATGCGTCGCTGAACCGCAGATTGTCACGGATTTGACAGATAAGAACGGATTCAATCGAAATCAGGTAGCATAAAAAGGCCCGTAGCTATTCAGTTACGGGCCTGTTTTGATTTGCACCAGGTCGCATAAGAGAAGTGCCTGAATCCGTTTTTATCTGTCAAGTCATTGACAATATGTGGTTTAGAGTTTGTATCCTTTATAGTCCTTTGTGAATTCCTCCAGGGGAATGGGCTGGTTGGGAGTTACGTCTTGGAATTCAAATTTTTCAAACAACCCTTTCTCGTCATTCACCTGCACCATGGTGGGGAGGTAGGTTTTGGGGTCGACGCAGAGCGTGGTGCGGCGGCCGTACGAATTAGGCACCTGTAGCACTTTGCCTTCGGGGATTTTGTCGCCAATGCTCAGGCCGTTGCGCTCGATGATGCGGAATTCACCGCAGCCAAACCGCTCGGCGACCGTGCCAATGGTTTCGTTTTTAACGGCTTTGTAGCTCACGTAGCGGTATTGCGGGTAGTCGGAGCGGAGCACATAGTTCGTGTGGCCCAGCAGCGTAGTGTCGCCCACGTAGCGGAACGAGCGGCTGTAGGAGTTGTCCTGGCGCAGGGTGGTAGTGCGCAGCAGGTCCGAAATAGTGCCGAAACCGGCCTGCAAAGCCGTGTGGTGCTGGCCGCCGCGCATCAGCTTGCCGTTGGGGTCCAGGCTGAGGGTGACGTAGGGAAAAGCCGCCGGATACACCCAAGCATCGCCGCTGTTCTGGCCCGCCAACCAGAGCACTTCCACTCCTTTTTGGTTCTTAATATAAATGCGCAGCGGCTTATACGTCAGCTTCATAATGCTGCGCGCCTGGTGAATGCTGCCCTCGATGCGCTCCTGGGCCTTCACGGTGCAGCGCAGAAACTTCAGGCTTTCGATGGCCGAGCTCATGCGCGTCGTGAGCTGCTCCGTGGTGATAGGGGGCGGGGTAGCGGGGGCTGCGGCGGCCATCAGAGCCAGAATGCCGCCCGGAATGACAAAGCGTAGGGCAGTAGAAGTCGTAATGGGAAAAGCAGGCATAAAAGGCTTGAAATGAGCGGCCGGCTGCTCCAAAAGTACGGAGCGAAGCAGGGTTAATTAAGATTGATGTGGGGAAAGCGCGAGGCCGTGCTGTCGAAGATGAACAACTCATCAATTTCCACGCCACGCAGGAAACGGTAGAGCGGAAACTGTTCGACGAGGGCCTGCACCGCGGCGGCATCATCGCCGTTCATGGTGACCCAGCCCCGGCTCCGGTCGCTGCTGATGGCATAAGATTCCACAATTTTTTCGTTCAGCAGGCGGTTGATGAAGTCGCGGTGACGCGGAATGAGGGCGATGAACTCCTCGTTGAAGGCATCGGGCAGGCGTAGGGAAACAACAAAAGTCGGCATACGGGTGGAGCAGCACAGCGGCGCGAAGCGCACTTTGCTAAAAGTAAAAGAGAGCGGCTAGAGTTTGGCCAGTGGCGGGCCGGCAGTAGCAAATAATCAGCCGGTTTGGTTGGCAGGGTAACGAAAAAAGCCCCAGCCGGAGCTGAGGCTTTAATTACGAAGAGCAAGTTACGAATGCCCAAGCTCGGCCACGCTGGGCTGGACCTGGTCGCCCCGGGCAGGTTCGGCGGCGGCATCTGGGCCGGGGCTGCCGACGGCGGCGCGGGCACCGGTTTGCTCCCACTCCCGGAACTTGGTGATTTCACCCTGGAACTTGCCCAAAAACCAGCTTATCAGGCTCAAATCATCTAGAAAGCCGATAACCGGAATGAAATCAGGAATTAAATCGATGGGCGACACCACGTAGAGCAACACAGCCAAGCCCGAAATAACGGTGCTGGTAGAAATGTCCCGGTACTCGCCGCTGATGTAGGCGCGAACCAGCCGTACCAGCGTGAGGGCCACATCGAATAACTGCTTGAACTTATTGTCCTTACTATCCTTGCTGGATAGTTTATCGGCCGTTTCATTCAAAATGGTGACTACCTTGAATGGCTTGCCCAGGAGCTTGGTAGCGCGACCAATAAAGACGTTGAAAAGGGCATTTTTGGAGATTTTGAGGCCTTTTTCGGCCAGCGGAGACATGGGCATAACGATGCGGGTGAAAGGATGTTGGGCGGGCTTTACGCGCAATCGCCCCGTGTTGTTCACGCCCGCTTCACTCTGCGCCAGCGGCGCTAGCGCTCGAACAGGGGCGTGGTGCCGCCCACCCAATCCTTGTTCTTATTAAAATCAACCCCAATCATCTCGCCCCGGCTCAGGCGGCTGAGACCACAAAGCAGCGTAGGGCGCGGCTGGCCGGGCTGCCAGATGTAAAGGAGACGAATTTCGCTTTTCACAAGACCGTCAGGCGATTGCACCACGGGCTCGTACTGTACTTTGCGCTGTAATAAATAGTGTTCCTTGTCCGTAATGGCATCCAGGTCGGCGGCGGTGACGTGCAGGCGCACACCGGCCCCGGCAAAAGAGAACAGGGGCTTGAGCACGTAGTTTTCCAGGTCCTTGGGGTAGGAAGTTAGTTTGTGCAGGTAGTAGCTGGGCGGCACAAACGGCCCGTTGAGCAGCGGCAATGTGTATTTACTGACCCGGAAAAACCAGTTGGGGTGTCCCACCCAGGTTACGTCCACATCATCGGTCAAATTAAACTCGCCGGGCAAATTCGGATAGCGCGCCAATTCGTCAAAAATAACGCGGTTATAAATGCGCTTAATTGGAATTTGTCGCCCGTCTTTTTCGTAGAATAATTGCCGCCCGTTTTTGCGAACTTTGGTGAGGCAAATGGCCTCAATTCCCCAAAACTCCTTCGTTAAAACAAAGTCGATTCGAGTTTTTTGTTTCTCCGGATATATTTCCAGCAGAATAACGTTTTCTGGTGCTTCATCACCCAATAAAAAGCCGCGCATTTCTTCGCGATATCCCACAGCATCCGGTGAATTCAGAAAAGGAGAAACGGAATTTGAAATAGGAAAATGTTGTCCAAAAATGCCTGGTAACCAAGCCTGAAATGCGTAGAGCGAGGGGAAGCCCTGCATCTCGATGAGCTGAGGTTCCAGGTCGCCGCTGGCATTACGGCACACGGCAAAATCAAATGTTAAAAAATCTGGTCGGCCTTCATCGCCGGGTACGCGCTGGTGCGGGGGGATGGCCGCTTCGGTTAATTCCTTGAAATTGTCCTGCTGAATAACGTCAATAATTGAGTCGCCGGCCGCAATTAATTTATCGCGCAAATCAGCCGGAATAAATACCGGAGTTTCGGCCACCCGAAAGTCTAATTGCCCGGGAAATTGCTGGTCGATATCGGCCAGCAATTCCTGATATTTCTCGGGCGTGAAAGCGGCGTTGTATCGGTGGCGGTGCTCAGGAATCATAAGGAAAGGAGCGGCTGAATGCGGGCAGGAATTAAGCGGCCGTGAGCTGACCCAACTGGGCTAAAGCGCGACGTAAAAAAGTAGGCAGAATGATGGATTCGGTATACTCAATCGTGTCCGGGTCGGCCAGCAGGCGCACCATTTCGTGGTATTTGGCTTCACCATAAGCGGTGATTACCTGCTGCTTGCGCTCGTCGGTGAGCATGTAGCGCAACATGCCTTCGCCATCGGCTTCGGGATGAAACTGCGTGCCGAATACTTCCGGCGAGAAGCGGATGGCCATCACGGCGCGGGCCAGGGGCACGTGGGGGCGCTCTTTCTCCAGGCATAGAATTTTGGCTCCTAATTCCTCGATGCGCGGCATGTTGAGGTCGGCCAATTGATAATCGCGCGAATCGACCACGTAAAACGGGTCAGCTAAGCCCCGTAGCGTAGGTTCGGCCGCGCCGGCCGGCGTGAAATGTACCGGCAGCACGCCGAACGAGGTGGATTTGCGCCGGCTAATGGTGCCCACGCCCAAATGGCGGCTTACCAACTGAAACGAGTGGCAAATTAGCAGTAAGTGCTTCTTCTCCTCATTAACTTGATTATGAGCAAGTATTGCGTCAATCAGGCGAAAGTAGCGGGGTTCCCACAGCTCGTCGGAAGGTAGTGGGCTACCGGGGCCGCCGCTCGAAACGTAAATGTCATAATCCAAGCCGGGCAACTCATTTTCGGCCCGCACATTAAAGGTGTCGACGCGAAACCGGGCACCGTTTTCTTCCGCGCTACGGGCCAGCAGCTGCCGGATGCAGCGCATTCCTTCGTTACGGGCGTTATCATACATATCCAAAATGGCAATGCGAATAGCTTTCATATATTACTCAATAAATAGGGCATTGCAGCCAAAAAATAGAAAAAGGCCAAGCCGAAGCCAGGCGTAAAAACAAGCAACGCCAACCGGAGGGCTGGCGTTGCGAAGGCAAAGATAATTCAGTTACAGGCCGAACGTGGTTTCGGCCAGAATATAGTCGACCACCTTGGTCAGGTCACCGGTTTCGCGGAAGACGTGGAGCTGGCGGTCAGCCCCGGTACCCATCTCCATCATTTTCAGCACGTATTCTACTTCGTGGCGGCTGCCAAGGTCGTCCACCACGTCATCGATGAAATCGAGCAGTTCCAGGATGAGCTTGCGTGTGGGCACCTCCTCCTGAATGCCGAAGTCAATCATGTTGCCATCGAGGCCGTAGCGGGCGGCGCGCCACTTATTTTCCTTAATGAGGGCGCTGCGGTAGACGCGAAAATTGAGGTTCTGCGCCTTGAGCTTGTAGATTTTGGCCACCAGCGCCTGCATAACAGCGGCTACCGCAATGGTTTCGTCGGCGCGCATCATCATGTCGCAGATGCGGTACTCGATGGTGTCAAAAAAGGGGTGTAGGCGCACATCCCACCAGATTTTCTTGCCGTTGTCGATGCAGCCGGTTTTTATCAGCAGCGCGATAAACTCATCGTAGTCGCTGGCGCTGTGAAAAAAACCGGGAATCCCAGTCCGCGGAAATCGCTCAAAAACTTTGGTTCTGAATGATTTATAGCCAGTTTCGCGGCCTTCCCAGAAAGGAGAGTTGGTGCTGAGCGCGAACAGGTGCGGTAGGAAATACCGCAGTGTGTTCATCATGTACACGCCCATCTCCCGGTTTTCGATGCCGACGTGGACGTGCATGCCGAAAACGAGGTTGGAGCGGGCAGCTTCCTGCAATTCCTCCACAATTTTATCGTAGCGCACATCGGGCGTGATGGGCTGGTCCTGCCAGCGCGAAAACGGGTGCGTGCCGGCCGCCCCGATTTTCAGGCCCTGGCGGTCGGCCAGCTCAATTACCTGGCGGCGCAGGTGCAGCACCTCGGTACGCGCCTCGCCGATATTCTGGCAGATATTGGTGCCCACTTCCACCACGGCCTCGTGCATTTCGGCCTTCACCTGCTCGTGGAGCGTGATTTTGCCGTTTTCGACGATTTGCGAGAGGTGGGAGCGAAGCTCCCGGGTTTCGGGGTCAATGGTCTGAAATTCTTCCTCGATGCCGAGGGTAAACACGGGGGTGGGCATGGACGGGACGAATAAAATAGGAAAGGAATAAGCGTAGCCGTACCCAGCACGCCAGGGAGAGTGGCAGGTACGGCGGGGCTTAAATCAGGTGATTACGCCTTTTTGGGTGCAGGCTTTTTGGCGGCCGGCGCTTTTGCGGCGGTGGCTTTGGGCGCAGCCGGTTTTTTGGCGTCCGGGGCTTTGGCTACGGGAACTGCGCCGGTCGCCGGCTCGGGCTTGGGGGCGCTGGCTGCTTTGGGGGCAGCCGCTTTCTTGGCAGTGGGCTTGGGGGCACCGGTGGCACCAAGGTCGTTGGTTTCGCTCAGGGAGCTGCCTACTTGCACGTCGGCTTTACTGGCCACCGATTTCCTGGGGGCGGTGCCCACCGAATTCTGCACGAAGCTGCCCCAGGTGAGATTGGTTTTGCCAGCCTGGTTGGCCTGGGCGCGCTCAATGGCCAGCAGCGCCGCGTGTTCTACTACCCACTCAAAGTTCTCAGCACCAACCGAATTAACGTCGGCATCGGGGGCGGGATTGCCGAAGTCGATGGCGATAGGTATCCCGGCGCGCACGGCAAATTCAACGGTGTTGAAGTCGTAACCCAGGCCCTGGCACAGGCGCAGGGTATAGTCCTTGATGGTGTCGAGCAACTGCTGGCCAGCCTCACCCTGGGTTTTCATGGTGGTCTGGTAGCGCTCGTGAGGCGCGTTGCGCGGCTCGTAGGGCATGATGAGTACGTGCTTGCCGCCCAGGCAGTAGCAACGGAAGTAGTCGTCAAACTCAATGGCTTCCTGGTACAGCATCACCAGCTGGCCGGTTTCGTCGTAGGCGCGCCAGGCTTCCTCGGGGTTGTCGACTTTATACACGCTCTTCCAGCCACCGCCGGAGTGAGGCTTCATGAAAGCCGGGAAGCCGATGCGCTCAAACGCCCGCTCCCAATCGAACATGGCCAGGTTGCGAAACGAATTTTCGGAGGTGTCGTCGGGACGGGCCTTACTGGGCAGCAGCAGCGTTTTGGGTACCGGCACGCCCAACTGCACGGCCAGGGCGTTGTTGAAAAACTTTTCGTCGGCGCTCCACCAGAAGGCGTTGTTGATAACGGCCGTGCCGGTCAGGGCCGCGTTTTTCAGGTAGGCGCGGTAAAACGGCACATCCTGCGAAATACGGTCGATAATGACGTCGTAGCCGCAGGGTACGGCCTGCTCTACTTGCTCAATCTTCACAAACTCGGCCGTGATGCCGTCCACGGCTTTCTCGTTCACGCGGTCGATAAAAGCTTGGGGGAAAGTGTTTTCCTGTCCGAAGAGGATGCCAATTTTTTTCATAGGTCAATTAGGAGTTTTGGGGGCGGTAATAGGGGTACGGAATAAGGAGCGGCTTAGCCGATGGTGGCGAGGTATTGGGGGAACATTTCGCGCCACACGGGCCAATCGTGGTTGCCGAATGGCTTCACGTCCAGCGAGTAATGAATGCCTTTTTCGCTGAGTATGCGAGCCATCTGGAAGTTGCTTTCTTTGCAGAAGTCATGCTCGGCAGTGCCCAGGATGATGTTCATCCACTGGAAATGCTCGTTGTACGCGCCGGGCAGGTATTCGGGCGGGTTGTTGTAATACACGTTGTCGTCGTGGTAACCGTCCACAAACTGGCGGATGTCGAAGGCCGCGCCCATTGTGAATAGATGCGCCACCTGGTCGGGGTGGCGGAAAGCGAAATTGAGCGCGTGGAAGCCGCCGAAGCTGCAGCCCGCCACCGCAATTTTATCGACGTGGCACTCCTGCTGGAGCATGGGCACCAGCTCCTCGCTCAGGAATTGGTCGTAGAAAACGTGGTTCTGAATCCGGAGGCGGGGCTCCAGGTGCTTGGCGTACCAGGAATGCTGGTCGATGCTGTCAATGCAGTAAAGCTTAACCCGGCCAGCCTCGATGAGCGGACGCGCCGCCTCGATGAGCTTGAAGTCGCGGGCCTCGTACTCGCGGCCGCCGGACGTGGGAAAGATGACCACCGGGTAGCCCCAAGTGCCGAAAACCAGCATATCGATATCCTGGCCGAGGTGGTGCGAGTAAAAGCGGCGATGTTGTTCCTGCACGGGGTGGGGGGGAAGGAGGGCGGGGAAATATTTGGGGAGCGGTGCGGCAAACTAGCAAAGAAATCATGGACCGGCTGCATTTATCCGGTTTTAATTTGATTACGAAGCGCATTCCAACCGGGCGGCGTTACTTTGTTTGATGCTTGCAGACCCCACCAGCCCCTTAATGTCATCCGTTGGCACCCGCCTTTGCCGGGAAGTGCTACTGTCCAGCTTTTTGGCGCGCGAGGTAGAGCTGAGCATTTTGCTGCCCCCGGCGGGCCTGGCCCCGGCCGTTCCCTGCCCGGTGCTGTACCTTAACGATGGGCAGGATTTTGAGCGGCTGCACTTGCAGGAAACGCTCGATGGGCTATATGCCCGGGGGGCGGTGCGGCCCTTTGTGGTTGTGGGCATGCACGCCAACGAATTGCGGGTGCAGGAGTACGGCACCGTCGGCCATCCCGATTTCAACGGCCGGGGCAGTTTGGCCGGCGCATATGCGCAGTTTGTGTTGGAAGAGCTATTGCCTTTTATACAAGCGCATTACCAGGTTTCGGCCGACCCGGCCGAGGCGGTAATGGCCGGTTTTTCGCTCGGCGGCCTGTCGGCCTTCGATTTGGCGTGGCACCACCCGGAGGCGTTTGCGCGGGCCGGGGCATTCTCGGGCTCGTTCTGGTGGAGGCAACGGGCCGTGGGGGCCGGCTACACGCCCGCCGACCGCATCATGCACGGCTTGGTGCGGGCCGGTGGGCTGCATCCCAGCCACCGGTTCTGGCTGCAGGTGGGCACGCTCGATGAGCGCGGCGACCGGAACGAAAACGGCGTCATCGACTCCATTGAGGACTGTTTGGACTTAATCGAAGAGCTGATTGCCTGCGGTTTAGATACGCAAAAGGCCCTGCGCTATGTGCAGGTAGAAGGCGGCCACCACCACCCTGATACCTGGGGCCGGGTGATGCCCGACTTTCTGATTTGGGCGTTTGGCCAAGAAGAAAATGCCGCCGTGTTGCCCATTCCGCTGCCGGTGGTGCGCCTGCAGCTCGACCCGCGCCTGGCCCCTGCCATTCTGCCGCCTTTGGCTCCGCCAGTCGCGCTGGTTGTCGCGCCGCTGGTTCTGCCCACTCCCGAAAATGCCGTTGGGCAACCCCTGCCAAGCGCCGTAGTCCTTGCTACTCATTCAATTCCCGCTCCCATGTTCCTGACTCGCCCTGTCGACGGTGACTTCCTGCCGTACGCCGCCGGCTATATCAACTTAGCGCCGGCCGATGCCGACCCGCGCGAAGTTTTACGCTCCCAGCCCGCCGAAATCCACGCCGTCTTTACCGGACTGAGCGAAGAGCAAGCCGAAAAAACATACGCTCCCGGCAAGTGGAACCTGAAGGAAATGCTGCTGCATCAGATTGATTCTGAGCGGGTATTTACTTATCGGGCCATGCGCTTTGCCCGCAACGATGGGCAGAACCTGCCCGGTTTCGAGCAGGACGATTACGTAGCGCACAGCGGGGCCAACACCCGTTCCATTGCCAGCCTCCTGGCTGAGTACGATGCCACCCGTGCGGCTACGGTGGCCTTGTTCGATACTTTCACTGCGGAGCAGCTGGGCCGGCGGGGCATGGCCAACGGTGGCCCCGCCACGGTGCGAGCGCTGCTCTACATTGTGCCCGGCCACGAGCGGCACCACCTCAACATCATCCGTGAGCGGTATTTACCCATTTTGTAGGCGGTTTTCGGTAAAGTTTCTACCTTCGCCCACTACAACACGCCGGCCCGGCCGTGCGTTGAAACAACCGAAACCCATTCCCTTACCTAAACTTCTTTTCAATCATGGCCAAAGCGCAGGATGCCCGCAAAGAAAAAAAGAAAGAACCCGTTAAAACCACCAAAGAAAAAAAGGCGGAGAAAGACGAGAAGAAAGTAGCCCGCGCCCGCAAGCAGGAGTAATTCTTTTGAAATCAAAACAGAACAGCCTGCTCATTGAGCAGGCTGTTCTGTTTTAAAAAGCAATGACTTCGCCGTTCACAAAATCCGCTGATTCCGAGCCAATCCGTGGTTCAGATAGTGTAGTAAGGCACTTTCTCCTTGTCGTGGTGGCGGATGTAGCCGTGCAGCACCAGCTTTATCAGGGTTTGATAGGCGCGGCGCTTGCCAAAATTCACCAGCTTCATAAACTGGGCTAGTGTGATGCGGGGGTGGGTTTTCAGGTAGTCGATGACGGCCAGCTCCTGCTTGCTGAGCGGGATTTGCTCGAAGCGGGACTCTAGTGGCTGCTGGCG
The DNA here is from genome assembly GCF_054061335.1 of Hymenobacter sp. UYAg731. Classification (NCBI taxonomy): domain Bacteria; kingdom Pseudomonadati; phylum Bacteroidota; class Cytophagia; order Cytophagales; family Hymenobacteraceae; genus Hymenobacter; species Hymenobacter sp. UYAg731. The sequence goes on along the minus strand of NZ_JBSSEC010000005.1, from coordinate 62,401 downwards.
TTCTAACAGCTTCTCGGTGAGGCCGCTGGTTTGCACGCTGGTATCACGCACACGCACATAGCCGCGCCAATCGTCGGGAGCTACCTGGGCGCGGTGGGGCTTGCTCGGGCTCTCGGGCACGGTCACGATGAGGACGGTGCGGCCGTCTTCCTCCACTTCGTGGAAGCGCAGGTCGGCCAGGGGCGGGTCGACGTAGTGCGCGGCGGCATCGCGCAGCACAAACAACTCTTCCTCCGCATCGCGCACGCCCAAGATGCGGCCGGCATCATCGACACCTACCAGCACCAGCCCGCCCCGCGTGTTGGCCAGCGAAACCAGCGTGCGAGAAATGCGGTGCGGGTGCGTGGTTTTTTGTTTGAATTCCAGTTCCTCGCCTTCGCCCCGCGCTATCAGCTCGTGTAAGTCCATGAAATATTATACGTAAAGCAGGCATAAAAAATGCCGCCCCCGGGTACCGGAGGCGGCATTTTCGAACGTGTTATCCCATAGCCAGGCCAGTGGAATGAACGGCTGGCCTTAGAAGGGCAGGTCGTTGTCGTCGTCGCTGGCGATGGGCGCGGCCGAAGGCTGAGCGCGCAGCGTGGGGTTCTGGTTTTGGGCAGCAGGGCGAGGAGCGGCTTGCTGCTGGCCACCACCACCGCCGTAGTTGGCAGCGCCAGCTGCCTCAATTTTCCAGGCCTCTAGGTTGGTGAAGTACAGCATCTGGCCGTTTTTGTTGAAGCCACGGCCGCGCAGGTTGAAGGTTACCTTCACTTCGTCGCCCATCTTGAAAGGGTCGATGAGGCTGGTTTTGTCCTGAACCATCTGAAACTTAATATGCTCGGGATACTGGCCGTCCTGGACTTCCAGCACGAACTCGCGCTTGCGAAACTTTTCGCTTACCTGCTGTTCGTCAAATATTTCGTGCAGCCGGCCGGTTACGTCGTATGCCATAAAAATGGGGTGTTTTTGGATTTGTAGACTTGAACATCAAACCTACGAAAAAAAACGCAAGCGGCCCCGCCACCGTTCCCTCCGGCTACCTTTGCGAGCGCTTTTCTCTCGTCTTTTTTTACTCCTTATATATATGTTCGCCTTTGCCATCCACGGGGGTGCCGGCACCATTGCCCGCGCCTCGCTTTCTCCCGCCGATGAACAACTCTACCGCACGGCCCTCGAAGCGGCCCTGAGCACCGGCTACCATATGCTGCGCGATGGGGCGGCCGCCCTCGATGCCGTAGAAGCCGCCGTGCGCAGCCTCGAAGACTGCCCGCTCTTCAACGCCGGGCGCGGGGCCGTGTTCACCCACGACGGCCACCACGAAATGGATGCTGCCCTGATGAGCGGCCATAATAAACTGGCCGGCGCGGTAGCTGGCGTGCGCCAGGTGCAGAACCCCATCCGCGCCGCCCGCCTCGTGATGGAGCATACCGAACATGTGTTGCTGGCCTACCCCGGGGCCGACGAACTGGCCCGCGAGCACGGCCTGCCGCTGCAACCGGTGGAGTATTTCTTCACCCAAAAGCGCTTCGACCAGCTCCAGGATGCCATCGCTTCGGGCAAAATGCAGCTCGACCACGCCGCCGACCCAAACTGGAAAAAAGGCACTGTGGGGGCCGTGGCCCGCGACCAGCACGGCCACCTGGCCGCCGCTACCAGCACCGGCGGCATGACCAACAAGCGCTACTCCCGTATCGGCGACACGCCGCTCATCGGGGCCGGCACCTGGGCCGATGCGCGCTGCGCCATCAGCTGCACCGGCAATGGGGAGTATTTCATCCGGGCGGTGGCGGCTTACGATGTGGCTTGTTTGATGGAATACAAGGGGTTATCGTTGGAAGCAGCAGCCCGTATCGTGGTGCAGGACAAGCTGGGACCCGTGGGCGGCGAGGGCGGTTTGATTGCCGTGGACGCGGCAGGGAACATTACGCTGCCGTTCAACTCGGAGGGAATGTACCGCGCCAGCCGGGTTGAGGGAGGCGAGGCAATGGTGGCTATCTATAAGGAGTAGCGTAGCGCGAACTTTGTAGTTCGCGTCCTCGCGCCGTTAGAGCCGGTTTCATGGCGCGGGGACGCGAACTACAAAGTTCGCGCTACAATAATCTACCAACTGTAATGCACCAGCGGCCGAATCCGCTCATCGTAAATCGTCCGCACGGCCTGCATTTGCTTCGTAGTAAGTGGATGTAAATCAGTGGCTTGCAGGTTCGAGAGAATCTGCTCGGGACGGGAAGCGCCGGGAATGACGCAGCTTATTTCGTCGAACATCAGAATCCAGCGCAGGGCCTGGGCAGCAAGGGCTGTCTGAGGTCCGAAAACGCGTTTCAATTCTTCCACGGCGGCGAGGCCGGTTTCGTAATCCACGCCGGCGAAGGTTTCGCCTTTGTCGAAGGCTTCGCCGTGGCGATTGAAGTTGCGGTGGTCGGCGGCGGAGAAATGCGTTTGCGGGGAGAACTTGCCGGTGAGCAGGCCGCTGGCCAGGGGCACGCGCACAATCAGGCCGATATCGCGCCGGGCGACCTCTTTGAACAGCAGCTCCGGCGGGCGCTGGCGGAACAGGTTGAAAATAAGCTGCACCGTGGTCACGTTGGGGAACTCAATGGCTTTCAGTCCTTCTTCCACTTTCTCGATGCTTACGCCGAGGTGTTGGATTTTGCCTTCTTCACGCAGACGCTCAAATTCGCCGAAAATTTCGGGGCGATAATACACCTCCGTGGGTGGGCAGTGCAACTGAACCAAGTCGATGGTTTCCAGCTGCATATTGCGCAAACTGTCTTCCACAAACTGGCGGAGCGCGGCGGGCTGGTAGGCCTCAGCGGTGTGGGGCTGGAGGCGGCGGCCGCATTTCGTGGCCACAAAAAGGCGTTCGGAGCGGGAGCGCACCAGGCGGCCCACGGCTTTCTCGCTCTCGCCGTCGCCGTACACGTCGGCAGTATCAATGAAATTGATGCCGGCATCGACGGCGGCGTTCAGGATTTTATCGGCGTTGGCGTGGCTGAATGGGTCGCCCCATTTGCCGCCGACCTGCCAGGTGCCCAGACTTATTTCAGAGACGGAAAATCCGGTTTTGCCGAGCTTGCGGTAGTTCATAATAGTTGAAGTTGGGGTTTGAGAGAGCGGTGGAATCGGCTCCGCGATGGGCGGGTAACTCCAAACTAGCGTACGAGAAGAACCCGGCAATGGCAGCAAAAAGCCCGCTCATTTTGTGAATGAGCGGGCTTTGATGAGCAAAATACCGGGAAGATTTATTCACCGGGCGAAATATCGATGGCCACGCTCGGAGTTGCGGCGGGGGCCAGCACGTCTTTGCTAGGGTAGAACTTCCGCTCCCGCATATCATACACGTTGCCTTTGGCTAGGACGTGCATGGTCACGTTTTCGATGGAAAGCACCGTGCCTTTTTTGGCGGCGGCGGCGTTGTTGTGCTGGATGTTGTGGCCATCAAAAATGATAACCAGGTTAGAGCCAATGGTTTCTACCAGATTGCCTTCGGTGATGAGCACGCCGGTGTCCTCGCCCAGCCCGATGCCGATGAGCTTGGGGTGCAGCGCCACCGACTCGATGAGCCGGCCAAACCGGCCGCGCTTCACGAAGTGCGAGTCGATGATGGCGGCGGGCAGCAGGCTCAGGCCGGTGCCCATTTTCACGGCCCCTTTCAGCAGGGCATCAGGCACCGAGCCTCCGCGAATCATGTAGTGCGACATGGCCATGGCCCCGGCGCTGGTGCCGGCAATCACGAAATTCGGCTCAGCATAATAGCGCTGAATCATGCGGTCGAGGAAGTCGGTTTCGCCGAACATCTCGCGCAGACGCGACTGGTTGCCGCCCGAAAACATCACTACATCGGCAGCCAGCAGGCGCTCCAGGTACTCGGGCTGGCGGGCATCCTCGGGCGTGCGAATGTCCATGATGCCCACATTCAGGCAGTTGAGCATGGCGAAGGAACCGGTATAAATCGGCCCTACTTCCGCCGGAATCATGGAGGCGGTGGTCACAACTTCGATGCGCGGGTCGGTTTTGCCGGTTTCGAGCACGATGCGCTTCAGGATGCCCAACTCGAAAAAGTTGAGGTAATACTTGCGGCGGGTCCGGGGGTTGGGGTACGTGCCCTTGTCCTCGTTGCCGCCCACGGCGATGAGCTTGCCGAGCGGAATGATGGTTTTCAACGGATGGCGGAAATTACGGAGTGATGCAAAAACGAAATGGCCGAAATGTGGCCGGGCCAAAGCCCGAGGCAAAGTTCGGGCCGGATGGGGATTAATGACGCTCGGGCCGGGCGGCAAGTAAGGTATCGAGCGTGCCGGTCGTCACGGAGTGGTAGTTCGGCCGGGCTTCGGCATAGATGGCCCGCGCCCGCGCCGGGCCGTCGGGCGTAGCCAGCAAGGCCTGGTAGAGCGGCACCACAAATTTGCGCCGGCCTACGTGAAGCAGAAAGTTTTTCACGGCTTCATCGGCCGCCACGTATCCGGCCCGCAGCGTGTGCGGAAACCAGGCGGCTAGAATTTCGGCATTACCGGAAGTGGTAAAGTGGAACGCCGCATCCAGCGCCGCCAACTGCTCCGCCGTCAGGGTCGGGGAGAGGCGGTGCAGAAAATGGACCCATTCGTGGCTGCTCCACTCGGTAGTGGCCGGGCGGAGGTCGACCGGCGCAGTACCTGCTTCCAAGCCGGCCAGCGCCTGGTCGACCTTGGCAAAGCGTTGGGAAGTCGGGGTTGGCGCGTTAGGCGGGAGACCGGGGCCGTCGACCCAGGCGGCCAGGTTCAGGCGGGCTTCGAGGCCGGGCTCCGGGTCCAGCAGCTCGGCGCGGAGGTAGTGCAGGAAGGTGGCGGTGTCCATCGCCTGAAAACTGAAGCGGGCGAAGTACTCCTTAATAAAGGCATCGAGCCGGGGCCGGCCGATGAGCGACTCCAGCGTCAGGAGCAGGGCGCAGCCTTTTTCGTAGGCAATCTCGGTGAGGCCTTCGTCGGGGTCGCGGCCAGCCAGGGCCAGGTGCAAATGGGTGTCGGGACTAGCCGCCCCGATTTCTTCGATGGTATGATGCAACGCGGCCCGGCCCAACACCTGGAGCATGTCGGCATATTCGCGGCCGTACAAATGTTCCATGATGCGGCGCTCGAAATACACCGTGAATCCCTCGTTCAGCCAAAAATCATTCCACGTTGCATTTGTAACCAGGTTGCCCGACCATGAGTGGGCCAGCTCGTGCGCCACCAGACTGGTCAGGCTGCGGTCACCCGCGAGGATAGTGGGTGTTACAAATGTTAACCGCGGGTTTTCCATCCCGCCGAAGGGGAAGGAGGGAGGCAGCACCAGCAAATCGTAGCGCTCCCAGCGGTAGGGGCCGTACAATTGCTCGGCAGCGGCCACCATGCTTTCGAGGTCGGCAAACTCGTGGGTGGCCACCGGTAGCGTGGCCGGCTCGGCGTAGATGCCGGTGCGGTTGCTGAGGGGGGCAAAGGCGAGGTCGCCCACGGCCAGCGCCATGAGGTAGGCCGGAATGGGCTGCGCCATGCGGAAGTGGTACTCGCCGGTAGCGCTACGCTCCTGCGGGTTCTCGGCGCTCATCAGGGCCAGCAGGTGGGCCGGCACGCGCACCGTGGCCTCGTAGGTGAAGCGGATGCCCGGCGAGTCCTGGCACGGCAGCCAGGTGCGCGCCAGAATGGCCTGCGACTGCGTGAAGAGGAACGGCTCGGTGCCGGCCGTTTGCTCCGGTTTCAGCCACTGCAAAGCCGCCGCGTGCGGGGCCGTGCGGTAGCGGAGGCGGACGGCCGTGATTCCGGGTGCCAGCACAATGCCCAGCGCCTGGCCCAGCACGGCATCGGGCAGACCCAGCGTGAAGTTGGTGGCCGTGGCTTGGCCTGCGGCATCGAGCGCTTCAACTGCCTCAATGGTCAGGTCGCGGGTGTCGAGTACGAGCTCGGCGGCCGCACCGGGATTGGCGAGGTGCCAGGTGGCGGTGCCGGCCAGGGCCTGCTGGTCGAAGTCGACTGTCAGGGCCAGGGCGAGGTGGCGCACCCGCACCGGGCTGCTGCCGGCGAAGCTGTGTGGGTCGGTGGGCAGGGCAGCGGGCGCGAGGTCGGATGCGGGAGTCATACAGGAGGTTGGAGAGAGAATCGGAAATGCTTGGGTGGGCGTGACGCGTTGGGCAAGTCGGGACGGTGCCAAACGCCGGCCCGAAATAACAGCCGCCCCGGTGGTTTGGCCGCACCTGCACATAGAAGCCGTCCGCCAGGGAGTACCGGATGCCAGTTATACCCCGCCAAATACGGCTATTTGAGATAGGTCGGCATCAGGTACAGTGCTTTTTGCCCGAAATTGGCACGATTCCGGCCCTGCGGCAGTACGCTGTGCCTCGCAATGGCGTACTTTGCAACCGGACTGCCTGCGGGCGGCCCGGCGCAACCCCGCCAGCAGCTTGGCAGTACAACGCCCGGTCCTCGGCCATAGCCGAGGCTATTTTTCGCCCGCTTTATTTCCCTCAATGCATTTCTTTCTTCGAATTACTTCCCTGCTGTGGCTGCTCCTTGTGGCGGCCCTTGGCAGCACTACCCTTGCCTCCTGCGGCTCCGATTCGCAGACCCAGACCGCCGGGCAAACGGCAGCCGACTCGTCTGTGGCTACCACCACCGTAGCCGGCCCCCAACCGTTACTCGACAGCACGGAGGTCATTAAAGCTTTCCAGGCCGAGCCTAAGTTCAAAGCCCAACTGCTGCCAGCGCGCCGCTTCTACCGGGAACGGGGCTTCAAGCTAGGCTGGTTTAAGGACCACCAACCAGTAGACCGGGTCAAGACATTGCAGGATATCATTGCTAAAGCTGGTAATGAAGGTCTTAATCCTAAAGACTACCAGGTTAAGGACATATCCAAGATGTTGGCCGAGCTGGAAAAGGTCAGGGGCGATTCCGTGCGCCGCAACACGCTGGAGCGTCAGGCCGATATCGCCCTAACCGGAACGTACATGAAGTGGGCCAACGACTACTATCGGGGCGTGGCCAACCCGCACGATAAAAAGGACACTTCGTGGATGGTCAAACCCAATAAAATCAAGCTCAATAAGGCCCTGCTTACCTTCCTGGGCGAGCGCAAAAGCCGCTACAACTACTACGAGTTTGCCCCCTTGCACCCCGAGTATGACCAGCTGAAAAAGGCGCTGGCCACCTACCGCGCCCAGGAGCGCGCCGGTGGCTGGCCTACTCTCCCAGCCACCCTCAACCTGAAGCCCGGTGCTGCGTCGCCGGCCGTTGCGGCTCTGCGCAAGCGCTTGCTCGATAGTGCTGGCGGGGCTGCTACCAGCACGCCGCCGGCCACTCCCGCCCAGCCCGGAACTTCGGCTGCTAAGCCGGCTGCCCAGGTTTATGACGCCGAATTGGTGCAGGCCGTCAAATTATTTCAGCAGGATGCCGGCCTGAAGTCGACCGGCATCGTTAGTGGCGAGACGCTGAAGGAACTCAACGTGCCCATCGGTACGCGCATCGACCAGCTCATCCTGAACATGGAGCGGTGGCGCTGGCTGCCCAAAAAATTCGAGCCGAATTACCTCCTCGTGAACATTCCCGAGTACACGCTGCACGTCATCGAAGCCGACAAGGAGGCGTTCAATATGCGTGTTATTGTGGGCAAAGTGCTACACGAAACGCCGGTATTCAGCGACAAGATGGAGTACGTAGTGCTGGCTCCTTACTGGAACGTGCCGTTCAGCATCATCGACAATGAGCTGCGCGATAAACTAGTGGCCAACCCCAACTACCTCGACCGCCTTGATATGGAGGTGGTGAAAGGCTCCGGCCGCAAGGCTACCGTTATCGACCCATCCTCCGTGGACTGGTCCAACGTGACGCAGGAGACCTTCAAATACACGCTGCGCCGCCGGCCTGGTCCTAAGAATGACCTCGGTGATGTGAAGTTTATCTTCCCCAACGCGAATGACATTTACCTGCACGACACGCCCCACGACGAGCTGTTCTCGCAGAGCAACCGCAGCTTCAGCCACGGCTGCGTGCGCCTTTCCGAACCCATTAAACTGGCCACCTACCTGCTGCGCGACCGGCCCGAATGGGACCAGGCCACCATCCTCGACACCATTGCTACGCACCGCGAAAAGTACATCACCCTCAAGGAAAAGCTGCCCGTTTACCTGGTCTACTTCACGGCTTGGGCCGATGCTGCCGGCCATCCGCACTTCCGCGATGATATCTACGGGCTGGATAAAAAGCTCGCCCGTGAGTACTTCGACTAGCCAGTACCACATTTTTGCCGCTCCCTCCGCGTGAGCAGCTGGCAACTTCAAAAGGCCCGGCAACCGAGAGGTTGCCGGGCCTTTTTCGTGTTAAGGCTTCGGACAAGTCAGGCGAAAACGGGGTGGTGCATCAGGCAGGAAATGCCGTTGTACACCTGGCCATTGCGTGCGCCCCTGGCCTTCCTGCAAAATCGAAGCAATGAAACAAAAGGCCCTGAGAAGAAACGAGAAATGAGTGCCCGTATGGCCAGGGAAGCAGGGAATGGGCGGTCAAGTGCTGATTGCATTTATTTAAAAGCAGTCAAAGGCGGTGTAAATGGCAATTCTGTTACAGTTGTAAACAAGGCTAATTGTTAGTGTTTAATACAATTGTAATTAGATGCTTTTTACCATGTTTTCGCTTCTTCTGATTTAAGACGCTACATTTGTAATTAAAATACCGACCATGGTTGAGCGCATCAGAACCCTAATAGAAAGCCGACAACTTACGCCCACGCAGTTTGCTGATGTTATCGGCGTTGCCCGGCCTATTGTCAGCCACATTCTTTCGGGGCGCAACAAGCCCAGTCTGGAAGTCGTCCAACGCATCCTGGCCGCCATGCCCGATTTGGCCATGCCATGGCTCCTGAATGGTACCGGGCCTATGTTGGCTGGGGCCACTGCGGCGGGGACTTCAGCATCGTCAGAGGCCGCCGGGCCAGCGGTTGCGCCAACTACTCCCGAGCCAGTAGCCGTGGCGGTTGATGAGCGTGCCCGGGCCGTGGTGCCGGCTGCCGTGGCCGCTTCCCCACTACCTGCGCCCGGCGGTGAATACGCTGAGCAACAGCCTGCCAGCGCTGCGGTGCCCATGGCAGCTCCACTACGTGCCGGCACCCCTGCCCCGAACCATACCCGGATTGTAGCCAAACGCTTCGTAGCCAATGCGGTATCATCCGACCCCTCGCTACAGGCGCAGGATGTTGCCCCAGCGCAACCCCAGCCCCTGGCAGTGACGGCCGAACTGCCCCCGGCGGTAGCTGCGGTTCAGGACACAACCCCTGACCCGACCATTGCCACGCCCATGCCTCTGGCAGTAATGCCTGCTGCAACTATGCCGCTTCTGCCAGTGTCGGCCGATGAGACGCCGGGGGCGGCCTTGGCATCAGCGCTGTTTGCGGGCGGCGATAAGCCCATCCGCCGGATTGTGATTTTCTACCGCGATGGTTCCTTTGCCGATTATCAACCCGAGTAACTTTCCGGGGATGATGGTGCCGCGTGCCGCTGTTCCAAGCTCGATGTAGCTGGACGCTGCCGGACTATGACGGGGCGCGTGGGAGGAATCTGTCGGGGTCAATTTAGCGTATAGTTAAACGCGGTGGGATGGAAAAACAGAGCTATGCGGGCTGCGCAGCATGATATCTCGCTGCAGTTTTATTTGGACTGCCCACCCGCATGCTACTGCTAAAACGCTGGCCGTAGGCAGGTCCTGGCTGTAAGCTTTCTAACGCATGCCGTGGCGCTTGTATGGATATTATTCAATTTGTCATGTGCTTCAGCTTGCTCTTATCTAGCTTCCGATAGCATTGCTGGCGACGACTAAATAATCATGGAAACAGCAATATTCAATTGTATTGACTGCTAATTTTTATAGGGATTATTTAAAGATGCTTACCAAGAAGATTTTTAAACATATTAATTACTGTATTTCAATAATTTACACTAGACTAATAAAAGCAATGGTTTGATGAAATGCATAGGGAGATTTGAACTTGAAACGGAAACTGCGAGCCTGATAATCCTAGCTATTTGAGCACCCGAACACTGGGTGTTACACGGTAAGACTACATGTTGCTGCTAATAAAATTGACATGTCGGCCAAATGAATCCACCTTGTTAAGTGCTATGGCTGGCTAAGTGGCTATTGATGCGTACTAACGTAATGAGCCTGACTTTTGCGGTATGGATTGGCCATTACAGTGCAGGAGGCAGCGTAAATCTTCAGCCATTAATAGCCTGCGAGTTGTACCAGCCGCAACAGGCAGCCCGCATCCTGCCGATAGGCTAGTAAACGCGGGTGTTATCAATTGTAAATGGCTGTATTCTGCTCTGCCACACCACAAGAGCGACCTGAATACCTGTACGGCGTAGCGGTCGGGAATAATGCATTGACTGCGCGGATGCCCTACTGGCCGGGTTGTTCGTTTGGCAGCCGTGGGCTACCTTCGTGGCATGAAACTGACCCGCACGAATCTTTGGTTGGCCGCCGCAACGGCCATGCTCCTGACGGCCTCCTGTGCCCAGGCCCCCGATGCCGCTGAGGCTGAGAAAGACCCTTCCGCTGACGCTGCTTACAAGCGTACCCACCGCGCCGAGGGCTACCGCGAAGCCCAGCGCTCCAACGTGACCCGCAACTAAGGCCAGCGGCTGGCTTAGCAGTTACCCCTACTAAAAAAATAAAAAAGCCCCCGCCAGATTTTTGGCGGGGGCTTTTTCTGTGCAGGCAGTTTTGGCCACCGTGGGCCGGGTAGCCCGAGCGGCTTAATGAGCGGTGGCCAGTACCGGCGTGGGCACGGGCGCGGCATCGAAGTTCGGCAGGCTGATGCCGGCTAGTAGGTCATGCTCCAGCAGGTCGGCCCAGGTGCGGAGGTAGAGCACCACATCGTCGCGCTGGTTGTGACGCAGGACATCGCGGCGCTCAAACGGAATGGCGGCCCGAATGGTGGGGTCAGAGATGCGCTCAAGGTGAGTGAGGTCGCGGCGGCTGAAGCCAAGGGCCAGCATCTCGTCAATGGTCTGGTCGATGGGCAGGCCGCTGGTGGGGCAGTAGTCGGTAATCTGGCGCTCCCAGTCGCCGTAGCGCTGCATTGCCCGGGCGTGGATTTCGGCCTTGGTGAGGCGCGTGACGGTTTGGGCGAGATGGCCGCAGTTGCAACTGCCCATGTGGCCCCACTGGTAGGGTGCTTGGGTGGCGAGGCGCTGGGCCGTGTCGCGCAGGGCCTGGATAACGGGGAGCGTGGGCTGAGCCATAGGGAAAGCAGGAGAAATTATTCTGCGAAGAGGCATGCAATCAGCCCTAAAAAGCAGGAGGCCCCGGAAAAAGTTTTCCGGAGCCTCCTGCTTTTTAGGGCTGATTGCATGGCAATCAAAAAGACCGTCATGCTGAGCGGAGTCGAAGCATGACGGTCAATTAAAGTCGCTGATTAAAACGAGCCCCGGCGTGTGCCACCGGCATCGCCCCGGCGACGGCCACCCAGGTCGCCGCCTTCGCGGTTGCCGCCCACGTTCACCCGAGCCCCGCCGCTGCCGAAACGACGTGCGGTATCGGACTGGCCACTGCTGGCCGGTGCCGCCGGACGGCTGCTACGCTCGCCGCTGGGGCGGCCACCGCCGCCGTTGCCACCACCCGAGCGCCCGCCGCCCTGGCCACCGCCGGAACGACCACCGCCCCCCTGGCTGCCTTCGCGGGGGCCGGAGCGGGCCGGACGACCCGCCGGACCCTTGGGCCGAATGATGCGCTCGTTGCCGTGCAACATTACCGGCTTGATGCGGCCCGAAGCGAACGGATGCTCCGCTTCCACGTCAATCTGGCGGCTGATAAGTTTCTGGATATCCTGCAGGTAAGCGCGTTCCTCTTCTTCCACGAACGAAAACGCGGTGCCGAAGGCCCCGGCCCGGCCGGTTCGGCCAATGCGATGCACGTAAGTTTCGGGCTCGTTGGGGATTTCGTAGTTGATGACGTGGGTCAGCTCGTCCACATCGATGCCACGGGCGGCGATGTCGGTAGCGACCAGCACGCGGGTACTGCCGGCTTTGAAATTCGACAGGGCGCGCTGACGGTGGTTCTGGCTCTTGTTGCCGTGGATGGCTTCGGCCTGAATCTGGTTCGCGGCGAGGGCTTTCACGACCTTATCAGCCCCGTGCTTGGTGCGGGTAAACACGAGGACGCGCTTGATGCCTTTGTCCTCCAGGATGTGGCGGAGCAGGGCGGGCTTGTCGTTATTCTCCACTAAGTACACCGACTGGGTAACGGTATCGGCGGTGCTGCTGACGGGCGTTACGGCCACGCGCACCGGGTTGGGGCGCAGGATGGTGCTGGCGAGCTCCTGAATCTGGCCGGGCATGGTGGCCGAGAAAAACAGGGTCTGGCGCTTGGCCGGCAGCTTGGGCAGGATGCGCTTGATGTCGTTGATGAAGCCCATGTCGAGCATACGGTCGGCTTCGTCAAGCACGAAAACCTCCACTTGGCGCAGGTCCACGAAGCCTTGGTTCATGAGGTCGAGCAGGCGGCCGGGGGTGGCGATGAGCACCTCCACGCCGCGCTTGAGCTGCGCAACCTGCGAGCCCTGACTTACGCCACCGAAAATAACGGTGTGGCGAATCTGGGTCAAATGGCGGCCGTAGGCACCGAAGCTTTCGTTGATTTGGATGGCCAGCTCGCGGGTCGGCGTGAGCACGAGGCAGCGAATGGCGCGCGGGGCGTGGTTCGAAACCTGGGCCGTGCGGTGCAGCACCTGCAGAATAGGCACGGTGAAGGCGGCCGTTTTGCCGGTGCCGGTCTGGGCCACGCCGAGGAGGTCTTTGCCCTCCAGAACGTGGGGAATGGCCTGCTCCTGAATGGGAGTAGGGGTGGTGTAGCCTTCTTCTTTGAGGGCTTTGAGAATGGGGTCAATCAGATTTAAATCGTCAAACGTCATAGGTTGGGTTTAGTACCGGGTACTTGGGTATCGTGTTGGCGAACAGCTGTTCGCGCAATAAGTGGTTGAGCCTGCGAGGCTGCACAGGCGGGCATGGCCACGCCGGACGTGGGCGGGGTTTGATGGCTCGTCGGAGGCCGTCAGATTCCCTGAATGAAGAGGAATTGGGGTGAGGTGCGCTTACTTCGCGGAGACAGCCGAGGCGCGGGGCTTTGCCCGACGCAGCCGGGCAGCGGGCTGCTCCGACGGCGGCCCTGGTGACAACAAAGGTACAACACACAAATCCGACCATGCAGATTATCGAGCGCACCCGTGTTTTCAATGGCCATTACAAAGTCAACCAGCTAATCGTTCAGGACGGCGAGCACCAGCTCCGGCGCGAGCAGTTCGCGCCCGGCAAGGCCGTGGCCGCGCTGGTCTACGACACCGCCCGGCAGGTTTACGTGCTCACCCGCCAGTTCCGCTTCGGCCCGGAAGCAGAGATTCTGGAAATTGCCGCCGGCATGATTGACGGCGACGAAGCCCCCGAAACGGCGGTGCGCCGCGAGATTCACGAGGAGCTGGGCTACGAGGTGGATAAGCTGAAGGAAATCGTGTGCATCTGGCCCTCGCCGGGCACCAGCTCCGAGGAAATTACCGTGTACTACGCCGAAGTGAGCCACCGCACCGGCGAAGGCGGCGGGCTGGCCGAGGAGCACGAGAACATCGAAATGGTGGAGTTGAGTTGGGAAGCACTGGTAGCTGAGCCGCTGCGCGATGCGAAGTCGGTGATTGCCGTGCAGTGGGTACGATTGCGGCGATGAATTAAATTGTATTTTAATTTTTACCATGGAAAAGATGACACTGCCTGGCGTTTTTGAGCTACTTGATTACTCCCTTTCGCACAGTATTCTGCTGTACAGAAAAATGGAGTGGATAGATGACGCTCATTTTAATACGGACATTTTTTTCTCATTGACTTACTACATTGAAGCGCCCACTAAGCTGTATAACATAACGATTAGGCAAGGGTCAAAAAAAGACTGTGCTTATATCAGTGATAAAATTGGCAAGAGCCATTATGCCATCCCACTTTCTCCTGAAAGTGTTTACGTTATAATATCACGGAGGAAAAAGTATTACATCGGTGCTAGATTATTAACTATAACTAACAATAATTACGAAAGCGGCGAAACAAGTATTGGCCTGAAAAGAAGCTAAATAGAAGGTTGCCGTAATGATGGAAAAGTTCGCCAGGGCGTCATCGTCTCCGTGTGCAACAGCAGCGCATCGGCCAGCGGGCTGACGGACAAGTCCACGAAATGCACACTGCAGTGCAGTTCCTGCGGTGTTCCCACCTCGCGGCTGCCGCAGCTGATGATGCGGCGCAAGCGCGGGTTGTTAGACCCGTCATAGAATTCAAAAAGTGGGGCGACACCCGCTTGCGCGAATGCCGCCCCACTGAAGCGAAAAGAAACTATTGTGGCTACTGCGCCGCCGGCAGTTCCAGCGAGTAATCAAACGTCTGGTAGAGCTTGGCGTCGCGGATGCTGATGTTGAGCTCCTGCGGGTCCATTTTGGGGAAGGGAATGACGGCTTTGCCTTGGTAGAGGTCGCGGCCGAAGAAGCGGCCGGTGGCGGGGGCCAGGGTTTGGGCGAAGACTTCCTTGCCGGCTTTGTCGGTGGCGGTGAGGGTGAGGTTGGACATTTCCACGCCTTTGGGGCCCTGGCGATGCACGATGACCACCAGCGCGCCGCCCGCCGGGATGGCGGCCACGCGGCGCTGGTAGGTGGTATCGGCCCAGTCGTGCAGCTTTTTGAGGGCCGTGATTTCGGTGAGCATGTCAGTGGCGGAGCGGTAGCCGAGGCGGGTGAACGAGCCGTCGACATCTTGCTCGTCGTCGGTATTTTTGGTTACGTTTTTCACGTAGGGCGACTCTTCGTCCTTCTGGGCGAAGGCGTAGCGCTTGCGGCCTTTGGCGGCCTTGCCGGTGGGCTGGGCCAGGGCGGCCCCGGCGCACAGCAGGAGCAGGCCCACAACAAAGAAGTGACGGGCCAGACGGGGTAGAAACTGCATAATAAGCGGTAAAATGAGGAATGAAATAAGACGAGGTTAGCCAACCGGTAATTGGGGGAACAAAGAAACGGAAACCCGGCCGAAATCCGGCAAAATGCTGCCGGAGCAGAATTGGACTGCACAACTTACGTCAGGCTTGATTTAATCGTAATCTGTCCGTAATCAAGGCTTAATCGGAACGGTTGACCTTTGAAAGCAGGATTTTCACCGGTTATAACCATTCCTGCTATGTACTTCCCGGCATTGATTTCGGGGCTGCGCCGCCTGGGGCGCTGGCTCGTGTACGAGTTGTTTCAACTGGCCTTGTGGGGCGCGTATGCGCTGCACACGCTGGGCAGCCTGCGCTCGGCGCTGGGGGGCGAGTTTGGCGGGCGGGCGGCGGGGCCGGCCATCCGGCCGCGCCGCGTGGTGGGGCCGGCGCGGGGGGGGCGTTTCACCCAGTCGGCCGCCGCATGAGCGTAGTGCCTGTTGTGATGCCCGCAAATCCTTTCAGCATTCCCGCACATCCCACGGCCCGCCGCAAGCGCCGGGTGCAGGTGGCCGTTATCAGCGATGTGCATTTGGGCACGTATGGCTGCCACGCCACGGAGTTGCTGCGCTACCTCAAGAGCATCCGGCCGCAGGTGCTGGTGCTCAATGGCGACATTGTCGACATCTGGCAGTTCAGCAAAAACTACTGGCCGCCGGCCCACATGCGGGTGGTGCGCTACCTGGCCGGCCTGGCCGCCAAGGGTGTCAAAATCCATTACCTGACCGGCAACCACGACGAGCTGCTGCGCAAATTCGCGGGCCTGAAGCTGGGCAATTTCCGCCTCGAAAATAAGCTGGTACTCGACCTGCCCCACGGCCGCACCTGGCTTTTCCACGGCGACGTATTCGACGTGACCATGCGGCACTCGCGCTGGCTGGCCCGGCTCGGCGGACATGGCTACGATTTATTGATTCTGATAAACCGCTTCGTGAACTACGGGCTCACTAAACTGGGCCGGCCCCGTGTGGCGCTGAGCAAACGGGTGAAGGAACGGGTGAAAAGCGCGGTGGCGGCGGTGAGCAACTTTGAGGAAACGGCCGCCGCCATTGCCGCCGACGAAGGCTACCGCTACGTGGCCTGCGGGCACATTCACCAGCCCGAAATCAAGCTGCTGCACACCGGAAAAGGGGAGGTGATTTACCTGAATTCCGGCGATTGGGTGGAAAACCTGACGGCGCTGGAGTACACGGCCGAGGCCGGCTGGCAGCTTTATTACTACAACGACGACCCGGCCATGCAGCAAACCGCCGAAGCGGAAGCCACCGATGCCGCCGAGGAGCTGGCCAATGCCAACCCGGCGCAGCTGTTGGAGGGCTTGTTGGCCGAGTTCAAGATTAAGGCGTAAACGATGGCGTTGAATAGCAATAAAAACCGTTATGCTCATCTGGCGTTCGCGCAGCCGAACCATATCTGCCGTGGCATCAATGCCGATTGCAACGAAGCGGTAGAGGTGCTTCGACAAGCTCAGCATGACCGGCTCAACTAGTAGAACCACTTATAAATGTCCCGAATTCTCTACGCCATCCAGGGCACCGGCAATGGCCACCTTAGCCGGGCGCTCGATGTGGTGCCGCTGCTGCAAAGCCGCTGCGAGCAGCTCAACGTGCTGGTGAGCGGCCCGCCCGCCGATTTGCCGCTGCCCTTCGAGGTAAAGTATAAGGCGCAGGGCATGGGCTTCGCGTTTGGCAAAAAGGGCGGTATCAACTTCGTGAAGACGTTCGCGCAGTTCAATTCGGTGAAGTTCCTCCACGAAGTGCGGCACCTGCCGGTGGAAGACTATGATTTGATTATCAGTGATTTTGAGCCGGTAAGCAGCTGGGCCTGCAAGCTGCGGCACGTCCCCTGCATCGCCCTCAGCCACCAGAGTGCGGTGCTGCACCCCGCCGCCCCGCGCCCCGATAGGGAAGACCCCGCCGGCCGGGCCGTGCTGAAGCACTACGCGCCGAGCACGGCCCAGTATGGCTTTCACTTTCAGCGCTATGCGCCGGAAATATTCACGCCCGTTATCCGCCAGCAGGTGCGCGAGCGGAGCCCGGCCAATGAGGGCCACTACACGGTGTACCTGCCGGCCTACGAGGAGGAAATTCTGGTGGAGCGGCTGCAACACCTGAGCCGTAGCGTGCGCTGGGAAGTATTCAGCAAGCACAGCCACGCGCCCGCCGAATACGGCAACGTGCGGGTATGGCCCGTGAGCGGCCCGGCGTTTCTCGACAGCCTGGCCCGCGCGGCCGGGGTGCTGTGCGGCGCGGGGTTTGAAACCCCCGCCGAGGCGCTCTACCTGGGCAAAAAGCTGCTGGTGATGCCCATGAAGCAGCAATACGAGCAGCAGTGCAATGCCGCCGCGCTGGAAAAAATGGGCGTGCCTGTCATCAAAAACTTCAAAGACAAAAACCTGGACAAGGTGGACCAGTGGCTGCACCAGGACCAGGTAATTCCCGTCGACTACCCCGACCAGACCGCCGCCGTAATTGACCAGCTGCTGCGGGAGCAATTGCCGGCAAATGGTGTTGGGCCGGCACATCGCAGGCAAGAGCGTCATGCCTGGCGTGCCTGAATTATCTACTTAAGAATCCTCCGCGCCCCGCGCATGATTAAACTACCTCCCAGCTATTCCGAGCCACTGCCGGCGGCCTTCTACCCGGCGTCGGCCCCGCTGCCCTTTTCCCGCGCCGATTTTGGGCCTGATTTTCAGTGGGGCGCTTCGGCGGCCGCTTACCAGACCGAGGGCGCGTGGCAACACCAGGGCAAGGGGCCCAGCATCTGGGACGATTTTACGCGCCGTAAGGGGGCCATCCGGCGCAACGAGCACGGCCGCGTGGCCGCCGATTTCTACAACCGCTACGAAACCGACCTGGACCTGGCCAGCGGCATGGGCCTGACCGATTTCCGGTTCTCCACTGCCTGGTCCCGGGTGCTGCCCGAAGGCACCGGGGCTGTGAACCGCCGCGGCCTCGACTACTACGACCGGCTGGTGGATGCCTGCCTGGAGCGCGAACTGCGGCCCATGCTCACCCTCTACCACTGGGACTTGCCCAGCGCCCTGCAAGCGCGGGGCGGCTGGGCCAACCGCGACATCGTGGGCTGGTTTTCGGATTACGTTCAGATTATGGCCCGCCGCCTTGGTGACCGGGTGCCGCACTGGGCCGTGCTGAATGAGCCGATGGTATTTGTGGGCGCGGGCCACCTGCTGGGCGTGCATGCGCCCGGCCGGCGGCACTTGGGGGCGTTTCTGGCCGCAGCGCACCATGCCACGCTGGCCCAGGCCGAGGGCGGCCGCGCCCTGCGGGCGCTGCTGCCCGATACGGCCCGAATCGGTACCACGTTTTCGTGCTCCTACCTTACCCCGCACTACCCCGGCAACGCCTACGACGAAGCAGCCACCCGCCGCGCCGATGCGCTGCTAAACCGCTTTTTTGTGGAGCCAACCCTCGGCTTGGGCTACCCCACGGCCGAGCTGCCCGCGCTGCGCTGGCTGCTGGAGCGCTACCAAAAGCCCGGCGACGAGCAGCGCATGGCCTTCGACTTCGACTTCTGGGGCATCCAGAACTACACCCGCGAGGTGGTGAAATTCTCGCCCTGGCTGCCGCTGCAATGGGCCGCGCTGGTACCCGCCAAGCAGCGCGGCGTGCCCTACACCGACATGGGCTGGGAGGTCTACCCGGAGTCGGTTTACCAAATGTTGAAACAGTTTGCTGCTTATCCAAATGCACCAACCCTGCTGGTAACGGAAAGTGGCTCAGCGTTTCCGGATGTGGCAGCGGGCGGCCGGGTGCATGATGTGGCCCGCCAGGCTTACCTGCAGGCGGCCGTCGGCCAGGTGCTGCGCGCCCGGCAGGAGGGCATGGACGTGGGCGGCTATTTTGCCTGGAGCCTGACCGATAACTTCGAATGGGCCGAGGGATACGGCCCGCGCTTCGGCCTCATCCACGTCGATTATGAAACCCAGGAGCGGATTGTAAAAGATTCGGGGCGCTGGTATCAGGAATTTTTGAGCGGCGCACCGGTAGCTCAGGCACGGGCGGCCGAAAATGTAGCGCACCTGTAGGCAGCGCGGACGGCTGCGAGTCCGCCGATGCGCGGGCTCGCAGCGTCCGCGCTCCACTACAGCAGCATATCGCGGCAGCTCAGAAAATGCTCAATCAGCTGCTCCGGCTGTTGCTCGTCAAACTCGCCGAAACCCAGCACGAAGGCCGGCGCGGGCTGCACGAAATGGATGGCTTCGTTTACTGCTTTGAGGTAGGGGCTGATGCGGTTTTTGTCGCCTTCGGCGGCGGCAAACTCCTTGTCCCAGCGCAACAGTTCCGGGTCTTTGCGCACCAGGAACGGGATGACGAAGGGGACGAAGCGGCTGAAAATCGGGTTTTCATCGGTGGTGAGGCGGGCATCGGGCCAAACGTGAAACTCGGCGAACGAAGCCGGCGGCACCACCACAAGCTGCGCCTTCTCCAGGGTCATTTCTGCGAATAGTTCGAAGCGGTTGGGCTGGGCGTAGAACTGCGCGTAAGCCGTGTACCACACCGTGAGGCCGGCCGGATTCACGAGCTGATAGGGGTGGAAAGAACTGGCAATGCCCAGGCCGCCGTGGTTGCCGATGACCAGGCTGTACAGCTCGCCAAACTTCGTTAAATCAGGTGATTGCTGGTAAGGTTGGTTGGTGAGGCCGTAGATATAGAAGCAGGCAAAATCGGCGAGGGACGGGCCGATGGGCGGGGTGGCAGGTGGGGTGTCGGGCAAAGCGGAGGGGGCCGGTGAAAATGAATCCGGCCTCGGCAAATTTCGGAAGGAAGCGCCTTTCAAGTAGTCGTTCAAAAGTAAACGAGTAAAAGCACGTCATGCAGCGCGTAGCGAAGCATCTCGCGTGGGGCAGTAAATCAATTGTTTAACGAAGTAAGCGGGATGCTTCGCTGCGCTGCATGACGGTTGCTTTTGCGTGACTACTTAGAATACCTCTTTCGCCGCAGAGAACACGCCCTTAGAATGCAAGGCCTTGGACCCACGGCTGTAAATAGTGGCCACTGAAAATGGCCTGCCGAAAAATAGCCTGTTAGAGTTTATATTCCTGTAGTATGCTTTCCAGCTTCGCTTTATTGGTCGTGTACTTAAATAACGAGCGGTTCTTAATAACCGAAGTAGTTACCAGGGCGTTAATGTCGTCTTTCGGGGCTTTCTCTTGGTTAAGGCAGGAAAAGTGCGATAATAATAAATCGTAATATTTATTGAGGTAAAAGAATTTGTAGCTCTGGGGGCCAGTTTCTCCCGCAATATTTATCGGGAAATCGGGAAAGTCCAGAGCGGTGTACTGAAAGTATTTTGCCCCATTGATTTTAGGGTATTTCTTTATCAGTAGCATGCCCTGTTTGGTATTAGCGGGCTTTGCTAAATGCATTTGTCCCCAAATCATCTTGCCACAGAGCTCCATGCACCGTAAAAAGAAAATGTCTTTCTCGGTGTCATCTTTCAAGCCATAGTCACTCAGGATAAAGTTATTGCCTGACATATCAAACGGCCTGTTTTTATTTCCCACTGCGATGAATAGCATGGTATAATAGTTGTCTATTAAACCGGAGCGAGGAATATTGCCTGTTTTCAGATTTTCTAAAAGGGAATTATTGTCATCAGGGTTGGCACCGGATTTTATGATGTAATAGATGCTTTTCAGGGTTTCTTCTTCGGGTAATGTTAAATAGTCTTTTTTTAGAAGTTCATTATTGACCGTAATGGTTTGGGTAATGAATTTTGCGGCTGCTTTTAAATTATCAGGTACGTCCATCAGTTGTTTCTGGGCAAACCCTGATGGTGCTTCCTCTGACATATATTGTCGATAGGCCTTGCCGAGGGTTGCAACAGTTTTGTCGGAAGCGCTTTGTCCGAAAGCGACAAGGTTGATTAGCAGCAGCAGCAGCGTCAGCAGTGATTTCATGGATGAATAGTTGGTTGAAAAGGGCGGGAGGTTATAGAAACTGATGCCGTCAAGATAGGGTCATCGATGTGCCCGCAAGGCTTTTCCATCTCATAATCTAATGCCAGATGCCGGGCAAGCGTCATTTCAGCTGCTGGTTCTGGGCCGTCAGTGTGCGCTCAATGCGTCGGTCCGGGATGAGCCACATCAGCGCCACGGCCACGTAGATGCCGCCCGCCACCCACGGCTGCCAGAAGCTGGCCGCGATGCCGGCCAGGTAGAGCGGGGGCGAAGCTTTGCCTTTGAAGTCGCGCCCAATGGCCCGGGTTAAGGTGGAATGCGGCCCTTCGATGGCAATAATGCAGTTCTGGAGCACAAAATAGGCCACCCCCGACATCAGCAATAGCACACCGTACACGGCCAGCGTGGCGGGGGCAAAGTGGTTTTCGCCCATCCAGCCCGTGGCGAAGGGCACCAGCGAGAGCCAGAACAGCAGGTGCAAATTTGCCCACAGCACGCCGCCGGACACTCGGCTTGTGCCAGCCAGCATCATGTGGTGGTTGTTCCAGTAGATGCCGATGTAGATGAAGCTCAACACGTAGCTGAGCACCACGGGCAGCAGCGGGCGCAGGGCCGCGAAATCGGCCCCGTGCGGCACCTTGATTTCCAGCACCATGATGGTGAGGATGATGGCCAGCACACCATCGCTGAAGGCTTCGAGTCGTCCTTTGTGCATGAGGGGGAAGCGGGCCGGCCGCCGGGGAGCAGAAGTGAGCCGCTAAAATAGCGCCCTGCGGCGGCTCCTGCGGTTTGCATTCGACTCTTGTGCTGAGCGGACCCGCATAGCCCTTACCCCGGCCCGGTTTGCTTGCCGCGATGAGCTAAACGATTCGGAGGCCCCTCAGTATGCAGCACCGGGGCGTTCCTAAAGCCGTTTTATTGCTTTCTTGCCACCTAAAACCTCCTGCAATCCTTCCAAAATGTCACAAACTACTACTGCACAGGCCCGCGCCGCCCTGCTGGGCCTGGCCGTGGGCGACGCCCTCGGCGTGCCCGTTGAATTCGCGCCCCGTGCCGCCCGCCGGCAAGACCCTGTGACGGGCATGCGCGCCTACGGCACCCACCAGCAGCCCGCCGGCACCTGGTCCGACGACTCCTCGCTCACTTTCTGCCTGGCCGAAACGCTGGCTCGCTCCGGCGGCCGTAGTGGCGCGCCCGACTTGGCCGATTTTGCCCGGCGCAGTATCAACTGGCTGTATCAATCTTACTGGACCGCGACGGGCGAAACGTTCGACGTGGGCAACGCTACCCGTGCCGCCATCGACCGCTTACAACGGGGCGTTGAGCCAACCAAAGCTGGCCCAAGCGGTGAGAATGACAACGGCAACGGGGCGCTTATGCGGATTCTGCCCTTGGCTTTTCACGATGTCTGGCGGGCCGAGAACCTGGACTTGCATGCTGCCTGGACGCTCACCGAGCGCGTAGCCAGCGTCACGCATGGCCACCCGCGCTCCACGCTGGGCTGCTTCCTGTATTTGCTGGTGGCGAAAGGCTTGCTGGACGGGTTGCCGCCGGCCGAAGCCTGCGCGCAAATGCGGGAATTAGCTAACCCTTGGCTGGAAAACGGTAGCATTCCGGCTGTAGTCGAAGACAAATATTACCGTTGGTGGGTATTGTCCGACGAGATTATAAATCAGCCCGAAGATAAAATTTCTTCCTCCGGCTACGTCGTTCATACCCTTGAGGCGGCGCTGTGGTGCCTGCTGACACACGACAATTACGCCGCCACCGTGCTGGCCGCCGTGAACCTGGGCGACGACACCGATACCACCGGGGCCGTGGCCGGCGGCCTCGCGGGCCTGGCCTACGGCGAGGCGGGCATCCCGGGCGAATGGTTGGCCGTGCTGGCCCGCCGGGCCGATATTGAGGACCTGGCCGGGCGGCTGGTTGGCGCGTAGGCGGGGAGTCTCACAAATTTCTGTACCTTCTGCCATGAATACCATTCCCGCCCCCCGTCCGCTGCCCAACTCGTATTGGGCCACTCCCTTGCTGCTGGCCTCCGAGTACCCCGGAGCCAAACTGGAAGCCGAGGCCGCGCATCGCCTCGACCTGCTGCTGGCCGCCGGCATCCGCGACTTCTACGACCTCACCGAGGCCACCGAGCCGCTCGAACCCTACGAGGCCCTGCTCCGTGCCCGCGCCGCCCACTTGGGCCTGGCCGCCGAAAGCGTACGCTTCCGCCGCTTCCCCATCCGCGATTTGAGCGTGCCCTCGCCCAAGCGCCTGGCCGAAGTGCTGGCCGCCATTGAAGACAGTGCCGCCGCCGGCCGCCGGGCCGTGGTGCATTGCTGGGGCGGCGTAGGCCGCACGGGCACCGTAGTGGGCTGCCACCTGCGGCAGCACTTCGGGCTAAGTGGGGACGAAGCCCTGGCCCGCATCGCCGAGGAATGGAAGGGCATGGAGAAAAACCACCGCGTACCACGCTCGCCCGAAACCGCCGAGCAGGCAGCTTTTGTGCGCGCATTTGAGCCCGTGCCGGCTACGGTCGAATAAGAGAAAAGCGTAGCCGGCATTGCCGTTCCGACGAAGGAGGACTCTGGGTGAAACCGGCAAAGCATGGTTTTCCGATTCCTCTTCCTTCGTCGGAATGAGGGTGTGCGGATGCGCCCTACTTGCAGGGGCTTTTAGTTCACGGGCGCGGGCGCGGCGGGCGTAAGTTTCACGCCGGTGTAGAGCTGTGGGTTCTCCACCGAGGCGATGGGCTCGATGCTCAGGCGCTTATCGTATTTGCTCACGTTGGCCAGCTTGAGCAAGGTGGCATAGTTGGCCGTCCGTCCGCTCTTGGTTTTGATGAAATAGCTGTTGACGTGCAGCGTGGTGGGGTCGTAGCTCACTTCCAGCGCGGTGGTGTCGCGCCAGTAGGTGTACAGGGCCTCGGTGGCACCCGTCGATGACTCGCGCGGGGTGCGGTCGTGGTCGGGGCGGATGGACTGGCTGATGAGGGGCCGGGCGATTTGGTCGGCATTCATGCCCAGCAAGGCGGGCACGTCGAAGGCCCGCTGCACGGTAGGCGCGGTGCTGACGGTCGGAGTTTCGACCACGGGGCGGTCGGTGCTGGCGCAGCTCAGCAGCAGGGCCAGGGGCAGGAGGGAGGCGTAGCGCATCATAAATAAGCGGTGAAGTGAACAGGACTGCTACGTAAGCGGCTGATTCGTGGCTGAATCCGGACGAGTAGTTTTCTGCTTATTGGCGTGGCTTACCGCCCGGTCCGTCCTGATAAAGCCAGTCTTGGAAGATTTCCCCGGGAGAGCCAGGCCCCGGAACCTGAGATATGCTATTTCGAAGCGCAACACAGTCAAAACAATTTAATATATTATTTATTATATTTACAATACGGAATTGAATAATATTCACCGCTAACCCCTGCGGCCATGAAACCCCATCCCACCATCGAAGAAAAAGTTGTTTCCCAGGATAGCTGGAACGAAACCGTCGAGGCGCACACCCAGCGGCTGGGTACGGCCCCTGACTACTCCCAGTATCCGCCGGTGGTCGTCTTTCGGGCCATCGACCAGGATTATGAGCTACACCTCATCGAAACCAGCGCGCTCCGCGACAGCGGCGAGGTGATTGCGGGCGTGATTCACAACCCGAACATCTGATTTTGTTGCCCAAGCAGTTGTCCGGCCGGTTGCAGCCCGTGCGGCTGAACCCGGCAATAACCTGATTTTTTTGCGCTCATCGGCATGAAGCTTTTCATGATTCTGCTGTGCATGAGCCTGACAGTGTACACTCTACCGGTGGCTGGGCAGGTGCCCCATGCCCCACCTCCGCACCCGGCGCTATCCCGGCCGCCCCGCCCCGATACCGCCTACGTACGCCAGCTGCTGCGAGCCGCGCAGGAATGGAGCACGGTGGATATCCCGCGTGCTATCCGGCTGAGCCAGGAGGCGCTGGGCCTGGCCCGGCAGCTGCGCGACTCGGTGGGTGAGGGCCAAGCCTTGCTGCGGCTGAGCACCCTGCACCGCCGCCACAACGATTTCGCGCTGGCCCGCCGCTTCGCCCGGCAGGCGCAGGTGCTGTTTGTGCGGCGGCGTGACCGGCAGGGGCAGGGCCGCGCCTGGCTTCAACTGAGCCTGATTGATATGCTTCAGGGCAACCCGGTGCCGGCCCTGGCCTCGGCCCTCAACGGCCTGCGCCTGGCCGGGCAGGCGGGCGACTTGCAAACAAAAATCCGCCTGCAAGCCACGCTGGGCGATATCTACTACAAAATGGGCAGCTACGACGAAGCCCTGCCTGTGTTGCAGATAGCCTTGGCCGGCGGCCAGCGCACCCACGACCAGCAAGTGACCCTGCTGGCGCTAAACGGCCTGGGCAACTCGTTTCAGATGCTGAAAAAATGGCCCCAGGCCCTGTCCTACTACCAGCAGGCGCTGGCCCTGAGCCGGCAGCTCGGCGATGCCATCGGCGAAACCGGCAGCGAAACCAGCCTGGCCGAAGTGTATGGCCTGCAAGGCAACCAGGCGGCGGCGCTGGCCCACGGGCTGCGCGCCCAGCAGCTGGTGCGCGCCACCCACGACGACTATAACCTGCCCGCCGTGGAACTGATGTTGGCCCGCGCCTACCTGCTGGCGCACCAGACCGATAGCGCGGTGGCCCTGGCCCGGCACGGCCTGCGGCTCAGCCAGCAGGCGCGCAGCAACGAGAACATTCGCAATGCCAGCGACATCCTGGCCCAGGCCTACGCCCAGCGCCACGACTTTGCGCAGGCCTATTACTTCCGCAACCTGCACCTGGCCTACAACGACACGCTCTCGGGCGAGGACACGCGCCGCCGCACCAGCCGCCTGCGCTACGACTATGAGCTGACCAGCAAGCAAGCCCAGATTGACCTGCTCACCAAAACCCGGCAGCTCCAGGCCCAGAAGGCGGCCCGGCAGCGCCTACAGCTCAAGGCGTTGCTGGCGGGCCTGGCCGGCGTGCTGCTGCTGGCGGGGCTGTTGTGGCGCAACATCTACCTCAAGCAGCGGGCCAACCGCCACCTGAATGAGAAGAATACCCAGATTGCCGCCCACCGCGACGAGTTGAACCGCACCCTGACCGAGCTGCAGACCACCCAAACCCAGCTGGTGCAGCGCGAGAAAATGGCTTCGCTGGGCGAAATGACGGCCGGTGTGGCCCACGAAATCCAGAACCCGCTGAATTTCGTGACCAACTTTTCGGACCTGAACGTGGAGCTGCTGGCCGAGCTGGGAGAGGAGCTGGCCGGGGAGCACCTCTCGACCGGGGGCCGGGAACATGTTACTCAACTGCTTGAGGACCTGACCCTGAACCAGGTGAAGATTCGGGAGCACGGGGCCCGCGCCGACCGCATCGTGAAGCGCATGCTGGAGCACTCGCACCCGAGCAGCGGGACCCGCCAGGCCACCGACCTCAATGCCCTGGCCGAGGACAGCCTGCGCCTGGCCTACCACGGCTGGTGCGCCCGCAACAAGGACTTCAGTGCCACGCTCACCACCGATTTTGACCCCCGCCTCCGGCCCGTGCCCGCCGTGGCCCAGGACCTTAACCGGGTGTTAATGAACCTGCTGACCAATGCCTTCTATGCGGTGACCGAGAAAAATAAGCACGCCGATGCTTCCTACCGCCCGGAAGTGCAGGTGCAAACCCGCCAAACGGACCATGCCGTCGAGATTCGGGTGCGCGACAACGGGGCCGGCATTCCGCTGGCGGTGCGGGAGAAAATATTCCAGCCCTTCTTCACCACCAAGCCTGCCGGCGAAGGCACCGGCCTGGGCTTATCGCTGAGCTACGACGTCATTACCAAGGGCCACGGGGGGGCGCTGAGCGTGGAAAGCCAGGAAGGAGAGTACTGTCAATTCACTATCAGCCTGCCCGTTGCCGTTGAGGAAATTGTGGAAAGGGCAATAGCCTGATTTTATATAGTATTTATTGAATATATTTAAAAAATTGCTTGTTTAAACTGAACATTGGCTAACCACTTAATCCAGCCAAAATAAATGCCGTGGAGGAAATGCCACCTGCTTCGCTAATCAGAAAGCAGCTGGTGCTGACCCCGGAAAATGGTGATGGTGCAAGGCTAAAACCTGATGACTAATATGTTGCTCGAAAAATTGCCGCCTTCTCGTTTCCGGAACCGGAAGCTTGCCCGCCAGCCGGCACCCCCGCCCCCGAAAGTGCTGGTGCAGGCGGGCACGGGCTTGTCCCGGTTTTTGGCGCAGCACCAGGTGGGGGCCATGCTGATGCAAGGCGTGCTGCTGGCCGGCGGGGTTTTTTCGGCCGCCCTGGGGCTGAAATGCTTCCTGCTTCCGAACGGCTTCATTGATGGCGGCGTGACGGGGATATCGTTGCTGGTGAGCCAATTGACCGGAATTTCGCTATCGGCGCTCATCGTGCTGATTAACATTCCGTTCATCGTGCTGGGGTATTACCAAGTGGGGCAGAAGTTCGCCCTCAAAACCCTGCTCACCATTCTGGCGCTGTCGGGGGCCTTGCTGGTGGTGTCGTTTCCGCCCCTCACGCAGGATAAGCTGCTGATTGCCGTGTTCGGGGGCTTCTTTCTGGGGGCCGGGGTGGGGCTGGCCATGCGCGGCGGCGGTGTGCTGGACGGTACCGAAATCCTGGCCCTGTACCTCACGCGCCGGCTGCCGGCTTCCATTGGGGATATCGTGCTGATTATTAATGTAATTATCTTCTCGGTGGCGGCCTGGCTGCTGTCGATAGAAACGGCGCTGTATTCCATTCTGGCCTACCTGGCGGCGGCCCGTACCGTGGATTTTGTGCTCGTGGGCATCGAGGAATACACCGGCCTGACCATCATCTCGTTTCACAGCACCGAAATCCGGCGCATGATAACCGATAAGCTCCACCGGGGGGCCACCGTGTACGAATGCACCCAGGGTTTTGGCACCCACGGGCACCAGCATTTGAAAGTGGAGGCCATTTTCACGGTCGTGACCCGCTTGGAGGTGGTCAGCCTAACGGATGAGATTCACAAAATCGACCCCAATGCCTTCATCGTCTCGCAGTGCGTGAGCGACATGAAGGGCGGCCTGATTAAAAAACGGGCCTTGCACTAACCGTTTCGTGGGGAGGGCCGGCCGCCGGGCGGCGGGGCCAATCAGCAGGAATATCATGGAAAGATGGTACCGGTTTCTGGGAGTTCGTCCGCACGAAAGCACGTCGGTGTGGCTGCTCTTTGCCCATAATTCCCTACTCAGCTTCGGCACCGTGCTGGTGTACCTGGCGGCTACCGCGCTGCTGCTGGCCCGGCAGCCGGCGGCCAGCTTGCCCGTGGCCTATTGCGTGGGCGCGGTAGCTATGGGGCTGACCGGCAGCCTGTATGCCTACCTGGAGCGGCGCTGGCTGGGGCCGAAGCTGGCCGTGCGGGCGCTGCTGGCGGTGGTGGCCATTGCCCTGGGGCTGGCGCTGGCCTGGCGGCCCGCGCCGTCGGTAGCCACGGCCGTGGCCATCATGACGGGCTACCGCCTGCTGTACCTGCTCACCAATTTGGAGGCCTGGAGCATGTCGGCCACCCTATTCAACGGGCGGCAGGGGCGGCGGCTATTCGGGGTGGTGAGCTCCGGCGAGCTGCCGGCCAAAGCCGTGGGGGCGGCGCTGGCCATTTTCGTGCCCGCCGCCCATGCGATTTCGATGCTGCTAATCATGGCGTTGAGTGCGTACGTGCTGGCGGCGCTGCTGCAGCAGGCGGCTTTCCGGCGCATAACCGGCTTGCCGCACTTGGGTCCCGTGCCGCTGGCTGCGCACACCCTGCCGCTCATCCGGCAGCTGCTGGGGCCGGGAGCATTGGTACGGGTGATGGGGCTGAGCGTCAGCGCAGTGGCCGCGATAGCCGTGGGGGTGGAATATGTTTTTTTGCTCAGTGTCCGAAATTTTTTGCCCGGGCCGGCAGATATGATGCAGTACTTGGGCGGGGTGCTGGCGCTGGCGTATCTGCTGGCGGCGGCGGGCCGGCTGCTCTTTGCGCGGCGCGGCCTGCAGTGGGTGGGGGTGCGCCGGACGCTGCTGCTGCTGCCAATCATGGTGCTTGCCAGTATCTTGCTGTTCTGGGTGTGGCGGGCGTTGCCCGTGGGGCCGTATGGCCAGCTGGTTTACTTCAGCGGGCTTTTCCTGGGGCTGGAAATATGCCGCCGCGCGTTGTTCGAGCCGGTTTTTCTGGTGCTGTTCCACCGGTTGCCGCCGCCCGAGCACCTGGCGGGGCGCAGCGTAGTGAAGGGGATTTATGAGCCGGTGGGCGTGGGGCTGGGCGGCCTGCTGCTGCTGGCGGCCCAGCCGTTTCCGGCGCTAAGCGCCTGGCTGCCCTTTGGGTGGATGGCGGCCCTGATAATTGGGGTAGCAGTGCTGCTGCGGTATATGCTTTGGCACTACCTGGAGGCCCTGAAGACGAGCCTGCACATGCACGTCATGGCCGGCAATGAGCTGGTTAGCAATGATGGTGAACCGCCGGCCAGGCGTTCGGCCGAGGCCGATTCCAGCGTGGAAATGGTGTTGCAGGCCATCGAGCATTTGCACCAGCTAGAAGCCACCGCCCTGCTCGAACAGGCCGAGCTGCTGCTGACGCACCCCAGCAACCGCATCCGCCACCGGGCGCTGCGGCTGCTAGGCATTCAGGTGGCGCTGCCACGCCTACGGCAGCTGGCCCTAGAGGACCCCGACCCCGCCCTGCGCGAAATGGCCAGCTGCCTGGCCGCCCCCCACCCGTCGGCCGACGACCTGCTGCTGCACTCCGACTGGGCCGTGCGCCAGGGCGCTATCCGGGGCCGGCTGGGCGCGCACCCCACCGATGGCGCGGCCCTGGCCAGCCTGGCCGCCGTGGCCGCTTCGACCGAAACCAGTGCCCGGCACGCGGCATTGGGGCTCATTGCCCTGCTCACCCCCCAGCAGCAGGAGCAGGCCATTACCACCTGCCTGCACAGCGCCGACCCGGCCCTGGTGCAAGCCGCCGTGCGGGCCGTGGCCGAAGTGCCGGGTCCCGATATGATAAGCCTGATGATGAGCTTTCTGTGCATTAAAAAGGTACAGAAATCGGCCCAGGCCGGCCTGGTTCGCATTGGTGCGGGCGTGCTGCCGCTGCTCAAACCCGCCTTGGTGCAGGAAACCGACCATCGCCGCGTCCAGGCCCTGGCCCAGGTGTGCGCCCGGATGGCTACGCCCGCTGCCCGGC
Source organism: Hymenobacter sp. UYAg731 (assembly GCF_054061335.1). NCBI lineage: Bacteria > Pseudomonadati > Bacteroidota > Cytophagia > Cytophagales > Hymenobacteraceae > Hymenobacter > Hymenobacter sp. UYAg731. Next base: position 32,322 of record NZ_JBSSEC010000005.1, on the reverse strand, counting down.
AAGTGCTGCTGGAAGTAGCCGGCGGCTCCAACCTGCAGGCACGGGCGGCCGCGCTGCGGGCGCTCGAAAACTTTGCCACGATGCCCAACGATGCCCCGCTCTTTCAGCAATTGATAGAAGAGGAGATGCGCCTGGCGCAGCATTTTTTGCACGGCATGCACGCCGGCAACTCCGAGCTGCGGGCCGCCCTTCGGCAGGAGCTGCGCCGCTGCACGCAGCGCCTGTTTGGCCTGCTACTGCAGGTGTATGAGCGGCCCCCGCTGCTGGAAGCGCAGCACAGCGCCATTCACGCCACCGGCGAAACCCAGGCCAGCGCCCTCGAAATCCTGGAAAACATGATTCCGCTCCCGCTGTTCGCGGGCCTGCAAGCCATGCTGGAAACGGGCCGCCTGAGCCAGCGCGCCGAAGTGATGGATGCGCTGCTCGGGCCCGTCACCACGGCCGAAACCATGCAAACCACCGTCGTGCGCCGGGGCGCGGAGGCGTTCACGGCCTGGTCGATTAGCGTGGCCCTGCGGCAGTGGCACCCCCAGCCCGCCACCGTGGCCTACCTGGTGCCCCATTTACAAGCCACCAGCCTCCTGGTGCAGGAAAGTGCCCTGGCCGTGCTTCAGCAACTGCCCGTGCTGCGCCCGGCCGCCTACGACCAACTCCTTCTCACGCATCCCGCCGTCGCCTTCCTCGCCATGAATCCACCGACCACTACCCCCCGCACCTCGGCCCGCGACCGGGTCCTCATCCTCAAAGGCACGGCCCTGTTTGCCAATACGCCCGAAAATATCCTCGGCAACATCGAGCCCATTATGCGGGAAGTGACGTTTGAAGCGGGGCAGGAAATCTTCGGCAAAGGCAGCCTGGGTACTTCGCTGTTCATCGTGAGCGAAGGCGAAATCGGGATTTTCGATGGCCCGCGCCAGCTTACCACCTTCCGTGGTGGCGACTTCTTTGGCGAGCTGGCCCTGCTCGATGCCGAAGCCCGCTCGGCTTCGGCCGTGGCGGTGGGGCCGGCCATGGCGTTCCGCATCGACCAAGAAGATTTCTACGACGTGATGGAGGATTGCCCCGAAGTCACCCGCAACATCCTGAAGGTGCTCTGCCAGCGCCTGCGCCGCCAGAATGAGCGGATGCAGCCTCCGCAGCCGGTAGCAGGGTAATTCGTCGCCTAATGGGTGCGCTTAATGTCATCCGGCGGGCTACCTTGCGGTATGACGCTCCTCATCATTGTGCTGGCCGTGCTGGCGCTTATCGTCCTCAGCAGCTGGGGCAAAGTCAACGCGTTTCTGGCGTTTTTGCTGGTCACCATTCCGGCGGGGCTGGCGCTGGGGCTGCCCCCCGCGCAGGTGCTGGCCGCCGTGCAAAAAGGCCTCGGCGACACCCTGGGCTCGGTGGTGCTGGTGGTGGTATTGGGGGCCATGCTGGGCAAGCTGGTGGCCGAAAGCGGCGCGGCCCAGCGCATCGCCACCGTACTGATGCAGGCCTTCGGTCCGAAAAATATTCAGTGGACGATGATGGTCACCGGCTTCATCATCGGCATTCCGCTGTTCTACAACGTGGGCTTTCTGCTGGTTATCCCGCTGATATTTTCGGTGGTATATCAGTACCGGCTGCCGGCCGTGTACGTGGGCCTGCCCATGCTGGCGTCGCTCTCCGTACTGCACGGCTTCCTGCCGCCGCACCCGGCTCCCACGGCGCTGGTGGCGCTGTTCCACGCCAATGTGGGACTCACGTTCGGCTACGGGCTGTTGGTGGCGGTGCCGGCCGTGGTGCTGGCCGGGCCGCTGTATGCGCGCACGCTGCGGGGCATCGTGTCGGTGCCGCCGGCGGGGTTTAGGAGCGAGGCGCGGGACGAAAGCGCCCTGCCGGGCACACTCAATAGCTTTCTGTCGTCGCTGCTGCCGGTGCTGCTTCTAGCGGCGGTGCTGGTGTTGCAGGCGGGGCTGCCGCCCGGCGGCCCGCTTGCGCCCGCCCTGGCCTTTCTCGCCGACCCCGGCGTGGTAATGCTGCTATCGGTGGGCGTGGCCACGTTCAGCCTGGGCCGCCGCCAAGGCAAAAGCACCGCCGCCGTGATGGAAACCTACGGCGAGGCCCTGCGCGACGTGGCGTTGTTACTGCTCATCATTGGCGGGGCCGGGGCGCTGAAGGAAGTGCTGGTGCAAAGCGGGGCCGGGCTGGCCATTGCCGCCGGCCTGCACGGTACCGGCCTGCCGCCGCTGGTGCTGGGCTGGCTGCTGGCCGGTATTATCCGGGTGTGCCTGGGCTCGGCCACGGTGGCGGGCCTCACGGCGGCCGGCGTGCTGCTGCCCACCATGGCCCATTCAGCCGTCAACCCTAATTTGATGGTGCTGGCCATTGGGGCGGGTAGCCTGCTGTTTTCGCATCTGAATGACAGCGGGTTCTGGCTATTTAAGCAGTATTTCAACCTCTCGATTCGGGATACGCTGCGCTCGTGGTCGGCCATGGAAACCATCGTGTCAGTGATGGGGCTGCTAGGCGTATTGGTGCTCGATTGGGCCTTGCCGCTGGCGGCCCCCGTTCTGGCACGATTATGATGTTTTGAATTGCCCGCAAGTAATTGCTAATCCCTATCTTGGCTCCATCCAAACTCATCCTTCAACCCACCCACGTCGCTCTATGAATTCCCGCAGAAATTTCCTGACTTCGGCCGCGCTTCTTTCGGCCGGCTTGCTGGTATCACCGGCCCTGCTGGCCCGCGATAAGGGCTACAATAAAAAGTACATCGGCCTGCAGCTCTACACCGTGCGCGACGCCATGGCCAAGGACCCCGCCGGCACCCTGGCGCAGCTGGCCAAAATGGGCTACAACTCGCTGGAGGGCGCGACTTACACCGGCACTCAGAAGTTCTATGGGATGACGCCCCAGGCCTTCGCTGCCCTGCTCAAACAAAACGGCCTGATAATGCCCAGCAGCCACTACCGCCTCGGCGAGGAGGCGATGAACGGCGCGCCGGCCCTGGGCACCATGCTCCACGAGTGGGACCGCGCCGTGGATGATGCCGCCGCCGCTGGCGTGAAATACATGGTGTGCGCCTACCTATCGGAGGCCGAGCGCGGCAACCTCGACCACTACAAATACATCGCCGACCAGCTCAACAAAGCCGGCGAGCGCTGCCAGAAAGCCGGTATTCAACTCTGCTACCACAACCACGACTTCGAGTTCGTGGCCCAGGATGGCAAGCTGCCCTACGACCTGCTCCTCGCCACCGACCCCAAGCTGGTAAAAATGGAGCTCGACCTCTACTGGGCCACCAAAGCCGGCCACGACCCATTGGAATTGTTCAAGCGGCACCCCGGCCGCTTCCCGCTGTGGCACGTCAAGGACATGGACAAGGCTGCGCCGCACTCCTTCACGGAAGTGGGCAACGGTAGCATCGATTTCAAGAAAATCTTCGCCCGCGCCAACGAAGCCGGCCTGCAATACTTCTTCGTGGAGCAGGACATCACACCCGGCTCGCCCTTCGATAGCGCCGCTAAAAGCCTGGCTTACATCAAGACAAACCTGGTGTAGAACGGGGGAGAAGGACCGGACCAAAAGAAGGAACGTCATGCTGAGCGCAGCCGAAGCATCTCGCGGGCAATGGTAATTCTTTCGTCTAGCGATTGATTTACTACCCCACGCGAGATGCTTCGGCTGCGCTCAGCATGACGTTCCTTTTTCGTTTTCTTTGGAAATTTAATGCCCTACTTCACTGCCGCCATCGGCAGCTCCCGAATCCAGATATTACGGTAGCTCAGCGGCTCGCTCTTGTCGCCGTGGGCCTGGAGCTTGATGGGCAGCGGGCCGTGCGCGGCCTGGTACGAAGCCTTACCAATGTACTGCGTGGGGCCGGTGAGGGCGGTGTGGTCCTGCACCAGTACGCCGTTGAAAAATACGGTGGCGTAGGCCGGCGTCACCAGTGCGCCGCCCGCGCCAAACACCGGAGCCGTCCACACCACGTCGTAGGTTTGCCATTCGCCCGGCTTGCGGGCGGGGTTGGCCAGCGGGATGGCCTGTTTGTAGAGGCTCCCGGCCATGCCGTTCACGTAGGTTTTGTTCTGGTACGCGTCCACGATTTGCAGCTCGTAGCCCAGGTCGCCGTTGCCCGTGGAGGCCAGAAACACGCCGCTGTTGCCCCGGGCCTGCCCCGTGCCGCTGATGTTGGCCGGAATGCGCCACTCCAGGTGCAGCTGGTAGTTGCCGAAGCTGCGCTTGGTTTCGATGTTGCCTACGTCCTTTTTCACCGTCATTATTCCACCCGCCACCGTCCAGTTGGCTGGCACTTTGTGGTCGCTGGTGAGCACCCACTGGTCCAGGTTTTTGCCATCGAACAGCACCAGCGCATCGGAGGGCGCATCGCCGGGGGCTCGGCCGGGCGTCACCACGTTGGGCACGGGCTCATACACTTCCGTATCCTCAGGCTTGGCGGTTTGTTGGGCGTGGGCAGTGCCCAGGCTCGCGGCCAGCAGGGTGGTGAGCAAAAGGCGTGTTTTCATGGGGCGAGGGGGTTAAATCCGGGGGTAGTTTTCGGTTACGAAAGCAGCTTGTTTCTGATGTAGGCCGCGCTTTGGGTAATGCTTTGGTAGGCGTCGATGGCGAAGTATTCCTGCTCCATAAAAAGGTGTTGCAGGCCGGCCGTTCTCGCGTGCTGGAAAATGGTTTTGAAGTCGATACTGCCCGCCCCGATTTCGGTGTTGTGCTCCGGCTGAACCTTGTCCATATCCTTGACGTGCCACATAGCGAAGCGTCCCGGATGAGCCTCCATCAGCTTCAACGGGTCCTTTCCGGCGCGTACCACCCAGTACAAATCCAGCTCGAAATCGACCAGCGCGGGCGTGGTTTCGCGCAGCAGCACGTCGTACAGCGAAGTGCCGCCGATGGTCTTAAATTCGAAGTCGTGGTTGTGATACGCCAGTTTCAGCCCGGCCGCTTTACACAGCGTGCCCGCCTGGTTTAGCCGGTTGGCAATGGCCTTGAAATCATCGGGCGTTTTGCGCAGCTGCTCATCCAGGTGCGGGACCACGATATAGGTTTGGCCACAAATAGCGGCAGCTTCCAGATAGGCCTTCAACGCTTCCGCGTTGCCGTCACGCATAAAACCGTTCATTTCATAATGCCCGCTGGAAGTGGTGAGGCCGTTGCCCGCGAGCACCGCCTTAAATTCCTTCGGCGCAAGGCCCCAGAAGTGGATTTGCGGGCTATAGCCGTAGGTTTCCACCTCGCCGTAGCCGGCTCGCGCCACCTTGGCCAGCACCCCCGGCACGTCCTTGCCGATGTATTCACGCAAGGTGTAGAGCTGCAAGCCCACTTTCAGGGCCGCCGGCCGGGCAAACAGCTGCCCCGGCCGCACCATTGCAAGGGCGGATAACAAGCCGGCCTGCCTGAGAAAACTTCGACGTTGAATTTCCATGTGCGAACTAAAAAAGGTGTTAAAACCAGATTCTTAAACGTCGCACAGCTGCACGGCTTTGCGCAGAGAGGCAATTTTATCGGGCAGCTTAGGGATGAATTCCTGCGCCACGTAGCCCTTGAAACCGGTGGCTACGATGGCCCGCATAATGGCCGGGTAATATAGCTCCTGGGTCTCGTCGATTTCGTGGCGGCCGGGCACGCCGCCGGTGTGGTAGTGCGCAATATAGGCGTGGTTATCAGTGAGGTTGCGGATGACATCGCCCTCGTCAATCTGCATGTGGTAAATGTCAAAAAGTAGCTTGAAATGCTCCGAGCCCAGCTTTTTGGCTAGTTCGACGCCCCAGGCGGTACGGTCGCACTGGTAGTCCTTGTGGTCGATTTTGCTATTCAGTAGCTCCATCACCAGCACCACCTTGTGCTTAGCGGCCAGCGCCAGCAGGGGCGTCAGGCCCTGCACGCATTTGGCCCAGCCGGTGGCATCGTCCTTGCCCCGCCGGCTCCCGCTGAAGCAAATCAGGTTCTTATAGCCCGCCGCCGCCACCTGCGGAATCATCTCGGCGTAGTTCTTTTGCAGCGTGGAATGAAACTGTGGGTCGTTGAAACCATCGGTCAGGTTGATTTCGGCCCCGTTGCACATTGGCGAATCCAGGCCGTACTTTTTCAGCGTGGGCCAGTCTTTCGGTCCCACCAAATCAATGCCCTTGATGCCAATACTTTTGGCCGCCGCGCACAGTTGGTCGAGCGTCAAATCGTTGTAGCACCAGCGGCACACCGAATGGTTGATGTTGTTTTTTAAAGCGAGCGGTTCCAGCGTGTTTTCGGCGGGCGCACAAGCGCCGAGGACACCGGCAGCCCCAACCGCCGCCGTGCCCGCCAGAATGTTTTTGAGCGCCGTGCGGCGGGTGGGAGGCGAGGCCATGACAGACGTAATTATTTCAGCGTCAGAATGTATTTCACCATTTCCCGGGCGTCGGCTTCCGTAACGCCGGGGTGCGGCGTCATGGGCACGGCTCCCCAGTTACCCGCGCCACCCTGAATGATTTTACCGGCCAACATACTGATATTTTGCTCATTAGACGGGTATTTCTGGGCTACATCGGCGTAGGATGGCCCCACCAGCTTCTCCTTTTCCTTGTGGCAGCTGGCGCAGTCCGAGGCGGCTATCAGCTTGGCGCCGCTGGCCAGCAGGCCGCCACTGTGGCCGGTACCAATTTTCGAGACGCTGGTGTCAACCTGGGGCTGTTCGGCCACGGCGGCCACGTTCCGGCCGGTCGTGCTGTCGCTCTTGAGCTCCGCCGACGAAGCCGCTTGTTGGCTCACCTCATCGGGGCCGTCTTTTTTGTAGCCCGAATCGCAGGCGGCCAGCAGGGCGCAGAGGCTGAGGAATAAGGCAGTCTTTTTCATGGCAAAGCGGTGGTTAGATTCCGAGTAGGGAATGGTTGAGGGTAGGATTGGGGGCCGTGGCGGCGAAGTCATCGAAGGCTTTCTCCGTGACCCTAATGATGTGGTCGTTGATAAACGGGGCACCTTCGCGGGCCCCGTCTTCGGCGTTTTTGAGGGCGCATTCCCACTCCAGCACGGCCCAGCCGGGAAAATCGTACTGGGCCAGCTTGCTGAAAATAGCCTTGAAATCGACCTGCCCGTCGCCCAGCGAGCGGAAGCGGCCGGCCCGGTTCAGCCAGGGCTGGTAGCCGCCGTACACGCCCTGTCGCCCGGTGGGATTAAACTCAGCATCCTTTACGTGGAACATCTTAATCCGCTCGTGGTAGATGTCGATGTACGCCAGATAATCAAGGCATTGCAGCACGAAGTGGGAAGGGTCGTAGAGCAGGCAGGCGCGCGGGTGCTGCTGCACCTGGTCCAGAAACAACTCGAAGGTCACGCCGTCGTGCAGGTCCTCGCCGGGATGGATTTCGTAGCACAAATTCACGCCGCAGGTATCAAACTCGTTCAGAATGGGCAGCCAGAGGCGGCCCAGCTCGGCAAAACCATCCGCTACTAGCCCGGCCGGTCGCTGCGGCCAGGGGTACACCATGGGCCACAGTAGCGCCCCGCTGAACGTAGCGTGCGCCTTCAACCCCAGGTTTTGGGAGGCTTTGGCGGCGTACTTGAGCTGCTGCACGGCCCATTGCTGGCGGGCTTTGGGGTTGTTGCGGTAGGCTTCCGGGGCGAAACCGTCGAAGAGTTGGTCGTAGACCGGGTTCACCGCTACCAGCTGGCCCTGCAAATGGGTTGATAATTCGGTGATTTCCAGTCCGGCGGCGTTCACCACACCTCGGATTTCGTCGGCGTAGGTCTGGCTTTCGGCGGCTTTTTGCAGGTCGATAAAACGCGGGTCGTTGGTGGGCAATTGCACGCCCTTGTAGCCCAGGCCTTTGGCCCAGGCGCAGATGCCGGCCAGACTGTTGAACGGGGCTTCATCGCCAATGAATTGGGCCAGAAAAATAGCGGGTCCCTGGATGGTCGTCATGGGCGGGTCAGATGGTGAATTCGGTCCATTTGGTGTCGGATTGGCCCGAAGCAACGACGTTTTCGATGAAAGCCATGCCCCGGATGCCTTCATCCAGCCCCGGAAAGTCAAGGGCTTCGGGCGCGGCGGTCTGGCCGGCTATTTCGGCTTGCAAGGTCAGGGCGAAGTTGCGGTAGATGTTGGCGAAGGCTTCGAGGTAGCCCTCGGGATGGCCGGCGGGGGTGCGGCTGTTGTGCCGCGCAAAGGAGCTGACGTAGCCCGTGCCCGCCCGATGAATCTCGGTGGGTTTATCCAGCCACTTCACTTGCAGCGTGTTGGCATCCACCTGCTGCCATTCCAGTCCGCCCTTGTCGCCATACGCGCGAATGCGGACGTTATTTTCCTCGCCAGCCGCTACTTGGGTGGCCACCAGTACGCCGCTCGCGCTGTTGGATAACCGGAGCAACACGGCCCCGTCATCATCGAGCCGGCGGCCCGGCACCACGGTGTTAATATCGGCGCAGAGCTTTTCAACTTGCAGGCCCGTCACGTATTCCAACAGGTTGAACGCGTGGGTGCCGATGTCACCCATCGCCCCAGCAATGCCGCTGCGGGCGGGGTCGGTGCGCCACGCGGCCTGCTTGTTATCAGTGCCTTCCTCAAACGCACTGAGCCAGCCCTGCGGATATTCTACGTAGGCTTTGCGGATGGGACCGAAGGCGTTATTCGCGATGAGTTGCCGGGCTTCCTTCACCATCGGGTAGCCGGTGTAGGTGTGGGTCAGGCAGAGTTTCCGGCCGCTGGCAGTGGCTATTTCTTTCAGCTGTTTGGCTTCGGCCAGCGAGAAAGTCATTGGCTTGTCGAGGATGACGTGGAAGCCGTTTTCCAGCGCCAGCTTGGCCGGCTCGAAATGCAGGTGATTTGGCGTGACAATGGCCACGACCTGCACGCGCTCGGCTTCGGGCCGTTGCTTTTCCTGCGTAATCAGGTCCTCAAAAGAGCCATACACGCGGTTCGGCGCGAGGCCCAAGAGCACGCCCGTGGCCCGTGACTTGTCCGCGTCGCTGCTGAACGCGCCGGCGGTGAGCTCATACAAGCCATCGAGAGCGGCCGCGATGCGGTGAATCCCGCCGATGAACGCGCCCTGCCCGCCGCCAATCATGCCCAGTCGTAGTTTCATAGATTAAGTGGTTCGGAGTGTAGAGACGCATATTTGCGTCTTGTCGTTAGGGCAGAAATAATGAACGTGGCACGTCATGTCCGTTCAACGATAAGACGCAAATATGCGTCTCTACACCTCTAATCGAGCATTCGCCTCCGCGTAGCTGATTCCCTCGGCCGGCACGGGGGCATTCTGGTCCTTAAACAGTAGCACGAACACGGCCAGCACCACGGCCGCAATTCCGGCCGGAATCAGCCAGATGGTGTGCCAGTCGTGGAGGTCGCCGGTGGTTTTATGGGCATCCACAATCTGGCCCGACAGGAGGGAGCCAATAAGCATGCCCACCCCGTAAGTGGCCAGTGTGATGAAGCCCTGGGCCGCGCTTTTCGACTGCTCGCCAGCCAAGTTATCGGTATATATCTGGCCCGTCACGAAGAAGAAGTCGTAGCAGATGCCGTGCAGCACAATGCCCGCAATTAGCATCCAGTAGGTCGAATCGCCGTTGCCGTAGGCGAAGAAAATATACCGCACCACCCAGGCCAGCATGCCAATGGCCAGCATCTTCTTCACGCCCAAACGCACGAAAAACACCGGAATCAGCAGCATAAATAGCACTTCCGAAACCTGCCCCAGGCTCTGAATACCGGCGGCCGATTTCATGCCCGTCTCATTCAAAAACGGGTTAGTAAAGCCGTAGTAGAACGACAGCGGTACGCAGATAGCCACCGATGCCAGGAAGAAAATTAGGTACGAGCGGTTCTTCAGCAACCCAATGGCTTCCAGTCCCATTATCTCGCCCATAGTGGCGGGGCCGGCCTTTTTGATGGGCGGCGTGGGCGGCAGCGTGAAGCTGAATACCCCGAGTAGGGCCGAGGCCCCGGCCGCCATCTGAAACGTGAGGCCGAGGTTGCCACTCTGCTCCCAGTCCAGCCAGCCAATGGTAATGCCGGCGATAATCCAGCCCAGCGTGCCCAGCACCCGAATCGAGGCAAATTCCTTTTGCGGGTTCTGCATCTGGCGGAAGGAAATGGAGTTCACCAGCGCCAGCGTGGGCATGTACACAATCATGTACAGGAGCACGTAGGGGTAGAAGGCCGAAAAATCGCCCGCCCGCGAGGCCAGCCACAGCAACACCGCGCCCGTCAGGTGCAGCACGCCCAGGATTTTTTGGGCCGAAAAGAACCGGTCCGCAATCAGCCCGATGATGAACGGGGCCACGATGGCCCCCACCGACTGCGTGAGAAACGCGCTGCCCACCTGCGTGCCGGTGGTGTGCAGGTTGTGCAGCAGGTAAGTGCCCAACGTCACGAACCAGGCCCCCCAAATGAAGAATTCCAGGAACATCATCAGGGACAGCTTAAAGCGGATGGCAGGCGTCATAGGCGGGGAGGGATGGGGAATGCGGAAAGACTGAATGGGTGAACGAAATGTCATGCAGAGCGCAGCGAAGCATCTTTACCGCGATAGTAATTTGATTAGTTGCACGGTAAAGATGCTTCGCTGCGCTCTGCATGACGTTCGACATGATACGATAAATCAGCTAGTCGCCCAGGCCTTATCGCCCTTTTTATACGGCACGTTGCCATCGTAGCGGCCGGGTACGGGCAGATAGCGCAATGCCTTCGTCGCACCCACTTCCGAGGTGAAGAACCCCAGCAGCGTGAGCTCCTTCATCATGCGGAAATAGTGCGCGGGGTCGTCTTTTTGCTTGTTTTGGGTGAAAGCTTTCTGCTCGGCATCGAGGGCGGTGAGGAAGGCGGTGCGCTGAGCCGGGTCGCAGGCCAGGAAGCCTTTGCCGTTTTTGGTTTTGCAGTCCTGGTCGAGCTTGGTGAGGCCGTTGAGGAAGATTTTCTGGTCGGCGGGTGTGTAGCAGTCGCGCACCATCACGGCCATGAAGCTGCCTACCTGGGCGGCTTTGGCCCCCGGCGTTTGGGTAGCGGGCAAGATGGTCTCGCCTACTTCGTCGAGGAAGCTGACCTGATTGGCATCAAGCAACGGCTTCGTTTCCTTCGCCACCGGCGTATTGCCGGCGGTGGTTTTTTCGTCCTTTTTAGCCGGCGATGAGCAGCTGGTTAGGAAAAAATCGGCTCCGATAACGGTGCCACCCATGATGATGGCCACGCGGGCCAGGGCGTCTCTTCTATCCATGATGGGGGGCGGTTAGATATTTTGCTTTTTGAGCTCGCTCACGGCGTGGTCCACGGCGCGGGCCGTGAGGGCCATGTAGGTCAGCGAGGGGTTTTGGCAGGCGGCCGAGGTCATGGCGGCGCCGTCGGTCACGTACACGTTCAGCGCGTCCCAGACCTGGTTGTGGGCGTTGAGGACCGACGTTTTGGGGTCGCGGCCCATGCGGGCGGTACCCATTTCGTGGATGCCGCCGCCCAGGTTGTAGCCGTTGTTGTAGGTCTTCACGTTCTTCAGGCCCGCTTTTTCCAGCATTTCCTGGGCATCGGCCATCATGTCAATCCGCATCTTCTGCTCGTTGTCGCGGATGCTGGCATCAATGGCTAGCACAGGCAGGCCCCACTTGTCCTTCTTGGTTTTGTCGAGGGTAATCTGGTTGTCGTGGTAGGGCAGGGTTTCGCCGAAGCCGGTAATGCCCATCGTCCATTTGCCGGGCTCGGTGAGGGCATCCTTGAAATCGCCGCCGATGCTCATTTCCGGAATCTCGCGGCTCCAGCCCTCGCGGCCGGCGCTGCCCTGGTAGCCGAAGCCACGAATGTAGTCGCGCTTGTCGCCGAACAGGTTGCGGTAGCGGGGGATATAAATGCCATTGGCGCGGCGGCCGTACACGTATTTGTCCTCGAAGCCTTCCACGTCGCCGTGCGCGCCGGCCCGGAAGTGGTGGTCCATCAGGTTGTGGCCTAGCTCGCCGCTGCTGCTGCCCAGGCCGCCGGGCCACACGTCGGTGGCCGAGTTCATCAGCACCCAGGCCGAGTTCAGGGCCGAGGCGTTGAGGAAGATGACCTTGGCGTAGTATTCAATGGTCTGGTTGGTTTCGGCGTCGAGCACCTCCACGCCCTTGGCCCGCTTGGTGTCCTTATCGTAGAGGATTTTGGTGACGATGGAAAACGGCCGCAGCGTGAGGTTGCCGGTGGCCACGGCCGCCGGTAGCGTGGAGGACTGGGTGCTGAAATACGCCCCGAACTGGCAGCCCAGCCAGCATTTGTTGCGGTACTGGCAGTTCACGCGGTTGTGGTGCGGCACCGTGATGTTGGCGGTACGTCCGATGACCATGCGCCGGTGCGCGTAGTGCTTCTTGATGCGAGCGGCCACGTCTTTTTCCACCACGTTCATCTCCATGGGCGGCATAAACTCGCCGTCGGGCAGCTGCGGCAGCCCTTCTTTCGAGCCGCTGATGCCGGCAAATTTCTCCACGTAGCTGTACCACGGAGCCATTTCCTTGTAGCGCACGGGCCAGTCCACGGCGATGCCGTCCTTGGCGTTGGCCTCAAAGTCGAAGTCGCTCCAGCGGTACGACTGACGGCCCCACATCAGCGAGCGGCCGCCCACCTGGTAGCCCCGAAACCAGTCGAAGGGCTTGATTTCCACATACGGGCTGTCCTTGTCGCTGGCCCAGTAGCTCAGGTTGGTTTCGTTCAGGGTGTAGTCGCGTTTCAGCACCGGGTAGTCGGCAATCATCTGCTGGGTTTTGCCGCCCCGGTGCTCGTATTCCCACGGGGCCTTGTTGGCGTTCACGTAGTCTTTGATGTGCTCCACGTTGCGGCCCCGCTCCAACATGATGGTCTTGAGGCCCTTCTCCGTCAGCTCCTTCGCGGCCCAGCCCCCCGAGATACCCGACCCGATGACAATGGCATCGTACGTATTTTTTTCCATGTTACGCTAGCAAATGATGTGGGAATTGAGAAAGGAATCAATCGAAGTACCATCTGCTGGCGGCAGCCGGCGAGCAGTAGGAGCCACGCAGTGCGAGCAAATATAAAATAATTTGTTGCCGGCCAACCACTACATGGCCAATAATTTACATAATATTGCTAAGGATGAGTGTCCACCCACTTACCAAGGTGCCGAAGTAGTAATGTAACCCATTACCGGATTGGATTTTGCAATAATGCAAATAGCTTGTTGTCAACAGCTTGATTGAATATCCCGAATGGCCTTTGGGTTTTCTCTCTGGCTGCCACTTTCCACTAACTACCTATGAGCAAGCTGCCTGAAGCGCCGTTGAATGACCTTCCTGAAGCCCCGTCGCGGCGCGAATTTCTCAAGCAGGGGGCCGCTGCGGCCGCCGTGTTCATGATTGTGCCGCGCTTCGTGCTGGGCGGCCGGGGTTACACCGCGCCCAGCGACCAGCTGGTGGTGGCCGGCGTGGGCGTGGGCGGCAAGGGCGAAAGCGACCTGGCCGCTTTCTCCAAAACCGGCAAGGTCCGCATTGGCTACCTGTGCGATGTGGACGACCGCCGCGCCGCCCGCTCGGTGCAGGCGTTCCCGCAGGCCAAGTATTACAAGGACTGGCGGCAGCTGCTCGATAAGGAAGGCAAGAATTTTGATGCCGTCTCGGTATCCACGCCCGACCACAACCACGCCGTTATCACCTTGGCGGCCATGCAGATGGGCAAGCACGTTTACGTGCAAAAGCCCCTCACCCACGACATTTATGAAGCCCGCGCCCTCACCGAGGCTGCCAAACGTTACAAGGTGGTGACCCAGATGGGCAACCAGGGCGCATCCGGCGACGGCGTGCGCCAGCTCCAGGAATGGTACGACGCCCACCTCATCGGCGAGGTACATACCGTGTATTGCTGGACCGACCGGCCGGTATGGCCCCAAGGCATTGCTTGGCCCGCGCCCGGAGCCGGCGTGCCCAAGGAGCTGGACTGGGACCTGTGGCTGGGCACCGCGCCCCAGCGGCCCTACGTCGATAAGCTGGTGCCCTTCAACTGGCGCGGGTGGTGGGAGTACGGCACCGGCGCGCTCGGCGACATGGGCTGCCACCTCATGGAAGCGCCGTTCCGAGTGCTGGGCCTGGGCTACGCCACCGCGGTGCAGGCCAGCGTGGGCAGCGTGTATGTCGACGAGTTCAAGCGCGGCTATTTCCCCGAGAGCTGCCCGCCCTCCAGCCACGTCACGCTCACCTTCCCCAAAACCAGCAAGACCAAACACGAAGTCATTATGCACTGGATGGACGGCGGCATCCAGCCCGAGCGGCCCGAGGAGCTCGGCCCCAACGAGAAGTTTGGCGACGGCGGCAACGGCATCCTGTTCATCGGCCAGAAGGGCAAGATGATGGCCAGCACCTACTCCGCCGACCCGCGCCTGCTGCCCACCGCCCGCACCCAGGAAGTCCACGTAAAACCTACCCTGGCCCGCGTGCCCGAAGGGGCCAATGGCCACTACGCCCAGTGGGTCGAAGCCTGCCTGGCCGGCTATGGCAACAAGGCCGTCAGCTCGCCTTTCGAACTGGCCGGCCCGCTCACCGAAGCCCTGCTTATGGCCAACCTCGCCATTCGCGGCTACGACATCCAGCGCCCAAAAACCACCGGCGCGGGCTTCGACTATCCCGGCCGCGGCATCGAGCTGCTCTGGGACCCGCAGCAGCTACGCGTCACCAACTTCGAGGAGGCCAACCAGTTTGTGAAGCGCACCTACCGGCCCGGCTGGTAGGTGCAGAGCGGCTTAGAACGGGTCGTCATTCACCTCCACCCAATAATTATCCGGGTCCTGCAAATACACCTGCTTCACGCCATCGGGGCGGGCCGTCGATTCCTTGGCCAGGCCGGCCCAACTGCCGTAGGTGGTGGCGAGCTGGTCGAGGTGGGCGGTGAATTTTTTCAGGTCTTTCACGCTGAAGGCCAGGTGCAGGTTCTTATCGTGTGGCTCTACTTTGGCCGCGCCCTGAATGATGTGCAGCTGGCTGTGCGGCCCCATCCGAAACCAGACGTGCCGGCCGTCCTTAAAAGGCTCCGGAATCTGCTGCAATTCCAGCACCTTGCCGTAGAAATCCACGCTTTTCTGTAGGTCGAAAACGTAGAGCGCGACGTGGCTGACCGCCGGCGTGCTTTGGGCGAAGGCAGGCCCCGCGCTGCTCAGCGCTACTAGCAGCCCAAATGAGCCGCTGAAAAGCAGTTTTTTCATGGTTTAAGAAGGATTTTGGCTGCAGAATCAGGCCGGTGAAAGCTGCCGCAAGGTGCAATTAAAATCCGAGCTGCCAGTGCCCCATTTTTCTGGTTTGCAGGTGCTTGCCGTGCTGAGTGTAAGTTGGCGGGAAGGCCGAATCTGTTTGGCTTACCCATTGCGGGGGAATCAGCGCTATCAACATGCAGGAGGGGGCGATACAGTGCGCCGGGCGGGCGGCGCTACTTTTGGGCCGTCGCATTTTTCAGCCAGCCCGCCCTTCCTGTATGAGTAGTAATTCCGCCTTCCGCCTGACCGGCAAAATCGCGCTGGTAACTGGCTGTAACAGAGGTATTGGCCAGGGCATGGCCCTTGGGTTGGCCGAGGCCGGGGCCGACATCATCGGCGTATCGGCCACGCTGGCGGCCAATGGTGGTGACACCGGCCGCCTGGTGCGGGCGCTGGGCCGCACCTTCCACGCCTACCAGGCCGATTTCAGCCAGCGCGCCGCCACCGATGTCTTCATCGCGCGGGTGCAGCAGGACTTTCCGCGCATCGACATCCTCATCAACAACGCCGGCACCATCCGCCGCGCTCCCGCCGCCGAGCATTCCGACCAGGACTGGGACGACGTGCTGGCCATCAACCTCGATGCGCCGTTCCGGCTGGCCCGCGCTATTGGTGGCCAGATGCTGCGGCAGGGGAGTGGCAAAATCATTTTCACAGCCTCCCTGCTCACCTTTCAGGGCGGCCTCAACGTGCCCGGCTACGCGGCCAGCAAGGGTGCCCTGGGCAGCCTGGTGAAGGCGCTGGCCAACGAGTGGGCCGGCCGGGGCGTGAACGTGAATGCCATCGCGCCCGGCTACATCGCAACCGACAACACCACCGCCCTGCGCCAGGACGAGGAGCGCAGCCAGACCATTCTGGGCCGCATTCCGGCCGGCCGCTGGGGCACTCCGGATGATTTCAAAGGCCCCACCGTGTTCCTGGCCTCGGCCGCTTCCGACTATGTACACGGCACCATCCTCACCGTGGACGGCGGCTGGATGGGACGATAATAGGCGGAGTTTTTATGGCTCAGGAAATTGCTGAATAGGCCTTTACCTCCTGGCGCGAGGAGCCCAGGCCGTCGATGCCCAGCTCCACCACGTCGCCGGGGCGCAGGTACACGGGCGGCTTCAGGCCCAGGCCTACGCCGGCGGGCGTCCCGGTCGAGATGATGTCGCCGGGCAGCAGCGTCATGAACTGGCTGAGGTAGGAAATCAGGAAGGGAATCTTGAAAATGAGGTTGGCAGTGGTACCATCCTGCATCATCCGGCCGTTCACCGAAAGCCAGAGGCGCAGGTTGTCCACGTCCCCGATTTCATCGGGAGTGGCCATAAACGGACCAACCGGCGCGAACGTGTCGCAGCCCTTGCCCTTGTCCCAGGTACCGCTGCGCTCCAGCTGGAACTCGCGCTCCGATACGTCATTATGCAGCGCGTAGCCGGCAATGTATTCGTGGGCGTCGGCCTCTTCGATATAAGAAGCGCGCTTGCCGATGACCACGGCCAGCTCCACTTCCCAGTCGGTTTTTGCCGAGTTTTTGGGGATGATGAGGTCGTCGTTCGGCCCCACGTAGGCCGTAGTCGACTTCATGAACAGGACCGGCTCGGGTGGGGGCGTGGCGCCGGTTTCGCGGGCGTGGTCGGCGTAGTTCAGGCCGATGCACAGGATTTTGGAGGGCCGGGCCACGGGCGGGCCGAGGCGCTCGCCTGCGGCGATGGGCACGAGCCGGCCTTCGTTTGCCGCCAGAAATTCTATGAGCCGTTGCAGGCCGTTGGTGGCGAAAAAGGCTTCGTTGTAATCTTCGCCGAAGGCCGAAATGTCGAATTGCTGGTCCTGGATGATGACGCCTGGCTTCTCGTGGCCGGGCTGGCCGTAGCGGATTAGTTTCATTGGGGAGAGATGGAGAATGAACGCCGCAATAACGCCACACTGAAGGAGAAAATTAACGACCTTTTTCAGTGTGCTTTTGCGGCTCAAAGCCCGCCATTGAATCAGCGGCCTGCTTCCCCCTGCCTCACGCTGGCTCGCCGCTGTTTGAGGCCATCGGCCGTGAAGACTAACGTGCGGCTGAGGTTGCTTTCGCAGGTCGCGGTTTCGTAGGTGATGGCCGCCGTACGGGCATTCACGAATCTGGCGGCCTGGCACACTTGCCGGCTCGGGTAGTGCGCGGTTAGCGTGTGGCGCACGCTGGCCGGCAGGGCGCTCAGGAGCAGGGGCGTGCCCGTGGCTTCGACGTCGCCATCAGCGGTAAACCGAACGAATTGCTGGCCTGCGCCTTGGCTAAAACTGACCTGGTACAGTCCCTGCGTCTTTTTCCACTGCACCTGGGTGGCGAGCGGATAATGCTGTTGCAGGGCCACGAAGGCCAGCGGCGGCACCAGGTCGGGGGTGATGAGCTGGGCGTGGCCGGCCCTGGCCGCCAGCAAGAAGGCCGCGCAGAGTAAGAAAAGGGGTTTCATAGCGGGCGCGAACAATTTAGCGCAATGGCAAAGGTGGCCCTATCCGGCGCGGCCCACCATGACGCTTATCAGGCGGACAGGTGACTTGCATCATGCTTCGCGCCTTGGGCAAAACGGACCTTTGTCGGTGGCCGTTTCTCCCATAAGTAGTCGCCGGGCCGCTTCCTTTCTCCTTGTTCCTCGCATGAATCAGCGCTTTAAAGTTGTCAGCCTCACCCACCGGCACGCGCCGCGCGCCATTCGGGAGCTGCTGGCCCTGGACGAACCCGCCTGCCGCGCCCTGCTGCTCGTCGTCAGCCAGGAGTTGGGACTGGCCGATGTGCTGGTGCTGAGCACCTGCAACCGCACGGAAGTGTATTACAGCGACATCCGGGACCAAAGCGCCGCCATCATCGGCGAGCTGGCCCGGCTGAAAAATCTGCCCGACAAGGCCTCGGTAAGCGCTTGTTGCACCAACATCAGCAGCGCTTCGGCTGCGGTGCGGCACCTGTTTGAGGTGGCCATGGGCCTGGACGCGCAGGTGGTTGGCGACCAGCAAATCGGCCACCAAGTGAAGCAGGCCTACCAATGGTCGGCGGAGGCGGACGCGGCCGGGCCGTTTCTGCACCGGCTGCTCCACACGGTGTTTTTCACCCACAAGCGGGTGCGCCAGGAAACGGGTTTCTGCGACGGCGCGGCGTCGGTTTCCTACGCCGCCCTGCAACTGGTGGAGGACCTGACGGCGCACCTGGCCAGCCCCCGGGTGCTGCTGGTGGGCGCGGGTGCCTTTGGGGCAGACGTGGCCCGGCATTTTGGGGCCAGCGACCGGTTTGCGCACGTCATCCTCTGCAACCGGACGCGGGGTAAAGCTGAGGTTCTGGCCGCTGAGTGCGGCTTGGAGGTGCTGGATTTGGCTGATTTAGCCCGCGGTATTCGGGAGGCTGATGTCGTGGTCTGCTCGGTGGCAGCGCCCGTGCCCCTCATCACCCTGCCGCTGCTCGAAAACCAGGCCGTCCTCAGCCACAAGTTCCTGGTGGACCTGTCGGTGCCCCGTAGCGTTGCGGCCGAGGTGGAAACCGTGCCCGGCGTACTGCTTTATCCCCTTGATGCCATCCAGAGCAAAGCTTCGGCGGCCCTGGAGCGGCGGCTGGCCGCCGTGCCGCAGGTGCGGGCCATCATTGCCGAAAGCATGGCCGGGTTGCAGGATTGGAGCGAAGAAATGGAAGTTTCGCCCACCATCCAGAAGCTGAAAAATGCGCTGGAGCAGCTGCGGCAGGAAGAAATGAAGCGCTACGGCAAGCGGATGAGCCCCGCCGAAGCTGGCTTGCTGGATGAAATCACGAAGTCGCTGATGCAAAAGGTGCTCAAGCAGCCCGTGCTACAGCTCAAAGCAGCCTGTAAGCGGGGCGAGCCCGGCCAGCTGGTGGAGGTGCTGAGTGAGTTGTTCGACCTGGAGCGTCAGCCTGTTCTGCTACCGGATTGAGCGGGGCCTGCGCTCAGCATGACGGCCCGACCCCGGCCTGACAAACGTCATGTTTCCGGCTGGCTGGGCTCATTCGCGGCGCAGGAATGCAACCGGACATTTGCGCTAGTTCCGGCCGCCGGGCCTTTCCGACTCACCTTTTCCCGCTTCCCATGAAAAACCTGCTGGTTCCCACTGACTTTTCCGCCGAATCGCACCACGCCTTTAGCGTTGCCCTGCAACTGGCCGGCCGGGTGGGTGCCGGCGTGACGCTGCTGCACGTGCTGGAAGTGCCCGAAACCGCCAACTTCAGCACCTACGGCGGCCCGGTAGGAGGCTCGGAGCTGCCGAACAGCGACGGCGGCTCGGACGACGGGTTCATGATTCAGCTGCTGCAAGCCACCAAGCGGCGCATGCGCGGGCTGCTGGACGAAGCCGGCCGCACCGCGCCCAACGTCACGGTGTACGACATGGTGCTGACGGACAGCACCGGCCCCGCCATCCTCCAGGCCATCGAAACGCAACACATTGACCTGGTAGTCATCGGGGCGCAAACGCACTCGGCAGCAGAGCACCTGCTCAACGGTTCCAATACCGAGGAGCTGGTTCGGTTGGCGCCCTGCCCGGTGCTCACCGTCAAATACGCCGTGGCGGAGTTCGCCCCGCGTCGCATCCTGTTCCCGTCCGACTTCACGGCCGAAGCCGACCAGGCCGTGCCCGGCCTGCGCCAGGTGCAGGCCCTTTTCCCCGAGGCCGAGCTGCACTTGCTGCAAGTGGTGGAAGCGCAAGAGAAGCACGCCGCCGCGCAGGCCCGCATCCTGGATTTCGCGCAACGCCACGGCCTGAAGCACGCACAGCCTGCCGTTTTCACGGACGACAGCGCCGTTTCGGGCATCTCCGCGTATGCCCGGCAGGTGCAGGCCAACCTGTTAGTCGTTCCCACCCACGGCCGCACCGGCCTCAGCCGCCTGCTGCACACCAGCATCGCCGAAACCGTGGCCACCCACGCCTTCCCGCCAGTGCTCACCTTCAAGCTAAACAACGCCTAACAATAACCCTACCGCCCCCTCTCCCGACAACGCCCGGCTGGTTATCCAGTCAGGCGTTGTCGGTTTCCAGCCCGAAGCATTAGGTGATGCAGGGCTCGCGCAGGTCGATGAAAATGAGCCGCCAGCGCCCGCCCACACCCGCCGATTTGGCGAAGTGAAACCGGAAGCCAGTGCAGGTTTGCAGCACCGTGCGCCCAGTGCGCCCTTGCGCGGCCTTGCCCTGCGCCGCAGTACCGCCCTTCACGGTAGCGCTCGGCCAGAAGTCCAGAGCCCGGAAATCGGTAGCTGGTCCGGTAAAACAGCCCTGTTGCGCAAATCCCGCGTTGCGTGCGGTTTGCAGGCCGCAGTCGGCTTCAGGCAGCCGCGCTAGGCTTTGCAACTGCGGGCAGGTCATCAGCTGTTTATCCAGCGAAAACAGGGGCAGGTTTTGGTTGGCGCGGCGAAAAGCGCCGGCCTCGGCCACGCGCGTCACTAGCGGCACAGCCCCGGGCTGCTCCAGAACCCAGAGGCCAAATTCCGGGTCGATGAGCTGGTTGAGCACGGTGGCGTCGTGGCCGCGCAGGGCACCTTCCAGCAGCAGCCAGGCCCCGGCCACTGAGGTGTCGGCGGGCATCACGGGGTTTTCGGTCCGGGCGGCGGCCGAGTCGGGTTTGGGTGGCACATCCGTGGCCACCAGCGGCGGGCCTTTGCCGGGCTGTTCGTCGGGCATGCCGTTGGGGTTTGGAGGGTTGCAGGCGGCGAGCAGCAGGGCTAAGGCGGCGTAGGCGAGGAGGGATGGAAGGCGCATGGGGTCGAAAAAAAGGTTTGAATGGCACATGCAGGCTGCGCGGGCACCCAATGGGCACGACGTTCTTTTAAGCTATTGCGGCATCGCTGCCTACACCCACGGAACGGTGTGGTAAACCGACCGAGCGCTGGGCCGCGCCAGCGTTTCCGGATGCTGCGCGCAACGTGCGCAGCAGGCTTCCTGTGCCGTGTGGTGCCCGGCGGCGCGCAACACCAGCACCGGAATTTGGGTGTGGTAGGCCTGCGTTTTGGCGTAGCAAGCGGCAAAGTATTGCACCAGCTGCCCGGCACTGGTGGGCGCGATAACCAGCAAATCGGCGTGTTCCCGCGCGCAAAACTCATCCACGCCTTCCAGCCGCGCCTCGTCCTCCACAAGGTGTTCGGTCACCGGCGCGGCCCAGGCCAGCTGCGCGGCGGCGGTATGCAGGGCCTGTTTCAGGGGCCGCCGCCGGGGCCGGTCGAGGGGGGCGTAGAATTGCACCAGCTCCAGCGGGGCCGGAAAAGCGTCGGCCAGGGCCGAAAGCCGGTGCATAAAACGCTTATCCAGCACCCCGAAATCGGCGGAAAACACCACGCGGCGGGGCAGCGAGCGCCGGCCCGCCGGCACCACCAGCACCGGGCAGGTGAGCAATTCGGCCAGCGCCGCGGCGTGATTGTCGGGAGCCGCCTGCTGGCAGCAGTCGATGGGTTCCAGGCCCATCACCACCAAATCGGCCGCGCACCGGATGGCCTCGGCCTGCACATGGTCGGGCAAACGGCCCGCCAGCACGCGGTAGCTGTAGCGAATCCGGCGGCCGTCCTGGCGGGTGAGCTGCTGGTAGCGCAGGCGCTCAACCAGGCTGCGCAGGCGCAGCTCCGCGGTAGCCAACACGTCGGCGGCTCCTGCCGGAGCTGCGGGAATGCAGTGCAGCAGCACCACTTCGGCCGGCCAGCGCACGGCCAGCTTGTTGGCGTAGGCCAGCGGGTGCTCGGCGGCCGGCGTGTGGTCGAGGGGAACGAGAATGGTTTTCATAAGCAGAAACGGCGGGTGGCCAGTTGATGGGAGAAGTGATAAAGAACCTAGTGGCAGTAATGCACCGTGGCCGGTTGGGCCGCGCCGGCACTGGTGGCGGGCGGGCGCAGCTGCGGGCTGAGGTAGGGGATGCCCAGCCCCAGCCCGCGCACGATGAACGCCACCGCCAGTACCGAAGCCGCGTAAGGCACCGCATGGCGCAGGCGGGTGCGCCAGCGCAGCGGCACCAGCCACCCACTCAGCGACAGCCCAAACATGAGCGGCAGCGTGCCCAGGCCAAAACAGGCCATGTAAGCCGCCGCGCCCGCCACGCCCGGCGCGCTCAGGGCCCCGGCCAGGGCGAGGTACACCAGGCCGCAGGGCAGCAGGCCGTTGAGCACGCCCGTGGCATACAAAGCCGGTAGGGTAGGGCGCTGAAACAGGCGGCCCAGCGTGTTTTTCACCCAAGCCAGCGGCTGATTCAGCCCGAGCACAACGGCCAGGCGGCGGGCGTAGCGCTCCGGCACCGCCACCAGCAGCAGAATCAGCACGCCCGAGGCGATGGACAGGCCCTGCTGCACTCCGGCCAGGCGCAGGCCCTGGCCTATCAGGCCGGCCCCAGCCCCCAGCGTGGCATAGGTCGTGACCCGGCCCAGGTTGTAGAGCAAGCGGCCGCCCGCGTAGCGCAGCGGTGCCGTGGCCGCGTCCGCGCCGCCGGGCAGCGCCAGGGCAATGGCCCCGCACATGCCCACGCAGTGGAAGCTGCCCAGCAACCCAAACAGGAATCCGGCCCAGAGCATGGCTTATTTAAGAAGAAGGTCTTGTTCGATGAAGTAGGCCTGACCGCCCGCCGTAAATTCAAGCTGCACCCGCCAGAAGCCCAGCGCCATTTTGCTGGTGTTGATGGACTGCTGCAAATCAGCGGCGGGCCGCAGGGGCACCGTGAAATCCAGTTTTTGATTGGATGGGCGGAAGAAGTGGACTTGTCCGGCCACCGACTGCCCTGCCAGCGCGGCGGGCAGTTGCAGGTTCAGGCGGCGGCTGGCTGCATCGTAGCGCACCTGCACGGGAGTGAGCAGGGCGGCAGCGCGGGCCACCGCGTCGATGCGCTGCTGGTGGGCCAGCTCTTGCTGGTAGTAGTCGGCGCTGACCAGGTTCACATCGGTCTGCATGGCCTGGTACACCATCGAGCCGATGTAAACGGCAAAGAGCACGAACACCGCCACGATGGCATAGGGCCAGGGGCTGCGTTTGGGAGGGGAGATGGCCGGGTTGGTCATGGGTTTTTGAGAGTTGAGAACGGTCATGCTGAGCTTGTCGAAGCATCTCTACCGCTTCGTTCAACGGTTCGCCTCACGGGACCCCGCCGGGGCTGGCCCCTCTCCTTTTCGGAGAGGGGCCAGCCCCGGCGGCGCGGTAGAGATGCTTCGGCTACGCTCTGCATGACGGCCTTTTAGGAGCTAGCGCTACTGCGAGGGACCGAGAAACTTGGTGCTGGTTTCGGAAATCTGCTGGCCGCCGCTGAACAGGCCGATGCGGATTTTCTGGTTGGTGCGGTGCAGGGCCGTGCGGGGCAGCTCGGCAAAGAAAACGCCTTCCGTGATGCCCTGCGCGGGCAGTTTCAAACCGCTGGTGCCGATGAGGGAAATCCGGCCCTGGGCGGGTTCGAGGATGCGCAGGGTGATGGGGTAGCGGCGGTTGGTTTTGTTGATGACCGAAATGTTGTAGAGGTTGGTGATGATGCCGTGGTCGGTTTTCTGGTACAGCTGGCCCGGCGTGCGCAGCACCGTGGCCTCCACGTTGGCGCGCGACACCAGCAGGCCCGTAAGCACCGCCAACA
Organism: Hymenobacter sp. UYAg731; assembly: GCF_054061335.1. NCBI lineage: Bacteria > Pseudomonadati > Bacteroidota > Cytophagia > Cytophagales > Hymenobacteraceae > Hymenobacter > Hymenobacter sp. UYAg731. Next base: position 8,616 of record NZ_JBSSEC010000005.1, on the reverse strand, counting down.
GCACCAACAAGCCACCCGACAGCGCCTTCACGCGGCCCGTGAAGCGGAACCTGGTGCCGTTGGCAATGCCGTTTTCCGAGGCGTGGCGGATGAGGCCCTGCGGCAGCTGCACCAGGTTCATGATGGCGTCGCAGGCATCGATGCAGGCGGTGCAGTTCACGCATTCCATTTGGGTGGCGCCGTTGCGGATATCGATGCCGGTGGGGCACACCTGCACGCACTGGTGGCAGTCGATGCAGTCGCCGGTGGTGCGCGCCTGATTTTTGTGGAGCTTTTCGCGCGGCTCGCCCCGCTGGTAATCGTAGGCCACCACCAAGCTGTCCTGGTCCAGCAATACGCCCTGCAAGCGGCCGTAGGGGCACACAATGGTGCATACCTGCTCCCGAAACCGCGCAAACACCGCATAGAATACGCCCGTGAACCCGACCATGGCCGCCAGCCCGCCCAGGTGCGCCGTCAGCGGGTCCGTCACGATGGCCACCAGCGCGTCCGAGCCGATAATGTAGGCCAGAAAGGTGTTGGCAATCAGAAACGACACGGTCAGGAACAGCCCGTGCTTGGTGGTTTTGCGCCAGGTTTTGTTCCAGTCCCAGTCGGCGCGGTCCAGGGCCTTTTGCTGCGGAGCGTCGCCTTCCAGCCAGTACTCGATGCGGCGGAAGACCATTTCCAAAAAGATGGTCTGCGGGCACACCCAGCCGCAAAACACGCGCCCGTACACCACCGTGAACAGGATGATGAACACCAGAAACGTGAGCGTGGCCAGCAACAGAATGAAGAAGTCCTGCGGCCAGAATATTTGGCCCAGGATGATGAACTTCCGCGCCGGCAGATTCCACATCAGCAGCGGCAGGCCGTTGAGCCGCAGCCAGGGTCCGGCAAACAGCACGGCCAGCAAGCCGTAGCTCAGCCACTTGCGGGCGCGGTAGAGGCGGCCGGCGGGCTTCTTGGGGTAAAGCCACACCCGCTTGCCCGCCGCATCCACCGTGGCAATGGTGTCGCGGTAGGCGTCGGCGGGCTTGAATGGGGTGGGGAGCATGAGCGGGGTTGAACAGTTGGATGCCGCGCCCTTACAGCGTGGCCACGGGTTTGGCCACGGGTTTGACGGCCTCTTTTTCGCCCTGCGGCGGCTTGGCATTCGCGGGCTTGGAGCCTTGTAAACTCAGCGCATAGGAGGCGACCTGCAGAATCTGCTTGCCCGAGAGCTTGCCTTTCCAGGCCACCATGCCTTTGCTGGTGATGCCGAACTTGATGGTTTTGTACACGTGGTTCAGCTCGCCGCCGTGCAGCCAGAACTCATCGGTCAGGTTGGGGCCGACTTTGCCCTCGGCATTGGCCCCGTGGCAGGGGGCGCAGTTGGTGGCGAAAATGCTTTTGCCGCTGCCCAGGTCGGCGGCCGTGGTCAGGGCCAGGTAGGTGGTGAGCTTGGTCGGGTCGTCGGCCCCGGCCGAGATGAGTAGGGCGGCCTGGCGCATCTCGGTTTCGTACTCGGCTACCTGCAATTGGCCCTTGCGGGTGACGTGGTAGTAGCCCATGTACACGAAAGCAAACACGATGGTGAAGCCAAAGCCGTACTTCCACCACGGCGGCAGGTCGTTGTCGAACTCGTGGATGCCGTCGTAGTTGTGGTCGAGCAGCTCGTCGCGGTACTCGCCGCGCACCAGTGTGGCGTCGCCCACCAGCAGGCCCAGCACCTTGCCGCTCCAGGTGCCATGCACCGTGGGCAGGTCGTAGAGCTGGCGCAACTGCGGCTTCATCTGCACCACGATGGTGATGCCCACCAGCAGCAGCACCAGTAACAACACGCCTAATAACCCCAGCAATAGCCAAAATAATTGCTCTTGCTCGTTCATGCCAGCGGCCTTGGTGGGCGCGATTGCCCCGGATGTTTGAGCGCGGGCCCCACCGCTCAGCAGCAGGCCAGCTACGGTCAGCAGTTTCAGCTGCGCGCTTTTCGCTGGGGCTAACATGGGGGATTGGTGTTATCGGCGGCGGGTTGCTCGTTGTCCAGCGGGAGCATGCTCATGGTGTGGATGTGCTGGCGGTTGACGACCAGCACGTACACTAGCAGGGCCAGGAAAAAGAGGAAAAATATGGCGAAGGAGATGAGCGGGTAAATCGCAATGCCCGTGATGGACTGCAGGACGTTCTTTTCCATGAGGAGGAGAGTGTTGAAGGCTTGGGTTCATTCGAACGTCATGCTGAGCGCAGTCGAAGCATCTCTACCGCTTCGTTGAATCGGTTGAATTAATCCTGCGGTAGAGATGCTTCGACTGCGCTCAGCATGACGTTCCTTTTCTGTTTGGCAAGCAGCGCCTACTGCGCGGCCGCCGCCGCTTGCTCGGGTTTCACCTTGATATCGGTGCCGAGGCGTTGCAGGTAGGCAATCAGGGCCACAATTTCCTTGTCGGATTTCACAGCTATGTCTTCCTTTTTCAGCGCGGCCACGATGCCTTGGGCCTGGCCTTGCGCGTCAGCCACGGCCTGGCGGTCGAAGCCGGCGGGGTAGGGGGTGCCCAACTGTTGGAGCACCCGGATTTTGGCGGGCAGCGTGCTGTAGTCGATTTCGTTGTCGAGCAGCCACGGGTAGGGCGGCATGATAGAGCCCGGCGACATGCTGGTGGGGTCCATCATGTGGTTGTAGTGCCAGGAGTTGGGGTATTTGCCGCCCACGCGGTGCAAATCGGGCCCGGTGCGCTTGCTGCCCCACAAAAAGGGGCGGTCGTACACAAACTCGCCGGCTTTGGAATACTCGCCGTAGCGCTCGGTTTCGGAGCGGAACGGGCGCACCATTTGGGTGTGGCAGTTCGAGCAGCCCTCCTTGATGTAGAGGTCGCGGCCCTGCAATTCGAGCGGCCGGTAGGGCTTCACCGAGGCAATGGTGGGCACGTTGCTCTTCACCAGGAACATGGGCACCATTTCGATGACGCCCCCGATGAGGATGGCCACCGTAGCGCCCAGTGCCAACTGAAACGGGCGGCGCTCCAGCCAGCGGTGCCAATGCTCGCCGGTGGCGGGCGCGACTTCGGCGGCGGGCAGCAGCGCGGGGGCCTCGGCCATTTCATTGGCGACCAGCACGCCAGCCTTGGCTGTTTTGTAAAGGTTGTACATCATCAGGAACACGCCGCTCAGGTAGAGCAGGCCGCCCAGGCCGCGCAGGTAGTACATGGGCACAATCTGGAGCACGGTTTCCAGGAAGTTGGGGTACTGCAGCATCCCCTCACTGTTGAACTGCTTCCACATCAGCCCCTGCGTGAAGCCGGACCAGTACATCGGAATGGCGTAGAACAGGATGCCGAAGGTGCCCAGCCAAAAGTGCGTGGTGGCCAGCTTGGTGGAGAACAGCGGCGTTTTATACAGCCGCGGCCACAGCCAGTAGAGCATGCCGAAGGTCAGGAAGCCATTCCAGCCCAGGGCCCCGACATGCACGTGGGCCACAATCCAGTCGGTGAAGTGGGCCAGGGCATTCACGTTTTTCAGCGCCAGCATGGGGCCTTCGAACGTGGCCATGCCGTAGGCCGTGATGGCCACCACGAAGAACTTGAGCACCGGCTCGGTGCGCACCCGGTCCCAGGCTCCGCGCAGGGTCAGCAGGCCGTTTATCATGCCGCCCCAGCTCGGCGCAATCAGCATGATGCTGAAGGCCACGCCCAGGCTTTGGGCCCAGTCGGGTAGGGCGGTGTAGAGCAAGTGGTGCGGCCCGGCCCAGATGTAGATGAAAATCAGCGACCAGAAGTGAATGATGCTCAGGCGGTAGGAGTACACTGGCCGCTCGGCCGCTTTGGGCAGGAAGTAGTACATCAGCCCCAGGTAGGGCGTAGTGAGGAAAAACGCCACCGCGTTGTGGCCGTACCACCACTGCACCAGCGCATCTTGCACGCCGGCGTACATCGAATAGCTTTTCATAAAGCTCACCGGCAGGGCCATCGAGTTGACGATGTGCAGCACGGCCACCGTGATGAAGGTGGCGATGTAGAACCAGATGCCCACGTACAGGTGCCGCTCGCGCCGCCGGGCAATGGTGCCGAACATGTTCCAGCCAAACACCACCCACACCACCGTAATAGCAATATCAATCGGCCATTCCAGCTCGGCGTATTCCTTGGAAGTGGTCAGACCCAGCGGCAGCGAAATGACGGCCGAGACGATGATGAGCTGCCAGCCCCAGAAGTGAATTTTGCTGAGCACGTCGGAGAACATCCGGGTCTTGCACAGGCGCTGCAAGGAGTAATACACGCCCGTAAAAATGCCGTTGCCCACGAAGGCGAATATCACGGCGTTGGTGTGCAGCGGCCGGATGCGGCCGAACGTGGTGTAGGCGTTGCCCATGTTCATTTCGGGCTTGGCCAGTTGAAAGGCGGCCAGCACCCCCACCAGCATCCCGATAATGCCCCACACCACGGTGGCAATGCCAAAGTCGCGGACAATCTTGTTATCGTAGAAGAAAGTTTCGATGCCGCGCACGGGCGGCGGGGCCACCAGCAGCGGCAGCGTATCCGCAATGGGTAATTCTATTTCAGCTTGCATGGCCTGAGCAGAGGGTTTTTTACTGCTTCAAAGGTCCCGCAGGGGTGTTTTGGGGAGGATGACGAAAATCAGGACGGCGGCTGATTGATGTCAGGCGACCGTTTGGTCTTTACCCGGAAGGGAAGGCTCATCTTCAAAAAGCATCCGCACCGCGGGCGTGTAGGTGTCCTCGTACTGGCCCGAGCGCACGGCCCACAGGAAGGCGCCCAGAAACGTGAGAGCCACCAGCAGGCTGATACCGATGAGCAGGAAAATGATGGTCATGGAGCAGGTTGAATTTGTAGCTAAATTCTGGAAGGACGGTCATGCTGAGCTTGTCGAAGCATCTCGCTCGCAGAGTCTTCACGATTGAATTACTGCTGCACGCGAGATGCTTCGGCTACGCTCAGCATGACCGTCCTTTTTGCGCAGGCAGGTAGTTACAAATGCCGATGGCGGGCGGCGTAGCGCACCAGCAGGGTGGCAAATACCATCACGCTAAGCGAGCTGATGGGCATGAGGATGGCCGAGGCAATGGGCGTGAGCCGGCCCAGCACCGCCAAACTCAGGCCAATGCCATTGTAGCAGAAGGAGAGGCCGAAAGTGGCCAGCACGATGTAGCGGCAGTCGCGGGCGAAGCGCAGGATGGTGGCCAGCCGGCCGAAGCTGCCGGCTTCGAGAATGGCGTCGCAGGCGGGCGAGAAGTTGGTGAGCGTTTCGGTGAGGGCAATGCCGACGTCGGCTCGGTGCAGGGCCCCGGCGTCGTTCAGGCCGTCGCCCACCATCACCACGCGGCGGCCCTGTTGCTGCAAGGCTTCCACATACGCCAGCTTGTCGAGTGGCGACTGCTGAAACCGCAACTCAGCCCCAGCCCCGAACAGCTGGCGGAGCGGGATGACGTCCGCGTTGTTGTCGCCGGTGAGCAGCGCCAGCTGGTAGCGCTGGCCCAACTCTTGCAGCAGCTCTGGCAGGTGCTCGCGGTACTGGCTGCGGATGTCGTAGCACCCGGCTGGCTGCCCGTTCAGGGCCACGTACACGCGGGTTTGCTGGTCCGGAGGGGCCATTGCGGGTGTGCCAGCCCCGATAAATGCCGCCGAGCCCACGCGAACCAACGTACCCGCCACCCGGCCGCTGATGCCCTGGCCAGGGGTTTCAGCGTACTCTTCCACCACAAAGCCGGAAGCTCCCAAATGCGCGGCCAGGCGCTGGCTCAGCGGGTGCGTGGAGTGTTGAACGAGAGCCGCCACGCGCTGCGCATCCTCGTTGGCAAGAGCCGGGCCGTAGAAGCTGACGGGGGAGCGTTGCGTATCGGTGAGCGTGCCGGTTTTGTCGAATACCAGCGTGTCGGCGCGGCTCAGGGTTTCGATGACGGCGGCGTTTTTTAGGTAGAGCTGGCGGCGGCCCAGCACCCGCAGCGCGGCGCCCATGGCGAAGGGCGTGGCCAGCGAGAGGGCGCAGGGGCAGGCAATGATGAGCACCGACGTGAAGGCGCGCAGGGCCATTTGCGGGTCCGTGGGGTACCAATAGAGTGCCGAGGCCACGGCCAGAGTCAGCGTGAGGGCCACGAAGTAGCGGCCGACGTGGTTGGCGTAGGTTTCCAGCGTGGGCCGGGTTTCCTTCTCGAAGGCGGGGTTGTTCCACAGCTGCGTGAGGTAGCCCTGCGAGACTTCGCGCACCACTTCCAGCTCCACGGCCTCGCCCACCTGCCGTCCGCCGGCATACACCACCTCGCCCACGGCCTTCGCAACGGGCAGGCTCTCGCCCGACACGAAGCTGTAGTCAATCAGGCCCGCGCCGCACCGCAGCACGGCATCGGCCGGAATAATTTCCTGGTGGCGCACCCTGATGCGCTGCCCGGCCAGCAGCTCTTTCACCGACACCGACCGCTCGCCGGCTTTGGTAAGCCGCGTCACGGCCACGGGGAAGTAGGAGGTGAAGTCGCGGTCGAAACGCAGCGCGTCGTAGCTGTGCTGTTGCACCCACTTGCCGATGAGCATGAAGAACACCAGGCCCGTGAACGAATCGAAGTAACCCGGCCCGCGCTGCGTGAGCACGTCGAACACGCTGGTCGTGAACAGGGCCATGAGGCCCAGGCTGATGGGGAAATCGAGGTTGATGTAGCGCTGGCGCAGCCCCTGCCAGGCCGACTGGTAGAAGCCCCGCGCACTCACCAGCAGCACCGGCAGGGCCAGCAGCAAGCTAAGCCCGCCGAAAAAGCGCCCGAAGGTGGCGTGCAGCCCTTCGGTGAAGGAAAAGTAGTCCGGAAAGGCCAGCAGCATCACGTTGCCGAAGCCGAAGGCCGCCACGCCCAGCTGGTAGTACAGCGTGCGGCTGGCGGCGTGGGGCTGCACGCCCAACTCGGCCAGCGTAATCTTCGGCTCGTAGTTGAGGGCCGCCAGCAGGGTCACCACGTCCTTGAGGCTGGTGATGGCCGGCTGGTAGCTCACCGTGAGCTCTTTGCGCAGGAAATTCACCCGCGACTCCCCAATGCCCGCGTTCAGCTTAAAGAGGTTTTCGAGCAGCCAAATGCAGGAGGCGCAATGCATCTGCGGGATGCTGAGCGTGAGCCGCGCCAGCGTGGGCGACCGAAACGCCAGCAGCTGGCTTTGCACCGATTCCAGGTCGAGGTACTCGAAGCGGCTGAGCAACTCCACGGTTTCCACGCGCTGGCCGGGCTGCGCATCGAGGCGGTAGTAGCTGCACAGGTTGCTGGCCGCCAGTAGCTCGTACACAGCGCGGCAGCCGGCACAGCAGAAGTGCAGCGCCTCCTGCCCGGCCAGCTGAATGGGCTCGTCGGGGCAGTCGTCGCCGCAGTGGGTGCAGGCAACGCGGTTCAGGGTTTCGGGGGCAGCGGTAAGGGGCACGGGCGGGCAAGCTGAGGATAGCCCCAAAGCTCCGGTTTGTGGCCCCTCGGAAAGCTGATGAAAGTCAGCGGCAAGGCTGATTTTTCTCAATCGGACTTACCGGAGTATCAGGGTGCGGGCGGTTTTCAGGCACTTCAGAGAATGCGGCGCGCCATTCGGTAGGAGTTTCATCAGCCCCGGCCGTTGCCCCGGCAGCCGACGAAACGCGCTGCCGCATCCATTCTTTGCCGGGGGCAGGGCTTCCGGTTTGAGCGTTTACGAAACTCATCTATGCGGAGCATTTCGTGAACGACGAATCATAGACGGGTTTCTTAAACTCGTCCCGCGTTATAGGCGTAGGCTGGCCATCGGGTGTAGGCCGATTCCTTGCGTTCAGCGAAAGCAGCCGTTAAATGGACTTTAGAGCGCCTTGTCAATCACCGAGTAGGAATCGAAGTCAACGCCCATCAACCGATTGTTCTGAAAAGAGTAGTGATAGATGATGCCATTCAAGGCGGACTCAACGCTGACGATGCGAATGCCACGGACCTTTTCGGCGGGAACAGTCACGAAATATGCGCGCAGGATTTCGAGCAGGGTTTGGCCTAGGCGAACGCCATTGACCAACCTGATTTCTGGGTCGACTAGGTGCCCGGAGACGACGGTGGCCCCTTCCTCGGAATCGTCGTAGAATTTTATCGCGCTGTTCCGGAAGCGAAGCAGGGTGTAGGGAAAGGGGTCGCCTTTGTAGTGGGACACGCCCTTCTGCACGGTAAACAGGGGGTAGCGCGTGGTCAAGGCCGTGGCCTTAGCGACTCGTCCGAACGGATATAGCACCGCTTGGTCAGGGGACACGACCACCAAAGTGTCGAGTTTGCGGTAGGCGTCGTAGGCTTCTTCTCCCGGTGGCTTCGTGACGAGTTCCAGCGTGTCGGTGCGCTTGACTGGCGGCAGAGCGTCCGCCGCTTTGGGCACTGCGGCTTTCCTTTCGCTGGCGGGTTCGTGCTGGCAACCAGCCACGGCCGCGAATCCGAGCAGAAACAGGGTACGGGGGGAAAACATGTGAAACGAGAATAAACGAGCAGAAAATGGTCGACTTGACCTAAAGCTACGCGAGCCATACTTGCAGCCTTCTTTCAATAAGACATGCCTAGCAGCAGTTCACGAAAAGGGTGGTGGCTGTTGCAGAACTCGGGTTAAGCGGTTGCGTTTTTAGGTAGCGACTTTGCGATTGCCCAAACGGGCGCTTTGGGGCGCCTGTTTCGCCGCC
>NZ_JBSSEC010000004.1:0-879392 GCF_054061335.1 Hymenobacter sp. UYAg731 | reverse complement strand
GAGAGTCGGTCGCCGCCAACCTTTTACAAAGGAAAATCCTCCCGTGGATGCTTTCACCAGCACCCGCGGGAGGATTTTTGCTGTACCCCACCGGCCGGTGACCGTACGGATGTACTTTTGTCCCCTTATTCCCTTTTTATATTATTTGTGCAAGTCTCTCCCGCACGTCATAGTCGAAGTATAGATTGGGTCACGGTATTGCTCTATGTAATATTGGTTGGGATTGGTTGGGGTTGTATTTATGCATCGAGTTATTCGCCGGATGCACCAGCAAACCCTTTGAGCAATTTAAGCTTCGATAAGCTGATGGCTTTTAACTGGTTCAAGCAATTGTTGTGGATTGGGACGGCTGTTATGTTAATTGTCGTTTTACTGGTTGTGGATTATAAAGCATACGATACGCTGGCTTATGCTTTATATGCCGGGATGATTGTGCTACTGTTGGTTACCATGGTGGTGGCGCGGCCAATTGCTGGGTCGCGCTCCTGGCTTGAATTGGGACCAGTGAGACTGCAACCGGCAGAGTTTGCAAAATTTACGACTGCGTTGGCGGCTTCACGCTTTATGGCGAGTACTAACCTGCGGTACCAGGATTGGCGGGACCAGTTGGTATTGGCGGGGATTACCTTGCTGCCACCATTACTTATTGTAGCGTCGAACGAATCGGGGCAGGCATTGGTGTTTGGGGCGCTACTGCTGGCTTATTTCCGGGAGGGTATGTCGCCGTTAATTTTACTTCTGCTGGCAGTGGCGGGTGTTGTGTTGGTACTGGCTTTGGTGGTGCCAAAAATATGGCTAGTGGCGTCATTTACGGTCATGCTGCTGGCTGTATTGGGATTGAATAGACGAATTTTGAGACACCACCTGCCGCTAGCAATTGGGGTGTGGGTGGCCGTTATTGGCATGGTAGTGGGGGTGGATTTCTTTTATAACCACGTATTACAGCCCCACCAGCGGCAGCGAATCGAAATACTTATTAACCCGTCTTCGGACCCATTGGGGAAGGGATGGAACGTGACTCAGAGCAAGATTGCCATTGGGTCAGGAGGATTGGTGGGGAAAGGGTTTCTGCAGGGGACGCAGACTAAATTTGATTTTGTGCCTGAGCAGAGTACCGATTTTATTTTCTGCACGGTTGGGGAAGAGTTTGGCTGGATTGGTAGTGCAGTGGTAATCGGGCTTTATCTGACGTTGTTGTGGCGCATTATTTATGTGGCTGAACGGCAAAAATCTGTGTTTGGGCGCACATACGGGTATTGCGTGGCCAGTGTGCTGTTCTTCCATATCACGGTGAATATGGGCATGACGATGGGTCTGGCTCCGGTGGTGGGAATTCCGTTGCCATTTTTCAGCTACGGAGGGTCTTCGTTGTGGTCGTTTACCATTCTATTGTTTAGCCTGCTGGCGCTGGATGCTTACCGTAAGCAGGATTTGGTACGCTGATGAGGAACGCACGCGTGCCGGGCTGGGTGTGGGCGGTACTGGTGGGCGCTCACGTCCTGACATTGGCGTGGGTTCTGCACCAAGGAAACTGGTCCTTCGTGGATACCGGGCGCTACATGCAGGCGGCGCAGAACCTATGGCAGCACGGGGAGCTTTATGCCCGGCCCTGGCCTGTAATGGCACCTCGTGGGCAAGCAGTGCAGGAGTTCACGATTCGACCGGCTGGTTATCCGCTGGTGATATTGGGACTGGGAGGGAGCGGTGGGCACCCGGCAATGCTGCTAGTGGTTCAGAACATGCTTAGTCTGCTGAACCTTGGGCTGGTTCTGCGATGGTGGGCTCGGTGGGCATGTCCAAGCTCCCGGGATTGGGCGCTGGCAGTGGTGGCCGTGCTGACTTTCCCGGCTCAATTCATTTATGCGAGTGCCGTGATGAGCGAAACGCTGCTGCAAACGGCGGTGCTTGGCATTGCTGTCGCGGCTTTAGCGTTTATTAAGTTGCCCCGAATGCGATACTGTGCGGGCGTGGTAGGGAGCGTGGTTGCTGCTTTGCTGCTAAAGCCGGTTTTTTATCCGTTGGCTTTGGGGATTGCGATACTGGCCGTGGTAGTGGGATGGCGCTATCGCCGGCCAGCGGTGGCGGCTATTGGCTTTGTGCCGGTGCTGGTGGTAGGGTTGTATATGCTGTGGAATGAGCAGCGAACGGGGTACTTTCATTTCTCCAGCATTGCGGAAATAAACTTGCTACAGTACAATGCCGCAGGCGTATTGCGGCAAATTGCTGGGCCGGAGGTGGAAGAAAAATGGGTGACCCAGGTACTAGACCAAGCGAATGCGACGCCGGATTTTGCGACGCGGCAGCATTTTATTCAGGCCCAGGCGGGGGCAATGCTGACCGCGCACATTGGCCTGTATGCGCGGCAGCACGCGCAGGGGATGGTGGCGTTGTTCCTGGACCCGGGCCGGTTCGATTTGAGCCAGCTTCTGGGCTGGCCCTCACCCGCCGGGGGCGGCTTGCTGACGCAGGCGCGGCAGGGCCGGCTATGGCAGGCTGCCACCAGCCTGCCCTGGGGGCAATTGGGCCTGTTGGGAGTGCTATTGCTCGCGAACGTAGCCCGGGTAGTATTTGCCGTGCGCGGCTTCCGTCGGTTGCAATGCGGCAGTCCTGCTGTGCGCTACGGGCGCTGGGTGGCAGTGGGGCTATTGCTGTACGTGGCAACCCTGACCGGGCCATTGGGGGCGGCGCGGTTTCTGGTGCCCGTATGGCCTCTGTTGCTGGCGCTGGTACTGGCAGGGCTCAGGTGGGCACAGCCAACACCGCTAATTCACGAAGGCTAGCCGGGATGCGGCTAGCCTTCGTGAATTAAAAAAAAAACGACTCGACACGGGCAAGCGTCGGGCGTATTGCTAAGCGAATTTGCGCTCAATCAGCTTTAGGAGCTTGTTGACGTGTTCTTCTTTGCGGCTCCAGTCGTAGCGCTGTGAGAGGTCGGTGGTGACGTAAGCACGGGCCTGGTCGATGGTGGGCAGGGAATCGAGGTGCTGGATGGCGGCGTGGTAATCCATGTTTTCACCATTAAACAACTCATTGATGAAGCTGAAACGCTGGTTGATGGAAATGGCTTCGCGCAGGGTGTCAACTTTAGGGCCGGCGCGTTCGGCCAGCGAAGCGGGGGCTGCCGTGGCCCGGAGGGTTTCGGCCAAAAGAGGTGTGCCTTGCTGGCCGGCCTTTAGCTTTTCGTGCAGGGGGACGCTGGCCGAGTCGGCATCTGACAACGGGCGGGCCGGGGCTTTGGCAGTGGGAACGGGATTGGGAGCAACTGGCATAAGTGGCGGTGGCAACTCTTCCTGGGGGGGCGCAACGAACGTGGGAGGTGCTACCGAAGCCGGAGTTGGGGCCGGAACCGGTGCCGGGGTGGCAACAGGTGCTTCAGCCCGCAAAGGCGCTGTAGCTGCGGATACCGGGCCATCCTCGAGCAGGTCGGCGGTGGTGAGGGGCAGCAGGGCGCTGAGCTCGGTGACGAGCCGCTGCATGGACTGATGCGCCTTGTAGTTGGCGGCGTGATAGAGCTCGAACCGATGCGCGAGAAAATCGCGGCTGAGGTCGTCGCTAACGGGTAGGCTGTCGACAAACCCTTGGTAAAAAGCTTTGTCGATGTCAAAATAACGCAGGTTGTCGCGCAGCCCAGCCAAGGCCGGCGTTGCGGCATTGCCGAGCAGCAGGCGCTGGAAGCTGCCTGCCGGGTCGGCCACAATGCCAAGGGTATCAGCCGCCGCCTGGGCCAGCAGGGGCTCAAAAGCCGCGCGGTTTAGGCCGATATGGCGCGAAAGGACATTCATGAACTGGGCGAGGGCCGCCTGCACGGGGGCGGCTTCAAAATCGAAATAGGTACTGCGCAGGCGTGCGGTTTCGGCCTGCCATTGGCCCAATAGCTGGCGGATAACCAATAAGTTGAGCTGGCGAACGGGCGTGAACTTGAGCACGGCCGGGCCGTCGAGGGTGGCGGTGGGCTGGGGGCCGAAATGCTGGTCGCAAAGCCGGGCAGCCAGGCGGCAGCCATACTGTACACACTTGGCGAGGCTATATTTGTCGTTCATAAAAAGGCCGGGTTTCGGTGGCCGAAGTTAGGCACAAATGCCCCTGTTGACGATTGAAAACTTGCCCGGTGCGGCCGTGAACGTACCTGCTGGCGCTACGTTGCTGGCGGCCCTGCAAGCCGCAGGCCACGACTGGATGCACGCCTGCGGAGCCAAAGGGCGCTGCACCACCTGCCGATTACAGCTGCGGGCAGGCCAGGAAAACCTGAGCCCGCTCACCGCTGCCGAGCTGCGCTACCAGGCCGCCGGCCGCCTGCTGCCCGATGAGCGCCTGACCTGCCAGGCCCAACTGCTCGCGGGCGAGGCCACCGGCCGGGTGCCCGAGGCCACTAAATTACCCCATGTACGATACGGCGAAGGACCAGCCGCCAATTAACCAAAATATTGGCTGTCCCGCGCTGATGGGAAAGGCAGGCGGTCAGCGTGTTTGCTGGTGCGGGGCCGGGGCGGGCGCAAACGTTGGGCGTTGACCTTGACAGTTCGTTCCTAACTTTAGGATTCAAAACCACCCAAGCCCGCCCGTATTTTGTTTATTGAACCTCGCGTCGGAAACCGCCACAATGCCCCCCGCCGGGGCTGGATTGAAGTGGTGTGCGGCTCCATGTTTTCGGGCAAAACCGAAGAACTGATTCGCCGCCTCACCCGTGCCCGCATTGCGCGGCAGCGGGTCGAAATCTTTAAGCCCGCGCTCGATACCCGCTACCACGCCGAAGATGTGGTGAGCCACAATGCCGCCCGCATTCGTTCGACGCCGGTGGCCATTGCCTCGGAAATCCTGCTGCTCGCGGCCGGGTCCGACGTGGTGGGCATCGACGAAGGCCAGTTTTTCGACAGCTCGCTGGTGGATGTGTGCGAGCAACTGGCCAATAACGGCACCCGCGTCATCGTGGCCGGCCTCGATATGGACTACCTGGGGCGGCCCTTCGGCCCCATGCCGGCGCTGTTGGCCACGGCCGAATTCGTGACCAAGGTGCATGCCGTGTGCGTGTGCTGCGGCGAAATAGCTTCGTATTCTTACCGGATTGTGGCCAGCGCCAGCCAGGTGTTGCTGGGCGAAACAGACTCCTATGAAGCGCGCTGCCGGCCGTGTTTCCTGGAAGGGATGCAAGCCAGGGAGACTCCGCCGGAAGCCCGCTCGGCCGCTACGCACTAAATTTCGGGGTGCAGCGTTGGCAACGGCAGCCTCGCTGCTTCCTATCCTTACTTTGAGCTTTTGCTGAGCGTATGTCCCACTTTTTCCGTTGTTTGTTTGGGTTAGCCGGGTTGGTTTTGTGGGCGGGTGCCGCCTCGGCCCAAAACACGGCCGGCTACGGCGACTGGCAGTTGCACCTTCCCACTAACCACCCCGTATTGCTGGCCGATGCCGGCAACCGGCTATACGTGGCCACGGAAAACAACTTCTATTTTCTGGATAAGAAGCAGGCCACTACGCAGGTGCTTTCGCGCCGCGACGGCCTGAATGATGTGGGCGTAACTGCGCTGGCCTACGACTCGGTGACGCAACAAACGGTGCTGGGATATCTCAATGCCAATATCGACGTCCTCCGGCCCGATGGCAGCGTGCGCAACCTGAACGATGTGATGCGCAAAATAGCGCAGGGAGGAATTCAGGTCGGTAACAGACCCATCAACCGCATATCCATTGGCAATGGTAAGGCGTATGTATCGGCCAGCTTTGGCGTGGTCGTCATTGATTTGCTCAAGCTGGAAATAACCGACACGTACAGCAGCATTGGCCCGGGCGGCGCAATCGTGAGCGTGTATGATGCCGTCTCGACGGGCGGTTACCTGTATCTGGCTACTTCGGCGGGTTTGTTGCGCGGAGCGCTCAACACAAACTTGCTGGACTACAACAACTGGACGGTTTCCCTGCCGGTGCCTTTGGTGGCCAACCGGCCGGTGTACCGGCTGCTGGCCGCGTATGAGGGCCAGGTGTATGCTGCGGTGGATAACTCAGGCCTTTACAAGTATACGCCCGCCGCCTGGCAGCTGGTGCCTGGCAGCTATTCGGTCGGGTTCAACAACCTGCGAACCAGCAGCAGCGGCGTGTTTATTATTGACGATGGCGGCGTGCGGCGGGTAGACAGCAACGGCGTGACTACCGTGGTGCCCGCGCCGGCCGGCACCGCCGACGCGGTGCGTGCGCGCGATGGCAGCTATTACGTTGCCAATTATTCCAAAGGCTTGTTGCGGGTGCAGGCCGGGACCGGTACTGTCACCGAGTCGTTCGTGGCCAATGGCCCGGCGAGTAACTTGGCCTTCAGCGTGCTGGCCGATGCGCGGACGAACATTGTTGACATTTTTACGGGCCGGTATGGGGAGCGGTACGATGTGTCGGGTTACCGGGCTGGTTTCTACGAGTATAACGCGGGACAATGGACCAACTTCGACGCTACCAATTATCCCAATCCAACGGATTATCCCAACCCAATCAGCCCGGTGCGGGGCACCCGCACACCAGACGGCAAGCTCTACGTTGGCCATTTTAACGGCGGCCTGCTGGAGTGGGAGGGGCCGGGCAAGTTCCGGCAGTTTGGCGTAGGCAAGCCGTCGGGCAGCCCGTTGCTGGGCACGTTTGGCGACCCCACCCGCGTGGATATCACCGACCTGGCCTCAACTGCCGATGGCAAGGTGTGGGTGGTGAACCGGCATCTGCTGCCGGGTACTTCGGGCCTGTTCCTGCTGGACCCGGCCACCACCACGTGGCAAACCACACCGTATGCATTTGGCATGGAAGCGCTGGAGCGCATCGCACTGGATGACAATGGGTATGTATGGGTGTCGGTATCGCGCAAGCCCACTGCCACCGGGGCGGCCATTGGCCTGTACGCCGTAGACCCCAACGCCGCTTCCGGCAATGCGCCGCGCCTGTTCAGCACCGCTGCCGGCCTGCCCGATAACCAGATTTACGAGCTGGTGAAAGACCGGCGCGGCTACATCTGGGCGGCCACCATCAAGGGCGTGGCCCTGTTTAATGACCCGAGCGGGCCGTTCCTGTCGGCGGCCGGGTTCACGCTGCCGGTGGTGCGGCGCGGAGAAGGCACGGGCTTTCCGGCGCTGTTCAGCGAAGCCGTGCGGACGCTGGCCGTTGATGGGGCCGACCGCAAATGGTTCGGGACCGATAATGGCCTGTGGCTGTTCAGCCCCGATGCCGACGAGGCGCTGCTGCATTTCACCACTGCCAACAGCCCCTTGCCGTCCAACCGCATCGTGGACGTGAAGGTGAACGACAAAACCGGCGAAGTATGGGTGGCCACCGATGCCGGCGTGGTGGCCTATCGGGGCTCGGCCACCGTGACCGAAGGCGAGCCCCACTGCACGGCCGCATTTCCTAACCCGGTACGGCCCGATTTTCAGGGCACCGTAGGCATCAGTGGCCTGGCCAATAACGCCTTGGTGAAAATTACCGACGTGGCGGGGCACCTCGTGTACGCCACCACGGCTACCGGCGGGGCCGTTACCTGGAACCTGACCATGCCCGATGGCCAGCGCGTGCGCTCGGGCATTTACCTCGTGCTGTCATCGGATGCCGACGGCAAAAACGGTTGCGTGAGCAAAGTAGCCGTCCTTAGCAAATGAGCGCAGAATGGGTGGAATGTGGGAATGTGCGTACTGCCATTAGCAAGCCAATTGAAAACCTGCCTACCCTCCCTTTGCCCCATTAAATAGCATGCTGATTAAGACGCGGGGCATTGTCCTCAATTACCTTAAATACCGCGAAACGAGCATTATTGCGCGGGTGTACACCGAGCGGTTGGGCGTGCAGACCTACGTAGTGAACAGCGTGCGCAAGGCCAAGCCGCCGGGGCGCATTGCCCTGTTTCAGCCCTTCACGCTGCTGGAGCTGGTAGCCTATGTGGCCCGGGGCAGCGGCGGCCTCACCCGGCTGTCGGAATTCCGGTGCGCCGAGCCTTTCCAGACGCTGCCCTACGATGTGCATAAGAGCAGCGTGGTGCTGTTTCTGTCGGAAGTAGTGGGCCGGGCCGTGCGCGAGGAAGAGCAGAACGAACCCCTGTTTCAGTTTCTGCACGATTCCATTCTGGACTTTGACCGGCAAGCGGCGGGCAGCGAGAATTTTGCGCTGGCGTTTCTGCTGCAATTGGCGGCTTATCTGGGTTTTGGCATCAGTTCTGGGGCTGAGCTAACGGACCAGGTAATTATGGCCGGCCACGCGGCCACCGCCAAAGGCGTGACTGGCCCGGCCACGTTGCGCCTGCACGAGTTCGATGGCTATTTTGACGAGCTGCTGCGCGACCCCGCCACCAGCACCATTCCCAACGGCCGCGTGCGCCACGAGCTGCTGAACGTGCTCATTCGCTACTACCAGCTGCACGTAGAGCAGATGGGCGAAATTCGCTCCCTCGAAATCCTGTCGCAGGTACTCAACTAAGCAGTCAGGCCTTTGTTTGCAGGAAACCAGTTGCCCGTGGGACATCCTGATTTCCTGCAAACAAAGGCCTGAAGTTCTTCAAATATAACGAGTTATTTGAAGTCAACCAGCTCCACCTCGAAGCGGAGCACGGCGTTGGCGGGAATGTCGGCGCCGGCACCGCGCGGGCCATAGGCCAGGGGCGACGGGATGAGCAACACTGCTTTGCTGCCCTTGTTGAGCATGGCAATGCCCTGGTCCCAGCCCGGAATGACCTGGCCCTGGCCCAGCACAAAGGAAATGGGCTCATTGCCGTGTTTGGCCGAAGAGTCGAACTCCTGGCCCGTGGCCAGCACCGTACCCCGGTAAAGCACGCGCACGGTCTGGCCGGTTTTGGGCGACAGGCCGGTGCCGAGCTTCTTGAAGATGTAGTAGGTGCCGCCCGGCGTTTTTTTTGCCGTGGCCTTGTTCTTGGTCAAATAAGCCTGAATGGTGGCTACGTCCTTGGTCATTTGGGCTGCCGCCAGCGCTTTGCCCTGCCGAGCGTTTTCTTCCTGTAGCTTCTGCTGGCGGGCCGTCATTTCGGCCATTGTAACCAGTTCGCGGGCGCTGGCCAGCACCACCAGCGTGTTGCCGCTCCGGCGCAGAAACGGCGGCACGGGCTGGCGGAAAGTCTTCGCAAACACCGTATCGGCCGGGAAGCGGAAAATGGCGCTGTCGCCGGGCAGTAGCAGGCCCAGGGCTTCCTCCAGGCCGCCCGGAGTTGCCTGCGCGGGCAGGGCCACCGGCTGGGGCAGCGGCTGCATCTGGCGCGAGTTCATGAGCACCGAATCGCGGCCCGTGCGGAATTCCATGAACACTGTGAGCACCTGGCCGGCGCGGCTGGCGTAGGGTGCATCGGTGGGGGCCAGGGCGCGGGGCTGGTAGCGCCCGGCGGCATCTTTGCGGAAAAGACGGTACTCCGTGCCCGTGGGCAGGCGGGAAAAGCCAGTGGCCGGGGCCTGCGCGCGCGCCGGTTGGGCCAAACTAAACAAGGTGCCGAATGCGGCAAAAATCAGGTTTCGCATTATTTTTAAGCAAGATTCGGGAAGGGCAAGCTGCGGAATTAGGGCTTACCGTGCGCTCAACACCTGCAACTCAAAGACCAGGTCGGTATTGGGAGGAATCAGATAGCGGGAATCATCGTCGGGGTCGCGCACGCCGGCCGCGCCGTAGGCCAAGGCTGCCGGGATGGAGGCGCGCACCCGGGAGCCCACGGGCAGCAGGGGCAACAAATCATCCCACCCCGCGATGACTTCCTTGCGGCCCACCCGAAACCGCACCGGCCCACCCGAGGCGGCCGTGGCATCAAAAATATGCCCATCGGGCAGGAAGCCGGTGTAGCGCACGGCCACGCGCTGGCCGGGCTTTGGCAGCGGCCCCGCGCCGCGCTCCCGAAAAACAAAGCGCACCCCGCCCGGCGTAAACTGCGGAGCGAGGTGCGCGGTGTCGGGGCTGGCCCCGGCGGCGGGAGCGGTGGGCATAGTGGGTACGACCGGCTTGGGGCTGGCCTGAGCCAGCGCAGCCGGGCCACCAAGCGTCAACAGGAGCAGTAGGCCGCCCATTCCCCATCCAATGCCCGTGGTGCCGTGCATAAGCGAAATGCTTAGAGTACTTCGAGAATTTCCACGTCAAACATCAGGGCCGCGTCGGCGGGGATGGTGGCTGAGCTAGTGGAGCCATAAGCCAAGTAGGAGGGCAGGAGCAGTAGCTTCCGGTCGCCCTGACGCATCAGCAGCAGGCCTTCATTGAACCCGGGTACGTTGGACGCGCTGCCAACCGTGAACACCAGGCAGCCACACTTGGTATGGTTCTCGGAGGAATTGTCGAACACGGTGCCCTGTAGAATGCCGGGATTGCCGTACGAAGCAGGGTAGCCGGTGGAAGCCGGATGTGCGCCGGTGCTCAAAAATCGTCCGATGTACTTTACGCGCACCTGCTTGCCCGTGGTGATGGGCGTGCCGGTACCCGCCACGCTATCCACTACGTACAGGCCGGAATTGGTGCGGTGGGCTTTCTTCAGCAGGTTATGCTTGTCCAGATACTTGTGAATCGTGTCCTCATCGATGGCCTTTAGCTGATTCTGGTGCTCGGCCAGCTGCTTCTGATAGGTGGTTTGCGAGTTACAGCTCCAGAGGGCCGGAGCGGCCAGTAGCAGGCAGGCGGCCAGCACCCAATGGTGTGCGCGGAGCAGGGGGTTATTCATGGCGAAGAGGATAAAAAGATTCCGACCAACGGAGCCCGGGCAGCAATGCTGCGCCGCCCGTTGGCCGGAATCCGGCACTACTAAGAAAGATTATTGAACGTCAACTAGTTCCACCTCGAAGCGCAGGGGCGCATTGGCGGGAATGTCGGCCCCGGCGCCACGGGTGCCGTAGGCCAGCGGCGAAGGAATGAGCAGGATAGCGCGGCTGCCCTTGTTGAGCAGGGCAATGCCCTCGTCCCAGCCCGGAATCACGGCACCCTGGCCGAGGGGGAAGTCAATCGGCTTGCCGGCTTTGTCCGACGAGTCGAACTGCTTGCCGCTGAGCAGCGTGCCATTGTAGTTCACGCTCACGGTCTGGCCGGCTTTGGGCATAGCGCCGGTGCCGGGCTTCAGCACCTGATAGTAAACACCCGAGGGCGTTTTCTGCACCGTCAGGCCGTTTTTCTTGATGTATTCCTGCAACACGGCATCGTCCTTTTTCAGCTGGGCCTGCACGGCCGGCTCGGCCATGGCCTTCGCCTGGGCATCCTTCTGGGCTTGCATCTGCTTAGCGTACTCGGGCGAAGCCATGCGCTGCTTCATCTGAGCAGCCTGGGCGCGCTTTTGCAGCTCCGGCTGCATGGCCTGAGCTTCGGCCTGAGTGATGAGTTTGTCGGTGGTCGACACGAACATCTGCACTACGTTGCCGCCTTTGCGCAAGAACGGGGGCACCGGCTGGCCCGACTTGGGCTTAATCAGCGAATCGACCTGGAAGCGGAACACGCCGCTGTCGCCGGGCTGGAGCATGGATAGTGCCTCGTCGGGCATGCCTTTCTGCTTGAGCTCCTGCAGGGGCAGGGGTACGGGCAGGCCCACGTCGCGGCGGGTGTTCTGGAGCACCGAGTCCTTGCCGGTGCGGTACTGCATGTTGCCCAGCAGGAACTTGCCCACGCGGTCCTTGTAGGTCGGGTCGCCGTCGGGGCCGATTTCGCGCCGCTCGTAGCTGGTGCCGACTTTCTTAAAAATCTTGTACTCGATGCCGGACTTGGTCTTGGCAAAGTCACCCCCGCCTTTGTTGCAGGCGGTGAGGGAAGCGAAGCTCAGCACGCCGGCCGCCAGGGCCAGCTGCCGCGCAGAGCGGGAGGTAAAACGCATGAAAATTAAAAAAGTGAGGGTCAGATACGGTTCAAAGTTACGCCACCGGCGGCGCTACGGCAGCGGGCACCCCCGTTAATTGCTCCTTATACTCGGGCAGGATGCCAAGGAAGCGCTCCACGGTTGCATCGAGAGGCAGGTAGCTGATGCCGCCGGAGGCATTGTGGTGCCCGCCACCGTCGAAATGCTTGCGCGAAAAGTTGCTCACGGAGAAGCTGCCCACCGAGCGGAAAGAAATTTTGACGGCCACGCCCCGGTCAATGAAAACCGCCGCGAAAACGATGCCCTCGATGCTCAGCGCGTAGTTTACCAGGCCTTCGGTGTCGCCGGTTTTGCTCTGGTACTGGCGCAGCTCGTCCTGCGTGATGGCGATGTAGGCGGTGTTAAACTCGCGGTTAACCACCAGCTTGTCTTTCAGAATGAAGCCCAGGAAGCGCAGTCGGATTTCAGAATGCGAATCGTAGATGCGGCGGTGTACCGACGATAAGTCGATGTTGACCTTGAGCAGCTCGGCAATAATCAAATGCACGTTGCGCGAGGTGCTGGGGTGGCGGAACGAGCCCGTATCGGTCATGATGCCCGCGTACAGCGCCTCGCCCATGCCCTTGGTGATGAGGTCCTGGTCGCCCAGGTCGCGGATGATTTCAAAAATCAGCTCGGCCGTGGCCGCCGCCGTGGGCACCGAAAACGTGATGTCGGCAAAGTCCTCGGGCTCCTGGTGGTGGTCGACCAGCACCTTGGTGGCGCTGGCTGTCCGGATGTACTCGCCCAGCTCATTGATGCGGCCCAGGCAGCTAAAATCGAGGCAGCAGATGACTTCGGCGCGGGCGATGAGGTCGCGCACCTGGCGGTCGTTCTGGCGCTTGTCGTAAATAACTACCTCGTCGTTGCCCTCCATCCAATTGAGGAAGGCCGGATAATCGGACGGGGTGACCACCGTGACGTGGTGGCCTTTCTGCTTAAGATAACCGGCCCAGGCCAGCGACGAGCCCAGCGCGTCGGCGTCGGGCTTGTGGTGGGTGGTAATAACAACCTGTTTGGGCTGCGCCAGCAATGCTTGCAGCGCGGAAATGGAACTAGACATCGACAACGTGAATGGCCCGGAAACGGAACTGAGGGCCGGTGGCTTACGAATAATTGGGGCGGCAAAAGTCGGCATAAATCCGTTCCCAACAACGCACTCCCCCCGGAAGGTTCTCTTCAAGTATCTCAACTGCCGGCCGGACCCGGCCAAAGCAACCCGTGGGCTTTGTCGCTACTTTTGTGGCTCAATACGTTTTTTCAACATTCAATTTCCCCCGACCAACGCAATGGCCACCAACCGCACATTCACGATGATTAAGCCCGATGCCGTTCAGGAAAACCACATTGGTGGTATCCTGAGCATGATTGAGGCCGGCGGCTTCCGCATCGTGGAGCTCCAGAAAATCAACCTCAGCGCCGAGCGCGCCGGCGAGTTCTACGCCGTGCATGCCGAGCGTCCGTTCTACAACGACCTCGTGAAATACATGTCGAGCGGCCCCATCGTGGCGGCTATTCTCGAAAAAGAAAATGCCGTGGCTGACTTCCGCACCCTCATCGGTGCTACCAACCCGGCCAACGCCGAGGACGGCACCATCCGGAAAAAGTACGCCAAGAGCATCGAAGCCAACGCCGTCCACGGCTCGGACTCGGACGAAAACGCCCAGATTGAAGGCGAATTCTTCTTCGGCACCAAGTAGTCCCGGCTGCCGCAGGACAGTAAAAAGCCCGCTCTGCATGCGCAGAGCGGGCTTTTTCTTTATACCAAAAACAGACTGTTTTTATACCAATCTTATATTGTTGAGCTTAGTTATGCTTGCTCAATGGACAGTAGCGGCTCGATGTGTGCGGTGTCCTCCGCCGGCTGGGTGGTGTGCTTGTGTTTGAAGATAAGCACGAACAGCACCGCGATAGCCAGCGAGTAGCCCGCAAACGTGAGCCAGATGCTGTGCCAGTCCTTCACGCCATTGGCATCGGTGAAGTAGTGCTGGATGATGAGGCCGCTGAGCGAGCTGCCCAGCACGGCCCCGAAGCCGTTGGTCATCATCATAAACAAGCCCTGCGCGCTGGCCCGGATGCTGGGCTGGGTCTGGGTTTCGACGAACAGCGAGCCCGAAATGTTGAAGAAGTCGAAGGCCATGCCGTACACGATGCACGAGAGGATAATCATCCAGAGGCCCTGGCCGGGGTTGCCGTAGGCGAACAGGCCGAAGCGCAGCACCCAGGCCACCATGCTGAACAGCATCACCTGCTTGATGCCGAAGCGGCGCAGGAAGAATGGAATGGCCAAGATGAACAGCGTTTCGGAAATCTGCGAGATGGACATGATGATGGCCGGGTGCTTCACCGTGAGAGTGTCCTGGTAGGCCGGGGTTTTGTCGAAATCGTGCAGGAAAGTATCGCCGTAAGCGTTGGTGAGTTGGAGGGCAGCGCCGAGCAACAGGGCAAAAATGAAGAAGGTAGCCATCTTGCGGTCGCGCAGCAGGGCGAAGGATTTGAGGCCGAGAATTTCGACCAGGCTCTGGCTGGAAGAATTGGACGACTGCGGGGGGCACTTAGGCAGCGTGAAGGAATACAGGCCCAGCAGGATGGCGGCCCCGGCGGCCACGTAAAATTGGTTGGGTGATTTCTCAAAGCCGAGCAGGCTAACGGTCCACAGCGCCACGATGAAGCCGATGGTGCCCCACACGCGGATGGGCGGGTAGTCCTTCACCACATCGAGCCCTTCGGTTTTCAGCACCGAAAACGACACCGCAATGGACAGCGACAGCGTGGGCATGTAGAAAATCATGTTCAGCAGCATCACCCAGAACATGGTGGTCGGGTCGCCCACCATGGGGATGGTGAGCAGCACGATGCCGCCTAGAATGTGCAGAATACCGTAGAGCTTTTCCGCATTCACGTACTTATCGGCCACAATGCCCATGAGCGAGGGCATGAAGATGGAAGCAATGCCCATGGTCGAGAAAATAGCCCCAAACTGGGCACCAGACCATTGCTTCGTTTGAAACCAATAAGCGCCAATCGTAATCAGCCACGAGCCCCAGATGAAGAACTGGAGGAAACTCAGGATGGTAAGGCGCAGCTTCGTATTCATGCGGGAACGGGGCAAAAGGGGGTGGGATAAGATAAATGCAAGCGCGGCGCACGGCCCGCGACCGTCAAAGATAAATAAAAAAGCTCCTGCAAAGCGGAGGTACTTGTAACGGCTGAACAGAGCGCCGGCGGGTTGCTGAAGTGCCAGCGCGGGAGTTGGGTGCAAGTGCGCGGGTCGGTGCTGAAACGTGTTGTTTATTGCGGTTGGGACGGCCTCCGTTCCCGCATTCAATGCGTCTTATGAAAACAGTTTTTCCCTGGCGGGGTGCCATTGCGGCGGCTCTGCACTACACGGCTGCCTTTTTGCTCACCACCTTGGTGCATGAGTTGGGCCATGCCTTGGTGTCGAAGCACCTGGGCGGGCAGCCCATGCTCTACAATACGCACGTCGAAAACCTAGCCCAGCACCTGCCGGCCAGCACCGAGGTAGCTATTGCGCTGGCCGGGCCTCTTCTCAGCTTGGTGCAGGGCATTGGGTTTCTGAGCTGGGCGTGGAGCCAGCGGGGTGCCGGCGATTCGGCTTTGTGGCGGCTCTATCTGGGGTTGTTCGGCCTCATTAACTTTATGGGTTACCTGCTGATTGGGCCAATGGTGCCTTACGGTGATATTGGCCAGGTAGAAGCCAACTGGCAGTTGCCCATCTGGGCCACCGTGGGGGTGGCCGTAGTGGCGGGATTTGGGGTGCAGTGGGTGGTGGGCCGGACGGCCTCGTTGTTCCTTGATTTTGGCCTGGGCAGCCTCGCCCGCCCGCTACGGGGGCAGCTGATGCAGGGCCTGGTTGCCGTGCCGTGGCTGCTGGGCTCCATCCTGATAACTGCGCTGAGCTGGCCCTGGCCTACGCCCATTAGCCTGATTTATCCCATTATGAGCAATATGGTGCTGGGGGCAGCCTGGGGCAAAGCCATGGGCAGCCCTTACTCCGACGATGCTCCCGCGCCAGCTGCTCCACGCCTGAACCAACTGCACTTAGGCTGGGCGGTAGCCGCATTGGTGGTGGTGGGCACAGTGTTTCGGCTGCTGGCGGCCGGGGTGGCGCTATAAAGCATTAAAGCAAAAACCCCCCGGCTTTACAGGCCAGGGGGTTTGAATTTTCGCACCAGCTCAGAAAATCTGCGCTTGCAGCTTACGCTTCGTAAGTGGGCGAGAACGTGCCGGCGGGCTGGCCGTCGGCCGTGGGGTAGTCGGTGTAGCCGTCGGCGAAACCGTTGGGACCGGGGGCGTAGTAGGTAGCCTGGTCACTTTCGGCCAGGGGCAGGCCTTTTTCGAGGCGCTCTACCAGGTCGGGGTTCGAAATGAACGGGCGGCCGATGGCCACCAAGTCGGCTTTGCCTTCGAGAGCGGCGTCAATCTGGGCTACGGTGTTGTAGCCGCCGCTCAGGATGAGTGTGTTGGTAAACTTCTCGCGGATAGTAGCCACCGTTGCAGCCGGTACTGCCGGCGCGCCCATGGCTTCATGGTCGACAAGGTGCAGGTATACCACGCCGATTTTCTGCAGCTCCTCGGCCAGGTAGGCGTAGGTTTCGTCAATCTCGGGGTAGTTCGCCATGTCGTTGAACACGCCCCAAGGCGAGAGGCGAATGCCAGTGCGCTCGGCCCCAATGGCTTCGGCCACGGCTTTGGTTACTTCGAGCACGAAGCGGGCGCGGTTCTCAATGCTGCCCCCGTACTCGTCGGTGCGCTGGTTGCTGGCGGGGTTCAGGAAGGTTTCCAGCAGGTAGCCGTTGGCTCCGTGCAGTTCCACACCGTCAAAACCGGCTTCGAGGGCCAGCTTGGCGCTGTGTACGAACTCGTCGCGCACTTTAGCGATTTCTTCCAGTTTGAGGGCGCGGGGCGTGGGCTGGTCCTGCATCTGCTGCTGGTCGGTCCACATCTGGCCCTGGGCGGCTATGGCCGAGGGAGAAATGCCTTCGGCACCGTCGGGCAGGTTGAGGGGGTGGAACACGCGCCCGGCGTGCATCAGCTGCACGAAAATATGGCCGCCGTGGTGATGCACGGTTTCCGTGACGCGCTGCCAGTTGGTGACGTGGTCCTGGTTGAACAGGCCGGGAATGCGGGCATAGCCCAGGCCATTGGCCGAGGGCGAAACGCCTTCCGAGACGATGAGGCCGGCGGTGGCGCGCTGGCGGTAATACTCGGCCATCAGCTCGTTGGGCACGTTGCCCAGGGCGCGGCTGCGCGTCATGGGGGCCATTACGATGTGGTTGGCGAGGGTGAGGTTGCCGAGTTTGGCGGGCTCAAAAGCTTTGCTTGACATAAGTGCAGATGAAGTGACGGATTGCGCGGGCCGCCGGGTTTGATGAAGCGCGGTGATAAAGCAGGTACGTACACGAATTGTTTTCGACTGAGTTTAGCAACTTCACTGATAATAAAAAAAGGCCCGCCTCCGGTAGGAGACAGGCCTTTAGGGCAATGATATGAAATCGTTACGCCTGAGGCTACGCGGCGTAGGCAGCGGCAAAGCGCTTGTTCACTTCCTCCCAGTTGATGAGGTTGAAGAAGGCGGCGACGTAGTCGGGACGACGGTTCTGGTATTTGAGGTAATACGCGTGCTCCCACACGTCGAGGCCGAGGATGGGTATGCCCTTGCAGCCCGACTCGGGCATCAGCGGGTTGTCCTGGTTTGGGGTGGAGCAGATTTGCACCGAGCCGTCGGGCTGCTTGCACAGCCACGCCCAGCCCGAGCCAAAGCGCGTGGTGGCGGCTTTGGTGAAGTCTTCCTTGAACTTGTCGAATGTGCCGAACGCCGTGGTAATGGCTTCGCCCACCGCGCCGGTGGGCTGCCCGCCGCCGGTGGGCGAGAGGATGGTCCAGAACAGGGAGTGGTTGTAGTGGCCGCCGCCGTTGTTGCGCACGGCTACCGGAGCCTTGGCAATGTTGTGCAGGATTTCCTCGATGGACTGGTTCTCCATTTCCGTGCCCGCGATGGCCGCGTTCAGGTTAGTCACATAAGCCTGGTGGTGCTTGCTGTGGTGGATTTCCATGGTTTGCGCATCAAACGTGGGTTCGAGCGCGTCGTAAGCATACGGAAGTTTGGGGAGTTCGAAAGCCATAACTAAAAAGGGTTTGGGTGGTGAAGAGTGCGTGAAATGAGTAGCTATGAAAACAGCTAGACCAGCGGCTGGTTTGGGTAGTCGCTCATTCGCTATCAAAAGTAGATTATTCAGGCTTAATTCTGGTATTTTCCGGAACATACCGGTAAATAGCCGCAACGCAGGGAGGCGAAAGCTGCCAGCTGGCTTCATTGGCGCAAAGTAGCACCGTTATTCGCCAAAAGCGTCAAAAAAAACGGCCGTTCGGTTGGTCCTTTCCGGTATTTGGATGTTGCATATACAATCTTTTGGCGCGTTCAGGCCGCTAGTGAACCCGGCGTAAAACGACCCCTAGGGGACGGTGCCGGGGTTACCTTTGCCCAGCTGATTCGTCTAACTCCTAATCAATTATCTTTCTTCCCACTATTTGTATGACCCATTTGTATTCTCCATTAGCCACGGCAATACCCCGATGGATAGCGGTACTGCTCTTGCTGTTGGTTATCCCAGGCCTGGCCCTGGCCCAAACCATTTCCAGCTTTACACCCAGCAGCGGGCCGGTGGGCACCAGCCTGACGCTGAACGGCACCAGCCTAGCCAGCACCAGCCTCGTCACTTTTGTGGGTGCCGGTAGCAACACGGTAAGCACCGGCTTCACCGTAAATGCCAACGGCACCCAGATTACCGGCATTATTGTGCCAGCCGGGGCTCAAACGGGCCAAATTAGCGTTGCGACGCCGGGGGGCTCCGCCACCAGCAGCGGCGTTTTTACCGTGCTTGCAGCCGGCCCGGCGCTGGCCATTACGGCCGTATCGCCAACGGCCAATGCCCGGGCAGCGGCCCGCACCACGCCGGTCACGGTCACCTTCGACCAGCCGCTGACGGCCGGCTCGGCCGCCGCGCTGAAGGTTTATTCTGCCCAGCGCGGCGGACTGCGCACGCGCGGCACCACCCCGGCCGTGGTGAGCGGCAGCAGTGTGGCGTTTAGCCCCGGCGCGTACGCTTTCTCGCCGGGCGAAACGGTGTTCAGCACCATCACCACGGCGGCGCAGGCCAGCGCGGGCGGCTCACTGGCCCAGCCCCGGGTGCAGCAGTTTACGGCGGCCGTGGACGGCACTGGTCGCGGCACGTTTGCGCCCACCAGCAGCTTGGCCGTGCCCAACATGCCCGCCGCTGTAGCAGCCGGCGACGTGGACGGCGACGGCGACCTAGACCTGGTGACGGCCAACAGCGCGGCCAGCACGATAACCATACTGCGCAACAACGGCAGTGGCACCTACACCATCGCCACGAGCACCAACCTGCCCGAACGGTCTACGGCCCTGGCGCTGGGCGATGTGGACGGCGACGGCGACCTGGACGTGGTCGCCTCCAGCTTTGGCGGGGGCAATGGCACGGGCACCACCGTCAGCATCCGGCTCAACGGCGGCGATGCCAGCGGCTCCAACACCGGCACGTTTAGCAGCGGCTCCGATGTAACGGTGGGCAACGGTCCCAACACCGTAGCGCTGGGCGACGTGGACGGCGACGGCGACCTGGACTTTGTCGTGTCCCTGAACGGCACGACGGGCAATGGCACGGCGGTGCGCGTGATGCTCAACGGCGGCAACGCCTCGGGCTCGAATACCGGGATTTTCAGCAATGGCAGCAGCGTGACGGTGGGCACGGGTCCCTACGTGGTGGCCCTGGGCGACGTGGACAACGACGGCGACTTGGACCTGGTGACCACGCTTATTGACGCAGCGGGCAACGGCAGCGTCCGGGTTAGCCTGAACGCCGGCAACGGTACATACGTCGGCGGGAGTACCGTGGCGGTACTCTCGGCCGCAGGGCTGGCCCTGGCCGATGTCAACGCCGATGGCTACCTCGATATTCTTACCGAAGCCAGCGTGCGCCTCAACACGGCCAACGGCAGCGGCACCTTCGGGGGCGGCTCGGACCCGGCCCCGGATTTTGGCGGCTACGTGGCGGCGGCCGATGTGGACGCTGATGGCGACCTGGATATGATAACCGGCAACGTCAACCTGCGCAGCTCGCTGAGCGTGCGCCTCAACAATGGCAGCGGTACCTTCAGCGGCGGCTACGATCTGCGCCTTGGCGACCAGAAGTACTACATCACCCTGGCCGACGTGGACGGGGACGGCGATTTGGACGTGGTATCGGCCAATCCCAAGGACGCGCAATCGGTGAGCATTCTGCTCAATGCGGCCGCGCCGGCTCCCACCATTACCAGTTTCACCCCCACCAGCGGCCCCGCGGGCACCACGGTCACCATCACCGGCACCAACCTGACCGGCACCAGCGTCATCACCTTCGGCGGCACGGGGGCCAACACGGTCACGGCTAGCTTTACGGTGAATGCGGCCGGTACCCAAATCACGGGCGTGGTAGTGCCCGGCGGTGCTCAAACGGGGCCTGTCAGCGTTACTGCGCCCGGAGGCACTGCTACCAGCACCACCAGTTTTACGGTGCCCGTGCCCACGCTCACCAGCATTTCGCCCAATAGCGGAACCGTGGGAACCAGCGTCACCATCACCGGTACCTTGTTGGGCGGGGCCACCCAGGTCAGCTTCAATGGCACGGCCACCAGCACCTTCACCAGCAATTCGGCGACGCAGGTGGTGCTGGCGGTGCCTAGCGGGGCCACCACGGGTCCCGTCACGGTTACCACCCCGGCCGGCACCTCCAATGCGCTGACTTTCACGGTGACGTGCCCCACGGCAACCATTGCGTACGGAGCCGCTAGCTACTGCCAGACCGCCAGCGCCAATCCCGTTCCTACCCTGACAGGCCCCACGGGCGGCAGCTTCACTTCGGCCTCCGGCCTGACGCTTAATTCGACGACCGGCGTTATCACGCTGGCTTCTTCTACGCCGGGCACCTACACCATCAGCTACGCCGGGGGCACGGCCAGCTGCCCCACCACCGCGACGGCGCAGGTGACGGTCACGGCGGCTCCCTCGGCGGCATTTGCCTACGGCGCTCCGGCTTACTGCCCGGTGGCGGGGCCAGCCATTACTCCCACGCTGGGCACGGGCGCTACGGCCGGCACATTCAGTGCCTTGCCGGCGGGCCTGAGTCTGAATGCCGGCACCGGGGCCATTACCCTGGCCACTTCTTCGGCGGGCACCTACACGGTGACCAACACCGTAGCCGCTGCCGGCGGTTGCGCTACGGCCACCGCCACCGCCACCCTCACGGTGAACCCGCGCCCAGCCGCGCCGACCCTGACCGCGACCTACAACGGGACGACGACCACGCTCACCTCGGGCACGGCCACGGGCAACCAGTTCTACCTGAACTCGGTGGCCATCCCGGGGGCCACTGGCCAGACCTACGTGGTAACCGGCCAGCCGGCCCAGCTGGGTTCCTACACCGTGACGGTGACCAGTGCGCAAGGCTGCGTGTCGCTGCCCTCGACGGTGCTCGTGGTAACGGCGAGCAAAACCAGCGGTATTGCCGGGGCCAGCCTCCGGCTCTATCCCAACCCTACACCCACCGGCGCGGTGACGCTGGAGCTGACTGGCTTCCGCTCGGCTACCCAACTGACCGTGCTGGATGCGCTGGGCCGCGTGGTCATCAGCCAGCTTCTGCTGGCCAACGGTGGTACTGCTACCCGCACCCTCGACCTGACGGGCGTGGTCACTGGCGTCTACCTCCTCCGCCTGAGCAACGCCGAAGGGGTGCAAACGCACCGCTTGGTGCGCCAATAGTAGCTGCTTCAACAAGGCCATTAAAAAGCCCCGCTGGCATTGCTGGCGGGGCTTTTTACTTGGGATTATCGATTTCGCAACAAATCAATGACTTTGCTAATCCGCTGCGCCGATGTGGCCTGCCGCACTTCTTTTCTTCAATGGGGGCGATAACCTGGAGCGGGTTTTTGTGCTCTTCAAGCGTCGAGTTGGATGTGGCAAAGCTTGGAACGTATTCCCCAACCTGACGGTGGCCCGGCCCTGGTACCGTGTTATTTCCTCTTCAAGCTGAAGAATCGCCGCATTAAGGCGGCACATTCTTCGGCCCGCACGCCGCCGCGCAGCTTGGTGCGCGGGTGCAATAGCGCCCCATGCCGCCGGAAGCCCACTTTCGGCTCGTCGGCCCCGAAAACTACGGCTTTCACCTGCGCCCAATAGCTGGCCCCGGCGCACATCACGCACGGCTCGATGGTGACGTAGAGCGTGCAGTCGGCCAGGTATTTATTGCCGAGGTAGTTGGCGGCGGCGGTCAGGGCCAGCATTTCGGCGTGGGCCGTTACGTCGCGCAGGCGCTCGGTCTGGTTGTAGCCTCGGCCGATTATCTGGTTTTCGAACACGACGACGGCCCCGATGGGAATTTCATCGGCGGCGAAGGCTTTTTCGGCTTCGGCCAGCGCCTGGGCCATAAAATATTCGTCGGTGACCGGCACGGCTTATTTCTTCATCACAATGGCCCCCATCACGGCCTGGGCCGTGGGCTGCCACTGCGCCTGCTCCTCGGCCGGGGCCACAAAGGTGAACACGTATAATTGCGTGCCCTCAATGGCGTATTGCACCGCCTGATAGCGCTTGATTGGGGCCAGCTGGCTGCCGGTGCGCCGGCTGTCGGCCACCGTCGAAACGAATTCGAAATAGATGAAATCGCGCCCGTTTACGGTACGAATGTCTTCCTTGATGAAGTCAACCTTGGTGTAAAGGCGCTGAATGCTGGACTTATAAATCTTAATCAGCACGCCGTAATCGAAGCTTTCGAAGGTGGTGGGGCGCACGGCCACGCTAAAATCCACGCGCCCGCTGGGGTTGGAAAATACGGCCAGCGGCTTGCGTGGCGATGGGTATTTCACGGCAATGCCATCGTCGGGCAGGGGCGCAAAGCCCGCCGGTACGCCCACGCTCAGGGTGGAGGCCAGCTTCACGGTGGTAAGCTTGGGCGCGGGACCGAAAGCCGTGAGGCCAAAAAACAGCAGCAGGAGGGAGGCGAATTTCATAGCGGAGCAGGAATAGGTAACAATACAGAAGAACGTCATGCTGAGCTTGCCGAAGCATCTCTACCGCTGCAGTAAATAGATTATTTGCGCGGTATAAGATGCTTCGGCAAGCTCAGCATGACGTTCTTTTTTCGAAAACAGGATTACCTACCGACGAATGGTGGGGTACTTAATCCGGACCTTTTTCCAGTACACGTAGTTGCCGGTTTTGGCCTCTACCAGGTAGGTGCCGGCCGGAATCTTGCCCAGGTTTACGGGCGCGCCGGTGTTGTTGGCGGGGTCCAGCTCGGTCTGGTACATCACCTTGTTCTTGTAGTCGGTCATTACCAGCGTACCGGGCTTGGTGAACTGCTGGGTGAAGCTGAGCAGGATATCGGTCGAGTTCGCCTTGGGAAATACGTCGATGCCCGACAGCGTTTCGATGCGCTTGATGGGGCCGTCCAGCGTCACGGCATCGCCCGAGGACTTAGACTTAATGACGGTTCCTGAGTTGTCGGACTTGCTCTTGGTCTTGATTTTGGTCTGAGCCTGGGCAGTGCCGGCAGCCAGCAGAGCGGTTGCCAGAGCGAGCGCGGGGAAGAATTTCATGGGTATTTGAAGGGATTGAGAAAACAAAGGAACGCAGTTGCCAGCAGCCTTTGCATACTCCGTACCAAAGTTTGGGTTTTGCCCCGCCCGCCCAGTGGCTACCTTCGCACAAAAAAGCGGAACCGAACGAATCCGTTCTTATCCGTCAAATCCGTTAAAATCTGCGGTCCATGCTACGTACCCACACCTGCGGCGAGCTCCGCCCCGAACACATTGGTCAAACCGTCACGCTTTGCGGCTGGGTGCAGCGCACCCGCGACAAAGGCGGCATCCTTTGGATTGACCTGCGCGACCGGTACGGCCTTACCCAAATCACCCTCGAAGAAGGCGTGGAGGCCGAAGCCGTGCGGGAAACCGCCCGCCACCTCGGCCGCGAGTTCGTGCTGAGCGTGACCGGCAAAGTGACCGAGCGCTACTCCAAAAACGATAAAATCCCGACCGGCGGCATCGAAATCCGCCCCGAGAAAGTTGAGATTCTGAACCCCGCAAAGCTGCCACCCTTCCTCATCGAAGACGATACCGACGGCGGCGACGACCTGCGGATGAAGTACCGCTACCTCGACCTGCGCCGCACGCCCGTGCGCAACAACCTCATGCTGCGCCACAAAATGGCCCAGGCCGTGCGCCGCTACCTCGATGGCCAGGACTTCATCGAAGTCGAAACGCCCGTCCTCATTAAGTCCACGCCCGAAGGCGCGCGTGATTTCGTGGTGCCCTCCCGCATGAATCCCGGCGAATTTTACGCTCTGCCGCAGTCGCCCCAGACGTTCAAGCAGCTGCTCATGGTGTCGGGTTTCGACCGCTACTTCCAAATTGTGAAGTGCTTCCGCGACGAAGACCTGCGCGCCGACCGCCAGCCCGAATTCACGCAGATTGACTGCGAAATGGCCTTCGTGACCCAGGAAGACATCCTCGACATGTTCGAGGGCTTGGTGCGCTACCTCTTCAAGGAAATCAAAAGCCTCGATTTCCCCACCGTACCCCGCATGACTTACGCCGACGCCATGCGCGACTACGGCAACGACAAGCCCGACACCCGCTTCGAAATGAAGTTCGCCGACCTCACCGAAACCGTGAAAGGACAAAGCTTCCCCGTATTCGACAGCGCCGAACTGGTGCTGGGCATCAACGCCGCCACCTGCGCCGCCTACACCCGCAAGCAGCTCGACGAGCTGACCGAGTGGGTGAAGCGCCCCCAAATTGGGGCCACCGGCCTCATCTACGCCCGCGTGGAAGCCGACGGCCAGGTGAAATCCTCGGTCGACAAGTTCTACTCGCAGGAGGAATTGCAGAAGTGGAGTGCCGCCTTCCACGCCAACCCCGGCGACCTCATCCTACTGCTGGCCGGCTCCGAAGCCAAAACCCGCAAAGCCATGAGCGAGCTACGTCTCGAAATGGGCCGCCGCCTGGGCCTTCGCGACGCCAATACCTTCTCGCCGCTGTGGGTGATTGACTTCCCGCTGCTCGAATTCAGCGAAGAGGAAAACCGCCACTTCGCCATGCACCACCCTTTCACCTCACCCAAGCCTGAGGATTTGGCCCTGCTCGACAACCCGGCCACCATCGGCCAGACCCGCGCCAACGCTTACGACCTCGTGATAAACGGCGTAGAAATAGGCGGCGGCTCCATCCGCATCCACGACCGCGCCGTGCAGTCGCGCATGTTCGGCCTCCTCGGCTTCACCCCCGAAGAAGCCCAGGCCCAGTTCGGCTTCCTGCTCGACGCCTTCGAGTACGGCGCGCCGCCCCACGGCGGCCTCGCCTTCGGCTTCGACCGTCTGTGCAGCCTCTTCGGCGGCTCCGATTCCATCCGCGACTTCATCGCCTTCCCGAAGAATAATTCGGGGCGTGATGTGATGATTGACTCGCCCTCTCCTATTTCGGAGGTGCAGCTCAAGGAACTGAGCATTAAGACGGCGGTGGTGGCGAAGTAGCTAAATGAAAAAGCCCAAATTCGGCAAGAAACAAACCAGCTTCGAACTCGAAATAGGGTTTTCTCAAAGCGTAATTCTGTTTGATATTCTGATTGGATTAGCGGTTCTATTAGGGGGTTCTGTGTTCGCTTATTGGATTGAGTCGTGGTGGGCCTTAGCTGTTCCTTTATTAGGACTATTCACCATATGGCAGGCAGTTAAAAGAGGTTTCGACCAAGGGCCACAACTCAAAATCGGGCATAGCGGAATATGGTCTGCTGAATTCGGGTTTCTCTCTTGGGGAAAAGCATTACCAATCATTAAAACCGAAATAGGCTACCGCTCTACTTCAACCTATTTGGTAATCTTAGACAGGACCTACCCAGAGCGAAAAACTGAGTTCGCAAGGTTGTCAACGCGAGCACTGGATATTGATGAACGCACACTGCAAGCCTGCTTAAACAAGTATGCACCAAAGCAACTTTGAAACTGGAATAACAGCAGCGGCGACTGATGCATCAGTCGCCGCTGCTGTTATTCCAGTTTATTCATCATAAATAGCTCAGCGTACTGACTACAAAAAAAATAGCCCATGCAATCCATAAGATAATTGTTTCCTGCCTGATAGGGCGCTTTGTGAAGTATGTTATCAGACGTATAATCCCAAGCGCGATGAGTGGAAGCAGTAAAAAGGCAACAGCACGCCCAATAAGTGCGCTGGCAAGTGAAACAGCATCATTCCCACCGGCAATGAAAGGATGAAAAACAATTTGAATTATGATGTTAATGGCTACAGATAGCCAGAACATAGTGAAAAGTGTTTTTTTAGTTGGACTTGTCATATTAATGCTTCAAATTGAATAATGCCTCAAATCTATTGATAATGCCCTTCCGCCTCGACCGCACCGCCCACCACGCCGGCACCCACGAGCAGGCCGCCCAATACCACGCCCGCCATCAGCCCGCCACGATGGCCGAGCGGCTGCGTGCCGCCGCCTACCTCAACAGCGTGGCCTACGGTTACGACCTCGATAACCCGCCCCGGCTCGACCGCACGGCGTTTGCCACGCGCCGGCACTCCCACCGCAATGGGTAATCTGTTAAACCCCGATTTTCAGGATTTCCTGCGGGCCTTGTGGCTGCACGAGGTGCGCTACGTGCTGGTGGGCGGCTATTCGGTCATCATGCACGGCTACAGCTGCACCACCGGCGACCTGGATTGTGGGTCGAGAAATCGGCCGAAAACTATGAGCGGCTGGTGCGCGCCTTCCAGCACTTCGGGATGCCCGTTTTTGACATGACGGCGCACAACTTCCTCCACAATCCGGCCATGGACGTTTTCACCTTCGGCCGCCCGCCGGTTGCTATCGACGTTATTACCCAGCTCAAAGGCTTGGAATTTTCCGAAGCTTACGCCGCCGCCACCGATGTTGAGCAGGACGGCATAAACGTGCGGCTGATTCAGTACCAGCACCTGCTACAAGCCAAACGCGCCGCCGGCCGCCCGCGCGACCAAAACGACCTGGAAAACCTGGTGCGGTAGAAATAGAATCGGCGACTGATACTTCAGTCGCCGCTGCTGCTTAAGTATGGGAAGGAAGATTAGGGCGCAGTAGTTTCTGTGCTTCTAGTCAGGGTAGTTGGTATTGGTGCCGCAAAACCAACCGTTTGCCGGGCAATCAAGCGCCTTGGTCGAACGGCGAACCTATTTGGGCGAAGTTGAAAATCCGACCGAGCCCCGGTCTAGTAGGTTTGCATCAGTTAAGCACTTCACCACTCGCATATATGTCTAAGCTGTCCATCTTCGCCGCCGTTTTCCTGTTCTGGAGTGCCCTTGCTGCTTCCCTGATGCAAGTGCAGCTGGTGGCTTCGCCGATGCACAAAATGCGCGTGCCCACCTACCGTTCCGTGCCCATCCGCGCCACGGTTGTTGCGCAGGTTAATACGACTGCTGCTGCTGTATACAATTAATGGTCCTCTGATTATTAGGATATTCTATTCGTCAAGCAAGCTATTCCAATTTAGAATTAATGTTAAACAGCCACGCCGAACCCATTGGGTTCGGCGCGGCTGTTTTGACGGAGACGGAAATATTGTGCTGTGTTGCCCAATTACAGCCAAGCTATATTTTCCTTGAACTCGACCGGGTACATATTCAGGTACTGCACGATGCGCGGGTAGGTGCCGTGGTTGGGGCTGCTGCCGTGCGGCAGGGCGTGGTGCCAGATAACGAAATCACCGGCTTCGGCCGCAATGGGCACGGTCAGCGCATCCAGGTTCACCTGGCGCGGGTCGGTGCCTTTGGGCAGCGCGGCCAACCAGTCCTCCAGTTTGCGGTGGAAACCCGGCACGCAGCAGAATGCGCCCTGCTCAGCCGGCGTGTCGCACAGATACAGGAGGCCCTGCGTACCAAAATGCAACGGCGGCTCCAGGCTCATGTCCCAATGCAAGTGCGGCCCCTGAAAGTGGTAGCTAGCCGTTTCGGGCGGATTAAAGCTGGTGCGGTCGGT
The DNA here is from genome assembly GCF_054061335.1 of Hymenobacter sp. UYAg731. Classification (NCBI taxonomy): domain Bacteria; kingdom Pseudomonadati; phylum Bacteroidota; class Cytophagia; order Cytophagales; family Hymenobacteraceae; genus Hymenobacter; species Hymenobacter sp. UYAg731. The sequence goes on along the minus strand of NZ_JBSSEC010000004.1, from coordinate 851,487 downwards.
CGTTTTCCATAAGTCGGCCGTTTGCCACAGTTGGGCGAAAGCCTTCTGAATTCGTTTCGACTGACGATTTTCGAGCAGTGTGGGGTGATGGTAGAAATCCATCATAATTCCTTTACCAATGGGCTTTTCATACCAAGTGGCAGAATCGTTCGGGTCCATTGACAGTACCTCCCAAACGGCATTTTCGGTCGCCCGCGCTTGCGCTTTCGAAACGGCAGCGCGTAGAATTACATAGCCATGCTCATCCCAGAAAGCTAAATCTTCAGCGCTCAAAACATCCTCCTCGCTCTCAATTTTGCGGAGATTCTGCTTCAGGCTCTCCGGATAAGGCTGCTGAGAAATGATGCTATTGAGTCGTTCAATTTGTAATGGGTCAATCTGCCCGTTATTTTTTGAAAGAATCCAGTTTTCAAACTCCGCAAAGCTTGGAGCCACCTGCATCAGGTAGCGCGTGGTTTCCTCCAGCGGCAAGCAAAGGCCGTTCAGAATCACGTTGTCAAAACGCCAGTTCCGTTCATCTTGCTCGATGAACACGCCATTGCGTTTCGCCAGCGAATGCGACCAAAAGCGCTTTAAATGCTGTACGCCCAGTTCTCCGATTTCTTCTGAGCTGGCAAGTGCATTTTGAGTTTTCATCGTATGTTAAAATGTCAGTAGATAGACGGTTAAGACAACAGCAACCCTTGGCCAGTCCGTAGCAAATTACGGGCAGACACAAAAAAACCGGCAACTGAATTTTCAGCTGCCGGTTTTTTTAAAATTAGTGGTATTTAGAAATTCCGCTCGCCCGTTTCGCGCTTGCCCAGCATCACCGAGCCTACCATGGCCGCCAGCAGCAGGATGGAAGCTAGCTCAAACGGCAGTGCATATTCCTTGAACAGCACCATGCCCAGCTTGTCCACCATGCCAATCTGCGAATTGAAGCTGGTGGGGTCATAGCCGGCGGGGTTCACGTTGCGCATGGCAGCTACCAGAATCAGCAGCAGCGAACCACCGGCAATTACACCAGAAGCCTTGGCCATTAATGGTTTATGAGGTTCTGTTTCAACGTTTAAATTCAGGAACATAATCACGAACAAGAACAGCACCATGATGGCTCCAGCATACACGATGATGTTTACAGCTGCGAGGAATTGCGCATTCAACATCAAATAGTGAACAAATAAGCAGAAGAAGACACCTATTAGGCTAAGAATGCTATAGATGGGATTCTTCGCAGTCACGACAACTACTGCTAACAACAGTGCTAAAAAAGCAAAGAAATAGAATGTGGAGCTAGTGAGCATGATGATTAAAAAGTGGTTTCACTTCTGGGTTTAGCAGTCCTTATGGCAACTAAATTTGATATCACGCCGATTGAATTTGCGTGCGCAGCTTATCAGCCTGCTCGGGCGTGAGTTGGATGCCGCGTTTCGAGCGGTTGTCCGGCGTCACGGGCTCCACCAGCCGGTCTTTGCCGTAGATGAACTCGTCGCGCTCGAAGCGCGGTGGGGCCATTTTATCGGCTTGCAGGTACACGGCGGCTTTGGGGCAGGCTTCTTCGCACAGGCCGCAGAAGATGCAGCGCAGCATGTTGATTTCATAGCTCACCGCGTATTTCTCCTCGCGGTAGAGGCCTTCCTCGCCTTTTTTGCGCTCGCCAGCCACCATCGTAATGGCTTCGGCGGGACAGGCCACGGCGCAGAGGCCGCAGGCGGTGCAGCGCTCGCGGCCGGCTTCATCGCGCTTCAGCACGTGCAGCCCGCGGAAAACAGGGGAGAATGGACGCGTTTCTTCGGGGTAGCGAATGGTGACCTGCTTCTTGGTGGCAGCCCGGAAAAAGTGCTGCATCGTAATAGACAAGCCCTGGAAAATAGCCGGCAGGTAAGCCCGCTCGGCCAGGGTCATGGGCTTCTTTTCGAGGACTTTGGCGCGTTTGCTTAAGGATTCCATAGGTCGTTATTTAATTACGCCGAACGTAATCAGGCCGCCCGTGAGCAGGATATTGAAAATAGCCAGAGGGATGAGGATGGTCCAGCCCAGGCGCATCAGCTGGTCGTAGCGGAAGCGCGGAAGCGTCCAGCGCACCCACATGAAGAAGAAGATGAAGGCGAAGATTTTGCCAAAGAAGCCCACCAGCCCGAGAATGGTGATGATATTCTGAGCCGTCACCAGTTCCATCCCACGGTTCGATACGAACCAATCGCGCAGCTCGTATTGGAAGGGGAAGTTGAAGCCGCCGAAATAAAGCACGCTCATCACGGCCGAAGCCACGAACACGTTGATGTACTCGGCAAACAGGTATAGGCCCATTTTCATGGAGCTATACTCGGTGTGGTAGCCGCCGATGAGCTCGGTTTCGCACTCGGGCAAGTCGAAGGGCGTGCGGTTCGTCTCGGCAAAAGCACAGACGATGAAGATGACGAAGCCCAGCGGCTGCTTGGCGATGTTCCAGAAGTGCCACTCGCCGGCTACCGACTGCTGCAAGGTGATTTCGCGCAGCGAAAGCGTGCCCGACATCATCAGCACGGCAATCAGGGCGAGGCCCATGGCCAGCTCGTAGCTGATGTTCTGCGAAGCCGCGCGGATGGCCCCCAGCAGCGAGAACTTGTTGTTCGAAGCCCAGCCGCCAATCATAATCCCATACACGCCCAGCGAAACCATACCGAACACATACAGCATACCCACGTTGATTTCGATGCCTTGCAGGTGAATAATGGTATCACCGAACTGTAGAAAATTGCCGAACGGAATAACCGCCGACGACATCAGCGCCGTGACCATCGCCAGCGAAGGGCCGAACACAAACAGCGCCCGGTTGGCCCCGGCGGGGAAGAATTCTTCCTTGGTGAACAGCTTCACGGCATCGGCCAGGGGCTGAAGCAGGCCGAACGGACCGGCGCGGTCCGGGCCTACCCGGTCCTGCAGAAATGCGGCAATTACGCGCTCGGCGTAGGTGCAATACGTGGCAATCAGCAGCGAAACGCCGAAGGTTACCAGAACGACGAGGCCTTGCCAGCCCAGAGCGGGGAGAGTCATGTTATAGTATTTGAAGCTTTTCGCACGTCATGCTGAGCAAAGCCGAAGCATCTCTACCGGGAAAGTAGCTATTACTGTTGCGGTAGAAATGCTTCGCTGCGTTCAGCATAATGTGCTGTCTATTATCGTTCTGCTTAGTTATTCAAACCGCCCAGCCGCAACGGCGGGTTGCGCTCCAGTTCACGGGTGGTGCTTTCGGGCAAATCCTGAATTACCTGCGGGTTCACCACCGGCAATTCGTAATGGTTCTGGGCAATCACCGAGGCGCGGCTGATGTGCGCCGGCCCTTCGAGGACCCAGTCCGAGGTTTCCTTTTTGTCGAAGCGGCAAGTGTTGCAAATCCACTCCTTCACTTCGCCGTAGGCATCCTTGCGGGCCGTTACGCGCAGCACATCCTTGCCTTTGTACCACAGGGTTACGCGGCCGTTGCACTTGTCGGTCTGGCAGTCGCGATGGGCATCCACGGGTTTCGTGAACCATACGCGCTGCTTGAAACGGAAGGTTTTATCGGTCAGCGCGCCCACCGGGCACACGTCGATAACGTTGCCGCTGAACTCGTTGTCGATGATGTTCTCGATGTAGGTGCCAATTTCCGAGGCATCGCCGCGGCCCAGCACGCCGTGTACGCGCTCGGGGGTAAGCTGGTCGGCAGTGTACACGCAACGGTAGCACAGGATGCAACGCGTCATGTGCAGCTGAATGAGCGGTCCAATGTCGATTTTCTCGAAGGTGCGGCGCTCTTCTTCGTAGCGGGTGGTGCTCAGGCCGTGCTCGAAAGCAAAATCCTGCAGGCTGCACTCGCCGGCCTGGTCGCACACCGGGCAGTCGAGCGGGTGGTTGATGAGCAGCATCTCCACGATGCCTTTGCGCACGTCCATCACCTGCTGGTTGATGGTGTTTTCCACCACCATGCCGTCCTGCACCGTCGTAATGCATGAAGCCACGAGCTTGGGCATAGGGCGCGGGTCTTTGGCCGAGCCGGCCGACACCTTCACCAAGCAAGCGCGGCACTTGCCGCCCGAGCCCTTCAGGGGAGTGTAGTAGCACATGGCGGGCGGCACAATGCTGCCGCCAATCTGGCGGGCCGCGTTCATGATGGTCGTTCCATCGGGAACTTCCACCTCAATGCCGTCGAACGTTATTTTAGCCATTGTCTTTGATTTGAGAACTTAGAACCAAGATGTTAGAATCAAGAGGATTGAAGCTCCTGATGTTAAATACAATGTCCTTCTAAGTTCTAAGCTCTGATATCTAAATTCTAATAATTACGCCAGCACGGCCGCGCCACGATATGCAGCGCCGGGAGCCGTAGCTTCTTTCGGGTTCATCACATGCCACTCAAACTCGTGGCGGAAGTGGCGCACGGCGGCCGCTACTGGCCACGCGGCTGCTTCGCCCAGGGGGCAAATGGTGTTGCCTTCAATCTGCTTGGCCACGCTCACCAGCAGGTCGATGTCGTGCATGGAGCCGTGACCGTGCTCCAAACGGTGCAGCACCTTTTCCATCCAGCCCGTACCCTCGCGGCAGGGCGAGCACTGCCCGCACGACTCGTGGTGGTAGAAGCGGGAGAAATTCCAGGTGTTCTTCACAATGCACGTCGTTTCGTCCATCGCAATGAAGCCGCCCGAGCCAAGCATGGTGCCCGTCACAAAGCCGCCGTCGCTCAACGACTCATACGTCATCAGGCGGTTTTCACCAGTGGCAGTTTTCAGAATCAACTCTTTCGGCAGAATCGGCACCGACGAACCACCGGCCACCACGGCCTTCAGGTCGCGGCCTTTCCAGATGCCGCCGCAGTACTCATCGGAGTAGATGAATTCCTCTACCGGCAGGCCCAGCTCAATTTCGTAGATGCCCGGCTTGTTGAGGTGGCCGCAGGCCGAAATCAGCTTGGTGCCCGTGCTTTTGCCGATGCCAATTTTGGCGTACTCGTCGCCGCCCTCGTTCACGATAACCGGCACGGCCGCAATGGTTTCCACGTTGTTCACCACCGTGGGGCGGGCGTAGAGGCCCTGCACAGCGGGAAATGGCGGTTTGTTGCGCGGGTTACCACGCTTGCCTTCCAGCGATTCCAGCAGCGCGGTTTCTTCGCCGCAGATATAAGCCCCGCCACCGGGATGCACGTGCAAATCGAGCGAGTAGCCCGAGCCGAGAATGTTCTCGCCCAGGAAACCGGCCGCATAAGCTTCGGCAATGGCCTTTTCGAGAATGCGCAGCACGTACAACAGCTCGCCGCGGATGTAGATGTAGCTGGTGCGCGCACCCAGGGCGTAGCTGCCCGTAATCATGCCCTCAATGAGCAGATGGGGCAGTTTCGTCATCAGCTGACGGTCCTTGAAGGTGCCCGGCTCCGATTCGTCGGCGTTGCAAACGAGGTAGCGCGGCACGCCCTCCGGCTTGGCCAGGAAACCCCATTTCATGCCAGCGGGGAAGCCTGCGCCGCCGCGCCCGCGCAGGCCCGACTTCTTCACTTCTTCCGTTACCTCGTCGGGCGTCATGGTTTTGAGCGCCTTTTCCACGGAGCGGTAGCCGCCGTGCTTGCGGTACACCTCGAAGGTATTGATGCCTTCGACGTTGATATGTTCGGTTAATAGCTTGCGGCCCATAAGATTAAGCGTTGTGCTGATGACTTTTAAGCTATTGGTGCTGCTGTTCCAGACGCTTCAATCGGGATTCAAAATCCTGATTGGTAGCTTGTTGCTGCCCCAGTGCTTTGCTAATGGAATAAGTCATGAATTCCATATTCTTTTTGCTTTCCTCTTGAAAAACAGTCAGGATGCTGTTTGTGTGCTCTTGTTGCTTTAAAACAACCGAAGCAGTACGATTCAAGGCTTCCTTCATGGCCCGGATGTCATCTTTCATCTCATGCATTTCGATGAGAATTTCTGAAATGATAAGCGGCAAATCCTGATTTTGGTCGGCCATCGTTTTAGTTGTTCTTCAGGGAGTTGGGCAGGCTGCTGTTTTCTTCCCACGACAGGATGGGGCGATGAACCTGACCGCGCAACTCATTGAGCATGGCATCCACCGCTTCGGGCGTGTCGAGCTTTTCGTAATACTGCTCGCGCACTTGCACCACGGGGGCAAAGCCGCAGGCAGCCAAGCACTCCACTTCTTTCAGGGTAAAATTGCCGTCGGGCGAAGTGCCGCCCACTTTGGCCCCGGTGATGCGCTCCAGATTGGCCGTCAGCTCGTCGGAGCCGCGTAGCATGCAGGGGCCAGTGCGGCAGATTTCCAGCACATGCTTGCCCACCGGCTTGAGGTTGAACATGGTGTAAAATGACGACACCTCGTATACTTCAATCGGCTTGATGCCAAGGGTTTCGGCTACCAAGTCCTGCACTTCGGGGCTCACCCAACCGCCGAACTCAGCCTGCGCGATGTGTAGAATCGGCAGCAGGGTCGACTTGCTCCGGTCTTCCGGATAGTGCGTGAGCAGGCGCTTGATTTCCGCCTGGCCAGCGGGAGAGAATTGCAATTTTTTGGGCGAGGTCGTCGGCTCCATAGCAGTCAATTTCAACAAAAACTAAGCGTCCAGTTCGCCAGCGATGACGTTCATGGACGAGAGAATAACGATGGCGTCCGACAGGGTCGTGCCCACGGCCATCTCAGGGTAAGCCTGATAATAAATGAAGCAGGGCCGGCGGAAGTGCAGGCGATACGGCGTGCGGCCCCCGTCCGAAACCAGGTAGAAACCCAACTCGCCATTGCCGCCTTCCACCGCGTGATATACCTCGCCCACAGGCGCATCAATCTCGCCCATCACGATTTTGAAGTGGTAAATCAGGGCCTCCATGTTCTTGTATACTTCCGGCTTGGTGGGCAGGTAGTAGTGCGGGGCATCGGCGTGGTAGGGGCCGTCGGGCAGCCTGTCGAGGGCCTGATTAATGATGCGCAGGCTCTGCCAGATTTCCTCGTTGCGCACAATGAACCGGTCATAAGTGTCGCCGTTGGTGCCCACCGGAATATCAAACTCGAAATCTTCGTAGCTCGAATACGGGTTCATAACGCGTACGTCGTAGTCGACGCCGGCGGCCCGTAGGTTGGGGCCGGTGAAACCGTAGCTCAACGCTTTCTCCGCCGAAATCGGGCCCACGTTTACCACGCGGTCCATGAAAATTCGGTTGCGGTTGAACATGCTCTCGAACTCCTTCATCACCACCGGGAAGCTTTTCAGCCAGGCGCGAAGCTTGTCGAGCGCAACCGGCGAAAGGTCGCGCTCCATGCCGCCCACGCGGCCCATGTTGGTGGTGAGGCGGGCACCACACACCTCCTCGTAAATCTCGTAAATCTTCTCGCGCTCCTGGAACACGTAAAGGAAGCCGGTAAAAGCCCCCGTGTCCACGCCCAGAATGGAGTTGCAGATAAGATGGTCAGCAATGCGGGCCAACTCCATCATAATCACTCGAATGTACTGCGCACGCTTCGGCACGGTCACGCCGAGCAGCTTCTCTACCGTCATGTGCCAGCCCAGGTTGTTGATGGGCGACGAACAGTAGTTCATCCGGTCCGTCAGCGTGGTAATCTGGTAGAACGGCTTGCGCTCGGCCAGTTTTTCGAAGGCCCGGTGGATGTAGCCGATGGTGGGCACGCCGGACACGATGCGCTCGCCATCCATTTGCAGGATGTTCTGGAAAATGCCGTGCGTGGCGGGGTGCGTCGGGCCCAGGTTCAGCGTCGTCAGCTCCTGGCTGAAGTCGTTGAGAATGGGCATCAACTGACCGGGGCGCTGGGCAGCGGCCTCTTCGATGATTTTGTGGGTGCCTGCCAGGGCGTCGTTTACTGCCATGATATGATTATCAGGGGCCTAGCGGCCGAAAAACAGGTCAGTTTTGTCTTCGCGGGTACCGTCCTCCACGGGGTATTCGCGCCGCATCGGGAAGTAGTCCATGTCCTCCACGTTGAGGATGCGGATGAGATTGGGGTGGCCAGTGAAGATGACGCCGAAGAAATCGTAGGCTTCGCGCTCCATCCAGTTGGCCGCGTTGTAGAGGTCGGTTAGGGTCGGTACTACCGGGTCGGCAACTGGAAAGAAGATTTTCAGGCGCAACCGGATGTTCTTCGTCATGCTGTGCAGGTGGTAAATCATGCCCAGCTCCTGGCCTAGGTTCTCGGGGTAGTTGATGCCGCACATCGTGGTCAGGAAGTGGAATTTCAATTCCTGGTCCTGCTGCAGACCGGCGATGATTTCGTGGATTTTCTCGCGCGTGGTGGTCGCCGTGAGCAGGCCGTAGGGCTCATGCACGTCGGTGAAGGTGCTGTCGCCAAACAGGCGGGTGAGCAACGCCAGCACCTGCGCATTCTGGGCCTTTATCGGGTCTTCGGCAACGGGCGCTTCGGGCGCGGCGGCAGCATCTTGAGGAGTCATATTCAGAGCTCAGAGCTTAGAACATAGAGCTTAGAAATAGGGAGTCAGATATGAAGGTGAAGCCTTGAATTCTGAGCTCTGAGTTCTACGTTCTGAGTTCTAAAGAAAAATCTACTTAATGTTATAAGACGCCAGCAGGGCCTGGTATTCGGGGGCATTGCGGCGGCGGAAGGACTCGTTGCGGGCCAGGTCCTGCACGCGCATCAGGCCGTCGATGACTTGCTCGGGGCGGGGCGGGCAGCCGGGCACATACACGTCGACCGGGATGATGCGGTCGATGCCTTGCAGCACGGAGTACGAGTCGAAAATGCCGCCCGAGCAGGCACAGGCACCCATAGCCAGCACCCAGCGGGGCTCGGCCATCTGCTCATATACCTGCTTCACGATGGGGGCCATCTTCTTGGCAATGGTGCCCATTACCATGAGCAAATCGGCCTGGCGGGGCGAGAAGCTGGGGCGCTCGGAGCCGAAACGCGAGATGTCGTAGTGCGAGCCCATGGTGGCCATGAACTCGATGCCGCAGCAGGACGTGGCGAAGGGCAGGGGCCAGAGCGAGTTGGCACGGGCCATGCCCACTACCTTCTCCAGCGAGGTAGCGAAAAAGCCAGCGCCCTCGACGCCCTCGGGAGCGTCAACGGTTTTTATTTCAGGAACTCGGTTATCAGCCATAGTTATAAGAGACAAGCAGATTAGGCGGCTTTCGCTACTTGAGCGGGCCGGTTTTCCAACACCGGGGCATTGGCGAAAGTTTGGCCGGCGGGCGCTTCATTCCAGCGCAGAATACCCTTTTTGATGATATAGAAGAAACCCGCCAGCAGCAGCGCCATGAAGATGAGCATCTCGATGAAGCCGTAGTATCCGTCCTTGTTGAGCTCGCGGAAGTTCACCGCCCAAGGGTACATGAAGATGACTTCCACATCAAACAACACGAAAACAATGGCCGTGAGGAAGTATTTCACCGAAATGGGGGTGCGGGCGTTGCCCACGGATTCGATGCCGCACTCGAAGGAAGCGTCCTTCACCGTGCTGTGGCGCTTGGGGCCCACCATGTGCGAAACAATCATGGCGAAGGCTACGAAAGCCAGGGCCAGACCAAATTGGATGACAATGGGCAGATAATCGGAAGGCTGATAATTGGCAGCCGGCAGGGCTAGGTACATAGAGGTCAATTATATAGCATTCAGGCCTCACGGGCGCTGAAGGGCAAAGGTAGCGCCCACGGGGTTGGGGCGCAATGTTGAAACGTGAACCGCTGGGAGGACGAACAGTTTGGGCCGGTGATGACGGCCTGCTGGTATAACAGCGAGCGGAAATATTCGGCGCATTACGGGCTTTTGTTTGGATTGAATGTGCTTTCTTTAGGGGCAAGCTGGACGCTATTCTTTCCTCTCCATGTATAATCCTGCTGATTCTTTGAGCGACTTCACGGCGGCTAATGCGGCCCTGGCGGAACGGGAACACCAGCTTTCGGTCCTTTTTGACACCATTGCCGATGTTACGTTTGTGCTGAATGTGGAGGGGGAAGGACGCTACCGATTCATCTTTGCCAACAAAGCATTTGAGAAAACCACCGGCCTGCCGCTAGCGCAGGTGCTGGGCCGCTACGTGGAGGATATTATTCCAGAGCCCTCGCTCAGCCTGGTGCTCACGAAGTACCGCGAGGCCATTGCCCGCATGGAGCGCGTGGTGTGGCAGGAGACTTCTGACTACCCCACGGGCCAGGTGACGGGCGAAGTGAGCGTGACGCCGGTGCCCGATGAGCGGGGCCGCTGCTGCCAGCTGGTGGGCGTGGTGCATGACCTGACCAAGGAAAAACAGGTGGAAGCAGACCTGCGCCTCAGCAACGAGCGGCTGGCCTACGCCCTGAAGGCCACCAGCGACGCCATCTACGACTGGACCGTCAGCGACGACACGCTGTATTGGGGCGAGGGGTTTGAAAACCTATTCGGGTACCAACTCATCGAAAACCCCACGCCCTTCAGCAAGTGGGCCGACTGTGTGCATCCCGACGACAGCCCACGCGTGGTGGCGGGCCTGCGGCACGCGGCCTTTGAAACCACAAACCTTTTCTGGCAGGAGGAATACCGGTTCCGGCGGGCCGATGGTACCTGGGCCGAGGTATTTGACCGGGGCTACCTGCTGCGCAATGCGGCGGGGCAGGCCGTGCGCATGATTGGGGCCATGCAGGACATCACGCCCCGCAAGCAGGCCGAACGGCAGCGGCAGTTGCTGACCGAGAAGCTAATTGGCCAGAATGCCGACTTGCAGCAGTTCACTTACATCGTATCGCACAACCTGCGGGCACCGCTGGCCAATGCCCTGGGCTTTAGCGACCTGCTGGCCCGCGTGGACAAACAGTCGGCGGTGTTTGACACCTCTCTGCAGAACCTGCGCACCAGCCTGCGGCTGCTCAACGGGGTGCTGACCGACATGAACGAGATTCTGTCGGTGCGCGACGAGCAGGCCGGCTACCGGCCCGAGCCGGTGGCGCTGGCCGTTGTGTGCCAGCAGGCATTGCAGGGCTTGCATGGGGCATTGCAAGCCGCGAGCGGCCAGCTCCGTATTGCTATTCCGGCCGACCTGCGCGTGTCTGGCAGCCGGGCCTATTTTCACAGCATCTTTCACAACCTGATTTCCAACGCCATCAAGTACCGGGCCGATGCCCGGCCGCTGGTAATTGCCATCGCGGCCACCGCGAATCCGGCTGAGGGGCTGACCATTACGGTGCGCGATAATGGCTCGGGGTTTGACCGGGAGCAGGCCGGCGACCATATTTTTCAGCTCTACCGGCGCTTCCACACGGGGCAGGCCGGGCGCGGCATTGGCCTGTACCTGGTGCGGGCGCACGTAGAGGCCATGGGCGGGCAGGTGGCCGTGGCCAGCCGCCCCGATGCCGGAACCGAATTCACGCTCTATTTCAAGCCCCATGCAGATGAAAACCTACCTCATTGATGACGATGGCCTCGCCAACTATCTCACCGAAAATCTGTTGCGGGTCGAAGGGTTTTCCAACTGCATCTGCACGTTTCAGTCGGCGCAGGAGGCGCTGGATAAGCTGGTGGGTAAAAAGCAGCGCCTGCCCCGGGTCGTATTTCTTGATTTGAACATGCCGATGATGAGCGGCTGGCAGTTTCTCGATGCCCTGGCTCCCCACCAGGAGGCGTTGCGCGGCACCTGCCACATATACATCCTCACTTCATCATTGGCGTTGCAGGACCTGGAAAAATCCAAGCAATATGGCCTGGTAGCCGGTCTGATTCATAAGCCGCTGGATGGCGAGGAAATCCGGGCCATTCAGTCGCGTTTTGGCGATGATGGCTTGGACGATGGGCAACCCTGCGACTGCTGATTAGCAGCTTTACGCGGGACCGTGGAACTGGGAATGCCCGGCTGGTTCGGGAGTATCTTTGGGTATCAGGCAGAAACTTATGGAACAGGCACGGCAACGGTTATATACGGTAGAAGAATACATGGCCCTCGAAACGCGGAGCGGCGTGCGCCATGAGTTTTTTGAGGGCGAATTATTTGCGATGGCCGGAGGCACGGCAAAGCACAACACGTTGGTATTGAACTGTGCTTTTGCCATGCGAGCCGGATTACGGGGCAAGTCGTGCCGGGTATTTACCGAAAACGTGCAACTGGCCGTGGAATCAGGGCGATACTACAACTATCCTGATGTACAGGTAACCTGCGAGCCAGCTGACCTACTGGCCGAGCGCACAATGAAATCGCCCATCTTAGTGATTGAAGTGCTTTCGAAATCGACCGAAATCCGGGACCGTAGCTGGAAGTTTAATCAGTACAAGCAGTTGCCTTCGCTGAAGCATTATTTACTGGTTTCGCAGGCAACCTGCCTGGTGGAATGGTACCGGCGCGAGGAGAGCGGCATGTGGTCGTTCACGGCTCTGGCCGAGTTTACTGATGAAATATTCCTGCCGGAGTTGGATTTGACGCTGCGCCTGCACGACGTTTACGAAGACACCGGCATCACCCAGTTGAATATCCGCTTCGACTCAGAAGACCCCGATTACCGCGACCGTGAGGATAAATAAAAAAGGCCCGCATCATTCGATGCGGGCCTTTTTTATTTCGGCTTACAAGCCGGTGTCGCGGTTCAAATCCTCGGCCGGGACGGCCCCGAGGAAGGGGTAGCGGTAGTCGGTGACGGGCACGAAGGTTTCCTTGATTGCGCGGGGCGATACCCAGCGGAGCAGGTTCAGGATGGAACCGGCCTTGTCGTTGGTGCCGGAGGCGCGGGCCCCGCCGAAGGGCTGCTGGCCCACGACCGCGCCGGTGGGTTTGTCGTTGATGTAGAAGTTGCCGGCAGCGTGCATCAGTTTCTTCGACGCTAAGTCAATGGCGTACCGGTCCTGCGCGAATATGGCCCCGGTGAGGGCGTAGGGCGAAGTCGAATCGACCAGCTCCAGGGTTTCCTCGAATTGGTCGGCGTCGTAGACGTACACCGTGACGACGGGACCGAACAGCTCGTCGCACATCGTGATATATTTCGGGTCTTTGGCCACGATGACGGTGGGCTCGATGAAGTAGCCTTTCGACTTGTCGTAGCCGCCGCCGGCGATAATTTCGGCGTTTGGGTCGGCCTTCGCGCCGTCGATGTATTTGGCGAGCTTGTCGAAGGAAACTTCGCTGATGACGGCGTTGATAAAGTTGCCAAAATCCTCCACGTCGCCCATTTTGAAAGAGGCGAGGTCTTCCTTCACATAGCCGAGGATTTCATCGGCCAGGTTGCTGGGCAGGTAGACGCGGGAGGCGGCGGAGCATTTCTGGCCCTGGTATTCAAACGCACCGCGCGAGATGCCCACGGCCACGGCTTTGGCGTGGGCCGAGCGGTGGGCCACGATGAAGTCCTTGCCGCCGGTTTCGCCCACGATGCGCGGGTAGGACTTGTAGCTGGCGATATTCTGGCCGATTTCCTGCCAGATGGTCTGGAATACTTTGGTGGAGCCGGTGAAATGGATGCCGGCGAAGTCGCGGTGCTTGAACACCACGTCGCCCACCACGGGGCCGTCGGCATACACCAGGTTGATGACGCCAGCCGGCACGCCGGCTTCCTCGAACAATTCCATCAGCACCTGGGCCGAGTAGATTTGGGTATCGGCGGGCTTCCAGACCACCACGTTGCCCATCATGGCCACGGAGGAGGGCAGGTTGGCGGCGATGGAGGTGAAGTTGAACGGCGTGAGGGCGAACACGAAGCCTTCGAGGGGGCGCTGCTCCAGGCGGTTCCACATGCCGGGCAGGCTCTCGGGCTGCTGCTCGTACACCTGCCGCATGAAATGCACGTTGAAGCGGAAAAAGTCAATCAACTCGCAGGCGGCGTCGATTTCGGCCTGGAAGGCGTTCTTGCTCTGGGCCAGCATGGTGGCCGCGTTGATGCGGGCGCGGTAGGGGCCAGCCAGCAGGTCGGCGGCTTTGAGGAAAATGGCGGCGCGGTGCTCCCAGGGCAGCTCGGCCCAGGCGGTGCGGGCGGCCAGGGCGGCCTCAATGGCCTGCGTAACGTGCTGGCCTGTGCCGTAGTGAAAGTGGCCGAGGGTGCGCTGATGGTCGTGCGGCGGGCTCATGCGGCGCAGGTCGCCGGTGCGGACTTCCTGCCCGCCGATGTGCATGGGAATGTCCAGCTCCAGCTTCTTCAGGCGCGCAAGCTCCTGCTGAAGCTCCAGTTTCTCTTTCGAGCCGGGCGCGTAGCCTTTGACGGGTTCGTTGATGGGGACGGGGACGTTGAAAAAGCCGTTGGCCATAGGTCGAATGGGTTTTATAAGGTGGGCGTGAGGCAAAGGTAGGGAGCCAAATTCCTCACCACGTTTTGCTACTATTCGCGGTCGGCCGCAATGCGTGCCTGGCGAGTGTTTGGTATTAATAATCAGTCAACTGTTATTTTATTTTGCGCTGGGCTAATACGCCATTGAACACAAGGAAACCGAATACTACCAGCCCAAAAGCAAGAGGCTCATTAAGAACGGGCTCGTTCGACAACAGCGCAATTTTGGGCTTTTCAGCAGCATAGCACACCGTGAGGGGAGTAGAAGGGGGCAAATCAAGCAGCAGCTGCGTATTCGCCGCAATGCAGGCGAATTGCTGGCCGTGTTGCGGCTCCTGATAGCGGATTATCAGAAAATGCGACTTGGCAAATAGGCCTTGGCGCGTAAAAGGCTTGTACACCGTCGCCGCTACAGGCACGTTTTGCAGAATCCGGTATTGCTGCACGCCGCGCCAGAGCACCAACAGCAGCATGAGGACGGAGAAGGGCAAAAGCACGCTGGCCCGCAGCCATAGTCCGAAATACGCGGTTCGGTTCATATAGGCTTAAATGAATGCTACAGCCGCGCCAGCAGCTCGCGCACCTGCCGGGTGAGGTCGTCCCGCGAGCCGGTGTTGTGCAGGGTGGCGGCAAAGTGCGGGTAGTCGTCCATCGCAATTTCGCTGGGATGGTTGTCGTCGCGGGTGCCGTCGCCGCGCTGTTGGAGCGGGTCGCCTTCCACGCGCAGCATCAGGCCGCCGCGCTTGCGGATGGGGTCGGCCTCGTTGGCGAAGCGCACGTCGGGCACCAGCACGAACGCATCGGCAGGCAGGGCGGCGAAGAAGGCATCGACCCAGACCAGCGGCTCCCACTCGCGCAGGGCCTGGCCCACCTGCTGGAGCATTTCGCCCCGGGTGCGGTGGAAGGCGGGGACCCGCTCGGCCTTGCCTTTCTGGGAGTAATAAGGCCCCACGTCCTCGCCCGTGAGGGCGGCGCAGACGGACTTGATGGAGTCGCCGAAGGAGCGAATCTGCCAGATGCGCTGAGGCTGCAGCTCTTGCAGGATGCGGGCCACGGTGTCTTTGCCGCTGCCCCGGCGGCCCGAGAGGCCAATGAGATGTACCATGAGTGAGATGAATTAGAACGTCATGCCGAGCGCAGCCGAGGCATCTCGCGTGCTGCACTAATCCAATCGATTGAATTACCACCACAAACGAGATGCCTCGGTTGCGCTCGGCATGACGTTCTTTTGATTCGGGTGTTTTACAAAATATCTTTCAATTCGCTTAGGCAGCTGATTTCGTGGGTAATCTGGTTGAAGTGCCGGCGCTTGTCGGGGTTGAAATACACTTGGTCGATACCAGCGTTGTAGGCTCCCAATACGTCGCATTCCAGGTTGTCGCCAATCATCAGGCTTTCGGCGGCGGTGGCCCCGGTGCGCTCCAGCGCGTGGCGGAACATGCGCGGGTCGGGCTTGAGGTAGCCGCTGTGCTCGGAGGTGATGACTTCTTCGAAGTAGTGCGTGAGGTTCGACGACGCCAGCTTGATGCCCTGCACGTCGTTGAAGCCGTTGGTGATGAGGTGCATCCGGTACCTGGGTTTCAGGTAGTCGAGCACCTCGTGGGTGAAGGGAAATACCGCCGATTTCTGGGGCAGAATATCGGTGAATTCGGCTGAGATGGTGGCCGGTATCTCCGCTTCCGGCACGCCCAGCCGCGTCAGTGTGCGGCTGAAGCGTGCCTCGCGCAACTGGCTTTGGGTGATTTTATTGCTCTGATACAAGCGCCAAAGGGCGTGGTTGATGTCGCTGTAGACCCTGATAAACTCGTCCACGGAAAAGGTGCCGTAGCGGGCAAAATTGTGGCGCTCATACAGCGTATGCAGCGTTTCGTTGGCGTTTTTCTCGAAGTCCCACAGCGTGTGGTCGAGGTCGAAGAAGAGGTGACGGTATTTCATTTAACAGTTATCAATTAATATTTAACAACTTGGAATGTCATGCTTCGGCAAGCTCAGCATGACGGTCTTCTAACATAGTTCTTTCATCACAGCCCCCCCGCCAGGGCCATGCTCAGCACACCGGCCAGCATAATGCCCTTGCAAAACGTGCTCAGGTGTCGAAAGTGCCGCCGCCGGTCGGCCCGGATAAGTAGGCGCGCCAGCTGCGCCATGGGCAGCAGCACCAGTAACAGCAGCCACAGGCCCAGCGGCCAGTGCCCGCCCAGCAGCAGCCGGCCCGTGGCTCCCAGCGTGAGCAACGCTAGGCAGGCCAGGAAAAAACCTGCCACCCACTTGGTGCGCGCCACGCCCCACACCAGCGGTAGCGTGCGGCAGCCGTGCTGGGCATCGCCGCGCATGTCTTCCACATCCTTCACTATTTCGCGCACCATCGTGAGCAGGAACGCGGCCAGCGCGTAGGGCCACACCACGCTGTGGCTGTCGTGGCGTTCCAGCTGCAATTGCAGCTCGGGCAGCAGCACCAGCGCCGCCGTGAGTGTGGCAATGCTCAGGTTGCCCACCAGCGCCACCCGCTTGAAGCGGGCCGAGTAGCCCCACAGCAGCAGCGCCGTGCCCAGCGTAACGGCCCCCAGCACCGGGTGCAGCCAGCCCGCCACCAGCACGCCCACGCCACTCAGCACCATGTGGGCTAGCATGGCCATGCGCCGGTTCACCACGCGCCCAATCACCAGCCGGTCGGGCCGGTTGATGGCGTCAATTTTTACGTCGTAATAATCGTTGATGATGTAGCCGGCCGCCGCCACCAGCAGCGCCGCCCACACCAGCAGCCCGAAGCGCCGGTCCAGCAGCGCCGCACGCAGCGGCAGGCCCGGCAGCAGCAGGCCGGCCCGCACCAGCGCCAGGCACAGCAGCATAATGAGTAGGTTGGGCCAGCGCACCAGCGTGGGCAGGGCCGTGCGCAGCCGCTCCGGGGGCGGCGGCAGGGGCAGGGCGGGGGCAGGCGGCTTGGGGGGCAGCGGGTTCATCGGCAGAAGCGCGGGGCAGGCTAGGGGCAAAGGTCGGCAGAAGTGGCGGGCTGCTTACGGGCAGTGGACCCGCGCCGGGCAAAAAAAAGCCTCTCCGGGGCAGGAGAGGCTTTTATGATGGCGCGGGGGCAGCCATCAGGGCGTTTTCAAGCTCAGATTTTGCGCACGTTCACGGCGTTGATGCCTTTGCGGCCTTCCTGGGTTTCAAATTCCACCCGGTCGTTTTGTTCCACTGTGGTCCCGTTCAGGCCCGTTACGTGTACGAAAAAGTCTTCTTTCGTTTGGTCGTCGGTCACGAAGCCATAGCCTTTGGCTTCGTTAAAAAATTTGATGATGCCGGTTTTCATGCAAGAAACAAAAAGGAAAAGAAAAACCGCCCGGGTAAAGGCTGCGGAAAGGCCTGAAACCGCACCAAAGTGCCATTTCAAACCCGCTTACGCGGGAAGCCAACGCGGGGTTGGCCGGCCGGCGGTTCAGGCTTGTCCGTTATTGGTTATCGCGCCACTCGTACACCCACTTGGCCTGAATCTGCTCCAGATGGCCTTCGGTCGATTGCTCGCGGGTACCGTCGAAGTTGTTCAGGCTCAGTACCCATTCAATCAGCTCGGTGAAGCGGATGCGGTAGATTTTGGCCTCCGTGAAGTCGTCGCCGAACTTCTCGTACAGGGCCATGGCAATATCCTCGTGGTCGGCCCAGTGCATGGGCGGCTCGAAATGGGGCATTTCTTGGGGTTAAGAGTTATGAGTTAAAAGTTATGAGTTGAGCAATGAGCTAGGGCAATGAGTCGTCGTGCAACCCATAACTCCTGACTTTTAACTCATAACTCCACAATTAGTGCCCCAGAAAGTGCTGGGGCGGAACGGTGACGACGAGCTGCATATCGGCCTCCACCACGCACTGGCAGGCCAGGCGCGAGTTGATGCGCGGGTTCTCGGCGCGGTCGATGAAGTCCTCTTCCTTGTCGGAAATCTCGGGCAGGTCGTCGCCGCCGGCGTTGATGTAAACGTGGCAGGTGCTGCACCCGCACACGCCGCCGCAGTTGTGCTGGAGCTGAATACCGTTGTTCAGGGCCACGTCGAGCACCGACTCGCCGGAGGCCGCCACATGGGTTTGGGCCGGCTGGCCGTCGTTGAACTGGAAGGTGATGGTGGTGGCGGAAACGGACAAAACGAGAAGCGGATAAGTCGAAAAATACACGGCATTTGCCGCCGCAAAGGTACTGCCCCCGGTCCCGGCATCAAAGCTGGGCCTGAATGCTGGCCGTGAGCTGCGCGTACAGCGCCTGCCAGGCCGGGTGCGCCGCAAGGGCCGCGTGGTGGGCGGCCAGCGTGGGCGCGTCGCGCCGCACGGCCGGCCCGGTTTGCACGCTGAAGGGCGGGTGGGCCAGGGCTTTGGCCACGGTTTCGCGCACCAGCGGGGCCAGCAATTCCGGCGGCAGGACGGCTTCGGCCAGGAGGGCATCAGAAATGCCCAACAGGTGGTTGGTGAAATTGTTGGCGAATACGGCCGCTACGTGCAGCTTGAGCCGCTGGGCCGAGTCGAGCTGTAATACGTGCCGGCTGAGGCTGCCGGCCAGCGCCAGCAGCGTGGCCTCGGCGGCCGGCGTGGCCGCCTCAATGCACAGCGGCACCGTGGGCCAGTCGATGGCCCGGCCCGGGCTGAAGGTCTGGAGTGGGTAGAGCACGCCGCCGCGCACCGCCGGCTGCCCGGCGAATATGGTCAGCGGCAGGGCCCCGGCCAAGTGCGCTACCAAGGCTCCGGTGGGCCAGTTGATGCTGGCAAATAGTGGGGCCACGGCGGCATCGGGCACGGCCAACAGGTACACATCGGCCGGGGGCAGGGGCGGGGCCAGGGTAACCAGGGCCGGCGTACCGGGGAGCGTGGCCGCCAGCGCCGTGGCAGCGGCCGCCGTGCGGCTCCACACGAAGGCCAGCCGGTGGCCGGCGGCCACCAACGCCGGGGCCAGCTGGCTGGCTACGCGGCCGGTGCCAAACAGGCCAATCCGCAGGGAAGCCGGAGAATTATTCGTCATTAATGAATGATGAAATAAATAAGGATAAATGGTTGACAGTCCTGCTGCCGCCGACGCAGTGGTTGAGGTGGCCGCAAAAAGGAGCGGGCTCAATGATTTGTGCTTAAAGTTTAGCAACTTGTAGCCCCAAAGCTACCGTTTGACCTGGCACGCCGGACACTTTGGCTCATTCGCTCACCCTTGTCATCCTCTTATTCATCCATTTTACTCCCTCTTTTCAATGAATCACCAATACAATCACCGTGGGCCAAATGTGCCTCTGCGGCACTTGGCCCTGGCCGCGCTGCTGGCGACGGGCACCGCCGTGGGCGCGCAGGCGCAAACCACGCTTAACTACCCGGTAGCCAATACTCAGAACGTGGCCGGCACCTACACCGACCTGGGCACGAACGGCACGGTCATCAGCACGACCAGCACCGACGACGCCAACTCGGGCGAGCAGCTCATCGGGTTCAACTTCGCCTATAATGGCGCGATGATGGACCGCTTCATTCTGAACACCAACGGCTTTCTGAAGCTGGGTGCGGCGGCTGGCATGACGGCCCCCACGGTGGGCCTGTACACGGCCTACGCCGAGTCGAACAACGGCGGCGCGCTGCTGGGTACGGCGGCCAACGACATCAACCTGGTGTCGCCCTTCAACTACGACCTGCTGAGCGGCACCAGTGCCGCCGAGTACCGCATGGTTACCACCGGCACGGCCGGCAGTCGCGTATGCACCATCCAGTGGAAAAACGTGGCCGACAAGGCGCAACTGTCGGATGTGGGCGGTACCAACGTGGCCAACCAGTACGCCAACCTGGCGTTCCAGGTGAAGCTCTACGAAGCCAACGGCACCATTGAGTTTGTATATGCAGCCCCGACAGTGGCCGCCGCTGCCAACAACAACTTCAAATATGCCCAGACGGGACTGAAGGGCGCTGGCAACGGGCCTACGCAAATTGTACGGGTTACCAAGGGTTCCGTTTCCCCGTGGGGCGACGCGGCCGTAACCTTTGCCAGCGGCCCCGTGACGGCCGGCGCTACCGGCGCATTCAACTTCCGCCAGGCAGTGCCGCCGGACAACGGCCGCACCTTCCGCTTTGTGCCTACCGTGCCCAACGATGCCGGCGTGTCGCTGCTCTACACCATCAACCAGCTGGCGGTGCCCGGTACGGCTCCGCACGCGGTGAAAGCCCTGGTGAGCAACAATGGCACCAATGCCCTGACCAACTTGGCAGTGACGCTGAACGTGACCGGAGCCAACACCTTCACCAATGCCCAGACCGTGGCCTCGCTGGCCCCAGGTGCTAGCGCCACGGTAACGTTTGCCGCCTACACCCCGGCCAACCAGGGCACCAACACTGTCACGGTTTCGGTACCGAGCGACGATAACACCCTCAACAACTCCAAGGCCGAAACCCAGGTGGTGAACACTACTACCTTCTCCTACGTCTCGCCGGGCGTGGGGGCTTCCAGTGCCGTGGGTTACCCCTCGGGCAGTGAGCTGGGCTTCGGAGCCAAGTATTCGCTGAGCACGGCTCGTTCGGTAACGGCGGTGCGGGCGTTTGTGTACGATGCGGCGGCCATTCCGCCTACCCAGAAAACGACGGTGGGTGAGACGCTCTACGGCATCGTGCTCGACGCGACGGGCACCGTATTGGGCCGCTCGGCCAATTTTGTGGTGACTGCGGCCGACATCAATGCCATGCACACCTTCACCCTGACCGCGCCGGTAACGGTGCCGGCCGGCGACTTTATCGTGGGCATGGTGCAGGTATCGCCGGCCAGCAACGGGGCCGCCTCGTTCTTCCCCATGGGCGTGCAGAGCGAGTCGCCCACCCGCCCGGGTACCTTCTACCGCTTCTCGCCCGCCGGAGGAACCCCGACGGATGCTGCCGCCGGCACCAGCCGCTATTTGGTAGAGGCCGTGACGGCCGCTCCGGCCAACAGTGACGTGGCCGTAAATGAAATTCAGGGCTATGGCTCGGTGGCCGTGCCGGCCGGCAATCCCTTCAGCCTGCGCGCCGTGGTGCGCAACGCCGGGGCCGCCGCCATCACCACCCCCACCGTGGTTACGCTGAACATCACCGGGGCCAACACCCTAACCCTGACCCAAACCGTGACCTCGCTGGCCGTGGGCGCAACCAACGTCGTGACCTTCGCCAACATCAGCCTGGCCAATGCTGGTGCCAACACCGTGACCGTGAACGTGCCCAACGACGACGTGAACGGCAACAACTCGGTGGCGCAAACCCTGACCACCAGTCCCACCCGCTATTCGTTCATCACGCCCGGGGCCACGCAGGCCGGCGGTATTGGTTTCGTGCCCAACGCAGCGGCCCGTACGCTGGCCTTCTGCGGCAAATTCACGACCAACGTGACGCGCGACGTGACGGCCGTTCGGGCCGTGATTGGCAATGACCCCACCTTGGTTACCACCGCTACTATCGTGTATGGCGTGGTGCTGAATGCTACGACCGGAGCCGTGATTGCCCGCTCGGCTGATTATTCCATTACCACTGCCGACCTTGGCCAGTTGCACACCTTCAGCCTGACTGGCAACGTGCCCGCCGGTGACTTCCTCGTGGGCTTGGCCCAGGTGATGCCCGCCAACGGCACCCAAGTGAGCCCCATGGGTTATGAAGCCGAAACTCCCGCCCGCACGGGTACTTTCTACTCGGTAAACCTCACCCCCACCGTGGCTTCTACGCCAAACGACGCTGCGGCCAACAATATCCGCTTCATGCTGGAAGCCGAAACCGCTGCGCCCAACTCCTGCCCCACGCCCACGGGCCTGGCCATCACGGGCAGCACGGCTACGTCGGCTTCCTTCTCGTTCACGGCTGCCGCTGGCGCTACGGGCTACCAGATTATCTACGGTGCGCAGGGCTTCACGCCGGGCGGCGCGGGCAGCACCACCTCGCCCACTTTCACCGGCACCACCTACACGCTGGCTGGCCTGTCGGCCAGCACGACCTACGATTTCTACATCCAGACCGTGTGCAGCGCCACGTCGCAAAGCGGCTTTGGCGGCCCGGTCCGCTTGACCACGGCTTGCACGCCGCCCACCATCGCGGCCTTCCCCTACGCCCAGAACTTCGACGTAGTGGCCGCCAACCAGGCGCTGCCCTGCGGCATCACCGTGACCGACGTGAACAACGACGGCTTCACCTGGCGCGCCACCGGCACCGTTGATGCCACCCTGAGCACCACCAGCGTGGCCCGCTCGGCTCCCAATGCCATGGTGTACTCCTACAACAACCTGGGCCCGACGCCCACGGTGGCGGCCAACGACTGGTTCTTCACCCCGGCCCTGAGCCTGGTGGCCAACCAGCGCTACCGCGTGTCGTTCTACTACCGCGTGGCCAGCGGTGGCTACACCGAAGGCCTGGAAGTGAAGTACGGCACCGCCGCAACGCCCGCCGGCCAGACCAGCCTGCTCTACACCAACACGGCCATCGCCAGCGCCGCGTACCTGCTGGCCAGCAACGCCACCACCCCGGCCGTGCTCGACATCACGCCCACCACGGCGGCCAACTACTACGTGGGCTTCCACGCCATCAGCCTGGCCAACCAAGGCTTCCTGGCCGTGGACGACCTCTCGATTACGGCCGGCCCGCTGGCTACCTCGGAGGCCCTGAAGCGCGCCGTGAGCGTGTTCCCGAACCCCTCGAACACGGGCGTGTTCAACCTCGAAATTCACGGGGCTAACGCCAAGCAGGCCATGAGCGTGGAAGTAACCAACATGCTCGGCCAGCGCGTCTACACGGGCTCGGCCAAGGACAACTTCAGCAACAGCGTGAACCTGTCCGCGCTCGCTTCGGGCATCTACTCCATCAAAGTGCGCAACGGCGAGGAGTACACCCAGCAGCAGATTTCGATAGTGAAGTAAGCCCCGGCTGCGCTGCACTTCGGCAAAAGGGCCGCCCATTGGGCGGCCCTTTTTTTGAGCCTGCCAGCTCACGTTTGGAGCCCGTTAACTTGCACTTGGGACTATCCAACCCGCATTTGGGACAAGCCAACCTCCTCGTGATGTTATCCAACCTGCATTTGGGACCATCCAGCACGCTCGTGATGCCTACCAACCTGCATTTGATACTATCCAACCTGCATTTGAGCCATGTCAGCCTACACTTTGCTCCTGTCAACCTGCATTTGGGGCATGTCAACTCATACTTGGGCCATGTCAGCCCGCACTTTGCTCGTGTCAACTCCCATTCAATGCCCTCGCCAATGCCAGTGCCCCGGCCAGCCACAAAAAAAGGCCACCCCGTTTCCCGGAGTGGCCTTTTGATAAAATAACCGCTGCCCGCTAGCCCACCGGCTGGGGCCGCACAGCCCGCCCGCTGGCCTGCGCCGGGGCTTCGGCCGACGTATCGGCCAGCACGCCCTTGCCGCCGCGCTGCCGCACGCTCAGCCCGAAGCCGAGGGCCATGAGCAGCGTGCCGCTCCAGAGCAGGTTGATGAAGGGCTTTTCCATGGCTTTCAGAATCACGTAGTCCTTCTGCGTGGTGCTCACGCCGAAGGTGAACTTACCCTTGGCCGGGTCCACGGCTTTGAAGGTGATGCGGACGCCGAGGTCTTCCGCCTCGTCGGGCAGGCTGCCCACCATGCGGTTGCGCACCACAAACACGGGATGAACGTGGTATTGCCGCTTTTCACCGTACACAATCATGTCGGCTTGCAGGGCGAGGTCGCCTTTTTGCAGGTTGAGGCCGGCGGTTTCGTGCGCCGCCTCCACGGCCCGGAACACGGCGAAGTAGTCGTTGAGGAAAATGGTGTCGCCCACGCTCAGCACCGATTCCTTGGCTTCGCTCCAGGGCTTCTCCTTGCGCGGGTCCAGCACCGAGCTGATGTGGGTGTAGATGTCGTGCCCCCAGAATTTCTGGATGGCCGGCGAGGCCAGCAGGCCGCCCATTTCCTCGTTCACCTGCGCCCGGGGGTAAAGCGTGAACTGCTCGCCCGATTTCTGGTCGCGGTAATTGATGCGGTAGTAGGTGTTTTCGGGCAGAATCCCGACCGTGTCGCCGGTGGCGTAGTAGGTTTTGCCATCCACGGCAATGGGGGCGCGGGCCACGGCCTTGTAGTCGTCGTCGGTGCGGTACAGGAACTGCTTGTCCACGTAGCCCGGCACGCCCGGCACCTCAAAGAACTGGCCCGTATAGGTGAGTTGGTAACCGTGCATGGGCGCGGTTTCGTTGCGCCACAGCAGCACGTTGTCGCGGTTCAAATCCTCGGTGAACTCCCGTGAATACAGCAGCCCCGACACGTTGCGCGAAATAATGCTCGAATACCCCGACGAGGCCAGGATGCCCAGCAGCATCAGCGCGATGCCCAGGTGGGCCACCGCCCCGCCCGAGAGCCGCACCCCGCGCCGCAGCAGCGTGAAGATGGTGCCGAAATTGGCCAGCACTCCAAACAGCCCCGCCAGCGTGAGCACCACGTAAGCCGGCGAAATCGTGAGGTCGTTGTAACGCACCAGCAGCACCACCAGCGCCGTGCCCAGCAGCGCCAGCAGCGTGGGCGCGGTCAGGGAGTTGATGAGCGTTTCCTTGGTATTGCGCTGCCACCACATCACCTGCGCGATGCCCGAGAGCAACGCCACGCCCACGCCCATCCAGAGCTGGAGTTTGGAATAGTGGGCAATCTGGTCGGCGGGCAGGGCCACGTTGGTCTTGATGCCCAGCAGCCCCATAAAGGAATTATAGACCGGAATACTGGTCGTGAACAGCACCTGGAACGCACCGAGGCACAGCACCGTGGCCCCCACGAACACCCATAGTTCGGGGTTGTAGGCATTGAGCTCTTTGGCTGAAATCGGAATCTCCTTCCAGCGCCACACCAGCAGCACCACCGCAAGCACCGTGAAGGCCGCCAGGTAAATAAACAGCTGGCCCGACAGGCCCAAATCCGTAAACGAATGCACCGAGGCATTGCCCAGCACCCCGCTCCGCGTGAGGAACGTGGCGTACAAAATCAGCACGAACGTGGCCACCACCAGCGCAAACGCGGTGCGCAGGCCGGTGCGGCGCTTCTGCCACAGCACCATGCCGTGCAGCGAGGCCACCAGCACCAGCCACGGAATGTACACGGCATTTTCGACCGGGTCCCAGTTCCAGTAGCCGCCGAAGTTTAGCGTTTCATAGGCCCAGTACGCGCCCATTACCACGCCCACGCCCAGCACCCCACCGCCAATAAGCGTCCAGGGCAAAGCCGGTTTCACCCAGGCCGTGAGCTCCTTTTTCCAAAGCGCGGCAATGGCGAAGGCAAAGGGAACCAGGGTCAGGGCGAAGCCCAGGAACAGCGTGGGCGGGTGAATCACCATCCAGTAGTTCTGGAGCAGGGCGTTGAGGCCGGTGCCGTCCTTGGGCACGAAGTTGGGGTTCATCTTCCACACCGGCAGGTCCGTCAGGAACTCGCGCAGCAGGATAAACGGGGAGGAGCCAATCTTCACGCCCCCGAGTACCACGCCTACAATCATGCTCACCAGAAACACCTGCACGCCGCTGAATACGGCCATTACCGGTGCTTCCCACTTCTTGTTGTAGCGCATGATGGCTAGGCCAATCACAACGTGCCAGAAAATCCAGAGCAGAAACGAGCCCTCCTGACCTTCCCAGAAACAGGAAATCATGTACTGCACCGGCAGGTGGTTCGAGCTGTGGCTCCAGGCGTAGTAATACTCGTAGCGGTGCGCGTGGATGATGTTGAACAGGCACACAATCACCGACACGATGGCCGCGCCATGCACGAAAAACGCCCCGCGTCCCAGTCGCAGCCAGCTCGGGTCTTCCTCGCCCAGCGCCCGGCCCCGCGAGGCCTGGAAATAGCTATACGCCGCCACCAGCGCCGCCGCAAAGGCCAGAATGACGCTGAGGTGGCCGATTTGTCCTACTAATAAGTTCATAAGCAACAAGTAAAATCAGACGGTAACCGCGGGCGCGGGCGTGCCGGGGCGCACCACTTCGTAGCGGCTAAGAATTCTCGGATGAAACGACTCAGGCAGGGTAGCCCAGTCGTGCGTATCCACAAAAATCGGGAGATTGCTCTCGGTCAACGCTTCGCGGAACCCGGCGAGCGGGCGGCCCGGCAGCGGGGTCAGGTCGGGGGTGCGCAGTACCAAATCCAGGTCACTGGCCTCGTAATGGTCGCCGTTCACGCGGCTGCCGTAGGCCCACACGGCCACCTCGGCAGGCAGGTGCCGGGCCATCAGGTCTTGCAGCATGGCCACGTAGCGTGGATTAAGGGCGAGCATAGGAATGATAGTAGGCAGAAGAGCAAACAGCAACGATTACTGCTCGGCCGAAGAATATCGGGCAAATTTACGGCCGCGCCGCTGGAGCCGGCAGCTTCAATAACAATCGGTCGGTGAAAAAGTCGCCGCGCGGTGGATGACAGGTAATTTCAACGGCAATTTTTTCCAGGCCCGCCGCCTGCCACTTGCTAACTGGCAGCCAACCTTGGCTTTTGTCGCCGGGCTTGCTCACCAGTTGTCGCGAGAGCAGCACCTGCCCATTGGCCGGGTTGGTGATGATGACCGACAGCCGGGCGTTGCGTGGGTATTTGTCGAGTGGCAGCACGATGTGCGGGGCGGCGGGCGGCGGGGCCAGCAGCGGGTTTAACTGGCTGAACGATACCCACTGTTGCCGCAGCAGCGCGGGCGGCTGGCCGTCGGAGCTGGCATCGGCCACTATCTGATAGAGGTAGTAGCCGGGCTGGGGCAGGGTATCGGTGGCGGTGTAGATGGCCGGCTGGCCGCCCAAGGTGTTGCGACCCACCGGCACCCGCGCCCGCTCGCTGCTCCGAAACTCACGCAACTCGCGGCGCAACACCCGGCAGCGCGCAGTGGCCGCCAGCGAGTCGGGCAACGTCCATTCGAGGTTCACGACCCGGTTGCTGCCCGGCAGCGCTCCGGCCAGCGAAGCGGGCGGCGGCACGGCCGGTAATCCCGCCGCTACCTGGCTCACTTGCAGCGTAAACTGGCAAAAATCCTTGAGGTAGCCGTCTACATCCAACAAATAAGGCTGGCCGGCGTGCAACGAATCCAGGGTCACAAACACGTCGTCCTGCGTGCCCAGCGAAGTGCAGCTGAGTACGCTGTACGTGGCCGGCTGGCAGGGCGTCCCGATGAGTACCACCAGCTGCACCCCGCGCACATCGCGGCACTTCTGGCCGCCAATGTTGATGAAGTACCGGCCGGAATTACGGGGCGTGAACTCAAACCACTGGTCGTTATGGTACTCGATGCACTTGCCGGTCAGGCGCTCATCCACACAGCCGCGCTGCACGGTGCAGCCAGTGGTGCTGGAGGTAATGGTTTCTTCCAGCCGCAGCACACGGCGGTTCTCAAGGTTGTCGTTCGGCACCTGCGCGGTTGCGCCAGACACTGAAATGAACAACAACAACAAAACCAATAGCTGACCCCGACCACCGAAAAAAAGAACGTCATGCTGAGCTTGCCGAAGCAGCTCTCCCGCATAAGTAAATGAATTACTTATGCGGGAGAGCTGCTTCGGCAAGCTCAGCATGACCGTCGGGCTGGCTACCAATACTGTTCTAATCTAATTGACCGAAGCCGTCGCGCCTTTCAAATCCTTCTTCACGTACTTGCTGGGGCACTTCAGCAGGATGTTATCGGCCATGAACACGTCGCCCTTCATGCAGCCGGTGATAACGACCTGCTCGGAAGCGTCGAAATCCTGGGGCTTGGGGTTGTTGTATACCACGCGCTGGGCCAGGTGCGTGGTGTCCACCAGCGTGAAGGCGAAGTAGTTGGGGTCGGCCACCGGGTCGTATTCCAGGCCCAGGGGGTGCTTAGCGGCATCACGCGGGAGCTTGCCTACTACGTGTACTTTGGTGGTGTTGCCCTCGGCGGCACGGGTGCGGGCCTCGCCGAAGCCCACGTACACGCTGGCATCGGCGGTGGTGCTGAGGATGATGGCAGCGGCCACCGCAATGATGGCCAGAACGAAGAGGTGCGACTTTTTCATAAGGATATAGCTAACAGCAGTAACAACGTTCGGGTGCCGCTGGGACACGGTTTGGGGCTACTTTATTTCTTTCTCCAGCTTGCTCACCTTGCGGTCGAGCGAGATAAGGTAGAACAGCAAGCCGGCCACAATGATGACCACGGCTGCCACTACCACGTAGATTTTGCCGTTGGCCCGCAACGCGTCGGCCATTTCGGGGGCTTCGGCACCGGGGGCCTGGGCCAGGGCCGTGGTTGCGGTGAAAAGCAGAATTTGCAGCAGGCCAAACGCGCCGAACAAGCGGGCCAGAATGTTATTTTTCATCGAGTTTCAATTGCAAAAAGGCCAGCCGGCTGCTCACCTGAGTCATCCAGAAAGCAAATAGAATCCAGCCGATGACGGCGGGGTAAAACACCATCCGCATGGTGCTGTCGAGGTCGTACTTGTTGAAGCCGGGGTTGCCGGTTTGGCCGGGGTGCAGGCTGTTGCCCGCCAGGCGTGGCAGAATGAATAGCAGCGGAATGGCCGCCGCAAACGCGAAAATGTTGTAGATGGCCGACACGCGTGCCCGCTGCTGCTCGTCGCGGAACGAGCCGCGCAGCACCAGGTAAGCCCCGTAGATTAACATGGCCACGGCGGCGGCGTTCAGGCGCGGGTCGGGCGTCCACCACGCGCCCCAGGTGTACTTGGCCCACAGGCTGCCCGTGGCCAGGCCCAACAGCCCAAGCACGATGCCCGACTTGGCGGCCTCGTGGCTGAGAATATCCAACCGGGCCGACGGATTGCGCAGGTATTGCATCGAGCGAAATACCGATGTGCCCAGAATCACCATCATGGCAAACCACATGGGCACGTGGAAATACAGGTTCCGAATGCTTTCATTCACGATGGCCAACCGGGGCACGGGCAGCAAAAAGCCCGCCGCCGCCGAATACAGCAGGAACACCACGGTCAATACTTTCCACCAGGTCCATTTCATACTCAACCTCTCCACAAAAAAGGAAACAATAAATAAGACACCGCACCGACCAACATGTTTAGCGCCAGCAGCGTGAGCAGCGACTGCTGGCTCACGCTACGGTCCAGCCCGTCCAGCGCATTCTTGCTCACCTTGATGAGCAGCAGCAGCATAGGTACCATCAGTGGGAAGCCGAGGATGGCCATGAGCGTAGCGCCGTTGCCTCCCGCCTTGGCCGCGATGCCCGACACCAGCGTGAGCGTGGTGGCAAAGCCCACCGCCCCCAGCATCAGGTTGGCCACAAACAGCGGCGCATCCTGAATCGGGTTGCCGAGAAATACGGTGTATAGGAACAAAGCCAGTAACGCCACTGCCATGAGCAGCAGGGTGTTGTAGAGGATTTTGGCCAGGATAACGGCCTGTGGCCGCACCAGCGTGTAGTAGTACAGCCGCTGGCCGGGGCTTTCCTGCATAAAGCCTTTGGCCACGGCATTGATGGCGGCGAAGAGCAGAATGACCCACAGCAGCGCGTTCCAGGCCGGGGGCGGGGGCGTGCCGCCGCGCAGGCTGAAGCTCAGAAAGCACACAAACACCGTGCTGCCCACGTAGAGCAGCAGCCCGCCCAGCGCCGCCCGCTGCCGCCATTCCAGGCGGAAGTCTTTGGCTAACAAGGTTGAAATTTCGCGGAGCAGCACAGGCACAGGGTCGGTTTCGGGCCGCAAAGATACGACCGGAACGGGCCGGTATGGACACGAAAAAAGAACGTCATGCTAAGCGCAGTCGAAGCATCTCTACCGTTCAAGTATTCATTTACTATCTGCGGGGGAGATGCTTCGGCTGCGCTCAGCATGACGTTCTTCACGTTTGCGCTCTAGAAATCGTAGCCTAGCGTGAAGTAAAATTTCGGGCCGTGGGTCACGTAGTCTTCCTGGCCCCAAGCCACGTCCACCTTGCCGTAGAAGCCCAGCAGCGTGGTGCGCGCGCCCACGCCGTAGCCTACCAGCAGCGGGTTGCTGAAATTAGTGACCGTGGCCCCAAAATAATTATTGAACTGGGTGATTTTAGTGTTGGCCGAGTTGTCGGTGCCGAAGGGGTTGGTGCCCGAATAGGCCGTGCCGGCATCGGCAAAACCCACCAGCTGCAGGTTGCGAAAGAAGCCCGAATAAATGGGCCGGTGCGCGAAATACTGCACGATGGGTACGCGCAATTCACTGTTGAACAGCACGTAGCGCGGGCCGCTACGGGCGCTGTAATCGAAGCCGCGCAGGTTGGTTACGAATTCCTGGTTGAACACTTGGTCAGGGGCCGTGTAGCCATTCAGAAAGCGGCTGCCGGCGTAGCCGCCGTTCAGCCAGTCGTCCATGCCGCCGATGCGGAACACCTGCGGCCGGGGACCAAAAAACTGCCCGTAGCTGGCCCGGTTGGCCCACACAATGGAGCGGCTGATTTTCTGATAGTGGCGCAAATCGATAACGAACTTGCCGAAGCTCATGCCCTTGTCGCCCAAGTTGGTTAGATTCAACACGCTGGCTTTCAGCCGGGTGCCGCTCACCATATTCACGCCGGTGGTGATGCTGTTATCGAATACCAACTCGCCGTTGTAGCCCAAGTAGTTGTAGCTCTGGTCGGTTTCCGTCGATACATCGCCCAGCCGGGTGCGCGAAATACTCACGAAGCGGGGGCCGCCGCGCACACTCAGGTTATGGGTGAGCGGGTAGGCGATGGTGGGGGCTACTTCGTGGCGGCCGTAGCGGTAGTTGTAGTTGCCATCAATGTCGAAGAAATAGGCTTGCTTCTGGTAGGAAATGCTCCAGTCGTAGCGCTTGGTCAGGTTGGTATAGGATGCGCGGATGTTGCTGGTGCGCAGGTCGAACAAGCCAAACAGGCTGGCGTCGATGCGCTGGTTCTCCAGCACATCGGTCAGGGCCGCTTTGAACTGGAGGCCGAGACCCAGCAGCGGGTCCATGTACAGCGAAGTCGACACGTTATCTGCCATGAAGCGCGTGTCGTAGCGGAAGGGGCCGGTGAGGGCCGGGGCGTCGGCCTGCGCTCTGGCCGTAGCCGCTGCTGCCGTGGAAGCGGCGGTAGGGGTGAGGCGGCGCCGCTTGGCCGCTGCGGCCTGCACGGGCTCATCTTCCTCAAACTGATAGTCGCTGGTGTTCACCGCTTCGGTGGCTTTGCGGCGTTCGCGGCGGGTAGCAGGTTGATTATCGGTCGAATCAGCTGGTTGCGCTACGGGGGCAACTGCCTGCGTAACTACCGGCGCAGCCGGCTTGGGAGTGGCGGCCCGTGGCGCGGCCGACCGTTCTTCCAACGTTTGCTGCCGGGCGGTTTTGGTGAGGGGCAGCGTCGTCGGCAGCGGATACTCGGGGTACACGTACAGAATGTCGCGGGACTGCGCGGGGGCCACAAATACCAGCGCCGACGTCTGCGGGCTGTAGTCAAAATCCTGCGTATTGGGTAGCCAGTTGGTCAGTAGCGCGTGCTGTTTGGTTTTCAGTGAATACCGATATAGGGCACGCACGCCACTTTCCTCGCCGAGGTACAGAATTTCATCGTCGGAAATGGCGCGCGGCCGGGTTTCGTTTGAAATCGTGCTCACCAGCGTCTCAACTGGTATTGGGCGGCCGTCGAGGTGGTACTGGAATAAATCGTAGTTGTTCACCACGTTCTGGAACGTGGCCGGCCGGGCGCGGCCCAGCGAATCGAGGTAGCGGTTGGAGCTGAATACCAATGCCTGTCCGCCGGGCAGGAATACCGGCTGCACGTCGTCGAACAGGTCGTCGGTGAGCTGCTCCACCTTGCGGCTGCCAGCGCGCAGTAGGTAAATATCGTTCTGCCCGTTGCGCACGGCGCTAAATGCCAGGGCCTTGCCATCGGGCGAGTAGCTCATGCTCAGTATCTGGTCGTAGGCGGCGAACAGCGAAGCCGGCCGCGAAAACCGAATGGCCTCGCGCACCCGGCGCACGATGCCCCTGCCGTCGGCCTCGCGCAGGTGCAGGGCCATTTCGCCCCGGCTCATTTCGGCCACCGCCACCTGGGAGTTGCCGCGCCAGGCCAGCACGGGCAGGCGGGTTTCCACCTGCTGGTCGGGGGTGTGGTAGCCGCCGCGGCTCAGGGTGCGGCGATGGCGGCCGTCGCGGTCCACCACCATCACGCGGTAGCGGCCGCCTTCGTTCTGGGCATAAGCCACTTGCTGGCCATTGGGACTCACGATGGGCTGCGAGAACACATCGGAATGGCGGTTGCGGCCGCTCTGGCGGAATTTCTTGTCGGGCTCCACCAGCGTGGCCACGGGCTGACCGTTGAGCTCGCGGTAGTACGTCAGCCAGTCTTTTAGAAACACTTTAAACGGCACGTTCAGCGACGAGCTGATGCCCACCTCCACATCGCGGGTGATGCGCGTGAGGTTCAGAATGTTCTGGATGGTGGTGTAGCCGTAGCGCTCGGCCACGTAGTTCCAGATGCTCTGACCGGCGAGCTTCGAGTTGCGCAGAAAAAACGGGGCCGTGCGGTTGCCGGTGGGGTACTGCTTGGTCATGTCGCGCATGTAGCCGTCCATGTCCACGCTCCAGCCCTCGGCGGCGTAGGCCGAGGCCCCGCCGATGAACCAGTCGGGCAGTTGCAAGAGGTAGCTGCTTTGCAGCACTTCCTTAAGCGAGCCGCCGTACATCATGTCGTTGAGCAGCACCTCGGTAATCTGGGTGCTGAGCTGGCGCTTGAACTCGGTTTCCTCGCCGGTGAAGGCAATCTGGACCTTGCTCATGCGGGCCAGCGGGGTTTCGCCGCCGTTTATCTGCTGCTGCGTGGCGGTGAGGCCAATGTTGCTCTGGCGCAAATCGCCCACCGAATTGTAAAACAGCAGCGTTGATTTTGAGTACGGATAGTAGCCGATGAGCGCCGTGATGCGCTGCAATTCCTTCTCGGCGTACTCGGCGGCGCGGCGGGCGCTGGCCGCACCGCCGTCGTAGTACATCACGTTGAAATTCTGCGTGCTAAGTTGCTGCCAGCGGAAATCCTTGTATTGCACGCGCACGCGGCCAAAGGGCTCCTGCGCCGTCTGGGCCAGGGCCGTGGGCGGGCAGAGCATCGGCAGGAGCACCGCCAGGACCCCCAGCGTACGCTTCGTAGTAGTGGATAGTGGAATGGTCATAATGAGAGCCAACGAGCAAAGACAAAAATTAATCCGCCGAAACGCTAAAAAATTTGCGGCCTGCGCTAGGCAGTTAAGCGAATGCCAAACCGCCCGCCCGGCCTGCAATAAAAGTAGTTAACGGAGAATTATTATCCAGCCACAATTCAGCCGGTCAAACGAAGCGCCGCCGTCCCGCCCGGAGCCGTGCTCAATGAGGTTTCAATGTACGCCTGCCGGCTGCAAAGCCTTGTAACGCTGCAAGCTGGCATCGGGCCAAAGCTCGGCCTGATTGGTTAGAAAATCGGCCAGCATCACTGCCAGCCGGGGGGCCAGCATCACGCCCTTGGACCCGTAGCCGCCGCAAAAGCTTAACGCCGGCACGGTGGGGTGGGGGCCAATGAGCGGCCGGCGGTCGCGCACGGCGGGCCGCACCCCGGCCAACTGCCCCGTCACGGCAAACGGCAGGTCGGTGACCACGGTGAGCCGGGCGGCCAACTCCTCGCGGCCCACGGCTGTGGGGCCGTCGGCAAACGGCGGCCAGCGGTAGGTAGCGCCCACCCGAAACCGCCCCGCGCCCACCGGCACCACGTAGGCACCCCGGTTGAGCACCTGGCCCTGGCTCAGGCCCGCGCATTCCACGTCCAGCACCTCGCCCTGGTTGGGCGTGAGGGGCAGCCAGTTAAAATACGGATTATGCACGGCCGCCGCGCCCTCGCAGCAGATGACGTGGCGCGCCCGCACCTGCCCGGCGTATTCAGCTCCGGTGGGTTCGAAAACCAGCTGGGTCCAGTCAAACGTTTCGCGGCGCAGCCAGCCGTCGCGGGTGCCCTCGGCGGCCATGCGGGCCAGCAACTCGCGCACCGCTACGTGGCCGCCGTGCCGCAGCCAGGCTCCGCCAAAGGGCGCTTGTACGCCGGGCAGGCCGGGGTCGGTGGTGACGAGGGTGGCCACGAAGTCGCCCCACGGATGGTCGGCGCTGCGGGCCAGCATGGCATTTTGCTCCTCTACCGAGCCAAAGATTTTGAAAATGGGCGCTTCGCTGAAAAACGACTGCTGATAGCGCTGCTCCAACTCGCGGTAGAAAGCCGCTGCAAAGGGCAGTAGCTCGGCCGCCCGCCAGGTGAGGGCGAAGCGCTTGCCGGCCACGGGGTTCATCAGGCCCGCCGCTACGTTGGAGGCCGAATTCTCCTGGCCGGGGTCGTACACCAGCACCCGGTGGCCCCGCTCGCGCAACACGTAAGCCAGCGTGGCGCCCGCAATGCCGTGGCCCACTACCAGAAAATCACAGTCCGTCATGGCCGGCAAGGTAAGGACACAGGGCTGAATGAGGAATGAGGGGGGCTGTCATCCTGAGCGGAGCACCTTATCATGTTCACATCGTATTTACCAATTACGGCAAACCGTTCTGGCGCGATAAGGTCCTTCGCTGCGCTCAGGATGACAGCTTTTCCCGTTCCGCATTTCTTTTCTGCCGTACCTTTCCGCATTGCTCAGAACCTCTATTTTGTTATGACTGTCGCTGGTTTCACCTTCAACGCTTTTTCCGAAAACACCTACCTGCTTATTGACGAGGCCACCCGGCAATGCGCCATCGTGGACCCCGGCTGCTACGCGCCCGCCGAGCAGCAGGCCCTGCGGGAGTACGTGGCAAACAATGATTTACAGGTAGTATTGCTGCTGAATACCCACGCGCACATCGACCATGTACTGGGCAATCAGTATGTGCTCAGCACCTGGCCCGGCACGCCGTTTCTGCTGCATCGCCTCGACCTGCCCACGCTACGTGCCGTGCCCACCTACGCCGGCAACTACGGCTTTCCGCAGTACCAGCCGGCCGAGCCCACCGGCGAGCTGGTGGCCGGCCAGCCCGTGCATATCGGCGAAACCGAGCTGGAAGTGCGTTTCACGCCGGGCCACGCGCCGGGCCACGTCGTATTCTACCACGCGCCCACGGCCACCGTTATCGGCGGCGACGTATTGTTTCAGCGCAGCATTGGCCGTACCGATTTGCCCGGCGGCAACCACGCCGAACTGCTCCACAGCATCGAAACCGAGCTGATGACCCTGCCCGATGCCACCACCGTGTACCCCGGCCACGGCCCCGCCACCACCATCGGCGAGGAGCGGCGCGGCAACCCGTTTCTCATTTAACATTTATCATTTAACAGCCATTAGTGGGCACCAATTGTGCTGCCAAGTGAAGGCTGAAGAAGATAGACGAAGTTGTTAAAATGATGAATGTTAATTGATAACTGTTAAATGAAAAGACATCTGCCCAACGCCGTAACCTGCCTCAACCTTCTTTGCGGCTGCCTGGCGCTGACCAATATTTTTGCCGGCCGGCTGGAAATCGGGGCCTGGTTTGTGGCCGCCGCCGCCGCCGCCGACTTCGCCGATGGCCTGCTGGCCCGGGCCTTACGCGTATCCTCCGCTATCGGCAAAGACCTCGATTCGCTGGCCGATATGGTTTCCTTCGGGGTGGTGCCGGGCGCGATTTTTTTCGAGCTGCTCACGCGCAGCGTGGGCGCGGGCGGGCTGCCGGAGTGGGCACCGTACTTCGGCTTCGCGGTCAGCATCTTCTCGGCTCTGCGGCTGGCCAAGTTCAACAACGATACCCGGCAGACGACCTCATTCATCGGCCTGCCCACGCCAGCCTGCACGTTGGTGGTGGCTTCGCTGCCGCTCATTCTGGCGTACGACCAATTCGGAATCGCCCCGATTATTCTGAATCCCTGGCTGCTACTGGGCCTCACGGCGCTGCTGTCGGGGCTGCTGGTGGCCGAATTGCCCTTGTTTGCCCTCAAGTTTAAGACCTTCCGCTGGGCCGATAATCGGCGGCGATTTATTTTCCTGCTGCTGGCGGCAGGATTATTGCTGGTGTTGCGCGCCGCCGCCGTGCCGCTGGTGGTGCTGCTCTACGTGCTGCTCTCGGTGCCGAAAACGGCCGTTCGGTAGCATTGTTGGATGCAGGGACGCAATAAATAGATTATTTGGTTGTTAAGAAGCCATCGCCGGGTGAACCTGCTGCCCGGTGGTGCTGTTGCGGGAGCCACTACGTGACGGACGGGCAGACAGGAAACAGGTTTCAATTTATCAAGGTGTATGCGTCTTTCTTTCCTCTTTGTTGCATGCGTGGGAATCATCGTGGGGGCGGCGGCCCCGGCGGTACAGGCCCAGTCGGACGGTACCACGGCCCACGGAGTAGTGAAATGGGGCGGCTACATTAACGTGCCCAGCCTGAACCCGCGCAAGCAGAAAGTGCCCGGCTTCAGCGAAGCTCAGTTGGTGCTCGATGACCAGGTAGGCTGGTTTAGCATGCGCCTGAGCGGAGCCGTGCGCCAGGGCGATTTTCTCAATATGGTGTATGAGCCGTTCTCGGCGGCCGACGCCAAGATGTTCAACGTCAGCAAGCTGCCGGCCGGCCCCGAGGCCCAGCTCATCACGGGTGTCGAAATGAAGCAGGCCGTGACTTTCCTGCGCCTGCGGCCCGTGCGGCGCAGCCCCCAGAGCGGCCAGCCCGAGCGCCTGGTTTCGTTCGACTACCGCTACGCGCCCACTGGCGCGGGCGTGGCCGCCCGGGGCACCGCTTCCATCCGAAATTATGCCAACCATTCGGTGCTGCAAAGCGGCGATTGGTACAAGCTGGGCGTGGCCGAAACCGGCAACACCAAAAGCGGCATCTACAAGCTCGATAAAGCCGCGCTGAGCAAGCTGGGCCTGCCGGCGGGCTTCAACCCCAATAACCTGCATTTGTACGGCAACTCCATGGGCATTCTGCCCCAGGCCAACGCCGTGTTCCGGCCCGATGACCTGGTGGAAAATAACATTCAGTTCGTGGGCGATGGAGACAACACGCTCCAGGACAACGAGTATTTTCTGTTTTATTCGCCTGGCGCGCATACCTGGGCGGCGCAGGGCGGCATGTTCCACCACCGCAACAACATTTACACCGATACGGCCTATTACTTCGTGAAAGTGGATGCGCGGCCGGGCCTGCGGGTGCCTACGAAGGCGGCCGTGCCGGTCACGGGCCAGCCCGCGAGCATCACCACTTTCACCTACCGCGACTTTTACGAGCACGACCTGGTGAACCTGCTACACTCGGGCCGCAACTGGGTGGGCGAGGGCTTTCAGGTGGGCGGCAAGCAGGAGTTTGTGCTGGGCGGCATCAGTGATTTGGTGGCGAATAGCCCGGTGCGCGTCACCACGAATCTGCTGGCCAATTCCGCGGGGCCGAACCCCAGTGCTTTTCAGCTCACGCTGAACGGACAATCCCTCGGCGCACAGTCTATTCCTGCCCGTTCCGGCCAGCCGTACTCGCCCGATGCTATTACAACCTCAGAAACCAACCAAGTGAGCCTGAGCGCGCCGGGCAATGAGTTGCGGCTGGGGCTGACCTACGGCAGCGGTGACCCCGGGGCCAGCGGCTACCTCGACTTTTTTGACCTCAATGCCGAGCGCCTGCTCAAGCTCAACGGCGCGCAGATGGAATTCCGGACGCTGACCAACGTGGGCCTTGGCGCGCAGAACCGCTACGTTTTTGCCGGCCTGCCAGCGGGAGCCGTCGTATGGGACGTAACCAATCCGCGCCACCCAATGGCTGTGACGCTCGATGGCAACAGCTTTATCGCGCCGGCCGATACGGTGCGCGAGTTTGTGGCCCTGCAGCCGGGCGGCGACTTTGGTGACCACCCGGTGCGGGCCTTCGGCAAAGTAGCTAACCAGGACCTGCACGCGCTAAACAACACTGCCGGCGCGCCCATGCTGGACCTGGTTATTGTGACGCATCCGGCGTTCATCGCCCAGGCAAAGCAGCTGGCCGCCCACCGCAGCACGCACGACAACCTGCGGGTGGAAGTGGTAACGCCCGGCCAGGTATACAACGAGTTCGGGTCGGGTGGGCAGGACGTGTCGGCCATCCGCGACTTTATGAAGATGCTGTATGACCGCGCCCCGGCTGGCAAAAACATGCAGCTGCTGCTGCTTGGCGATGCCTCGTACGACTACAAATCGGACCCTTCCAACGACAAGAGCGCCGAGCCGGCCTGGTGGAAAAACCGGGTGCCCTTCAAAACCGACGCCGATTTTGATGCTTTCAACCAGAACTACGTGCCCACCTACGAGTCGCGGGAGTCGCAGTCGCCCTACTCATACCCGGGCTTTTACGGCACGGCCAGCTACTCCTCCGATGATTTTTACACCCTGCTGGATGATAACGAAGGGGAATGGGACGAGCAGAACCTTGGCAGTGAGCTGTTTGATATTGGCGTAGGCCGCCTGCCGGTACGGATGCCCAAGGGGGAGCTGCACAACACCACCCAGGCCCAGCAGACGGTGAACAAGGTGATTGGCTACGATGCTGCTGCGGCCTATGGCAAGTGGCGCAACCGCATTACCCTGGTGTCGGATGATGGCAATGGCAACATATTCATCGACAATACTTACGGGTCGGATGGCATTGCCAACATCATCAACGCCACCGCGCCGGCCTACAATGTGCATAAAGTGTACCTGGACCTGTACGCCCAGCAGGCAGTGGCCGCCGGCCAACGCTCGCCCGATGCTAACCGCGCCATCGACCAGTCGATAGAGCAGGGCTCGCTGATTGTGAACTACCTGGGCCACGGCGGCCCCAAGGGCCTGGCCGATGAGCAAATTGTGACCAATGCCTCGGTGCTGGCCCTGCGCAACCCCAACAACCTGACGTTCTTCACCACCGGTACCTGCGATTTCAGCACCTACGATAACCCCGACTTCACCTCTGCTGGCGAGCAGTCGCTCACCGATAATGCCACGAGCGGGGCGGTTGGCCTTTTCACCACCACCCGCGTAGTGGAAGCCGGCCTCAACGCCGGCCTCAACCAGCGCTACTTCAACCGGGTGCTCCAGCCCATCAATGGCCGCATGCCCAACATCGGTACCATTGTGATGATGAGCAAGAACGACTACCAGGCCGGGGGCATCAACAACCGCAACTATTCGCTGCTGGCCGACCCCAGCATGGTGCTGGCCTACCCCAAGCAAACCGTGGTGCTCGACAGCGTGCGCCAGCGCAACGGGAAAGGTTGGGCGGATGCCGATACGCTGCACGCGCTGGCGCGCATTTACTTGCACGGCCAGCTGCTGAACAATGGCAGCC
Source organism: Hymenobacter sp. UYAg731 (assembly GCF_054061335.1). Lineage (NCBI taxonomy): Bacteria > Pseudomonadati > Bacteroidota > Cytophagia > Cytophagales > Hymenobacteraceae > Hymenobacter > Hymenobacter sp. UYAg731. The sequence goes on along the minus strand of NZ_JBSSEC010000004.1, from coordinate 812,146 downwards.
TGAACGCGGCCTTTACCGGCCGGGCTCAAGTCACGATTTACGACAAGCCCACCACCGTGAAGACCCTGGCCAATGAGCCCGATGATACTTCGGTGCCGGTCAGCATTCAGGAAAGCGTGATTTATGGTGGGCAGGCCGATGTGGTGAATGGTAAATTCAGCCTGGTGTTTGTGGTACCCAAGGACATCAACTACCAGGTAGGAATGGGCAAAATCAGCCTCTACGCTTCCGATGGTACGCACAGCATTGATGCCAACGGCTACCAGCCCCGGCTAATAGGCGGCGCGGCCCGCAATGCCCCCGAGGACAACCTGCCGCCGCGCATCAGCCTGTTCATGGACAGCAAGGCGTTCGTGTTTGGCGGCCTCACGGGCCAGACCACCACGCTGCTGGCCGATTTGGCCGACGAAAACGGCATTAACACCACGGGCACGGGCATTGGCCACGACATCACGGCCATTCTCGACCACGACCCTAGTAAACAGCTGGTCCTGAACGAGAGCTATGTGTCCAACGTTGGCGATTTCACCTCGGGCAACGTGAAGAATCTGTTCAAAGACCTTGCGACGGGTCCGCACTCGCTCACCGTCAAAGCCTGGGACACTTATAATAACTCGTCCGAAAAGGAGATTGAATTCGTAGTGGCCCACGATGTTAAGCTGGCGCTCGACCACGTCCTCAACTACCCCAATCCATTTGCCCACTCCACTACGTTCTTCTTCGACCACAACCAGGCCGGCAGCGAACCCGACAACCTGGACGTGCAAGTGCAGATTTTTACCGTGGCCGGCCACTTGGTGCGAACGCTCAACGCCATCGTACCCAGCACCGTATCCCACCAGCAGAGCATCAGCTGGAACGGCCGCGACGATTACGACGACCAACTGGCCCGCGGCGTATACGTTTACCGGCTCACGGTGCGTTCGCAACGCAACAGTTCGGTGGCTTCGAAATACGAAAAACTCGTCATCCTCAATTAATCCGCTTTTATTTGCGCCCGGGCCACGCCTGGCTCCCTTTTTCCACTCTATGCAGCCTCTCTTTTTCCGTTCGCGCGTGGCGCTTTCAGCCGGCTTGCTGGCTATCGCGGCTTCGGCTCAGGGCCAGACTAATCCCCACACCATTACCACGGCCGTGCCCATTCTAACCCTTAGCCCCGATGCGCGGTCATCGTCGCTGGGCGAAGCCGGTGTGGCAACCTCGCCCGATGCGAATTCGGCGTATTTCAACCCGGGCAAGCTGGGCTTCGTGCCTTATAAGTACGCGGCTTCGGTGTCGTACTCGCCCTGGCTGCGCAACATCACCGACGACATGAGCCTGTCGTACCTCTCAGGCTATAGCAAAGTGGGCCAGCGCTCGGCATTTGGTGCTTCGCTGATGTATTTTGACCTGGGCACCATCGACTACCGCAATGGCCAGAACCTACCCCAGGGCTCGTTCAACCCCAAAGAATACGCCCTTTCGGTATCTTATGGCATTCAGCTGACCGATTATTTTGGGGTGGGTGTCTCGGCCCGCTACATTCGCTCCAACCTTGTGGGTACTGTGAACGGCAATGATGCCCGTCCCGGAAACGCGGCGGCTGTCGACCTGGGCGCCTACTACTCCAAGGACGCAACCATTGGCACCGGCATTTACAACTTGGCTTTTGGGGCTTCGATAACCAACATCGGCAACAAGATTACTTACAACGATATCGAGAATCCGAGTTTCTTGCCCACCACGCTGAAGCTGGGCACGGCAATTACCCGCGAAATCGACCAGTACAACAAAATTACGCTGGCGTTCGATGCCAGTAAGCTGCTGGTCCCCTCGCCGTATTACATTGATGGCGTGCCGACTAACCGCCAGGACATTGTGGACGAAAACGCGCGCCGCAGCAACCAAAGCATCGTGAGCGGCTTGTTCAACTCGTTCAGCGACGCGCCCGGCGGCTTCAAGGAAGAGTTGCGCGAAATCAACCTCTCCACCGGTCTGGAGTACAACTACAACGACCTGCTGTACGCCCGGGGTGGTTATTTCTACGAAAACCTCGACAAGGGTGGCCGCCAGTACGTGAGCCTGGGCTTGGGTGTACGCTACCAAGTATTCGGCATCGATGGCACCTACCTGGTGCCCACGGGCCAGAACAGCCAGGCCAACCCCCTGGCCCAGACCATTCGGGTGTCGCTGCATTTCAACCTGAACAAGCTGTCCGAAGCTTTTGACGAAAACGGGGCCGGTGGCACCAGCGGCAGCACGCCTTCGAACTAACCCCGCCTTTTTTAGTTACCCCACAGCTCCCCTTCTCGGCCGAGAAGGGGAGTTTGTTATTATTGCTTATGCCTGCTTCTTCGATTTCTGCTTCAATGCTCGACCGTACCGTTGCCCCTCCCGTTCAGCCTCTGGCCCGCGTCACGCTGCCCACTGCCGATGTGCGGACCCTGCCCAGCGGTGCCCGCCTGCACGTACTGGCCAACGATGCCCAGCCCGTGGTGCGCCTGCAAGCCGTGTTCCGGGCCGGCAAGCTGGCCGAAAACCGCCCCAGCCTGGCCTCTCTCACCGCCCGCATGCTGCTGGAGGGCACCACTACCCGCACCGCCCGCCAGATTGCCGACGAACTAGCTTTCTACGGCGCTTCACTGGATTGCGACTCCGGCTTCGACCGCTCCACGCTCACGCTCTACTGCCTCAGCCGGCACCTGCCCACGCTGCTGCCCCTGGTAATTGACGTACTCAGCAACCCCGCCTTCCCGGCGGCCGAGCTGGAGCAGCTCAAAACCCGCACCGTGCAGAACGTGCGGGTCGAGCGCAAAAAGACCAGCTTTCTGGCCTCCGAGCGGTTCAATGAGCTGCAATTTGGTGCCCACACGGCTTACGGCCAGCCTTTCGATGCCGAGGCCTACCAAGCCCTGACGGCGGAGGAAGCCCAGGCTTTTCATCAGGCAATGTATTCGTTTGGCAATGCCGAAATATTCCTCTGCGGCGATGTGGCCGCCGAGCAGGAAATGGTCGCCACCGCGTTTGGTACGGCTTCCGATACTGAAATACCCCCAGCTGCCGCGCCCGTAATTGACGAGCCTATCATTTCCGCGTTGCCCGACCGGGTGGCCGTGGCCGGCAGCTTGCAGGCGTCCATTCGCATGGGTCGCCATTGGCCCGCGCCCACGCATCCCGACACCCACCGCCTCAAGCTGCTGGTGAACGTGTTCGGTGGCTACTTCGGCTCCCGCCTGATGCGGAATATCCGCGAAGACAAAGGCTTAACCTATGGCATTTATGCCAGCGTGGCCCCGCGCGAGTTCGGCACGTCGCTCGTTATCGGCACCGATGTGAAGGGCGAAAGCGCCGACTTCGCCGTGAGCGAGATTGAACTGGAGCTGCGCCGCCTGCAGGAGGAATTAATTCCGGCCGAAGAGCTGGAAACGGTGAAAAACTACATCCTGGGCAAGTTTGCCAACGAGCTATCCACCGTGTTCGAGCAGTGCGATAAATACAAGTCGCTCGTGTTCCTGAGTTTACCCGCCGATTATTACACCCAATTCGTGCAGCAGGTTGAAACCGCTGATGCAGAAACCCTGCGCGCCCTGGCCCAAACGTATTTCGCGCCGGAAGCCATGCAGGTGGTTATTGCCGGTCCGCCGCTGAAACTCGAAGCATAAGCAACAGGAAAAGGTATTGCAAGCGCAGCCTCTGCATTTTGTATTTGACAGAAAATCAGTTGTATGAACCAACTTGCGGAATAGCTGCATAGCGGCGTCAGGTTTGGAGGTAATCGAATGAAGCAGCGAAAAAGCCGCGTAGCGGTGACAGAAATGCTAGGCAATCTGTCACCGCTACGCGGCTTTTTGACGTGGCACTGGGAGTTCTACAAACCTGCCACCGCTACGCGGCAACTTGGATACTTACACGGTAGAAGTGCTTCGGCGGCGCTCAGCATGACCGTTCAGTGGGTGCCTGTTATAATGCCGGTTCCTGGATGGCGGGCGGCGTGGCGTTGTATTCAGTGGTAGCGGTGCGGTGCTCCGCGCTTTTTTTGCCCTGGTCGTCCTTCACATCGCGGCGGCTGAAGGGGCGAATAATGAGCCGCAAAGCCTGGTCGGAACTGAAGTAGCTGAAGGCCCAGTCCACCAGCGCCACCACCTTATTGCGGAAGCCCACCAGCGTCAAAAGATGTACAAATAGCCAGGTGAGCCAGCCGAAGAATCCGTTAAAGTGGATGTTCTTGGGCAGGTCGACTACGGCCTTATTACGGCTCACGATGGCCATCGAGCCCTTGTTGTTGTACACAAAGTCGCGAGGCCGTTCGAGGCGTAACATGCGCTGCAAGTTAGCCGCGAGGTGGTCGGCGTGCTGCTGGGCCACGGGCGCGAGCATGGGCAGGCCCTTGGGCATGTCGGCGGTCACCATGTTGGCCACGTCACCGATGGCGAAGATGTTGGACTGCCCTTGCACCAGGTTCCAGCTGTTCACGGTGATGCGCTTGTTACGGGTCACGGCCTCGGCGGGCAGGCCGGGCACTTCGGCCCCGTTCACGCCGGCGGCCCACACCAGGTTTTCGGTCGGAATAAATTCGGTATCGGAGAAGTAGGCCTTGCCGTCCTCGTAGCGCTTGATAGAGGTGTTGAGCTGGACCAACACGCCCAGGTCGTCCATGTAGCGCTTGGCATCGGCCTGCGAGGCGGGCGACATCGGCCCGAGCAGCGCCGGCCCGGCCTCCACCAGAAAAATCTGCATGGCCTGCAAATCCAGCTCCGGGTAGTCCTTGGGCAATACGTGCCTGCGCATCTCGGCCAGCGAACCGCTGATTTCCACGCCCGTGGGGCCGCCGCCCACCACCACAATATTCAGCAGCGCCTGCTTCTCAGCGGGGTCGCTGGTAAGCAGGGCTTTCTCGAAATTCTGGAAAATAAAGCTGCGCAGGTTCAGGGCGTTCGGGATGCTCTTGATTTGCATCGCGTTGCGCTCAATGCTTTCCAGCCCGAAGAAGTTGGTGAGTGAGCCGGTGGCCAGCACCAGATAGTCGTAGCGGATATCGCCTACGCTGGTAATCAGGGTATTGGAGGCCGGGTCTACGCGCTGTACGTCGGCCATGCGGTAGAAAAAGTTGGTCTGCCCCGCAAAAATCTTTCGAATCGGGTACGCTATGCTATCCGCTTCCAGCGCGCCCGTGGCTACTTGGTACAGCAGCGGCTGGAAGTTGTGGTAGTTGTTGCGGTCGACGACGACGACCTGCACCGGTGCTTTATCCAGGGCCTGGGCCAGGCGCAGGCCGCCAAAGCCACAGCCCACGATAACTACGCGCGGCTTATCCGAAACGGGGAGGTTGGTATCCATATGACCACATGATTTGACCGCAGATTTAGCGGATTTCAACGGATTGAACAGATTTTTTGTGGTTCCCTGTGGGCAAGCCGTCAGGTTAAAACGTGAAAAAACCGGCCTTTGTTTAAAGCCGGTTCTTCCCATCGGCAGCAAAGCGGCCCGTTTCATCTAAAAGAAAGCCAAAGGCCTGTCAGGCCCAGCAACCACAAAAAATCTGTTTAATCCGTTGAAATCCGTTAAATCTGCGGTCAACTCATGTGGTCCTATTCGTCGTCGTAGTTCTTCTTCTTGAACTCGCCCTTTTTCACCTGCTGAATGAGCTGGAGCCAGCTGAACGGGTTGAGCAGCGGGTTGTTGGAATATTGGTTGGGGGCCATGCCCATATGGCGGTCATAGTCGAGCTGCTGGTTGCTCATGGACTGGCGGAAGTTGGCCACCGCGCCCATGGGCTGGGTCCGGAAAATGCGGTTCATCAACTCCTGGTTCAGGTTGTCGGCGGCGGCGCTGCCGCGCTCGGTGGGCAGGCGCAGGGCCAGGAAAGCCTTTTTGAAGTCGCGTTCGGTGGTATAGGGAAACACGCGCACCTCTGGCAACACGGTGGCGTCTTCCTTGAGCTGCACGATAACGGAGTAGCTCTGGCGCTGGAAATCCTTCGGGATGACGATGGTCTGGTTGGCGTAGCCCAGCGAGCGAATCACGATGCTGTCGCCGGCCAGCACGGCCATCGAAAAGTAGCCGTAAATGTTCGAGGCCGTGCCCCGGCCCGCCTTGGGCACGTACACTGTGGCCCCGGGCACGCCCAGCAGGCTGTCGCCGGTAGCCACGATGCCGGTGAACTGAATCACCTTGCGCTTGCCCTGGGCATGCGCGCCCGACGTGGCGAACAGCATGACCAGCAGGGCGGCGGCCAAAAAGAAAGAAAAGCGACGAAGGCGCAAGAAATCAGGCATATTCAGATAGCGGAAGAACAAATATACGGCATCCGATTCGGGGCCGATGGTACCTTTGGGCAGAAAGAACGAGGGGCGAACTTCCCCTTCCCAGACAGCAGATGCGCTTGAAACATTTCACGGTTGCTTTTGGGCAGCAACTTTTTAAATCCCTGGGCGATGAAAGTCGCGTCCGCATCCTGCATTTGCTGTGGCGCAATCAGGAAATGGTGGTGGCCGACCTGGAGCAGGTGCTGGATTTCACCCAGACCAAAACCAGCAGGCAATTATCGTACTTAAAGAATGCAGGTTTGGTGAACGTGCGTCGGCTCGACAACTGGATGTACTACTTCCTGAAGGAAGAGACGGCCGAATTGCTCCAGCAGTTGCTGACTTTCATGGAAAAAGACCCCCAGCTGCTGCACGACCAGCAAGTGTACCAAACCCTGTGGTCGAACCGCGAGCTGGCCGCGTATAAGCTCCAAAACCGCCACTGGCATGGCTCCGCGTAACTTTTCGGTATGGCGCGGCCGGCTATTTTCTTTCGCTTATGAGTACCGTTCGCCGCCTGTTTGTGTGTGCCAATCAAAAATCCGGGGTGGGGGAGGACGTGGCCAAAGCCCTGAAAAAAGAGTTGAAAATTCAGGGCATCAAAAAGCTGCTGCACGGCGAGGAGCGTGAAAGTGTGCGGGTGCAGACCTGCAATTGCCTCGACCTCTGCAAGCAGTGCAAAAAAGGCCCTGGCGCGGCCCTCATCGTATATCCCGAAGGCACCGCCTACGGCAAAGTGCGCCCTGCCGATGCTGCCGAGCTGGTGGCCCGGCACCTGGGCCTGGGGCAGGTGGTGGGGCGCCTGCTGTTGCGCGACTAGTAGGCCGGCAAAAGCCAACACTCGCGGGCCAGGAAAGGCCTTTGGCTAGCCCGGCCGCCGCCGCCGCCAACCGTAGGGCCACATAATCCGTTGATAGGGCAATTCATTTGCTTTTCATTCTCGCTCCCATGCGTTTTTCTCTCGCAGCCCTGGTCCTCACCGGGCTGAGCTTTACCGCCGCCGCCCAGCCGGCTGCCCCCCCCGATTCGGTTTACACCACGCCCCCGGCCGCGCCCCGCAGCGTTGGCCTCGTGCCAATGGCCGGCCAGCAAGTTCGCAGTACGAAGTCCTTCGGCCAGCTGGGTAAAAATGGTACCCTCAGCTTGCTGCCCATTCCGGTAATATTCTACCAAGCTGAAACCGGCTTCGGTTACGGCCTGGGCGCGCTGCTCAGCGGCCGGTTTTCGGCCGATACTCTCACCCGGCCTTCCAACGCCAGGGTGCAATACTGGACCACTACCGAGGGCCAGTCGCTCATTCAGTTAGTGCATTCGGTGTACACGCCGGGCGAGAAATTTTACCTGAACGGTGAAATTAGTGCTTATGATATCCTGCTGTTTTATTACGGCAAGGGTCCGCAGACGGTCAGTGGCGACGAGTCCAAAACCAAGTACAAGCTGTTCATCATCAACCAGCGCCTGCAAAAGCAAATTGCTCCCAAACTGTTCTTTGGCGCGCAGTATCGCCTCACCAACATCACCAGTGTTGAAGCGCCGGATGCGACCAAAGACGGCAAAACCAACGTGTTCTACACCGACCCGCGCATGACGGAGCGGGAGCGCCACGATACCCGCATTTCGGGCCTCGGCCCGGTCATTACTTATGACACCCGCGACGTGCCGCTGGCTGCCTTCCACGGCAGTCTACTCGATTTCGGCGCTACGTTCAACGGCACGGGCCTTGGCTCGGACTACCGCTTCGTGCGCTACCAGCTTGATGCCCGCAATTTCCAGCCGCTGGGTTCCACCAATACCATTCTGGCCACTCAGTTTCTGGGGCAGTTCCACACCGGCGATGTGCCGTTCCGCGAGCTGGCCGGCCTGGGGGCCAACCTGGGTGGCACGCTCTACAACAACGCCAACCTGCTGCGCGGCATCTACGAGCAGCGTTTCCGCGACCGTCAGATGATAATGTTCCAAGCCGAAATCCGTCATAAGTTGTTTCCAAATTCCAACAGCAGCGTATTGAAACGCTTTGACGGGGCCGTATTTGGCGGTGTGGGCAATGTGAATCAGTACATCGACAAGTTCAGCCTCAGCGATACCAAATACGCCGGCGGCGCGGGCATTCGCTTCAACTTCATCCGCCGCGACCGCGTGAACCTGCGCCTCGACTACGCCGGCGGCACCGGCAGCTCACCGGGCATCCTGTTTGCCATCGGCGAAGCTTTTTAAGCACAGCTGTTTTGTAAAGAAAAAGCCTTTCCTGATTTCAGGAGAGGCTTTTTTAGTGGAAAATGACCACGATTTGCAATCTGAACAATTATAAAGAGCAGGGTATTGACTACGTGATTTTTGCCGCATAATCAAGACTTTAGGCGAAGGCAACTGGTGCTCAGAAAATAAGCTGAGCCTTATCCTTTGGCCACTGCCCGGCGTACATCCACCCCAATGGACCACGCTACTCCCGCACGTTTCCTGGCGGCCCACGAGGCCACTGCCACCGCCCCCATTTTTTCGCTGCTGAAGCCGCCCGTGCCGCCGCGTGACCACTGCGCGGCTCGCCTGCGCCAGCAGCTGCCGCCGCCACGCGCCGGCTTGCGCATCAGCATCATTATTCCGGCCAAAGACGAGGCCGCTACCCTGCCCGCTGCCCTAGCTGCGTTGGCCGCCCAAGTCACGGAACACGGCCAATTATTGCCAGGTAATGCTTTCGAGGTCATCGTCTTGGCCAATAATTGCCAGGATGATACTGCTGCCGTGGTGCGCCGCGAAGCCCGGCGGTTTCCCGGGCTGGTATTGCACGTAGCCGAATTGCTTCTGACCGGCGACACTGCCCACGTAGGCCGCGCCCGCCGCCTGCTGATGGACGAGGCCTGCGCCCGGCTGGAGCAGGTGGGCCAACCCGCTGGCATCATCGCCAGCACCGACGCCGATACCCGGGTAGCTCCCGACTGGCTGGCCACCATTCAGGCTGAAATAGCTGCCGGGGCCGATGCTGTGGGCGGCCGTATTCTCACTAGTATCGAGGAGGGCGGCCCGGCGGCTCTCCAGCGCATCCAAGCGCACGATGCGGCCTACCGCCTGCTCTGCGCCCGCCTTGAAGACCTAATTGACCCCGCGCCCGCCGACCGCTGGCCCCGCCACCACCAGCATTTCGGGGCCAGCCTGGCACTTACGGCTCGCGCTTACCGCCGGGTGGGCGGCCTGCCCGAAGTACGGTTTCTGGAGGATGAAGCCTTGTGCCAGGAGCTGCGCCGACACGATTTGGCATTGCGCCACAGCCCCCAGGTGTGCGTCCTCACTTCAGCCCGCCGCCAGGGGAGGGTGGAAGTGGGTCTTTCCTGGCAACTGAACGAGTGGTTGCGCATGAGCCAGCAGCAGCGCGAGCCGCACGTCGAAAACCCCGTGCAGCTGCTGCGGCAGTGGCAGCTGCGCCGCCAGTTGCGCGCCTGTTGGGCCGGCAGCCCGGGAGCTGAACCGGACGCTGCCATCGCCCGGCTGGGCCTGCCCGTGGCCACCGTACTGGCCCAAATGCAGCAGTCGGCCACGTTCGGCGCATTGTGGGAATGGGCGCTGGCCCACAGCCCCAATCTGACCATGGCTTTGGTTCCGCTGTCGCAGGCGCTGCGGGTACTGCCCCGTCTCATCAGGAGTGGCGTGGAGGCGGAGTGGCGGCCGCTGGGTTAGCGCTTTTCCAGCAGGTCGAGCCGGTAGGTTTCGTGGCGCTGGCCAGTGAGGTGGCGCAACGGACCATTGGCAGCGGTTTTGTCTAGGAAAAATCCGTGTACATCGTCGCCGGTCAGGGGGTAATCATGCACGGGCGGCGTCCAATGCACCAATAGCAGTTGGCCGCCGGGGTTCAGGCCGGCTATGAGCAGGTCGGCTGCCCGGGCCAGGTCGGCCGGCGACCAATAGTAGCCGACCTCCGAAAGCACAATTAAATCGAACGATTGACTGGGGAATTCCTCGGGTACCCGCAGCTGCCGGATTTCAACCTGTGGCAAACCCGCGCACCGCGCCCGCGCCTGCGCCAGGGCGGCCTCGCTCACATCCACGGCCAACAGATGCCCGGAGCGCTCGGCCAGCTGCGCCGTAAGCACGCCCAGCGAGCAGCCAATTTCGAATGCCTCCGTGTAGCGTGGGCGGGAAAGGGCGGCCAGCGTGGCGGCGTATTTCTCCCGTTCGTAGGGGCTGGTTTCGAAATTCCACGGGTCGCGGTTGGCCTGATAAACCTGGTCGAAGTACTCCGGCGGCAGGGTGTTGGGCTGGTTCTCGTTCATGATTCAAGCGCTTCAAAATAGACTTCGTACGGTCCGGCAAAGTGCGCCAGCATCTCCGGCGACAATAAAAATCCTTCGGTATCATCGGTAAATACGCCGGGTGCCACCTGCGAGCGGTGCGCCGCAATTGCCCGCTGCTTTGGCCTTAGGCCCGCCGCAATGTCCAGCCGGAAGCCCTGCACGGCATCGGCCGTCGTGGGCAGGTCCTCCGGCGCGGCGCGCTCCCAAGCCCATACCACGTATTCAAGGCGGCGCGGCGGTTGCGCCATGGCCGCCAGCGCCGTTTGCACCAGCCGGGCGGTAGCGCAGTGGTCGGGATGCGGGTCGCGCCGCCAGGGCACCAGCACGGTAGCCGCTTGCTGCTGCTCCAGAAACGCCCGCAGCCGCGCCGCAGCTTCGGCAAAGCCGGGCTCGGCCGGGCCGGCGGGCACCCGCCCATCCGGCAGGCCCAGCAGGAGCGGCTCGGCTTCATCTATGCCTAGAATAGTGAGGGCGTGGCGAAACTCAGCCTCTCGTATAGCGCGCCGCGCCGGGGCTGAGAACAGCATAGAATTGGGGTGCGACATGGTACCGTCGCTCACCAGCACGGCCGCCACGCGCTGCCCCGCCTGGTGCAACAGGACCAGCAGGCCCCCGCAGCCAAGCGCTTCGTCGTCGGGGTGCGGGGCAATGACTACGGTGGAGCCCAGGCCGGCCGCAAAGCTGGCGGGCCGCACCGGATATTCGGAGAAAGGAAGCACGCTGGTAAATCCGGATAACTGACAACAAAAAACGAACAACTAAAACGTCTTGCCCTCCAACACGAACCGGCCTACGTCGGCCAAAGCCCCATCGGGGGCGGGCTGGCGGAGGTAGTGGGTGAGGTCGCGGTGCAGGCGCTCGAATGGCTGTGGGCGCAACAGGCCGCGCGCTCCTACGCAACGCTCGGCCAAGCGCAGCATTTCCAGGCTGATGGTTTCGATGGCAGTACGCATCATGTTGGCGTAGGCCACGGTGGTTTCGGCCCCTTCGGGCGTAGTTGCGCCAGCACGGCTGGCATTGTCGGCGGCCCCGCGCACCCACTGGCGGCCACTTTCCAGTAGGATGGCCATTTCGCCGAGGCGCTGGCGCTGGTAGGGGTCGTCGGTTCGGCCCAGGTTGCGCAGGAAACCCACGGTTTCGTCAAAAACAGCCTCGGCCCCGGCCAGCTGCACGGCCGCAAACCGGATGGCCCCGCCACTGAACGCCGGCTGCTGGTAATACGCATTGGGTGGGCCGATGAGGTCGTCCGGGCCGATTTCCAGCCCGGTCAAATCGGCCCGGAAGCTGGCCGTGGCCCGCATCCCCAGCGGCTGCCAGAACGAGCGGTCCAGCGCGGGCGGCTGCGCATCGGCCGGCAGCACAAATAGCTGCCAGCCCTGCCCGTCGGGCCGCGCCCCGGTAATGAGCGGCCGCGCCAGATGGCCCGCCCCCGAGGCGAAGGTTTTGGCCCCGCGCAGGCGGTAGCGGCCGCTGGGCAAGGCTTCCAAGTGTACCCCATCGGCCGGATTTTCGGTGTTCCAGACGCCGAACAAATGCCCGGCGCGGGCATCGGCGGCGTAGCGGGCCACCTGTTCTGCCTTGGCCAGCTGCTGAATGAGCAGCAGCGCATTTACGTGGCCTTCGTACACGCGTCCCACCGCTAGGTTGCCCCGGCCAACGTGCTGCAACACCCGCAGCAGCGGCAGCGTGGCCGCCGGCGTGTGCAGCCCGGCCCCGCCGAGGGCCCCCGGCAGCGCCGCCGTGAGCAGCCCGGCCGCGTGCAGCCAGCCAAATTCCTGGGTGGGAAAGCCGCCTTCCACATCGGTAGCGGCGGCCTGGGCAAATAACTGAGAGGCAAGCTGCGCGGCGGCGGTTTCAGCATTGGTAGGTGTCATTGCTGCACCGGGTAGCGTCGTTGCGCCGACTGGTGCAGTCGGTCTGGGCTTCGCAGCAAGGGGAAAAGCGGTGGTTGGCATGGGCTGGGACTGAAGAAAGCAGCGGGACCTTGCTATACTTCTCAAAGCGGCGTAGTGTTCGGTTGGAACTGCTTTGGTGGCCGCCGGGCACGGTGGTAATAATTCGGTAACACTGCCCACGGGCAGCGGGCTAAGGCCGGGCGTACCTTTGGGGCGGCAATTATGCCCAGCTTTTTCGCCCGTTTTATGTCGTCCCGTCCCATTCGCGCCGCGTTGCTTTCCGTGTATCACAAAGACCGGCTGGCCCCGTTGGTGCAGGTTTTGCGCCAGCACGGCGTTACGCTGTATTCCACCGGCGGCACCCAGAAATTTCTCGAAGATGAAGGGGCCGAAGTAACCGCCGTGGAAGACCTCACCGGCTTCCCCGAAGTATTCGGCGGCCGCGTAAAAACGCTGCACCCCAAGGTATTCGGTGGCATCCTGCACCGCCGCCACGACGCGGGCGACCTCGCCGAAGCCGAGCTTCACGCCATTCCACCCATCGATTTGGTGGTGGTCGATTTGTATCCGTTTGAAGAAACGGTGGCCAGCGGAGCCGAGGAGCAGGATGTTATCGAGAAAATTGACATCGGCGGCATCTCACTACTGCGCGCCGCCGCCAAAAACTTCCGCGATGTACTCGTAATCAGCAGCCGCGACCAGTACGCGGCCGTGACCGAGCTGCTCACCGCCAAAAATGGCGCTACCGACCTCGAAGACCGCCGCCACTACGCCGCCGCCGCCTTCGCCACCACCTCGCACTACGACACCGAGATTTTCCAATACATGAGCCAGGGCACCGCCGTAGCCGGTACTGCCCTGCGCCTCAGCGCCCAGCCCGCCACACCGCTGCGCTACGGCGAAAACCCTCACCAGGCCGGTACCTTCTACGGCGACCTTACGGCCCTTTTCGACCAGCTTCACGGCAAGCAGCTCAGCTACAATAACCTCGTTGATGTGGACGCCGCCGTGGCCCTCATGGCTGAATTCACGGATGGCGAGCCCGCCTGCGCCATCCTCAAGCACACTAATGCCTGCGGCGTAGCCCAGGCTGCCACCCTGCGCGAAGCCTACGTGAACGCCCTGAGTTGCGACCCGACCTCCGCGTTCGGGGGCGTCATCATCGTGAACAAGGACGTAGACGCGGCCACCGCCGCCGAACTCAACCAATTATTCTTCGAAGTTCTCATTGCGCCCAGCTTCGCCGCTGACGCGCTGCCCGTGCTCCAGAGCAAGAAAAACCGGATTCTACTGCTGCAAAAGCCGGTCGAGTTTCCGAAGAAGCAGGTGAAAACCCTGCTCAACGGCATCATCGAGCAGGATGCCGACCGCCAGACCGAAACGGCCGCCGATTTCCGCACCGTTACCCAGTCGGCCCCTACCGCTGAGGAAACGGCTGCCCTCGTGTTCGCCGGCAAAATCTGCAAACACACCAAGAGCAACACCATTGTGCTGGCCCGCGCCGGCCAGTTGTTGGCCTCCGGTGTCGGCCAGACCAGCCGCGTTGATGCCCTGCGTCAGGCCATTGAGAAAGCCCGCACCTTCGGCTTCGACCTGCACGGTGCGGTGATGGCTTCGGATGCGTTCTTCCCCTTCCCCGACTGCGTGGAAATTGCCGGCGCGGCCGGCATTCGCGCCGTGGTGCAGCCCGGCGGCTCCATCAAGGATGCCGATACCGTGAAGGCCTGCGACGAGCTGGGCATGGCCATGGTGCTAACGGGCGTGCGGCATTTCAAACACTAATTTTTCGCCTGTCATTGCGAGTGGAGCGTTACGGAACGTGGCAATCTGTCCTGTTCTCAGCCCTAGTCTAATGATGTGATAAGCCCCGGCTCTGCACAAGAGCCGGGGCTTTTGTTATGAAAGGGACTTGAAGCAAGTGGCAATAGAGGACGGATGGCCGCGTTCCGCGGCGCTCCACTCGTAATGAGAGGCGACACACAGACGCCGGCCGGGCGGAATCCCATAATCCCGTTCACCAACCCCGCGCAAACCTTCCCTACCTTTGCGCATTATTCTGCCCGGCCCTAAACCCGGGTATCGCCTTATTGCAGCTAACTCAATGGGTTTCTTTAATTTCCTGACCAGCGACATCGCCATCGACCTGGGTACGGCCAATACGCTCATTATTCATAACGATAAAATCGTGGTGGATGAGCCGAGCATCATCGCCAAAGACCGAACTACGAACAAAGTCATCGCCGTGGGCCGCCAGGCCCAGCAGATGCACGAAAAAACGCACGATAACATTCGCACCATCCGCCCCCTGAAGGATGGTGTAATTGCCGATTTCCACGCCGCCGAGGAAATGATTAAGGGCATGATTAAGATGATTGACACGCGCAAGCGGCTGTTTCAGCCTTCGCACCGCATGGTCATCTGCATCCCGTCGGGCATTACCGAAGTAGAGAAACGCGCTGTGCGCGACTCCGCTGAGCACGCCGGAGCCAAGGAAGTCTGGATGATTCAGGAGCCCATGGCCGCCGCCATTGGCATTGGCATCGACGTGCAGCAGCCCGTCGGCTCGATGATTATCGACATCGGAGGGGGCACCACCGAAATCGCGGTAATCGCGCTCTCGGGCATCGTGTGCGACCAGTCCATTAAAACAGCCGGCGATGTGTTCAACCAGGACATCCTCGACTACATGCGCCGGCAGCACAACCTGCTCATCGGTGAGCGTTCGGCTGAGCGCATCAAAATCGAAGTAGGCGCGGCCCTCACCGAACTCGACGTGCCACCGCCCGACCACGAAGTGCGCGGCCGCGACCTGATGACGGGCATTCCGAAAGTTATTAAAGTAACCTTTTCGGAAATCGCCATTGCCCTCGATAAATCGGTGGCGAAAATTGAAGAAGCCGTGTTGAAAGCCCTCGAAATATCGCCGCCCGAATTGTCGGCCGATATTTACGAGCACGGCATTCACCTCACCGGGGGCGGTGCTCTATTGCGCGGCCTGGATAAGCGCTTGGCCGCCAAAACCAAACTGCCCATTCACATTGCCGACGACCCCCTGCGGGCCGTGGTGCTGGGCACGGGCAAGGCTATTAAGGACATTAACGCCTATCGGGGCGTGCTGATGACGTAATTGAAAATTAATTAAGAATTAAGAATTAGCAATTAAGAATGGTGGGATTTTGCAGCTATTCTGCATCGTCGATTTCTGCCAACCTTAATTCTTAATTTTTAATTCTTGATTTTTAATTGAATCCCCGTGCGGAATTTATTTCTTTTCCTATTTCGCTTTCGCGGGGCGCTGGTATTTGGCTTGTTGGAAATAATAAGTCTGTATTTATTTATTACCAGTAATTCGTATCAGCGGGCGGCGTTTTTTAATTCGGCCAACGGCTATGCCGGCACGGTGCTGGCCCGCCGCACCCAGATTCTGGACTACTTCCACCTGGCCGAAATGAACCAGCAGCTGGCCGCCGAAAACGCCGCGCTTCGCCAGCAGCTCTACCCAGCCGATTCGGTGCGCCGTGAGGCTGATTCGGTGGCGCTGCCCCCGGCCCGCACCGATTCGTTGAAGCGCGTGCGCTACCGGCGGCCAGCGGCCAAACCCGATACCTTGTTGCTCGGCCAGCAGCTGATAGCGGCCCGCGACCCGAGTTATCCACTTATTCCGGCCCGGGTTATCAACAACATGCTGCATAATGTGGATAACTACCTTACGCTAAACGTGGGTAGCGCCGATGGCGTGGTGCCCGGCAAGGGCGTGGTGGCGGCCGGCGGCGTGGTGGGCCGCGTGAAAGTGGTGAGCGAACACTACGCCACCGTGACCAGCCTGCTGCACTCGCAAACCCGCATTGCCTCCAAAATCAAGCGCGATGGCACTTTCGGTACCATCAAGTGGCAGGGCGACGACCCCACCCACGCCCTGCTGGACAACGTGCTGCGCGAAACCAAGCTGGTGAAGGGCGATACCGTGGTGACATCGAGCTACAACTCGGTATTTCCCGAAGGTATTTTCATTGGTACCATCGACTCATTCGTGAAAGAGCCGGATAAGAACTTCTGGACCATTCGGGTGAAGCTGGGCGTCAATTTTGCCAACCTGACCTACGTCTACATCGTGAGCAACCGCAACAAGCCCGAGCGCGATACCGTGGAAACCCACACCGGCATTTTGCCGAAAGGAGGGACGCGACCATGAGCGGCCTGCGGTTCATTTTTGTGCAGTTGCTGCGCTTTCTGCTCTATGCGGGCGTGCATGTGATGCTCATCAGCCGGCTGGTGCTGTTTGATTTGGGCTGGTGCTTTTTCTACCTGGGCTTTTTGCTGTTTTTGCCGTTGGCCACGCCCATTGTGGTGCAACTGCTGCTGGCGTTCGGCATGGGGCTCACCATGGATATTTTTTATGATACCGGCGGGCTGCACGCGGCGGCGGCGGTGCTGCTGGGTTTCCTGCGGCCGTGGGTGCTGCGCCTGCTAACACCCCGCGATGGTTACGACAACGCCGATGCCGTGAACGTACACCAGATGGGCTGGCAGTGGTTTGGCGTGTATATGACCCTGTTGGTGGTGCTGCACCACGCCGCGTTTTTCCTACTGGAGCTGGGCAGCTTCCGGCATTTTGGCACTACGATGGGGAAAATGCTAGTGAGCGCACTCTTTACCAGCCTTTCGCTGTTGATTGTGCAACTGCTGTTCTTCCCGGTAAGGAGGGGAAGAAGCTAGTTATTTTAGTTGATTAATTATAGAATGTCATGCTGAGCGCAGCCGAAGCATCTCTACCGCACAAGTAATGCTATTTACTCTCGCAGTAGAGATGCTTCGACTCCGCTCAGCATAACGTTCAGGAGAATTCAAAATACCCATGCAATACCTCGAAGGCCGTAAGTACGTGGTGCAGGGCATCTTTTTGCTGGTGGCGCTCATCTTCCTCACCCGCTTGTTTTTCATGCAGGTGCTGGACGGGACGTACAAGCTGGCCGCCGATAAAAACACCTTGCAGCGCCTGGTGCAGGTGCCGTATCGGGGGCTGATTTATGACCGCAAAAACGTACCGCTGGTACAAAATACGCCGGTGTACGACCTGATGGTGGTGCCCCGCGAAGTGAAGCAGCTTGACACCCTGCGCTTTGCTGAATTGCTGCAAATGCCGCTGGAGGACCTGCGCGCCAGCCTGATAGCGGCCAAAAAATACTCGCGCGTAAAGCCTTCGCCCATCCTGCAAAACCTGACGACGGCCGATTTGGCCATTATTCTGGACAAGCTGGGCGACTTCCCGGGCTTCCGCACCCAGACGCGCATGGCGCGGGCCTACCGCACGCCCAACTTGGCCCACGCCCTGGGCTACGTGGGCGCTATCACGCCAGCTTTTCTGGAGAAGCCCAAGTATGCCAAGTACCAGCCCGGCGAAAACGTGGGTATTTCGGGCCTGGAGTCTTATTACGAGCAAACGCTGATGGGCCGACGTGGCGTGCAGTACAAGATGGTGAACGTGCGGGGCATCGAAAAAGGCAAGTTTCGGGGCGGCGAGTTCGATACGCTGTCGGTGGCCGGGCAGGACCTGCACCTGAGTATTGATGCGGAGCTGCAGGCCTACGGTGAGCAGCTGCTGGCTGGCCGGCGCGGCTCTATCGTGGCTATCGACCCCAAGACGGGCGAGATTCTGGCCTTCGTATCGGCTCCGCATTACGACCCCAAGCTGCTCACGGGCAAGGGCTCGGGCAACCGCTACATGTCCCTGCTGAATAACCCCGACCGGCCGCTGTTCGACCGGCCGCTGATGGCGACATACCCACCTGGCTCGGTTTTTAAGCTGGTGAATGAGCTGGTGGCCTTGCAGTTGGGCGTGGTGCAGCCCGGCACCAGCTTCGAGTGCAACCAGAAACTGGTACGTTGCACCCACCGCCACGAGCCGCCCCGCAACGTGAGCATTGCCATCAAAAACAGCTGCAACCCTTATTTCTATCAGGTGCTGCGGGCGGTGGTGCAGCGCGGGCAGGCCAAGAACAAGTACGACGATGCCCACATCGGGCTGGCGCAGTGGCAGAAGATGGTGAAGTCCTTCGGCCTGGGCGAAAAGCTGGGCGTGGACATGAGCCAGGAAAAGCGCGGCCTGATTCCGTCGCCGGATTTCTATGACCACAAGTTTTTCGACAAGCAGCACAACCGCCAGCACCGCTGGAGCTTCCGCAATGTGTACTCGCTCAGCATCGGGCAGGGTGAAATCGGTATTACCGGGCTGCAAATGGCTAATGTGCTGGCCACCATTGCCAATCGGGGCTACTACTACACGCCGCATTTCGTGCGCGGTATTGGCAATGGCGGCCCAATGCCGGAGTTCCAGCAGAAGCACTACACCGCCGTGGATACGACGCTGTTCAAGTACATCATTCCCGGCATGGAGATGGTGGTGGACGGCAACGGCGGCACCGGCAACCTGGCCTCGCTCTCGCAATACGGCATCTCGATGGCCGGCAAAACCGGCACCGTGCAAAACCCCCACGGCTTCGACCACGCCACCTTCGCGGCCTTCGCGCCGGTGCAGGACCCCAAAATTGCCATTGCCGTGTTCATTGAAAACAGCGGTTTTGGGGGTACCAGCGCCGCGCCGGCCGCCGGTCTGATGATTGAGAAATACCTGCGCGGCAAAGTGGCCCCCCACCGCAAGCGCTGGGAAGATTGGGTGATGTATGGCGACTTCACCAAGAAGCTGCACGGGATGTAGGGCAAATCGGCCGCTGAAAACCGTCATGCAGAGCGTAGTGAAGCATCTTCACCTCAATAGTAAATCTGATGACTTTCGAGGTAAAGATGCTTCGCTACGCTCTGCATGACAGTCAATCAGGACTGAACAGCCCAACCTTTCGCCCCCAAAACCGGTTCTACCCCCTCACAACCCCGAAAAAAATAATGGAATCCCTCCAAGGAAAAGTCGCCCTCGTCACCGGCGCGGGAAAAGGCATTGGCCGTTCCGTAGCCCTGGCGCTGGCCGCTGAAGGCGTACACGTAGGCCTGTTGGCCCGCACCGAAAGCGACCTGCAAGCCGTGGCAGGCGAAATAATTGCCGCCGGCGGCACTGTGGTTACCGTCGTGGCCGATGTGGCCGACCGCACTGCTGTGAATCTCGCCGTGGCCAAAATTCACCAGGAACTCGGCCCGATTGACATTCTTATCAACAACGCCGGCATTGGCACGTTTGCCAAGTTTCTGGAGATGGAGCCCGAGCAGTGGGAGCACATCATTCAGGTGAACCTGATGGGCACGTACTACGTGACCCGCGCCGTGCTGCCGGTGATGATTGCGCGCCAGACCGGCGATATCATCAATATTTCGTCTACGTCGGGGCAGCGGGCCGCCGCTGGCAGCAGCGCCTACAGCGCCTCCAAGTTTGCCGTGCTGGGCCTCACCGAGGCGCTGATGCAGGAGGTGCGCAAGCACAATATTCGCGTGTCGGCCCTCACGCCCAGCACCGTAGCCACGCCGCTGGCCCTCGAAAACAAGCTTACCGACGGCAATCCCGACAAGGTGATGCAGCCCGAGGACTTGGCCGAGTTCATGGTGGCGCAGCTGAAGCTGAACCGCCGCATTTTTATTAAAGAGGCCGGGATGTGGTCGACAAACCCGTAATTTCGGGCATTGAATTGTTGGCGAAGCGCCCCCGCAGCCAAGCTGCGGGGGCGTTTTTGTTTATCATCAAACGCCCCGAATCCCATGTCAAGTCCCGAAATTCAGCAGCAGCTCGTCCAGGAAAAAAAACTCGTTGCCGCCACCGCCGCCGGCTGGGTGCGCGATGGTATGGTGGTGGGGCTGGGCACGGGCAGCACGGCCGCCCCGTTTATTGAGCTGCTGGGCCAGCGGGTGCGCGAGGGCGGCCTACGCATCCAAGCTACAGCCACGTCGCGGGCCAGCGATGAACTGGCGCGCCGCGTGGGCATCCCGATGCTGGAGCCCCGGCGTGGCCTGCGCTTCGACCTTACCGTGGATGGGGCCGACGAGCTTGACCCGCAGCTGCGCCTCATCAAAGGCGGGGGCGGGGCTTTGCTGCGCGAAAAAGTCATCGCCACCGCTTCTGATTACCTGCTCATCGTGGCCGATTCCTCGAAGGCTGTGGGGCAACTCGGCCGGTTCCCGCTGCCGCTGGAAGTGGTGCCTTTCGCCCTGCCCTGGGTACTGGATGCCGTGGCGGCCCTCGGTGGCGCGCCGGTGGTGCGGGTAGATAAACTGAACCTGGCCGAGCTGACCCAATCCGACCAAGGCAATTTACTGGTGGACTGTCATTTCGAGAAAATTGAAAATCCGGCCGAACTGGCCCGTCAACTGAAAACCATCCCCGGAATGGTAGAACATGGCTTGTTCATGGGCTTGGCGCGGGCGGCCATCATCGTGCAGGGTGGGGTAGCGCAGGTGTTGCGCCCGGGCCAGGCGGCGGTAGCAGCGGCGGAATTTACCGCTTTGCCGTAGTGGCTGATTCCGGTCGATTTACGCTCCCGGCGGTGCCCGCCGTGCTGCTCTCCATTGTGAGCGTGCAGGGCGGGGCGGCCATTGCCAAAGGCCTGTTCCCGCTGCTGGGCGCGGCCGGGACTACCAGCCTGCGCATCGGATTATCGGCGCTGGTGCTGCTGGTGGTGGTGCGCCCGAAGCTGGGGCAGTTGCGGCCGGCGCAGTGGCGGGCGGTGGTGCCCTACGGCCTGGCGCTGGGTTTGATGAACTTCTTGTTTTACTGCGCGCTGGCCCGTATCCCGCTCGGGCTGGCCGTCACACTGGAATTTGTGGGGCCGCTGGGGCTGGCGCTGGCGGGTTCACGCCGTTGGGGCGATGCGGTATGGGCAATGCTGGCCGCCGCCGGCATCGCGCTGATTGCGCCGTGGCAAGGCCAGGGAATCGACTTGCTGGGCCTGGCTTTTGCGCTGGCGGCCGGCGGGTGCTGGGCGGTGTACATCGTGCTGGGGCAGCGCACGGCGGCCGTGCTGCCGGGTCAGCAGGCAGTAGCTATCGGGATGCTGTTTGCGGCGTTGCCGGTGCTGCCGTTTGGTGTGGCCAGCGGGAGCTTGCTGGGTCTCACGCCGCATTTGCTGCTGCTGGGCGGGCTGCTGGCGCTGTTTTCCAGTGTGTTGCCGTTTTCACTGGAGATGCAGGCGTTGCGCACGTTGCCCACCCGCACGTTCAGCATTCTGATGAGCCTGGAGCCGGTGGCGGCGGCTATATCCGGATGGCTGTTGCTGGGCGAGCGGCTGCTTTTCGGCCAGTGGCTGGCCGTGGGCTTCATCGTGGTGGCCAGCGTAGGAGCTACGCTCACGGCGCGGCGCGGTGCGCCGGCCATGGTGGGCGACTAATCGACGGGAGATTACGGGCTGTTTTGCATTTGCAGACATAGCACCCCCACGCTACTGCGCCAGGTTAGCCCCACTGGCCTATTCAGCAGTCAAGTTGCTGGGTGGCCTCCGTACCCTAATTCAGTTTGTTGTCAAGTATTTGTTTCATGCGCGTTTTCCGGCGGGCCGCTTACGCCGGGTGCCGGGGGCTTTGGGTAGTGGAATTCATGCTCGGGCGGGCAAAATATACACTTGGAAAGAGGGGAGTGGGAGAGGTTATATATTATCAATGCATTAATTTTATATTATCAATTACAGGTTACCCAATTGTTATGCAAGCATCACTTCTGGGTTACTCTACCTTTGTGTTCCAATTCCGGGCTGGTTTCGGGAGTCATTAAAAACCAAAGTGTTATGAAATACCTGATACGTTTTTTGTTTGCCTTTGTCTTATTGAATAGTGGTTTGCAGGCTGCCGCCCAAGGGGTTACCACCTCGGCTGTGAAGGGCTTGGTACTCGACAGCAAAGGGCAGCCACTGCCCGGCGCGACAGTGGTGGCCACCCACCTGCCTTCGGGCACCACCTACGGCAACGGCACCCGCGACAACGGCCAGTTCGACCTGCTGAACATGCGCATCGGCGGGCCTTACGAAATCAAGGTTTCCTTCGTGGGCTACGAAACCTACGTGCAGAACAACGTGCAGCTGGTGCTGGGCAAAACCTTCGAAACCCGCATTACGCTGAAGGAAGGCGAGGGCCAGAAGCTCGACGAAGTGGTGGTGAAGGGCAACCGCGACGGCCAGATTAATCCCGACCGCACCGGGGCCGTCACCAACATCAGCTCGACGGCCATTCGCACGCTACCCACCATCAGCCGTTCGCAGGAGGACTTTACGCGCCTCACGCCGCAGGCCAGCGGCCAAAGCTTCGGCGGCCGCAATACGCTGTATAACAACTTCTCGCTCGATGGCTCCATCTTCAACAACTCGTTCGGCCTCGACTCGCCCACACCCGGCGGCCAGACCAATTCGCAGCCGGTGAGTCTCGACGCCATCGAGCAGATTCAGGTGAGCCTGGCCCCTTACGACGTGCGCCAGGGCGGTTTCACGGGGGCCGGCATCAACGCCGTGACCAAGAGCGGCACCAACGACGTGAAGGGCACGGTGTACACTTACTTCCGTAACGAGAGCCTGATTGGCAAGAAGGTGGAAGGCGCGACCATCGACAACCCCAGCCTGAAATTCAACCAGACGGGCTTTGCCCTGGGCGGTCCGATTGTGAAGAACAAGCTGTTCTTTTTCCTGAACGGCGAAGTGACCCGCCAGACCGACCCCGGCCAGACTTTCCGGCCCGCCAGCAGCGCGGGCGAAGCCGCCGCCGCCCAAAGCGGCCAGCTCAACGGCGTGAGCCGGGTGCTGGGTTCGGACCTCCAGGCCATCCGTGACCGGCTGACGTCGGTGTACGGCTACGACCCCGGCGATTTTCAGGGTTTCAACTACCGCACTTATTCGGATAAGATTCTGGCCAAAATCGACTGGAATATCAACCCGCGCAACACCTTCTCCATTCGCTACAACTACCTGAAGAGCTACCGCCAGCAGGGCCCGCACCCGATTGCCATCGCGCCCTCGTCGCGGGTACCCGGCGTGAACACCCTGCAGTTTGCCAACTCGGGCTACACCATCAACAACAACCTGAACTCGGTGGTGGCCGAGCTGAACAGCAGCTTTGGTAACGGCAAATTCAGCAACAAGGCGCAGGCCAGCTTCTCGGCCTTCCGCGACTTCCGCGAGCTGCCAGCGGGCAAGTTCTTTCCACAGATTGACATTACGCAGGGCGGCACTACCTACACCACGGTGGGCACCGAGCAGTTTTCGGCCAATAACACCCTGGACCAGAACATCCTGCAGCTAACCGATAACCTGAGCTATTTTGCAGGTGCTCACATTCTCACGGCGGGCGTCAACTACGAGCGGTTCCAGTTCGTGAACGGCTTCAACCTGCAGCGCTACGGCTACGGCCGGATGGAGCTGAGCGACTTCTTCGCCAACACCCGCCCCGGCCAATCCGGATTTATGGACCTGAATGCCCAGGCCACCGTCGGGGGGAGGCTGCCCGTGAAGCAGGTTGATGTGACCGTGGCCCAGCTCGGCCTTTATTTGCAGGACGAGTTCCAGGTGAACCCGGCCCTGAAGCTGACCCTGGGCGTGCGTGCCGACATGCCCATCTATAGCACCACGGTGGCCGCCAGCGCCCAGATTTCGGCGGCCACCTTCAACGACCCCAACGGCAACCCCACCAAGGTGGACGTGTCGGAGCTGCCCAAGTCGACGCCGCTGTTTTCGCCCCGCCTGGGCTTCAACTATACCTCGCAGGCTGAGGGGGCCAAAACCCAGGTGCGCGGCGGCACCGGCATCTTCACCGGCCGCATCCCGTTCGTGTGGATTTCGAACCAGGCGTCGAACGCCTCGTTTAGCGAAGGCTACACTTTCCAGATTAACTCGACGGGCCGCGACTTCAAGTTTCCGCAGGTGTGGCGCTCGAACCTGGCCATCGACCAGGAGCTGCCCGGCGGCATTATCGGCACGCTGGAGGCAATTTACTCGAAGGACATCAATGCCGTGGTGCATCGCAACTATAACCTCGTGACGCCCACTCAGCGCCTGACCGGGGCCGATAACCGCCAGATTTACCCCGCCAGCGGCCCGCGCCTGAACTCATTCAACGGCCCCGATGGCAAGTTCACGTTCCTCGATGCGGGCGTAATCGGCCTCCAAAACACCAACCAGGGCTACCAGTACTCCCTCACCGGGCAACTGCGCAAGGAGTTTACCAACGGTTTCTACGCTTCGGCAGCCTACACCTACTCGCAGGCCAAGGACCTCACCTCGAACCCCGGCGAGATTGCCGGTGATGCCTTCCAGCGCCTGCCGGTGGTGGGCAACCCCAACCAGCCCCAGCTCTCGTACAGCGACTTTGGCCTGCGCCACCGCATCATCGCCGCCGCCGGCCGCCGCTTCGCCTACGCCGATAACAAGCTCGGCACTACCCTCGGGCTGGTGTTTGAGGCCGGCCAGGGCAACCGCTTCAGCTACACATACGCCGGCGACCTAAACCGCGACGGCATCGACGGCAACGACCTGATTTTCGTGCCCGCCAGCCAGAGCCAAATTAACCTGGTGCCCTACACCAACGGCGCTGGCCAGACCGTAACGGCCGCCCAGCAGTGGCAGCAGCTTGACGCCTACATCAATCAAGACGACTACCTGAGCAGCAACCGCGGCAGCTACGCCGCCCGCAACGGCGCTATATCGCCTTGGTACACCCAGCTCGACGCCAAGCTGATGCAGGACTTCACCGTAACCACCAACGGCGGCAAAAAGAATACCCTGCAAGTGTCGTTCGATATTCTTAACCTCGGCAACCTGCTAAACCGCAGCTGGGGCAACCGCCAGATTGTGGGCAACAACCGCCTCATCGAAGCCGCCTACGGTGCCGGCACTGCCGCCGATACGCCCGCCTTCACTTTCCGGGGCGGCAACCAGACTTTCTTCACCGATACCAACCTGGCCAGCCGCTGGCGCGCCCAGTTGGGCGTGCGCTACATCTTCGAATAGCCTGCGCTTCGGGTAATTATTAAAAAAGCCCCCGGCAGTATTTGCCGGGGGCTTTTTTGTTGGTTGCGATGAAGGTCAACTAGCCAAATCGGCCGCCGCTGCTTTGTCCAGAAACCAATGCCGCTCGCCGGCCGAGGGCGCAATGAGCTGGGCCGGAAATTCTTCGGCATTGCGCGGGCCCTGGCGCACGCGGCGCACGGCGGCTGCCTTGTCGGCCCCGAAGACCAGGAAGGCCACAGCCCGTGCCTGGTTGATGAGTGGGGCCGTGAAGGTGAGGCGATACATGTCGACTTCGGGCACGAATATGGCCTGCACCTCGGCCGTGGTGGCGGCCAGCACCGGCGTGTGCGGGAACAGCGAGGCCGTGTGCGAGTTGTCGCCCAGGCCCAGTAACACGAGGTCGAAGCGGGCCGGCTTGGGGCTGAAAAATTGGTTGATGGTAACCGTATAGTCGGCGGCGGCTTCGGCGGGCGGCAAGTCGGTATGGAGCGCAAAAACATGGTCGTCGGCAATGCCCAGCGGGGCAAGCAGAGCGGTTTTGGCCATGAGGTAGTTGCTCTGCACGTCGGTGGTTGGCACGTTGCGTTCATCGCCGAAAAAGAAAAATACCTGCGCCCACGGCACCTGCTCGCGGTAGGCGGGGGAGGCCAGTAGCTCGTACAATTTCCGGGGCGAACTGCCACCGGATAACGCCACCGAAAACCGGCCCCGCGCCGCTACGGCCTGGCTGGCCTGCTCCACGAAGAAGTCGGCCAAATGGTGCAACACTTCCTCTACGGAAGCAAAAACGTGCTGGGGCATAGCTATTTTTTCTTGCCGTTGAGGGGCAGCGTGAACCAGTGGAACCCGTCGCGGGCGATGAGCGCCTCGGCCACTTCCGGTCCCCAGGAGTCGGCGGAATAGTTGGGGAAATTCAGGCTGGAGCGGCCCTGCCAGGAGTTCAGGATGGGCATCACTAAGTCCCAGGCTTCCTCCACCTGGTCGCCGCGCATGAACAAGGTTTGGTCGCCGAGCATGGTGTCGAGCAGCAGCGTCTCGTAGGCTTCGGGAGCTTCGGCGGCGTAGGTGCCCTGGTAGTCGAACACCATGTCTACGGTGTTCAGCATCATGTCGAGGCCGGGGCGCTTGGCCTGTACTTGCAGCCGAATGCTCATTTCGGGCTGAATGCTGATGATGAGGCGGTTTTGCTGCCAGCTCTCGCCCGTTTCGGCCGGGAAAATGACGTGCGGCACATCCTTGAACTGGATGCTGATGATGGATGCCGAGCGGTGCAGCCGTTTGCCGGTCCGCACGTAGAACGGCACGCCCTGCCAGCGCCAGTTGTCCACGAAAAACTTCACCGCCGCGAAGGTTTCGGTGTTGGACGTGGGGTTGGCGTCCTTTTCCTCGCGGTAGCCGGGCACCTCCTTGCCCTCAATCCAGCCCGCGCCGTACTGTCCGCGCACCGCCGATTCGCGCACCTCCTCGGGCGTGAAGCGGCGCATGGCCCGCAGTACGTCCACCTTGCGGTTGCGCACTTCGTCGGCCGTGAAATTCACGGGCGGCTCCATGGCCACCAGGCACAGCAGCTGCAGCAGGTGGTTCTGAATCATGTCGCGCAGCGCACCTGAGCCGTCGTAGTAGCCGGTCCGGTCGCCCACGCCTAACTGCTCGGTCACCGAAATCTGGACGTGCTCAATGGTGTTGCGGTTCCAGAGTGGCTCCATGATGGCGTTGGCGAAGCGGAAAGCCATGATGTTCTGCACCGTTTCCTTGCCGAGGTAGTGGTCGATGCGGTAAATCTGACACTCCTGGAAGTACTGGGCCAGCAGCTTATTCAGCGCCCGGGCCGACTCTAAATCGTGCCCAAACGGCTTTTCAATCACGATGCGAACCCGCGTCGGGTCATCTCCGGTATGGCGCTGGGCAATGCCCGTGGCAATGATGGGGAAGAACTCGGGGGCCACCGCGAGGTAGTAAATCACGTTGGCCGACGCATTCCATTCCTGCTCAAAGGCCGTGATGCGTTGGCTGAATTCCTCGTAGGCGGCCGGCGTTTTCACGTCGGAGACCTGGTAGAAAATGTGGGGAGCAAACTTTTCCCAGGCTTCTTTTTTAGCCTTGCCGCTACGCGAAAACTGGTTGAGGTCGGCCAGCAGGTTGGTGCGGAATTCTTCGTCGGTGAGCTTGGTGCGGCCCGTGCCGATGATGGCAAATTGCTCGGGCAGCCAGCCG
The DNA here is from genome assembly GCF_054061335.1 of Hymenobacter sp. UYAg731. Classification (NCBI taxonomy): domain Bacteria; kingdom Pseudomonadati; phylum Bacteroidota; class Cytophagia; order Cytophagales; family Hymenobacteraceae; genus Hymenobacter; species Hymenobacter sp. UYAg731. The sequence goes on along the minus strand of NZ_JBSSEC010000004.1, from coordinate 784,550 downwards.
TCGAGAAACAAATTGTACAGTGCCGGCGAGAGCTTGCGGGCGTTCAAATCGCCGGTGCCGCCGAAAATGACGAAGACCGTGGGTTTGATGTTGTGGTTGTTATTCATTGCAGAAGCGTGATGAAGCAGAAGAAAGGAGTAGGCTAGTTGTTCGGTTTTACCGGCTCCTTCACCGGGCCGTGCTCCTCCACCTGTGCATCTTTCTTGTTAGAGGCAGCCTCGTGTTCAGGCGTCCATTGCGTGTGAAATACGCCCTCCTTGCCAATCAGCTCGTAGGTGTGCGCCCCGAAATAGTCGCGCTGGGCCTGAATGAGGTTAGAAGGCATCCGCGCCGTGCGGAAGGTGTCGAAGTAGCTCAGCGAAGCCATGTAGCCGGGTAGGGCCAGGCCGGCGGTGGCGGCGGCTGCCACTACGGCGCGGCTGCCGGGCACGGCCTCGTTCACCAGTTTCTGCACCTGTGCGTCCAGCAGCAGGTGTGCCAGGTACGGCATATGCTGGTAGGCGTTGAAAATCTCGTTCAGAAAGCCCGAGCGGATGATGCAGCCGCCGCGCCAGATTTTGGCAATCTCGGCGAGGTTCAGGTCGTAGGAAAAGTCCTTCGAGGCCCGCGCCAGCAGCTGCATGCCCTGGGCGTAGGTGATGACCATGCTGAAGTAGAATGCCTGTTCCAGCTGCGCCAAAAATGCCTCGCGCTCTACCGGCAACGGGCCGGCGGCCGGTCCGTAAAGCCCGGCCAGCTGCTTACGCAGGGCCTTGTACTTCGATAAGTCGCGCATGGCCACGGCCGTATCCACGGTGGGCAGGGGCGTTTCCAAATCCATCGCCACCTGCGAGGTCCATTTGCCGGTGCCCTTCGAGCGGGCCTCGTCCTTGATGTCGTCGAGCAGCAAATGGTCAGTATTCGGGGCGATGAAGCCGAAGATGTCCTTCGTGATATCCAGCAAAAACGACTGCAAACGGCCCTCGTTCCACTTAGCGAATACCTGGCCAATGGCCGCGTTATCCATTCCCAAACCCGTTTTCAGCACCGCATAGGTTTCCGCAATGAGCTGCATCAGGCCGTACTCGATGCCGTTGTGTACCATTTTCACGAAGTGACCGGCCGCGCCGGGGCCGATGTACGTCACGCACGGCTGGCCATCCACCTGCGCCGCAATGGCTTCAAACATGGGCTGCATCACACTGTAGGCTTCTTTGTCGCCGCCGGGCATCATGCTGGGGCCGAAGCGGGCCCCTTCCTCGCCGCCGCTCACGCCCATGCCGAAGAAGTGAAAGCCGGCCGCTTCCACCGCCTTGGCGCGCCGCTCGGTGTCGGTGAAGTGCGAGTTGCCGCCGTCGATGATAATGTCGCCGGGGGCCAGCAGGGGCTGCAGTTCGGCAATCACGCTGTCCACGATGGGGCCGGCGGGCACCAGCATCATCACCGCGCGCGGCGTTTGCAGGCCATCCAGGAAGCTAGCGAGGTCATTGAAACCCTCGACGGGCTTACCCACACCTTCTTTGGCCAGTAGGGCCGTTTTGGTGGCGTCCTTGTCGTAGCCGGCCACGGAAAAGTTGTGGTCGGCCAGGTTCAGCAGCAGGTTGCGGCCCATGGTGCCGAGGCCAATCATGCCAAAAGAAGGCTTGGAAGCAGAAGTTGCGCTCATCAGAAAAGAGGGGGTTAAGAAGCAGGGGTGAGGTTAAGGAAACGAGTTGCGCCGGAAAAAGGCGAAGCTAGGGTGAAAGTTTTGGCAGGTGGGGCGCTGGTGCGCATCCGCGGGGCTTTACCGATTCGGTTATATTCGTACACAATATTCCTTTCCTTTTCTGATACTATCATGAAAGCACGTTACTTGCTATTACTCCTCCCCCTGCTGGGTATGCGCAAATGCGAACGGGAGCCTGTGCCCACGTTCAAGCTCCCGGCCGTCACGCAAGACGGAGCCAACACTATAGGGTTCTTCATTGATGGACGGGTGTGGCAGAATTATGGCTGGTTGCCCTATACTGCTGGTGCAAGCGACAACCTGAGAGCGACTTATTCGCCTCGCTATGGCTCAAAAAACTTTAGTTTGAACGCCGGCCAGATTGCCCGTGACGTGTACGAGAACTTCTATTTGTCAATAGACAGCCTGACCAGTACCGGGACCTATCAGGCCAGTGAAAACCGCCTTCCAGGGGGCAACGTCCGGGCAGAGCGCGGGTTTGTATTTGAGAACAAAGAAACTCAAACGGTATATAGCTACCTATACAAAGGCAGCACCGCCACGATTGTCATTGCCAAGCTTGATACTGTCGAGCACATCATCGCCGGTACATTTGAGGGCACCCTGCGGCAAGGCAATGACTCTACCAAGCTCGTACGCATCACTGACGGCCGGTTCGATGTTCGCTACCAGTAGGCTCGCCTTGCTGAATTTAGAAAAAGCCCCTTGCATAAGAAGCCCATTTTAAACAACGGTTATTTCTGCGCCGCATTAATGCCCGCCCTTTCCCGGCGCACCGGTTTCAGCAACTGTTTGTATGTATAATATTCCAGCTTCGTCCTGCTGGAAATACTGTCCCCCCGACCCGGCCCGGGGTAGCAATGTCATAGCTGATTAAACGGCACATCTTGAATGGGATACGATTTCCAGTCCTGATAGTCAAAGTGCCACCACTCGGCAGGTAGCACTGTGAAGCCATTGCGTTCCATCGTGCTACGGAGCAGCTCCCGATGGGCCCGTTGCTCCGTCGTTCCACCAGCGTAAGCGACGTAGGAGCGGGGACTCATTTCGTCGTACTCACCGGGCATGGGCACTTCCTGGTTGGCTGCGATATCCCATAGGCTGAGGTCCACGGCGCAGCCCCGGTTGTGTCGCGAGCCTTTCTGTGGGTCGGCCACGAATTCCTTTTTATCGGTCGGCGTGTGGTCCCACATCTGTTTGGTAATGCGCCAGGGCCGGTAGCCATCGAATACCAGCAGGCAATAGCCCAGTGGTTTCAACTCGGCATTCACCCGCACCAAAGCCTCGGCGGCGGGGCGCTGCAAAAATGCCCGCGCCTGTGGATACAAGACCCGGCCCATGAAGTTGCGCGTAGTAGCGTAGCGGATATCCAAGCGGATGGTTGGGTCGAGCCGGGTCAGCTCCACCAGATTGCCGGGACGGAACGGGCCGGTTTCGCGCGGCGGCCGGGCCGCGCAGCTGCCGAAGATACTGAGGCAGCACGAGAGCCACAGGTATAGCAGGACACGATTCATAGTGAAAACCAGCTGGCAGAATGTCAAAGAAACAGAAAAAGCAGCCCATTGGACTGCTTTTTTCTGTTTTTATACGAAGAAGTTTTCCTACAAAATCCCGCTCATAAAGCCCGGCACCACGCCCAGCGCAATGGTCAGCAGCGCCAGCACCACCAGCGTCACCGTCTGGATGCCATCGACCGGCACGGGCGTGGCACCCTCGGGGGCGGGCTGCATGTACATGGCGATAATCGGCCGCAGGTAGTAGTACAGGCCCACCATGCTCATGATAACCGCGAACACCACGAGGCCGATGTAGCCCTGGCCCACGGCCGCCGCCAGCAAAAAGAATTTGCCAAAGAAGCCGCCCGTGAGCGGAATACCGGCCAGCGAGAGCATGGCCACCGTCATCACGAAGGCCAGCAGCGGGTTGGTTTTGCCCAAGCCGTTGAGGCCGGCGTAGGAATCTTCCTGGCGGTGTTCGGCCACCAGTTTCAGCACCCCGAAAGCGGCCACCGTGGCAATGGAATAGGCCAGCGAGTAGAAGAAAATGCCGCTGGCGGCATCACCGGTGAGGATGCCTTTGCTGGCCACGAGGCCAATGAGCAGGTAGCCGGCGTGGCTCACGCTGGAATAGGCCAGCATGCGCTTGGTGTTGGTTTGGGCGGCTGCGCCCACGTTGCCGAGCAGCAGCGTGAGGGCGCACATGGCCTGAATGGTGGGCATCCAGAAGCCCTGAGCGGCGGGCAGGGCCACGGCCAGCAGCTTGAGGAAGGCGGCGAAACCAGCCGTTTTCACCACCGTGCTCATGAAGGCGGTGAAGAAGGTGGGCGTGCCTTCGTACACGTCGGGCGTCCAAAAGTGGAACGGCGCGGCCGATACTTTGAAACCGATGCCGATAATCATCATCAGAATGCCGATGTAGAGCATGGGTTGCAGGCTGGCGTTGGCGGGGTTGGCCACGGCCGCGCCCAACTGCGAGAGGGCGAAGGTGCCCGTAGCGCCATACAGCAGCGCGATGCCGAAGAGCAGGATGCCGGTGGCAAACGCGCCCATCAGGAAGTATTTCAGGGCCGCCTCATTGCTGCGCGAGTCGCGCTTGTTGCTACCGGCCAGCACGTACATGCTGATGCTCAGAATTTCGATGCCCACGAAGAGCATGAGTAGATGGTCATAGCCAATCATCATGATGGCCCCCACCAGCGAAAAGAGCAGCAGGGCGTAGTACTCAGCCAAATTCGGCTCGCCCGAGGTCACGTAGCTGCGCGAGAAGGGCAGCAGCAGAATGGTAGTGAGCAGCACGATGCCGGTGAAGGCTACCGTGTAGTTATCCACCACCAGCATGTGGTTGAAATAGGGCGCGTGCGCCACGTTCCAGTCGGCGAAGTTGGCCCCGAATACGGCCAGCAGCAGCAACATGGCGCCGGGCAGCAGCACCTTGTTCGAGCGCAAAAAGCCCAGGAACAGGTTGAGGATGCCGAAGACGGAGAGGAGAATGATGGAGGTCATGGGCTTACTTGGAGTCGGCACAACAGCGAGGAACTGTCATCCTGAGCTTGCGAAGGACCTTATCATGGCCACTTCGTTGGATTACTACTTCAAATCTGCGCAAGCGTGATAAGGTCCTTCGCTGCGCTCAGGATGACAGGCCCGTCACCCCGCAAAAAACTACCGCCCAACCAGCGCCAGGATATTCGCCACGGCCGGCTCTGAGATGTGCAGGAAAGTATTCGGAAACAAGCCAATCCAGAACACCAGCGCGATGAGCGGCACCAGCACCAGCAGCTCGCCGCCGGTGAGGTCGGTGATGGTTTCGGAGAAGGACGAATCGGGGCCCAGCATTACGCGCTGGAACATGCGCAACAGATACACGGCCGAGAAAATGATGGTTAGGCCTGCTACTGCTCCCACCCAGGCGTTGTACTGGTACACACCGGCCAGCAGCAGGAATTCGCCCACGAATCCGCCGGTGAGGGGCAGCGCCACTGTGCTTAGCAGCATTATCAGGAAGCAAACCGATAGGAGGGGCGTGCGGCGGGTGAGGCCGCCGAGGTCCGGGATGAAGCGGGTGCCGGTGCGGCGCTCAATGGCATCGCCGATGAAGAACATGCCCACTACGTTCACGCCGTGGGCCAGCATTTGAACCACCGCGCCTTGTAGACCGATTTGGGTGAGCGAGAACACGCCGGCCGCCATCAACCCAACGTGCGAAAGCGACGAGTATGCGATGAGGCGCTTCACGTCGCGTTGGCGAATGGCGATGATGGCCCCATAGATAATGCCGATGACGGAGAGGATGATAACCGGCTTCTGCCACTGGCTCACGCCGAGGGGCACGACGGGCAGCAGCCAGCGTAAGGTGCCGTAGATGCCCATTTTCAGCATAATGCCCGAGAGCAGCATGGTGGCCGGGGCGGGGGCTTCGGTATAGGTATCGGGCTGCCAGGTGTGGAAGGGGAAGATGGGCATTTTCACGGCGAAGGCCGCGAAAATCAGCCAGAATAGCCACGACTGCTCCGAAGCACTGAGCTTCAGGTTATAGAAAGCAGTGAGTTCCGACGAGTGCTGGGCCAGTGAGCCGGCAGCGGGGCCGGTTTGCAGGTATAGGTACACGAAGCCGGCCAGCATCAGCAGCGAGCCAACTACGGTGTAGAGGAAGAACTTGAGGGTGACGGCAATGCGACGCTCGCCGCCCCAGGCCCCGGCCAGCAGGTAAATCGGAATGAGGGCCACTTCCCAGAAGAAGTAGAACAGGAAGGCATCGAGCGAAACGAACACGCCCAACAGGCCCGTTTGCATGAACAGCACGAGGGCGTAGAACGTGGACGGGTTGTCGTAGTCGCGCTTGAACGCGCTCAGCAGGATGAGCGGCACCAGGAAGGTGGTGAGCAGCACCATCAGCAAACTCAGGCCGTCGAGCCCGATGTGGAAGTTGATGCCGGCCGACGGAATCCAGCGGTAATCGAGGTTGTAGGCGGCCGAGCCGTGGCGGGTGAAGTCGAACGCGACGTAGGCGGCGAGGACGAATTCAAGGAGCGAGGCCCCGAAGGCGAGGGCGCGGGCGGCGGCTCCCTTAACGACTAGCAGCAGCAAAGCGGCGGCCAAAGGGAGAAAAAGCAGTACAGCAGTCAGCATCAGCAGGCGGGTTGGGCGCGTTGCGGCACGGGGGAACCCGTGTGCAAATTGACCGCAAACTTACGCACGGAGTTAGGAAGGCACCACCGTTTTTGTGCAACTTCTACGGGCGGGCCACTTTGCGGCTCATCAGCACGCGCCCGCTGGCATCGAGCCACTGCGCCGCGTAGAGCCCCGGAGCCAGCGTCCCGACAGCAACGGAGGTTTCGCTGCCGGTCGTGGGCTGGCGTAGCACTTCGCGGCCCAGGGCATCGAGCAGGCGCACGTAAGCAGCGGCATGGGCGGGCTGACGCAGGGTGAGCATTTCGGCGGCGGGGTTGGGGAAGGCGAGGAAACCGGCGGCTTCGGCAGCAGCGGCCGTGGCCGTGGGGCGGCAGGCCAAAACGGCCATGATTTTCATCCACAGCTCGTTGTCGAACGAGGACGCGGCCAGGCGGCTGGCTCCAGCGGAATTGCCCTGCCGCACCACCACCAGACTCAGGCTGGGTACCACGTAAATCTTCTGGTCGTTTTTGCCGAGGGCAGCAATCATATCGGTTGGGGCCGAGGGGATGACTGCGCCGGGGAAGTTGACTTGCGAGCCGGGCAGGCGGTAGCTGCTCTGGCCATTAATCCACCAGAGGTAGCCGTAGCTGCGGTTGATAGTCTGGCTGGGCGTCGTCATGCGCCGGAAGTAGGCCGTATCGGTCATAATCTGGGTGCCGTTCCAGGCCCCTCGCGCCAGGATGAACAGGCCGAAACGGGCCATGCTGCGTGCTTTGCTGTAGAACACGTCATTGGCCCACAGGCCCGTCATGCCGATACGGGTGCCTAGGCGCTGGTTGGTGTAGGCCGTGATACTGGCCGCACCGCTGGCCTGCACCAGCACGTTTTGCAGGGTGCGGTAGGCGCCGGTGTGGTAGGCCCAGCAGGTGGCGGGTGGGGCGAGGTAGAGCAGGCAGCCGGGCGTGGTGCTTTCGTTGTCGCAGGGTGCGGGCGGCGCGTCGTCGAGCCCGGTAGTCATCGTGAGCTGGTGCAGCAGTTGAATCTGGCGCTGCTGCGGGCGGGTGGCTCTGGTCCAGCGGCCAAGGTATTTGGAGGTGCTGTCCGTCAGACTCAAAATACCGTCCTGCCGGGCCAGGCCCACGAGTGTAGCTGTAAGCGACTTGCCCGCCGAGGCCCAGTAGTGGGCCGAATCGGCGGTGTAGGTACCATAATATTGCTCCACCACCAGGCGGCCATCTTTCAGGATTAATAACGACTTGCTGCCCTTGCGCCCGGCAAAGGCCAGGAGCGAATCGAGCTGCGGCTGGCACCAGCCCAGGCTGGCCGGCGTGGTGGTGGCCCAGGTGGTGCCCGTGAGGGGCGGGAAATAGAGGCCGGAAGTCTGAGCTTTGGCGGGGCTCTGGGGAACTATCGAAATGGCCAGAAGCCCAAATAGCAGTAGCAGATTTTTCATAGGGGCAAAGTTCTTACTATGTGGATAGCTAGCTAGACCCAGCCCCATGGTTCCGGTTTAATTCGGTCTGCATGAAACGCTGCTTTACATTTGCCGCATTCCATCAGCAACCATTCCTGCTGCTATCATTATGCCTGCTCCTGTTCTGCGCGATTTCCAGCCCGGCGACCAGCCCATTTTTCGCCAGCTCAATGAAGAGTGGATTTCGCACCATTTCACCCTTGAGCCAGCCGATTTAAAGGCCCTCGACCATCCCGAAGAATATATTCTGGCGCCGGGCGGCCACATTTTACTGGCCGAAGTGGAAGGGCAGGTAGTGGGCACCTGCGCCTTGATTAGAATGCCCGACGGCCGCAGCTACGAACTGGCCAAAATGGCCGTGGCCCCCGCCGCACAGGGGCAGCAGCTGGGCTTCCTGCTGGGCCAGGCGGCCGTGCAGCGGGTGCGCGACCTGGGCGGCCGGCGCGTGTACCTGGAAAGCAACTCCAAGCTACTGCCGGCGCTGGCACTGTACCGCAAGCTCGGCTTTCAGGATTTGGCCGAGCCCAATCCGTCGCCTTACGCCCGGGCCGATGTGCAGATGGAGTTGCTGCTGACCTGACCCCGGTAATCTGCCTGAAAACCAACGGTTACCCGCTCCGCTATCTGCTTATGTCAGCTTTCCCTATCCTGCGCGTGGCCCGGCCCACCGACAACCTGCCCGCGCTGCTGCGTTTCTACTGCGACGGCCTCGGCCTGCAGCAACTCGCCTCCTTTACCGCCCACAACGGCTTCGATGGCGTGATGCTGGGCCACCCGCAAGCCCCTTACCACCTGGAGTTCACGCACCAAATGGGTCATGCCGTGGGCCACGCCCCCACGCCCGACAACCTGCTCGTGTTCTACCTGCCTGATGCCGCCGAGTGGCAGGCCGCCGTGCAGCGGATGATGGCGGCTGGCTTCGCGCCCGTGCCGGCCTACAACCCGTATTGGGACCAGCAGGGCCGTACTTTCGAGGACCCCGACGGCTACCGCGTGGTGCTGCAACAAGCCGCCTGGACCCTGTAGCCGCCTAGGAAACCCATGCCGCCGAAACCGCCCCTCCTGTCGCCCGTTGTTTCGCGCCTCGCGCCCACGCCCAGCGGCTACCTGCACCTCGGCAACGCCGTGAACTTCGTGCTGACCTGGCTGCTCACGCGGCAAGCCGGCGGCGTATTGCATTTACGAATTGACGACCTGGACCGTGCCCGCCTGCGCCCGGCGTACCTGGATAACATCTTCCGCGTAATTGACTGGCTGGGTATTGATTACGACCACGGCCCCGGTGGCCCCGATGACTTCCTGCGTCACCACTCGCAGCTCCTGCACCTGCCCGATTACAACCGCGTGCTGCGCCGCCTGGCACAGCAGCCGGGCCTGGTACACGCCAGTCAGCGCACCCGAACAAGCACTGTCGATGTGCCCGTGCCGCTCGAAAAGCCGGGTGCGGCGTGGCGGGAGCACGTCCCGGCCGGCACCGAAATCAACTTTTTCGATAATTGGCAAGGCGAAACCAGCGTGCCGCTCGCCGCGCTGATGCCGGATTTTATCATCCGTAAGAAAGATGGGGTAGCGGCGTATCAGGTCGCTTCGGTCGTCGATGATTTGCGCCTCGGCACCACGTTCATCGTGCGCGGGCTCGACTTGCTGCCCAGCACCGCCGCGCAGTTGTGGCTATCCAGTCAGCTTTCGGAAACGGCAGCTTTTAATGCGGTGCGGGTGCAGTTTTTACATCACCCATTGCTGACCGATGCAGCCGGCCAGAAGCTCTCTAAGTCGCAGCAGCTGCCATTTGAGGCGGGCATTCTGGCGCAGAATGAGGGTAGGCGGGCCGTATTTCAGGCGGTGGCCGAGCTGCTGAAGCTGCCCACCGATGCCGCTGAAACACTAGCCTCGCTCCAACAAGCTAGCTACTCGGTGGACCTTTCTTCCCACCTCTAAATCTTGATGCGGAAAAACTACCGCACCTCCTTCTTAAACTCCTCGGCCCAGTGGTCGGCTAGCCGCGTGGGCTCCGGCAGTTTGTAGCCACGCAGGCACGCCAAGGTTAGGCGCGTGGCTGTAGCCTGGTCGCAGCGGTGGCCGGGGCTCACAAACAGCGGCAGCACCTTATCCTTGCTGCGAATAACCTCGCCGATGAGTTCGCCGGATTTTGCATCCAGTAGCGGCTCAATATTGCCGCGCTCCAGGCCGGGCTCCTGGAAAACGCCCGTCAGCTTCTGCTTGGCTACGCCGAAGGTGGGCATGTCGAGCAACACGCCCAAGTGCGCGGCAATGCCCATGCGGCGAGGGTGCGCAATGCCGTGGCCGTCCACCATAATTACATCGGGCTTATGCTGGAGCTTGGCAAAGGCGTGAATCACGTTGGGGGCTTCGCGGAAGGAAAGGAAGCCGGGCACGTAGGGCATGTCCACGGGGCCGTAGTTGTACACTTTTTCCACCAGCTCCAGCGAGGGAAACTTTAGAACCACGAACACCGATAGAATCGTATCGGGCGTGGGGAACGAAGAGTCGCAGCCCGCGATGAGGCGCGGCTCCTGCGCCAGTGGCTCGGCGCGCACGCGCTGGCGCATTTCGTGCTGCTGCTCGGTGAGGCTTTTAACGAGGGCGGGGTCAGGTGGGGGGCCGGGCGGGCGGTAGTAGGCCATTTATGAATAGCTAAGGGTTGAATGGCAAGGGTTGATTTTATGAAATTATAATGGGCACCTCCCGAATAGCTCAACTGTAGCATCCTGCGGCGCTGAAGGGCGTATGAGGAGCGTACGTTTCTTCGTCCGGTATGTCTGATTTCTCTGCTTCCAATCACCCCGAACAACCCGCCGCCACTGGCTCTGGCCCACTGCTGGAGCGCCGTTATTTTATTGATATAGCGCGGGCGCGCCTTTCGCCGGCCCAACTTATGGCCTCCGTGCAGGCCGACGTGCCCCACTTCTCGCCCGAAGCACTGGCCGACTTCAAAAAGAAAGACGGCGACGACGGCCTCATCAAAGTGGGCGACGAATTCCACATCACCATCCTGGGCCCTTGGAATGGCAGCGTGCGCGTCACGGAGGTTAGCGCCACGTCCTTCGAGTTTATTACCCTCGAAGGCCACCCCGAGGCCGGCCGCATCCGCTTCGAGGCGCATTATCTGGACGAGCGGCCCAAGGTGCTGCGGTTTGAAATCCGTTCCTCGGCCCGCTCGCGCGACGGACTGGTGGCCTTCGCCTATGACACGCTGGGCGGTGGCAAGCTGATGCAGGAAGCCGCCTGGACGGAATTCTGCCGGCGCGTGGCGGCAGCCAGCGGCGGCCAGGCCCTGAACGACGTAGTAGTCGAAACCTTCCGGCACGACGAGGCCGGCCACGTTCAGCACACCCGCCATGAGTAACCCGATTGCCGCCGTGCCCACCTCGGCAAAACCACCCGCCTGGGAGCAATACCGCGCCCGCCTTGATGCCTACGCCAACGCCCAGGTCAACTACGATTTCTCGCGCCAGAACGAGTACACCGGCACCACCGGCTGGCGCCTCGACGACTACGAGACCGACCTGCCCGCCGAAGCCCCCGGTCCGCCCGAAGCGGCCGGCTCCTTCGCCGCCGCCCAGGATGTGCTGCGCCGCTACGCCTTCCCGCCGCCCGACCTCATCACCGGCTACTTCGACCCCAGCATTCCGCTCGAAAAACGCGTTATGGTGCTGCGGGCACACTTTTTGGTGTTCAACTTCTACTTCGGCGTGCGCGTGAGCGAGGTGACCGACGAGGCCGCCCGCGCCACCCCCGGCGGCCCGGAGCGTGTGTGGGGCTACGGCTACCGCACCCTCGAAGGCCACTTCGAAAAAGGCCAGATTGACTTCACCATTCACAAAAACGTAACCTCCGGCGCGGTGCAGTTCCGCATTCACGCCGTGTCGCAGCCCGGCCAGATTCGCAACCCGTTCTATTGGGTGGGGTTCAAGCTGTTTGGCCGAATACTCCAGCGCAAGTTTGCCCGCGAGTCGCTGCGCCGGATGCGGGAGCTGGTGAGTGCCAGCCGGGCCGGCCAGCCGCTGCCGGCGCAACCTTTGGCGGCACCGGCCGGTTAGAAGAAGCTTAACGCCTGTCATGCCGGGCGGAGCCGAGGCATTTCGCGTGCCCCACCAAATCTTTTTCCAACGATTGGTTTACTGCCACAGGCGAGATACCTCGGCTGCGCTCGGCATGACGTGCTGATTCAACATTTAAAACTCAACACCCCAAAAGATGCTCCCAACGAAAGCATACGCCGCTCCGGCTGTCAATATTCCCTTGGAACCCTTCAATTTCGAGCGCCGCGAAGTTGGCCCGCACGATGTCCTGATTGATATTCAATTCTGTGGCGTGTGCCACTCCGACCTGCACCAGGTGCGCGACGAGTGGGGCGGTTCCATCTTCCCAATGGTGCCCGGTCACGAAATAGTGGGCCGCATCACCCAAGTGGGCGACCATGTCAAAAAATTCAAAGTAGGCGACCTCGCCGGTGTGGGCTGCATGGTGGACTCCTGCCGCACCTGCCCCAGCTGCCAGGAAGGCCTGGAGCAGTATTGCGAAACCACCGGCATGGTGGGCACCTACAACAGCCGCGAAATTGGCAGCGGCGCGCCTACCTATGGCGGCTACTCCAGCCAGATTGTGGTAGATGAGAAGTACACCCTGAAAGTATCCGAGAAGCTGGACCTGGCCCGTGTGGCCCCGCTGCTCTGCGCCGGCATCACCACTTACTCGCCCCTGCGCCAGTGGAAAGTGGGCCCCGGCCACCGCGTGGGCGTGATGGGCCTCGGCGGCCTGGGCCACATGGCCGTGAAGCTGGCCGCCGCCATGGGTGCCGAAGTAACCGTCCTCAGCACCTCGCCGGGCAAGGAAGCTGATGCTAAAGAGTTGGGCGCCCACAAGTTCGTGGTAACCAAAGACGAGGCGCAGCTAAAGTCGGTAGCCAACTACTTCGACTTCATTATCAACACCGTATCGGCCCAGCTCGACCTAGCCACCTACGTGAACCTGCTGCGCCGCGACGGCACCATGATTCTACTGGGCGTGCCCACCGAAGCCCCGCACATCCACGCCTTCAACCTCATTGCCAAGCGCCGCCGCATTGCCGGCTCGCTCATCGGCGGCATCGCCGAGACGCAGGAGATGCTCGACTTCTGCGCCGAGCACAACATCATGTCCGATGTCGAAGTCATCGACATCAAGGACATTAACGAGTCGTACGAGCGCATGCTGAAAGGCGACGTGAAGTACCGCTTCGTAATTGACCTAGCCACGCTGAATAACTAGCGGCAACCAGATTGGCAGACGCAAAAAGCCGGCTTTCCGCGAGGAAGGCCGGCTTTTTGCGTCTGGGCTGAATCCTTATTCGATGGCAATGCGCTGCCAGCTTTGGCCAGCCGCAGTGGCGATGCCCAGTAAGTACACGCCGGGAGCTAGGCCGCCCAGCGGGACGGTGCCGTTGGCCTGCGCCAGTACCCAGCGGCGTACCGTGCGGCCCTGTAGGTCGGCCAGCAGCACGGGGCCGGTAGGCGGGGCGGGCAGGCGCAGGCTGAGCTGGTCGTGGGCTGGGTTAGGAAAAGCATCGGCCAGTGGAACCGCCGTGACGGCGCGGGTGGCCAGGGCCGTGTTTACAAGGCGGGCCAGTCCGAAGCGCGGCTGCCCCGCTACGCTGGTAAAGTCGCCGCCGAGTATAATGGCATTGGTACCGGGCTGGAGGTAGACGGCCGCTGCGGCGGGCGAGAAGGACTCATTACCCACTATCACCGGCTGAAAACCAGCATCGAGACTGCCGGTGGTGGTAAGACGCACTAGGCGCTCAGTTTGCGAAGAGGTGCCGGGAGCCATGATGAGCAGCTTGCCATCGGGCTGCTCGGTCAGGGTGTGGGCGGCGCTGGCGGCCGTGAAGCTGGGGTCGGGCGCGCCACTGGGCAGCAGGCGCAGCAGGCCGTAGGGTGCGGCTTGGCCGTTGAAGGTGGTGAAATCGCCATTTACCAGAATTTTGCCGCTGGCCAGGGCCACGATGCTGAACAGCGAGCCAGGGCCGCCGCCCGTGCCAATCGAGAAGGTATTGTCGATGGTACCATCGGGGTTGAGGCGGGCCGCGTAGCTGCGGGTAGCATCATTCCAGAGCACCAGTGTCTGGCCGTTGGCCACGGCCACGGCATAGCGGAAGCCGGCGGTATTGCCCACGCCCACGCTGAGCACCTGCCACGCGGCGGTGGGCGGGGCAAATTGCGTGTCGAGCGTGCCGTTGGCCAGTAGGTGAGCCAGGGTTTTCATCGGTTGGCCGTTCACCTTGGTGGAAGAGCTGGTTATCAGCACGCCACCGCCGGGGTAGGCAGTAAAGTTCGCCCCGAGGCAGCACGGCGGGTATGGACGGCTCCAGCGGAGCTCGGCCGCGGCAAACGCGGCATCAAACGTCCCGTTGGCCAGCACACGGCGCACCAAAGCGGTGCTGTCGGTGGTCTGGTAGGCACCATAAAAGGTGCCGTCGGCCTGCGGGAAAAAATTGGCAAGAAAGTCGCCGCCACCGGGGCGCTGAGTAGGGGCGGGCAGGGTCACCAGCGCGTTGTAGCTGCCATTGGCATTGATGCGGTGGAAGCGCGGGTAGCCCTGGGTGCTCACCGCCTGGCCGTTGAAGGTGGTGAGGCTGTAGGCGCTCAGCACGAGCTGCCCGTTGCTTTGCGGGGTGACGAGCCCACCGGCGACTGTTTCCAGCATCATACTATAGCTGGTATCGACGTTGCCATTGGCCAGCAGGCGCGCCACGCCGCTATTGCGCTGCCCGCCGAAGCTATCAAAAAAGCCAACCGCGAGGTACTGGCCATTATCCAGCTCTACCGCGCGCATCACGGCGCCGTAGCTGCCCTGGCTGCCCGTCGCGAAAGTGGCGTCAACCGTCCCGGTTGCGTTCAGGCGCAGCAGGCCGGTGTTGGGCAGCCCACCGAAAGAACTCATGCTACCCGTAACCAGGATGCTACCATCGGCGCGAAGGCCGAGGCCCAGCACTATCCCGCTGGCTGATACACGGGTGAAAGCCGGGTCCAGTGCGCCGGTGGGCAGCAGGCGCACCACCAGACTGGAACCGTTGGTCGAACTCGTCACCGTGTTGCCCCCGAGGACGAGCTTGCCATCGGGCTGCCGCACCATATCCAACACAAACGCGTAGCTGACCAGCGGCGAGCTGAACGAGGCATCGCGGCTGCCGGTGGCGCTGAGGCGGGCAACGCCGGGGCAGGACTGCCCGTCCACGGCATCGAACTGGCCGGCCACCATGATGGTGCCGTCGGGCTGCACGATAATCCGCCGGATTTCACCGTAGCCTCCCGTCCCGTTGGTGAACCCGGCTCCGGTGGCGAAGCTCGTATCGAGCCGGCCCGTGGGCAATAGTCGAATCACGCCTTTGGTGGGCTGCCCGTTGAAAGTGGAAGACAAAACGCCGCCTACCACAATCTTACCATCGGGCTGCACGGCAATGCTGAAGACGCTGCTCTGCCATCCGGTGCCACCCGAACTGAAAGAATTGTCCAAGCTGCCATCGGCGTTGAGGCGGATAATGTTCTGCACGGGCGTGCCGTTGTAGCCCACCACGCCGTACTCGCCCCCGAGCAGAATCTTGCCATCGGGCTGGAGCGCCAGCGCGGTGATGTTGGCACTGGGGCCACTACCGGCCTGTGCCCGGAACGTGAGGTCGGGGGTGCCATCGGCATTGAGGCGGGCCACCCGGGGCGATGGCTGCCCATTCATCAGCTGAAACTGGCCGGTAATGAGCACCTTGCCATCGGGTTGCTTGAGGGAGGCAAAAACACCGCCACCAGGAGCCGTGAGTGTGCTGGGCGCGAAGCCAGGGTCAAGCTGCTGGGCTGCGGCAGAAAACCAACTGCCGCAGCCCAGCACAGCGGCCATGAGAAAGGAGTAAAAAAGACGCATTGAAATAGAAAAGCAGGAAATAGACACAGGCATTATTGGGGCAAAACTACGGCTGATTTACTGCTTGCTGAACACGTAAGGGTCCTGCTCCAGCCCGTCATTCACCCGGATTTCCAGCGTCTTTACCTGCCCGTTCCCCACGGTGAAGGGGGCCGCGAAAACCCCGTAGGCCGCGTTGGAAAAGGTGCTGCGGAACGTGTCGCCATCCAGATATTCTAGGGTGGTGGTGAGGGCGGGGTGGTGCGAAAAATGCACCAGCAGCTGCCGGCCCTTCGGCTCCACCGTGATGGTGCCGTAGACGGGGTGCTGGTAGGTGCCGGCGTAATCTTTGAGGCTGCGGGCGGGCTTACTCTTTCTGGCCACGCGGGCGGCCAGCTCGGCCACGTTCTTGGCGGTTTCGGCGTTGCCGGCCTTAGCGAAGGCGTAGAGCTGGCGGCTCCGGTCCACGTAGGGCACGCCCAGGTAGGCGTCGAGCAGCTGGTAGCGCAGGGCCTCAAAGAAGCTCTGGTTGTCCTGGTTGGTGAGCACGGCGAGGCCCAGGCCTTCTTCGGGCACGAAGCACACGTTGGTCACGAAGCCGTTGGCCCCGCCGGTGTGCCAGAATATCTGGCGGGCGTTGTAGTCGGCGGAGTACACGCCCAGGCCGTAGGTGCGGAAGTGGCTGGGAAAAATGGGCGACTTGCCCACGCCCACCAGCGTGTTGCCCTCGCGGGTGCGGCGCAGCGTGGCCCAGGGCAGGATGCGCTGGCCGTTGTATCGGCCGCTATCGAGTTGAAAGCGCAGCCAGTGGCTGAGGTCATTCACGTTGGAAACCAGGCTGGCAGCCGGCCCAAAATTGTCCACCTCATCAAACGGCACCCGCGTGAGCGGACCGAAAGCCGTGGTGTAGGGCAGCGCGATATTGGCCCGCTGGCCGGCCTTGGCCGTGCTGGTATAGGTATTGGCCATGCCCAGCGGGGTTAGTAGGCGCTGCTGCACAAAATCCTGCCAGGTGGTGCCGCCGGAGGCCACGGGAATGATTTCGCCGGCCGTCAGGAAGCCGTAGTTGCTGTAGCCGTACTGCTGTCGAAACAGGCCGGTGGGCTTCAGGTAGCGCACTTTCTGCAGGATTTCGGCCCGGCTCAGGTTGGAGTTCCAGAAGGTGAAGTCGCCCTGAAACGTTTTGGTGCCCAGGTGGTGGCCCAGCACGTCGCGGATGGTGACCAGGCGGGTGCTGACGGAGTCGTAGAGCCGGAAATCGGGCAGGTACTTTCGCACCGGGTCGTCCAGCTTCAGCTTTTTCTCCTCCACCAGTTGCGAGATGGCGGTGCCGGTGAAGAGCTTGGAATTGGAGGCGATGAGGAAGAGCGTGTTGCCGTCCACCGGCTCGGTCTTGCCCACGGCCCGCACCCCAAAGCCCTGCGACACCACCACCTGCCCGTCTTTCACCACCACCACGGCCAGCCCAGGGATGTTCCAGAGCTTGAGGCCGCGCTGCACGTAGCTGGTCAGGCTGTCGCGTACGAAGGCATTGCCCGCGCCGGGGCCGGTCGTTTGGGCGTGGGCCGATGGGGAGAAAGTGGCGGCCGCAGTCAGGGCCGCCAGAAAAAGGTGTGAGCGCATCAGGGATTCAGGAAAAGTCAAACAAAAAGCCGGCTGCATTACCCGAGGGTAGTGCAGCCGGCTCAAAGCTAAGCAAGCCCAGAGCGCTGATTATCGGGTGAGTTCCGGCGGCGTATTGAGGCCGTCGCGGAGCTGGCCGTTCACGGTAGCTTCGCGGCGCGTGATGCGCTCGCCAGCGCAGCGGGTTTCGCCGAGCTCCTGCTTCAGCACTATGTTGCTGATGTCGTAGGTGCGGCTGGCGGCCGGCACCACCAGCCGGAAGCTGCGGGCAAACGTATTCAGGCTCACGTAATCGGACACAGCGAATTGCGGTGGGTGTCCGGCCGGGTAGTAAATGGACAGCACCGGCGTGGTGCTGTTCGGCTTTTTGGGACTAAGCTGGTGGAGTGTATCGGAGGGCTGCTGAAAATCAGCCGTGCTGTAGCGCACGAGGTAGGCCGAACGCAGCTCGGCCCGGCGAAAGCCGAGGCCACTGCTTGCTGCTGTATCGGTGCTGAAAGCCAGCATGAGAACAGGGGGCGCGCTCATGTTGGCGGGGCAGGCGATGTCTTGGCAGGCGGGTAGCGCCACAGCGACAGACAGTACCGCTGTTAGGCGGCGCAAGGATACGGAAAGGGTCATGCGTGAGGGGATGAAAGAAGGAATAAAAACCGGTTGCTTCTCACATGACCCGCCGCATGGGGGTCAGGGTTGCGTCAGCATACACAATATGTTCGTCGCGCACGGGCTCTTCGCCCCGGAATTTTTGCAGGATTCGGGCCGTGGTGATGATGTCCTTCTGGCAATAGTGGGCAATGCGGGGCAGGTCGTTGTCTTCCCAGTACACCCGCGCCACATCGGCCCCAGTGATGTCGTCCTTGGGCGTGGGAATGCCGAACAGCGCAGCCAGCAGGTTCAGCGAGGTGTAAGACTTGCGGTCGCCAAATTTCCACAGCTCCATGGTGTCATGGTGGAGGATTTCCCAGGGTTTTTTGCCGGCCAGGTCCAACTGAGGGGGCAGCGGCAGGCCATTGACGAGGAGGCGGCGGCCAAGGTAGGGGAAGTCGAACTCCTTGCCGTTGTGGGCGCAGAGCAGGAACTTGGGCTTGTTGGCCAGCAAGCCGGCGAAGTCGCGCAGCAGCTGCTTTTCATCGTGTTCGGCAAAGCTTTTCACACGGAAGCGCCATAGCTCTTCTTCCTTATCAAACACAAAATAGCCCACCGACACGCACACCACTTTGCCGAACTCGGCATAAATGCCGGCTTGCTCAAACAAGCTGGCGGCGCTGAGGTGGTCGGGGAAGGGTTCAGCCGCCTGGTGGCGGCCGGTGTAGCCCTGCTGGCGGCGCAGGCTCTCGCTTTTGTGTTCCCAGAGCTGGCGCAGCATGTCATCGAGGCTGTCGTGGCAGTCCACGCAGGGCACGGTTTCAATGTCGATGACAAAGAGCTGGTCGAGCGGCGTGCGGTGGAGGTGCTGCATGGCGGAAGAAAGCAAAAGCGGATAGGCCAAGCCGAAGATACACCGGCGGCCGGTAGTTGAGTAATGAAATTGTCCATCTGCTGGTACCAGCAGATGTAACTGTGCAGGCCCCGGCCATCGCCAAAAAAAATAACGCGGGGGCGCTGTAACGAATCGGCCGGCCGGCGGTAGTATTCATCGCACTTCCACCCTCGGCAACGCCTCAAATCATAATCCGGGACGGCCCACATCATGGGCTGGAGCGCCGGACGTGAGGCTGGCCCGGACCTTTGAGCCATTCCCTTCACCGCTGCAAAATATTGGCTCATGCGTCTGCGTTTCCTCTCTGTTAAGCTTCAAATTATTTCAGCCTTTCGGGCAACCAATGCAGCCTGCCCGACATCATTGGAGCCTCTTTCCTTCTTCCTTTTCATGAAAAATCACTACCGTTTACTCGGCCTGCTGGCAGCTTTTGCCTTGGCCCAGCCCCTGGCCCACGCCCAGGCTCCGGCCGCCCCGGCGGCCACCATCGGTACCGGCTCCCTCACCGGCACCGTGCTCGATTCGCTCAAGAAAGAGCCCGTACCCTACGCCACCGTGGTGCTGCTGCCGCCCGCGCCCAACGACAAGCCCATCACCGGCGTGGCCGCCGACGATGCTGGCAAGTTCTCACTGACCAAGCTCGCGCCCGGCCCGTTCCGACTACGAATTAGCTACGTGGGCTACGGCACCCAGACGCGGGCCGTGACCATCACGGCCGGGGCCACCGATGCGGGCACGTTCCGGCTGCCCGTGGCCGGCACCGCGCTGGCCGAGGCCGTAATTATCGGCACGAAGCCGGTGGTGGAAATTCGACCCGACCGCATGATATACAACGCCGACCAGGACGCCACCAACGCCGGCGGCACGGCGGCCGACGTGCTGCGCAAAGCCCCCCTGCTGGCCGTGGATGGCGACGGCAACGTGAAAATGCGCGGCTCCAGCAACTTCAAGGTGCTGGTGAACAACAAGCCCTCGCCCACGCTGGCCAGCAACTTGGCCGAAGCCCTGAAAGGCATCCCGGCCGAGCAGATTAAATCGGTCGAAATCATCACCACGCCCCCGGCCAAGTACGACGGCGAAGGCACCGCTGGCATCATCAACATTGTGCTGAAAAAAGGCGTGGAACAGGGCCTAAACGGCCGCATCGGGGCGAGTGGCGGCAGCCGCAACTCGGGCGTGAACGGCTCGCTCAACTTCAAAACCAAGAAGCTGGGCTTCACGTCCTCGGCTGGCACGGGCGGCTGGTACGGACCGAACAGGTCGGAACGCATCCGCCTGGGTAAGACCGATGGTTCGACCCTGACCCAGCAGGGCGTGGGCAACTACGCCGGCCAGTGGATGTTCGGCACGGTGGGCCTCGACTACGACCTGACTGACAAGCAGAGCCTGTCGCTGGCTGCCTCGGTGAACCGCTACGCTGGCCACGACTACAATAATATGCTGAACGACTTCGTGTCGCCCACCCGTCCGCAGGACAACCAACTATTCACCCGCGCCACCAACAGCAAGTTCAGCGGCCTCAACGGCGAACTGACCGGCACCTACACCAAAACCTTCGCCCTGCCCCGCAAGGAATGGAGCGTGCTGGGCCAGTACGCCAACAACGGCGGCACGTTCGACTACGATTTCGACCAATATCTGAACTCCGCTACCAACCTGGAAGTGGGCCGCGCCGACTACCGCGAGCGCAGCCGGGGCCGCACCCCGGGCTCGACAGTGACCCTGCAAACCGACCTCACCCAGCCCTTTGGCGAGAAGCAGACGCTGGAAACCGGCCTGAAATCCATCTGGCGCAGTACCGGCTCGGTGGCCAATGTCGATGGCCTGACCCGGGGCCAGACCGATGATTTCGTGCGTCTGCCGGGCCGCTCCACCGATTTCAGCTACAACCAGAACGTGCAGGCCGGCTACGCCACCTACACCAACAAGCTGAGCAAGAAGCTGAGCGTGAGCCTGGGCGGCCGCCTGGAGCGCACGGCTCTGTCGGCCGATTTCCGTACCAAC
Source organism: Hymenobacter sp. UYAg731 (assembly GCF_054061335.1). Lineage (NCBI taxonomy): Bacteria > Pseudomonadati > Bacteroidota > Cytophagia > Cytophagales > Hymenobacteraceae > Hymenobacter > Hymenobacter sp. UYAg731. The sequence continues at coordinate 763,758 of NZ_JBSSEC010000004.1, read as the reverse complement.
GACACCAGCTTCGTGCGCAGCTACTTGTCGCTGCTGCCCAACGGCAACGCCCAGTATGCCTTCAGCGACAACAACAGCGTGCGCGCGGCTTACAGCCGCCGCATCACCCGGCCCTACATCGACTACCTGAACCCCTTCGTGGACCGCTCCGACCCGAAGAACCTCGTGTACGGCAATCCCGCCCTGAGCCCCGAGCTGACCGATTCCTACGAGCTGAGCTTCAATACCAACGGCAAGGCTGGCACGCTCAACATCGCGGCCTCCATGCGCCGCACCGGCAATGCCATCGAGTCGATTCGCCTCGGCCCCGACGCGGCCGGCGTTACCCGCCAAACCTACGCCAACGTGGCCTCCAACGCGTTTTACCAGCTCAATTTCTACGGCTCGGCCAAGCCGGCCAAGGGCTGGGACATCAGCGGCGGGCCAGATGTGCAGTACATCGTGCGCCGCAGCCCCTCGCTGGGCATCGAGCGGCGCGGCTTCACGGCCGGCCTCAACCTGAACTCTTCCTACAAGCTGCCGAAAAATTTCACCATTCAGGGCTACCTGTATGCCTCGCTGCCCTCGCCCGATTTGCAGGGCCAGGGCTCGGCCAACCTCTACTACCAGATGGGGGCCAAAAAGACCTTCCTGAAGGACAAAGCCGACGTGGTGCTGAACATCGCCGCGCCCTTCAACAACTACTGGCTCTACCGCAACACCACCGAAACCACCGCCTTCAGCGAAACCAATCGCAACTACGCCTACCAACGCTCGTTCCGCCTCAGCTTCAACTACCGTTTCGGCCAGGCCCAGCAAACCAAGCAGCGCAAGTCCGTCTCGAACGACGACGTGAAGGGCGGCGGCGGCAGCAAGCAGGGCGGGCAGTAGAGAGGGAAGCGCTCAGAGCATTTAGGGCACGCAGAACGTCATGCAGAGCGCAGCGAAGCATGACGTTCTTTTTTTGTCAACCAACTCACTCCGCCCCACCCAGGCAACCCCACCGCCGGGCCGTGCATCTCTTGAGCCAGCGCACTGTAATGAAACGCCGCCTGCGGCGATTACGCTGGCACACGGTACCTTCCGGCTCACATTTTACCTTTTCTGCAAAAAAGTATGGCCCTCACGATTACCAATCTTTCCAAAACGTACCCCAACGGGACGCAAGCCCTCAAGAACGTCACGCTCGACATTCCCAACGGGATGTTCGGCCTGCTCGGCCCCAACGGCGCGGGCAAATCCAGCCTGATGCGCACCATTGCCACCTTGCAGGATGCCGACACCGGCTCCATCATGCTCGATGACATCGACGTGCTGCGCGATAAAGAGGCCGTGCGCCGCGTGCTGGGCTATTTGCCGCAGGAGTTCGGGGTGTACCCCAGCGTGAGCGCCGAGGAGCTGCTCGACCACTTCGCCACCCTTAAAGGAATTGCCAACGGCCGGGAACGCAAGGAGATGGTAGCCGCCCTGCTGCACCAGACCAACCTCTACGATGTGCGCAAAAAGCACGTCGGCGGCTACTCCGGCGGCATGAAGCAGCGCTTCGGCATTGCCCAGGCCCTGCTCGGCAATCCGCGCCTCATCATCGTGGACGAGCCCACGGCCGGCCTCGACCCCGCCGAGCGCAACCGCTTCCACAACTTGCTTTCGGAGATTGGCGAAAACCTGGTGGTCATCCTCAGTACCCACATTGTGAGCGACGTAGCCGACCTGTGCCGCCACATGGCCATCATTAATAAGGGCGAAGTGCTGCTCACCGGCGACCCGGTTTCGGTGATGAGCAACCTGAAGGGCCGCATCTGGCGCAAGCTCATTGAGAAGGCCGAACTGCCGGCCCTGCAAGTCAGCCAGCAGGTCATCAGCTCGCGCCTGTTCGCGGGCAAAACCGTGGTCCACGTCCTGGCCGATGCGGCCCCGGACAGCGGGTTTGAGGCGGTGAATCCGGATTTGGAGGACGTGTATTTCTCGGAAATTAAAAATTATGAATTAAAGGTTAAAAATGGCCCCGTCATGGCCTAATGAGCTTATCTGGGCGGTTTGCGTCCACCTCATTTTTAATTTTTAATTCATAATTTTTAATTGACCACATGTTTCTTCCCATACTTCTCTTTGAAATTAAATACCGCCTCCGGCGGCCCGCCACCTGGATTTATTTCCTGCTGCTATTTGCCATGGCCTTTTTGCTGGTGACGGCGGCCGGCGGCGGCTTCGGCACGGGCGTGAAGGTGGCCATCGGCGGCGATGGCCAGACGGTGAAAATCAACGCCCCGTTCTCGCTCAACATCATCACGGCGGTAATTAGCGTGTTTGGGGTCATCATCGCCTCCTCGCTGATGGGCAACCCCGTGTACCGCGATTTTGAGTACCGCACGCACGCGCTGTTCTACACCACGCCTATCAGCAAATTGGGCTACTTGGGCGGGCGGTTTTTTGGCTCTTACCTGATTGCGGTGCTGGTATTCAGCGGCATTGGGCTGGGCGCGGCCGCGGCGGGCATCATGCCCTGGGTGGCGGCCGACCGGTTTCTGGCCGTGGCCCCGGCCGGGACCTACGTGTGGCCCTACCTCGTGCTGGTGCTGCCCAACCTATTCTTTTCGGGGGCTATTTTCTTCACCGGGGCCACGCTCACGCGCAACATTCTCACCGTTTACATCGGCTCGGTGCTGCTGCTGGTCCTATACACCATTGCCAGCAATTACCTACAGGACCTCAAAAATGAGCACCTCGTGGCCGCCCTCGATGCCTACGGTTTTGCCGCCCTTGAATTCACAACCCGGTACTGGACTTCGTTCGAGAAAAACCACTTGCTGCTGCCCCTTTCCAGCTACGTGCTGCTGAACCGCGCCGTGTGGCTGGGCGTTGGGCTGGGCCTGCTAGGCCTGTGCTACGCCCGGTTTCGATTCTCGTCTTTCGCTTCCGAGAAGCCGGAGAAAAAGTCCCGCCGCGCCGCGCAAGTGGCCGAAACGGACCTCGGGACCGGCCCGGCGGCCCAGCCCGCGGAGCTGCACCTGCCGCGCGTGACGCAGGTATTCTCGGGCGGCATGAGCCTGCGCCAGTGGTGGAGCCTCACCAAGCTGGAATTCCGGGGCATTGTGCGCAGCCGGGCTTTCGCGGCCATTGCGGGGGCGGGCATTATCCTGCTGCTGGCCACGTCGTCGCAGGTGGGCAAGACGTTCGATACGTCCACTTACCCCGTCACCTACGAGGTAGTACAGGCCATCACCGGCTCGTTTTTCCTCTTCTTTCTGGCCATCATTATTTTCTACAGCGGCGAGCTGGTGTGGCGCGAGCGCGAGGCCGGCGTGGCCCAGATTACCGATGCTGTGCCCGTGCCCAGCTGGGTGCCCTTGCTGAGCAAGCTGGCCGCGCTGGGGCTGGTGCAGGTGGTGCTGCTGGCCGTGGTGATGGTGTGCGGCCTGCTCATCCAGACCTTCAAAGGGTATTTTCACTACGAAATTGGTCAGTACCTGCAGGCCTTGTTCCTGTATGAGCTGCCGTTCCTGCTGCTGCTATGCGTGCTGAGCATGGTAACGCAGGTGGTGGTCAACAACAAGTACGTGGGCTTCGCGGTGATGGTGGTGTACTACGTGGCCAATCTGTTCCGCAGCCAGATTGGACTGGGGCACCGGCTGCTGGACTATGGCGGCGGCTCCAGCCCAGGACGGTATTCGGATATGAATGGCTACGGACACTTCCTGCCGGCCTTCTGGTGGACCAAGCTGCTGTGGGCTGGTGTGGCGCTGTTGCTGGTGCTGTTGGCCAGCCTGCTCTGGACGCGCGGCACTGACACCAGCGGCCGCCTGCGCGAAGCCCGCCGCCGCTGGAGCCCCGCCAGCAGCACCGCCCTGGCCCTGGGCCTGCTCATCAGCCTGGGTGCGGGCGGCTACATCTTCTACAACACCAATGTGTTGAATAAATACCTGACGCCCAAGGAAGGCGAGAAGCGCCAGGTTGCCTACGAGCAGCAATACCGCCGCCTCAAGGACGTGGCCCAGCCCCGCATCACGGCCGTGGATATGAACACGGAAATTTTCCCCAGCACCCGCGCCGTGCGCTTTCGCGGGCAGTTCACGCTGGTGAACAAGCACGCCCGCGCCCTCGATACCGTCATCGTGAGCATCCCGGTGGAGCAAAATCCCCGCGTGCATTCCCTCACCCTGGGCCGGCCCGGCCAGGCCACCCTGGCCCTGAACGACACCACCTACGGCGTGCGCCTCTACCGCCTGGCCCAGCCGTTGGCCCCCGGCGACTCGCTCATGCTCGGCATGGACATTCTGTATCAGGAGCGCGGCTTTCCCAGCTCGGGCTCCAATACCGACATCGTGTATAACGGCACCTTCATCAGTAGCAACTACCTGCCCGGCCTGGGCTACCGCGAGGGTGCTGAGCTGTCCGGCGACCAGGACCGCAAAAACTACGGCCTGAAGCCCAAGCCCCGCATGGCCCCCGTGAACGACCTGAATGCCCGCCAGAACACCTACATCAGCCAGGACGCCGACTGGATTCGCTTCCGCACCACCGTGAGCACCGAGGCCGACCAGACCGCCATTGCCCCCGGCTACCTGCAAAAAGAGTGGGTGAAAGACGGCCGCCGCTACTTCACCTACGTGATGGACCGACCCATGCTCAACTTCTACACCTTCCTCTCGGCGCGCTATAAAGAGGATAAGAGCCAGTGGGTTGACACGGCCGGGCACCGCACCATTCCCATCACCATCTACTACCAGCCGGGCCACGAGTACAACCTCCGGCGCATGGCCGAGGGCGCACGGGATGCGCTGGCGTATTGCTCCAAGAATTTCTCGCCCTACCAGCACCGCCAGCTGCGCATCCTGGAGTTTCCGCGCTACCAGGCCTTCGCCCAGAGCTTTGCCAACACAGTGCCCTTCTCCGAGGCTATCGGCTTCATTGCCAACGTGAATGACAAAGACCCCGAAGACCTGAACTACCCGTACTACGTGACGGCCCACGAAGTAGGGCACCAGTGGTGGGCGCACCAGGTCATTGGCGGCAACGTGCAGGGCAGCACGCTCCTGGCCGAAGCCATGGCCGAATACTCGGCCCTGATGGTGCTGCGGGCCCACAACGGCCCGGCCACTATGCAGCGCTTTCTCAAGTTCGATATGAACCGCTACCTCTCCGGCCGCGCCTTCGAGCAGAAGAAGGAAGTGCCGCTGGCGCTGGTCGAAAATCAACAGTACATCCACTACGCCAAGGGCTCGGTGGTGATGTACGGCCTGCAGGACTACTTGGGCGAGGCCACCCTGAATGCCGCCCTGAAGCAGTACGTGGCCACCGTGGCCTACCAGCAGCCGCCCTACACCAATTCCACCGAGTTCATCGGCTACCTGCGCCGCGCCGCCCCCGATTCGCTCCAGTCCTACCTCACCGACCAGTTCGAACGCATCACCTTGTACGACAACCGCGTGACGGCCGCCACCAGTAAAAAGCTGCCTGATGGCCGCTATCAGGTAGATTTCACGGTAAAATCGGCCAAGTTCTACGCCGACAGCCTGGGCACCCAGAAGCCCGCCGACCAAACCCGCGATGCCCTACCGCTGGCCATTTTCCCCGAAATGGGCAAGGATAAAAAGCCGGTTCCGCCGCTGCTCCTCACAAAGCGCCGCCTGCGCACCGGCGAGAACCAGCTACGCTTCGTGGTAAATAAAAAGCCTGCCTCCGTGTCCGTCGACCCTTACCATCTGATAATGGACCGCCAACTCGATGACAATACCAAAGACCTGTAGTCTTTGAAACACGGGCACACAAAAAATCCCCGGCCACTTTGGCCGGGGATTTTTTGCTTTCTAGTGATAATGCGAATACTTACTTGCGCACCTGGCGCAGGTCGTGCTTCACTTGCTTGTGGGCCGTTTTGAGGTAGCGCTTGAGCTGCTGCTTGCGCGATACCACGATAACGCGGGCATTGGTCAGGCTCACCGTCGACGCATCAGCGGCGGCATTCAGGGTCATCGCCTCATCGGCGTAGCCGGCGTAGGTTACGGTGGCTTGCAGCGCCCCGGCGTTGGCCGGTACCTCAAATTCGAACTCGCCGTCAGCATTGGTTACGGCCATTTGCTTGGTGCCCGTGAGGATGACCACCGCGCCGGGCAGCGGGCCGGCGGGGTTCGTGATTTTGCCGACGAGCGTCATTTTCTCCGGCTTGGTGCCGTTGGTACCCCCATCGGTATCAGTGGCCATAGCATAAGCCGTGCTGGCAAAAGCCCGTTGGGCCTGCGCCGTGAGCGAAACCAAGCTGATAGTGCAAGTAAAAACGGTGGCGGCGAGTACAGAGAAGAGGCACATCGGAGTAAGAATTATCTGGTGATTTTGAATGATACAAATGTCGTGTTGTATTTATGCGTTAATGGCCAGCTTAGCCCAATCAAGCCAAACGCCCGGCGAATGGCTGCATTTGCCAAATCAGTGACGTAACGGGGCGCTGAAAACAGAAAAAACCCTGGCCTCAAAGACCAGGGTTTCTTCAGAAAGCGAGTTGCAGAAAAAGGTGTTTGGTAAACAGGAGGAGGCGCAAAGCGGCAGTGAAAGAATCAGTTGGTAGCCGGTTCGCTATCACGGAGCAGGTACACTGAGCCCAACGCTTGCACAGCGGGCAGTCGCATTACTTCTTCGTGCAGGCCACCGTAGCCACAAGTCAGCTCCACTTCTTTGGTGTTGCTGGGTACGCGCAGCTCAAACTCGCCTTCCGAGTTGGTTACCACGATGGTACGGCTGCCGTGCAGCCATACCGTAGCTCCCGGCAACACGCCTTTCCGGCCCTGCACTACGCCGTGAATAACCTTGGTCGTAGCCGTTTTAGCGCCTTCCTCGGGGTCGGTGCCGGTTGTTTCTTCCGGCTTGCTACCTGGCTGGGTGTAGGCGTATTGCGCCTGGCTGGGCAGGGCGGCGAACAAAAGGCCGATGGCAGCAACGGTGGAGGTGAGGCCGGATTTCATAGCGTATTGCACTAATGAGATTATTTATTGAAGGATACAAACGTACAATAAAATCATAGCATGTTTCAAGTTTTTGTAATAATAAATTCACTTTTATTCTGGGATAAGCGCAATTGGTGGTCTGTGTTTAAACTTGGAGTTCATAAAAAAGCCTCCGCATCATAAATGCGAAGGCTTTTGGTTAGTGAGCAGGGAATAACCCGGCGGCTTGTCCACCATACCTGTCAGAGCGTAGGACGGCTCAGGCCACATTGCGCAGCCGTTCTTCCTGCCGAAAAATAAAATAGGAAAAGCCGTAGCAAAATAACGCCGTGAGCACCAGCAGTCCCACGAAAATCAGGTGCATCTGCCGGGTGGGCACCACCAGCGCCAGTCCGGCAATCAGCAGCCCGGCCACGCAGAAAACCATGCCGCCCACCCGGTGCGTGCGCGCCCACACAGTGGGGCTCTCCAGCGTCCAGGGCGTGCGGATGCCCACAAAGTAATTGGGCTGCACGGTGGTGAGGTAGTTGCCCATAAATGCCAGAAACACGCCTAGCAGCACCATCAGGCCCCGGCCATCGGTGCCGGGGTGCAGGCCCATATACAGGCCATAGCCTGCCAGCCCGCCCAGCATCACCACCATGGCCAGGCGCAGCTTCTGGAAGTTTACGCTGCTGCTATCGAGCCGGCGCTTGGGGTCGAGGTAGGGCAAAATGCTGAAAAACAGGGCCATGCCCAGCGGAAACCCCAGCGTGAGCAGCCACATGTGGTCGCGGCTGGTGTAGCCGTTGGCCTGCCCGCTACTGTCGAAGTGCGAGGGGACCTGCGCGGGCAGCTGTGGCCACACGTAGAGCAGGTACAGCGACGGGGCCAGCACCGCCACGAGCGTGAGCAATTGCCACAGGAGTAGATTCTTTTTCATGAGTACCGCAAAAAAGGAAGTGAAAAATTAGGATTTGAATTGATAAAGCCAGCCCAGCAGCTCATCAAAAACAGTCATGTTGAGGGTGTAGACCACGAACTGGCCCTGCTTCTGGCTGGTGACGAGGTCGGCCTGGCGCAGCAGGTCGAGGTGGTGGCTGATGGTGGGGGCCGAGAACTGGAACTGCTCGGCAATGGCCCCGGCGGTGGCCGGCCCACCGCGCAGCCGCTCCAGGATGGCGCGCCGCGTGGGGTCGTTCAGGGCTTTGAAAAGGGCATTCATAAGAAGTGTTTCAATGATTAGACAAATGTCTAAATAAAATCGGAATAAAAAAGCGCGGCTCCTGCAAAAGGAGCCGCGCGGCTAAAATAATTTTGTAGGGCCAACTGCTAGGCCGGCTGTTGCGCCGGGGCTTCGGCCGCCGTTTCGGGGCGGCGGCCCCAGGCGGCACTACAGCGGCTTTGCATCTGCTGGCGAAATTTTTCGCGGGCTTCGGGGCTGAGGTGCTCCATGCGGCCGGCCATGCGCTGCTTCCACTCGCGGCGCTTACGGGCCCAGACACCCGGCCGCCCCCCCCGGAACCCGCCGAACAGGATGCGGCTCAGCAGGAGCAGGCCATAGGTTTGGGCCAGCGAGATGGCCGGCAAACGGAACAGCGCCGGCATCAGCCAGTTCCAGAGGGCCTGCGTGGCAAACCCGGCGACGGCAACAAAAAGCGCCGCGAAAAAAAAGAAACGGAGGCCGCGTAACAGCCAGAATTTACGGTCCATGGTGAGTAGTGGTTAACGGCCAGTGATTAATGATTAATGGCTGTTTGATGTTGATTAACTAAGAAAATTAACCACTAACCATTGACCGTTAACCACTAATTAATTAGTCGGTGAATAATTCGGTGTAGAGCTTTTGCAGGCGCTTGCGCAGATGCAGCACCGCATAGTGCTTGCGCGAAATGAGCGTTTTGAGCGGCACCCCGGTTTCGGCCTCCATCTCCTTGAAGGTTTTGTCTTCCAGTTCGTGCCAGATAAATACCTCGCGCTGGGCCACCGGCAGCTCGGCCAGGGCTTCGCTGAGGGCTTCCATGAGGGTCTCGCGCAGCAGGCGGTTTTCGGGCGAGTCGTCGGGGGCGGGCAGCAGGTCGGCCAGCAGCAGGCCTTCGCCGTCGTCGCTGGCCTCGGCCGCGCCGAAAGCTGCCTCCAGGCTCACCGGCCGCTTGCGGCGGTAGAGGTCGGTGATGCGGTTGCGGGCCACCCGAAAGAGCCAGGCCGCCGCCTGCTCCACGGGCTTGAGCAGCCGGTAGCTTTCCACGAGTTCGGCAAAGACATCCTGCAGGAGGTCTTCGGCCTCGGCTTCGTCGGGAATGCGCCGCCGGATGAACTGCAGGAGGCGCGGGCGCTGCTGGCGCACGGCTTCGGCAATCTGGCGGTCTTGCTGCGAAGCCGTCATTGGCAGGAGGGGAGAGGGGAGCGAAAGTGCCATGGTTGTCATTCTGAACAAACAGACGCTGGCCCCTCGAAATTACTTTAAGTTTTGGATTCGATTGGCCTTAAAAAGTTGGCGAAGACGTACCCTGCGGCACGGCGAAAGGAGTAATCAGCTTGAGGCATAATAGCCTGCGCCAACACCATCGGCCGGCGCACGGCAGGAGTTGGCCATCAACTGCGTAATCTGCGCGAAATGCCTATTGGTTAGGGGGTAAAGCGGTATATTTGACCAGAATTGGGCACTCCGCCCATGGTCCTTTCCACCATTCATCATTATTTGTTTACCATATGAGATATTTCTATCATCTGGGTGTCACGGCGGGCCTGGTGGCTTTGCAGGCACTGCAGGCGGTCTCGGCCCTGGCCAACCCCTTCACGCCCGGCAACATCGTCATTGCCCGCGTGGGCGATGGTTCGGCATCCATTGCAAACGCGGCCGCCACGGCCGTATTTCTGGACGAATACACCCCGGCTGGCGTGTTGGTGCAGTCAGTAGCGCTGCCCACGTCCGTGAGCAGCACGGGCCGCAGCCTCACCGCCGCCGGCAATGCCCCTACGGAACTGGGCCTATCCCGTACCGGCAATGGCCGCAATCTGGTACTGGCCGGTTACGGTGCCGTTCCCGGCACGGCGGCCGTAGCTACTTCGCTGGCTACCGACGTGGCCCGCGTGGTGGGTGTGATTTCGCCGAGCGGCAACATTGACACCAGTACGGGCCTGGGCGACGCTTTTGATGGGGCCAACGTGCGCGCCGTGGCCTCGCCTGATGGCGTGAGCTTTTACGTGGTGGGCAGCGACTCGGGGGTGGAGTACACCACCCTCGGCGCCTTCAGCCCCACCCGCATAGATGCCGGCCCGAACAGCCTGCGCGGGGTCAGAATCGCCGGTGGCGACCTATATGTGTCGGCCAATAGCAGCCCCAACTTCGGCCTCAGCAAGGTGGGCACCGGCCTGCCCACCGCGGCGGGCCAGGCCGTGACGGTGCTGCCCGGCTTTCCGGCAGCCACGGCGGGCTCCAGCCCCAATGGCTTTTTCTTTGCCGACCTGAGCCCGGCCGTACCAGGTTTGGATGTGGTGTACGTGGCCGATGGTCGTAGCGGCACCGGCAACGGCATCCAGAAATGGAGCCTGGTGGCGGGCAGCTGGGTGTTGAATGGCACCATTGCCGGCACTTCGAGCACGGGCCTGAGTGGCATCGATGGCAACCCCAATGCTGCCGGTACTGGCGTTTCGCTGGTGGCCAGCAGCCCTGCCAGCCTCTATATTCTGGCCGACAATACCGGCTACAACGTGGCCCCCACACAAACTGCGCTGCCCACGCCGGCGGCCCGGGCGGCCACCAATACGGCCTTTCGCGGCATTGCCTTTGCGCCGGTGGCGCCGGCTCCGGTCATTGCCAGCATCAGTCCCACAAGTGGCCTGGTGGGCGCGACCGTGACGGTAACGGGCTCGTTCTTCACCGATGCCTCGGTAGTGACGCTGAACGGCGTGGTCATCACGACCTTCACCGTGGTCGATGCCAATACCATCACCTTCGAGGTGCCAGTTGGCGCTACTTCGGGCACCATTGCCGTGACCACGCCCGGCGGCACGGCCACCAGCGCGGGCACGTTCACGGTGCTGGCTCCCAACCCGATGCCCACCATTGCCAGCCTCGCACCCAATACGGCGGTGGCCGGGAGCGCCAGCCTGCCGCTCACGGTGAACGGCACGGGCTTCGTGAGCGGTTCCATGATAACCTTCAACAATACCGCCCTCACCACGGCCTTCGTTTCGGCCACGCAGCTTACGGCCACGGTGCCGGCAGCAGCCCTGGCTACGGCCGGCAGCTACAACGTCACCGTGACGAGCCCGGCTCCGGGCGGAGGTACTTCGGCCGCCGTGGCCTTCACGGTAACTGTGGCCGCGCCCACCATCACCAGCTTCACGCCCACTACGGGCGGGCCGGGCACTGTTGTTGCCATCACCGGCACCAACCTGACGGGCGCTACGGTCGTGCGTATCGGCAATTTCAACGTGCCCGTCTTCATGGCAACGTCGGCCACCAGCATTAGCCTCACCCTGCCGGCTGGCACGGGCAGCGTGAACGGCTACCTGGCCGTGACCACGCCCGGCGGCACGGCCACCAGCACGGCCTTGTTCAACCTGGTATCGGCTACTACGGCGGCCACGGCTCTGCCCGGCCTCTCGGTGTTCCCGAACCCCGCCACCGACCGCCTCACGGTGGAGCTGCCCTCGGCGGCTCCCGCCACGGTGGCCCTGCGCGACCTGACCGGCCGCCTGGTGCTGGCCCCCGCCGCGCTCGGTGCCGACCACCAGCTGCTACTGCCGGCCTCGCTGGCTACCGGTGTGTATCTGCTCGAAGTGAAGCAGGGCGCGGCTACGGCCACGCGCCGCATCGAGAAGCAATAGCCGCCGCTGCTACGATAGCTGGTTATTCGTTAAAAAGCCCTTTCCGGTCTTCGGAAAGGGCTTTTTGCGTTAAGGGTAATGAAAATGTATACGACTTACGCGCCCGGCATTGTGGCCCTCACGGCCAGGGCTGCCGCCTCGGCCGTGAGGGCGGCCAGCCGCGCCCGAAGCAGGTGCCAGCGCGTAGTGGACTCCGTCGGCAGTGGGCGGGCGTGCCGTGTCAGCCAGCCCGTCAGCCAGATTCCCCGGCCGGGGTTGTCGGGGTCGGGGGCGATGTCGGCCGCCGCTTGCCGCAGGGCGGGCAGGTCTTGAGCCCAGTGCCGGGCCACGCGGGCCTGCTGTTCGATGACAGCCATTTCCTTCGCGCAGCCAATGGCTTAGTGCTGGCACACGCGCCGCCGAAAATCCAGTTCCGAAGCGTCGGGCTCCGGCGCGGGGGCGGCTTCGGGGGCCGGCAAGTGCTGCACCAAGGAATGCTATGAAGACCTCAGATGTAAGGCGGCGGCGGCCCGTTTCGACGGACCGAATCAGTTCCAGGCTAAGGCCCAGGTACAAAGCCAGCGCGGTCTGGTCCAGCCCAAACAAGGCCCGCGTCCGGGCCAGCGAATTAGCCGAAGGAGCAGCGCGGCGGGCCATAAAGAATGTGTACAGGTGTTTTTGATTTTTTAAAATTACTGGTACAGAATTTTGCCATAATTAGCCCAGAAATACGGAAGCTTGATTACCTCTCTTTTCATACACAATACCCTAGTAAGGTCATTTCAGGGATAAGACATGTTCCTCAAACCCACAAAAAAAAGCCCCGGCTGCGAAGTGCAGCCGGGGCTTTTAGCAAGGAGCAGCGGAGGTTATTCCACGGCTACTTTGGTGGTCAGCTTCAGGCCTTCCGGCGTGGTCCAGGTGGCTATATACATGCCGCTGGCCAGCACCTTGGTGGGCTGAATGGTGATTTCAGCGGTGCCGGCGGCTACCGTCTGGGTGAGCACCACGCGGCCCACGCCATCGAGCAGGCGTACCGTGCCGCCCGCACCGGCCAGGTTGAGGGCAGCCAGCTGGAAGCCGGTACCCGCAGCCGGGTTGGGGTAAGCCAACAGGGACGGTGCAGCCGCTTTGCCATCGAAGCGCACGGTGGCCACGGGCGAGTAAGCAAATTTGCCGTCCAGGTCCACCTGGCGCAGACGGTAGTAGCTCAGGCCGCCCAGGGGGGCCGTGTCGAGCGTGCTGTACTCGTGGCGGGCAGTGGTGCTGCCCTGGCCATTCACCCGGCCAATTTCGGTGAAGAACTGGCCGTTGGCGGAGCGCTCTACCGCGAAATAGTCGCTGTTTTTTTCCGAGGCCGTAACCCAAGCAACCTGTACGGCCGTGCCCTGGCGGACTGCCGAGAACTGCACCAGCTCAACGGGCAGCGGCGCGGTGCCGGAGAGGGGGTTATCCACCGCGTTGGTGGAACCGAGGGTGAAGAGCGAATTGGCATCGATGGTGGTAGTGCCCTGGCCCGAGGTGGTGTAGCCACGGGGAAAATCAGGCGAGAACACCCCGGAACCCAAGGTTGAAATCCAGGTGCTGGTCCCCAAAAGCGGGGCGGAGGTGTAAGCTACCCGCAGGTTGCCGGGCACGTTCACTTCCTCGTCCACCACATCGTTGTTGAAGCTGAGCTGCACGGTGGGCTGGTCGATGGTACCGGACTTCAGCTGGATGCGGTAGTAGCGGTTGGCCGACAGGTTCGAAAGCGAGGCATCGACTTTGCCAGCGGGCTTGCCGTTGATAATTTCAACCAGCACAACCGGGCTATTAGAAAGAGTGCCCAATTGATTGATGCTAACCGGGCGGTAGCGCTGGCCGGCACCCACGGGGAATACACGGAGGGTACCTACTTCATTGGGCAGGGTAATGGCCAGGCGGCCGGCTACGTACGAGGTCAGTGTGTTACCCACAATCGGCTGGAAGCCTTGGTTGTCGAGGTACAGAACGTTGCCGGTATTGGTACCCGTGTTGATAACGCCGTTCTGCATGGTGAGCAGGTTGCCGACATGCACGTCAGTGGCCGTGCCCAGCACAAGGGCATTGCTGCCCAGCTTTTGAAGGTCGAAGAAGCTCGTGTTGCCGTTGATGAGGTGGTTCGCATCCGTGATAAACTGTACCAAGCTACTGCCCGCAGTGAAGGTGCCCCGGTTGGTGAAGTTGGCCCGCAGCACCATGTTGGAGCTCGACGCGTTGAAGCTGCCGCCGCTCAGGTTGGTGTAGTCGCCGTCTACGTGCATCACGTTGCTGGTCGTGGCGGTGTAAGTGCCGGAGTTGGAGAAGGTGCTCCGGGCATTCACGGTGCCGCTGCTGGTCGTGAGTGTACCCGTGTTGGTAAAGTCGCTGGCCACGTTCAGGCTGCCAATACCGCCGGTGTAGGTTCCGCTGTTGCTGAAAGTGGTGCCAACGGCTACGCTGCCCGTGCCGGTATTGGCCTTGTACGTGCCCGTGTTGGTGAATGAAGTGCCCACCGTTACCGCGCCACTGCCCATGTTGAGCGTGCCCGCGTTGGCGAGCGACGTGCCAATGGCTACCGCGCCGGCCCCGAGGTTGAGGCGGCCGGTGCTGCCGGTGGCCAAGGATGCGCCAGTGGTCAGGGTGCCATCGTTCAGGTTCAGGGTGCCATTCAGACTGGCTCCGCTCGTGCCCGAGGTCAGGACAATGCTCTGGTTGGTGCTGTTGTCCACCGTCGTATTAGCGGCTACCGACAGCAGGCCATTGATGGTCAGGTCGAGGTTGGTCAGCTGCTTGGCGTTGCCGCCCGACAGGGTCAGGTTGTTATACGTATCGCGGGCGGGCAATTGCACCGCGCCCGTGAAGTCTACCGTGCCGGTGTTGGCCGCCACAAAATTGGCGTAGTTGCCGGCCGGGAAGATGGCCGAGCCAATGCGGATTGTCCCTGTGCCGCTCACCGTGTTGAAGTTGTTGGCGAGGTAAGTGCCCAGGTCGAGGATGCCGTCCAGCTTCAGCGTAGCGGCCCCAAGGCCTGCGCTGTTGCTAACGATGAAGTGGCCGGGGCGAATTACCACCGGGTTGGCCAGCGTAGGCGTAGTCGTGGGAACCGTGGAGGGGTTCGAGCCGTCCGCGTTGCTGGTCCAGGCCAGGGGGTCGGTCCAGTTGGCCCCGCCGGCCGTGCCAGCCGTCGAGTTGCGGCTGTAGAAGGTAGGCACCGCGCCGAATTCCGAAGTCTCGCCGCCGGTGTAGTCGCCGTCGATGTAGTTCACGCCCGTGTTGGTGAGCGTGTTGTTCGTCGTGTTTACCGCGCTGGTCGAGATGCCGCCGTTAGGCACCCAGGCACCATTCAGGAAGCGGCCCAGCTTGTAAAGGCTTTCGTTGCCGTTCACGTCGTTGCCAGCGCTGAAATCGTAGTAAGTAAACACCTGCGTCACCGTGGGCGAGGCTAGGCCTGTGCTGCCCACTTTCCAGTAGTAGCTCAGCTCTTTGGCGGCCGGGTCGGTGGTGGAGGGGTGGGCCAGGTCGATGGGCTGCACCGTGATGCTACCGGGCGACGAGCTGGCCGTCACCGTCATCTGCACGGGCGTGTACTTGGTCACCACGGCCGCGCCTATTGGGAAGGTGAAGGCCGGGCTAGCGCCGGAGGGGAAGTTCTTCTGCACGCCCAGGTCGGCCACAATGCCGTTGGTGCGAATGCAGCGCGTGGTGCTGAACGTGCCGGTCACGGCACCAACGGCCGTGTTGCTCAGCAATAAGAGGTTCGAGCCGATGAAGAATACGCCATTGCTTAGCGTCAGGACGTTGGTCACTTCCTGGTTGGCCGTGCTGGTGGCTCCGGCCGCGTTGTTGAGGGTCAGGTTGCCGAATTTGCCCAGGCCGCTGCCGCCGATGGTCTGGTTTACGCTGCCGCCTAAAGTGAGGCTGCCGCTGCCGCTGCTGGTATGCACGGCCGAGTTCAGCACGTCGCCCAGCGCCGTGATGGTTTTGCCGTTATCGTCCAGCGTGCCCTTGGTGAGGGCGAGGGTGCCGAACACTTGGGCATTGCCACCCAGTTGCAGGGTGCCGTTGGTTTGCGCGTTGTTCACCACCAGGCCCCCGAAGGCCGTGAGGTTGCCAGCAACGCTCACCAGCTTTTGTAGGGCGGGGCCCTTGCCGGTGAAGGTGGTGGTTTGCGTGGCCAGGGTGGGCTGGAAGCCGCCCGTGGTCAGGCTGGCGTTGGCCAGCGTGTTGTTGTTAATGAGGTCCTGGTCAATGTTCAGCGGCAGGCCGTTGGCATTGAAGAAGGAACTGACGTTGCGAATGGTGAGCGAGCCTTTGAGGCTCAACGCACCCGTGCCCACCTGCTTGCCCGTGTTCGTGTTGGTGCCGCTGGATACACCCTCTACAATCAGGTTATAAAGCGGAACGGCCGAGTTTACGGTAAGCGTCACGCTGCCGACAGCGGCAGCCGTATTGCCCAGCACCACCGCGCCGCCGGTTACCACCGTCGAGTCGGGAGCCAGGTAAAGGTCGGCCGTGGTGACAGGCGACTTCAGGTTCGAGCGGTGCAGGTTCAGGAAGCCGTCGCTCATGCGGAAGATGCTGCCCACACCCTGCACTTCAAACAGGCCGCGCTCGTTGTTGTAAGTAGCCGAAGCCCCCAAACCCTTGATGTCGGTAATGCCACCGCTCTGGTCATAGCGCAGCGAACCATCGAGGTTGTTGATGGTGCGGCGAATCTGGCCGTTCACGTTCAGGGTAGCGGTCGAGGTGGGGTTGTTGTTGCCTACCCGCAGGGTGGGCGCGCCGGCGCTGGCATATTCAAGGTCGTTGCCGGCGGCGATAGCCGGGTCGCCCACGTTCAGGGTGCCTTGCAGCACGTTTATCTCGCCCGCCAGCTTCAAATCCGAAGCCGCGTTATTGGCCGTTGCAATCGTCACTTTGGCCGTGGCAGCATCTACCGTCAGGCCCGCGTTATCGGTAATGAGGTAGGTAGTGGCGGCGTCGTGAACGGTCAGCGTACCGGTAGCCTTTGCGTAGCGCAGGGTGCCGTTATTCAGCGTCAGCCAGCCACTGGTTGGCGTGGTCAGTGTACCGGCCACGTCCAAGTTCAGCAGGGCAGCGCGCCCGATGCCCTTGTTCAGCGTGAGCGTGTACAGCGTCGTGTTCGCCCCGGCATTGGTACCGGTGATGTTGCTGGTGCTGGTACCCGTGAAGGTCAGGTTGACCTTGCTGGTTTGGCCAAAGTTGAGCGTCCCGTTGTTGGTCACCGAGCCCGTGATGGTGATGGCGTTGGCCGTCGTGGTGGCCCCGCCACCGCTGGCATCAAACGTGGCCCCGGCATCAACCTGCATGTCCTGGTTGAGCTGCAAGGTTTGCGCGGTGCCATTGGCGAAGCGGAGCTTGCCGTATTTCACGGCCAGCAGGTTGTCGATGCGCAGCGTCCGGGCCGCCGCGCCATTGAGCGATGCGGTGCCCGTGGTACCGGTCGAAATACCGGAAGTCATGCTGTCGAAAATGCGCAAATCCACGTTGGGCAGCGTAATCAAGGCCCCGTTGGCCGGGCTCAGCAGCAGGTTGCAGTAAGAACCCAGCGAGAGCGAAGTCGAAATGGTAGGCAGCGTGAAGTCGAAGCCACTGGTGTAATACTCCACCGTGCCGCCGCCGGGCAGCAGGAAGGAGCCGAAGTCGCCGCCGGGGAAGGTGGGCGCTGACGTTGTGGCAGAGGTGATGCGCAGCCGGCCCAGGCCGCTGGCCTTACCATCGGGCAGGGCCCCGAAGTTATGGCTGGTGGTAGCGCCCACGTCCAGCGTCGAGCCCGTGTCAATAATCAGCGAGCCCGCCGTAGCGGTGTTCTGCTTCACGGTAACAACGTGGTTGTAAGTACCCGCCAGGCCAATCACCACGGGGTTGCCCGGGCCAGGCTTGACAGTGGCTGCCGCCCCCGTAAATTTCAGCGTCGGGTCAGTGCTCCAGGTGCCGGGGGTTTCCCAGTCGCCCGAGCCCCGGGAGTAATACACCGTAACCGGGCCGAACGCGGCTGAAACCCCGGCCGTGAACTCGCCGTCAAACTGGCTGAGCGCGGCTCCGGTCCTGAAGGCGATATCTGACGTAGGGTTGCTGGATGTCACCAGTGAAGTTGTTCCGGTCGCCTTCCACGAAGTAGTGCTGGGCGTGTAATAGCCCGGGATGTAACCGGTCGTAGTGCCGTTGGTTGTGTTAAGCGCATCGCTCAGTCGGGCTGTGAAGGTCGCCGTGATACCGTTGGCCGGGATGGAGCCGGGGGTAAATCCGATGCTGCGCACCTTCCAGTAGTAGCTGAACGCGTTGTTGCTGCCGCTCAGGAAGGGGTTGCGCTTATCGGTTGGGCTCACGCTCACCTGGCCATATTTACCATTGTTGGTGGCGCTGTTGAGCGAGATGGTGGCCGGCGTGTATTTCGTGCCGGTGCCCACCGGAAATATCACCGACGAATTGCTGCCGTAGGTGCGCTGCAAGCCAAGGTCGCTCTGGTTGCCAGCCGTCTGAATAAAGCGCTGAGTGCCAAAGCTGCCCCCTGGTGCGGTCAGGGCGTCCGAAGGCACTACATTCGTCAGCGACAGTCGGTTTGCGCCAATGGAGAAAATATGCAGGCTATTCATGTTGAGCGTGCTGGCCACGCTGATGTTAGCGGCCAGCTTCACGGCTACCACGCCGGCGGTGGTAGTCCCCGAGCCCATCGTGTTATCAATAGTCAGGTTGCCAAATACCCCCGTGCCGTCGCCGCCGATGGTTTGCAGGGCCGAGCCCGCCATCGTGATGCTGCCGTTGCCGGTGTGGGATGCGCTGTTATACATGTCGCCCAGCACATTGATGACCAGGCCGCCATCGTTCAGCACCCCGTTCAGGATGTTGAGCTTGGCGGTGGCCGGCACGTAGTAGTTGTATGCGCCTCCCAGCGTAAGGGTGCCCGCCGCTTTGTCAATTGTCCAGTTATTGAATGTGGCCCGGCCGGCCGTTGCCCCGATGAGGCCGTTGTTTACCAACTGCTGGTCTTTGAGGCCGCTGAAGATGGTCGTGTTGTTCCCGGGCAGGTACGTGCCGTTGGGGCCTACCTTGAGCGTGCCCTGAATGGTGATGTCCTGGCCGGCGGCGTCGAACGTGGCCGCGTTGGCCCCATCGATGTTAAAGTTGTTCAGCACCGTGAGCGGCTGGATGGTCGTGGTTTCACCAGCGAATACCACCGTCATGGCCGAAAGCAACGCCTTGCTGCTGCCACCGGCCGTGGGCTTGGTAATGCTCAGGTTCCATAGCGGGGCTGTGCTCAGAATGGTGCCGTTGTTTGCCGTGTTTGGCAGGAAGAGCTTAATAGTACCCCCCGTAATGCTGGCATTGTTGATGTTCACGCCAACGTGGAAAAAACCATCGCCGGAACCGTTCGGATTGTACACCTCAATGGTACCGCCCGACATGCGGAAGGCCTGCGTGGTGTAGGGGATGGCGAAGCGGGCAAACTGGTCATCGAAAGATGACGCGAGTACTTTGCCCGTAACCTGCATCAGACCGCCCGTCATCGTGAACGAGCCCCGGTGCGTAGTGGCCGTGCTGGAAGGACGGAATTTGTTGACAATGAGCTGGCTGCCGCTGCCTTCAATCAGCAGTTGGGCATCTTCGCGGATTACCATGCCGCCATCGTTGTTATCGCTCGTCAGCTTGCCCGCGCTGATGCGCAGAATACCATATATAACAAAGAGCGAGGCGTTGTCATTCACTACCGTGGCACCTGCCACCCATAGTGTTGGACTAGTAAGCGACGACCCCAGTTCGAACCAACCATTACTATAGGCAAGGTTGGGCGTGGACTTGCCATTATGAATCTTGCTCAGGTAAACGTTATTACCTAGCTTGGTGATGCCGTTCTTAAGTATCAGAATGTCTCCGGCAACCGTCGAGTTCAGCCGCAGGTTGCCGAAAATGGTCCCTAACACGTCGTTCGACGACGTTACATTAAGCAGCACCTGGCTATCAACGCCTTTGTCTACCTGTAGCGCGCCCAAATCCGTTGGGCCGTTGCAGGCGAAATTGGCATCGGTAGTACCCGTAAAATTGAGTAGCACGGCCTCAGTGGCAGTAAAGAACTTCATCACCCCGTTATTGGTCAGGCTACCATAGGCGTTCAGCGTATGCGTGGTAGTGCTAGCCGTAGCCCCCATTGTATTACCAACTCCCAGCGTAATGTCACCCAAAACATTCAGCGTGCGCGTGGTCGCGTTGTTCCCAAGGTTGAACGTGATGGCAGATGCAGGAGTCTTACTGACCGGGGTAGGAGCTGGAAATGTCGCGGCGTTGGTCCGCAACATTACCAGGCTACCATTCAGCGTCAGGTCGCTGTTGAGCGAGACCCCGTAGGCTACGGCCTTTGTGTTCAGGAAGCGCAAGTTGTTATAAAGGCCCGAACCCGGTATCGGCAAGGCCGAGGTACCAGCGGCCCAGTCATAAAACTCGACGGTGCCCGTATTGGCATCGTCGAAGTTGTTGGTGCCCACCGTAGGAAAATACGGTCCTGCAATGCGCAGCGTACCCTGGCCCCCCAGGCTGGCCAGGCTAGGCAGCTGGTTGGTAGCGTTGACAAGGTTGAGCACCCCGCCTTTTTGCACTGTCACATTCAAGCCAGTGGCCGCCACCGGGTTTCTTACAGATAGCACGAAACTATTGGTAATTACCACGTTATCATTATTGCCCGGCACCCGGGCGTTGATACTGGTTGAGCCCGTAGGGTCAGTTGTCCAGGAGTATGTTGCATCCCAGTCGCCGCTGGTTCCGCCACCATTGAACGTATACAAGGTCTGACCCATTGCCAACGTACTCCAAAATATGGATAATAATCCAAGTAAGAATGGTTTCATGAAAAGAATGAATGGTGAATAATTTGGTAAAAAGGTTGAGGTTAGATGTTGGAGAAATGTGGTTATAGTTCTACACAATACGAAGTTTGCATAATTAATCCGTTATAAAAAACAACTTTGGTTTTCAGGAAAAGTAAAGCCTTATTATCTTTAATGGAGTTAGCATAATCATTGATTAATGCAATATTATGCAATAATTACTTTCGACTGATAATTGTATTTTTAATATAATTTATTTATGCTTGACCAATCTCGTGATTTGGCCCTTTATTGATTTTTATATCCGTTTATTTCGCTTTAGTCCGTCGTCGTCCTTATTGGTTCATGCGCAAACGGTGCGCGGCCCTGATTTCAATAAGTGCAGGGGCAGGGTCAAGCCCTTGGCATCGACCCGGAGCGGCAGGGCGCGAATTATGGTTTTTGTACTGGTGGTTTTTCGGGTACCTTTGCCGGCCGGCCGGCTGCACGTTGCCCTTTCGCCGGCTCTTCCTGTATGGACCCAACCGTTTCCCAGACCATCCCCGAAGTCATTCGGACCGTTCCGCTCCAGTACTACGTTTTCTTCGCCTCGGCCCTGTTTGCCATCGGCGTCACGGGCGTGCTGGTGCGGCGCAACGCCATCATCATCTTCATGTGTGTCGAACTGATGCTCAACGCCGTGAATATTCTGCTGACGGCCTTTTCGGCCTACCGCTCCGACCCCAACGGCCAGATTTTCGTGTTCTTCATCATGGCCGTGGCCGCCGCCGAAGTCTCGGTGGGCCTGGGCATCATCGTCATGATTTACCGCAACTTCCAGACCACCGACGTCAACTTATTGAGCCGGTTGAAGTGGTAGGGGCGGGGCTTGCCCCGCCTGGCGTTCGCGCCGTTATTATCCTGATTTCATCGTTCCGCTAGCCGGGCAGGGACAAGCCCCGCCCCTACGTACATGCAAGAAACCGTTCTCCCCGGCGCCAACGCCCCTTACGCTACGTTCATCTACGTTCTCATTCCGCTATTGCCCTTTCTGGGCTTTCTGCTGAATGGGCTGCTGAACAGGAAGCTCTCTGGCACCGTGGCCGGCCTCATCGGCAGTGCCACCGTACTGGGCTCGTTCCTGATTTCAGTGATGCTGTTTTTGAATTTCCAATATCAGTACACCGTGCAGCTGTTTGACTGGATTTCGGTGGGCTCGCTGCAAATTCCCTTCCAGTACCAGATTGACCAGCTCAGCCTGATTATGCTGCTGCTCGTGACGGGCGTGGGCTTCCTGATTCACGTTTACAGCATCGGCTATATGCACCACGACGAGAACGTGGGCAAATTCTTCAGCTTCCTGAACCTGTTCATTTTCAGCATGCTGCTGTTGGTAATGGGGGCCAACTTCGTCATCCTCTTCATTGGTTGGGAAGGCGTGGGCTTGTGCTCCTACCTGCTCATCGGCTTCTGGAACAAGAACACCAGCTACAACAACGCCGCCAAGAAAGCCTTCATCATCAACCGTATCGGTGACCTGGGCTTCCTGCTCGGCATCTTCCTGATTTACCTCACCTTCAACTCGGTGCAGTACGCCGAGGTGTTCCAGAAGGCATCGCTTGGCCAGTTTGGAACGTATGGTGTGGGCATTTGCACGGCCATCACGCTGCTGCTGTTTGTGGGCGCGATGGGCAAGTCGGCCCAGCTGCCGCTCTACACTTGGCTGCCCGATGCCATGGCCGGCCCCACACCGGTTTCGGCCCTCATTCACGCCGCTACCATGGTTACGGCCGGTATTTATATGGTGCTACGGGCCAACGTGCTGTTCACCCTCTCGCCCGATACGCTGCAGGTAGTGGCTATTATTGGCGCGGCCACGGCGCTGTTTGCCGCCACCATTGGCCTGGCTCAGAACGATATCAAAAAAGTGCTGGCTTACTCCACCGTTTCGCAGCTGGGCTATATGTTCTTGGCACTGGGCGTGATGGGCTACTCCACGGCGCTGTTCCATGTTCTCACTCACGCTTTCTTCAAGGCGCTGATGTTCCTTGGGGCCGGCTCCGTAATTCACGCCATGAGCAACGAGCAGGACCTGCGCCGTATGGGTGGCCTGCGCACGGCGCTGCCCATTACCTTTCTGACCTTCCTCATCGGCTGCCTGGCCATTTCGGGCATTCCACCGTTCTCGGGCTTCTTCTCCAAAGATGAAATACTGGCGCACGCCTTCGAGCACAACAAAGTG
The DNA here is from genome assembly GCF_054061335.1 of Hymenobacter sp. UYAg731. Taxonomy (NCBI): domain Bacteria; kingdom Pseudomonadati; phylum Bacteroidota; class Cytophagia; order Cytophagales; family Hymenobacteraceae; genus Hymenobacter; species Hymenobacter sp. UYAg731. The sequence goes on along the minus strand of NZ_JBSSEC010000004.1, from coordinate 740,986 downwards.
CTGTGGGCCATGGGGTTGCTTACGGCATTCCTCACGGCGTTCTATATGTTCCGCCTGCTGTTCCTGGCCTTCTTCGGCGAGTTCCGGGGCACCGAGGAACAGAAGCACCACCTGCACGAGTCGCCTGCTTCGATGACGTTTCCGCTCATCGTGCTGGCCATTCTGGCGGCCGTGGGCGGCTTCATGGGTGCGCCCATGTTCACTGGCGGGCACCATTATCTAGCCGAATATTTGGCCCCGATTTTTACCTATTCGCAACGTATTCTGCCCGAGGTTTTCTCGGCCAAACCCGATGAGCACACGGAGTTGATGCTCATGATTGCCTCGGTAGCGGCGGGCCTGCTGGGCATCATCTTGGCCTATTTGATGTACGTGGCCCGCGCCCAGCGCCCGGCCGAAGATGAGGCCCAGCGCTCGGCCCCCGAAAGCCTAGTGTACCACAAATATTACATCGACGAGCTGTACAACAACGTGTTTACGCGGCCCATCATGGCACTATCGTCGGGCCTGTATAAGTTCGTGGAAAACGGCGTTATCAATCCCGTGGTGGGTGTTTTCGGCCGCGCCGTGAATGGTGGTGGCCAGCTGCTGCGCTACGTACAGACCGGGGCCGTGGAAACCTATCTGATACTGATGGTTATTGGTATCGTGTTGATTCTGGGGCTAAATTTCGGCCGTTTCTAAGCCGCCGTTTTCTTTAGAAAATCGGGAAAGCCGCTTGTGAAAACAGGCGGCTTTTTTATGTAAAAAATAGGGGGTAGCCGCTTGAAAAATAGCGGTGATAAAGCGTATAAACCCGTTAACAATAGAATAAAGCCAAATATTTATAAATATAAACAACTGATGGGCAGTGCTATTTTATTTTAATTAATGAAGTCAGTGGGGCTAAGGGAGCAACTTTTTTAGCTGAAAAGGGTATAGCAGCACATCCAATGCAAGATGGGCCGAATGGCTCGCGGCGGATGTCGCATCTATCCCCACACCTAAAACTTATGGTCTCAAAACCTAATCTCCTACGTGGCCTCGCCTTGGGAGCAGTCGTGCTTGGCATGGCCGCTCCGCGTGTTCAGGCCCAAACCGCCGACCGCAAAACGGCGCTCAGTGCCAACATCGGATTGCTGCAGTACAGCGGCAACATGGGTTCCGACTTCTGGAACCGCTCTGGCAACGACCTGTCTGTTGGCGGCGGCGGAACCATCACCCGATACCTGTCGCCGTCGTTCGATGTGGCCCTGCTGGGCTACTACGAGACCTATAAGTACAGCAGCGAACTGTTCTCGGGCACCAACTTCGATGCCCGCATCGGCATGGTGGACTTGGGCCTGAAGCTCAAGCTCAACAACGGCAAGATTTTGAAAGAGGATGCGCGCATCCAGCCCTACCTGATGGGCGGCGGCGGTATGTTCTTGGCCAACACCTCCGGGCAGGTACGCGGCGCGGGCTTCGGCATCGACCAGATTCGCCGGCCTGAAGTATTCGGCTTGGCCGGTATTCGGGTGCGGCTCAGCGACGCCGTTTTCCTGGACCTGACCACCAGCCAGCATTACCCCTTCACCGAGCGGATTGACCACCTCAGCAGCCCCAGCGATAAGCTGTACGACCGGTTCCTGCTGCACCAGGCCGGTATCACGGTGGCGCTAGGCAAAATGAAGGATGAGGACAAAGACGGCGTATCGGATAAAAAGGACAAGTGCCCCGGCACCCCGGCCGGCGTAGCGGTTGACCCCAACGGCTGCCCGCTCGACAAAGACGGTGACGGCGTTCCGGATTACCAGGATAAGTGCCCCGACGTGAAAGGCGTGGCCGCTCTGCAAGGCTGCCCCGACCGTGACGGTGACGGCATCACTGATGCTGACGACAAATGCCCTGACGTGGCCGGTATTGCCGCCCTGCAAGGCTGCCCCGATGCTGATGGCGACGGCGTGACCGATTTGAGCGACAAGTGCCCCGGTACCCCGGCTGGCGTGAAAGTGGATGCCAATGGCTGCCCGCTTGACCGTGATGGTGATGGCGTTCCCGACTACCAGGACCGTTGCCCCGACCGTGCCGGCCCCGCCAGCAACAAAGGCTGCCCCGAGATTAAGGCTGAAACCAAGAAGCGCCTGCAGGAGGCTACGAAGTTCATCAACTTCGAATTCAACAAGGCCGTGCTGCTCCCCAGCTCGTACCCGACCCTGAAGGACCTGGCCGCTATCATGGCCGAGTACCCCGACTACACGATGAGCATCGCTGGCCACACCGATAGCAAAGGCGCTGATGACTACAACCTGCGTCTTTCCTACGACCGCGCTGCTTCTGCCCGCACCTACATGCTAAGCCAGAGCGTTCCGGCCGACCGCATCGAATCGCGAGGCTACGGCGAGACCAAGCCGGTTGCTGACAACGCTACTGCCAAAGGCCAGGCCTTGAACCGCCGCGTTGAATTCGACCTCTACCTCACCGGCGAGCCTAACTCGGCCGAGGTGAAGTATGGTCCGGCACCTACTATCACGGAGCTGCAGAAAACTCCTGCAGGTCGGCCCAGCGCCGGCAAGGCTCCAGTGAAAAAAGCTCCTGCCAAAAAGGCTCCGGTCAAGCGCAAGAAGTAGACAAGCGTCAGCACAAGTAGCTGATAAATCAAGAAAGGCCCGCTCGATGAGAGCGGGCCTTTTTTTATGGTATATGGCCGCTGCATGGGCTGAATTTGAAACTGACCGGGAACAGTTACAACTGGTCAACTCTAAACTGAAAGGGGGGAGTTATAACTGTTTCCGGCCAGTTCTAAATCGAAATCCATTGGGAATGCAGCAGGGTAACGGTTGAGCCCCGCACCCTATCGCATTCGTGCTATAATACCGAGTATGTTACCGACAGATAATACAGCCCGCCCACGCTCGGCCCGCCGAGATAGGACACGTAATAATTGTTGAGCACGTTGCTAGCCCCGAGCTTGAAGCGCAGGTTGGGTGCGGGCGCGGTGTAGCTGAGCTGAGCATCGAGGGTATGGTAGGAGGCCACGGTGCCATTTACCAGGAAGGTTTGGGAATAATACCCCTGCTGCCAGCGGTAGTTGAGGCCGAAGCCGAGGTTTCTGTATGCATTTTCGTTGCCCAGGCTCAGGTTGTAGGCCCAGCGCGGGGTGTTGAAGCCGTCTTCGAGGCCGTCGCCGCTTTCGGTGCGGTCGAGGCGGGTGTAGGTGGTATTGGCCCCCGCGAGGTAGCCATCAGGCAGCTCGTAGCGCAGGCCCAATGAGCCGCCGTAGTTGTAAACCTTGCTCTGGGCATTGGTCCAGAGGCGGTAGCGGTTCTGGGTGGATTTAGCGCTTAAATAGATGGCCGTGGAGTCCGGATTCAGGGTTTTGGGCACGTAGGCTTCTACCTGGGCAATGAAGTCGCGGTAGGTGTTGTAGTAAAAATCGACATCGACCAGCAGACGGCCTTTGGGCAGCAACGCGGCTTTGTAGCCTACTTCAAGCGAGTTGATGTGCTCGGGCTTGAGGTAGGTGTAAGGGTTTTTCACCAGCAAGCCCTGGTTCCGGGCAATGGCCTGGTTCTGGATGACCAGCTTCTGGGCGGCTGTGGCGTTGGCCGGCGTATTGGCATTGATGTAGGCCGTGTTGGCGGCCCCAAAGGCATCAATACTGGTGCGCAGATAGCTGTTTTCAAACACGCCATCCGACATCACCCGCAGCCCGCCGATGCGCTTCACCTGCCCGCTGTTCACGTTGCTGAAACCCTCGAACAAGCTCGGAAACCGGTAGCCGCTCTGGTAGCTCACGCGGAAGTTGGCCTGCTGCCCGGGCGAATACACCGCCGTGAAGCGCGGATTAAATTTCAGGTCGAAATAGTCGTTTTTATCGGCCCGCAGCGTAGCCGTGAGACGGATTTTCTCGTTCAGCAGACGTGCCCCGGCCTGCACGAAGCCGCCGGTTTTAGAATAGGTCAGATTGTCGCCGAGCGGGTCTTTGCCCTTCTCGGGGTTGATGAAGTAGTTGCCGTCGGGCACCACGATGTAGGTGCGGTGGTCGGTCCCGGCCAGCACGTCCAGCGCGGCGGGCAGGCGGTGGCCGGCGCGGCGCAGGGCCTCGGCAATGTTCACCTGGCCCTCGGCGTGGAGCAGGTCGGCGCGCACGCGCAGGGCCGCGCCCACGTCCCAGTTATTGATGCCTTGCACGGCGCTGAGGCTGTTTTGGAAGGCTGCTGTGCCGGGCTGGGGGCGGCCGGCGTCGGCGTTGGCGCGGGCCGTGGCGTGGGCCTGGGCAATGGGTTGTCCGGCCTGGATGGCCGCGTTACAGGCGGTGGTGTAGTCGCGGTTCCAGGCGGCATCGGGCTTGTAGCCGCGGTCAATATTCTCGGCGGCGGAGCGTAAGTTGTAGCTCTGGCCGGTATTCTCCTGCGTGAAGTAGACGCGGGCCTGCACCACGGGCGTGGTCAGGCTCAGGGCGTGCTGTTGCAACCAGTAATTTTGTAGCTGAAAGCGGTTTGAGCGCTGGTACACGTTGTCGAAGCTGGCTACGCGGTAGGTATAGGCCAACTCGGTGCCGGGCCGGAAGCGGTAGTGCAGCGCGGCATCGGCCTTGAGGGTGCGCAGGTGGTAGTCCACCACGTCCTGTTCGGCATAGCCGGTGCGGGCCACCTGGTAGTTTTTGCCGCCCAGGTTCAGCGTACTGCGGTCCGATGACTCGTTGCCATAGCTGTTCACGGGGTCGCGGGCCGGGTTTTCGGCCCCGAACAGGCCGGTGTTGGCGTTGCCGGCGGGGTTGATGTCGGTTTGGTCGTTGGCTACCCAGTCGTAGCCGCGCAGGTAGCTGCCACTCAGCTTGAAAGCCAGCTTTGGGCTCAGCACTTTGGCATAGCGCAGGCTGGTTTCGGAGAAGATTTTAGCCCTGCTATTCGCATCGCTGACGTGGTTCACGCCAGTTTTTTGCTGCACGCTCAGCCCTTCGGAGCTGAAGGGATTCTTTGTCCGGAAATTGGCCAATCCGTTGATGGCATTCAGTCCGTAGAGCGCGGCGGCCGTGCCGGGCACGATTTCCACCGACATAATATCCAAATCGCTCGGCCCCAACACGTTTCCAATCGGCCCGCCGATGTGCGGGGCCTGATTGTCCACGCCATCTACTAGTTGGGCGAAGCGCACGTTGGTGGTATTGGTGAAGCCCCGGGCATTTATCACCTTGAAAGCCAGGCTGGGTGTAATCACCTGAACGCCCTTGAGGTGCTCAATGGCATCGAAAAACGACGGCGCGGGCATGAGCCGCAGCGCTCGTGCGTTGAGCTTCTCCACCGTCACCGGCGACTGCAAAAAGCTCTCCTCGACTTTGGAAGCGGATACCACCACTTCCTCCAAATCGACTTTTTTGCGGGTAGTGTCGGCCGTGGCGGGCGCTTGGCCGTGGGCGGCTAAGGCCGGCAGCAAAGCGGTGGCAAGCAACGCCGGGCGGGCGCTGTTGGGTAGGCGTAGGGTCATGATGAAGAGGATTAATAACGAGGTTGTTCTAGGGCTGGGCGGCTACCACGCGCAGGCTTTGTACCTGGCGCACGCAGCGGCCCATCTTCTTCTCGTTGGGCACGATGATTTGGTAGGGGCCAGCGGTGGCGGGCAAGGGTTGGCCATCGCAGCGGTCGGCCAGCAGCACGGGGCGCGGGGCGAAGGCCGGGTTCAGCTCGGCTAAGGCGAACACGGCCTAGTAGCCATCGGCGGCGCTCACCAGCACGTAATGGGCCATGCCTTTGCGAGGCAGGTCGGGGCCAAGTTTGGTTCCGGCCGTGGTAAGCGCGGCGTAGAGCGACACGCCGGAGTAGGTGCGTTTCTTGCCGTCGTGGTCGGGCCGCATCACTTGCTGGCGCGGGAGTTTAGCCAGCTGCGCCGGGCTCAGGAGCGCAGGCTGGGGAAGGTTGTTACTGATTACCTGCACGCCCGCCAGCGCGGGGGGCGTTTGGGCCATAGCGGTCAGGGGCCAGCCGCAGCTCAGCGCGGCAGCGGTGAAGAATAGCAAGAAATACCGGGAAACAGGCGTAGAAATGACGAGCATAGAGTCGAGCCGGAGAGCAATAAATTCGTTATATTTGCAAAGATATAACGCATCTGTTTCTCCGCAACTACTCGTGCAGCCGGTTTATTTCGAGGGCCATAAATTCCTGAAACCGGACTTGCAGGGCTTTAAACGCCACAATGGCGGCTTGGCCGGCCTCCGTTACCGCCGCCCCGCCGCCCTTTGAGCCACCGGTTTGGGTGCTTACCAGCGGCATGGCGGCCTGCGCATTCATGGAGCTCACCAAATCCCAGGCGCGCTTGTAGGACATGCCCATGGCCTGCGCAGCTTTTGAGATGGAACCTAGCTCGGCAATGCGCTCCAGCAGTTCGAGCCGGCCGATGCCGAGGAAGCGGCCGTCGTCGGTTTCGAGCCAGAGGCGGCCGTTGAGGCGGTAGGAGCGGGTGGGCAGCAGGAGGGACTTCATGGGGCAAGTATACACGCAATCGAAGCTCGCCGGAGCGTTGCTAGAGCAGTAGTTGCATTTGCCGGGCATTTTCTACCCCCACCGCGCCGATGCCATTATTGAAATACAGGTACACTTCCCGCACGTTCTTAGCCGCTTTGATTTCGGCGGCGATGCACGCCAGAAACGCCGGGCTATAAGGCGATTTATATAGCTCCGGCACCCCGTGAAAGCGGTAGTAGATGACGTCGGTATTAGCCACCACCTCGTCGGGCAGCTCCAGGGGTGGCGGGTAGCTCTGGCCCACGAAGGCAATGTGGTGCCGCGCGAGCGTGCGCTGCACCTCGCCGTTCCACCAGCTGGGGTGGCGAAATTCGACCACATTCTGAAAGGCTGGGTCAAGGCTATCGAGCAGGCGTTGGAGCAGCTCTTCGGTGTAGGCTGCTTTGGGCGGCAGCTGGAAGAGCACGGGGCCCAGCTTTTCCTTCAAACCCTCGGCTACCGTGCCGTAGAAGTCGGCCAGAATGGGCTACGCCTCGGCATTGAATTTCTTATAGTGGGTGACCTAGCGCGACGCTTTCACCGCAAACCGGAAATCGGGCGGGCTTTGGGTGTACCAGGTTTCGAAGGCCTTTAGCTCCGACATTCGGTAGAAGGTCACGTTCAGCTCCAGCGTGTTGAACTGGGTGCAATAGTAGGCGAACCACTTGCGTGGCGGCAGGCCTTCGGGATAAAAGATGCCCTTCCAGTCGCGGAAGAAAAAGCCGGAGCAGCCGATGTAGACAGTAGAATTCAGGGAGAGAAAGGGCACAAAGCTCATGCCGGATTCTACGCGCGGCAGCGGCCTCGCGGCCGACTGAATGGAGCCTTTGCTACCTTTCGGTGGTGGCCGTCAGCCAACGCCTGTTCCAGCTCAGTACTACCCATGAAAAAAACACCGCCCTCAGCCGGCCACCGTACTTTCGACAGCCCTTCGCCAACTGTGGCAGGCCGCTATGAGCGCCGCAGGTAAGCATTATTTTCCCGCCCTGACCGGCCTGCGGGCGGTGGCCGCCGCGCTGGTGCTGGCCCACCATTTCAACCCAATGAACCCGGCGCGGGTGGGCTGGCGGCTGCATAGCCTGGTGGCCGAGATGCATGTTGGCGTCACGGTGTTTTTTGTGCTGAGCGGCTTCCTGATTGGCTACCGCTACCTGGGCCAGGAGCGGGTACCGCTGCGCACTTATTTCGCCAATCGGTTTGCGCGCATCTACCCGATGTATTTTCTGCTGACTACGGTCACGTTTCTCATCATTCATCAGACCGGCCCGGCCAGCAACCCAAGCGGCTTCAACAGCTACCTGCTTAATATCACCTTTCTGCGCGGGCTGTTTGAGGATTATCTGTACACCGGCATCGCGCAGGGCTGGTCGCTGACGGTAGAAGAAATGTTCTACTTATCGGCCCCGCTGGCTTTCTGGCTCATCCGGCGCAATGCGCGGTGGCTGGGGGCGCTGCCGCTCGGGCTGGGCCTGCTGGGCGCGGGGCTGGTGCTGCTGGGCCGGGGGCAGGCGTGGCACGGGTTCTTCGGCTCGTTTGGTTTCCTGTTTCAGTTCACCTACCCGGGCCGGGCGGTGGAGTTTTTTGTGGGGGTGGCGCTGGCGTGGTGGCTGCGGCGGCTGGGCGCGCGCGCGGCTCCACGCTTTCTCACTTGGTTCGGGCTGGCCAGCTGCCTTTTGTGCCTGGCGGGGCTGAGCCTGCTGCACGGCCCGGCAATCGGGGCCTTCGGGGTGATGCAGCCGGCGGGGATGTTTCTCAACAACGTGCTGCTGCCGCTGCTGGGTATCGGGCCGCTGCTGTGGGGGCTGGCGCGGGAAGACACCTGGCTGAGCCGCCTGCTCAGCAGCCGGCCGCTGCTGCTGCTGGGCAAAAGCTCCTACGTGTTTTACCTGTTGCACATGGGCGTGCTGCAACGCTTGCTGCATGCCTGGTTGCAGAGCGATGTGCTGACGGTGCTGGCGCTGTACGCGGTATCCATGGTGTTGTACCGGCTGGTGGAAGAGCCCCTCAACCACTGGCTGCGGCGCGTGCTGCGCCCGCCGGCCCGGCCCGCAGCCGCGCTGGCCTGAGCCAGGCAACCCAACATTAGTCCGGTCAAAAACTAGCCAGAACGGCGTTGAGACGCGTCTCTGCATCGGCGAACCAAATTTCCCAATAGCTTTCATGTCCGTCATCGACAAAATAGCCTGGCTGCACCTGCACGACGGCCAGGTGCTAAGCACCCGCAGCCACGGCAAAGACCGGTACTACTTCCCCGGCGGCAAGCGCGAACCCGGCGAAACCGATGCCCAGACCCTGCTGCGCGAAATTGAAGAGGAGCTGACCGTAGCCCTCGACCCGGCCAGCCTGGCACATGCCGGCACGTTTGAGGCTCCTGCCCACGGGCACCCGGCGGGCGTGCTGGTCCGCATGGCCTGCTACTACGCCCGCTACAGCGGTACGCTGCAACCAGCCGCTGAAATTGCCGAGGTGACGTGGCTGACCTACCGTCACCGCGCCCAGGTATCGGCCGTGGACCAGCTGATTTTTGACTGGCTGAAGGAGCAGGGATTATTGGCTGACTGAGAATTGCCTGTAACCAATTAGCCGGCCGGAAGTAAAGAATGACTGCCCCGGTGCGGTGCCAACCGGCCGTGCGCGCTTATTTGCCTCCCCATCATGACATCGAAAAATGCCTCGCTACTATTGGCCGGCCTGGGCCTGCTGGCCACCTGCGGTGGCCCCAGCAACCAGGAAAAGCAGGAAGCCGCTGCCAGCACGCCGGCCCAGACCGTGACCACGCCCGTGGCCGGGTCGGTGCATCTGCCCGCGCCCTACGCCACCAAATCCGTCACCAACCGGGTACACATCCAGCCCTGGCCCGCCGGCAAAACGCCCGTGGCCCCCGCCGGCTTCACGGTAAGGGAATATGCCGGGAAGCTGGACAGCCCGCGCTGGCTGTACGTGGCCCCCAACGGCGACGTGCTGGTGGCCGAAGCCAGCACCATCCCCGCCGGCATGACCCAAAAGGTGGCCGCTGAGCTTAAATTGGACAGGTCCCGCTCGCTACGCGACCACAGCGCCAACCGTATCACCCTACTGCGCGACACGAACCACGACGGCACCCCCGACCTGCGCACCACCTTCCTCGCGGGCCTCAGCCAGCCGTTTGGCATGCTCATTATGGGCAATAATTTCTACGTGGCCAATACCGACGGCGTGCTGCGCTACCCCTACCCGCCGGGCACTACCAAAATCACGGGCTCGGGCCAGCGCATTCTCGACTTGCCCAAGGGCGGCTACAACAACCACTGGACCCGCAACCTGCTGGCCGCGCCCGACGGCTCCAAAATCTACGTGACGGTGGGTTCGGGCAGCAACGTGCAGGAACATGGGGCTGACGAGGAAGTGCGCCGCGCCAACATCCTCCAGTTTAACCCCGACGGTACGGGCGAGAAAATATTTGCCAGCGGCCTGCGCAACCCCATCGGCCTGCAATGGCAGCCCGGCACCGGCAAGCTCTGGGCCGTGGTGAACGAGCGCGACGAGCTGGGCGATGAGTTGGTGCCCGATTATTTCACCAGCATACAGGAGGGCGGCTTCTATGGCTGGCCCTACTCGTATTTTGGTCAGAATGAGGAGCCGCGCCGCAAAAACGAGCGGCCCGACCTGGTTAAAAAAGCCCGGGTGCCCGACGTGGCGCTCGGAGCGCACGTAGCCGCGCTCGGCCTTACATTTTACAACAAGGACGCCTTCCCCGCCCGGTACCGCAACGGCGCTTTCATCGGCGAGCATGGCTCCTGGAACCGGACACAATTTTCGGGCTACAAGGTGGTGTTCGTGCCCTTCGCCAACGGCCAGCCCGGCAAACCAGAGGATTTCCTCACCGGTTTCCTGGCCGGCGGCGACTCGGAAAACGCCTACGGCCGCCCCGTGGGCGTAACCACGCTGCCCGACGGCTCGCTGCTGGTGGCCGATGACGCCGCCGATAAAATCTGGCGCGTGAGCGCGGCTAAGTAGCTGCGGTTGCCCAAGTGCCTTAGCTCGTCCGCAGGTTCTTTGGGTTTGTAATTAAAGCTATTCAGGAAGTCGCTACGCCCTTCTTTCTGAACAAGATTTAGTTGTCCAGCACTATCATTTTCCGGCCGGCAAGGGCTGCTGATAGTAGAGCCGGGGCGTTTTGATGATGCCCCAATAGTGCATCATCGCGGTATTGACGTCCGAATTATGGTAGTCGGTGAGCGGTTCCCAGCTCATGAGGGTGCAGCCGGAAGGCAGCAGGACCACCGGTGCGGTAGACTGGGCCAGGATAGCGAAAAGCTGCCGTTCGCAGGTGTTGAAGTCGCGGGCGCGGGGCTTGTCGGCTACCGTGAAAATGGCCCCGAAAACCGCCATGGCCGCCGCGTAGCGCCGCCGGGCCACGGCCGGCAGGTGCGTGAGCAGGTAATAGCTCGATAGAGCAAAGCAGCCAATCATACCCAGCAGAATGGGCAGAATGCTGTCGCGCCGGATAACGTTTTCCCGGTAGGCGCGGTAGCCGCCCAGCGGTAGCAGCAGCATGTACACCAGCGCAAACACGCCCAGCCATTGCAGGGCCTGCTGGGCTTTGGCTCCCATTGGTGTGCGTACGGAACGGGCTATCAGCCAGGTATTCACCAGCAGCATAATGAGCAGCAGCGGCAGGCCCAGCTTGCCCGTAAGCGCATCGTAGGCACCAAACGGCAGCCGGGCGTAGCGCTCGGCCAACGGGATATTGGTCCATTCATTTTCGGAATTGTTCCGGCCAATGTAGAGTGAGTACAGGCTTAGCGCGCTGAACAGGGCAAACAGGCTGAGCATGCGCCAGGGCAGTGCCCCAACGGCTACCGTGGCCCGCCGGAACCAGCCCAGGCTATTGGCCAGCGGGGCAAAATGCCCGCGCCAGGCCAGCAGTAGCGCCGTGGGGCACACCAGCAGCACCACGGCCGGAATAATCGGCCCATTCAGGGCCAGCAGCACTACCAGCCCCAGCAACCCAAGGTATTCCAGCGCCGACAAGCGGAGCGGGATGTCGTGCAGCGCCGCCCGCAAAAACGGCAGAAAAAACAGCAGCAGCAGGCTCATGGGCAGCGCGTAGAAGGCCGCATACGTCACCGACCAGTCGATGACGCCCATCTGGCCGCCGTAGCCCTCGGCCTGCAACAGCGGGGTAATGAGCACCGCCGCCAGTAGAAATTTCCGGCCCAGCACGTTGCGCGAATTGCTGATGGCTACGGCCAGCACGTACACTAGCAGCGTGTGTACGGCCAGTTTCAGCAGGGCGCACGCCGCGTACACGCTGTCGAGGGGGCTCAGCGCGCCTTGCAGCAGCCGGGGGACGTGCCGGAAGTATTCATGCAGAAACAGGTGCGCGAAAAACCGATTGGGGGCCGGGTAGATTTCGTGCCCCAGCAGTGCCCGCAGTCCGAACGGGTCGTGCAGCACGATGCTGTAGGCCTGGCCCGGTGCCACGATGGCCGCCAGGTCGCCATCGAGGGGAAACTGAAAATACTGCCAGCCGGAATACGCTAAATCGCCAATCAGAAAAAGGAGCAGGAGATAATGCCAGTTTCGCTTCAGCATACGGCGCAAGTTGGGGTAGAAGGTGCCCGGCCACTGCGGCCCAGACCGGCCAAATTACGGCAGCCCGGGCCGGGAAACCCCCAAGCCCTATGCCAGGCCGCGCGTGATGCCCATTTCCAGGCCGCGCAATTCGGCCAGCCCGCGCAGGCGGCCTATTGCCGAGTAGCCGGGGTTGGTTTGCTTAGGTAGGTCGTCGAGCATCTGGTGGCCGTGGTCGGGGCGCATGGGCAGGTTGGTTTTGCGCTGCCGCATGGCCAGCACCAGCTCGCGCATCACGGCGTACATGTCCACGTCGCCTTCGAGGTGGTTGGCTTCGTAGAAATTGCCTTCCGCGTCGCGCTGGGTGCTGCGCAGGTGAATGAAGTGGATGCGGTCGGCAAACCGGCGCACCATGGCCGGTAGGTCGTTATCGGCCCGCACCCCGAAGGAGCCGGTGCAGAAGCACAGGCCGTTGCTGAGTGAAGGCACGGCCGTGGCCAGCGCGGCCACGTCCTCGGCGGTGCTTACCACGCGCGGGAGGCCCAGAATGGGGTAGGGTGGGTCGTCGGGATGAATGGCAAGGTTGATGCCCACGCGCTCGGCCACTGGCACAATCTCCTTCAGAAACAGAACCAGATGCTCGCGCAATTTCGCCGCGTCGATACCATCGTACGCATCCAGCGCCCGCTGGAATTTCTCCAGCGTGAAGCTCTCCTCGCTGCCCGGCAGGCCGGCGATGATGTTGCGCTGGAGCCCCTGCTTCTCCTCGGCGCTCATTGCGGCGAAGCGGGTTTCGGCCCGGGCTAATTCCTCAGCCGTATAGTCCTGGGCGGCATTCCGGCGCTTGAGTAGCAGCGTGTCAAAAGCCACAAAAGCAGCTTTTTCGAAGCGCAGGGCTTTGGAGCCGTCGGCTACTTCGTAGGCCAGGTCAGTGCGCGTCCAGTCCAGCACGGGCATGAAATTATACGTCACCGTGTAGATGCCGCAAGCCGCAAGGTTGCGCAGCGACTCCTGATAATTGATGATGTAGTGCTGGAAATCGCCAGTGCGGGTTTTAATGTTTTCATGCACGGGCACGCTTTCCACTACGCTCCACGTCAGGCCGGCAGCACGGATGATTTCCTGGCGCTTTTTGATTTCGGCCTGGGTCCAGACCTCGCCGTTGGGGATGTGATGGAGGGCCGAAACCACGTCGGTAGCGCCGGCCTGGCGGATGTCGGCGAGGCGCACGGGGTCGTTCGGGCCGTACCAGCGCCAGCTTTGGATGATGGGCATTGTTTTCCAGTTATCTGTTTAACGTCATGCTTCGGCTGCGCTCAGCGTGACGGGCTTTTTTATTCGTTAGTAAACAACAAAATCATACGCCGCTGTAGGCGTTGAAGCCGCCATCCACCACCACCATTTCGCCGTTCACAAACCGTGAGGCGTTGCTGAGCAGGTAAATCAGCGTGCCCGTCAATTCCTCCGGCTCACCGAAGCGCTGGAAGGGCGTGTGGTCGATAAACTTGCGGGCGCGCTCAGTGTGCGAGCCGTCGGCGGCGATGAGCAGGGCGCGGTTTTGCTCGGTGAGGAACACCCCCGGCGCGATGGCATTCATGCGAATGCCGCCGCCGTAGCGCAGGCCCAGCTCGGTGGCCATCCAGCGGGTATAGCCTTCAATGGCGGTTTTGGCTAGCGTGTAACCCATCACGCGGGTGAGGGGCCGTTGGGCCGTAATGGAGGAAATATTGACAATGGAGCCCGTGCCCTGGTCGGCCATCACGCGCCCAAAAACGGTGGTCGGAATCACGGTACCGAACAGGTTTAAATCGACCGCCCGGCGCGTGTCCTCAATGCCCACATCGAACAGATTCTGGCTCGGGCCGACGGTGGCCCCCGGCATGTTGCCGCCGGCCGCATTCACCAGCCCGTCGATGCGGCCCCAGGTGCTCATGATTTTATCACAGGCCGCGTTCATCTGGGCCACGTCGAGCACATCGGCCAGCACCACCAGCGCTTCGCCGCCCACCGCCCGGATGGCGGCGGCCCGCGCCTCGGCCCGCTCGGCATTGCGGCCCAGAATAGCCACTTTGGCCCCGGCCTCCGCCACAGCCAGCGACATGGACGCGCCCAGCACGCCGGTGGCCCCGGTGATGATGACGACTTTATCGGCGAGGGAGAATTGGGATAGGGAAGGCATAAGTTCGTTAAGGCAGAAGTGAATTGGAGGTGTCCGAAGCAGTCCGGTCGTCATGCTGAGCGCTCCGTTGCACAGATCTAATCACTTGCGCAGTAGAGATGCTTCGACTGCGCTCAGCATGACGGTATGGAAAAAGATTCTACAGTAGTTCTAAATTTCCTTCGAGTCGGATATCATCCGAAGCGCTGCCGACCATGAGGTTGAATTTGCCGGGCTCGGCGGCCCATTCCAGTTTCGGGTTGTAGAAGGCCAGCTTGTCTTTGCCGATGGTGAAAGTGACGGTTTTGCTCTCGCCGGGCTTGAGGCTGACTTTGCGGAAATCCTTGAGCTCTTTGAGCGGCCGGGCGATGGACGCCACGGGGTCGCGCAGGTAGAGTTGGGCTACTTCCTCGCCGGCTACTTTGCCAGTGTTGGTGAGGGTAAAGCTGACCTGGGCCGCATCGCCGGACTTCATTGCTGAGCGGCTGATTTTGAGGTCGGAATACTTGAACGTGGTGTAGCTCAGGCCGTAGCCGAAGGCGTAGCGCGGCGTGTTGGGCGAGTCGATGTAGGCCGACTTGTAGCGGATTTCGCCCGGCTTGGTGATGGGGCGGCCGGTGTTGTACTGCTGGTTGTAGGCGATGGGAATCTGGCCCACGCTACGCGGGAAGGTGATGGGCAGCTTGCCGGCGGGGGTGTAGTCGCCGAATAGCACGTCGGCCAGCGCGGTACCGCCTTCCGAGCCGGGCCACCAGGCGTAAAGAATGGCGTCGGCCTGCTCCGATATGGCATCGAAAATGAGCGGCCGGCCCCCGAAAACCACCACGGCCACCGGCTTGCCGGTGGCTTTGAGGGCTTTGAAAAGCTCCTCCTGCACGCCGGGCAGGTGGATATCGGTGCGGGATTTGGCCTCGCCGCTCATGTCCCAGGTTTCGCCAATGGCGAGGACGATGAGGTCGGCGTTTTTGGCGGTGGCTACGGCCTGCTCGAAGCCGGTGCAGCTGTCGCCGCTCACGGCGCAGCCTTTGGCGTAGAGCAGCTCGGTGGTTTTGCCGGCGCGCTGGCGCAGGCCGTCGTAGAGCGAGGTGATGCGGGCGGTGTCGGTGTCCACGGCCCAGCTGCCGTTGAGGTCGCGCTTAACCTTAGCCAGCGGACCGATGAGGGCCACGCGGCGCAGGGCTTTGGTGAGGGGTAGGGTGGCGTTTTCGTTTTTCAGCAGCACCAGGGATTTCTGGGCCATCTGGCGGGCGGCGGCACGGTTTTGTGGGTCGCTCAGGACTTGTTTCTCGCGCTTCTCGTTCGAGAACTTGTAAGGGTCGTCAAATAGGCCCAACTCGAATTTCTTGCGCAAAATGCGTCGCACGGCATCATCAATAAGGCCAATGTTGACCTTGCCGGACTGCACCAGCTGCGCCAGGTTTTTATGGTAAGCGTCGCTCTCCATGTCCATGTCGGAGCCGGCGGTGATGGCCTTGTGGGCGGCGTCAGCTTTATCGGCCGCGTAGCCCCAGTTGGCCAGCTCACCGATGGAGCCCCAGTCGCTCACCACGAAGCCGGGGTATTGCCACTGGCCTTTCAGAATGTCGCGCTGCAAATAGGCGTTGCCGGTGGCCGGGATGCCGTTCAGGGTGTTGAAGGAGTTCATGAACGTGGCCACGCCGGCCTCGGCGGCAGCGCGGAAGGGCGGCAGGTAGGTTTCCCAGAGCTGCTGCTCACTGATGTCCACGGCGTTGTAGTCGCGGCCGGCGGTGGCGGCCCCGTAGGCGGCAAAGTGCTTGGCGCAAGCCATGATGGCATCGGTGCCGCCCAGCTTCTCGCCCTGGAAGCCCAGCACGCGGGCCCGGGCAATCTGGGAACCCAAGTAAGTATCCTCGCCGGCGCCTTCCATCACGCGGCCCCAGCGCGGGTCGCGGCCCACGTCCACCATCGGCGCGAAGGTCCAGTGAATGCCGGACGCGGCGGCTTCGCGGGCGGCGACGTGCGCGCCCAGTCGGATGGCGTCCAAATCCCAGGAAGCGGCTTCGCCCAGCGGAATGGGGAAGGTGGTTTGGTAGCCGTGAATCACGTCGAGGCTGAACAGCAGTGGGATGTGCAGGCGCGATTCCAGCGCCACGGCCTGGATTGCGCGGGTGTCCCGCACGCCCTTCACGTTCAGCATCGAGCCCACCTGCCCGTTGCGGATGCTGCTGAGCAGGGTGTTTTTGCGGTCGCTGGCCGGGCCGGTCACCTCGCGGCCGGAATACTGGTTGAGCTGGCCCACTTTCTCCTCCAGCGTCATCTGGGCGAGCAGGGTGCTGATGCGCTGCTCGATACCGGCCGGGCTGGCGGTAGTGGCCGTTAGCACCGGTTTTTTCTTTTGCGCCACCGCAGCCGGGCCGGGCAACAGGCCCAGCAACAGCAGCGGCAACAGAAACTTGGGAAACGAAAGAGTCATTTAGTTGCGATAAAAAGCTGCCTCAGCAGCTGGAAAAGTAGTTTGTGCGTTCTGGCGGCCACCGGCCACAGCCGCCCCGGCCGGGGCCTCAGTCATACGTTCCCACCATTTTCGTGAGGCGCAGTTCCGGCCGGGAGGGCTGTTTTTCGGACTCCGGTACGGCCAGCGGCCGCCAGGTATGCACAGGGTTTCCGGGCAGGCCCGAAGGGGTAGGAAATGGAGAAAGGGTGGTTTTAGTAAAGGAAATTAGGCTCATTGCCTGCGCCGAACCGGGCGTTGCAGCTGCTGCATGGCCGCCGCGTAGCGCTGCCCCAGCAGCCGGGCCGAAACGGCGTTGAAGTGGGTATGGTCGCCGACATCGGCTGTGCCCTCAGCGGTGATGAAGGCGTAGTTCGACACCTGTTTTTGCAGCCCGGCCAATGCCTCGTTGAGGCGCACGGCCGAATCGTTTATCTGCGGCTGACCATCGGGGCCAACTTTATTAATCTGAAAAGCCGGCAGCTGCCCGGCTACGAAGGGCAGGGCGGGCGCTTGTAAATCGGCCCGCAATTGCTGGATGAGCAACTTAAGCTTCTGCTGGTACACGGCGCTTTTTTCGGGGTTGCTGTCCGACTCGCCCTGGTGCCAGATGATGCCGGCCAGCGTGCCCGTTTGCATCGCGGTGCGGGCGCGGGCCAGGGCGTCGTCGTATGGATGGGTTTTGGTGTCGGCGAAGTAGGCTCCGGGCATCCAGGCATCAATGCCGGAACCGCCCACCGCGCACGGAATTAGGCCGATGGTGACGGTGCTGTCCGGTGCGGCCATGAGGCGGCCAAACGTCAGCCCCGGCCCCACGCCGGCCGCGGTTTTATCGAAATGAATCGGGTCTTTGGCCACCTCCCACTGTCCGGCCGGGTTCAGGCGCAGGACGTGGCGGTTAGGCAGCGTATCCTGCGCCTCCACCGCGCCGCGCCCGGCCATGTTCGACTGCCCAATCAATAGGTACAGCTGGAATTTTTCCCGGCGGGCCGGCGGACTCACCACTTGGCGCAGGCGGGGTTTCAGCACTTGCGCCCGCAAACCAGCCGCTGGCAGCAAAGCCAGTAGCAGCAGATTTAGCAGGAGTAAGCTGGTGGTTTTCATGGGTTACTGCGGCTGGCGCTGGTCGAAGAAATCGGCCAGGTGATACATCTGGAAATTCAACTCCTTCATCTGGTCGAGCAGGGCCTGGTAGGGCTCCAGGTTGTTGTCCACAATGCCCTTATTGGCGTTGGTATTCGAGGGTTCGGCACCCACGAGGGTAGGGTCATTGTCCTGATACTTGAACCAGTGCCAGCCCACGCAATTCTTCGATTCGAGCAGGCCCAGCGTGAAATTCTGGTAGAAGCGGCCCCGGTCGGCCTGGGTCTTCACCACCCAGCCAGCCCCGGCGGTGTTAGCCAGGCCGGGAGCGTCTTCGCCCTTCACGTACCATTCCGTCACGATGAAGGGCTTGCCGGCGAAGACTTCCCAGTCGCGCACCCAGGTTTTCTCGGGCGTCCAGTTGTTGTAGTAGTTGATGCTCACGGCATCGAGGTACTTGCCCGCCACCCGCATCAACTCTGGGTAGTAGCGCTGCGCGCCGTGGAAGCGGCAGCCGAGGTACATATGGTTGGGGTCGTACTTCTTCAGGGCTTTGGCCACGATGCTGAAGTAGCGGTCGGCCGCGTAGGCCAGGAAATCCGCCCGGTTCTGGTCGGTAATGGTTTCGAGGGTGATGCTGCGCTCGTCGGCCCATTTTTTGGCGGCCATGTAGCCGGGCTCGGTCACGGGCAGCTTCAGGTAGCCGTCGAGGTTTTTGCGCAGCAGTGGCATCTCGTTGTCGGAGAAATAGCCGAAGAGGTTCTTGTCCTTCTTGTTCAGGGCCAGCTTTTTGGCCTGCTCCTCCACGTACTCGGGAAAACCGGGGTCGAAGGTGAAAATCACGTCGTTCGGGTAGCCCTTGTGGCCGGGCTGCACGTAGGTGCCGCCGCGCTTGCTGCCGTAGCCACTCATCCAATCCAGATTGATGGTGTAGGCCAGCGGCTGGTCAGCATTCAGGTTGTCGGCCTGGATTTCCTTGGTGGCCGACCATGCGCCCGCGCCATTGAAGCCGTTCGCAAAAAAGAACTTGCGGGTGGCGGCCATCCAGCCGGCGCGGTCGCTGTATTTGGCCTTGAGCGCCTTCTGGGTGCGCTCGGAGCCGCCGGGCTGCACGTCGTTGGGGGCGTTGTGCAGGAAGTAGTAGCCGTCGGGGTCCACGGCCCACCAACGGCCGTTTACTTTCTCGACGTGGAAGAAGCCGGTGGCCTTCGTTTTCTTATCGAGCCGCCCGCCGTACTTGTCCAGCTTGGTGGTGGCCGGGGTGAAGTTTTGCAGCGTGGCGATGGTGCGCGTGGGGTAGTTCTTGTACTCCGAAAATCCCGCTTTGCCGTCGACGGTGGAATTGTTGATGGTCTTTTTGGCGGCGACGCGTAGGGTATATTCGGCGCTGTCGCGGGATTGGGCTTGGGCGGTGAGGGTGAAGAGGAGAAGTCCAGCCGTCAGCCATTTGGTTTGATTCATCATCATTTCCCCGCGTCATATTTAGCCGCCTGCTGCCGGTAATATTCCTGCAGCACATAAAACGCCTTTTTCTTCTGTCCGGTGTTCGAAATCAGCCCCTTACGATTAAACCCGTTCTGATACACCGGGTGCTGCCGGCGGGTGGCGCGGAAGTCGGCCAGAATCCAGGGCGTCATGCCGCGCAGGCCCTTGATAGCGCCCAGCATCTTGAGCTGGTTCACGTAGAGCGCCTCTTGGTATTCCTCGCTCCAGCGGGTTTCGGCATCGCCGTGGTAGCCGGCCAGGGCATCGCCGCCAAATTCGCTAATCATCACCGGCTTGTTGTATTTGATGTCGAAGGTGTACTTAGTGATTTCACTGGGCTTGCCACCCCAGTACCAGCCGGCGTACTCGTTGAAGCTGGTCAGGTCCAGCGACTCGCCCAGCGGGTCGTCGACATGCACCACGTTATCGGGGGTGCGGTGCAGCTCCAGGGCGGCGGCAATGAGGCGGGTGTCGTCCAGGCTGCGGGCCTTTTTCACCAGGTTGGTCATGAAGACGAGGCGCGGGTCGCCAAGGGGCGTTTCGTTGCCCACGGACCAGACCACGATGCTGGCCCGGTTCTTCCCCATTGAAATCAGGTCCGAGAGCTGGGCTTCGGCATTCTGGTAAGTAGCGGGGTTTTGCCAGGCAATTGTCCAGTACACCGGCACTTCGGCCCAGACAAGCAGGCCCATTTCGTCGGCCAGCTTCAGCATGATTTCATTGTGCGGGTAGTGGGCCAAGCGCACGTAGTTGCAGCCCAGTTCTTTGGCCCAGGTGAGGAGCATGCGCAGGTCGCCCTCGCCGCGCGCCCGGCCGGGAATCAGCGGATTCTCATCGTGAATGGAAATGCCGCGCAGAAACGTGGATTTGCCGTTCAGCAGAATGTCCTGCCCCCGGGTCTGGATGGTGCGGAAGCCAATTTTGTCCTGCACCGTCTCGCTGCCGTTGCTCAGCGACACGGCGTAAAGCTTCGGGCTCTGCGGCGACCACAGTTTCAATTTCTTCGCCGGAATACTGAAGGTGGCGCGGCCTTCGCCGTCCGTTTTCAGAGTTTGTTTGATGCCGGCTTCGGCAATGTTCAGGGTTACCGACTGGCCGGCTTTACCGGCGCCGTCCATCTGCACGTAGCCGGCCAGCTGGCTCAGGTTGTCCTTGGCCAGCTGCACTTTGTAGTCGACGATGAACGTCTCCGATGCTTCGGCAATGAACACGTCGCGGGTGATGCCGCCGTAGTTCCACCAGTCGGTGTTGATGGTGGGCACGGCGTCGAGGTGGCGGGTGTTGTCGGCCTTCACTACCACGAAGTTCTCGCCGCTCGGGTTCAGCTTGTCCGTTACCTCGTATTGGATGGGCGTGAAGCCGCCCTGGTGCATGCCCAGCTTCTTACCGTTCAGATAGATATGAGCCTCGTAGTTGATGGCCCCGAAGTAGAGAAAATAGCGCTTGCCGGCCGTGGGCTTCAGCTTAAAATCCTTCTTGAACCAGATGGTGCCTTCGTAGTACAGCAGCTTGGTATCCTGCGAGTTCCAGTCGCCGGGAATCTGCATCGCGGCCGAGTGGTCGAAGTCGTACTCAATCAGCTCGGGCTCCTGCGCGGTGCTGGGCTTGGCGTTGTCGTAGTAGCCGCCTTTGCCGGTGGCCGACTTATCAAACGCCTCGCGGCGGTAGTCATAAAAGCCGTTTTCGTAGGGGTCGATGATGTAGTTCCAGCTGCCGTTGAGGCTGAGCACGCGGCGGCCCGGCGCATTCTGAATCAGGCTGGTTTGGGCGTGTGCCGGCGGGGCAGTGAAGAGGCTGGCCAGAACCAGAAACAGCACTGGCAGCAGCTTCAACGGGGTGGGTGGGGTCATGGGCAAAGGGAAGAAACAAGGAAGAGGCAAGCAGGCGATAGCGGAGGGAAGAGAGCTTGCGGGGCACCGGCCATTGCAGTGGCTTCTTGGGGTGCCGCCCAAACCTTCATCCCCTCATGCACTCACCAAATTGCTAGTTATAGCCCGGGTTCTGGGTCAGAATCGGGTTGGTCTGGATTTCCTGAATTGGCAGGGGGAACACCAGGTTGTTAGCGGTGATGTTTTTGATGCCGAGGCGCGTGAACAGGGCGTTCATCACGGGCAGGGCGCGGTCGGTGCGTACGAGGTCGAACCAGCGGTGGCCTTCAAAATTCAGTTCCAGGCGGCGCTCCAGCTCCAGGCGGGTGCGCAGGTCGGTTTGGCTGATGGTGGCGGGCAGGTCCACGGTGGGGGCGGCGGTGGCCACGGCCAAGCCCCGCGAGCGACGGATGACGCGGTTCACGGCATCGAGGGCGGCGGGGGTGATGGTGCCGGCCTCGTTCACGGCCTCGGCGTACATGAGCAGCACGTCGGCGTAGCGCAGGATAATCCAGTCGTTTTCAGCATCGAAGGCGCTGGTGGGCACGTCGTTGTACTTTTTGGTGTAGTAGATGGTGGCCGCGCCGGTGCCCGACGAGCCGAAGGAGGCGGCGGCCCGCACGTCGGTAGGCCCGCTGGCCGCGAAAGCCGCCGCCAGGTCGGGGTCCACGGAGTTGAACTGCTGACCCTGGCTCACGTTGTTGTTCACGGTGAGGGCCAGGGCCGCGGGCAGAATGGGCATAAACCAGGTGCTGAAGTAGCTGCCCACGCCCAGCGCGCCCTTGGTGTAGCGGGCGGCGGCCAGGATTTCGGTGTTCATCTCATTGGTGGTCAAAAAGATGCTGGTGTAGGTAGCTTGCAGCGCGTAGGTATTGCCATCGATGACCTTTTTCAGGGCGATGGCGGCGTCGCCGTACTTCTTCTCGGTGAGCAGTACCTTGCCCAGCAGGCCCTGGGCGGCCCCTTTGGTGGCGCGGCCCAGGTTGGCCCCGGTTTGGGTGGCGGGCAGGTTGGCTTCGGCAAAAGCCAGGTCCTTCTCAATCTGGTCGTACACCTGAACCTTGGGGGCGCGGCCAAACTGGTAGGCATCGGCAATGGAGGTGATTTCGCTGGTTACCAGCGGCACATCGCCCCAGATTTGCACGGCGTTGAAATACGCCAGCGCCCGGATGAAGCGCACCTCGCCAAACAGGCGGTTGCGCGTGGCGTCGGTGAGCTTCACCGCGCCGGCCCGACTCAGGATGATGTTGCAGCGCGCGATGGCCCGGTAAGTTACCAGCCACTGGCTGGGCAGGCGCGGGTTGAGGCCGGAGAGGCTAAAGTCGTTGAACTCGTTGAGCGCTTCGCCCGACGTCACCGCGAAGCTGTTGTCTGACGGGATTTCGGTGTACACGAACAGGCCCCGATTGCTGCCATTGCCATAAATGTCCTGCAACGAGGAGTACGCTGCCGTCACGCCGGTCACGATGCTCAGCGAGTCGGAGTAGCCCAGGGAGCTGGGCAGGCGGGTGGGGTCGTTCAGGTTGATGAAGTCCTTGCTGCACGACGAGGTGCCCAGTGCGGCCAGGCCCAGCAGCGTGGCGAAGGATGCACCCGAGAAAAATTTATTGAAAGTCATGGTGGGAATTAGTCTAAGAGGTTGGTTCTAGCTGAGCGCCATGCCGGTAGGCCGTCATGCAGAGCGCAGCGAAGCATCTTTACTGCTGAAGTAATCAATGCTGATGGCAACGAAGCGGGCAAGATGCTTCGCTGCGCTCTGCATGACTGTTCAGATAAGCGGCTGATTGCTAAAAGCCCAGCTGCACGCCCAGCGTGATGGTGCGGGCCATGGGATAGGAGCCCTGGTCCACGCCGTAGGTGGGGGCGGTGGTGTTGCCGTAGTTGTTGGCTTCGGGGTTGTAGCCGAAGTACTTGGTGAACGTGTACAGGTTCTGGATGCTGGTGTACACGGCCAGGCTTTGCAGGCTGGCGCGCTTCATCCACTCGCCGGGCACGCTGTAGCGCAACGTCACGTTGCGGACGCGCAGGAACGAGGCGTCATGTACGTAGTAGGAGTTGAACACCGACTTGAGGGAGCCCCGGAAGGTGGCCAGGGGCGTTTTGCCATCGCCGGGATTTTCCGGCGAGCGCCAGCGGTTCAGCACCTCAATGCGGGCGTTGGTGCCGCCGGCCCCGTTCACGGTGTAGCGGTCGGCCCCATAGAGCACGTCGTTTCCCTGCGAGCCTTGCAGCGTCACGGCCAGGGACAAGGCCTTGTAGCCGAAGGTGTTTTGCAGGCCGTAGGTGAATTTCGGGAACGGGTTGCCGATAACGCCGATGTCGAGGGTATTAATCTGGCCGTCGCCGTTCACGTCCTTGAACTTGAAGTCGCCGGGCCGTACCACGGTACCGCTGCCGGTCCATTTCGGGCTGGCGTCCACGTCGGCCTGGTTGAGGTAAATGCCTTCCTGCTGGTAGCCGTAAAACACGCCCAGCGGCTGGCCCGGCACCACCCGAATGGAACTGCCGTAGCCAAACACGGCGTCATAGGTCAGCTGCTCGTTGGCCCCGGCCAGGGCAATCACCTGGTTGCGGTTGATGGAAAGGTTGGCCGAGGTGCTCCACGTAAAGTTGCTGCCCTGGATGTTGGCCGTGTTCAGCTGGAACTCCAGGCCCCGGTTGCGTACCTCGCCCACATTGGCCAGCGCCCGCGACGAGAAGCCCAGGATAGCGGGAATGTTGCGGTTCAGCAGCAGGTCGGTGGTGTTGCGCTGGTAGGCGGCCACGGTCAGGTAAATGCGGTCGCGGAACAGGCCCAGGTCGAAGCCGGCATCGACCTGCTTGTTGGTTTCCCAGCTCAGGTTGCTGATGGCCACCCCGTTGGGCGAGAAGCCGAAGGCGCGGGTCCCGTTACCGGTGCCAAACACGTAGTTGGCCCCCTGCTGGTAGTTCTGGTAGTTGTAGTCGCCGATGTTGTTGTTGCCGGTCACGCCGTAGCTGGCGCGCAGCTTCAGCTCGCTGATGGCCGAGAATTGCTTGATGAAGTTCTCCTCCGCCACGCGCCAGGCCAAGGCCAGCGAGGGGAAAGTGGCGTACCGGTTGTCGGGGCCGAAGCGCGACGAGCCGTCCGTGCGCAGCGCGGCGGTCAGAATGTAGCGCTCCTTGAAGGCGTAGTCGAGCCGCCCGAATACCGACGTCAGCGCGTTGGAGGTGTTGAACAGGCCGGAGCCGAACACCTGGCCGGCGGCCGTGGGGTACTCGATGTTGGTGTTGGTGTAGGTGCCCGTCTGGCCCGATACCGTGCTGCCTTCCGCCGTGTTGTACTGGGCAGCGTAGCCGGCCAGCAGGGTCACGTTGTGGTTGGTGGCGAAGGTGCGGTTGTAGGTGGCGGTGTTCTCCCACACCCAGTTCAGGTTGGTGCTGTTGAGGCGGCGGGCGTCGATGTTGTTCAGCACGGGGTTCGACAGGTTGGCGAGCTGGTTGCCGTTGGTGGGCAGCGTGGCGGGCACGTAAATGGCGCGGCGGCTATTCACCAGCTCAGACCCGAAGTTGGTGCGCAGGTGCAGGCCGCTTATCACCTCAAAATCGAGGAAAGTGGAGCCTAGAATGCGCGCGGCGTTGTTGCGGTCCTGGTAGAGGTCCAGCGGGGCCACGGGACTCAGCAGGTCACCGGGGTTGGTGATGCCGTTCCGGGTACCGGTTTTCAGGCTGGCGTAGTCGCCGTTGGGCAGGCGCACCGGCACAATGGGCGGCATAATGATGGCCGCCGTGACGGCTCCGGTTTCGCCGCCGGGGCCACCGCCCGTAATGCTGCCGCCGTTGTAGCTGCCCGAAATGGGCACCACGTCGGTGCGGGTGAAGTTGGGGGCCAGGCTCAGGCCCAGCTTCAGCTTCTTGCTCAGCTGGGCGTCGTAGTTGGCCCGCAGCGAGAACCGCTCGAAGCCCGAGCCTTTCACAATGCCGCTCTGCTTGAAGTAGCCGCCCGAAATGTAGAAACGTGATATATCGGTGCCGCCGGTGGCGCTTAGCTGGTACTGCTGCTGCACGCCGGTCTGGAAAATCTCCTTCTGCCAGTCGGTATCGGGCAGGGTGTTGGGGTCGGCGGCCAGCAGTGCCTGCACACTGGGGTCGGTGACGACCTGCCCCCCGTTGGTGACCGACTCCCGGAAATAATCCAGGAACTGGTCGCGGTTGAGTAGCTCCAACCGCTTGGCCACCTGCTGAATGCCGGTGTTGGCCGAGAAGTTGAAGCGGGTTTTGCCGTCGGTGGCCCCGCGCTTGGTGGTCACAATTACGATGCCGTTGCCCCCGCGCGAGCCGTAGATGGCGCAGGCCGCCGCGTCCTTCAGAATCTGCACGCTCTGAATGTCGCCGGGCGCAATCTGCGAGAAGCTGTCGGCGTTGTTGAGCGGGTAGCCGTCCACCACGTAGAGTGGGTTGTTGCCGGCCGAAATCGAGCCCAGGCCGCGAATGCGAATAACCGCGCTGGCCCCCGGCTCGCCGGAGGGCTCCGTAATCTGGGCCCCGGCCACCAGGCCCACCAGCGCTTCGGCGGGCGAGGCCACCGGAATCAGCTCCACCTGCTTGGCCGAGATGGTGGAAATGGACGTGGCCAGCATTTTCTTTTCCTGCACGCCGTAGCCCACCACCACCACTTCCTCCAGTCCGTTGGCATCGGGCGCGAGGGCGGCGTTGATGGCCGTGCGGCCGCCCACGGCTTCCTCCTTGGCCGCGTAGCCCACGAAGGTGAAAATCAGGGTGGCGTTGTCGGCGGCTTTAATGCTGTAGCGGCCGTCGGCATCGGTCTGGGTGCCGTTGCTGGTGCCCTTCACGATGACGTTGACGCCGGGCAGGCCCGCGCCTTTTTCATCCACCACGCGGCCCGTAATCGTGATGTCGGCCCGCACAGCGTGCAGGGTGGGGGCAAGTTCGGCGGCCGAGGCCAGATGCAGGCCGAGGCCCAGGCTCAGGGCCGGGAGCAGCACCAGAGGCCGCAGGCAGCGCCGGAAATCAAGTCGTAAAGTGACCATCATAAGTGGGGGTGGGAGTTTGGTGACAAAGAGAGACGAAGCCGGCCGGCGCACCGCACCAGGGGCGGGCTCATCGGAGCGGTAGCAAGTCCGAAGCTCAATGGAGGAGCTTAAAACCGGGCTTGGCTCTGCGAATTACCGGATTGTAATCTGCTATCTAATGCAATAGCAGGGCTTTATTTACGTAAACGTTTGCAGCAAATCGGGCCGTTTTGGGCGGGTAGCGGCCGGGCTTTGTAACTTGCCAGACATTCACCAGCCCCGAAAAAGGCTGGTTCCCCTTTTTTCTGTCCCAAAGCCGACCCTCCCCATGACGCCCGTGAACCTGAAGTCGCTGGCCGAAGAGCTGAACATGTCCATCGCCACGGTGTCGCGGGCGCTGCGCGACAGCCACGAAGTATCGGAAGCCACTAAAATCCGCGTGCGCGCTCTGGCCGCCGCCCGCCACTACGAGCCCAATGCCTACGCCAGCAGCCTGCGCCGCAACATCAGCAAGACCATCGGCGTGGTCATTCCCAAGGTGGCCAACCACTTCTTCGCGCTGGCCATCAATGGGATAGAAGAAGCCGCCCGGCAAGCCGGCTACCACGTGCTCATCTATCTCACCCACGACGATTACGCCCGCGAAGTCTCCATCGTGCAGCATCTTAAGGGCGGCCGGGTCGATGGCCTGCTCATGTCCGTGGCCAGCGGGACCGAGGATTTTGCCCACATCAAGAGCCTACGCGAAGCCAATATTCCCATCGTGTTTTTCGACCGCGTGTGCGCCGAAGTGGCTACGGCCAAAGTCACGACCAACGACTACGAAAGCGGCTACCAGGCCACCGAGCACCTCATCCAAGCCGGCTGCCGCAACATCGCGCACCTGCTCATTTCCAACAACCTGTCCATCGGTCAGTTCCGGCAGCAGGGCTACCTCGATGCCCTCGCGGCACACGGCCGCCCCGCCGACCCCGACCTCATCCTGCACGGCGTGATGGACAACCAGCAGAACGTGGGCCTCATCCGCGAGCTGCTGCTGCGCCGGCCCGATATCGACGGCGTATTCGCGTCCGTCGAGCGGCTGGCCATCAGCACCTACCACGTCTGCAACGAGCTGGGCCGCCGCATTCCGCAGGACATCAAGGTCATCGGCTTCTCCAACCTCGAAGCCGCTGCCCTGCTCGACCCGCCGCTGTCCACCATCACCCAACCCGCCTACGATATCGGTCGCGAAGCCGCCAAAATCCTGCTCCGCGCCGTGGAAAAGAAGAAAGCCGTGCTTCCCAGCCAAAGCGTGGTGCTGGAATCGACACTGTTTGAGCGTCGTTCCACGTCCAGCCGGTAAGCTTGCGCTCAACGCAAAAGAGGCCCGGTCATGCTATGACCGGGCCTCTTTTGCGTTGAGCGCAAGGGGCTTACTCCTTCACGATTTTCTGGTGGTGCTGGCCGGTAGCGGTGGTCACGGTGAGTTGATAAAGACCCTTGGCCAGGTTCCGTATGTCAACCTGACCGGTGCGGCCCACGGCCTGCGTAAGGCAAACCCGGCCGGCTAAGTCGCGCAGGGTGGCCTGGCCGGCGTCGGCGTCCAGGGCCAGGTAGAGGGTGCCGGTGGCCGGGTTGGGATAGGCGCTCAGACCCGGGCCCGCCGCCGGGGCGGTGCTGGCCCCGAGCGCCGCGCCGCGGGCTTGCACGGGTTCAGTCACATTCACCTCATCGAAACGCCATTGCTCGGAGAGGTAGTCGGCAAAGTAGCTGTACTGCACCAGCGGGAGGTCGGGCGTCACGCCGCCGCCTTTCACGTTGAGGTACTTGCCGCTGCGCTTGTTCTGGAGGCGGTAGTAGCCGCCACTGCCGGTGTAGCTGATGCGCCACTGCAGGTAGTCCTGGCCCAGGCTGGTTTCGTTTAGGGCCTCCTGGCCAATGGGCTGGTTTTCCTGAATGCGTTCGGCGTCGGTGGCGCCTTTGGGCCGCAGGGCGCGGTCGGTGTATTGGTTCACCACGAAATAGTAGCCGGGGGCGGCGGGCTTGAGCAGCCAGTTGGCCGAGCTGACGCCCGCCACGCTGCCCACAAACTGCGTCACGTCGGCGGTGGCCGCGCCGCCCGTGGGCCGCGCAAAGCCCTGCGTGCCCGCCGCAACCGAGCTTCTGCTCACGAAATTGAACGCCAGCTGCTGTTGCGGGGCCGCGTTGCCTTGGGAGTAAAATACTTTCGAGAGCAGATTGCCGCTGGCGTCGAGGTTGTAGAGGTGGGTAGTTTGTGGCGGAATGGTGGCAAACAGCTGCCGGGCGTTGCCGCCGTTCAGGGCAATCTGCACGGTTTCCGGCCCGCGCGCCACGTTGTCGAGTGAGGCCCGGTAGCCGTAGCTGGTGGCGTTTTGCGTGTTCATTATCATCACCGTAAAGCCGGCCGGGCCTTTCATGCCCAGCACCACCAGGTGGTCGGTTTCGGCGCTTTGGGTGCCGGGCATCACGTTGGCCTGGCGGTAGTTGCTGAGCATGGCCAGGTGCCACATCGTGGAGCGGCGGGCCGGACTCACCGTGGCGCTGCCCTCGGTGTCATATAGCGACTGGTCGTACTCGCCGTGGTTGGCGCTGCTTTCGTACACGCTCCAGGGCGTCACGCACAGGGCGTTTTGCTTCATGAGCAACTTGGCCATCGTGGCCACAAACTGGCCCGCGCCGAAGTCCCAGGGTTTGGCGTCGGTCGCGGCCGATTTGGTGTACGCATTCACCTCCGTCAGGGCCATGCGCAGGGGAGCCGCCGTGCCGTTGGTGGCGCGGCCGCCGTTGTTCACGTTGGCCAGCAGCTGGGCCACCAGGCCCACGCGCCCCTGCATCACCGACTCGGGCTGGTCGCCGTAGAAATGGAAAGCGAAATAGTCGAGCAGGGGCACGCCGTTCCAGTAGCTGCTACCCAGGTTGTCGATAAAGCGGAAGAAATAGTCGTTGATGGCCCGGTTATCGAAGATGCGAAAATCGGGGCCCACCAGCTTGCAGCCGGGCCGGTCGTTTTTCAGCCGGATGGCCAGCGTTTTGTACTGGCCCACCCAGGACGAATACGTGTAGCCAAACTCATTGGGATGGGCGGCCACGTCGTTGCGCCAGTCGTCGGTGTCGTTGTAGGGCGTCGAATCGGGGTTGCCGGGGTCGGGCTCGTTGCCAATGGCCCAGTACGTGACGGTGATGTTGTTGGTGCTGAAATAGGCCACGAAGCTGCTCAGCTCGTCCTTGGTCAGCGTGATGGGAATCTGCACGATGGGCTCGGCCCCAATGGAGCGGGCGTACTGGATGGGGCCAACATATTTGGCCGGATTCTTCCAAGCGGAGTTCCAGTCAAACTCGTGGCCGCCCACGCGCAGCCAGCGCAAATCGGCTTTTTTCAGGTCGTTGGTGAGGGCCGGGCCGGGCTGACTGCCGCCGGGCCCGGCATCGCCGGAATACCAGTAGTTAATGCCAAAAAACTTCGGGTCGATGGCCTGGGCCGAAGCCGCGGCGTGGGCCAGCAGCAGCACCAGCGCCACGCCGCCTGCGCGCCAGACCCGCGCCGGTAGCGCCGCCTGCAAAGCCAGCGCCAAAAAGGACAAAACAGTAGCTTGCTTCTTCATGTGGGAATTGGGGTTGGTGTAGGAAAAAAAGGCAATAGGGTTGCCAGCGCCCCGTTTGGGGCACCGGCATTCCAAATAATAGCAGGAGCAAAATGGCCAATTTGGCCGGGCCGTTATTCCGCTAGCACCACGCGCTTCGTCAGCGTCTGGCCCTCGGCCTGCAAGCGTAGCGTGTACACGCCCACCGCCAGCGCCGAAGTCCGGAACTCGGCTGTAGCACCCGCCGCCGTTAGGGGAATAGTGCGCGTGAGCACGGCCTGGCCCAGCGCGTTGAATAAGGTGGCGCGCACGGTGGCTTGCCCCGCCAGCGGCGGCAGCAGCAGCGTGAAACGGCCGGGGGCCGGGTTCGGGTAGATGCTGACGGTGGCGTCGCTCAGCTCCGCCCGTGTGGCCGTGACGGTGGCCGGACGCAGCACCAGACTAAAGCGACCGGTGCCGCTCGTGGCCGTGGCCAGCGTGAAAGCGTAATTGGTGCCCGCTGCCATTACTTGCTGAGTGCCCGTCAGGGCATCGCGTAGCAGCACCGTCGTGGTGCCGAAATTGGCCAAATCAGCCACTTCGAGGGTGAAGCTGCCGGCCTGGGGCACCCGCAGGTGCAGCGGTACCACTACTTCCGTGGCCCCGAGCAGGGGCAGGCCGTTGATGGCCAGCGGACGGGTGCCGCTCAGCGTCGCCAGGTCGAAGCCGGCGGGGTTAGATAGTTTAGTGGCGTCGAACTCGGCATCGATGCCAGCCGTGGCCCCGGCTTGCAGGTACAGAAAAGCGTCGTCGTGCAGGCTGGCTCCGGTCAGCCGCAGGTGCAGCAGGGGGCGGGTATCGGCGGTGCCGCGCCCGAACGGGGGCTGCGCCGCGAAGCTGGTGACGCGGTTGGCGTTGGTCAGGTTCACCGCGCCGGGCGTGCCGGCGGTGCTCACCCGCACGAAGTAGCCCGAGCCGGCCACCACCAGCGGCGAGGTGCCCACGCCGTTGGCGTAGCTGCGGTAGGTGCCGGCGTACTGGCCGGTACTCTGGTACACATACATAGCGGCGTCCAGGCCGGGGCGCTGGGCGGCAGCCACGGTGCTCCAGTCGAGCGGGCTGGGGTAGGGGTTGCCGAGGAGTTGCCAGCCGGCGTCGGCATCGGTGCCCCGGTTCAGCGTGCCCGAGTTTTGGGCGGCGTTGTTGAAGGTGCCGGTGAAGGCCGCGGGTGCGGTGGTGGCGGGCATGTTGACGGTGTAGCCGCGCGTGGGCTGCATGACGTCGGCCGCGCCGGCGGGCGTAAACCAGCCCTTGTCAAAAGCCCCATAGCTGGAAGTAACGGTGGCAATCCGGCCTTCATCGTATCCAAACACCGTGGGGAAAGGCGACACTGAGCCCGGTGTAGTGCTGGTATTGTAGGCCGAATTAAACGTGGGTGCGAAGCCCGTGGTGTTCAGACTGGCAAACGTGGCCCCGGCCACCGGCGAGCTGAAATGGCGGTAACCCAGGCCCGTCGCGCCGCCGGTCAGGGCCCGCTGCATGGTGCCGCTGCCGGTTACCACGCCGCCGGTGTTGTCAATCAGGGCCGTGCCATCGGCCGAGGAAAGCAGCGTGAACGGCTGGCCGCCGGTGCTCAGATTGCCGCTTTGCAGGCGAGCCACCTGGGCAATATTTACGGCTTGGCTCAGGGTGAGGCCGAGGGCGTTGTTCACGGTCAGGTCGCGCACTTGGGCGGGCAGGCCCGCGCCGGTGAGCTGGGCCGTCGTGCCGTTGTAGGTGTAGGAGGCGTCCATAGCAAAGGTCCGGGCACCAGTGACCTGCACGGCCCCGGTAGCGCCCGTGACCGCGATGCCGGCCGGGTCGCAGATTTGGAGCTCGGCCCCGGCTTGCAGCCCGAAGCTGGCCGCGCCGCTCAGCGCCTGGCAATTGCTGGTGAATACGCCGCCCGCCTGCACCTGCACGGCGCTGGCCACGCTGGTAGCGCCCAGCAGCGTGAGCAGCCCGCCGCTCTGCACCGTAATGCTGTTGTAGCTGCCGCCGGCCGTGAGGCGCTGGCCGCTGGCCACCACCAAATCAGGCCCCAGTACCACGTTGCGCAAGCTCTGGATGTAGTCGATGTTGGGCTGGCCGAAGCCGTAGCCCCAGTTGAAGGCCGTGCTTTTGCTGAGCGCGCCCTTGGCCCCGTTGTAGTCGGTCAGGTCCTGGGCGGGATTCAGGGGGTAGTGGAAGGTGCCGCCGCCGGCATCGGTGCCATCGGGCGAGGTCATTTTGGCCCCCGTCACCGACAGGTAGAGCGTGGAGGGCACGCCCGCGCTGCCGCCGCCCTTGGTGGCGTAGGTATGAATGGCTCCGGCCACGCCGGCCGCCGTGCCCGTTTTCACCATCACCATGTCATACTGCGTGATGTTGAAGGAGTTGCCGGTGGCCAGGTTGGTCAGGTAGGTGGGGTTATCCAGCAATAAATCAAGCGTGAAGTCCGAGGCGTCCACATCGGGCACGTAGCCCGTGGGGCCGGCCAGGCGGCGCAGCACGATGGTGGTGCCAATGCGCAAATCACTCCAGAAAGGGGTGTTGTTGAAGCTATACTTTCCGCCGTTATCGGCCGTGTTGTTAGTTTCGAAGTCCTTCACAATCAGGCCCCGCACGTCGAGGTGGTCGCGCACTACCAGCAGCTCCACCGCATCGAGGTTGCCGTTGGCATCGTTCGAGCCGTTGTACACGCGGTTCACCACGATGGTGGGCGGTGCAAAGGCCTGGTTGCGCAGCAGCTGGACGTAGTTGATGTTGCCCGTGCCGAAGCCATAGCCCCAGTTGCGGCTGGTGCTGGTGCTGCTGGCCGCGCTGGTGCCGTTGTAGTCGGCGGTGGTCTGGGCCGGATTCAGTGGGTAGAGGAACGCGCCCGTACCGAGGGCGGCGTTGAATACCAGCTTCGGCCCCGCCAGGCCGGTGTAGAGGGCGTTGGTGCTGCCGTTGTTGGAAACCAGGGCGTGGACCGGATTATCAATGCCGCTCGCCGCGCCGGTTTTCAGCAGCACCATGTCGGTATTGGTCAGGTTGAAATTCTGGCCCGCGCCCGACAAATCCGCCAGGTACGTGGCGTTCTCCATCAGCATATCCACCGTGAAGTCCGACGCGTCCACGTCCGCCGCGTACCCGGTGATGCCCGACGCCAAACGGCGCAGCACGATGGTAGTGCCAACGCGCAAATCCTTCCACAAAGCCTGGTCCTTAAACTGAATTTTGCCGCCGGTATCGCTGGTCAGGTTGGTTTCGAAGTCCTTCATCACCAGCCCGCGAATATCGAGGTGGTCCTGCGTCACGAGCAGCTCCACGGCATCCGTCGAGCCGTCCGAAGTCGAACTGCCGTTGTACGCCCGGTTCACCACGATGCCGGTGAGCGGCTGCTCCACAAACGTCAGTTTCGAGAAATTGAAGCCCCCGCTCACAACGTCGAACTTGAGCGTGGCAGTGGGCGAGGCCTCCAGGTACACGTTGTTGATAATCAGGTCCTGGTAGGTGCCAAAGCTGCCCGTGGCGGGCACGGCCACCACGCCGGTGCGGTCCACGTCGTTCACCGACAGCCGCACCGAGCCCGTGGACGTGGCCCCCGTCGATACCCGCACCGTGAGCCGGTAGAGGCCGGTGCGCAGCACGTTCACCGTGTATTTCAGCCACTCGCCGCTGGCCGTGTAGCCCACTTCGCCCAGGCCCTCGCCGCTGTTGCTCGTGTCCACGCCTTCGTTGGGGCGGGGCACGGTGGGGTCGGCAGCCGCGCCCCGGTTGGCCGTTTCCGTGTCGTGATAGGCCACGTTTTCGCCGCCGTTGTCGTACTCCACCGCCTTCACCACGCCCGGAATCACGGGCGTGGTGGCGGGGTAAGGCGTGCGAATGCAGGCGCTGACGGGCAGGTAATTCACCTTCGTGGTCACAATGGTCGTGTCCGCGTTCACCAGCGTCAGCGAGATGGTTTTGTTGCCGGCCGTGGCGTAGGTCACCGCAATCGGACCCCGGCCGGTGCCGGTGGCCGGCGTGGCCCCCGCCCCAAAATCCCAGGTCAGCGAAGTGGCTTCGCCCAACACCGAGGCCGTGAAATTCACCGCCTCGGGAGCCACGCAGGTAAAGGTTTTGTCCGACGAAAACGAGGCTAGCGTCACGTTGCGGCCGGGGTATCGGTAAGAGGGCGGCAGCGCCTGCTGCGCGTGTTGCAGCGAGTACACGATTTTGCGCGTGAGTGCGCCCTGGCTGTTGAAGAGTAGCACCAGAGTGGATTGCGCGTAGATTTTATCGTTGTAGAAGTTGTTGATGCCGGCCGGCACGTTGATTTTCAGGGCTGCCGCGCCGGGCACCGTGGCCCCGTCCAACTGCACCGTGAAGTCGTAGTCCGTCACGTCGCTCTCGTTCAGCACCATCACGGCCGTGGTGCCGTTGTCGGTGCTGCTGAGCACCTTCACCAGCGTCTGGTTATCGGTGGCGTTGAGGTTGATGCCGTGCAGGTTTTCCGACACCAGCATCTCGTGCCAGAACGCCGAGCGCGGCTTAATAGCCGCCACGGTACTCCCGTCGAGGTAACCCAAATCGCCCGTTCCGCGCGCCCCGCTGCCCTCATGAATCGACCACGGCTGCATCGACACGGCCTCGTACTTCATGCCCACCCCGAATACCTCGGCCCAGAACTGCCCGTTCAGGAACGAATGCACGCCCACGCCCTCCACCGTATTGGCGGCGGGGTTGGCGTAGTCCACGTTGAATTCGGTGAGCGCCCAGCGCAGGGCGCTGGCCCCGGTGCGGTTGTGCAGGGTGTTGGCATTGGCCATGAGCCCCAGCAGATTGGTGACGTTGGTGGTCAGGTTGTTGGTGCCCGTCACCACCGAAGCGCGGGTTTGCGTGCCGCTGAACGGGTAGGTGTGGAAGGAAATAACGTCGATGTAGTAGCGGCCGTTGGCATCGGTGCCGGTGATGTCGTTAGCCCCGCCCACCAGCGCGGGCATGTAGCCGCCGCCGTAGGAGGCATTTTCCGGCCCCACGGTCAGGATGGTGGGGTCCACCGCTTTCATGGCCGAGGCGAAGGACTTGATGTAAGCCGCCACGCCCGCCACGCTCACCGGGTTCGATTGCGAGGCATTGTTGAGGTCGGGCTCGTTGCCGATAATCCAGTACCGGATGTTGCGGCCCATCGTGATGTTCACGTACTGCACCACCTGCGCCGCCTGGGCCGCCGTGAACCGCCCGCGCCCCTCCGATACCTGCACCATTGGCTCGGCCCCGATGCGCCGGATGGAGTCAATCAGGGCGATGTACTGCGCATTAGTCACCAGATTGGAATTCACCCCGTTGCCGCCGATGCGAATCATCTTCACCTTCGACTGCTTCACCACCGGCCAGAGCCGGTCGAGCAGTCCGTTGAATACCTGCGTGCCCAGGGCGGTAGGCAGCCAGGCATTCTGGCCGGCTAGGTAGGGCGAAATGGCCTGGCCGTGGCCGATGCCCAGCGCCAGCCAGCTCAGCAGCAAAATCGATAGCAGTTTCTTCATCGGGGTGGGAGTTTGGTTGATTGTAGTGTCTGATAGGAGCGGGGCGGCACGACCAAAAAGGGTGTACCCCGCCGGCCAGCCGAAAAGCATCGGCGGCGAGGAAAAACCAGAAAAAACAGGGGCCGAAACGGGAGCAGCCCGCATCAGCCAAAAATGAACGAATCAGCGCCACCCCGACTCAGATGGAGCACCGTAGCCGGATAGAACCTGACCATTCGATGCGAACAGGTGACTAAAGGTATTGGGCTGCCGCGCCTAAAAGCTAGGATGTTAGCGGATTTATCTACGAAAACGTTTGCGGTAAAACCAGGCCGGTAAGGGTAGCAGCAAGCGGGTAGCACTGGCACCAAACGCCACGTAACGCGGCTAAGGCGCAACCGCCACGCCGTAAGCAAGTGCCGCCGGAAAAACTTGGTTCGGGCGTAGCTTGCCGCCGGCGTGCTGGCAACGCCCCGCCTCCCGCCGGGAGGTTTCACCCAGCAGACCCCCAGCTTCGTTTTGGCAGACCATCAATCAACCTCGCCGTCCCGCCCGCCTGCCGCGTCGGCCCCCATCGTGCTGGCCGGGTCCACCGGCGACCTCGGCTTCCGCATTGCCCAAGAACTGCTGAAGCGCGGTGCGGCTGTGCGGGCGCTGGTGCGCCCGGGCAACGTTAAGCCCGAAGTGACGGAATTACAGGACCTCGGAGCCGAAATCGTGGCCGTCGATTTCAGCAGCGTCACGGCCCTCACCAAAGCCTGTGCGGGCGCGGCCTGCATCGTATCGGCGCTGTCGGGCCTGCGTGAGGTGATTGTGGACACCCAAAAGCGCCTGCTCGACGCGGCCGTAGCGGCCGGCGTGCCCCGCTTCATCCCCTCCGATTACTGCATCGACTACACCAAACTCGCCGCCGGCTCCAACCGCAACCTTGACCTGCGCCGCGAGTTCAACCAGCGGCTCGACCAGGCCCCCATCCAGGCCACGTCCATCCTCAATGGCATGTTCACCGACCTGCTCACCGGGCAGGCCCCGGTAGTGCTCTTCGGCCTGAAGCGGGTGCTGTACTACGGCGATGCCGACCAACCCCTCGATTTCACCACCACGGCTAACACCGCCGAGTTCACGGCCGCCGCCGCCCTCGACCCCACCACGCCCCGCTATCTGCGCGTGGCCGGCGAAGTAGCCAGCATCCGGGGCCTGCAAAAAGCCGCCACCTCCGCTACTGGCGAGCCCTTCAAATTGCTGCGCGTGGGCGGCCTGTGGGTGCTGGGCACGATGATAAGCGTGACCAAAACCCTCATGCCCGCCTCTGATGACGTGTTTCCGCCCTGGCAGGGTATGCAGTATCTGCACAACATGTTCACGGGCCAGCCCAAACTCACTCCGCTCGACAACTCCCGCTACCCCGAAATCCGCTGGACGCCGGTGCGTGCAGTGCTGGCCACCCGCAACTAGAACCGCCCCCGCTCCATCCGTTTCCGGGCGGGGCGGGGGCGGCTAAAACCGCAGGCCTTTTCAGGCCCGGGTGGCAAACACTATTCTACTACCAAACGGCTGGTCTGGGTCAGGGCACCGGTTTCCAGCTTCACCAGGTAGATACCCGAGGCGAGGCCTTGCAGGGGCAGGTTCTGGCTTTGCAGGCCAGCGTTCTGGCGCACCGCCGAGAACTGACGCACCGACTGGCCCATCAGGTTCTGCACCGTGATGGCGGCCGTAGCCGTAGCGGGCAGCTCGTAGGAAACGCTCGCGGTTCCCGAGGCGGGGTTAGGCGAAACGGCCAGTTGCAGGATAGCACCGCTAGCCGACTTGGTAGCCAAAGCAGCACCGAACTGGTAAGCGCCGGTTACGTCGTTGAAGCGAACGGTGTAGCGGCCAGCCGTGGGTACCGCAATGTTAGGGCCGCCCATCGTACCGGTAGCGGCCGGGAAGGCAGCGAGTGGCGCGGCAGGTCCGCCCCAGTTTACTGTCCAGGCATTGTCAGCGCGGAACTTTGCTTCGTTGGCCGACAGCTGCATGGTAATCGTCCAGTCGTGGCCGCTGGTGCCGCTTGGGCTCATGGCGGTCGAGTTGTCCCAGCCGGTAGCTGCACCGGTTGGGCTCGTGGCCGTGCCGATAATGCCTATGGTGCCGTATGATGCCGTTTGTGCCATCGACATGGTGGCCGAGAACAGGAAAGCCAGCAGGGAGCCAAACTTGAGCGTAGATTTTTTCATAATGCGTACTATTTGAAAATGTTGGTTGGGAATTGTGCGTCAAAAGTACAGCTGAATTGTGTTTTATTGTACCCGGCGTGATACAATTTTTTTAGCCTGAGCAAAGATGGTTATGTTGTAATATCCTTTACTAAGTTCCTGTATAGCCCGAAAGTAGTTGGCTTGCATACGTTTTCAAAGCATTTTGGAAGTGGTACAAACGTTTGCACTTTAGCTAGGGTAAGGCCAAATAAATAGCGCCATGTGACAAAATAAATTCACTGCTATTTTTTGCTTGTGGTGTAATACGGCGCGGGCGCATGGCCTCTCCCTTATTCAAGCATAATCCCTGGCATTTCGCCGACATTACCAACTTGGCACTGTAAAACCAGATACCCATCCCATTCGGCCATTCCGGCGCGCCGCCCAATTCCAACCCCGCCCCAGTTGCCGAGTACCCCAGGCGTTCTGCCCGCCCCATCCGGCCGCCCGTCGTCCCCCGTGCCCGGCGGGCCCCGATGAAGAAACGGAAGCTTCTGCAGTAGCGTCAGGAACTAAGCTGATTCTTCGTAGTTTTGGATAGTATGAAAGTCGCCCTCGAATTTCCTGACGAAAAAGCTGCCTTTGTGATGGAGTTGCTGCATAGCTTGCCATATATGAAAGCGCGGCCCATACGCTCCAAAACAATGGATGCCACGCAACATCTGGAAAGCAACCCCGCCAATCATGCTCGCGTGCTGGCGGCCATCGAACGGCTCGAAAATGGTCAGGGCGAAGTACACGACCTGATTGATAATGAATAGGACGCTCTGCTGGGCGCCCGAAGCGTGGGAGCAGTACCTCTATTGGCAGCGCACCGACTCCAAGGTTCTGGCAAAAATCAACACGCTGCTGCGCGAGTGCGCCCGTACCCCTTTCGCTGGTACGGGCAAGCCGGAGCCCTTGAAAGGTAATGCCTACAAGGGTTATTTGTCGCGTCGCATCACGCAGGAGCACCGTTTGATTTATAAAGCCGAAGGCGACAACCTGCGCATCGCCCAATGCGGCGAACACTACGGCGACAAATAACCCCGCCGAACGATACGACAGCTTCTGCCCCACGGCCGCCCCCAACCACCCCCCGCCCGCTGTCCCCGCCGCTAGAACGATACCACAGCTTCTGCCCCAACCGCCGCCCCCCGCCCGCTGCTCCCGCCGCTGAAGAGACGGAAGCTTCTGAGGTAGCGTCAAGCAGGCGTTAGGAACTAAGCGGAAACTTTGTAGTTTTGGGTAGTATGAAATACACTCTCGAAATACCTGACCAGGAAGCGGATTTTGTGTTGGAATTCCTGCGGCGTGTGACGTCTGTAAAGCTCACACCAATTCGCGGCAAGGCGGCTAAGCAGGACACCACCGAGTATTTGCTCAGCAGCCCGGCTAATGCCCGCGAATTGATGGAATCTATTGCGCAGGCCCGGCGTGGGGAGGTAGTCAACCACGACTTGCTTTCGGCCGAATGATTCTGAGTTGGACCCCGAAAGCGTGGGAGCATTACTTGTACTGGCAGGAAACCGATAAGGCCGTGCTCCGCAAGCTAAACGACTTATTGCAGGAGTGCTTGCGTACCCCGCGCACTGGCAAGGGCAAGCCCGAAGCGTTGAAAGGGGATTTGCGGGGGTACTGGTCCCGTCGTATCACCGATGAACACCGGTTAGTGTATGAAATAAGCAGCGAGCGGATACTTGTTCTGTATTGCCGCTACCACTACGAGAAGTAGTCGCCCCCACGCCGCTGATACGACAGCTTCTGCCCCACGGCCGCCATCCCGCCCGCCGCTGAGGGATATAAGAGCTTCTGCATAACACAAGCAACGAGAAAAACCCGTGAAGTCGTTTAATTCAGGTTATGAATGTGCTTTCACTTGATTTCGTCGCCTCGTTCGGCGAACGCGACTTATACGTTGCAGAGAGGTACAACTGGACCTTAAAATTCGGTGCTCAATTCTTTGATACTTCCGCACTGAAGAACCGAACAACACTTAGCTGGCTGCCCTTGCTGGAACAAGACTATGCTAATTTTCAGGCGTCCCTTGTTACTGGCCTCTCTCATGTGGGGCCAAACGAGTCTGCGAAACGGCTAGCCGCTTTCCCTGTACAAGACCTGATTCTATTAGGGTTAGCCAGCGGCTCCGGGTATTGGATTGAGTTGGCTCTGCAATGGGTAGGAAAAGTCGGTATATGGCCGGAATTACTGCCAATTCTCCGGTCGTTGTCACTTGATTCTTCTTTTCAACCGATTCGACACCGCGCCAAACGACTTTACTACACTGGCAAGTTGTGACCTAAGCCCCCCGCCCGCTGCCCCCGCCGCTGGAACGATACCACCGCTTCTTCCCCACGGCAGCCCCGCCCCCGCCCGCTGCCCCCGCCACTGGAACGATACCACAGCTTCTTCCCCACAGCCGCCCCCACCGCCGCCCCGCCCGCTGCCCCCGCCGCTGAGCGAAACGGGGGCTTCTGTGTAGCTGCCTCGAACTGATTTCTAAAGTGAAGCGTATCTTAGTAACGATGAAAACGACCTCCCAACCCCTGCCAGATGCTTCAGCATCAGATGTAGTGCTTAGCGAAGCGCGCAAACGGGCTGCATTCAAAGCCCTGCGCCAGCGCTACGAAGCACATGAGAAGGCGACGGGCGTCAAATCCAGCGAGGAGTTCACTAATCTGCAAGCAGGCAAGCGTGCTTGAAGACCGGCATTGCCTGCGGTGCGAGTGCGACCGGCACGGTGGCTACATTGAGTACAGCATCCGGCACCTGCACCCCGATTGGGACGTGCTGACCCAAACCTATGAAATCCGCTCGATGACTGACGACGGGCGGTTCATCTACCACAGCGACTTTCAACTGTTCCCCCTCGGCAGCAGCATTCCGGCTGATTTCAGCCACTACCCGCGCGAAGCAAAGGCCGCACTGTGGCAAGCCATTTTTCGGGTGAAGCGCTATTATCTGGCCACGTTTGAGCCCGATATCGTGCAACACCTCATTAAACAGCCGTTTTCGGTGCCGCAACGCTTTGCCTTCTATCGCCAGCATCTGAGCCTGCCGAACTACGATATCAGCCACGACCGATTCAACATCTGGTACGTGCTCAAAGCAGAGTAGCTAACCTCCCCGGCGCGCCCGCCCCGCCTGCCGCCCCTCACGCGCCCCGTCAGTCCCGCCCGAGCGAAACCACCGCTCTGGAGTAGCTTCCGCTCACGCCCCACCCCCGCCCGCTGCCCCCGCCGCTGAAGGAAACGGGAGCTTCTGTGTAGCTTGCTGCGTGATATTCTCAGAAACATCTTTGATAATGTTCATAACATCTTCCTTTTAAATAATTAAAAAGCTTAGTAAGCAACCTCTACCATGGCAATAAAGAAAGATGCACTAGAAAGCCATTTCAATAGCAGACCTAAAGAGAAATCGATAGCAACAAATTTTGACGAAGCATTTGATATTGGATTTGGAACAGTTAAAGAGGAAATGTCTTTATGGTTTGCTTCGCCATCTAATAGAACAAAGGAAAGATTTGGTTTTCAAAAAGAGGTTTTAGTTATATATAGTCCCTTTCCTAAAACAGATGCGAGAGTATTGAAAGCAATTGACGCTACACTGAAGGTTCAGGACTTTAAAAGCAGGTTAGAAAAGGTAATATTTGTCTTAGTTCATAATGGTGATAAAAAAGAAACAATAGAATTATTTGCTAACAACGTAGACAGGATTATTATACCTATTCAATGCGATGATATATTAAACCCAAATCGGGGAGTCTACTTTTTGCGTAATATTATTTCTGACTATTTAGGTCAGTTTGACTTATTTGGTGTGTCGTCGCCAATAACATCAGACAAGTATTTTTTTGGGAGGGATTCGCTAGTTCAGGCATTGATTACGCGGGTACATGGCTCTAATCAAAGTGCCGGGTTATTCGGCTTGAGAAAAACAGGTAAAACGTCTGTTCTGAAAGCACTACAGAGAAGAACTGAGGCTAGCGCTTCATTGGTTGAATACATAGATTGTGCTAATCCTGGCGTGCATTCATGTCGCTGGTGGCAGCTTCTTGAAAATATTGTTATTAGATTGGTCAATAGTTGTAAACTGAACTATAATAAAATAATTAATATTAATCCAAATTATTCTAAATCAAGCTCAGGCTTGAGATTCTCCAGCGATATAAAAGAGATAATAGCATTTCTGAAAATACAAAGACTAACCATTCTTTTTGATGAAATTGAGTTTATTACACCAGAGTTGAGTGGAGCTTTGGGACAGCATTGGGACCAAGACTTTATTCCATTTTGGCAAACAGTGCGGTCAGTGGTGCAAGAGACAGACGGGATGTTCAATTTTATTGTAACGGGAGTTAATCCGGCTAGCGTTGAGAATCCTTACTTTGGTACATTTCAGAATCCCATATTCCAGTTAGCTAAACCGCATTATTTAGAGCCATTTGATTTGGCATCTGTTAAAAATATGTGCCGTACTATCGGACGGTATTGTGGTCTTCAGTTTGATGAGCAAGTGTATTCATTCTTGCAGAACAACTATGGCGGACATCCGTTTCTAATTCGAATAGCATGCAGCGAGGTACTTAAAAATAATGCTAATAAGCATCCTGAAACTTTGGTTGTGATAACGAATAATTCGTTTGAAATAGCAAGCAAACAGATATTAGGAAGGCTTTCTCAGCCTTTTAAAGATATTATT
This sequence comes from Hymenobacter sp. UYAg731, assembly GCF_054061335.1. Classification (NCBI taxonomy): domain Bacteria; kingdom Pseudomonadati; phylum Bacteroidota; class Cytophagia; order Cytophagales; family Hymenobacteraceae; genus Hymenobacter; species Hymenobacter sp. UYAg731. The sequence continues at coordinate 698,945 of NZ_JBSSEC010000004.1, read as the reverse complement.
TTATCATTAATTTGGTGGTACCCTGAAGAGTACGAGCTATTGCAAATACTTGCGAAAGGTGACAGTGAATTTGTCGCTGAATACATAGATGATAATCCAAGCATCGTAGCTAGGTTTGAAAACTACGGCATAACTAACGGAAAATTCGATAATCTACAATTTGCAATTGTAGATTTAAAAGACTTTGTTGCTAAGAACGGTGATGCATTTAGAAAAGCAGTGTCACCTTTTATAAGAGGAGATATTCCACTAGACTTGCTGCCGGAAGTACCTGACCTTGAAGAGTTAGGTAAGCTTTTTTCCAAGCGAGTAAAAGTCGAAGTTGCGTTACGGCGAACTATTTTGCTCTACTTAGGAATGGGCTCTAACTGGGATGATGATATCATTGCTAGTAAAATGATAAGAGGACTAAGCAAGCTTAAAGATAGACCTGAACCAAAGAGCCTTTTCGTTAGCATGAAACCTTCTAAGGTTGCAAATGAGCTTTATACAAATGATTTGAAAGGAATCATAGTTGCGAATTGGGAAGTTTTTCAAACCCTGTTTGAAAATAATAAAACGCGGTTTGAGATGAATATTGATACAATTAATACCGCTAGAAATCTTGAAGCGCATACTAAGCCAATAGAGGTTGCTGATATTGATAATTTTAATAATAGTTACGAGTGGTTGCATAGTAAATTACTGAAAGTGCCGTCGTAGAAGTATTGCTGACAAAAAGTCCGAAATAGGTGTTTTGCTTGTTATTTGCTATGTCATCAGTACCGACTTCCTAACCCGAAGCACCTACACTGAAGACAACGCAACATGGACTTTAAAAACTTCACCATCAAGGCGCAGGAGGCCGTGCAGAAGGCCACCGAAATTGCCGGCGGAAACCAGCAGCAGGCCGTCGAAACCGGCCATTTGCTGAAGGGCATCTTCCAGAGCGACGAGAGCGTCTTCTCGTTTCTGGCCAACAAGCTGGGGGCCAATGGCAACATTCTCACGCCGCGGCTCGATGCCATTGTGGCCGCCTACCCCAAGGTGAGCGGCGGGTCGCCCTACTTCGCCAACGACGCGGCTGCCGCCGTGCAGCGCGCCAACGCCGCCATGAAGGACATGGGCGACGAGTTCGTGTCCATCGAGCACCTGCTGCTGGGCATCCTCTCCGGTCGCGATGCCGTGGCCACGCTGCTCAAAGACACGGGCTTCAACGACAAGGACTTGAAGGCCGCCATTCAGGAGCTGCGCGGCGGGCGCAAAGTCACCAGCCCGAGCGCCGAAGACCAGTACCAGAGCCTGAACCGCTACGCCGTGAACCTCAACGAGCAGGTGCGGCGCGGCAAGATGGACCCCGTGATTGGCCGCGACGAGGAAATCCGCCGCGTGCTGCAAATCCTCTCGCGCCGCACCAAAAACAACCCCGTGCTGCTCGGCGAGCCCGGCGTGGGCAAAACCGCCATCGTGGAGGGCCTGGCCCAACGCATCGTGGCCGGCGACGTGCCCGAAAACCTGCGCGACAAAGTCATCATGAGCCTCGACATGGGCCTGCTCGTGGCCGGGGCCAAGTACAAGGGCGAGTTTGAGGAGCGCCTCAAGGCCGTCATCAAGGAAGTGACCGACTCGGATGGGCAGATTGTGCTCTTCATCGACGAGATGCACACCCTCATCGGGGCCGGCGGCGGGGGCGAGGGCGCCATGGACGCCGCCAACCTGCTCAAGCCCGCCCTGGCGCGCGGCGAACTGCACGCCATCGGGGCCACCACGCTCAAGGAATACCAGAAGTATATCGAGAAGGACAAGGCCCTGGAACGCCGTTTCCAGGCCGTGATGGTGGACGAGCCCACCATCGAGGACGCCATCAGCATCATGCGCGGCATCAAGGAAAAGTACGAGCTGCACCACGGCGTGCGCATCACCGACGACGCCGTGATTGCGGCCGTGGAGCTGAGCGCCCGCTACATCACCGACCGGTTCCTGCCCGACAAGGCCATCGACCTCATGGACGAGGCCGCCGCCAAGCTCCGCATCGAGCTGAATTCCATGCCCGTGGAGCTCGACGAAATCCAGCGCCGCATCATGCAGCTGGAAATTGAGCGCGAAGCCATCCGCCGCGAAGACAACCGCGACCGCGAAGCCATCCTAAGCAAGGAATTGGCCGAGCTGAACGACAAGCGCGACACGTTGAAAGCCCGTTGGGAAGGCGAAAAAGCCGTTTTGACCGGCATCCAAACCCAGAAGGAAGCCATCGAGCAGTTCAAGCTGGAAGCCGAGCAGGCCGAGCGCCAGGGCGATTATGCTCGGGTAGCGGAGCTGCGCTACGGCAAGATTCAGGAAGCCGAAGCCAAGCTGAAAACCCTGCAGGAAGAAGCTGCGGCCAACAAAGACGGCGGCGCCATGCTCCAGGAAGTCGTCACGAGCGAGTCCATCGCCGAAGTGGTGGCCAAGTGGACGGGCATCCCGGTAAGCAAAATGCTGCAATCGGACCGCGAGAAGCTGCTCAACCTCGAAGCCGAGCTGGGCAAGCGCGTGGCGGGGCAGGCGGAGGCCATCGCGGCCATTTCCGATGCCGTGCGCCGCTCCCGTGCCGGCCTGCAAGACCCCAAGCGGCCCATCGGTTCGTTCATTTTCCTGGGCACCACGGGCGTGGGCAAAACCGAGCTGGCCAAGGCCTTAGCCGAATATTTGTTCAACGACGAAAACGCCATGGTCCGCATCGACATGAGCGAGTACCAGGAGCGCCACGCCACCTCGCGCCTGATAGGAGCGCCTCCCGGCTACGTGGGCTACGACGAAGGCGGCCAGCTCACGGAAGCCGTGCGCCGCAAGCCCTACTCGGTGGTGCTGCTCGATGAAATCGAGAAAGCGCACCCCGACGTGTTCAACATCCTGCTGCAAGTGCTCGACGATGGCCGCCTCACCGACAACAAAGGCCGGGTGGCGAACTTCAAGAACACCATTATCATCATGACCTCGAACACGGGCGCCGACATCATCCAGAAGAATTTCAAGGACCTGAACGAGTACAACCACGAGGAAGTGGTGGACCGCACCCGCGACGAAGTGGTGGAGCGCCTCAAGCAGCACATGCGCCCCGAGTTCCTGAACCGCATCGACGAAATCGTCATGTTCCAGCCCCTCAAGCGCAAGGAAATCCGCAAGATTGTCGACATCCAGTTCAAGCAAATCCAGCAGCGCCTGGCCGAAGCCGGCATCCAGCTCGAAGCCACCCCCGAAGTCCTGGATTACCTCGGCGAAGCCGGTTTCGACCCGCAGTTTGGCGCCCGCCCGCTGAAGCGCGTGCTCCAGCGCGTCATTCTGAACGAGTTGTCGAAAGACATTCTCTCCGGCCGCGTGACGAAAGATGCCGTGGTAGAAGCCGTGCTGGAAGACGGCGCGGTGAAGTTCGAGAACGTGGAGATGCCGACGGTGTAATTGTCGGTTTGGAATGGGAAAGCCCCGCTGGCGTGAAGTCGGCGGGGCTTTTTTTGTGTGAAAATAGATGAGAATATCTCATAAATTCAGTGCTAGCACTGATGTAATACGACTTTTGAATGATGAAATTACTAATCAAAATTGTGTCATTAAATTTTATCAAAAATGGGGCCGCAAAACACCAAATCTTTTATGGAGGCCATTAATCAGTCTTATGGCCATTTGCTCAGGTCAGTGCTATTTTTTTCAGCCCTCATTATTGCATTGACATTTTTCTTTCAATCCATAGTAGATAGTGCTGATGTTAGTGCAGAATTTAATAAGGACGGAAGATTGATAATCAATGCAAAAAAATCGAGCTTCCTTTCAGATGAAGATAGGTCATATACCTCTTTCTTGCTGCCAAGTAATGCCGTATGGTTTGATACAGGTCTTGAAATAAAGCCCGAGCAAGAATGTGTATTTAAAATTACCGGGAGAGTGCATTTAGCTGTTCAAAGAATAGTTGAAAGTGCAGCAAATGACAGCAAGTGTCCAATTCCTTGGACAGATGCTAACGGGAATAAATGGGAAGATATCGGTGATACAGATACTCAGCTAAATGCAAAAAAGCAATTGCTTATGAAACCTGGTGATAATATTGGAAATGTAGTTGGGTATTACTTGCCTGTAGATGAAGCTAACCAATTTCAAGAATATTTTACAAAAAATAGGAGTAGTCTAACTACAAACGTATTTGATGTTGGTAGTAGCAAGACAATTCAAAATATGACAGATAAAAAAGTCAGAATATATCTTTGTGTAAATGACGTGTTCCTTGGATTTAATTCTGCTTATCTCACTAAGTCTGAGATGGCTTATTGTGGAGATAAGCCAAATGAGCTAAGGAGTAGCAAATGGATTGAAATAAAAAATAGCAGTTATGACAATCTGTACTTTGATGATAATATAGGTAGTTTTTTGGTGCAAGTAGAGATAAAAAATAAAAAGAAATGATGGTGTAGGCTCCCTAGTATGACGAGCATTTAGCGGTGTATAATTCATTGCGATTGTGCCGCAGTGGTTATGAGTTGGCCAATATTTTCATTACCAAATTAGTGCAAGGCATAGTCTAGCCTGCTTGTTCCGACCTGATTAACGTGGTGTTACCCGCTTCCCGCGCATCCCAGCCTCCATCCAAGCCGGCCCAGCCGCTTCCAGCCTCTCCAACTCCTAGGTAAGCCGCAAAAGGACTTTTTTGCCTTACGTAGGGAGCTAGGGAAGCCGCCCAGGCCGGCTGGAAGAAACTGTCGCTACTTGCGCCGCTGGGGTGGCGGCCGGGGGGCGGGGGGCGTTGTGCTTGTGAAGCTTTTCTACTTGGGAAGTTTGGTGTAGAGCGCTTCCATTTTGATGATGTGCGCCACGACAGAGGCAGCCCATTCAGGTGGTTGACCGATAAGCTGAGGAATAGAGCCCGGCAGGAATTCGGCTACTTCTTCGGGCTGTTCGCCGGAGTTGTCGTACAGTTGCAACCGGTCGAAGAGGCGGTAGCTTCGCTTGAGCAGCGACAGGCCACTGTCGTAACGGTGTTGGATGAGGGCTGCTGGCACATCATGGCCTCCTTCCAATACCCGGCGGATTACCCGCTCCTGGCAATCCCGAACGGAGCGGAGGCACACAAACCGACATTCCAGGCGGTAGCCGGATTTTTGCAGGGAGCCAAACAGCGCGTAATCCCGCTCACTAGCCGCGTTTGTCTCGATAACGAAAGAGGCCCGTTGTTGCAGCCAGCTTTCCATCTCTTGGCGCAGGGCCGCCTCAATGGCGTAAATGTTTACCCCTTGTTGGTACAGATTATCACCGTTTAGGCGGGGCACATCGGCCGCTTCGTGCAGATAAAGCGACGTTTTGCCTGCACCGTTGGGGCCCGCCAATACAAAAACGGTCGGCGCGGATGAAGCCATGCGCGGCTACTCGGCCAACACGCTTACGAAGCCAGTGCCAGGCCATTCCTGCACTAGGCGGCCTTGCCCGTCGCGGTAGCTCAGCGAGGAGTCGGCGGCCTTTGCCCGCGCCCTGACGAACCCGCGAAAGCTCCGTTTGAACTCCGGTGAAGCCACCCGCTCTGCCATGTTTGTCAGGTTGTCAAGCTGCTGCGCAACAACACTGGGATTAATTGCGGATGTAATAGCCATCGGGTTGGGCAAGTAGTTGAAGTTGCAAAGTAACGTCAGCAGCGTGAAGAAAGGTACAGAAGTCCGGGAGATACTCCCGCTACTGGTGCCGCTGGGGTGGCGGCCGGGGCGGGGGGGTGGCGGGGCTGGCGTCAGCAGAAACGCTCGCTACCTAGGCCGCTGGGGTGGCGGTTGGGGCGCGGGGGTGGCGGGCATCACCAATCGGGAGCAGGAACAAAAGAAACTGGTAGCGTTTAAGCATAAGGAAAAAAGGGCGTTGAGAATCGACATAAGTTAGAAAGCACCGCCCCAAATCCGGTACTGTTAGCTTTGCCGCATGGCTTCCGTTTTTCAGACCTACCTGCAACTCGGCTTTCTACACATCTGCACACCGCGCGCGGCCGACCACCTCACATTTTTGCTGGCCCTGTGCGCGCCCTACGTGCTGGCCGACTGGCGGCGCGTACTGGCGCTGGTCACGAGCTTTACGGTGGGGCACTCGCTCACGCTGGCGCTGGCCACCCTGGGCCTGGTGGCTTTTAAGCCGGCTATTACTGAGGCGCTGATTCCGGTCACTATTATGGCCACGGCGCTGTGGAATCTGCGCGGCGCGGGCCAGCTCATCACCCGGCGCGCGTCGGTGCTGGCCGTGGCTCCTAATGCCCTAGCGCTGGGCTTTGGCCTGATTCACGGGCTGGGCTTTTCTAATTATCTGCGGGCTTTGCTCGGCCCAAATAGCCGCCCGGTGGAGGAACTGCTGGCGTTCAATGTGGGCGTGGAGCTGGGCCAAATCCTCATCGTGGCGGCCATTCTGCTGGTCGGAGCGGTGCTGCTGGGCAGCCTGCGCGTAGCCCGGCGCGACTGGCTGCTGACCACCAGCGGCGCGGCCCTGGGCATTGCCGTGGTGCTGCTATTGCAACTGCTGTGGCCCTAGTAGTCCCCACGCAACCTTGACGTAACTTTAGCGACTTTCTCAGCTTTCGCTTTTTCTGATTTTTCTCACTTACGGTTTTTCTATGCGTCGTCTTTTATTCGCCGGTCTGGTGCTGACCGTGGTGGGCCAGCAGGCCGCCACTGCCCAGACCACCAACTCCGGTACCGACAAATTTGCGCAGCTCGAAACGATGCTGCCCACGCCCAACAGCTACCGCACCGCCAGCGGCGCGCCCGGCTCCGACTACTGGCAGCAGCGGGCTGACTATGACATCAAAGTCACCCTCGATGATGCCAAGCAGGCCCTCACCGGCCGCGAGACCATCACCTACACCAACCTCTCGCCCGACGCGCTGCCCTACCTCTGGGTGCAGCTCGACCAGAACATCTTCGAGAAAAACTCCATCGCCAACGCTACGCAGGTGGGCCAGCTGCAGGATAAAATGACGTTCCAGGCGGTGGACGGCATGATGTCGGGCTTCGATGGCGGCTTCAAGATTGAGAGCGTGACCGGCAAGGACGGCCGCGCCCTGCGCACCGTCACCAACAACACCATGATGCGCGTGGACCTGCCCACGCCGCTGCTGCCGCGCCAGGCCGTGTCGTTCAGCGTGAAGTGGCACTACAACATCACCGACCAGTATAAGCAGGGCGGCCGGAGCGGTTTCGAGTACTTCGAAGCCGACAAGAACTACCTCTACGAGATGGCCCAGTTCTATCCCCGCATGGCCGTGTATTCGGATAACCAGGGCTGGCAGCACAAGCAGTTCCTCGGCAACGGCGAATTCACGCTGCCCTTCGGCGACTATAAGGTGAGCATCACTGCACCCGCCGACCACATCGTGGGTGCCACCGGCACGCTGCAAAATGCCGCCCAGGTTCTCACCAGCACGCAGCAGAAGCGCTGGGAACAGGCCAAATCGGCCACCAAGCCCGTGTTGATGGTGACCCAGGACGAGGCCGTGAAAAACGAAAGCAGCCGCGCTACCGGCACCAAAACCTGGACCTACGTGGCCAAAAACGTGCGCGACTTCGCCTGGGCCAGCTCGCGCAAGTTCATCTGGGATGCCATGCAGATTAAGGAGGAAGGCAAGCCCGTGATGTGCATGAGCTACTACCCCAAGGAGGGCAACCCGCTCTGGGGCCAGTACTCAACGCAGGTGGTGGCCCACACCATCAAGACCTACTCGAAATACACCATCCCCTACGCCTACCCCGTTGCCATTTCGGTCCACGGCCCGGTGGGCGGCATGGAGTATCCGATGCTGTGCTTCAATGGCGGCCGGCCCGAAAAGGACGGCACCTACTCGCAGCAGGTGAAATACGGGATGATTTCGGTGATTATCCACGAAGTGGGCCACAACTTCTTCCCCATGATTATCAACTCCGATGAGCGGCAGTGGACGTGGATGGACGAGGGCCTGAACTCCTTCGTGCAGTTCCTGACTGAGCAAGAGTGGGAGCGCAACTACCCATCGCGCCGCGGCGAGCCGCGCAACATAGCGGCCTACATGGCCACCGCCGACAACCTGCAATCGCCGATTATGATTAACTCGGAGTCGGCGCTGCAATTCGGCAACAACGCCTACGGCAAGCCCGCCACCGCCCTCAACATCCTGCGCGAAACCGTGATGGGCCGCGAGCTGTTCGACTACGCCTTCAAGACCTACGCTCAGCGCTGGGCCTACAAGCACCCCACGCCCGCCGACCTGTTCCGCACCATGGAGGACGCTTCGGCCGTGGACCTCGACTGGTTCTGGCGCGGCTGGTTCTACACCACTGAGCACACCGATATTGCCCTCGAATCGGTGAAATCCTACAATGCCAGCACCCGCAACCCGCAGGTCGAAAACGCCCGTTTGCAGCAGCAGAAAGCCGCCGCGCCGCAGTCCATCACCGCCCAGCGCAACGCTACCGACATCCCCAAAACCCTGGTCGACGAGAAGCCCGAGCTGAAGGATTTCTACAACAACTACGACCCCCTGGCCGTGACGCCCGCCGACCAGCAGCGCTATACTGCCATGCTCGGCAGCCTCACGCCCGAGCAGCAGCAGCGCCTCAACGACTCGCAAAGCAACTTCTACGAGCTGAGCCTGCGCAACGTGGGCGGCCTTGTAATGCCCGTCATCGTGCAAATGACCTTCGCCGACAACACCCAGGAAATCCAGACCATCCCGGCCGAAATCTGGCGCAAAAACAACGCCCAGGTTACCAAGGTCATCGTGACCAAGAAGCCCGTTATCAGCTTCGTTATCGACCCTTTCCAGCAAACGGCCGATACGGATTTGAGCAACAACGCTTTCCCGCGCCAGCCCGCCGCTTCGCGCTTCGAACTGTTTGAGCAGCAGCGCCCGCAAGCCCCGGCTAACCCCATGCAGCAGGCCGCCAAAGCCACCAGCCCCATGCAAAAGTTGGAGCAGAAGCCCGGCAGCACCGGGAACTAGCGCCTCGCGTCTGTCACTACGAGTGGAGCGCAGCAATCCGTCCGCTCAAAGCGACAAACCTAAATAATGTGAAAAGCCCCGACTCTGGATTAGAGTTGGGGCTTTTTGTTGAATATGCTTTGTGATTAAAAAGCTTTGCCACATCTCAAGGGCTGGTCGCATTGAGCGGACGGATTGCTGCGCTCCACTCGCAATGACAGACGGCCGAATTAGGCCTTGATATTCGACGCCTCGCCGCCCACCATGCGCGACACCAACCCGTGGTCTTCCGTCGTCTCGGCCCACACCACGCCCACCACATGAATCACGATGAATCCCATAACCAGGTACATGGTGAAATTGTGGGTTTCCATCGCCAGATGATGGATGCCCTTCAGCCAGGAAACATCCTCGTAAATCATAATTACGCCAGTTGTCACCATGATGGTGAGGAAGACGTAAAATAGCGCGTAAGTGGTTTTGGCAAACAGAATCTTACCGGCCTTGCTCTTATCCGCTGGTGGGGCGAGGCGGTAGCGACGCAGGATTTCCATAAGCCGCGCCGAGAAGCGCAGCTCCGACGGCCCCGTGAGCTGCAAACCCAGCCGCAGTACCCACAGCGCCACCAGCGCCCAGCCGAAGTAAATGTGCCACTCCCAGATGCGCTCGCTGATGATGTGGGCAAAAGCGCCGCCCTGTTTCGTGGTTATCGTGATGTTGGCCTTGCTCATGGCCTGCTGAAACTCTGGCACCGCCGACCGGGAATTAACTATCACCTTCTGAAACAGAATGGTAATCAATTGCAGGCTAATCAATAATGCATTGGCCCAGTGCCAAAACCGCAACGGGGCGCGGTAGTCCTTGATTGGTGCTTCGACGGCGGGGGCAATGGTTGGGTTCATAGCGGCGGGGAGGAATAAGGGGTCAGACGGTGAAAGCAATGGCAGCTTCTACGGCGGCAGTAGGCACGGGTTCGGTACGGCCGGGATATACCAGTAGCGCCTGCGCCAGGCAGTGGAGGGCCGCCGCCAAATCGGTCTGGTTGATAACGTAAGCCAGGCGCACTTCCTGCCGGCCCAGGCCCGGAGTATGGTAGAAGCCGTTGGCCGGCGACAGCATCAGCGTCTGATTATCAAGGGTAAAGTCCTCCAGCAGCCACTGGCCAAACTTCTCGGCATCGTCCACGGGCAGGCGGGCCACCACGTAGAAGGCCCCCCCCGGTACCGGGCACACCACGTCCGGCATGGCGCGTAGCGCCTGCACCGTGAGGTCGCGCCGGGCCTGATACTCGGCCCGGGTGCCGTCGAAGTAGGAGGGGGGCAGGTCGCAGGCCGCCTCCGCCGCCACCATTTCCAGCACCGGCGGGCACACGCGCATCTGCCCGAAGTGAAAAGCCGCTTGCCACACGTCCGGATTACGCGTGACGAGCGCGCCGATGCGGGCTCCGCAGGCACTATAACGCTTTGAAATGGTGTCGACCATCACTACGTGCCGCTCGCCACCCGCCAGGCTCAGGGAGCTGGTGGCCTGGGCCCCATCGTAGCAGTATTCGCGGTAGGCCTCGTCCGACAGAAGGTATAAATCGTGCTGCTTGCACAGGCCCAGTAGGGCCTCCAACTCGTCGCGCCGGTACACGTAGCCGGTGGGGTTGCTGGGGTTGCAGATGAGAATGGCCCGGGTGCGTGGCGTAATAACGGCCTCGAAATCGGCTAGTGGCGGCAGCGCAAAGCCGTCCTCGATGTGGGCCGTCACGGCCACGATGCTCACGCCGGCCGCAATGGCGAAGGCCGTGTACGTGCCATAAAACGGCTCGGCCACAATCACTTCATCGCCCGGGTTCAGGCAGCTGAGCATGGCGAAGAGGATAGCCTCGCTGCCCGCTGTGGTCACCATGATGTGCTCAAAACGAGCGGGGATACCAGCGCGCTGGTAGTAGGTTTCCAGCTTGCGGCGGTAGCTGTCGGTGCCCGCGCCGGGGGCGTAGCCCAACACCGCGATGTCGGCATTGCGCACGGCGGCCAGCATTTCGGGCGGCGTCAGCACATCGGGCTGGCCGATGTTGAGCGGATAAACAATTTTGCCCTGTTGGCGGGCAGCTTCAGCATAAGGCAGCAGCTTGCGAAATGGCGAAACAGGCATGGCTTGCCCGCGCTTGGATACTTCTGGCATAGAATAAGGTTAACTCCCCGGCCGGCGCGGCACTGGCCGCCGGCCCCTCAATTGGCTAAATATAACGGCTCGCAATCAGTTACAAGCACTTCTTATACATATTATACAGAATCCGGTTTTCCGCATCCGTCAGCGGCGCACCCACGTTTTGCTGAATGAAGTGCAGCTTAAACGCCCGGATGGCCGCCGGCAAATCCCGCGTGTCATACCCGATAATGCGTAGCGCCTCGCGCGGGCTAAACACCGTAACAGGGCCATTCAGCCGCGCCAGCTGGGCATCTACCCGGCTGGTATCGACGGGCTGGATGGTGGCCGTCGGCACATCGTCCGGGGCCGGCAGGGGCAAGGTGAGCAGGCGGCCGGCCAGGGCGGCGGCGCTGTCGGCCACAAAGGGGCTGGGCAGTAGGCCGGCATCGTACCACAGTCCAAAGCCATTGTCAGCCAAACGCTTCCACGGGAAAAGTGCGCTGGGGTCGTTCTTGCGGCTGGGCGCGATGTCAGCGTGGCCGATGAAGTTAGCTGTGGGAATGCCGTAGGCTTTTTTCAGGCCGGCCAGAATGTGCATCAGGCTGGTAATCTGGGCTTCGGCGAAAGGCTCGGCGCCGTTGTTGTCCAACTCAATGCCAATGGACGAGGAGTTAATATCCGTGGTGTTGCCCCACTTGGCCACGCCGCCGTGCCAGGCCCGCAGGTAGTCGTTCAGCATGTGGTACACCCGGCCGTCGCGCCCAATCACGTAGTGCGCGCTCACCTGCGTGCTCGGCATGGTGAACGTCTTGAGCGTCTGGGCGGTGGAGTCCTGCGCCGTGTGGTGAATAACGACGTAGTTGGGCTTGCGCAGGTTGAAATTGGTGGTGCCCACCCAGTACTTGCCCAGCAGGCTGTCGGCCCCCGGCGTGGTCACCGGCGTGGCGCGCAAGGCCTCGGCATAGGCCTTCACCTGGGCCTTATACGACTGGTTGGTAGCTGCGTAGGGGTTCTTCTGAACGGCGCAGGCGGCGAGGAAGCCCAGCACTAGCAGGCCAGGAAGTTTGGAGAAGCGTTGCAATAGTTTTTTAATCTAGCTTTGAGGCACAATTTACGCAGCCTACCCGCTGTTCTGCCATTATGAGGTCTTTCCAGGCAATTTTACCGTCCCTGGCTGTGTTGGCTTTTGCCACTGCCGGCTGCAAGAAGGAAGTCGAAACCCAAATACAAATCAAAGAGGTGGAGAAACAGGCCAGTTGGGCCGAAGTGCCCAGCCTGTACGGTTTAGCCCGGGTGATAATGAGTGCTGGCAACGACGGCCAGGCTATTTACCTGCAACAGCCCAATGCCTTCACGCGCCTAATCAACCCAAAGTCCCTTAAAGGACTGGAGACGACCGCCGGACGCATGCCGGCCGATGTCAACGTTCGGCTGCCCATTGCCCGTGATTTTTTTGCCTACCCCGACACTGATACGTCGCTGGTCATCTGCCGCAACCGCGAGCCGCTCAACTCCCAGTTCTATTTCAACCTGCGCCGGTTCGACCCGGCCGCCCTGCGCTTCGATACACAGTTTTTCGACCTGTCGAAGTGCATGGCCATCAATCAGAATAACTACCTGCTGGCTCCCTACAACAACAAGCGCCCCGACCGTGCCTTCACCTTTGTGCTGGCGGCGGTGCAGCCCGGCGCGCCAGGCAGCGGGCCGGTAATGGCCTACGTGGGGCCCGTCGTTATTCCCCGGCCATCGTTTTCGGGCGCTTACCTGCGCTACCTCGTGGCCATCGAAGATTACTTCCTGGCGAGTTTCGGCGATGGTGGCATCTACAAAATCAAGCAGGACGGTTCTTTCCGGCAGGTGTATGGAGCAGCCACCGTCGATGCTATCTACAAGTGGAATAATACGCTCTACGGCCCTATCGAATACGGTGAGATTATTACCTCAACGGATAATGGCGAAACCTGGCAAAAGTCGTTGGGAACTCCACAACAGTTCACCCTGGCCAGCTACTACACGGTGAAAGACAGCTTGGTATTCACCAACTCGGGCAGCCTCTACACCCTGCGGTGGAATGGCCCGCGCTACACCGTACGCCAGTTGAAAAATGATGGGCTGGAGCGTGCTACCATCACCGGCATCGAGTACCTGCGGGATACCGTGTATGTGGCCACTACCTCCGGCTTGTTTGTCCGGCCCATAAAATCGTTTTTCGACAAGCAACAATAATGGATTCCCCAAATAAAAAAAGCCCCCGCAACTCTCGCTGCGGGGGCTTTTTAACTTTCTAAAGGCATACGCATAAAGCTTATGCAATAACTTACTTGGCGTAGGCCACGGCGCGCATCTCCCGAATCACGGTGATTTTAATCTGGCCGGGGTACTGCATTTCCTTCTCGATTTTCTGCGAAATCTCGAAGCTCAGCTCGGCGGCGCGCTCGTCGGTCACGTTCTCGGCGTCTACCATCACGCGCAACTCGCGGCCGGCCTGAATGGCGAAGCACTGGTTCACGCCCTTGAAGCCGTTGGCGGTTTCTTCCAACTGCTTCAGGCGCTTGATGTAGCTTTCCATCATCTCGCGGCGCGCACCAGGGCGCGAGCCCGAAATGGCGTCGCAAGCCTGCACGAGCGGCGAAATCATGGCCGTCATCTCAATCTCATCGTGGTGGGCCCCGATGGCGTTCACCACATCGGGGTGCTCTTTCCACTTCTTGGCCATCTCCATGCCCAGAATGGCGTGGGGCAGCTCCGGCTCCTCGGTGCTCACCTTGCCAATGTCGTGCAGCAGGCCAGCGCGCTTAGCTTTCTTCACATCGAGGCCCATTTCGGCGGCCATCGTGGCGCATAGATTGGCCACTTCGCGGCTGTGTTGCAGCAGGTTCTGGCCGTAGCTGGAGCGGAAGCGCATCCGGCCCACCATCTTAATCAGCTCTGGGTGCAGGCCGTGAATGCCGAGGTCAATAATGGTTTTCTCACCGATTTCGACGATTTCTTCCTCGATGTTTTTGCGGGTTTTGGCCACAATTTCCTCCACGCGGGCCGGGTGAATGCGGCCGTCTTTCACCAGTAAGTGCAGCGAGAGGCGGGCAATTTCGCGGCGCACTGGGTCGAAGCCCGAGATGATAATGGCTTCTGGGGTGTCGTCCACGATGATTTCAACGCCCGTGGCCGCTTCCAGCGCCCGGATGTTGCGGCCCTCGCGGCCGATGATTTTGCCCTTTACGTCGTCGCTTTCAATGTTGAAAATCGACACGCAGTTCTCAATGGCGTGTTCCGACGCGGTGCGCTGAATGGTTTCCAGCACAATCTTCTTGGCGTCCTTCGTGGCGGTCAGCTTGGCCTGGGCCACGGTGTCCTTCACGAAGGAGCTAGCCTGAATCTGGGCTTCGTTTTTCAGCGACTCCACCAGCTGCTCGCGAGCTTCGGCGGCGGTCAGATTGGCGATGGTTTCAAGCTGGCGCTGCACCGAGTGCAAATGCTCATCGGCTTCGCGCTGCTTTTCTTCCAGTTCGGCCATGGCCTCTTCGTGGTCCGTGCGGCGTTTTTCGGCCTGGCTGTCCAGCTTGTCGCGCAGCTGCTGGGTATCGGCCTGGTTTTTCTCGCGGGCTTTTTCCAACTCTACTTCCTTGCGCTGCAATTGCTCCAGCTGGCGCTGCGTGGTTTCGGTCAGCATTTTGATGGCTTGCTCCTGCTCCACCACGCCCTGGCGGCGCTGGGTCAGCTCGCCTTCCAGCTCGGATTTGAGGCGGCGGCCTTCCTGGTCGAACTCGTTACGCAGCGTCTTGAACTTGTTTTTCGACTGCTCCAGGCGCTCGTCGGCCTGCTTGATTTTATCGTCGCGAAGACGGTTGCCTTTCTCCTCCGCGTCGCGGAGGATTTGCTGGGCGCGGGCCGTGGCCTCGCCCTCGTGGTCCAGCCGGGCTTTGCCGGCCAGCTGTTTACCTACTACGAAGCCCGCCACAAGGGCGACCACCGCAGTCAGCAAACAGTATAATATGATGGATGACATGTAATTATGGTTTTGGGGGTGGGTGAAAAAACCATAACCAGGTAGAACGAAGATGCCCGGGCCGGGCGGAAGCGGCCGATTGCCGCGCCGCCCTGCCGGGCCAACGAGTTGTGTGGGTGCCGGGCGGGGGTATTACCCCGCCAGCACCACGCCGGATAGTAGCTCGTCGAAACGAGCCAGCCGTTCGGTTAGCGCCGCATCGGTGCCATCCTTTTCCTTGCTCACTTTCAATTGGTCGGCCATCGTGGCCAACGCAACCATGGCCAGCAGGTCCTGTTTGTCCTGAATGCCGTAGCCTTCCCGGAATTCGCGCAGCTTGTCGCCCAAGAGGCGGCCGGCCAAGCGCAGCCGTTCCTCATCCTGCACGTCAACGCGCATGGGATAGTCCCGGTCAGCAATCCGAATTTTTATGGCTAATTCGCTCATAGGGCGAAAGGTAAGGCAGTGGGGTGAGGGTTGGTTCGGTTTAGTCTCTCAAATAGGCAAGACACTTGTCCAGTTCGCGGATGTATTCGTTGAGGCGCAGTTTAAGTTCGTTGGCGTGGGTGGGTTCCCCAGCTATGGTGTGTACAAGTTTAACGATATTTTCCTGGTTTTGGCGCTCCTTCAGCAGGCGGTCCTTCTCGCGCAGGTCGGCGCGGAGCTGCTGCACGGTGGTGTTAGCATCGGCCAATTCCTCGCGCAATTGCTGATAGGCAGCCACTAAGGTGGTGAGCTGCCGCTCCAGGCGGTCGAGTTGCGCAAGCTGTTGGGAAGAGGCCACGGGCGAATAAATTTTGGGTGAAGATAAAGCGGCGGGCCGAAAGCTACGCTTTATCCCGGGCTTGCTCGCGGCTTGTGGCTCAGCGCAGTTTGCATTTGGACACGGATACAGAAGAAAACAAGAACGTCAGGCCGAAGTTGTCGAAGTCCGGCTACCGTCGTCGTAATCCGGGAGTTAGGATTAGCGGAACGCTAGCGGGGCTGCAATAATTTCGGCCTGACGTTCGGTGGCCTATCGAGTTGAAAACGGGAATGCCCTTCCCGGCCTGAGGCACGCGCTTACTTCAGCGAATCAGGTTTCGAGGAAGCCATATCGGCAATTGACCACAGGAAATCCGTTTTCAGGCGGCCTTTGAATTTGGGACTGCCCATGTCGACATAGGTATTGCCGAGGTAGCCGAGCGGAAGCTTCTTTTTGGCGTTGATTTCGGCAATGGAAGTGAAGCTGGCCTGTGCGTGGCAGCTCATGCAATTGGTGCGCACGCCCACGTCGTTGGTCACCACCAGGCCCTTGGTGAGCACGATGGAACGCTCCTGCAAGTGGTTGGAATTCCAGAAGGTCTTGGGGCCGAAACCTGCTTCCAGATAGGGATTGAAGACATAAATGGACTGGCCTACGCTTTTGCCGCCCGCGAAAGGCTGCACGGGGTCCACCATTTGGTAGGCGATGGCCATGGCGTAGTGGCGCGGGGCACCCACGAGCTGGGCCGGCCGGTGGGCCACCACGGCGGGGTTGCTGGGCAGGGGCGCGCGGCTGGGGTCGGGGGCCCACCACATGGTTTGCCAGGTCCAGCGCTTGGTTTCCTTGGTGGAGATGTGCATGGCTACCAGGATAGCGTAGTCGCCGGCGTGGGCCACCTTGGTGGTGTCGGGCAGCAGCTCCTGGTTCATGGCGTCAGCCTCGGCCTGGGTAAGGGTGAAGTGGACGAAATCGCGCAGGTTGTAGGTGGTGGCGGCGGTGGGTGGCGCGCCGGCCTTGCCCACCTGGCCGTTGCCCTGGCCCCGGTTATTGAGGTCGACGTAGACAATGCTGCCCCACCGGCCCTGGCCGTATTTGATATGGGCGGTGGTGGTGCCGGTCCACACTTTCATCTGGTAGGGCGTGCGGCCCTGTTTGGCGGGCACCACTTCGTACACAGGCTTGATGGCAATGGCCTCCCGGGGAAACTCGGGGATGGCCCCTTCGCCCTTGTTAATCATGCCCTGGAGCGTGGAAGCCCAGAACAGCTTGTTCTGTACGATGAAGGAGGCGGCCACCGGGTCGTAGCTCACCGACTCGAATACATCCTGGGCCGTATCGGATACCATGGCGTGGGCGCTGGCCATCATCCGGCGCTTCAGCGACAGGCTTTGCCGGAAATCCGGGTCACGAAACAGCTGGCGCGGCCGGTTGAGCCGGCGCTGGGGCTGGGGCCGTTGCAGGAGCATGGCGCGGGAATTGGCCTTGGGAGTGGGTTGCTGCGCGGCGTCGACCTCAGCCAGGGTGGGCCAGGTTTCATACACGCGCAGGGTGTCCTGGCCGAGCCGCTGGGGCGTGGCGGAGGACAAGGCCGTCCAGATGCCCCAGCCGTGGCGGTCGATGCTGGCTGCGTCGTGCCGTTGCACCCAGCCGTTGATGGTGGTGCTGTCTTCTGGGAATTTGTAACCGGGAATGCCCGGGTCGGGCATGGTCACGGCCTGCACGTTGGGCCCGGGCCGGCCGCCCAGCTTGTTGGAAGCGGTGTCGGCCGATGGGCTGGCCGCCGTGGTGCCGGTTTCCGACTTTGAATTGTTGGTAGAGCATGCGCTCAGTCCCAGGCCAAAACATAGCACGGCCGGTAGAAGGTATTGCTTTTTCATAAGCTGCTGAAAATGTTAGAATTCATGCAGCCAAAGCTCCGGTAAATTTCGTTGCCGGAATCGGGTAGAAATACCTGATTTGCTACCGGATAAATCCCGGATTTACGGTTGCTGACCCGGTGAAACGAAAACGTCGTGCCGAGCAACGCTCGGCACGACGTTGCTTCTAAATTCAGGACTCGTCCCGGCCTGATAGTCTAGCTTTTGCCCTTTTTGGTCTTGGTTTTGATTTTACCGCCGTCGTCGAACTGCTTCTTCATTTTTTCATCCGTCGGCGCGGCCATTTCCGTGGGCGCAGTTATGGGCTTTTTCATCATTTCGGCCGCCACCGGCTTGCCTTCCAGGTCCAACTCCACCACCGGGTAGCCGAGGGCTTGCAGCGCCGGCAGCTGCTTGTTATCGCCCACCACTACGATGTACATCTTGTCAGCCGGCAGGTACTGCTTGGCCGAGGCCTGCACGTCTTCCTTCTTCAGGTTTTTCAGAATGTCGGTCTGCTGCTGCACGTAGCTGGGGTCGAGGTTGTACTCAACGAGGCGAGCCAGGAAGCCGGCTTTCTGCTGGCCGGTTTCGTAGCGCAGGGCATCGCTCTGGCCCACTGATGTTTGCACGAAGGCCAACTCCTCATCGGAAATGCCGTTCGGGTAGTTCTGGATTTCGCTCATGAACTCCTTCACCGACGCGGCCGTGGCATCGGCGCGCACGCCGGCCTGGGCTGTGAATGGGCCGGCGTAGCGCGTGCCGCGGAAGCCTGAATTGGCCCCGTAGGTGTAGCCCTTGTTCTCGCGCAGGTTCTGATTGATGCGCGAGTTGAAGCCGCCGCCCAGCAGGTAGTTGGCTAGGTAGGCGCGGTAGAAGGGGCCGGTGGCGTCGTACTTGAGGTCGGTGAGGTAGCCCACCCGGATTTCGGATTGGGCCGCGCCGGGCTTGTTCACGAAGTAAATGGTGGTTTTGTCGGGCTGCGCGCCGGCTAGGTCGGCTGGGATGGTCACGTCCTTCTTCGCCCAGTTTTTCAGGGAGCCCAGTTGCGGGTCCAGCGTGGCCTGGTCCACGTCACCCACGGCCACGAGGTAGCTCACGTTGGGCGCGTAGTAGGTGTTGTAGAAGCTCTTCACGTCATCAAGCGTGAGGCTGGCCACCGAGGCGGTGGTGCCGGCCACAGCCGTACCGGCAATATTGGCGGGGCCGTAAAGCAGGCGGTTGTAGGTCTGGTCGGCGATGACGGCCGGCCGGTTGACGAAGTCGGCAATCGACTCCAACTGCTGCTTTTTCACGCGGGCAAAATCCTGGACATCGAAGCGCGGGTGCAGCAGGCGCTGGTCGAGCAGCGCCAAGGTGGCGGGCAGGTTTTTGGTCATGCTCTGCACAAAAACTGTGGTTTCGGCATCGCCGGCACTCACGGCTACCGTGGAGCCCAGCTTGTTGAGCGCCGCCGAGAATTCCTCGCCGGTGTACTTCTGCGAGCCCTCGTTCAGCATGCTGGCCGTGAGCTGGGCGATGCCGGCTTTGCCGGGCATATTCTGCTCCAGACGATGCCCGCCTCGGATGGTGAGGCGCATCGTGACGGTCGGGATTTCGGTGTTGCGGGTGCCCACCACTTTCAGGCCGTTGGGCAGGGTTTCCTGGTACAGGGCGGGCACTTTCACCACGGGGTTGGCTCCCGCGCCGGGCTGCTTGGCGCGGTCGAAGGTATCAGTCGGCTTCACGTATTTCAGGCCGGCGTAGCCGTAATCGGGGGCCTTATAACCGGTTTTATCAATGGTGTAGTTGTCGGGCCGGGCGGCGGCCACGCCGCCCGTTTTGGGCAACACGCTCAGAATCACGGCGTGCTTGCCGCGAAGGTACTTGTCGTAGGCGCGCTGCACGTCGGCCTTGGTCAGGGCCTTCAGCTCGCGGGCTTCCACGGTGATGTGGTTGGGGTTGGCGTAAAAGGTTTGATTGGCGGCCAGCTGGCTCACTTTGCCGGCCACGCTGGCCAGGCCGTTCACCTGCTGGGCCTCCCGCTGGGCCTTGAAGCGCAGCAGGTCGTCGTCGGTCACGCCGCGCTTCTCAAATTCGGCGAAGGTGTTGCGCACGATGGTTTCGAGGCTGTCGAGGCCTTTGCCGGGGAAGGGCAGAGCGGTGATAGTGAGCTGGCCGCCGAGCTCGGCGGTGGGGTGGGAGGCGCTGGCCTGCACGGCCTTCTGGTTTTTTACCAGGTTTTTGTAGAGCAACGACGTTTTGCCACCGCCCAGAATCTCGGCCAACGCATCAATGGCTACCTCATCGGGGTGGCCCTGGGGCACGGTCGGGAACACCATTTGCAGCATGGGGAAGCGCACGTTGTCGGTGTAGCTCACGTAGCGGTCGGCGGTGAGCACGGGGGCCGGCAGTCTGGTTTTGGGCACGGCCGGCCCGCGCTTGATGGGCCCGAAATACTGCTCCACCAGCTTCACCACCCGTGCGGGCTGCACATCGCCGCCGATGGTGAGGGTGGCGTTATTAGGTCCGTACCAGCGCAGGAAAAAGTTCTTGAGGTCGTCCACATTGGACCGGTCCAGGTCTTCGAGGTAGCCGATGGTGAGCCATGAGTAGGGGTGGCAGTAGGGGTACAGCGTTTTGCTCACGTACTCGCTGGCCAGGCCGTAGGGGCGGTTGTCGTAGTTCTGGCCACGCTCGTTTTTCACGGTGGCGCGCTGCACCTCAAAGCGCTGCTGCGTCACAGCATCGAGCAGGAAGCCCATGCGGTCGGCCTCGAGCCACAGCGCCCGCTCCAGCTGGTTATTGGGCACGGTTTCGTAGTAGTTGGTGCGGTCCTGGGTGGTGCTGCCGTTGTTGGTGCCGCCGGAACCCAGAATCACCTTGTCGAAGGTGCCCTTCGGCGCGTGGTCGGAGCCCTCAAACATCATATGCTCAAAGAAGTGCGCGAAGCCCGACTTGCCAATCTGCTCCCGCGCCGAGCCGACGTGGTACGTCACGTCCACGTGTACCAGCGGGTCGGAATGGTCCTCGCTCATGATGAGCGTGAGGCCGTTGGGCAGCACATACTTCTCGTAGGGAATGACGAGCTGGCCGGGCTGCTTGGTGACTTTTTCCACCAGCCTGGTGCCGCCGGGCGTGGTCATCAGGGCCGCTTTGGTAGTGGGCGCTTTGGCCGCCGGTTTTTGCTGGGCCAAGCTGGCGGTAGTCATCAGCGCGAGGCCCAGAGTGGACAGGAAACGAAGGTTCATTTTGCGGAAAAAAGGGGGATGAGCAGAAACAAAGAGGCCGGCAATGCTGCGCAGTTGCACATCATTGCCGGCCGAAAGGTAAGCGGGCTGATTTACTTCCGAATCAGCGCGCCCGCCTGCTTCTCAAACTGCTGAATCAGCTTCTGCATCACCTGGTCGATGGCCTGCTCGCTGAGCGTCTGGCTGAAATCCTGTAGGGTGAAGCTCACCGAGTAGGACTTCTTGCCCGCGCCCAGGTTCTCGCTGGCGTACACATCGAACACGTTGATGCTTTGCAGCAGCTTCTTCTCGGTGCGCCGGGCAATCTGCTGGAGCTGGTCGAACGTCACGGCCGAGTCCACCACGATGCTCAAATCGCGGCGCACCTCCGGGAATTTCGACAGCTCGCGGACCACCAGCGTGGGCTTGTATTTCTTGCTCAGCGCGTCCCAATCCAACTCCGCGTACCACACGGGCTGCGTCACATCGAGCCGCTTCAGCACCGAAGCCGCTACGGCCCCGAGCTGCGCCACCGGCTGGTTATGCACAAGCAGGGCGAGGCCGCCGGCCAGGTACTCGTGCTGCACCGGCTGCGAAGCCGCGCCACCGAAGCCCAGGGCAGCCAGCACCTGCTGCACCGCCCCGGCCAGGTCGTGGAAGGCCGTCTTTTCCGACTTCTGCTGCCAGGTTTCGCCATCAGCGTTGCCCGTCAGGTAAATCACCAGCTTGTTCTTTTCCTGGTATTTGCCATTCTCGTTCTGCGAGTAGGTTTTGCCGAATTCATACATCTTCAAATCGCGCTGACGGCGGTTGATGTTGTGCCGGATAATCTCCAGGCCCGAGTGCAGCAGCGTGGGCCGCATCGCGTTCAAATCAACGCTGTTGTAGTTCAGAATCCGCACCAGCCCGTGGTTGGCTTCACCTTCCTTCTCGAAGTAGAGCGAGTTGGTGAGCGAGTTGGTGAGAATCTCCGAAAAGCCCTGGCCGCTGAGTAGCGAGGCGATTTTCACGCGCGTCACCTCGGGGTCGGGGTTCGGGAATTTGGCCAGGAAGGAGGCCGAGTTATTCGGCCGTAATTCCACGTTGTTGTAGCCGTAGATGCGCAAGATTTCCTCAATCACGTCGGCCTCGCGGGTCACGTCCACTTTGTGGGGCGGCACGGTCAGGGTCCAGGTATCCTGGTCGCCCAAGTCGGGGTTCTCTTCGGTGATTTCGATGTCCAAATCCGTCAGAATCTGGCGAATGCGTTCGGGCGCGATGTACTGGCCCACCAGCCGCTCCACGCGGGGCAGGCGCAGACGCACGGTGGCCGGCAGCACGGGCGCAGGGTACTCGTCCACGATGGGCGCGGCCACAATAGCGCCCGCCACTTCCTGGAGCAGCAGCGCTGCCCGTTTCAGGGCCACCAGCACCATATTTGGGTCGGTGCCGCGCTCGAAGCGGAATGAGGCGTCGGTTTTTAGCTGGTGCGTTTGCGAAGTGCGACGCACGGCGGCGGGGCCGAAGTAGGCACTTTCCAGAAACACGCGGGTGGTGCTTTCGCTCACGCCCGAGGTCTTGCCGCCGAACACGCCGGCCAGCGCCATCGGCGCACCGTGGGCATCGGCAATCACCAAATCTTCGGCTTTCAACATGCGCTCAACGCCATCCAGCGTCACGAATTTCTCGCCGGCCTCGGCGCGCTTCACGCGAATCTGTCCGCCCGTAATCTGGTCGGCATCGAAGGCGTGGAGAGGCTGGCCCAGCTCGTGTAGCACGAAATTGGTCACGTCCACGACGTTATTAATCGGGCTCAGGCCAATACTGCGCAAACGGCGTTGCAGCCACTCGGGCGACGGGCCAACGTGTACATTCTCCATCAGCAAACCAGCGTAGCGTGGGCTGGCCTCAACATCTTCAATCGTCACCTTAATATTCGACGCCGCCGAAGTGGGCGCTACGAATCCGCTCACGTCGGGCAGGTGGCAGGGCTGGCGCAGTAGGGCGCGCAGTTCGCGGGCCACGCCGTAGTGCGAGGCGGCATCGGCCCGGTTAGGCGTGAGGCCGATTTCGTACACCGTATCGGAGCCCAGGCCGAAATAGTCGGCGGCAGGCGTGCCGTTGGGCAGCTCGGTATCGAGCACCATAATGCCGGCGTGCGACTGGCCCAGGCCGATTTCGTCCTCGGCGCAAATCATGCCCTCGGAAGCTGCGCCGCGAATCTTGCTTTTCTTGATTTTGAACGGCTCGCCCTGTGCGGGATAAAGCGTGGCGCCTTCCAGGGCCACCACTACGCGCTGGCCGGCGGCCACGTTGGGTGCGCCGCACACAATCTGGCGCGGGATGCCGTCGCCCACGTCCACGGTGGTCAGGCTGAGCTTGTCGGCATCGGGGTGCGGTTCGCAGGTGAGCACGGTGCCCAGCACCACGCCGCGCAGCCCGCCAGGAATGCTTTCCAGCTCCTCGGCGCTCTCCACTTCCAGGCCCGAGCCGGTGAGCAATGCGCCAATTTCAATGGCGGGTTTGTCGGTAGGAATGAGGGTTTTAAGCCAGTCGAGGGAAATACGCATGGGTCGTTGTCAGTTGTTGGTTGTCCAATGTCAGGCCACGGACGACGGGGCAAAGGTACGGCGGGGTGAAATGACCGAATTGGAAGGTGCTGGCATATATTTGCTTGAGGCCGATTTGAGCGTCCCAACTCCAGCGAACGTTATGTAGAGCGCAGCGAAGCATGACGTCCGTGTGACCTCTTCCATTTACCTTTTTCCTTCCGCTCATGCCCTTCGTCAACAAAGGCTTCCACGCCAAACGGCCCGTCGATGGCGGCCATAAGCTGCCGCCCGGCCAGTACGAAACCCCCGATTTTCCGGTGCTTACGGCCGGCCCCACGCCGCGCATTCCGCTGGTGAACTGGGAGTTTCGGCTCGAAGGCCTGGTGGAAAATCCCATGCAGTGGAGCTGGAACGAGTTCAACGCCCTGCCAATGCAGTCGTTCAACCCCGATATTCACTGCGTCACGAAGTGGTCGAAATTCGACACCAAATGGCGCGGCGTCAGCCTTGATACGCTGCTCGAACACGTCCAGCTCAAACCCGAAGCGCAGTTCGTTATGGCCTTCTCCTATGGCGGCTACACCACCAACCTGCCGCTGGCTGACTTACGCGATGGGCAGGCTTTCATCGGCCTCGAATACGACGGTAAGCCGCTGGCCGCCGAGCACGGCGGCCCGGCCCGGCTGGTGGTGCCGCACCTCTACTTCTGGAAAAGCGCCAAGTGGGCGCAGGGCCTGCGCTTCATGGCCGAGAACGAAGCCGGCTTCTGGGAAGACAATGGCTACAGCATGCGCGGCGACCCGTGGAAAGAGGAGCGCTACCGCAGCGACGACGAGGACGCGCCCGCCGATACCGCTAGCTTCCGCCTGTGAGCCGGCTCCTGGACTGGCAGCTGGCCACCGTCACGGCCATCCGGCCCGAAACGCCCCGCGTCAAAACCTTCACGTTGCGCCTGCCGAACTGGACGCCCCACCGCGCCGGCCAGCACTACGACCTGCGCCTCACCGCTCCCGATGGCTACCAAGCCGAGCGCAGCTATTCCATCGCCTCGCCCCCGGCCCAAACCGGCGAAATTGAGCTGACCGTGGAGCTGATTGCCGAAGGCGAAGTATCCGGCTACCTCTTCGATGGCGTGGCCGTGGGCGACCAACTTGAAGTGCGCGGCCCCATTGGCGGCTACTTTGTGTGGCCCGCCGGTCCGCCGGCTGCGCCGCTGCTGCTAGTGGCCGGCGGCTCGGGCGTAGTGCCGCTCATGGCCATGCTGCGCCATCGCCAGCGCGCCGGGCTGCGCAATCCGGCCGTGCTGCTTTTCAGCATCCGCACGCCGGAAGAGGTGATATATCGGCAGGAACTGGAGGCGCTGGCCGCCGCTGATGCCACGTTCACGCTGCTGCTCACCTACACCCGTCAGGTGCCGGCCGGCTGGTCGGGCTACCAGCGCCGCCTCGATGCCGCCATGCTGGCCGAGGCCGTGGCCCTCCTGCCCGGCCCGCCGCAGTGCTACGTGTGCGGCCCCACTGGTTTGGTGGAAAGTGCCGCCACGCTGCTGCAAGCGCAGGGGCTAGAGGATGAAAATATTCGCACGGAGCGGTTTGGGCCGACGGGGAGTTAGTCGTGAAACGACTTCTCGCCGGCCGGAATGGCGACTTGCAGCCGGTTTTCGGCCGGTGGCACCGGGCAGCTGTACTCGTTATTGTAGGCGCAGTAGGAATTGTAGGCGCGGTTGAAATCGAGTTCGATTTCCGTTTCATTCAGGCGGGGAATGGGCGCGTCGAGGTAGCGGCCGCCGCCGTAGGTTTCGTGGCCGTTGGTGAGGTCGGTGAAGGGAATAAATAGCGTGGAATCGCGGCCGTTGGCTTTCAAATAAACCCGTAATTGCTGCGATGAATTATTAATATTGAATTTCACCAATCCCCAATTCAGGTATTTCTCGGCTTTATTATCGCTCATTTGAATAAGCGTAGTATCCGGCTTTTCGGTGCGCGAAATATCGGCGTGCGGCACGTAAGTTAAATCGCCGGGGTAGTATTTCAGGCTATCGAATTGGGCCTTTTGCGCGGCCGAAATTGGCGATTCTTCCGATTGCCGGAAGGCGTGGTTTTTCTCGCTGCGAAATTTATTTAATTGCGCTAAATAGACGCTGCTATTCGGTTTGGTGTCGTTCAACGAATAGAGAATAATG
Source organism: Hymenobacter sp. UYAg731 (assembly GCF_054061335.1). Classification (NCBI taxonomy): domain Bacteria; kingdom Pseudomonadati; phylum Bacteroidota; class Cytophagia; order Cytophagales; family Hymenobacteraceae; genus Hymenobacter; species Hymenobacter sp. UYAg731. The sequence goes on along the minus strand of NZ_JBSSEC010000004.1, from coordinate 673,375 downwards.
CCGATAATGGCGGCGGCCAGGGCTATTTTCTTAATCATATTATTTAGTTTACAGCATCCCCTCATCGGCGAAGCTGTAGTAGCCCTGGTCGGAATAAATGAGGTGGTCGAGAATGGGCAAATCCAGGAAATTGCCGGCTTCTTTTAGTTTCTTGGTGAGTTGAATGTCGGCGGCGCTGGGGTTGCGGTTGCCGCTGGGATGGTTATGCACTAGGATGATGCTGCTGGCCAGCTGCTCCAGGGCCTCCTTGAAAATCATTTTCGGGTCGGCCACGGTGCCGGCCACGCCGCCCCGGCTGATGGCGGTTTTGCGCATCACCACGTTGGCCCGGTTGAGGAGAATTACCCAGAATTCTTCGTGCGGCAAGTCCATCAGATTCGGGCGAATCAAATTATAGATGTCGCGCGAGCAGGTGATGGTGGTGCGCGGGGCGGCGTCGGCTTCCTTGCGGCGGCGACCCAGTTCCAGCGCGGCCACTACGGTAATGGCCTTGGCCGGACCGATGCCGGGGTGGCGGCAAAGCTGCTTCACGCTCTCGCGGGCCAGGGCATTGAGGTCGTTGCCAACGCCTTGCAGCATGAGCTTGCCCACATCCACGGCCGATAGTTTCACCGTGCCGGAACCCAGCAGAATGGCAATTAGCTCGGCATCGGAGAGGGCGGCGCGGCCTTTGGCCATCAGCTTTTCGCGGGGCCGGTCGTCCTCGGCCCAACTCTTGATGCCGGTAGCAGCAGGGGCGGCGTAGGGTGGGGAGGGGGCGTCGAGTTGGGGCAGCTGGTCAGTGGTTTCCATGCGGCGGGGCAGCGGTAGAATGTAAAAAGTGCATTAAATGTAAAGCAAAAGCCGGCTGGGCGCGTTTAAGCCCCGAGGCCGTGGCTGCATTGGTGCGCGGCGGCGTAATCCGAAGAGAAGGTTTTTATGCGAAATCCGTTGGTTTTATGGTTGGTGCTGGCCGTGGTGGTACTGGCCGAATGGTATGGGTATCAAGCAGTACGCACGGTGGTGCAGCATCTCTCGCCGGGGGCGCGGCGGGCGGCGGCCATTGGGTACTGGCTGCTTACGGTGGGTAGCTGGATGATTGCGGGCTGGGCCGGCTCAACCCGGCAATCGGGGAATATTCAGCTCAAAAGCTACCTCATGAGCCTGCCTGTGCTGCTGCTGGGGGCCAAGCTGTTCATGTTTATTCCGCTGGTGCTGGAAGACCTCACGCGGCTGGCGCGCTGGGCCGCGAGCTCGGCCAGCCGGCCAGCGGGCGCGGAGGTGGCGGCTATTCCGCGCAGCGAGTTCCTGGCCAAGGTGGCGCTGGGCATCGGGGCCATCCCGTTTTTTGCGTTGCTGTGGGGCATGGTGAAGGGCGGCACCGACTACACGGTGCGCCGCGTGACGCTGCGCTACCCCAACCTGCCGCCGGCGTTCGACGGCTTCAAAGTGCTCCAGATTTCGGACCTACACACTGGCAGCTTCAACTCGACGGAACCGCTGGAACGGGCCGTGGCTATGATAAACCAGCAGGGAGCCGACCTGATTTTGATGACCGGCGACCTGGTGAACAACCGCGCCACCGAGGTGGAGCCGCACATTCCGGCCCTCGCGGGCATCAGGTCCGGGCTGCCCATCTTCTCCAGCCTCGGCAACCATGACTACGGCGACTACGTGGCCTGGGAAAGCCCCGCTGACAAGCGCGCCAACCTGGAGCGCCTGATGCAGAACCACGCCAAAATCGGCTGGACGCTGCTCAACGACACCAGCCACACCATCACGCGCGGCAGTGATAAAATAGCAGTGCTCGGCGTACAGAACTGGAGCAGCCACGCCAACTTTCCCAAGCACGGCAACCTGGCCCAGGCCCATGCCGCCAGCGGTGACGCGCCCTTCAAAATCCTGCTCTCGCACGACCCTTCGCACTGGGAAGCGCAGGTGCTCAACTACCCTGACATCGACCTCACCCTCAGCGGCCACACCCACGGCATGCAGTTCGGCGTCAACCTGCCCTTCTTGAAGTGGAGCCCGGTGAAATACGTGTACAAGCAGTGGGCCGGCCTGTACGAGCAGGGCCGCCAGAAGCTGTACGTGAACGTGGGCCTGGGCTTTTTGGGCTACCCCGGCCGGGTGGGTTTCCTGCCGGAAATCACGGTATTTGAGTTGCGCCGCGCTTAGAGGTAATATGATTTGAAAAGACGGTCATGCTGAGCGCAGCCGAAGCATCTCTACCGCCATACTATTCCTTTCGATTGGAAATTAGTTGCGCGGTAGAGATGCTTCGGCTGCGCTCAGCATGACGTTCTTCGTCACGGCGAATTATCGGTCGAGGTAACATCCACGGCACCATTGCCGTAAAGCGCCCCCAAACCATTTTTGGTTTGCTTTTTAACCTCCCTTTTCTGAATTCATGAAAAATTCCCTGTTGATTCTCGCCGGCGCTGCCGCCCTTTCTTTGGCTTCCTGCTCGCAGGAAAAAACCACCGAGGTGACCACCGTGCCCACCGACGGCACCACCACCACGACGACCACCACGACCTCGGCCCCGCTGACGGATGCGCAGATTGAGGCCCGCGCCCAGCAAATCGCCGATAAAATGGTGGCTAACATGAAAATCACGGACGAGGCCACGAAAACCAAAATCCGCACCGTGTACGTGAACCGCTACAAGCGCATGAACGAGATGCGGACCAAGTACACCACTGACACCACCGGCATGGCCGCCGCCATGCGCGATGCCAACATGGCCGAGGATACCGAGTTCAAGTCGGTATTCACCGACCCCACCCAGTACCAGGCCTACGAGTCGAGCCGCACGACTTACGACGACAGCAACTACTCGTCCGATAACTCGTCGTCGATGAGCGACACCACGTCGAGTTCCATGGCCCCGGCTTCGTCGATGACCACCACAGAAAGCTCGACCACCACCACCACCGACAATGGCATGGCGAGTGGCACGGACGTGTCGAAAATGAAGGCCAAAGCCGAAGATGGCAGCAAAATCAAGGTGAAAGAAAACGGCAAGATGAAAACCAAAGACGCCGATGGCACCAAAGTAAAAAACTAAGGGTTTGGTCGATGCAATCGGCCAAATCATCGCCGAAAAGCCCGCACCTGCAACGGTGCGGGCTTTTTTTGGCTCGTTGGGTTGCTACTTTGTGGTTGCGTTGCGTTTAAGGAGTAATGATTTTTGAAGTAAAGTCTTGTGTGCCGGCCATTTGGCCAAAGCTGGGCCGGGCGCTGGGCCTGCTGCTGGCGCTGTGGCTGCTGGCCAGCCGGGCGCAGGCCCAGCTGGCTCCCACGGTGCGCCTGAGCGGCAGCGTGTCGGAAGCCCGAACGCGGCTGCCCATCCCGGGGGCTACGGTGCAGGTGCTGCGCACAAAACGCGGCGTGGTGACCACCACCACCGGCGATTTCAGCATTGATGCGCTGCCCACGGATACTGTCCTGTTCCGCGCCCTGGGCTACAAGGCGCAGCGTATGGCATTGGGTGGCACGGGCTTATCGCAGCTGGTGGTGCGCATTCAGCTGGCCCGCGACAGCGTGCGCCTGGGCGAAGTGCAGGTGGTGGCCGACCGGCCCGACCGCGCCATCATCAATCGGGCGCTACGCAACATAAAGCGGCCCGCGCCGCCGGTGGCGAGTGGGGCCAAGCGCCCGCCCAAGCCCAAGCCCCTGTTTGCCGTCGATTCTACGGCCCCCAAAGCGCCCATTCCCACCATTGCCAGCCCCGTGAGCCTGCTCTACGACCAGTTCTCGCGCGAGGGCAAGCAGCGCCGCAAAATGGAGGAGATTGAAGCCGGGCTGCGCGCCGAAAAAGCCCGCAAAGCCCGAGCGGAATACAACAAGGCCTTTAAGGATAATCGAGGTTACCAGCCGTAAGGAGAGTTAATAGTTAAAGGTTAGGAGTTAAGAGTTGCCGTTCTGTCAACTCTTAACTCCTAACCTTTAACTATTAACTGCCCCTATAACTGCTGACTGTTTTTCCGCGTAAGCCGGAATATGAAAATTGGGTATCCCTGCGTGAACGAGGCGATGGATTGCAGTTCGGGCAATACGTTCCGGCTGGCCTCGTATTCGGAAGAACGGCTGATTGCGGCCGTGACGGCCAACCTAGCCTGCCTGCGCCGGATGCTGGAATGGAACGTGGCTCAGGGCCTGCTGTTTTTCCGCATCGGCTCCAGCATCGTGCCGTTTGGCTCGCACCCCATCAATGCGTTTCCGTGGCAGACGCATTTCGCGGCTGATTTCCGGGCCATCGGCAACTACATCAGGGCCAATAGCCTGCGGGTGAGCTTTCACCCCGACCAGTTTGTGGTGCTGAACTCGCCCAGCCCGGACATCGTGCAGCGCAGCATTCAGGAGCTGGTGTATCAGGGCTCGATGCTGGATTTGATGGGACTTGATGGTACTGCTAAACTCCAGATTCATGTGGGCGGGCTGTATGGGGAGCGGGAGTTGGCCATTAGCCGCTTCGCGGCGGTGTATGCTACTTTGCCGCCGGCCGTGAAAGCCCGCGTGGTGGTGGAAAACGATGACCGGCTGTTTCCCCTGCGCGACTGCCTGACGCTGCACCAGCTAACCGGCGTGCCCATCCTGTTCGATAATTTCCACCACGAGTGCCTCAACCACGGCGAGCCGATGGCCGAGGCCCTGCGTCTGGCCGCCGCCACCTGGCACCCCACCGCCGACGGCGTGCCCATGATGGACTACAGTTCGCAGGCCGTGGGCGAACGCAAGGGCAAGCACACCAACGACCTCGTAGATGCGCAATTCCGCACGTTTCTCACCCACCTGCACGGCCTCGATTTCGACCTGATGCTGGAAATAAAAAACAAGGAAGCCAGCGCCCTGCGCGCCGTGGCCATCCTGCGCGAGCTGGGCCTAAGCGTCGCCGCGCCCGATGTTCCCAGCCCACCCCTCACGCTACCGGCCGTGCCCAAAGCCCCGCGCGTAACCAAGACGATGGGGTAGCTGGCAAACTCCCGGCCCAACCCGCTGTTTCAATTCAACCAACACCTTTTTCTCCCTGCCCGAATATGAATTCCGACCACCTCCTCGCCACCGTCAGCGCCCTGCGCAATGGTCTCACCAGCCTGCCCCTGGGCTCGGCCATGGACAATACCGAAACCTGGCAGCACCAGTTCCTGCAAAGTGGCGAGCCCGGCCTGCAGGACATTGCCCGCGAAATCGGCAACCTGCAGTCGTTGCTCAGTAGCGGTACGCTGAGCGCCACGGCCATCGGCAACTCGCTCTCGATGCTGGGTGACCAGACCAGCGAAGCCAGCGCCCAAGCCCCGGCCGACCTGAAAAAGCCGCTCACTGAGCTGGCCGACCTGCTGCGCAAACACGGCGGCGACCTGCTGGCCCACGCCGCCAAAAAGGCGTAATAGCGCCACCTCCAGTAACGCAAATGCCCCGCCTGATACTAACCAGGCGGGGCATTTGCGTTTGGTAACGTGCTTTACTTGGGCGTGTTAGGGTTGTAAGTAGGCACGGTGTTCTGCTCGATGTTGCTGCTGTTGCTACGGCGCGAGCGGGTGGGCACTACGTCAGTGGACTGGCGCGGGCGGTTGGCACGCCTGATGGGCTGCTCGCGGATGTCGGGCACGGCATTGGGCGACTGTTCCGGGGTGGCAGCGGGCGAGAAACCCCGGTCGTCGAGCTGGCGGGTGGGCTGGGCGTCGCGGTTGGTGGGCGTGCGCTGCATGTCCGGTGGCCCCTGAATGGTGCTTTGGTTGAGGGCAGGGTTTACGGGGGGCACGGTGGTCTGGCCCTGGCTGCCGCCGCGCACGGGGGCCGAAGGGTCGAAGGGAACGGTCTGGGCCCGGGCCGTGACGGCAAACAGCAGGCCGGCGAGCAAAAGAGAATATTTCATGAGGGTGGGGAGAGGGGCCAAAAAAAGCCGGCTGCTTCGGTAGAAACAGCCGGCTGCCAATTTGTTACGGCGCTGAGCCGCAAAAAGTTACTACATGGTTGACTTGCCTTTCATCTTGCCTTTACCGTTCGGCATGGTGCCTTTGGTTTTCATGCGCCGGCCCGACGTGGAGCTACCCGAGGTGGTGCCGGACGTGGTGCCCATAGAGCCGCTCGTGCTGGTGTTCATCGTGCCGGTGGTCGAGCCCATCGTGCCCGACGTCATGGAGCCACTTGAAGTAGTGCTACCAGTAGTAGTTCCGGTTGTGGTACCCATGGTGCCGGTCGTTGAGCCCGTGGTGGTGCCCATCGTGCCACTGGTAGTAGTTTGAGCGAAGGCGGCGTTACTCATGCCAAAGGTCAAGAGGGCGGCGAAAAGGATTTTGGTGGTTTTCATGATACAAGTTGAAAGGATGAGAGTGAGAAGGCGCTGCCTATAAAGCACCTAAAACACCATTTGTGTGATACTGCCTTTACGGGACGGAGGGTGGATTTGGTTACAAAATAATTCGGGCAATTATTTTAAGCTCAACTGTTTACAATTGCAATAGGGCTAGAATTAGATGTGAAATTACTTGTGCGATTTGGGCTGTTTGTTAGTTGGCGCTGAAAAATGTTGGTTCCCGGTTGTAACCTTCCGCAACGGGACCGGTGTCCACATCCAAATACCCTCAAAAACCCCTTGTATCAGCTTGGACTTGCTAACGGATAATGCGCTGATGCTGCGGGTGAAAGCCGGCGACGTGGACCGGATGGGCCTGCTCTTCGAGCGCTACCAGCGGCCGCTGTTTGGCTTCCTCTACCACATGCTGGGCCGGGCCGCCAGCTGCGACGACTTGGTGCAAACCGTGTTCTACCGCATGCTGAAATACCGCCACACCTTCACCGGCGACGGCGAGTTTCGCACCTGGATGTACCATCTGGCCCGCAACGTACTGGCCGATTTCGTGAAGAAAAATCGCCACGCCGTCCACCACACCGACGTGGCCGACGTCGCCGAGCACCTCGCCGGCGGCACCCACGCCGATGCCGGCCTGGAGCAGGCCCAGGACGTGGCCCAACTGCACCAGGCCCTGGACCGCCTCCGGCCCGAAGACCGCGAAATCCTGGTCCTGAGCCGGTTTCAGGAGCTTAAGTACGCCGAAATAGCCCGCGTGCTGGGCACCACAGAAGGGGCCGTGAAAGTGCGCGTACACCGCGCCATGAACGAATTGAAAACGACATTCCTCCGCATTGAAAACTGACCCCTCGCCCATGAACTGCGAAGACACCAAAGCGCAACTGGTCGACTACCTCAGTCGGCAACTGTCGGGCCCCGAGCACGAGGCCCTGGCCACCCACCTGGCCGGGTGCGCCGAGTGCCGCGACGAGCTGCAAGCCGTGGAGCGCGTGTGGCATACGCTGGGCCAGGTGCCCGTGCCCGCGCCCGGCCCGCAGGCCCGGCCCGCGTTTTACGCCATGCTGGATTCCTTCAAAGAGGAGTTAGAAACCACGCCTGATTATTCGCTCCGGGGCCTGTGGGCGTGGCTGCGGGCCTTGCCCATCCCGCGCCCGGCGTTGCGGCTGGCCTACAGCCTGTGCCTTCTGGGCGTGGGCCTGTTGGGCGGCTACTGGCTGAATAGCGGCTCCAAAACTGCCGCCGCCGCCGACCAGCAGCAACTGGCCGCGCTGGCTGCCCAGGTGGGCGAAATGCGCCAGGTAATGCTGCTGTCGCTCATCGACAACCCCTCGGCTACCGAGCGCCTGCGGGCCGTGGGCTACACCAAGGAGCTGCCCGACCCTAATGCCAAGGTCGTGAATGCTCTGCTGAGCACCCTCAACCAGGACGACAACGTGAACGTGCGCCTGGCCACTCTGGAGGCCCTCATGCCCCTGGCCCAGGATGATGCCACCGTGCGCCTGGGCCTGGTACACGCCCTGGCCCGGCAGGACTCGCCGCTGGTGCAGGCCGCCCTGGCCGATGCCATGGTGCAGCTCCAGGAGCGCCGCTCGGTGCCGCCGCTGCGCCGGCTGCTGAAACAGGCCAACCTGGACGACATGGTAAAAAGCAAAATCGAACAAAGCATTCAAACCCTGAGCGACGGCCCGCCGGCCGCCCCCGCAACCCCTCAACGCCATGACCAGACCCAACTTTCTCCCCAGCCTGCCCGCGCTGCTCTTGCTGTGTAGCGGCACCGCCTGCCAGGCCCAGGCCAGCCTGCGCCCGCAATTCAAAGAGCAGATTACCAAAGAATTCACGCTCACGGCCGAGGCCGGACGCAGCACGCTGGCCCTGTACAACATCAATGGCTCAGTGACGGTGCAGGGCTACGCCGGCAGCAAGGTGCTGGTGGAAGCCACCAAAACCATCACGGCCGACGACGCCAAAACACTGGAAACTGGCAAAGCGGAAGCGCAGCTGGGATTCACGCAGCACGGCGACAGCGTGGTGGTGTACCTGACCGGCCCCTACGACTCGCGGCCCCACAACAACGACCGTCGCGGCTGGGACCGTAAGGAAATCAACTACCGCTACGATTTCGACTTCGTGGTGAAAGTGCCTTATCAACTCAATGTGCGGGTTTCGACCATCAACCATGGCGACGTAAAGGTGCAGGACGTGACCGGCCCGCTGCATATTTTCAACGTGAATGGCCCCATCACGCTGGCCAACGTGAAGGGCAGCACCGAAGCCCGCACCGTGAACGGCAACGTGGACGCCAGCTACGCGGCCAATCCGCCCGGCGCGTCCTCGTACCACACCATCAATGGCCAGATTCGGGTGAAATACCCGGCCAGTTTTGTGGCTGATATGCACTTCAAAAGCATGCACGGCGAGTTTTATACCGATTTTCCCAATGCCGAAATGCTGCCGGTGCAGGTCACCAAAAACCGGGAAGGCCGTGGTGGCGGCACGGTGTACAAGCTGAGCAAGGACACGGCCGTCCGCATCGGCAAAGGCGGCCCGGACCTGCATTTTGAAACCCTGAACGGCGACGTGACGGTCACCAAACTTTAACTATCCAATCAATAATTTTCGATGAATACTTCATTCCAATTGTTTCCGCAACGACTTTCGCAGCTTCTCGTTCTGAGCCTGTTGCTGCTCGGCAGCGCACGGCCCGGCCACGCGCAGGATACCGAAAAAGACGCAAAAGAACAGCTCACCGTGGCCCTGAGCGCCCCCGGCAAGCCCGGCTCGCTGGAGCTGAGCCTCGTGAACGGCTCCATTCACGTAGCCGGCTACGGCGGCAAGGATGTGGTGATTGACGCTGTGGCCCGCGCCCGTCAGGGTGACCGGCACCCCACCAGCAAAGCCGAAACCAATGGCATGAAGCGCCTCTCCGCCGCCAACAGCCTCAACCTGACGGCCGAGGAAAAGAATAACCAAATTGAAATTACCACCGATTCCTACAAGCACCCCGTCGACTTGACCATCAAGGTGCCGCAGAATTTTTCGCTCAAGCTCAGCACCGTCAATAATGGCGATATCACCGTCGACAATGTGACCGGCGAGCTGGAAATAACCAACGTTAATGGGACCATTCAACTCAACCAGGTGGCCGGCTCGGTGGTAGCCAACACGGTCAATGGTAACCTGATTGTCGTATTTAAAAGCGTGACGGCGGGTGCGCCCATGGCCTTTTCCACCCTCAACGGCAAGGTGGACGTGACGTTTCCGAGCTCCATCAAAGCGGCGCTCAAGATGAAATCGGAGCGCGGCGACGTGTACAGCGACTTCGACGTGGCCGTGGACAAAGGCGCGGCCAAAGTGACCCGCACCACCCAAAATGGCCTCTCCCGCCTCAGTACCGACGACTGGACCTACGGCAAAGTGAACGGGGGCGGCCCCGAGGTAATGCTGAAAACATTCAACGGCGACATTTTCCTGCGGAAAGCGAAGTAGGAGAGGGCACTGGATTAATGCGCAGAAAAGAACGGGCCGGCTGAGTGTACACTCAGGCGGCCCGTTCTTTTCCATTCGGTTTACAATGACCTGCTACCGCACCACCAGGCGGCTCGTGGCGCCGTCAGTAGCGCGCAGCAGGTAAAGGCCGGCGGGCAGGCCGCGCACGTCGAGCTTATCGGTGGCTGTGGGCAACTGGCGCACGGCGCGACCCAGGCCATCGAGCAGAGTGCCTGCCACGGGACGGCTGAGGCGCACGGCTGCTTCGGATGCAGCGGGGTTGGGGTAGCAATAGAGGGCGGCGGGGGCAGTGAAGCTATTTTTGGCGGCGGTCACTACGCCGCGCAGGCCAAGCTGGTACACGGCTACGGTGCTGCTTACTTCGTTGGCCAGCAGCAGCAGGGGCGCGCCGGTGGGGCTGTTGGCGGCCGATATGAACACAATGCCCTCGGGGCCTTCGTCGCCCGCGCCGGTGGTCAGGCTGCGGTTGTTGATGTACTGCACGAGGCGTGGGTTAGCGGGGTCGTTCACGTTCAGAATCAGCACGCCGCCCTGGCGCTCCAGGCTCACGAAGGCGTACACGGTGTCGCGAATCATGCCGATGGTGGTGCCTTCGGGCTCGGGGCCTTTGTCGTCGGAGCGGTTTTTTCGGACGGGGTTGCCGGTGGTGTTGCTGGCGTTGAAGATGCTGCCAAACGTGGCATCGGTGCTGGTCAGGCGTTCGAGCAGGTCGCCGCTGTCGTGCACCAGCGCGCCGGTGCCGGCGTTGAGAATGCTGAACGAGCGGCCGCCAAAGGCATAAATCTGGTCGAAGTCGCCGTCGCCATCCGTGTCGCCCAGCTTGTTGGTCACGTTGAGGCGGCCCAGGGCGCTGGCGTTTTTTAGTATCGCAGCCTGCGGGAAAGCCGTGGGGTCGAGCACGTAAGCCGCATCACCCAGGCGGTTTATCTCGTTCATGCCGGTGTATTCGCGGGCATCGCCCTCGTTGGCCGTGATGAGGTAGCGGCCCCCGCCCAGCGCGGCCGGCAGCTCAAACGACGCAATGGCATCGGGCTGGCGCATGCCCCGGATGGGCCAGTTGGCCAGCAGCACGTCGGCGGCCTGGTCGGAGGCATCGAGGCTAAAGCCAGGCTGGCTGTGGTCCTGGTAGCCGATGGGGCGCAGGGCCGTGAACTGCAGCGTGGCGAGGTTCAGCGTGGCAATGGCATTGTTTTCCTGTAAGCCGATGAAGGCCGTTTGCGAATCGGCCGACACGGCCACGTACTCCGGCTCCAAATCCTGCGCCACGCTGCTGGGCGTGCCGGCCGGGCCACCGTAGATGCGGATGCCGGACGTGCGCAATGCGGCGGCTTGGCTGTTGTAGGCGCTGAAATCCAGCGTAGTCACGTTGGCCTGGGTCAGCGCCGCGATGCCACCGTTTGCGGAAGTAGGAATGTTTACCACCGATACCGAGCCGAGCGGGTCCGTCGTGTAAGCTGTGTTGGGCTCGCCTTCGTTGGCGGTAATGACTTTCAGGCCGTCGGGCGAGAAGGTTATCATGTCGGGCATCGCGCCGGCCGTTACCTGCTTGAGGAAGGTGCCGTTCTGGTCGAAGAAAACGATGCTGCCATCGAGCTGCGGGTTGGTATTTTCCACGGCGCAGGCCACCAGGCCGTTGCGCACCGCTACTGAGTTGATGCCGCCATACGGGGCCATGCTGATGGACGCTACCGACGTGAGCGCGCCAGGCGTGCTGAAATTCAGAATATCGAGCTTGCCACCAATAGAATTGGCCACGTACAAGCGCTGCGTGGTGGGGTCGTGGGCAATGATTTCGGCCGAATTGGTGCCGCTCGCGCCGTTCTGGTAGCTGCCCAGCAGGTTCAGGTCCAGGTTGCCGGTGCGGGCCGGGGCCTGAGTATCGTTGTCTTTGATGAACACCAGAAACTCGGTGGCCCCGGCCGTGAGCGTGGCGTTAGTGGGATTTTGAAGGCGCACGGTGAAGTATTCGGCAGGCTCGGCCGTGGCATCATCCGTGATGGGCAGCGTGAGCGTGGCGGTGGTGCTGCCCGGCGCGAAGGTGATGGTTTGAGTGGTGGCGAAGGTAAAATCAGCGCCCGCCGTGGCTGTTCCCAGCGGGGCCACGATGGCCTGCACGGTGCTAGCCGTAGCGTTGGCATTGCGAATGCTGAGCGGAATGGCCACGGTGCCAGCATTTTCCGCCACGATGATGGGCGTGGTGCTGCCGGTAAAACCTAAATCTGGCACTACCACGGCAGCGGTGCGACCGAGGCTGATTTCATCGAACGCCACCCAGTCGTCGTTGCCGTTCTGGCGCACGGCCAGGCGTAGGCGGGCGTGGGTGCTGCCGGCGGGCACAGGCACTGTTACGACGGTCCAGGCCAGGGTGTTTTTGTTGAGCTGCGTGTAGGTGCGCGGCACGGGCCAGGTGCTGCCGTTGTCGAACAGCACCACGTAGGCCAGCGAATCGGGCGTGTCGAACGCGGTGCTGTTATACTTGAAGGTGACCATATTGGCGGCCGTGCTGCCGGTCTGAATGGCCACGGGCGCAAAATCCAGGTAGTGCCAGATGCTCAGGTTGTTGGTGAGCGGGCCTTCCAAGTCACGCCCGCCCCACAAGTTAGTCCCGGCCGAAGGCGTAGTGACGGTGATACCCGTGCCAGCGGTACCGATGGTGGTGAGTACCGCCCACTGGTCGGTGGCGGCGAGGTCGTTGTAGGTGGCGGGCGTGGGCGTGTAGCTCCAGGTATCGGCGGCGCTACCTTCGAAGCTTTGAGCCACTGTCTGGGCCTGGGCCGCAGTGCCGGCCGCACCCACGGCTATTGCTAACGCAGTTGAAAAACGGGAAAAGTAAGCTTTCAAATACATAGAGTGAAGACCAGATGAATAAAAGCTCAAAACTATCCGCCTCCTGTTACCTCAACATTACAAGGCTGTTACCGAATCAAAAACGCCCGTTTGTGGGCTGGTCAATATTTTTTTCGGAGCCGCTGTAACGTCTGGCCCAACTCCGGGTACTCCCTTCATTCCAACTCCTAAACACCTTCCGTGGAAACCACGAGCGACGAAGCATTGATGGCCGCCGTCCGGGCCGACGACCTTGACCAGCTGGTGCCGCTGTTCGAGCGCTACCACGGGCCCTTGTTCAACTACCTCACCCGCCTCACCAACGACCGCGAAACCAGCGAAGACCTCACCCAAACCGTGTTCGAGCGCATCCTAAAGTACCGTGGCAGCTACCAGCCCACCCAGCCCTTCAAGGCCTGGGTGTACCAGATGGCCCGCAACGTCCACGCCGATTATTGGCAGCGCCAACAAAAGCTGCGCGCCGCCGATGTGGACGTGGACGAAGTGGAGCGCACCGGCGGCCTAAGCGGCGCGGCCTTCTCCCAAATGCGGGTGAACAACCACCACGACGACCTGCACGAAGCCCTCAACATGCTGCCCGTGCCGCAGCGCGAAATTCTGGTTCTGAACCGCTTCCAGGGGTTTGGCTACGAGGAAATCGGGAAGCTGCTGGGCTGCACCGCCGAAGCCGCCCGCGTGAAAGCGCACCGTGCCCTGCAAGCGTTGCGCAAAGTCTATTTCGCCAATTAATTCTATGAAAACGCCCGAACTTTCTGCCTGCCATGAGCTCGAAGCCCTGCTGCCGGCCTACGTCGAGCGCAGCCTGCCGGCCGCCGAGGCCGAGCGCGTGGCCGCCCACCTGCCCACCTGCCCCAATTGCCAATTGCAGGTAACCCAGCTCCGCGCCCTCTCCGATGACCTGGACGCGGCCCTGCCCGAAGTGCCCCGCACAGCCCTGCGTGCCAACTTCATGGCCATGCTTGAGCAGCAAAAGCAGCTCCTTAACCCTGACGCCGCCGTTGCGCCCACACCGGTGCAGCCTGACGCTAAAGTGGTTTTGATGTGGCCCACGGCGCTCGCCAATAATTGGCTGCGCATCGCCGCCAGCATCGTTCTGATTGCCGCCGGCGTGTTACTCGGCCGCAACCTGCACTGGGGCGGCAATGCCAACAGCGTGGCAACCACCACTGATAAAAATGCGCCCACCACCCTGGCCAACGCGCTGACCAACGACAACGGCCGCCCCGTGTCGGCCAGCGACCGGATTCAACTGGTGACCAACTCCACCAAACCCGCCGCCGCCCCCGACGATGCCACGGTGCAGGTGCTGCTCAACACCCTCAATTTCGACCCCAATCCCAACGTGCGCCTCGCGGCCTGCGAAGCCCTCTACCGCCTCCGCGATGCCCCCGGCGTGCGCGAAGGACTGGCCAACTCGCTGCCCATCCAAACCGACCCCAACGTACAGATTGCGCTGATTGACATGGTGGTATCGCTGCGCGTACACCGCGCCGTGCCCCAGCTCCAGCGCCTCGCCAAAAAGGCCGATGCCCTGCCCGTGGTGCGGGCGCAGGCCGAAGCCGGCATCGGCAAACTGATTTAAATAATTCCCATTGTTCGGTGTAGGGCGCGGGGCTTGTCACCGCCCGCCACCAGAACGACTCAACCGCAATACGTGCCACAACGGGCAGGGACAAGCCCCGCGCCCTACAGCCACATTGCCTTTCATTTCTGATTATCCCCCTCAAATACCATGAATAAGCTCCTATTACTCGCCTTCTCGGGCCTCTTACTTACCCAGTCCGGCCACGCCCAGGAATTCCGTGCCAAGCTCAACGCTAAAGACCCGAAAGTCGTCATCGACATGCAGGGCTGCGACGTGATGGTGGAAGGCATCGACGGCAACGAGCTGGTGATAAAAGGCGACGGCTTTGAAGAGCCGCCCAAGCGGGCCGAGGGCCTACACCCCATTTATAACTCGGCGGTGGACAATACCAAAATCGGCCTTTCCGTGAGCCAGCAGGACAATGTGGTACGCATCTCGCGGGCCTCGCGCAAGGAAGCCAGCTACCTCATTCGGGTACCACGCAACGCCTCGGTGCAGTACAAGCAGGCCGGCTGGAACGGCAGCGGCGACCTGGTGATGCGCGACTTGAACGGCGACATCGAAGTGAGCATGACCAGTGGCGATATCAACCTGAAAAACGTGGCCGGCCCCGTGGTGGCCAACACCGTGAGCGGCGACATTCAGGTGCGTTTCGCGCCCATGCGCCAGGGCCCCACTTCCATCTCCACCGTGAGCGGCGATGTGGACGTGAGCATGCCCACCAACACGAAAGCCACCGTGCGTCTGCGCTCCATTTCGGGCGAAATCTATACCGATTTCGATATGAACATTAAAGGCCAGGACAACATGAACCACATCGGCGGCCAGGTGGTGGATGGTAATATTAATGGCGGCGGTAATACGTTGTCATTCAAAACGGTGAGCGGCGATGTCTACGTGCGGAAGGCGAAGTAGAACAGCCGGATAGAACGTCATCCAGAACGTCACCCAGGCCGTCATGCTTCGGCTGCGCGGACGCCAGATTAGCATGACCGTTCTTTTTTGACCGAATACCAATACCCAAACTCCACCTTTCACTTCCATTCTTCCAACGCCATGCGCCAGTTCCTGTTCCTCCTTTTGCTGGTGTGTGCCGCAGTTGGCCACCAGTCGGTTTCGGCCCAGAAAATCATCGAAAAATCTGCCAACCTGACTGCTGGTCAGCGGGTGTTTCTCAACCTGAAGCAGGCCAGCAACATCCGCATCCGGGCCGGGGCGGCGGGTAAAATGACGATGAAAGCCACCGTCAGCATCAACTCGAACCGGCTGAACGATGCCCTGCAAATCGACCTGAGCCAGACCGGCGATGAGTTGCGTTTGACGGCCGATTTTGATAAGGAAATGCTGCGCCAGGCCCAGCCCGGCGACTGCCCCAACCGCAACGGCGACCGCAACATGTGGTACGGCCAGCAGGTGTGCGACGACATTACCTACGAAATCACGCTGCCCGCCGACGTGGCCCTGCGCGTGTACACCTACAGCGGCAACGTGGATATTGTGGGGATTAACAACTCCATTGAAGCCAAGTCGTTGAGCGGCTTCGTGGACGTGGCTTGGCCGGCCGCAAAAGGCGCGGAGCTCTCGCTCAAAACCATTTCGGGCGAAGTGTATACTGACCAGGACATTGCTTTCAGCACTGCCCGGCCGAAAAATCCCATCGTGGGCTACCAGCTGCACGGCACGCTCAGCGGGAGCGGGCCGCTCGTCAAGCTCGAATCCATCAGCAACGACGTTTATTTCCGCAAGCGGAAGTAACCAATTTCAACATCCGGAGTTTCCACGCGAAATGGAGCCACAACGGCTGCCAGATGGGATTTTGTTGCCTGATTAAAAATGCTTTACCGCGAAAGCTGACGGGGTGTTAATGGCCCGTCGGCTGCGCCAAAACCTGATACAATGGAGCTGGGGCACCGCCCGCGCTGGTCTGCAAACCGGCCCGGATGGAAGCGGTATGGCCCGGCCAACTGGTGAGTGTGCGCCGGCCACAGCCCGCCCCGCTCCATTGACTCAGGAGGGCTGTCAGGGCGCAAAATCCTGCTCAATACGTCCTGGAATCACCCTTAACTGCTCTTCGCTATGCTACACGCCTTCTTTCTGCGCGCTTGTTTTTTGATTCTTGGAATGTTGGGTTTGGCCCTCGCGCCCGCCCTGGCCCAAACGCCGGCGGCTACTGCTGCCGCCGCCGCTACGGCCGCGCCCAAGCGCCAGCTGGCGGCGTTGCGCATCGCGCAGCCCATCAAGCTCGATGGCGTGTTGGATGAGGTGGCGTGGCGCGAGGCCCTCCCGGCCACTGATTTCATCCAGAACCGGCCCAAGCCCGGCCCGCACGAAAAACACCCCACCGAAGTGCGCGTGCTCTACGACGATGCCGCGATTTACGTGGGCGCGGTGATGCACGATGTATCGCAGGATTCCATCCCCCGCGAGCTGACGGCCCGTGACAATACTGGCAACTCCGACTTCATCGGCATCTTCCTCGATACCTACCACGACCAGCTCAACGGTTACGCTTTTATCGTGACCAGCAGCGGCGTGCAGCTCGATTCGCGCTACTCGCCGGCCGGTGGCGAGGACTTCAACTGGAACGCCGTGTGGGAAAGCCGCACCGCCCAGCGCGGCACCGACTGGGTGGCCGAAATGCGAATTCCGTACTCCGCCATCCGCTTCAGCACGGCCGATGTGCAGCACTGGGGGCTGAACTTCATGCGGCAGCGCAAGCGCGACAACGCCGCGTATTTCTGGAACGAGGTGAAGCCGCAGGTGGACGGTTTCGTGAACCAGTGGGGCGACCTGACGGGCGTGCAAGGCGTGAAGCCGCCGCTGCGCCTCTCGCTCACGCCCTACGTGTCGGGCTACGTGAACCACAACCCGCTGAGCGCCGACGGCACCAAGCGCCTGACCACCCGCTTCAACGGCGGGGCCGACGTGAAGTGGGGTATCAACGAAAGCTTCACCCTGGATGCCACGCTGGTGCCCGATTTCGGCCAGGTGCAAAGCGACAACCAGGTGCTCAACCTCTCGCCCTTCGAGGTGCAGTTCAACGAGAACCGGCCGTTTTTCACGGAGGGCACCGAGCTATTTAACAAGGGCAATTTGTTCTATTCGAGAAGGGTAGGGGCCACGCCGGTGGGCTTCTATGGCGTGACGGCGGGCGCGAACGAAATCATTACCAGCAACCCCTCCGAAACGCCGCTGCTGAACGCCACCAAAGTTTCGGGCCGCACCAGCAAGGGCCTGGGCGTGGGCATTTTCAACGCCCTGAGCAACGACACCTACGCCACCATCCGCAACACCGAAACCGGGCAGGAGCGCCAAATTCTGACGCAGCCGTTCTCGAACTACAACATCGCCGTGCTCGACCAGAGCCTGAAAAATAACTCCTACGTTTCGCTCATCAACACCAACGTGACGCGGGCCGGCAGCACCTACGACGCCAACGTGACCGGCGGCCTTTTCCGCTTCGCCAACAAGGCCAACCGGTACGCTATCGATGGCCGCGCCATCTACTCGCGCCGCCGGGGCACCAGCTTCGGCAGCACCGACCAAATCAGCGACCAGGACGGCTACAAATACCGCGTGGGCGTGGGCAAAATTTCGGGCAACTTCACCTGGAACCTGACCCACGGCATCGAGTCGAATACCTACAACCCGAACGATTTGGGCATCCTGTTCGGCAACAACAACATCACCGAGTCGCTGGATTTGAGTTACGGCAAGTACCAGCCGTTCTGGAAGGTGAATAACCTGTATGTGTTTGGTAACGTGACGCATTCGCTGCTCTACAAGCCCACTTTATATCAGGCGCTCAACTTCTACCTCGGGGCCAATACCACCTTCACCAAAAGCTTCAACCAGCTGGGTTTCGACCTGAACGTGGACCCCGTGACGCACGACTTCTACGAGCCGCGCACCGCCACGCTGGGCGACTATTACGTGCGGGTACCCGAAAACACGCGTTTCACGTTCTTCTTCAACTCCGACTCGCGCAAGCCGGTGGCCATCAACTGGAACGCCGGTTTCCAGAGCTACGGCCGCGATGACCGGCTGGCCCGCGCCCGCCGCACCGGCTACAGCCTGGGCTTCTACCCGCGCTACCGCGTGAACACCCACCTCACCTTCCGCTACAGCGTGGACTTGAGCCTGCGCCAGAACCAAATCGGCTACGTAAACGGCGGCCTCGATGCGGCCCAACCCCTCGACCAGCCCTTCGTGGGCCAGATTCTGCTGGGCCGCCGCAACGTGGCCACGGTGGCCAACGTGGCCTCGGTGGCCTACACCTTCACCAACCGCATGTCGTTCACGCTGCGCCTGCGCCACTACACCAGCAACGTGCGCTACCTCGATTTCACCACGCTCGGCAAAAATGGCGAGGAGCAGTTCGCCGCCTACCAGCGCAACCGCGACAACACCTACAACGCCTTCAACGTGGACGCGGTGTACTCGTGGTGGTTCGCGCCCGGCTCGCAAATCAGCGTGGTCTGGAAAAACGCCGGCTCCACCTATTTGCAGGCAAATGAGGCTACCCCCCAATTCTTCGATAATTTCAACAACACCATCAACACGCCGCACAATAACTCACTGTCGGTGAAGGTGCTATATTACCTCGATTACCTCACGTTGCGGAAGGGGAGTGGGCGCATGGCGGCGCGGTAGAGTCAGGAGGTAATGGGCCCCAAAGGACGCCAACGGGCAAATAAGCCCGTCATGCAGAGCGCAGCGAAGCATCTTTACCGCAGTAGTAATCTGATTTTACTATTGAGGTGAAGATGCTTCGCTGCGCTCTGCATGACGTTCGCCTAATATCAGCCTGTATTGCTCAAAAAAACCGTCCTTTGCGCAGTAATTCCCCTTTATCCTCCCGTATGCCGGCAAACATTGCCCTCGAACTCCGCACTGTCGTGCTCACGCGCTACGTGACGCCGCTCCGCGAGGGCGGCTCGCTGCCGGCTCTGATGGAGGCCGATGACGACTTCCTCTACGTGGTGAAGTTCCGGGGCGCGGGCCAGGGCGTGAAGGCGCTCATTGCTGAACTGATTGTAGGCGAAATTGCTCGCGTCCTGGGCCTGCGCATGCCCGAACTGGTGTTCTGCGAGCTCGACGAATCCTTCGGCCGCACCGAGCCTGATGAGGAAATCCAGGACCTGCTGCAAGCCAGTACCGGCCAGAATCTGGCCCTGCACTACCTCTCCGGTGCCATCACCTACGATGCGCTCGTGACCAACGTGGAGCCGCGTATGGCCTCCCAAATTGTGTGGCTTGACATGCTCACGCTGAACGTGGACCGCACCGCCCGCAACACCAACATGCTGATGTGGCACAAGGAGCTGTGGCTCATCGACCACGGCGCGGCCCTCTACGTCCACCACGCCGGCCCCGAGTGGGCCGCGCCGCGCCCGCGCCCGTTTCCCCAAATCAAAACCCACGTCCTGCTGCCGCAGGCCAGCGAGCTGGCCACCGTGGACGTGGAAAGCCGCGCCCGCCTCACGCCCGATATCCTCCGCGCCATCGTGGCGCTGGTGCCCGATGCGTGGCTGGCCAACGGCCACGGCACCGCCGAGGAGCAGCGCAACGCCTACGTCGGCTTCCTGGAAGCCCGCCTCGCCGCCTCAGAAACCTTTGTTCAGGAAGCACAGGATGCCCGCAATGCACTTATTTGAGTACGCCGTGCTGCGCGTGGTGCCCCGCGTGGAGCGCGAAGAATTCCTGAACGTGGGCATCATCGTGTACTGCCGCTCACTGGGCTTCCTCGAAACCCGGTTTGCGCTGCCCGAAGCCCGGCTGCTGGCCGTGGCCCCGGATTTGGATTTGGCCGAAATCACGGCCCGCCTGCAGGCGTTTGAGCGCATTTGCCAGGGCAAAGCCACCGGCGGCACCATCGGCCAACTGCCCATTGCCGAGCGGTTTCGCTGGCTCACGGCCACGCGCAGCACGGTGGTGCAGTCGTCGGCGGTACACCCCGGCCGCTGCTTGGACGCGGGCGCGACGCTGGCGCGCCTGTTTGCGCAGCTGGTGCAGTAACAGTAGCGCGACGCAAGGTTTCGCGCCGTACAGGAACGCCATAAAGGCGATACTCTAGGTATCACCGTTAATAGCTGCATGAAGAATTTATTAAAACCTGCCAGTGCCTTCTCAGCGCCGCTGCTGCGACTGCTGCTGGCTGGCCTGGCGCTGGTCTTATCCGTTGGACTCGCCCACGGGCAAGGCCCCGTTGTGTTGCGCAAAGACCTGAAAACTGACTTTGGCGCGGTGGGCGACGGCAAAACCAATGACCAGGCCGCCTTCGAGCGCGCGGCCGAATTCTTTAACCAGCGCGCCCAGACGCCCGCCGGCACCGGGGCCGCCGTGCTGCGCATTCCCAGGGGCGTGTACGTGGTGGGCCGGCAGGATGCAAATAATCAGGGCGTGAACGTGTTGCAGCTTTTCGGCTGCCGCAACCTGACCGTGACCGGCGACGACAGCGCCACCACTGAAATCCGCTACGCCAGCGGCATGCGTTACGGCTCGTTCGACCCTGTAAGCAAGCGTCCGTTTGAGTCTCCGAATGCCTATTTCACCGATGGGAAATATGCCTTTGGCGGCGGCACCTGCTTCGTGCTGCGGGGCTGCGACAACGTGCAGATTACCAACCTCGCCTTCAACGGCAACAGCGCGCAGCTGGAAGTGGGCGGGCACTGGGGCGATACCGGTATTCAGCTGCAGTTCGACGGTATTTTTGTGAACGACTCGCGCCGGATTTCCATGCGAAAGCTGTCGTTGCACCACTTCGGGCGCGATGGCATCCAAGTCCTCAATCACCTCGCCAAAAGCCTCGACGACCCCAACCGGGAGGATATTCTGCTCGAAAACTCGACCTGCAACTACAACGGCCGCCAGGGCCTGTCGCTCACGGCCGTGAATGGCTTCCGGGCTGTGAACTGCAACTTCAGCCATACCGGGCAGGTGCTGATACCTTCCCTGGGCAAGGCCTTGTTCTCCAACCCCGGCGCGGGTGTTGACCTGGAGCCGCAGGACGGTTTTGTGACCAACGTTAGCCTGGAAAACTGCCGCTTCGTGGACAACGCCGGCCAGGGCATCGTCTCGGATAGGCCCGACGGGAACTACCCGCCTTCCGTCAAGAGCATTGTGATAACCAATGGCTTGGTCTGGGGGCTTACCAACTGGTCGGCCTGGGTAACGCAGCCCGGTGTGTTGTTCAAAAACTGCCGCATCTACGGCTCATTCGTTCACGGCTGCAAGGCCGCCAAGCCCGCCGATGTCACGCGTTTTGTGGGCTGCACTTTCGAGGACCGGTCCTACCACGGCAAGCCGGCCTACGGGTCTTTCACGCTGCATTCCGACTCTTACGCCCGCGGCCTGAGCTTCATCGACTGCCGCTTCATCGGCACCCGTAACTACCTCATCCAGGCCGTGCCCGCCACCACGGATACCGCCAGCTTGTTTCATTTCCGCAGTTGCACCTTTCTCTACGACTATGCCCAGCCGCCCCAGGGCTCGTTCGATAAAATCCTGGGCGGCGTTTTCAGCGGCAACACGGTATTTCAGAACGGTCCGCGCCGCACCAGCCCGCACCGCACCGATTTCATGCTGGGCAGCAGCAGCGCACTGGGTACCACCGTGTTGCGCGCCCCCGGCAGTTTGCAGTTTCTGGCCCCCAATTCCTATTATCTGATAGTCGGCGGACTGGATATTGGCCGGCAGCCGGCCCGCACCCGCGACTCGGCCAAAGTAGTTGTGGCGAATAACAATGCGTTGGTCATCAATGAAATGCCGGGTAAAGTGCCCGAGCTATACATTGGTCCCACCTCGCGCCTGGTAGTGAAAAAGGGCGGCGCTTTGGAAATCCTGCGCCACACCAAAGTCACCATTGCCGGACAGTTGGTGTTAGAAGACGGGGCCTACTTTTTCCGCGACCCGCTGGCCGAGGTCGTCACCACTGGCAAAGGCCGGCTGCGCGTTGGCCCCAAAGTCATCAATACCAAGCATCCCACGCTGTACTCCACTTACTACTAACGTCTTCGCTGCACCTACCGCTACCGCGCCTCCACCACGCTGATGGCGTAGCCGCCGCCCGGCGCGCAGTACTGCGCCAGCTTGGTCTTGCGCGTCACGTTCATCTTGTGGATGGTGTAGGCCTGCGGGTTGGTTTCGTAGTGCGCGTCCTTGGCGTCAGCGTAGATAGTGGCCACGTACTTTTTGCCGGGGTCGAGGAAGCTCAGGCTGATGTTGGAGGTGCGGCCGTTTTCATCGCAGGTGCTGCCGATAAACCAGCTGCTTTTGCCCTTGGCCTTGCGGGCGATGGTGATGTAGTCGCCGGGCTCGGCTTCGAGGACGTGGGTGTCGTCCCAGTCCACGGCCACATCCTTGATGAACTGGAAGGCGTCGAGGTGCTTATTGTAGTTTTCGAGCAGGTCGGCGGCCATTTGCAGGGGCGAGTACATGGTCACGTACAGGGCCATTTGCCGCACCAGGGTGCTGTGGACGAAAGAATTATTCTTCGGGTTGAGGACGCTGATTTTCGTCTGGAAAATGCCCGGCGTGTAGTCCATCGGCCCGCCGATGAGGCGGGTGAAGGGCAGGATAGTGGTGTGGTCGGCGTTGTTGCCGCCGAAGGATTCGTACTCGGTGCCGCGCGCCGCTTCGTTGCCGATGAGGTTGGGGTAGGTGCGGGCCAGGCCGGTGGGGCGCACGGCCTCGTGGCCGTTCACCATAATGTGGTGTTTGGCGGCGGTTTCCAGCACGTAGTTGTAGTGGTTAATCAGCCACTGGTCGTAGTGGTGGTGGCCCAGCGGCACGATGTCGCCCACGTAGCCGGTTTTCACGGCGTTGTAGCCGTACTTGTTCATGAAGGTAAAGGCCGAGTCCAGGTGCCGCTCGTAGTTGCGCACCGAGCCCGAGGTTTCGTGGTGCATAATCATCTTCACGTTTTTGCTGGCGGCGTACTGCTGCAATTCGGCCACGTTGAAATCGGGGTAGGGCGTCACGAAATCGAACACGTAATCCTTGTGCTTGCCGAACCAGTCTTCCCAGCCAATATTCCAGCCTTCCACCAGCACCGCGTCGAAGCCGTGCAGGGCGGCGAAGTCGATGTACTCCTTGACGTGGGCCGTGTTGGCGCCGTGGGTGCCATTGGGCTTCACCGTTTTGTAGTCGATGGAATCGAGCTTGATGTTGTCCATGTTGGTGTACGACCACGAGCTTTTGCCCGTAATCATCTCCCACCACACGCCCACGTACTTCACCGGCTTTATCCAGCTGGTGTCCTTGAATTTGGTGGGCTCGTTCAGGTTCAGCACCAGCTTCGATTCCAGAATGTCGCCGGCCTTGTCGCTCACAATCACCGTGCGCCAGGGCGAAAGCGCCGGCGTCTGAATCCGGCCCTTGTCGCCCACCGCGTCGGGCGTGAGGTGCGATTCCAGCACGAAGTTCTTGTCGTCGAGCTCCAGGCTCATGCAGGAGTAGTCAATCAGCGCCGCCTCGTGGATGTTGATGTACAGCCCGTCCTGGCTCTTGAGCATGAGCGGCGTCTGCACGCCGGTGGGCGAGAAGGTCGTTTGCGAGGCGTTGCCGGTCACGGCCGCCTTCATTCGCCCGCGCACCTCCGACAGCTTCGATGTGACCGTGCTGTATTCCTGGGTGTCGTAGTCGCCGGGCAGCCAGAAGGCTTTGTGGTCGCCGGCCAGCGCAAATTGCGTGCGCTCTTCCTTAATGGTGAAATAATCCAGCTTGGGTTGGCGCGGAAACTCGTAGCGGAAGCCCAGCCCGTCATCAAACACCCGAAACCGCACCCGAATACTCCGGCTGGTGGCGGCCTGCGTGAGCGTCACGGCCATCTCGTTGTAGTGGTTGCGAATGGTTTTCACCTCGCCCCACACCGGCTGCCAGCTTTCATCAAACGTGCGCTGCTTGTTATCGGCCACCGCAAAGCCGCTGGTGAGCGCCGGGGCATCTTTCAAATCCAGCCCCAGCTTGCTGGTCTTGATAACGTCGCGGCCCTTGTAGGTGAGATGGTACGTTGGCACGCCATCATCTTGCAGCGCGAATTGCAGCGTCAGCTGCCCGTTGGGCGATTTGATGGTTTGGGCCTGGGCCGTATTCCAAAGCAAAGCCAGGCAGCAAAGCGCCAGCAGCCGGCGGGTATAGTTCAGCATCGCAGAGTGGGAAAAAGAAGTAAGAGTGAAGTGTGCAAACGGTTGATTCCGGCCCGAGCTAAAAACCGAAAAACCCCGCCTGCACCAGGCAGACGGGGTTTAAAGTGGAGATGCAGGAACCCACCAGTGGTTTGCAAAGTGCTTATCCATAGTTTGTTGCTGCATGTTTGAAATATTAGGTCCCTTCAGAGGTCCCTTGAAAAAAGTATTAGTTCGAGACCAAATAAAATTGGCTAAGACGCTTTGGGAATTGCGAAGCTGGACCTTTACTGGGCGTATTGTTTGGGCGTGTGGGTGCTATTGAAGCGGAAAGGTGAGAAGGCGGCGGCATCAGAACCCGTGGCTCCCTGGATGGCGCTTTTCATGCTCTATGTCCGACGTATGTGCGGGGCATGGGCGCTTCATCTGGGACGAAGTTAATTGAGGAGAAATTGTTCTACGTCTTCGGGGCGGAGGCGGGTGGCTTGGCAGAAGTCGTGGACGGTGACGAGGTCGCCGCGGGCTTTGCCGAGGGTGGTGCGGATGCGGCTGAGTAGGGCGCGGGCGTGGCGCTCGCTCTTACCGGTGATGTTGCTGACATCTTTGGAGTAGATGCAGATGCGGCGGGGGATGGCTGGCATAATGTGACGGGTTACGGAAAAGGTGACCGGTTGCGGTAGGCAAAGCCCCTGAGAGCTTGTAATCAGCGAAAATTACGGGGAAACTTCGATAAACCATTTCCCTAAAATCATCATGGCCAGACAAGACAGCATCATCAAATTGAACGGTACTATTGACGGTATCTCGTTCTACAAATCGAAAGACGGGCACCTGGCCCGCAAAGCGGGTGGCGTATCGAAAGCCCGGATTGCCTCGGACCCGGCCTTCATCCGCACCCGCGAAAACGGCAGCGAGTTCGGCCGGGCCGGCTCGGCGGGTAAGGTGTTGCGCACGGCCCTGCGCGGGCTAATGCAAAAGGCCTCGGACTCGCGGGTGTCGAGCCGGCTCACGGCCGAAATGGTGCGCGTCATCAAAGCTGACGAGACCAGCGACCGGGGCTTGCGCAACGTGCTCGACGGCGAGGTCGAGATGCTCCAAGGCTTCGAGTTCAACGCTACCGGGCTGCTCACGGGCACGTTGTTCGCGCCTTACGACGTGACCATTGACCGGGTCGGCGGGGCACACCAGGTAGCCCTGACGGGCTTTATTCCCGGCTCGGCGGTGGCTGCTCCGGGTGGAGCTACGCACTGCAAAATCATTGCGGCCGCGGCCAGCATTGATTTCGAAAGTGGCACCTGGGACGTAAAGCAGGCTGAAACGGCGTTTATGGTGCTCGGTCCGCAGGACCAGGCTGCCCAAATGCTGGCCTTGCCGCTGCCTGCGGCCAGTACGCACCCCATTGTGGTGGTGTTGGGTATTGAGTTCGTGCAACAGGTGAACAGCAAGATGTATGACCTCAAAAACGGGGCGTACAACGCGCTGGCCATGGTGAAGGTGCTCGGTATGTAAGCACAGCTTATTTATTGAAATGATAATGGGCCGACTGTCGCAATGACGGCCGGCCCATTATCATATTGGGTACTTGAGATTCTAGCTTATTGTTTTGGCTATTGTATTGTTTTCAGGATTATAAACGAATCCATACTTGATGATATAAAAATTGTAAAGACGTATCCGATGTGCTTCGTTGATAATTGATTGGGTGAGCGTGCCAAATATCTCCTTTACCCCTTCTTGCTTAGTACGTTTTAACAGCCAGTCCATCGCCAAGGAGTTTGCGCCACGGCTCTTTCCGCTGACATTATCTATGTCGAATTTGTACCGCTTGCTAGCATTGACTTTGTCCTCGTTAAGAATGTCAACGTGTATTTTGGCTACAAAGGTTAGGGGGCTTAATTGCTGTAGCGCTTCTTTTGCTATTGCGTCCTGAGTTCTAAGGACCACAATGTGGAAAGAGCTCTCAGAGGCATCAAATGGCTTGTTGGTAAGTACAACTACTGGTTCCTGCACAGTGGCAGCCTCAGGAACCCTGGGGCCACAGACTGGTATCGGAAGAAATATGTTCTCCTTACTTCCTAGATGAGCGCCTGGCTCTTCTTCTATAACAGCCACATATTTTGATTGCGCGCTTACTGTCGTCAACGCAAGTACTGCTCCGCCCTTGTCCAAGTAATCAGCGGTGAAGTCCCAGCTGTTTTCCCAGGTCTTCGCCACACATTGCAAATGGAAAACGCTTGCTTTTAGCTCTTTTATCTGCGTATTGACAAGGCCATGCATATCGCACCTATCCTTCCATTTGTTCTCATAATCCAAGGCTGATTGGTGCCAAAAATATGCTCGTTCCGCTGCCACCACTGCCCAAAAGGCCACTGTTAGCAAACCCAGGAGTAATACGTTTGTTGGGGTCATGATTCGTTACATACTTCGGGTAGAGTCGCTGGGCAGCCGGATGTCCAGCACGAAAGAGCGCACGGCGGTTCCGCGAGCGGATGCTGCGTTAGCCTGTTGTTCAAGCAGCCGCTTCAACGCCGGGAGTTCGGCCGCTTTGCCGGGACTGTCGTGCTGGCCGAAATGCCAGCACACAAGGTAAAGGCCTTGCCAGGTGGGGTTATCCTGTAAATAGGGTACCAACTGCCTGGCAAGGGCGGAGTCTTTGTGACGGTGCTTGCTGAGCTTAGTTTCAATGATGACCGTGGATTCCTGGCTGGTTTCGCCTGCTTTGCCCGGTGCGGATGCCCGAATGAGAATATCGGGACGCTGGCCGGTGCCGGTGCCGATAGAGGCGCGGATTTCTACTTCACGATGCGCAATGATACCAGGGCGGCATATATCTGCGTCCAAGTGACGCTTTATGTAGTCGGAAACATAGTTTTCGTCGTGCACTACGTGGATTTGGCCTTGACCAGGCGCTGGATTGAGGGGCTCCCGTTGCCACAGGAAAATGGCCTCTGCCGTTTCGGCGTGCAACCGCTGCTGCAACCGCTCTAAAGACTCCATCACCACGTCGAGCAAGT
Organism: Hymenobacter sp. UYAg731; assembly: GCF_054061335.1. Lineage (NCBI taxonomy): Bacteria > Pseudomonadati > Bacteroidota > Cytophagia > Cytophagales > Hymenobacteraceae > Hymenobacter > Hymenobacter sp. UYAg731. The sequence goes on along the minus strand of NZ_JBSSEC010000004.1, from coordinate 645,997 downwards.
CGGCGCTGCTTCGTACCCAGCGGCTGCCGGCACTGCGGCACAGCTCTACCAGGACATCCGGCGCTACGGGCTGCCAGGCATTGCGGCGAAGGTTGGCACGCGCTTGGTCGAGCCGCCAGCGCAGCCAAGGGCCATTGGGCGCATCTTTTTGCAAGTGCTGAAGCGCGACCACCGCATCCAGCGTGCCCCGGCTGGCCAGCTCGCCCACTACCGTGTCGCGGAACTGGCGCAGCCGGGTACCCATGGTTTCTCGCCGCCAGTCTTCGTCTTTGGTGTCTTCGGCCAACCCAAGGTTTTGAACCAAATAGTGGGTTACTGCGCGCAATTGGTCCTCGTTTAGTTTTGCCAGGATGGGAATTTGACTGGGCCGCAATCCGTGCATGCCTTCATTGACGACGTTGCGCGTCAGTGAGGTACTGCGGGTTAGCATTTGCCACCACTGCCACCAATCATCGGGCGTGCCAATTTCGTGCTCAAATAGGTGCCAGCGGTACATCAACACGATATCATCGGAATGGGCGGGCCCGATGGCGGGCAGGCTCATGATGTTTTCCGCCAGCGCCCTTGCGGCCGGGTGGGGATGCTTCAACAGGGCGAGCAACACTACCCAGTTATGTTCCGGGTGCCATACTTCGGAGGTGACGCGGGCAAAAAGCGCATCGGGCAATTCCGCAACCGGGCAGGCATTCAGGATGCGGTCTAGCTTGTAGGTTCGGTCCAGCTGCTGATTAGCAGCGTCGGCCTGCCGCATGATGGCATCGAGCACTTCGGCAGGAATAGTTCTTGAGGCGTGGCGTAGCAGGCCCACTAGCTGGGGGTCATCGGACCAGACAAATAGAGCGAGTAAAAAATCTATCCAACCCTGCCAAAAATCATTTGGCAGGGTTGCCACTTGCTGGGGCAATTGTTGCCGGCATAAGGCCAGCGCCAAGCCTAGCGTTGGGCCGGGCTGCTGATAACCATCACCGTATAGGCGGTGAGGCACTTGAGGTTGCTCCTGCACCACCTGCCAAGCCAACTCGGCTAGTTGGACAAGACGTTTCTCGCTCAATCGCGCCCGAGTCAGAAACTTTTGCACGTCTACTTGCCCAGGCAGGCGCTCGTGCCCTTGGCGCTTATTATTGCTGTAGTTCAGGTACCATACCAAGCGCCGCCACTGACGCCAAGGGCCAGTAATAGGCTCATCAAACAGGTGGTGAAGATTGCGCCGATGCAGGGCGGGCAAATAGCGGCCCCGCTTCTTTTGCTTGAGCTTTTCTTTCTTGTTGGCCTCAGTCTTAGCGAGGTTAGCTGGCCTCGCGAGGTACCATGCGCGCTGCCTTATCACATTCTTATCGTCCAGGTCAGATGCTATCCAGAGAAAGGCGCACTCCGCAGCGATGGCAGCATCGGCTGTAGCTTGATTTTCAGCTCCGGCCAGTTGATACAGTTGGGCGAAACGAGACAAAAACACTGGCGTATCAACTTGTCCGAGCGAATTCCACAACAAGCGAGAAGTTGCCGATGCTAAATACTTTTTGAGCTTTACTTTTCTTGCTTTGCCTAGTTGCGTAATTGCCCATTCCCAATCTTGTACGTCAAGTAAGGGTTGCCCGCCATCATTAAACAACAGCATATATCCTTCCGGCAGAATATGCTTTGCAATCATTTCTTCAATTACCGCGTAGCGGGTGGCCGGCTCGGTGGGGATGACCATGTTGTGGCAGCGGTCGATGGCGGCGGCGACGGCGGCCCCTAGGGCTTCAATTACGCCGGGCTCGTTGGTGGCGAGCCAAGCACGTTCAAAAACCCTGTCTACCATTTCACGAAAATCGGAGTCCTGCCATTCGCCCCATTCCGTCCAGCCCTCCCGGTTTTGTTCGAGCCACCGCAGTGCGGATGGCAGGTTTTCGGGCCGCAAACCGTACTCCAACGTGCCGGGGAAGCCGGGGATGGTCAGGAAAGATTTATAGTTGCCGAAGAGGCTCCGGTTTTGGCTGGGAACCAGCAGGCTGAACATTTCATCGCCGCTCAGGTACTCTGGCCACAGTATGGCCAACAGCTTACCACGGAACTCGTCGTTTTTGTCTCCGGCGGGAATGCCCTTAACCAAGGCCCGCAATTGCTGAAGGCTGCTCGGACTACCAATTTTTGCCAGAATTCCCAATGCTGTCAGTCGCCGACGAAAAGGAAAAGTCGCATCTAGGCACTGCCGGACCAGCTCGGGCTCTACTGCCGCTACGGCACAGGCATCCGCCAATTCATAGGCAAGCTCCCATTCGGTTCGTGATGCGCTTATATCGGTGAGGACCGGCAGAAGCTGCGGCCCCAGGCCTGGGTAAGCCAGCTGTGGCAAATGGGACTCAATACCTTGCGGGAAAATAGATAACCCGCGACACCAGTCAAACAAGCGGGCCGTGACCTTTTCCCGCTGGGCGGGTGAGGTGGCGCCCAAGTCGGATTGCAATAGCGCTACTGGGTCGAGTTGCAGCAGTTCATCAAAGAAGGCAGTATTTAATGCTGCTAACCAGGCGGCTGTTACCTGCAGACCGGGCACGACGCCCCCGGTGGGGTCGGCCGCCGACCGGAACAAGGGCCGCAACTGGGCAACGGGCACCTGTGCCTGGTGCAAATACCAGGCGGCGAGAAACTCGGCATAGTACGGGTGGCCCCACGCCACTCGGCCGGGACCAGCGGGAACAAATAAGGCCGTATTAGCCAGCACATCCCGGATTCGGTCTTCGTGCAAGGGCACTGCCAGTCCAGACCACTGGGCAGTATGCCCCTGCCCGACTTCGTGCAGACCTAACTCGGTGGGGAGCAAGTCGCCAGCGTCTGGTTCGAGCCGCACAACCCGCCGGTTACCTATGACCATGAGTATGGCCAGGTGGGCCGCAAGCAGCAGCCGTTCCTTTGTGTCGTAGGGAGCTTTGATTGAACGGCGGGCATCGGGCTGGGCGCACAGCTCCCGGCAGCCCTGCTCGTACAAATCGGACCGGCGCGGCGAATCAGCGCTACCGAAGGTGGGTCCGTGGAGACGAAATAGGTTCAGCAGCAATTTCAACGTGACCGGCCGCAGCGCGAGCGGTACGGCGTTGGCCTTGGCAACAGCGGCCAAAAATGCTCCTTCGTCCAGCTTTTCCTGCCGTGCTGCTTCCGCTACTTGCTCAAACGAGAGCGGGGCAAGCAGCAAGGGCTGAACCCGAGCTCCCGCGTGCTGTTCGGGGAATAGCTGCGCCAGGTCGTCGGTTAAGCCAGGGGGCCAGCCAACGTTGCGGCATAGGATGCGAAGCTGGAATTTGGTTCTAGGGAAGCTTGGCCGGTTGAAAATGCGAAGTAGCTCGGCGGTTAGGGTGCGCACATGGAGTAGCCCCTCATCCAAGCTATCGAGCCATAGGTAAAACGTAGTGTTTGTTTCCTTCGCTTGCTGCAGTTCCGTTGACTCCACGATGGCATCGCGCAAGCTGGACTCTGACCCGAAGTCCTTGAGGTCAAGGAATAAATGCTGCGCTAATTTTCCGGTTTCCACCAGCTGCCGCCTCCATTCCGATGACTTGCCCATGCCCGGCTCGCCGAGCAGCACGAGGCAAGAAGTCGTTTGCCATTCGGCAAGGGGCTTGCCTACGGAGTTGGTGTTTACATAACTGTGTCGGCTATTGACGAAAAAGCCGCGAAAGTCCAAACTGTAAGGGGTGGCTTCAGCAGCAGACGAATCGATAGGCACCCAAATACGAGTCCAGGAATAGAATTTGGCAGACATGGTTGGGATTCGGACGAATATAGTTTTAGCAGTGAGACCGTTCGAAAACAACTCACGCTATATCTAGCACTTCTTTAACAGGCTTTATATCATTCGGTCGGATAGCTCCACCAAGGCTCTGACTTGGGGACGATAGTCCGCCCGAAGCAGCAACTGGTCAAGAAGGTCCAGGGCTTGACCGCGAGCCACCGCGCCCGGCTCACCGGTAGGCAAGACGGTATAGGCTTCCAAAAGGAGCTGCAATGATTCTTCGGTGCTGTGGTAAAATCGTTGAGGGTCGAGGCAGGCGAAAAGCTGCTTCAATGCCTCTATGCATTGTACGGGCCGCTGCCGTACGCAGGTGGCCAGGTATTCAATAAGAAAATGGTCGCTTTCTAAATCGTAACCGAACGCTTGAAAATAACCTGCCAACTTCGGCATAAGCGGGTCGAAATCCAGTATCGTCAGACAGGTGAAGCACCAATCATAGGCCTGACGTAATTCGTCGTTGGCCCCCAGTAAAAACCGCTCGCACAGCTCGAAGAACCGCGGCCGCTCCGCCGGTTTTTTGAAGTGCTCAGCCAGCAGTTTGAGGGATGATGCGCGGGTATTGGGAGACAAGGTCCAAACTTGCTCCAGTAGGTCCTGGGCACCTGCCTCATTGTGCATCCAAGCCACCGTGGCGTAGTGGACGATGGTTTCGTGCATATCCGGCTCAGTCAATGCGGCTGTAAGCAGCTGAAGGATGCGGGGCAAGTCGCGCCATAGCAAATAGTTTAAGGACCATGTCCCGGCTTCCAACAGGCGATAATCCTTTCCGACAAGCCCACAGAATAGGCCTACCACGTCACCGGGGCCATCGGCGACGTTGAGCAGCATGGCCACGTATTGCAACGCTGCCGCACGCACGGTCCAGGAGCCGGTGGTTATAACTGCCTGCAGGGTCGCTAGCACCTCAGGATATAAAATTGAGGAGAACCGTCCTTGCAGCAAAGCATACACCGCCGCGCCGCCAGTGGTATTGATGCTTGAAATACGTATTTGATTTACTTCTTCAATGGCACGGTCGTCGACTAAGTGTGCCCTCAACACGGCTAAATGATGCCGCACGACGAATGCTGGCTGTTCGTTATGCGCATCCCGCACGGCGCGAAGCAGCCAAGTGGTTTGACTTGAATCAGTACTTAGAAGGCCCTGGTTGTATGCCTGCTCGATGAGTGGAACAGCTAGGTCTGGGGCTGCTTCCTGCAAATTGGAGAGGAGAGAAATCACGCTCTCATCGTTGGCAGCTAATAATTCCTGGAGCAGTGGCAGGTATTCTTGCGGGTCACCCTTGATTAACTCCCCCAGCTGGCTGACCAGGCCGCGGTAGGTACCCTTATCCGAAAAGAAACTTTCGTTTTCATCGACGGCCCGGTATCTACGCAAGCTCTGAAGCCATTGCTTTGTACTCACCCGCGTGGTTTTCCAAGAGTAGGCTGGCGACCGTTCGCCAGACCGCATTCGGATGGGTGCCTCCGGCTTAGAAATGAGTAGTGGTCCGTAACGGCGGTGTAACTCGGCGTGAAGGCGTTGCAGCTTGGGGAATGCCGCCAGTTGGGCTGATGTAATAGCTCCCAGGTAGCCATAGGTTTCCTGACCGTACCGGCCGATACCGTACACCGTGAACGGATATCGGGCACGGTCTTTTTTAAAGTAGCTTACCGGCCGCAATGCAGCAAGGAAAGCTTCGGCAAGCAGTTTTTGGTGAATAATATCGAGGCCATCCCAGGTTTTAAATAGAATAGTCTGAACTAGATACAAAATCTGGGGAGTTCCAGCGGCAGCATGCAGCCAGCTGGGCTGGGTGAGCAACTGGATAAAAGCAGGTTGAAACAGCAAGGATGCCGCGACAACTGCCTCCAAGCCTAACTGAATAAGAATGCTCTGACGGCTGCACAGCCACTGCTCAATTAAGAGTTGCTGGCTGGGGGAAAGAGTCGCGGCGGAAGAGCGTAAAAAGTCGCGGGTATTTTCATAGACACGCTCCCGAATGTTACTGCTCTTGCTCCCATTGGGGTCAAAGTGCATGAAGTTCAAGCTGCTATGAATCAGATGCTTTCGCGGCACCCGATACTGCTTAGCTTCCTGATTGAGCCACGCCGTAAACAACTGGGCGCACATGGCCAGGGCAGTGGCAGGTGCGCAGGTATACAGGGCTTCGACGATTTTGCGCAGTATTGACCGCGCGTGCTGGCTGACCGGTGCGCTTACCTCGCCGCCCAGGCAGCTAATCATATGACCCGCTACCCAGTCAGGATAGGCCCGGGTGGCTTTGTCAAGGCCAGACCAAAAGGCATAATCCCATTCTGCCTTGCGACCAGCGACGTATTGGTCGAATAACTGGGGCAGCAGCGGGTCCGCACAATTTTGAATTCGGAACAAGGTATTGGCCACCCATGGTGCCTTGTGTTCACTCTCGGGCATAGTAGCCAGCTGCCGTAGGCACAGGTCGGGTGCCTGATACGTGAGGTTATGGAATAGTTTGTGGGCGGAAGATGAGGCATCCAGACCTGGCAGTTCCGGCACCAGGGAATCGAAGATTGGGGGCTCGCACAGCCATTCTTGCCACGCCCGAACAATAGCGCTTTCCAGAAAAGGCGCGCACAGTTGAGGGCTAGGCAAAACGCAGGTGGCCACTACCTGCTTTTCCTGTTGGGTTGGGTCGGAAACGGTGGCGAGGTGCTGGACAACCAACAAACGGATATGAAAGCGGATGGTGCTGGTGAGCAGGTCACGCAGGGTTTCCTCGTAGGCAAGTGGGTTGGTACCGCGCAGGTAGACCAATACCTGGCGCACGGTAGCGCGAAAAAACAGCCCTTGGTCCGAGTTCAATATTAGCTTGGTGAGCGACTGTTTTCCCCGAACAAACTGGCGTGCAAAAATGAAGTCGAAAAACGACTGGTGGAAAAACTGCAGCATCTGGGGCCGACCCGGCAATTTCAGTAGCACTCCCCGGCTGGCCAACCATTCTATTGCACCACTGTCCTCCTCCTCGTATGGGCGAGCGGGCAACGCCAATGTTTGCAACCGTTGCAAGTCAACAGCTAAGCGGTTTAGGCTGCTTTCTACTTGCTCTCTGGTGAGGTGGGTAGGCAGGTCGCGCAGTATTTTCTGGTTCAGGAAACGGCGAAATAACTCCTGTGCCGTGGTTATTGGCGAGTCGCCCCGGTCTTCTGGTTCCAGCGAAGTATACAGCTCGAGATAGAGGGGTGTACGAAGCAGTTCCCGGAGCAGTACGGGCAATGACGCGGCGGTTTCCGTGCTGGCAAAGGCTTGCAAAGCCTCAATAATCTGCTGGTCGTTGAGCAGCGGAATCTCTACCCGTTCGGCGGAATTGAACTGGCTTAAATCGGGGTCATACTGCAAATCAAAGCTGCGGCAGGCCATAATGAACCGCACGTTGGGCAGTATGCTGAGCTCGGTCAGCAGTTCCGCGTAGCTCCGCAGCGGCGAGCGGTCCGTGGATAAGCATAAGGACAACGCGTCGAGCTGGTCGACCAGCACCACGGCAGGCTGCGAGGGAGAGCTCAGAACGGTCAACGCCTGAAACAGCGGGTGGGCAAGCCCTTCTTGCTGAATTCGCTCCAGCAATTCTCCTTTGCTCGCCGTGCGTAGCCGGTCGGCTTTCAAGGCCAGCACGGGAATATGCCGTCGGCGCAATTCGTAGTAGATGTCGCGCATCACTACGGTTTTGCCCACTCCTGCCCCACCCACCACAATTTTGCTGCGGTTCCTGGGGGTAACTCCAACGGTGTTATCATCGGCGCTGGTTACTGGCTTTACCGGGCTTTGCACCCAATCCACCATGGCCAGTACTTCGGGCCGGATAATGTGGTGATGGATGCCGTCTCGTCGCAATGAAGCGGGCGCGCTGGTCAGCATTGTCGCCAGACGGTCAAGCTGCTGTTGGACTTCTACCGCATTGGGCGGCGCAATCAGATAAATGTCGCGCCGAGCCAGCTCGTCGGCCAGCAGCTGCGCCGTAAGTGGCTGCTGGATTCTTCCGTAATGAAGGGCAAGCCCTTTCAAGGCATCCATTACGAGGGCTACATTGGCCACAAGGGGGCCCAGTAAGTAGTTCAGCTCTAATTCCAGGAGCTCGGCGGGCCGGTGCAAAAAGCTAATCCGTTGGAGGAAAGCAATGACTTCAACGGTTGAGCAGCTGAACGTGTCCGCCAGAAACGTCTCGATGCTGGCGTAAGCCTTTTGGGCTGCCGTTGATTCAAGCAGGTGCAGTAGCGTTTGGGGCGTGGCGCCTTGCACCCTATCCAAGCAGTCTTGCAGCTCGCGGGCCGGAGGGCTTTGGGAGACTAATACAATACTGGCAGTGGGGTTCTGCTGATGCTGCTGGTAAAAATCGGCGAGGACTTGCCGTGACTTCAGATGGCCCACGTCCCAATGCGGCTGACTGGCCTGGTACTTCAAGCTGTAGTGGGTAGGCGGCTGCTGGCGGCGCAATACCACTAAATCATCGACGGCAGGTTTTAGCCCGGAAAATGTTTCCGCGTTTAGGCCTGGATGGGGCAACAGGTCGTGGACCTCGGGATGCGCCGAGATAACCGCGTCAGAAACCAATGCCTCCGCCAAACGAGTGGCCGTAAACAGCAGCTGATAATCAACCCCACTAAAATTGCCAGCACCACCACTACGAGCCATACCCTACACTTAATATTGTTTGCTGCTATCCTCGAGTTTAAATTGGCGCAAGATGCAAGCCCGCAACCGCATTTACCGAGCTTTACCACTAAATAAAATGAAACAGGTCAGTGGAATGGTTTTGGCCTGCGTGGCCTGAACGCAAACTTGTTGGGGCCGGGGGCGGCGGAAAGGAGCAACGGAGTGCGACCCACCGGCCACGGACCCGTGCGTCAGCACGCCGATTCCGGCGCGAACCGGCCAAAAACGCCCCGCTGGCGCTGCCAGCGGGACGCTTTCAGAGTCAGGCGGCCAAGGTCAATGAAGGGGCTGCATACTGCTCCACTTCCGATGCTTGCATAGTAGCGTAGCGGCGTAACAGGGCGTTGTATTTTCGGCGGCCCTGCTCGATGAAACCGGGGGCGGCCGTGGCGTCATATACCCATACCTGGTGCGGGTTTCGTTTCTGCACGCCGATGATGAGAAAGCGGGTGGCTTGCAGCGCGTCGAGGTAAAGCGCGGCCTGGCGGTCGTAGTCGTACTGCTCGGCGCTGGCCAGGAAGTGCGGCAGGTCGGGGCAACTGGTGGTTTTGAAGTCAATGATGGTGCGGGCGCGGCCGCCGGGGCTGACGACTAGCAGGTCGGGGCGCACTTTGACTTCGACTCCGGTATCGATGTGAATGGCGGTGTGGGTGAGCTCGGCGGTGCCTCGGTAAAGCAGGTCGCGGCAGTAGCGGTGGCGGCGCACGTGGCGGGCCAGGGCTTCGAGCTGGGCCCACGGGCAGCGGTCGGCGGTGCGGGCGTAGGTGCGCGGCTCCAGGGTGGCGGCGTGGAAAGCCGAGCCGTAGGCCAGGGCGTCGGGGTTGGGCCGGCGGAGTTGGCCCATTAGCTCGGCTTTGAGGTTGGAGAGGTCGGTATTGCTGGCGTGAGGCAGGGCGCGGTGCTGGGCCTGGGTCAGGTTGGGGTGCTGGGTGAGGTTATAGAACATGGGACAATGAAGAGCTAGGAATAGGAATTAGGGGCCTTGCCAGGGCCGCCCGCTCCGGTGTGGGGCGGGCGGCCGGGCAAGGTGCTAGGCGGCAATGGCCAGGGCTTCAGCCTCGTCTTCGGCGGGGGTTTCGGCCTCGGCGGGCACGGCGTAGCCATGGACAATGCGCGTGTCGGCTTTGCCGGTGTGCGTCTCGGCGCGCCAGATGGGGAAGTCATGGGCAAAGTCTCGGCGGGCGGCTACCTCGGCCGCGGCGGCGGCTTCGTAGCTGAACTCTGCGATATAATACGTGGCCTTCTTGCCGTCCTTCGTGGTTTCCTTCTTCACCGCTTGCGCCTTTACTACCACGTCGGCCAGGGTGAGGTCGTCGTAAAACAGGGGCTCAATGAGGCGGTAGAGGTTTTCAACGCTGTAGCCGTGGAAGAGCACGGCGCACACAGCGCCCTTGTCGTCGGCAAAAAACAGCTCGGCCCACAGCTTGCGGCCCATGTTCAGAATGTCATCTTGAAATACGCGCCAGGCCAGCGGCACAAACGAGATGGAAGCCCCAAGCGGCACCGTGCCGTTGATGTTGAACTGGCCAGCTTTGGCATCGAAGCGCACCTGGCGGGGGTGGCCGGGCAGGTAGCGAAAGCGCGACACCTGCACCACTTCGCCAGTGGCTTCGTCGGCCTTCTCGGTAAGGTAGGCCGGGCGCAGCGCGGCGGCCACAATGGCCATGACGGGAGCGGCGGCAACGGCCGGGGCGGCTGCAGTGGTGGTTTTGGCGGTTTTGGTGGCGGTTGACATAGTGGTAACTGGTTGGAATTGAAAAAGCGGGGCCCGTTGGCGGTCGGCCCCTGCGCCGTATTGAGGTTGGGTTTATTTGAATTGCTTGTCGTGGCACAGAATGACGCGGCCGACAATGGAGTCGACGCCGCGGGCGGCGGGCACGTGCTGGTGCCACAGGTAGGTGGCCAGCAGGTTGAGGTAAGCCGGGTTGCGGAACTTGCCTTCGTCGTCGATTATCAAAATCAGTTCGGGCGTGAGGCGCACCACATCGACAAGCTGGCAATCGAGCAGCTCGTACAATTCGGCCAGCTTGAAGCTTTTGCCGTTGCGGGGGCTCACCGGCTGCGGCGCGGCGCTGTGCGGGTCGAGCAGTTGAGGCTGGTAGGTAACGGTGGTTTGGGGCATGGGGAAGGTTCTTTAGTGGGGCCGCCCGACGGGGCGGCCCCTGGTGAAAAAATTAGGAACGGGCGGCCAGCAGCAAGCCCATGGGGGTGGTGCCGGCCAGCGACGGACGCGGCGCGGGAGCCGGACGAGTAGCGGCGCGGTGGGCGAACCAAGCGGAGAAGTAGGCGGTGCGGGCAGCCTCCAATGCGGCCCACCACGCGCCGGCGGTGCTGCACTCTTCGAAAGGGGCGGCCAGCCAGGCGGTGCGGGCGGTGGCCAGCGCAACGGTGGCCACCTGCAAGGCGGCGGCGGTGGGCGGCACGGCCGCCCCCACCTGAACGATGGGAGCGGCGACACTAACCACGGGCCAGGGCAACCGGGCAACCGGCGTATTCATCCTCGGCCTTCAACACCTCCCACAGGGCCACAAAAGCATAGCCGGGGGCAGCGGCCCGCATGGCACGAAAGGCCAGGCGTAGCGCCTGGAACGGGCAGGGTGACATGCCGGCGAACCCACCGGAAGGCTGGCACTCCGGCCGGCTGGCCAGGCTAAGCATGACGTGCCAAGTGGTGCCGCCCTTGCCATAGGTAGCGGCGGACTGCGAAACATAGATGCCCGAAAACGAGCACAGGGCGGGGCCTTTCCAGGCGGCAGCAGCGAGCTGCAGAAGTTGATTGGGTTGCATGGCTGTATGTGTTAGCCGTGGGTGCCCCGCGCCGTAGGCCTCCGGGTAGGGCGGGCAGTCGGGCCTCTCCCGACTTGATACTCAAAGATACAAAACTATGTACAATATACAAGACTTCTGTACAGATAAATGCACAAAGTTTGTTAATTATTTTGTACATTTGAGTATGGAAAACAACCAGAAAAAGGTGGTGGCCGTGGTGGGCAGCCGGGGTGTGAAAAGCTGCGCCGCACTGCTGGCCCGGCTGGCGGAACTGAACCCGGCGGAAGTGGTGAGCGGCGGCGCGGCCGGTGTGGACGCGCTGGCCGCCACCTGGGCCAGGACGCACGGCGTGCCGCTGACGGAACTGCGGCCCGACTATGCCACCCACGGCCCCACGGCCGCGCCCCACGTGCGCAACGCCGAAATAGTGCGCCGGGCTAGCCTGGTGCTGGTGGTGTGGGACGGGCGCAGCAAGGGGACCCTAAGCGCCCTGAAAGCCGCCCGCCGCCTGGGCCGCCGCTGCGAGCTGCTGCCCTTGGACTAGCCCCGCCCCGGCTGCCGGGCAGCACCGGGCACTGGCCCCTGAACAAGCCTTAAATACCCTCGGCCAGGGGGTTTGGGGGCCGGCCTCGAGGCTCCCGGTAGAACCTCCGCGAAGCGGGCCTTGTGAGGGAGTAGCGGCCGACCAACGGGAGGCGGTGGAGCCCGAGGAGGATGACCGGGCGGCAAGCCTGGGCATGATGGCGGGGGCTTGGGGTACTCCCCAATAAAACACTCCGTGAAGCGGGCCTTGCTTATTGGCCTGCGTGGCCTGAACGCAGATAGTACGGCGCGGGCGGCGGGCTCTTTTTAGCCCGTGGCCTGCCCCTTGTTGTAGGGGAGCGAGCGGGCGGCGCAGGGCCTTTTTTCGGGCCTGCGCGGCCCGGGAGCGGAGAAAGAGCCGGGCGACTAACGGGAGCCGGGCGGGTGCGGTGGTTTTGCGGTAGCGGAGGCCGGCTGAACGCAGCGACCGGAGCCATAGCAAGCGGAGGGAGGCGCGACGCCAGGAGCAACGACCGAAGCGCCGCGTTGCGAAGGAAGCGCAGTGAAGTGGGCCGGAGCGCAGGGTGTTGTCGCAGCAGCAGCAACTGAATCGGGCGGATGCGGCAAGGATGGGAAGGGCGCGACCGAAGGGAGCGGTGCGCAGCACGGGAGCGTCAGCGGACCCCTGGACAGCCTGGCCCCGGCCCGCAGCAAAGCGGAGGGCCGGGGAGCCGCCCAACTGAAACTGTTAAGTGTTAGCGGGTTCAAAGTGGGAGTAGACAGTGTTGTACAGTATACCGGACAAAAATGGTATGTTTGTGGGTATATTAGTGTACAGTATTTGTGTATGGAACAGCAGCAGGAACAACAAGAGCGTTTCGGGGACCGGCTGGCGGCTTTGCTGGCGCATTACGGCCAGAATGCCTACCAGATGGCGGGGCTAATGGGCTATGACCGGCCGAACAAGCTTTATGCATTGATTCGGCACGAGGCGAAACCTGGTTTCGAGACGCTGGTGGACATGCTGCGGGCGTACCCCGAGGTGCGGGCCGAATGGCTGTTGACGGGCACCGCGCCGATGCTGCATACGGCATCGGAACCGGTGCCCGCTGAGCCGATGGCAGCAGCGGTGCCCACACCAAGCGCTGGCAGCGTGGTGCTGGTGCCGGCGATGACGCAGGACCAGTACTGGCACCAGGCGGGGTTGCCGGACGGGCTGCGGGCGTTTGAAACCTTGACGCTGCCGGGCTTCACGGCCGAGTTTCACCGGGCGTTTGAGGTGGAAGGCGACCGGCTGGGGTCCACCGTGGGCCACGGCGACATTGTGGTGGGCCGCCGCGTGAAGCGCTGGGACCTCATACCGCCAAGCCATCTGTACGTGGTGGTGACGGAGGCGGACGTGCGGCCGGCGCGGCTGGGCGGCCCGCTACGGACCGGCGAGTCAGTGGAGCTGAAGTTTGACAACTCGTTCTACGGCTCGCAACTGCTGCCCTTCGAGGAGGTGAAGGAACTGTGGGAAGTGGTGGCGCGGGTCACGACGAATATTCCGGCCAACGCCAGCGAGCGGCTGCTGGGGATGCTCGAGGCCATGACCAAGGATTCGCAGCAGCTGCGCCAACTGGTGATGGAACGCACCGGCGGCAAGGAGGTGAAGTAGGTTATAGGCGGCCGGAAGCGGGCGGCCCGGCCGTTTCTACCGGTTTTTGCGCTGGCTTTTGCGGGCGCTGAACCGGTGCTTTGTCGTTGAAACTGTGGGGCTCCAATTGGCCCCGCGACAACGACTATGCGGACCATTGAATTTCTGATTTTGCATTGCACGGCAGGCAGTCAGGCCTGGACGGCGCGGGAGCTGCAGGCCTACTTCATGCGGCCCGTGGTCGAGGGCGGGCGCGGCTGGAGCCGCGGCGGCTACCACTGGCTCGTGGAAGCCGACGGGCGGGCCGTGCGGCTCTACAGCGACGCGCTGGTGACCAACGGCACCTACCCGTATGCGGGCTTGGGCATTAAGGTTTCGAACAGCAACACGGTACATATCTGCTACACCGGGGGCGTGGGCACGCTGATGCAGGCCGTGGATAACCGCACCGCCCCGCAGCGCACGGCGCTGACCAAGCTGGTGCGCGACTACGTGGCGGCCTATCCCAACCTGCGGGTGCTGGGGCACAACCAGGTGCGTGAAAAAGCCTGCCCGGCCTACTGGGTGCCGGATTTCTGTCGCGAAATTGGTATCCCCGACCGGCGGATATGGACGGGTAACCCGTTCCGGTTTCCGGTGCCGGCGGCGGTTGCTCACACTCCTGATTCGGCCTTGTGATGGACGTGTTTCAGTGGGTACTCGGGGCTACGGTGGCCATCATTGCGTTCTTTCTGCGGGCGTTTTATGAGGAGGTGCGCGAGCTGCGGGCCAAGCAAATTGAGGAGCAAGTGAAGCTGGCGAATGCGCAGCAGAGCATTGCGGAGATGAAGGCCAACTGGAAGAATGACATCGCGCAGCTGGAGGCCAAAATCGATGTGAAGCTGCAGTACATCAACGACTCCTTGCGGCGAATTGAGGCACTGTTCATGGCCGACCACAACCGGCGGCCGCCGTAGCGGAATCCGCAATAAACCTCACCAGCATTGCCTGGGAGCGAATAACGCAGCTATTTCCTCACCATAACTCATTGTTTATGCAACCAACCGAATCCCTCGGAATGCTGCAGCGCCTGCAGGCTCCAACCCCCAAGTTTTTCACCGTGTTGCGGCGCGTGGGCCTGGTGCTGGCCGGCGTGGGTGCGGCCATCGTGGCCAGCCCGGTGGCGCTACCGGCGGCCATGGCGGCGGTCGGGGGCTACCTGATTACGGCCGGGGCCGTGGCCGCCGCCGTGAGCCAGCTCACCACCCGGTCGGAACCCTAAGCTTTCGGCCCTTTCTATTGCCCATTCGGGCTTTTTATTCATCTTTTTACTTTTCAGAACATGGCCAGCTTAACTGCTTACCAAATCCAATTTCGCCGTCGCATGAAACGGGCTATCAAGCTGCGCGCGACGGCCGACCGCAAAGCCCGCGGGTACGCGCAGAGGCTGATGGATGCCATCGGGGCCGGCGACGATGCCGCTGAAGTCATCAACGAGCTGAACCGCGTGTACATCGTGGATTTGAGCACGCAAACCATCCTGATGCACTCGCTGTGGGAGAATTCCGGGCAAGAAGTACTGCTCGACAAGCTCAACCAAAGCACGCCCGGTGAGGAAGTTTTGCTTCAGGTGACGATACCCGATGGCAACGGCGGCGTGGTGCTACCGGCCAATACTGTGCTCGACTGAAGCTTATTAGTTACCGGGCGGCGCGGTACGCAAAATAAGCCGTAACTTCTTGTACATCATTCAGCACCATACCAATGGCAACCAACCCACCAATTGGCGACGGGGCCCGCAAAGGGGCCGTACGCAAACGCTCGCAGACTTTCAACCCCGTAACGGAGCAATTCGTGAAGCGGGACACGGAAACGGGGCGCTTTATGGACGTGAAGCAGGACGGGAAGCCGTTCAAGGGCGTTCGGAAGGAAAAGCCGAAGCTTAAGCCATAAATTTCATCTTCCGACCTTCCCATTCCGGGCAACCTTTCCCGTATTTTGTTGCTGAATACCCCGCTTGCAGTTTGCGAGCGGGGTATTTTTTTTGATATCGTCCGGGCTGGTGACGACGTGGTAGCGGCCGCGGCGGACGGCCTACTCGTTACTCAGCAACTCGATGGGCATGGTGGGAGGACGGGCCCGCCACGCAGCGGCGGCAATGCCGCTGGTTCAGCAAATGCGCGGCAATGAGGCCCGCCGAAGCCGCGTATTGTACGGCTTGCAGCGCCGGCCAGCGTTCGGCCAGCAGGGCCGCCGCCGCAAACACGGCGAACAACCCCCACAGCAGCAGGCGCAGCCCCGTGGAGGAATGCCGCCGGGTAGCCAGCGCTACCAGCACGCCACTCAAGACCAGGAATGCCAGTTCCCAGCGCTCGGCGGTGGCACCGGGGTTGCGGGTGCCCCACCAGACCAGCAGCAGCGGCCCCACGGCGCAATGCACCCCGCAGAGCACGGCGTTGAGCACGCCGCCGTAGTCGGCGGCGCGGCGAAAGGAGAAGGTAGGCATGGGCTTAGAAGGCGGGCCAGGGGTCCTGAAACGAGCCGCCGCGCTGCCAGTGGTTGATTTCGGTTTCGGTGCAGAGGCAGGCTTCGAGCTCTTGGCGCACCCGCGCCTCGGGCACGTCCTGGCCGATGAACACCAACTCGTTCTGGCGGTCCTGAAACCGGGTATCCCAGCGGGCCATGATGGTGGCTCGGTTTTCCCGGAAGGTGGGGTTGAGTTCGGGGCGCTCGATGGCGGCCCACCAGGAGCCCGCGCTTTCGGTGCGCAGCGAGCCGCCGGCCTGGCCCCAGTTCAGGGCATCGGCGGGGCGGGAGGCCAGCCAGAACAGGCCCTTGCTACGGATGACCTCGCCCGGCCAGCCGTCGGCAATGTAGTCCCAGAACCGCTGCGGATGGAAGGGCCGGCTATCGCGGAAGACGAAGCTGCCGATGCCATATTCTTCGGTTTCGGGGGTGTGATGCGCTTTTTTCAGCTCCTCCTGCCAGCCCCGGCTTTGTTCCGCTTCCTCAAAGTTGAAGAGGCCGGTATTGAGAAGGTGTTCCAGCCCGACCTTGCCGAACGTGGCCTCGACGATGCGCGCGCTGGGATTGAGCTGGCCCAGAATGGCCCGCAGCTCGCCCAGAAAGCGCGGCTCAACCAAGTCGGCCTTGTTGAGGACAATGACGTTGGCGAACTCAACCTGTTCGGTGAGCAGGTTCACAATGGCGCGCTCGTCCTGTGGGTCAGCTTCGTTGAGCTGGCGGTCGGGCAGGCGGTCGAGGCTGCCGAAATCGGTGGCGAAATTGAAGGCATCGACCACGGTCACCATCGTGTCGAGGCGCGAGTAGCGGCTCAGGTCGATGGCTCCGTCTTCGCTCACGAAGGAGAAGGTCTGGGCTACCGGCAGCGGCTCGGAGATGCCGGTGCTTTCGATGAGCAGGTAGTCGAAGCGGTTTTCCAGGGCCAGCTTTTCCACTTCCAGCATCAGGTCCTCGCGCAGGGTGCAGCAGATGCAGCCGTTGCTCATTTCCACCAGTTTTTCCTCGGTGCGCGAGAGGCCGCCCTCGCGGGCCACCAGGTTGGCGTCGATGTTCACCTCGCTCATGTCGTTGACGATGACGGCCACTTTCAGGCCCGCGCGGTTGTGCAGCACGTGGTTGAGCAAGGTGGTTTTGCCCGCGCCCAGGAAGCCGCTGAGCACGGTAACCGGCAGTTTGCGCTGTGCGGGAAGGGGAGTTACCATATCAACAAAGGGATTTAAATGCCAGGCAAAGGTAGCGGGAGGCAAACCTTAATGCAACTAAGTTGCATTAATAAAAATCTGTCATTGGCTTTTGTTTGTACCTTTGTCCGTCGCCTGGAACCTACTAGCGACGGTTCCGCGTATTAGGGAGCCTGTTTAATATTACGCCGTTGCGCTTCGTTCTCCGCCCGTATTTCACCTTGCTTATGCTGCTCTGCCTCACGCGGACGCTGCTGCCGGAGGCATGGATACTGGCGCTGCACGGCCACGAGCATACCACCGAGGAGCCCGCCCAGGCCCCGGCCTTCCGCCATAAGGGCAAAGCCCTGGTGAGCGTCCAGCACAAGCACTGCCCGGTCGAAGACCTGTATAGCGTGCCCTTTTTACCAGGTGCGCCGGTGGTGGTACCGACTCCGGCCACGCAGCCGTGCTTTGCCACCGCGCCCGTGCCCACCGTGGCCACCGCGCCCTGGATTGCGCGCTGCCCCGCCCAGCTGCGCGGGCCGCCACTGGCCTAAGCGGCACCCCGACTTTAGCTAGTTTAAGCTACGCCCTGTCCTGACTGCGCCGCGGTCTGGGACCGGCTCGCGCTTATGCTGCCTGCAAGGCAGCCCCTTTTCTACTTCATGGGAATTGTTTCCTGCCTGCCGGGCCGCATCGCGGCGTGGCTGAGCGTGGTGCTGCTGAGCCTGTTGGCCCAGCCAAGCCGGGCGCAAACTGCTCCGGCGCCCGCAGCCTGCACCTTGGCGTTAGCTGGCCGTGTGGCCGACCACGAAGCCGGCGTACTGCTGCCGGGGGCCACCGTGCGCCTGCTCGAAACCGGCGAGGTAAACGCCACTGGGGCCGACGGCAACTACCACTTTCACGTCTGCCCCGGCACCTACCACCTCGAAGTAAGCTTCGTGGGCTACCGCGCCGAAACCCTGGAGGTGCGCGTGGTCACGGCCGTGGTCCGCAACTTCCAGCTCCATCCCGATGCCGTGCAGCTGGCCGGGGCCGTGGTGCGCGGCGCGGCCGCCCCGGCCACGCCCACCCAGGCCACGGCGACCCTGGCCGGGCGCGAGCTGGCCGCCACCCGCGGCCAGAGCCTGGGCGAGGCCCTGCTGAAAGTGAGCGGTGTGTCCGCCATCCAGACCGGGCCGAACGTGTTCAAGCCCATGATTCACGGGCTGCACTCCAACCGCGTGGCGCTGCTCAACAACGGCGTGCGGCAAGAAGGCCAGCAGTGGGGCGAGGACCACGGCCCGGAAATCGACCCCTTCGTGGCCTCGCAGCTGACGGTGGTGAAGGGCGCGGCCGGCGTGCGCTACGGGGCCGATGCCATTGGCGGGGTAGTGCTGGCCCAGCCGGCGGCCCTGCCCGATTCGGCCGGCACTACCGCCGACCTGCACCTGGTGGGGGCCAGCAACAACGGCCTGGGCGCGGTGTCGGCCACGGTGCAGGGTTCGCCCGGCAAGCTGCCCGGCTTGGCCTGGCGGGCGCAGGGCACCGTGCGCCGCGCCGGCCTCAGCCGCACGCCCGACTACCGCATCAGCAGCTCGGCCCTGGCCGAATACAACTACTCGGGGGCCGTGGGCTGGCGGCGGGAGCGCTGGGGCGTAGAGGCCTTCGTGAGCCAGTACAACGCCCAGCTGGGCCTGTACCCGGTGCCGGAAAACTGGAATACGGTGGCCCGTGGCTCGTCGCCGGCCCCGCTGCCGGCCTCGTTCGGCTACCACATCGGCCGGCCGTACCAACAGATTCAGCACACGCTGTTCAAGCTCAGCGGCTACTACAAGCTGCCGGGCTGCGGCGGGGAATTGAACCTGACCCTGGCCCAGCAGGCCGACCAGCGCGGCGAGTACGACAAGCACCGCCCCCGCAACGATAATCTGGCCGACCAGAACATCCCCGAGCTGGACTACCGCAACCAAACCACCACCGCCGACCTGCGCTGGGTGCCCCGCCCGCGCGGCAATTTCGGCGGCGAGCTGGGCCTGAGCGGCACGTTGCAGGACAATACCTACCGGCCGGGCAGCCGCTTTTTCATCCCGTACTACACCAACCAGACGGGCGGGGCGTACGCCATTGGGCGCTGGCACCCCGGCCCCTGGCTGCTCGAAGCGGGCCTGCGCCTCGACCGCCGCGCCCTCGACACCCGCCGGCCCACCCGCGTGAGCGGCACGTTTGAAGTAGTGCGCGAAAGCTTCGCCTTCACCACGCCGGCCGCCTCGCTGGGGCTGGTGCGCGAGCTGGGGCCGCATGTGACGCTGCGGGCCGATGCCAGCCTGATGCAACGCGCCCCGGCCGCCAACGAGCGGGCCAGCCAGGGCGTGCACAACGGCATTTACGAGGAGGGCTACGACATCACGCGCCCGCCCGGTACGCCCACGCTGGGACCGGAAACGGCCCGCTCGGTGGCCCTGGGCCTGAGCTGGCACGACCACCCCCGCCTCAACGGCGAGCTGACCGTGTACCAAACCGGCATCGACAACTACATTTTTGAAACGCCCATTCCGCCCGTGCTCGACATTCGGGGCCTGTTTCCGTCGTACCGCTACCAGCAAACCGATGCCCGCCTGCAAGGCCTGGACCTGCTGGTGGCCTACCGGGTGGCCCGCCCGCTCACGCTGGGCCTGAAAGCCGCCACGGTGGTCGAGCGCGACCTGCGCCTAAACGACTACCTCATCCTGGCCCCCGCCGACCGCCTCGAAACCTGGCTGCGCTACGAAGTGCCGGCCGGTGGCCCGCTCGCCGCGCCGCGCCGCCTCTCGGGATTTTATGCCCAGCTGGGCGCGCAGGGCGTGCGCCGCCAGACCCGCGTGCCGCGCGACAACGAACAGCGCGACTACCAGGACCCGCCCCCCGGCTACTGGCTGCTGGGGGCCGAAGTAGGCGGCACGCTGCGCCTGGGGCCGCGCACCCCGCTCGAAATCAGCCTCACCGGCACTAACCTGCTCGACACCCGCTACCGCGACTACCTCAACCGCTACCGCTACTTCCTCGACGAGCTGGGCCAGAACGTGACCCTGCGCCTGCGGGTGCCGCTGGCCTTCGGCGCGGCCCGGAAATAACCTTTCGCGAACCCGATTCGCTGTTTTTCGACATCGCCATTATTGATTCTTTCATTTTTTAACAAACCCACATTTTTCACATTCCTCACATTTTTTCATCTCTCACATTTTTTTCGTCATGACTATTTTCCAATCCCGCTTCCGCCTGGCCGCCTTGCTGCTGGCCACGCCGCTCGTCTTCTCGGCGTGCAAAAAAGACAAAGAAGACCCCAAGCCCGACAACGACAACGAGCAGATTACGACCGTGACCTACGTGCTGACGCCCGCTAGCGGCGGCGCGGCCACCACCGTGACCTGGAAAGACGTGGACGGCACCGGCGGGGCGGCCCCCGTCATCGGGGCGCTCGGCTTGAAAGCCAATACCACTTACTCGGGCGTGCTCACGCTGCTCGACGAAACGAAAAACCCGGTGGTCATCACCTCCGACGAAATCGCCAAGGAGAAGGACGACCACCTGTTTTTCTTTGAGCCCACGCCGGCCGGCCTTCTCACCGTTACGCGCACCGACAAGGACTCGAAGAACCTGGAAGTGGGCCTGACCAGTCGCCTCGTGACCACAGCGGCGGGCACGGGCGGGCTCAAAATCACGCTGCGTCACCAGCCCGGCGTGAAGAACGGCACCTTCGCCCCCGGCGATACCGACGTGGAGGTGACTTTCCCGACGACGGTGCAATAAGCGGCGAACTATTTCCGGGGCCACCCTGGCCGAAACGGGCCTGCTGGTGAGTGGCAGGCTTGTTTCTGGCCGCGGGGTGTCCACTTTGGCCCGCCGGGGCCGCCTCTGCCTGCAAGCAGCGGGCGGCCCCGGTCTGGCCCCGGAACACGCCCCGCTTTTACGGCTACTTTTTGCTTCCCTAATTGATTTTCCCCAACGCATTTTCCCCATTCATTTCGTCATGAAATCACTATTTCCATCCTCTATTACCCTGCTGGCGCTCGGCCTGGGCTTCGCTACGCTCACGGCCTGCGATAACGCCGGCAAACCTGCCGACCAGGCCGCAGCTACTGCCAATACCCCGGCCGCTGCCAGCCCCACCACCATCACTCATACCCAACTCGCGGCCGACCATCAGCAAATGGAGGCCGACCACCGCAGCATGGAAGAAGCCGACTCGGTAATGGAAGCCGACCACGCCACCGCTTTGGCCACCGCTAAAGCCGCCGGCAAAGACCAGACTCCCGCCTTCCAAACGATGAAAACCCAGCACCTTGCTCTGCTTGCCAAGCACCGCGCCGTGGTGCAGCGCCACACGGAGGTGCTGGCCCGCCACGCCGAGCTGGAAAAAAACCACGCCGCCGGTAGCGTCACCGATGCCCAGATGCAAGCCGACCACACCGCCATGAAGACCGAGGACGCGCAAATGCAGCAGGAGCACCGTCAGCTGGTCGATGACCATAAGCGCATTGAGCAGGAGCACGCCGCGATGCTTAAATAACAGTTAAACAGCAGTTTGAGCTACCCCGCGCAGAACGGTCATGCGAGGCTGCGCAAAGCTTCGCATGACCACCCGCTGCTTATCTATTCCTCGTTCACGATGCGTAAGTTTTCACTTCCTTACCTGGCCCGCTACGACGTCATTGTCGTGGGAGCTAGCAACGCGGGCCTGAGTGCGGCCCTGGTTCTGGGTCGGGCGCGCCGGCGGGTGCTGGTGCTGGGGGGCGAGCTGCCCCGCGAGGCCGTATCCTTTCATTCCCACAACTTTTCTTTTCCCCGGGGCGGAGCCACGCTGCAGGAGCTACTGCGCACGGTGCGCGAACGCCTGCAACCCTACGACGTAGAAATCTGCGTGGCCGATGTGCAGCGGGTGCGCCACACGATGGCGGGCAGCGCGCTCACCCTGGCGGGCGGAGTTGAAGTGACCGCGCCTTTCCTGATACTGGCAACGGGCATCGTGAATGACCTGCCGGCCGTGCCGGGCCTGGCCACGATGTGGGGCCGCGGCGTGTACCATTGCCCGTACTGCCACGGCTGGGAAAGCCGCCACAGCCGCGTAGTGGTGTACGGCCGCGCGGAAGCCGGCTACCAGCAGGCCGTACTGGTGCGCCAATGGGTGCCCCAGCTGACACTGGCCACCGATGGCCCGGCCGGCATCACCCCGGCGCAGCACGCGCACTTGGCTCACCTGAATATCGCAGTGAATGAGCACCCGGTGGCGGCCCTCGACGGCACGGCGCGCTGCCCAATAGCGCTTCGACTTAAAAATGGAAGCCGGTTGCCCCTCGACATGCTGTTTCTGGAGCCCGTGCAGCGCCAAAGCAGCAACCTGCCCACCGAGTTGGGCTGCGCCTTAAGCCCAGATGGCGTGTATGTGAAGGTGAGTGAAACGGGCCTCACCAGCGTACCCGGCGTGTACGCGGTGGGCGAGATGACCGGGCCTTTTCACCAAGCTATTCTGGCGGCGGCCAGCGGCACCCGAGCCGCCACGGCGCTGAACCACGAGCTGGTTTTTGGCACGTTCGTGTCGGCCTGATTTTTCTCGGTACTCATCGCTAAACGACGTGTTGGTTATGCCTGCCCATCGGTTTTTTCTGCTTTTCGCGCTGGCCAGTGGGTTGGCTGCCGGCTGCCAGCTTTCGGGTAGAAAGACCGACGAGGCTATGAAAGCCGGCCCCGCATTCTCCGAAAGCAGCGCTTTTTCCCACCGCCAACTCGTGGCCGACCATCAGCAAATGGAAGCCCACCACCACCGCATGGAAGCCGCCGACTCGGCGATGGAAGCCGGCCACGCCGCCGCGCTGGCCCAGGCGCAGGCCCGGCACCAGGACCAATGGCCCGTGTTTCAGGTGCTGGAAACGCGCCACCGCGCTTTTATGAAACTACACCAGCGAGTGATGAGGTACCATGCCGAGGTGCTGGCTCGCCACGCCGCGCTGGAAACCGCGCATGCCTCGGGCATTGTCTCCAGCGACCGGATACACGCTGACCACGCCGCCATGCAGGCTGAAGACGGGCAGATGGAGCAGGAGCACTACCGGCTACTGGTTGAACACCAGCAGATGGAGCAGGAACACGCTACGCTTTTTAAATAAACGGGGTAGATAAGCGCCCCTTTTGAATGCCCGACAAAAAAGCTTTTCGACCTGTTTTAGCACCTGCACGACCACGTCCAAGCCTCGGGTATTGGCCTCTATATGATAAAATGATGAGTAATGCCGGCGGCCGCATCGAAGTGGCCCGCCACCCCGGAATTATTCGAGTTTTCCAGCTACGGGATAGTGGCCAAGAAAACTCCATCACAAATCAATCCACCACAAACCAAAACGAGCGGACCATTTGGCCCGCTCGTTTTGGTTGCACCGCTATGCCGCTAACGCTGCCGGGGCCTCGTTAGTAGTGCCGAACCGCTCGCACGGCCCGGACTTTTATTGCGCCGGGCCGCTTGCGCGAACCCGGACTTTTTTCTTCCGCCATCCCCCAACAAATGCCGGTTCATGCGCTGCCTAGCAACAACGCCGATGGCCCCGAGCGCGCCAGTCCGGCCAGCACCCGCAGGGCCGCCCGCGCCCGCGTTTTCACCGTGGGCACCGGAATGCCCAGCTCCTCGGCCGTTTCGGTGGGCGTGTAGCCCCCAAAGTATAGCAAGTCAATCACCTCCCGCTGCCGGGGCTTGAGCTGCAGCGTCAGCTCACGCACCCCAATGTGCTCCGGCCGGAACGTGAGCCCGGCCGGCACCTGCTGCGCCCCCTCCGCGTCCAGCGATTGCGTGCCGTGGTGAAACCGGTACCGGGCGCTGCGCAGCGCATCAATGGCGCAGTTGCAGCACAGCCGCGCCAGCCAGGTATAGAGCCGCCCCCGGCTCGGGTCGTAGCTGCCGATGCTGCTCCATACCTTCAGCAGGCCCTCCTGCAGCACGTCCTGCGCCAGTGCCTCGTCGTGCACCACGCGCCAAATCACGGTCCGCAGGTTGTCTGCGTATCGCTCATACAAGTGCCGAAAAGCCAGCTCGTCGCGGGCCAGTAGTCGCTGCACCAGCAGCGTTTCGTTTAGCAGCGCCCGCACCACGGGAGTCGTATCCATAAAAGCGTAGAAAAGGGAATGGCAGCTGACTCCACCAGCCGCTACTTGGCGACGAACACCAGCGCCGCCGTCAGGCTGAGCCGCTGCGCGTCGGGCATGTTGGCCTGCATGATGTCGTGGTCCGTCGCGTAGCGGTTGATGCCCTTGAGCACGGTCACCGTCACGTCGCCGTTGGCGTCGGTTTTGGGTCCCATTTCGTTGCTGTTGTTCTCCACCATCTGATTGGCCAGCGGCTTGCCATCCAGCAGCAGGTGCAGCTTTAACGAGCTGCCCGGCTTCGGCAGCGCCGTGAGCCCCACCGGCACGAACTCAATGCGTTGGCCCATCGGCTTGGCCATCCACGATGCCCAGCTGAGCATCGTTTTCGACCACTTCAGCGGGTGCGACGACTGCCCGCCCACGGTGCCCGCCGGCAGGGCCGACTTGCGCACATTGCGCGACTCTTTCTCGTCGCCCACCTTCACCCAGTACCCGTTGTCAAACGCCGTCACAAACAGCGCCGGCTTGCCCGCCGGCGTAATGCTCAGCCCTTCCTTGCTCTCAGTTCGGGTAAATTTCAGCGGCTGTTGCCCCGCGTCCAGCACCTTCAAGGACGTCACTTTCACCGTGGGGTAAGGCTCCGGAATCTTATGGCCGTACAGGATTTTGTACACCGGCCCGCCCAGCGGGTCCACCCACGCATCGTGGGCCAGGGTGGTAAGGGTCAGAAAAGCAGCAACGGAGGCAGCCAGAATGGTGGTGGTCTTTTTCATGGTAAATGGTTGAAAACGGTTGATGATTGAATGGTGACAAAAAGAACGTCATGCTAAGCTTGTCGAAGCATCTCTGCCGCTTCGTTGCCCAGCATAACCAGCCCCCTAAAACGGCAGCTTCACTCCGGCCGAAAACGTCGCTTTCGCCTGCGGCGCGGTGCGCAGCGCTCCGCCCGACATGAAGCTCATTTCATCCAGCCCGTGGCTGCCATCGGGGTAAAACGTCGTTTCCACGAACACCCGGAAGCCCGGGTACGCGGCCGGCCGCGTGAAAATCAGCTTGCCCGACATCCGCTGAAACGCCCGGCTTTCCAGCGAGCCGTCGTCGTTCAGGTGCTTGGGCCCCACCAGCTGGTCATACACCGACAGGGTTAGCTGGCTGGCCGCGTTGCTCGCCGCCCCGGCCGTGAAATCCAGCCCCAGCACGCCGGTGTACTTCGGCGCGTTTAGCACGTAGTGCGTGCCCGCGTCGCCGTTGCGCAGCTCCGCCTGCAGCACCGAGTAGTTGGCGAACACGCTCAAACTGCCGGGGTTCGCCCCAAAGCGGTAGCGGCCCTCGCCCTCGATGCCCTGGCGCAGGGTCTTGCCGTAGTTCAGCAGCGCGTTGGTCACCGGGTCGCTCTGAATTTCGCCGGTCTGGTCCGTGCGGTAGGCCGCCACCAGCCCGTGCAGCCGGCCCGAGGCATCATCCCCGGCAATGCCCACCTCATAGGTGTTCAGCCGCGACACGCCCAGGTCGGGGTTGTCGATATTCTCCTCGTAGCCGCTCGGGGCCTTGAAGCCACGCGCCGCGTTGGCAAACACGCTCACCGCCGACGATACCGAGTAGGCCAGCCCCGCCTTCGGGCTAAACACGCCGGGGTGCGGCTTCAGGTCCTTGTTCGGGTAGTCCGAATCCAGCGCCTCGGCGGTGATGTTGTAGTACAGCTGGTCGTAGCGGGCCCCCAGCGTCAGCTTCAGCCGCTCGGTGGGCTTGAGCTGGAACAGGCCGTACACGGCCGGCGTGTAGGTACGCACCCGCCGGGCCTGCACCTGCTTGATTTCTACCCGCCCCACCGTCTGGAAGCGCGTCAGGTCGATGTCGTCGCCCCGGAAGCTCACCCCGGCGGCGTACTCCACCGGCATTCCGGCCAGCGTGCTCGCCACCGTACGCCGCAGGTCGAAGCCCGCCCACACCCGGTTGCCTTCCTCCTTGCGCTGCGCCGTCAGGGCTCGCGTCATGCCGTCCTGGCCCACCCGAAACCGCGTGAAGTCGTGGTGCTGCACGTAGGCCGTGGCCGTCCAGTAGTGTTCCGCATTGTCGCCCCGGTAGGTAAACACCGCGTTTTGCTGTAGCGTGCTGCCTCCGTCGGTGGGGTCCAGCGCCGCCCGCCGCCCCGTACGGCCGCTTTCCACGTCGGCCTGAATCAGGTAGTTGGCCGAGCCAAACTGGCTGCTGAAGGCTTGCACCCGCACCGCGCCCATGCCGCCGGCCATCGGAAACGAGTACTTGGCCAGCCCGTTCAGGCGCTGGTCGTGGCCGTTGTCGCGGTAGCCGTCGGCGCGGTTTTCTTCCAGGGCCACGTAGCCGCCGCCCTTGGTGCGGTCCTGGCTGCCCAGCCCCGCAATGGCCACCGCCCGCACGAAGCCGTAGGTGCCGCCCGTGAGCGAGACGCTGCTGGCCAGCCGGTCCTCGGTATCGAACCGGATGGTGCCGCCCAGGGCGTGGTCGCCGTAAAACGGGCTGAACGGTCCCTTCGTCACCTCGATGCGCCGCAACGTTTCCGGAATCAGCGGGTTCAAATCGGTGTAGCCGTTGGTCTGGATGTCGGAGCCCTGATTCTGCGGCACGCCGTCAATCAAAAACAGGATGTCGCGGGCGTGCTCGGTCACCACGTAGCCGCGCATCGACACGCCGTAGCCCACGCCCCCGAGCTGGAAGTTGGCCACCGTCACCCCGGCCAGGGGCCGCAGCAGGTCGCCGTAGGAATTCACCGCCTGCCGGGCCACGTAGTCGCGCCCCACCAGCGTCACCGATGCCGGGCTGGCCGTGGCCTCCGTCGACAGCTCCGTTTTGCTGACGGGCACCGCCCCGCCGGTTACCTCCACGTCGCCCAACCGCTGCGTTTTCAGCGTGTCGGCCCGGGGCCGGGCATCGCTGCTTTGGCCCCGCGCCGCGCCGGCCGAAAGCAGGAATAACAGGCCTACGGGCACTAATTGCCCCACCGTCTTAACCGTAAAAAGAGGTTTCATTCGAAAGAAAAAAGGTGGAAGCCCCGCGTTGCAGCGCGAAGCCCCCGAATGAGAAAATCAGTAAACAGAAACGTCGTATTCAGCCCCAGCCAGGATTACGCCGCCAGCTGACGCAGGACTTGGTAGGCGGCGCGCACGTGGGTTTTTACCGTGCCCAACGGCAGCCGCAGGTGCTGCGCCGTTTGCTCGAAGCTCAGGTCTTCCCGATAAATGAGGTCAATGACCTGTTGTTGCGGCAGGCTAAGCTGTTGGGACAGGGCCAGCAGGCCTATGTACTCGGGCTGGAAGCCCCCCGGGGCGGGCCAGTTGTGCGCGTCCACCGTCATTTCCAAGGGCTGGGTGTGGGACAGGCCGCGCCAGCGCGGCGCGCGGAGTTCGTCAATGGCTACGTTCCGGCAAATGGCCCGAGCCCAAACCGCCAGGCCGCCCCGGTCGGCGTCGTAGTGCGGAAACGCTTGCCAGAGGCGTAGCAGGCATTCCTGCCACACGTCTTGCGCCATGCCCGCATCGGGCACGAGGCGACGCACGAGTGTTTTGAGCGCGTCGCCGTAGCGCCGCTCAAAGTCGTTGAGCGCCCGCTCGTCGCGGGCTTGCAGGCGCTGGAGTAATGCCTTTTCCGGGTAGTCCAGGGTAGCGCCAATGCGCAGGGTGTCAGCCGCCGGCCCTTCAATGGGCCGGGCAATAGAATGAGCATGCATGACCAACCGGCGCTAATTGCACTTGCTCAAACAGGCCGCCCGACATTGGTTGCGGTGCTGGGCCCGGTGCAAGGCCAAGCCATCGCGCTGCCGGTTCCGGTCATCGGTGGTGGAAGATGGCGGCCTGCTTTTGCTGTGGGGCAAGACGGGGTGCAGGAGGGCCGTACGGCCGGCCACCGGCAGCTGCACACGGGAAACAACGCCCGCAGCGCCCGCCACGGGTTGGATAGCAAATGCTAGAAAATTCATGGGAAGTAGGAGTATCGACGCCCGCACCGGCTCAGTGGCCCGCGCAAACAGCGTCCGGAATGGATAAGACGAAATGGCCCGGACGCCACGCGCCCGGCACCAGCAGGCCCCGCAAGGCCCACGCACGACTTATCCCCGCCGGGGCGGTAGCTCCATTCGGCCCCGGTAGCCCACCGGCACGGCCTGATTCCAAGCCATCAGCCGGGTTTCGCTTTGCCCGAATACGGGTGCGGCAAACACCACCCGCGTGTCCGCCAGGCAGTGCAAATCCAGTCCCTTGAGGCTGGTCAGCAGTTGGGTGAGCGGCGGCCGCTCCCCGTTTTTCTTCACGGTGTACTGCACCCCGTTGCAGTCGTCAAAACAGGCCAGGCGCAACGTGTGCGTCAGCTGGCAGTCGTGGCTGTGTATGTAGGCAAAGGGCCGGTCAATCACCTTCGCCGGCCGCTCGGCCATGCCCCCGCCCACCACCAGCAGGTAGTTGAGCAGCAACAGCAACACGGCGTAGGAGCGCACCACAGGTTCAGGAAGTCAGCGGATTTGGGGATAAGCAGGACGTGGCATGCGCCTGCATTCAAAGGCAAGTACGGCAAAAGGGGCGGGTTTGGGTGTTAGGTGAGCAAAAAAATGCTGCCGACCAAACAGCGGGCCTGCCGTCCCACGCCACCCGGCCCGCTAAACCCGGCTAGTCAATTCAAAATCAAGTACATTCACCGTTCAATCCAATTCCCAACCCAACCCATTCCCCAACCCCATGAAAAACCTGTTCAAGCTCCTGCCCGTCCTCGCCCTCGTCTGTTGCGCCAGCGCCGCCCAGGCCCAAAGCGCCCCCGCCAAGATGAAAATGGCCAAGTCCGGCAAAATGGCCCACGGCAAGATGGAGCACAACCACATGATGATGAAGGACGGTAAAATGATGATGATGAAGAGCGGCACGATGATGCCCATGACCGAAACCATGACCCTTGCCAACGGCACCCAGGTAATGGCCGACGGCAACGTGATGATGAAGGACGGCAAAAAAATGATGCTGAAGGAAGGCCAGGAAATTGGCACCGACGGTAAGATGCATATGGACACCCCGCACGATAAAAAAATGGCCGACGGCAAAATGAAGGGCAAAATGTAAGCTCACCCATACCGCAGCCCATTCAGCCGGCCCATTTGCCAGTAGCAGGTGGGCCGACGTATGTACCGCTCACCCAGCCTGGCACCGGGCGCACACGCCCGAGAGCAGGTAGTCGGCCCGCACGGCCCGGTACTGGCCGGGCAATTTCACGGCGGGCACCGCCACCTGGCCCAGGCAGTAGATGTGCTGGCAGGCCGTGCATTTGAAATGGACGTGGTCGGTGATGCTGGTGGCGGCAGGTTCGGGGCACACGGCGTAGCGCACGGTTTCGGAATGGTCGATGACGCGGTGAATCAGGCCCTTCTTCTCGAACGTGCAGAGCGTGCGGTACAGCGTGATGCGGTCAGAGGCCGGACGCAGCTGCTGTTCGATTTCGGCCCCGGACAGGGCGTAGGGCGAGCCTTGTAGCACGGCCAGCACCGCCTGGCGCACGGGCGTGGGGCGCACCGCGTGGACGCGCAGGGCCAGCAGCAGCAAGTCGGCAGGCGGGGCTTCGGGAGTCATCAGGAAGGCAGAAAGACTAGGAAAGTGGTAGCACGTGGCCGGACCCAGGCCGGCTCAGTCGGTTGGAGGCCGCCGTGGTTCAGCCGCGCTTAGCCATGCGGCCAGGGGTCGGAAAAAATGGCTCCGCGCCGCCAGCGGCCGATTTCGAGCGGGGTGCAAAGGCAGGCTTCGAGGTCGGCCCGCAGCTGCGTTTCGTTCAGGTCCTGGCCGATGAAGTGCAGCGTGTTCACGCGGTCCTGAAACTGGGGGTGCCAGCGGGCCAGCAGGGCCAGCTCGTCGCGTTGGAAAGTGGGGTCCTGGTCGCGGTCGGACACGGCGGCCCACCAGGTACCCACCGGCGCGGCCCGGCGCGATGGCCCGGCCTGGTGCCAACTCAATACTTCCTCGGGCCGCGAGGCCAGCCAGAACAGGCCCTGCGAGCGCAGCACGCCCGCCGGCCAGCCCTGGCGCACGAATTCCCACAGCCGCTCCGGGTGAAACGGCCGCTCGTCGCGGAAGCGGCAGGCGCTGATGCCGTGCGCCGGGGCCGGGGCGGCTCCGGTCTCGGCCGCCGTATTTGGCTGGCCAAACCGGCGGGTGTCGAGCACTTCGGCGGGGTTTATCTGCCCGAAAGTGGCTTCCACCAAGTGGGCATCGGGGTTGAGATGGTGCAGCAGCGTGCGTAGTTGGAGCAAGTCGGCGAGACTGGCCTGGTCGGTTTTGTTGAGGACGAGGACGTTGGCCTGCTCTACTTGCTCGGCCAGCACGTCGGCGCGGGCGCGGAGGGCTTGGTCTTCGTCCTCGGGATGGGCGGGCAGGTCGGGTGGCCGGCAAAAATCCGTCAGGAAGCGGCCGGCGTCCACCACCGTCACCAGCGTGTCGAGGCGGGTGCGCCGGGGCAGGTCGAGGCCGTAGGCGGGGTTGCCCCGCGCGAAGGTGTTGGCCACGGGGCCGAGGGCAGCCCGGCCGGGGCTTTCCACCAGCAGGTAATCGAACTGCGGGTCGCGGGCCAGTCGGCCGGCTTCGAGCAGCAGGTCGGCCCGCAGCTCGTGGGTGCCGGCTTCGGTGGCCAGGCGCACTACTTTCTCCTCGGTGCGTGACCAGGTGCCGGCCGTTGGCGCAGCTTCCGCCGCGCTTTCATCGCTCACGATAACGGCCATTTTCAGCCCCGCCCGGTGGCGCAGCAAGTGGTGAAGCACGGCCGTTTTGCCCGAGCCCGTGAAGCCGGTGAGCACCGTGACGGGCAGGCGGGGCGGGGCAGGAGCGGTAGTCAAGTTAGTCGGCATGTTCGCTTCAGAAATAGCAGGATAAAAGGGGGCGAGAAGCACCGCCGCCGTCAGTGGCGGCGAAACTCCAGCTGCTCAAATACCGCGTCGGCGGGCTCCCAGAGCAGGAATTCGAGCACCAGTACCCGGCGGGTGAGGCGCACCACGCGCAGGGCCGACGGCAGCACCGGGCCGGGGCTGGCCGCCCGCAGGTACAGCGTGTCGCGGCCGAGGCGGTAGGTGCCGGCTTCGGTAGTAGGCACTTCCTGGCCTTTGCCGGCCTGCGTGCGCTGGTAGCTCCCGTTCGGGTTCAGGGTGAGGCGGATGGTGGCCTGGCCGCGCCGGAGCCGGGCATTGAGGGCGGCCGTGGCCGAGTCGTTGAGCTGCTCCTGGAGGGCGTGGGATATTTCGCGGCGGGCCACGAAGGCGGTTTGGCGCTGCTGCCAGGTGCCGGCCAGCGGGACCGGCGCAGCATGGGGCGGGCCAGCGGCCAGCAGCACCCACAGCCCGGCCAGCAGCGGGCTCACGCGTGGGCCGGCAAGGTGCGTCCCAGAATCAGGTCGCGGCTCAACATTCCGCCTACGCGGTTGCCCACTCCGATGGCGTTGGCCAACTGGTGCAACATCGTGCAATTATCACCCAGGGCGTACACGCCGGGCACGGAGGTTTGGTTATGCTCGTTCACGCGCAGCAGGTTCATTTCGTCCAGCTCGCAGCCCAGCTGCGCGGGCAACCCGGAGCCCTGGTGCCAGGGCACTTTGGCGTAGAGCACCCGCAGCGGGTGGGCGCGGCCATCGGCCAGGCCCAGGCCGTCGAGCTGCGGGCCGGTGTGCAGCAGGGCGGCCACGGGCGTTTCTTCTAGGCCGATGTCGTGCGTCGTCAGCAGCGCCCGCACCTCGGCCCCAAACGTGGCCGGACCGTTGGTAAATACCGTCAGCTCGCGGGTCCAGTTCAGGAGCATGGCCACCATGTGGGCCACCATTTCGCCGTTCATCCACAGGCCAGTGTCTTGGTCGGCCACCTCGTAGCCGTGGCAGTACGGGCAGTGGATGATGGACGTGCCCCAGCACTCGGCAAAGCCGGGAACGGGTGGCAGCTCGTCGCGCAGGCCGGTGGCCAGCAGCAGCGTGGGGGCCGCGAAGGTGCCGTGGGCGGCGGTTGTTACCAGGAACGTGCCGTCGGGCAGCTTTTCGGCGGCGGTGGCTTCGGCCTTCAGCAGCTGTACCGTGGGGTAGGCGGCCACCTGCTGGCGGGCGCGGGCGGCTAGGTCGGCGGGCGCGTCGCCGTCGTGCAGCAACAGGTTATGGGCGTGCGGGGTGGTGCGGTTGCGGGGCTGGCCGGCATCAAGCACCAACACTCGGCAGCGGGCGCGACCCAGGGCCATCGCGGCGCTCAGGCCGGCGTAGGAGCCGCCGACGATAATGAAATCAAAGGTCATATTTTCAGTAGGATAATGATAAAATCGTTGTGCTAAGGGCGCGACGGCACGCGCAGCTCTCGGGCGTGGATGACGTGCTGCCACCGTTCCTTGCCCGTGCGGTCAAAGGCGCGGAAGGTGACGGTGCGGTCACGCGCATAGGCATGAAGTTGTTATCCATCAACTCTGCGTATTCGACCGGGAACTGGCACGCCCGCTACGCATGGCTCCGGTGCTTTTCTTTAGCCACTTGGATAGCATCGGCTCGGGCCACGCGGCGGCCGTGCCGCAGGTTCAGCAAGTGGGTACCGATAAGGCCCACCGAAGCGGCGTACTGCACCATCTCCATCCCTGGATACCTGGCCGCCAGCAGCATGGCCAGGGCAAACAAGGTGAAAAATCCCCACAGCGCACCCCGTAGCCACCACGCCGACATTCGCCAGGTGGCCCCGACTATCAGGATGCCACTGACTACCAAAAAAAGCACGTCGCCCGGCCCTGGTCCGGTACCGGCTCGTGCTCCCCACAGGGCCAGCAGAAGTGGCCCGGCCGCGCAATGCACGATGCACAAACCCGCGTTCAGGATGCCCCCATAATCAGCCGTCAGGCGCAGCAAAGAGTGCTTCATGGCTTAAAATTACGGCCCGCAATTTTTAAATGCAACAATGATGCAAAAATACACACCTCATCTTAGCTGACTACGCTTAGCATAACTACACGGCCGCTGATGGTACTAACGGCCAGGGACTGGTCATCAGGTGCCCAGCTCAAGGCGCTGATTCCACTTCCCAGGAAATGCGTAAGCAAGGGCGTGGATTGCTCCAGCGGGCTCCACAAGGCCAGCGTGCCGCCCGCATCGGCCGTTGCCAGGGTGTTTCCATGGTGTTGGAAGGCTACCTGCTGTACGGGCGACGGGTGCTGCAGCTGGCACTTCGGGCGCTGCAACAGGCCGATGGCGGCGTTGCGCCAGATGGCAACGCCGGAGCCGTGGGCGGTGGCCAGCCAGCCACCCCCGTGGTGCCAGCTCAGGCGGTTCATCGGCTCTTCTGAACTAATAACCTGCCCTTGCCGCCGTCTGATAGGCTTGGGCAGCAGCCAATGGCTCATTTGCCAGCTGCTCAGGCAGCCGGCCGGCAACCCGGCTACCAGGTGGTGGCCGGTGGGACTCCAGGCCACGGCCAGCAGCGGGGCGTCCTCGGTCAGAGTCTGGTACGGCACCAGCTCCCGCAACCCCGACGGCACCGGAAACAGCTGGACCACGGGGCCATTCGTCACGGCCAGGGCTGCGGAATCGGGCCGCCAGCACAAGGCCGCTACATTCATGCCGGACCCGTGGTAGTGGGCCAGCGGTTGGCCCGTGTTGTCCAGTACGTGCACGGCGGGGCCGCAGCTCGCGGCCAGCAGCAGCCCGTTGGGTGCCCAGCCGAGGTGGGCGATTGGGTACGACCCGAGAAGCTGCTCGCGTACGGACTCGCCCGTCATGGCATCGCGGAGGCAGAGCTTGCCGTCGGCGTGGCCGGTGGCCACGAGGGGCGCGGTCGGGCACACGCCCAGGCACACGGCCCCGTTGTTGGGAGCGGCCGTGCTCCAAGTTGGTTGGCCGTCGACCGCGCTCAGGCACACCAGTTGCCCGGTGGCGGTGAGCAGTACCACGGCCTGGTGGTCGGGTAGCCACGCGGCGGCCGTTGTCTCTTCGCCCAACTCGGTGGTCCACCGCAGGACGGTTGAGGTTTCCCGCAGCTCAGTCAGTTGGGTAAGAACCTCGGGGCGGAGCAGCCAAGAAAGGGGAAATGTAGCCATGTCAGAAAGCAGAAAAGCAGCGGATTATTTCCGGGGAGCAGGTCGGAGAGTGGTGGGCGGTACCTCATTTCACCCGGTCGATTTCGTCCAGCTGGCGGGGTTTGCCGGCGCTTAGCTTGCCGCCCAGCCGGTAGGTCAGGCTGAAATTGACGCGGCGGGTATCGCCGGTGTGGTTGTAGCGAATGTTCACGGGCTCGTAGATGGAGTAGCCCCAGTAATGGTCGGTGTGCAGCAGGTCCACCACGGCCAGCTTGGCATCGAGCTTCTTGTTGAAGAACGACTTTTTCAGGCCGGTCTGCACCCCGAAGTAGCGCCGCAGCAGGTAGCTCCCGCTCAACATCGGCGACTGGTAAAACGTGGAAACATCCAGCGCCAGCTGCCAGGGCAATTGAATGGTTTGGATGACGGACAGGTCCACTGACAGGCGGGCGGGCGCGAACAGGGTTTGCCCGTCGGGCCGGAACTGGAGGCGCTGGTAGCGCACGTCCACGGTATTTTCCACGGTCCACCAAGCGGTCAGCTTCAGGGGGGCCACCACCAGCAGGTCGTAGTCTTCGCGCCCGGCGTAGTTGTAGTCGCTAAGCACCAACTCGCCGGTTTGGGCGTTGAGGCGGGCAAACTGGGCAATGGCGTTATCGACGCGTGTGTGGCTGAGGGTGAACGAGTATTCGCCGTGGTAGGTGTAGGCCAGGGCGAAATTCCAGGACGTTTCGGGCTGCAAATTGGGGTTGCCCTCGTGGTAGGAAAACTTGTCGAAGAAGAACCGCGCCGGGTTTAGGGCCGCGTATTGGGGCCGGTTGATGCGCCGGGTGGCCGAGAGGCTCAGGGCGTGGCGTTCGCCCAGCTGGCGGCCCAGCGAGAGGTACGGAAACAGGTTGGTGTAGTCGCGCTGGTTCACGCGGTCCAGGTTCAGGGAGTTGCCTTCGGAGCGGGTGCGCTCTAGGCGCAGGCCCGCATCCAGACTCACCTTGCCTAGTTGCCGGCCGGCCGTGGCGTAGGCGGCGTAAATCTGCTCGCGGTAGATGAAGTGGTTGCTGAGGGTGGGCGAAAACACCCGGGTTTCGTTGCGCAGCGAGTCGTAGCGAAAGTTGTTGTCGGCCGTTACCGACGAATATTTCAGCCCGCCGGCCAGCTTCAGCCCCGCCAGCGGCCAGACCAAATCGGCCTTCACCGAGCGGATGGTAATGTTGGTGGGCTGCACGAAATTCAGCTGCTCATACGGCGACACCACCGCCCCGCCGGCCGTGAACCGCTCGTTGGCCAGGTAGCCATCGGAGGTGCTGGCGTAGCGGGCGTAGTCAGCATCGGCGGTCAGCTGCCGGCCAGCGGTGTCGAGCCGGGCTTTGTAGTTGAGGTTGAAGATGTGCTCGTGGGCGGGCTCGTCGGTGATGTTGTGGTTGCGGAGCACGTCGTCGAGGCCCATGCCGGGCTGGCGGATGAAGGTGGGGCCGCGCCCGTCGCGCTGCCAGCAGTTGCGGAAGCCACTGTACCCGAAGCCCAGCGCCTGGCGGGGCGTGAGGTCCACGTCGATGCCCGCCTTGTAGCTGTGGCCGCTGGCAATTTCCGGGTCGCGCGACTGCCGGTCGAACGTGGTGGCCGCGCCGCCCGTGCCCACGGTGCGGTAGCTGGTGCGGTCCAGGTAGGAATGCCGGTAGGTGTAGGCGTAGTTGCCGAACACGTTGACGCGCCCGGTTTTCACGTTGCCAATCACGCTTTCCGCCGTCTGCGGATAGTAGCCGCCCCCGCCGCCGGTCGTCAGGTTGAGAGCGTAGCCGGGCCGGGTGCTCTTTTTGGTGATGATGTTGATGATGCCCGCGTTGCCCGACGCATCGTAGCGCGAGTCGGGCGTGAGCAGCACCTCGATGCGGGCCAGATTGCTGGCGGGCGTGCTTTTGAGGTAGGTACTCAGCTGTGCCGGCGAGAGGTAAGTGAGCTTGCCATCAATCATCACGTTCACGTTGGCGTTGCCGCGCAGCAGAATTTCGTCGTTCTGTGACACGCTCACGCCGGGCGCGCGCCGCAGCACCTCCAGCGCCGTGCTCCCCGCCGTGGACACCTGCTGGTCCACGTTGTACACCAGCTTGCCGTCCACCAGCTCGGTGGCGCGGTGCTGGCCCGTCACGGTTACTTCGCGCAGCAGCTTGCTGTCTTCCAGCAGCTTGATGGGGGGCAGGGCCAGCGTAGGCTGACCGGGGCGCAGGACAACAGCGGTGCTGGCCGGTTTCAGGCCAATGGCCGTGGCTAGGAGCACATAGCTCCCGGCCGCGCCGCCCGCGAGCTGGTAGCGGCCGGCCGGGTCGGTCTGGGTAGCGGCGGTGGTGGCGCTGTCGGGCAGGTGCAGCAGGCGTAGCGTGGCCCCCGGCACGGGCTGGGCCTTGCCATCGAGCACGAGGCCCGAGATAACCGGGCCGGGCGCGGCGGCCGGCGCTTGGGCCAGGGCCGCGCCCGGCATTCCCAACCTCAGCCCCACCAGTACGGCCAGCCAGGAGGCTTTTTTGTAAATAATTCGCATGATAAAAACGAGCGGAAAGGTGGAGTAGCAGCGGCTGGGCAGGGCGCATTATTTTGGCCGGCGGTTCACAATCACCGTCGGGGTCACGCGCTGGTTGTAGATGAGCACGTCGAAGTCGCGGCAGTAGTCGTAGGGCGAGGAGTTGCTTTCAGTGACGCCCACGGCCGAGCTTTCGCGGCCGTAGCGGGGCCGCGTGAGCCAGCGGGCGGCGGCAGGCGGGGCGCGGCGTAGGGGGCGCAGGTCGAGGTAGAAGCCCGGCAGGCCGGCCTGGGCAAACCAGGTTTCGTAGCTGCCTTCCATCGGCGGCCAAGCCCGGAAGGCCGTCGGCCCAAACTCGAAGTAGGAAATCAGGCTGCCTTCGCCAAATGAGAAGCCCACGCTCAGCAGCGCCGGCCCGAAGCGCCGACTCAGCGCCGAGCCCAGCGACACGTAGCTCGTGTCGCGCATCAGGTGGCCGTTGTGCGCCCACACCACGGCGCGGGCCATTGGCCCCACGGATTCGAGCAGGTAGCCAGTGTTTTCGGCCATGAACTGGTCGCGCATTCCGTGCTTTTTCCTGGCCGTGAGCAGGCGGCAGAGCTGGTTGATAACGCGGGCGCTGAGTAGGGCCGCCGCGGCTTCGGGCCGGGCCGCGCCCAGGGCCGCGTAGTGCGCCAGCCAGCTGCGAGACAAGGCCAGGCTGCTGTCGGTCAGGGCTGGCGCTTTGGTGTAGGTGGCGTAAAACTCCTCGTTATACACCGCGTTGAAGCGGGTGAGCGTGGCCAGGCCACGGGCCAATTCTGCGGCGTAGCTGGGTTCGTACCGCTGGGTGATGTCGCGCAGCTGGGTCATGGCACCGGTCAGGTCCTGCATGTCGCAGCCCACCACCTGCACGGGGCGGGCGGCGGTCTGGTTATAGCGGCGCAGCCACTCCACCAGGTCCAGCACGTCCTGATTACCCAGGCTCCAGAAGCTCACCCGGCGCAGGCCTTCCAGGGCGGTGCCTTCGCCGGTGAGTATGTAGCGGTTCAGGTATTCGGCATCGGGCAGGCTGGCTTCCAGAATGATGGCTTCGAGGTGGTGGTGGGCCACGAGGTAGCGAATCAGGCGGGCCTTGGTGGCCATGGCTTCGTGGGTGCCGTGGCTGGCCTCCCCCATCGCAATGATGCGGGCCGGCCCCAGCAAGCGGCCGAAGGCGACCAAATCGGTGGTGTCGGGCGCGGCCGGGTCGGTGGTGCGCAGCGGGTGGGCGGCCGTGCGTAGCCAGGCCAACTCGGCAGTGGTGGGCGCGGGCGCGGGCGGCAGGGTGGCCGGGTCGAAGGGCCGGCCGTCGATGGCCAGGCGCACGTCATCGACCCAGGCGCGGCCCCAGCCGCCGGCGCGGCAGCCCACCAGCACGTCCAGCGCCTGCGGGCTGATGCGGGTGCTGAGCGTGAGCCGCTGCCAGCCCGTGGTGCCCCGCACCGTGTCGGATTGGGCATTGTCCAGCGTTTCCCAATGTACTTTGCTGCTTTCACAAAACAGGGCCACGCCCACCGGCAGCAGGCTGTCGGTGCGAACCCAGGCGCTGAACGTGAGCCGGTGCCCGGCCACCAGCGCGGCCGGCACCCGCCGAATGACCGCGCCCCAGGCCCCCAGGTGGTCGTGCCGAAAGGGCACGGCAAACAGCCGCATACTTTGCCGCCCGCCGTGCTTCACGGCCGCATCGGACGCGGCGGCAAAACCCTCGCCGCTGGCAAACCAGGTGCGGTAGGTGGCATCGCGGCTCTGCCGGCCCTCAAACCCCAAATCGAGTTGCTGGGCACGCAATACGAGCTGGCTGGCGATAAATAGGTAGAGAATAAGAAGGCAGCGCATGGCGGACGGGATGAAGTTGGGGGCAAGGAAACCAAGTAATCCGGGCGCTAGGCGCGCAGATGCCGGGGCAGGTTCCAGTAGCCGGCGGCGAACACCAGCGCGGCCAGGGCGGCCAGCTGCGCCACGCCCAGCCCCAGGCGGCGCAGGAAGCCGGCGGGCGGCGGGGCCGGCGCAAAGTGCGGCCGGTGGGCATAGTCGGCCAGGGCAAACACCTGATTGCGGAACAGGTGCGGGTAGTAAAACGCCACGATGCGCTGGTGGAACGCCGGGATTTGGCCCAGGAAATCGACGTAGCTGCCCAGGTCGGTGCGGGCGGTTTGGCTGAGCAGGTTTTGGGTATGCACGGCCGGATTCACCACGTTGAAGCGGGCGGCCAGCGCATCGCGCTCCGTTACCGCTTGCAGGTAATTGGCCACCAGCGCCTGGTTGTCGTGGTCGGTAAGCTGGGTGAAGGCGGCGTAGGCCTTGGTCAGCAAGTGGGGCTGAAACAGGGTGTCGGCGGGCGGGGCCAGGCCGGGGTGCTGGCGCAGGTAGCGGCGCACCACCGCCCGCACCGCCCGCTCGTCCTGCTCGTTGTCGAGGCTCCGGCGGCGCACCAGCGGGGCCAGCGCCGCGCTATCCACGGGCCGCCACACGGCCAGCGCGGCGCTGAGGCCGGCCGGCAGCACCAGCAAAAACAGCAGCCAGAGCCCCACGCCGGCCAGCGCGTTCACCGCCGAGTCGCGGTTGAACGAGGCCACCGCCCACACCACCGCCCACCAGAAGGCGCAGTAGCTCACCACCGTCAGCAGCCAGAGGGCCAGGCCGGCCCCGTCGTGCCCCGGCCGTGCGCCCACCGCCACGAAGCCAATCAGCGACAAGCCCACGGCCAGCCCCGTCACCAGCAAAAAGCCAAACAGCAGCTTGCCCAGCAGCAGCCGGCGCACCGACGCGGCCTGCACCCGCAGCAGCGGCAGCACCCCGCTTTCCTGCTCACCGGCCAGCAGGCCGTAGCCCAACGCCACCACGAACAGCGGCAGCAGATACACCAGCACGAAGGCCAGGTCGAAGTTGCCTACCAGCAGCTTCAGGGGGTTGGCCAGCTCATTCTGAAACAGCTGGTAGTACAGGCTCATACCCGTGAGGCGGTAGTGGCCGGGGTTCAAATCGCGCTGCCCCACTACCAGCGGGGCCAGGGCCGAGGCCTCCTGCCGCACCACGTAGCCCTGCCGAAACCAGGCGTAGCCGGGGTCGGTGGCCTCCTCGTACTTGTCCTTCGCCGCCGCCACCGTGGTATCGGCTCCGAAAGCCTGCCGGTAGCCCTCCCACTCGGTACGGGTAGTGGCTTCGAGCTGCGCCAGCGCCGTCTGCTGGGCCGCCAGCTGCCGGTGCCCATAGTAAATGGCGTACAGCCCAAACCCGACCAAGCCGGCCAGCAGCGCCAGCTGCAAGCCGTTGCGGCGGAAGTGCAGCCACTCGTATTTGAGAATTAGTTTCAACATAAGGAAGAGATGGAATGAGCTAGCAAGGTCGTCGGGTCGGTCATGCTGAGCGAAGTCGAAGCATCTCTACCGCTTCGTTGAAAAAGCTTGATTACTTGCGCGGCAGAGATGCTTCGGCTTCGCTCAGCATGACGTTCTTTTTGATGACTGATGGAATGATTTCCCAGCCGGCTACAGCGCCAGCCGGCGCACTGCCACATGCAACGCCAGCGGCAGCGCCAGCACCCACAGCAGCAGGGCCAGCACTTCGGGCGCGTAGTGCGGCAGCACGGCGGCCAGCGCGGGCAGCCGGTAGGCAAAATCCCGCACCGTGGCCCACAGGGCCGCCCCCTGGTGGTACTCGTAGAACTGGCCGTATTTGGAATGCCGGGCGGCATCACCGTTGAGGCGGGCCAGGAACCGGGCGCGGTAGTCGGTTGCCTGCTGCTGGAAATCGAGGCTGGTGTAGAGGTCCGTGCCGGCCAGGGCCATGCTCAGGTTGCGCACGGCTAGGTAGGGGTCCACGAAGCTGGCGGCGGTGCTCAGGCGGTTCTGGGCCTCCAGGGTGCGGACCAGGCCGGCGCGGTGCCGGGCCTGCACCCGGTCGTGGTAGTCTTCGCCGGCCTGGGCGGCCACCCACTCGAAGTTGAGGGGCAGGCGCTGCACCGAGTCCACGCCGTATTTTTTCAAATAGACGGTTTGCAGCGCGGCCTTGCGGCCGGCCTTGGGCAGGTCGCCGGGCAGGCCCTCGTCGGCGGCTTTCGTGATGCCGTCCTGGTAGGTTTGCAGGCTGGGCAGCGGGTGACGCTGGTCGCCGAGGGCGGCGGCGGTTTTGGGCAGCACCACGGCAAACACTATCCAGGTGGTGAGCAGCGTAAGCAGGGCATTGCGCGACGATGTAGCCCGCGCCGACACCAGCACGCACAGGCACACGAAGCCGAAGAAGTAGGCCGCGTACACTGCTTCCAGCCCCAGCAGCCGGCCGGCCACCTCCGCCCCGGCCGCGCCCTGGCCGATGCCCAGCGCACCCACCAGCGCCAGCGTGGGAACCAGCAGGGCCAGCACCAGCGCGTAGTAAGCCAGCACCTTGCCCCAGGCCAGCCGCCGCCCGCTCACACCCTGGCTCAGCAGCAGGCGTAGGGTGCCGCGCTCCCGCTCCCGCGTGATGGCCCCGAAGCACAGGAATATCACCAGCAGCGGCAGCAGCACTTGCAGCACCAGCGCCCCCGACAGCTCCCCGAACCGAATCAAGGCTGAATAGTCCTGCGCCGGCCGGAACATGAACTCGTGCTGGTAGTGCGCCTCCAGGTACACCGATGTGCCCGTGTAGGCATCCAGCCCGTAGTCAAAAAAGCTGAACCCGGTCTTGGGCTTGAACACGAACGTGCCAAAGTGCGAGGCGATGTGCGGGTGCTTTTCGCCCTGCCCCAGCCACTCCTGCCGCCGCGCCGCCTGCGCCCGCTCCACCTGCGCCCGCTGCTGCCGCAGGCCCGCGTAGCCGGCCGCCCCCGCCGCCAGCAGCAGCCCCGCCACCAACAGCCCGAACACGAACACCTGCCGGTTGCGGATGGCCGTGCGGAGTTCTTTGATAATTATGCGCTTGAGCATGAGGGAAGGAATTGTAGAATGGACGAAACTGAACGGTCAGGCTGAGCTTGTCGAAGCATCTCTACCGCTTCATTGCGGCCGATTGAATTACTTGCGCGGGAGAGATGCTTCGACTGCGCCTCCGGCTCCGCTCAGCATGACGTTCTACTTGTCAATCAGAAAAAAATCAAGCGTGCATGTGCTGCAAATACAGCTCTTCCAGCTCGTTGTAATCCACGCGGCTGGCCTCGAAGGACTCCAACAGTCGGCCGTCTTTCATGATGCCGATGTGGGTGCCCGTGTCGCGGGCGCGGAACAGGTCGTGGGTGGCCATGAGCGTGGCCACGCCCCGCTCGCGCAGGCGTAGCAGCAGCTCTGAAAACTCGTTGCTGGCCTTGGGGTCGAGGCCCGAGGTGGGCTCGTCGAGCAGCAGGGCTTTGGCATCCTTGGCCACGGCCAGGGCAATGCCCACCTTCTGCCGCATGCCTTTCGAATAAGCGGCTACCCGCCGGTTGGCGAAGCCGGCTTGCAGGCCGGCTTCGCGCAGCAGTTCGCCCAGCTCACCCTGGGAGGGCTTCTTTCCGGCCAGGCCGCAGAAAAACGCGAGGTTTTCCAGGCCCGTCAGGTCGGGGTAGAGCATCAGGTTTTCGGGGATGTAGGCCAGAAACTGCTTGGTGGCGTCGCCGTGGGTTTGCACGTCGAGGCCGTTCACGAAGGCCGCCCCGCCAGAGGGCCGCACGAAATCCAGGAATAGGTTGATAGTCGTGGACTTACCGGCCCCGTTGGCCCCCAGCAGGCAGTAGATTTCGCCCGGCCGCACCGTCAGGGTCAGCGGGTGCAGGGCCGTAAAGTCGCCGTAGCGCTTGGTCAGGTTGCGGGCTTCGAGCATGGCTAGTTCACCTTGGCCAGGCCCGTGAGCAGGCCCGGTACGTCCGTCTTCTTGCTGATGGTACCGTCGCTGAGCTTGTATTGGTAGATGCTGTTCTGCGTTTTGGTGTTCACGCTGAACAAGATGTTCTCCGCGTCGAACTTGCGCATCAGCGACGACTGCGAGCCGTAAATCAGGGGCAGGCCGGGCAGCGCGCCGCCGCTGGTTTTGGCGGTCAGGTTCAGCTTGTAGTAGCGGTAGTTGGGGCCGTTGAACTCGTAGGAATCCGTGGGGTCTTCGATGCGGGTGGTGAAGGCCAGGCCGTTGCCGAAGGAGTAGAGGCCCTTGCAGTCCTTGCCGGTGGCGGCTTTCAGGTCGAAGAAATAGGTGGGGTCGAAGCGGGTTTCGCCGGCCTTGATGCGCAGCACGCCGCTGGGCACGCGGCTCGTGCCGTCGCCTTGCACGTAGATGTCGCCGTTGGCATCCTTGCTGAAGCACTCGATGGCCCCGGCCGAAAACACGGTGCCCGTACGCCCATCGGCAATCACTTTTTCCAGCTTGCCGGTGGGCAGGTCAATCACGGCCACGTGGGCCGAGTCGGTGAGCGGGTCGAACGAGCTGGTTTCGTAGTACACGCCCCAGAACAGCTTGGTATCGCGCACCATCGAGCCCAGGTAATACACCCGGCGGGCTCCTGTTTTCTGGAGCTTGGTCAGGTCCACTTCGCCCGTGGTCACGAAGGTGGTGGGGTTGAATTTCACCAGCCGGGCCAGGCCGCCGCCCACGGCCGCATACGCTTCGGTTTCGCTGACGAACTGCACGTCGGAAAAGGTATTGGCCCCCGGCACCACCAGCCGCCCGGCCTCCACGGGCCGGCCCGTGGCGGGGTCGAACGTGTATTTGGTGAGCGTGGCCGGCGCACTGAATTTCGACATATACAGCGCCTGCTTGTAGTTCCACATCGAGGCAAAGCTGGCCTGCTCAAACGCATTCCTGGTGTCCAGCGTGGCCGCATTCAGGTCGGTCAGGCCCTGGATGTAAGTGGTTTGGCTGGGGTAGGCCCCGCCCACGGTGCTCACGGCATAGTTGGTGGCCACGGTGGGCTTGCTGTCGTCGGTCTTGTCTTTGTCGCAAGCGCCAAGCAGCAGCGTGGTAGCGGCCAGCGCGCCGGTCAGAAGCCGGCTTTGAAGAGTAAACGTGTTCATGCTGTTGAAATGGGTAAGGGAAAAATGAGTAATGTTTGTTTGCAGAAGTGGCGAGAAAAGCCGGATGGCTAGCTGCTTTTGCGCAGAAAAGCGCGCAGCTTCAAATGGGCTGAGCGGCCGGGGCGCTGCACGTTGTAATTGTCGTAGGCCGCGGCATCGGCCAGGTTGTGGATTTCGGCGCTCAGCGTCAGCCGCTCGCCGGCCAGGGCGTAGCTCAGGCCCACATTCTGCACCAGCTGGCTCGGGATGTTGGCCTTGGAGGCCGCGAAGCCGTCGGCCCAGTACAGGTAGAAGGCCTGCACGTAGCTGGCCTGCCACCACCCGCTGAGGCGGCGGCCCGCCCCGCCCACGTTGGCCCGGCTGAGTTGCACCTCGGCATTACCGAAGAA
Organism: Hymenobacter sp. UYAg731; assembly: GCF_054061335.1. Taxonomy (NCBI): domain Bacteria; kingdom Pseudomonadati; phylum Bacteroidota; class Cytophagia; order Cytophagales; family Hymenobacteraceae; genus Hymenobacter; species Hymenobacter sp. UYAg731. Next base: position 601,979 of record NZ_JBSSEC010000004.1, on the reverse strand, counting down.
GGAGGGCGTGTTGGGCATCCGGGCGTTGAAATATTTGGTATCCGGGTTGCCGCTCAGGTCCGGCGGGGTGCGGCTGCGGATGTCCTGGTACGTCGCGTTCAGGACCAGGCGCAGCGCCGGTGCCGGGGCGTAGCGCACGGCGGCCTCGGCCCCCAGCACCCTGGCCCGCAGCAGGTTTTTGTTCTGGCTGTCGCGGGTAGCGGGGGGCTGGTAAATGATGTCGGTGGCTTCGCGGGCAAACCCGCCGATTTCAACGCCCCACTTCGGGCGGGTGTAATGGATTTCGAGGTTCGCGTTGTGGCTGGTTTCCGCCCGCAGCCCGGGGTTGGCCCGCACCAGTATCCCGTCGCCGAATAGCTCATACTCGTCGGGTAGCCGGGCGGCGTATTCATAGCTGGCCTTGAGCAGCCAGGCCGTCGCCGGCTGCCAGCGCAGGAGCTGGTTGGCCCCCAGCTGCTGCCGGGCCTGCCGGGTTTCTAGGTAGCTGCCGCTGCTCTGTTTGCCAAAGCCATCGGACTGGTAGCCGAAGTATTTTACCGCCGTGCTGCTGCCCCAACGCCCACCAGCCCACTCGTGCTCGTAGGCCAGGCCGGCCACTAGCTTGCGCAGCGTGCTGGGGTCCTGGGCGTAGTCGTGCTCCTGCCGGGCTACCACGATGGCATCGTCGCCCGCCCGCCGGAAGTAGCTGCCCAGCACGTTGGCCACCAGCCGGCGGTTGGCCCCTAGCGCCTGCGTCAGGTTCAGCCGCGCCACGCTGGTGTGCGACGTGAGCGCCAGCAAGCTGCCGATGCCCACCAGCTCGCCCGAGCTGACGGGTTGCCGCTCGATGATGCTGCCATCCCAGTTATACACGTTGCGGCTCGTGTCGGTCAGCGCCCCCCGCACGCGGGTGTAGCCGGCGTAGGCCCGCACGTCGAGGCCGGGCCGCAGGGCCGTTTTCTGGTAGCTGAGCGCCGCGCCCGCGCTGGTTTCCCGGTAGCTGGCCGCACCGTACGCTTGCAGCATCTGTACGTTGTGTTGCAACTGCTTGTCGAGCCCGGCCCCGAACACGGTCAGGGCCAGCTTATCGGCCCAGGGCCGGTCCTGCCAGCCAACTTCCAACCGGCCCAACGCGCTGCCGAACTGGTCGTGAAAGCGCCGCACCGTCTGCTTTACCGGCGTGTTCGCCCTGATAACTTCGGCCTGCACCTTATAGTCGTTATCAGCGTGGTTATAAAAGCCATTGCCGGCCACATAAAAGCCGTTTTGGGGAAACACGTAGCGGCCGTTCAGCGCCGCTTTGTGGGTGTTGAAGGAGCTTAGCTCATAGGAAGCATCCAGGTAGGAGAATTGCTCCCGGCGCGTTACCACGTTCAAAGCCCCGCCCAGCGCGTCGGCCCCCAGGCTCACGGGCGTTACGCCCCGGTACACGTCTACGCGCTCCAGCAGGCTCACCGGCAGCACGTTCAGTCCCAAGCCCCGGCCGTAAAATTCCAGCGGAATGCCGTCAAGAAAAACCCGTACCTGCTTGCCGCCCAGCCCATTCAGCGACAGATTGGCGTTGCTGCCCAGCCCGCCATCCTGGCGAATGCGGATGCCCGGCACCCGGTTCACCATCTCCGTCAGCCCGAAGGCCTGCCCGTAATAAGGCCGCACGTCGAGCACGGTCACGGCCTGGGTGCTTTGGCGCAACGTCGTTGCTTCTGACTGTCCCTGTACCTGCACGTCGCCCAGCTCCTGCGCCACGGCCCGCAGGGCCACCGCCAAGCGCTGCGGCGGCCCCGCTCGCAGCTGCACCCGGACCGTTTCGACGCGGTAGCCCACCAGCCGAACCTCAACGCGGCCCGGACCGGGGCAAGCCGGTAGGCGACAGCTGCCCGCTGCGTCGGCCATAGCCACGGCTCCGGTTTCGAGCACACGCACCGTAGCGCCGGGCAGCGGCTGGCCGGTTTCGTGGTCGGCCACGCGCACGGCTAGCACGAGCGAACAGGCTACGCTAGGCGGCGGGGTGGCTGCCCCAGCACTGGCCTGCCCGTAGGTGGCCGTTGGCCAGCGCAGGGCCATCAACAGCAACGCCAACCGCCAACCGCCTATCTCCCAGGCAGGGAGTGGAAGATGAAAAGACATTTACACAAAAAGGGAGCCGGCGGGCAGCGTGGCACGCTACTCCACCCGTGACGGGTAGCCGCACCAGTTGGCGCGGCTCGTCAGCTGCCCGGCGTGCCACGCCGGGCTATGCCATCGGGGGGCCGCGCAGGGCCGCGCCGCGCAATAGATGCCGGGCCGGGCGCACGGCGGCTAATGCCCGGTAAGCTGGGTAGCGCCGCCGCACCTGCAGCCGGGGCATTTGGGGCGGTAGGGCCGGCTGGAAGGGCGCATCGTAGAGCTGCTCGGCGTGGCAGTGCTGGTGCCGGGTAGATACCTGCGGGTGGGAGGCGTGGGACTTGCGCCCCACCGATGAAGTCGCGGCTTCCACGGTGTGGTGATGGGCGTGCAGACTCAGCACGGCGGCTTCGGGGGCCAGTACGCGCCCCAGCAGCAGCAATAGCCACCATGCCCCCAACCGATTCCGTAAACGCTGCATCCTTGTTTCGTTGCTAAGAGCTCAAAGGTAAACAAGCGGCGCGTATATGCAACAACATTGCATATTAATTGAGGCGATTGTCTCTGGTGAGTGGAGCGCACCGTGAAACCGCTGTAGTAGGCAACGACCCGGAAAGACAAGAGTGCTCCGTCGCAACCGTTCTAACGCGGCAACTCGATGAGCAGGCCGGCGGCCAGCATTTCGCCGTAGGCCGCTTGTTCACCGGGGCCGTTGAGCTGGTGGCGGCCGGTCAGGCCATCGGCACGCTGCCACACTTCTCGGCTGGGGCCGGTTAGCTCGTAGGCTTCGTCGTCCGTGCCGGTCAGCACGAAGGTCATATCCTGGTCCCCGACCACCTTATCCAGCGAAAGCAGCTGCTGATTGCGCAGGAAAACGGGTTCGGCGGGGGGATGCACGGGCAGCGTTTCCCGCTCTTCGTTGTAAAGCACGAAGCACTGCGCCGCCTCCGATTCCACCCGCAGGGTGCCCAGGGCGGGCACCTCCCGCACGTAGCTGGCCGTGGCGGGCTGCTTGCCGGGCCAGTACTCTACCACCCGCACGGGCACCGGCTCGGGGCCGGGATTGGTTATCAAGGCTCGGCAGCCACCCCTAGCCGGCGGCAATTCCGGCTCCAGTTCCAACTGCTCTATCAGGAAAAAATCGTCGTCGGCCGTGCCCGAGTGGCGCACCTGCCCATCCGTGTACAGCTCCGAAAGCAGCGTGTATCGTCCCAGGGGCGCATCCGCCGCCACCTGATACGAGAAGTAATAATGCCGGCCGGTATGCATGCCGCGCAGCATGTCCACTAAAGTAGCCTGCGAATGCCGCCCGCTCAGGTAGCTGGCCAGCACCAGAAGGGGCACGTTTTTGGGCAAATAATGCCCGGCAGCTTCCGCGGCGGGCATGGGTTCGGTGCTCAGGTCGGGCAGGCGGAGCAGGTGGCCGTCGTGCAGCATCGTCAGCTGTCCGTCGGGGGCGCGCACGCCGATGCGGGCGTAGGGGTAGATGTGCGCCTGCGTGAGACCCGTCGTATTGAAATTCCAGTGAATGGTGACCGTGGTACCGCGCCGGGTGCGCTTAGGAAAGATGCTCATGCCTTGCGCAGGGCCAGGAGCCGGGCGCTGCCGTAGCGCTCCGGGTAGTGCTGAAACCATTTGCACACCGTTTCCTCGCCCAGGTGGTCGTAGGTCGCGCCTATCAGCGCCTCCATTTTGGTCAGGTGCAGTTGCTTTACCTGTTCCGGGGCTTGCGCCCGGAGTTGGGCTTGCTGAGCTTTCTCCGTTTTCGTGGCAGGCAGGTGGTGCAGGTACTTCTGAAAATGGGTCTGGCAGAACGCGTGGTAGGCGGGCGTGAAGAGGATGAAATTGTGCCACATCTCGTCGATGATGAGCAAATCATCCGGGATAAAGACGGGGTGCAGCTGGCTCAGGTACAGGAACTTCTTGGTTTCCTGAAAGATGTCCAACGCTTCCGCCTCATCCACCGCCAGCAGGTCCGTAAAGCGGGAAATAACATCCTCGTCCTGGTAAGCCAGGATGCTGGTTAGTTGCGGCGAATCCATAAAAAGGGACTGATGGGCGCGAATGGCAAAAAACGGGTAAGGCCCCGGTAAGGTCCCTACCCGTTCCTTCGTTGCCTACATACCAGCCAGGCAGTGGCCCACGCAATGCACCGAGCCGGCCGGAGCCAGCGCTTTTTGGGTCATGATGCGGGCAATGAGAGCAGCGCGGTTGGTCAATTGTACCTTTTTCATGGTGGTCAGGAAAGAATGTTGGGGTGCCTACTCGGTCAAAGGTTTTCGGCGTCGCCTTATTGTTGCAACAACGGTTCAAATGTATAGGTCTTATTTTATAAATGCAACAATGTTTCGTTTAAGATTTCATGATGATTTGTTGAAATCAAAACTGCTATCGTTTCCAAAAGCTCATATATGCCTTTTTCTTGCTTCATAAAGTAATTTATTGGAACCATTTGCACCGTTAAATGCAACAATGTTTCTAAAAAAAACCAGGGTTGAATTTCTCATTGCCACAAAAAAAGCCGCTCAACTGATGCAGTTGGAGCGGCTGATATTCTGAGCAAATTGCCGGTATGCCTACGCTGGGTGGCAGGCCCGGCACACGCCGGCCAGCAGGTAGTCGCGGGTAGTGGCCTCGAACTTGTCGGGCAGCGTCACGGCCGGAATGGCTACCTGGTTGAGGCAGTAGATGTGCTGGCAGGCCGTGCATTTGAAATGGACGTGGTTGTCGAAATGGGCCTGGGCGCTACACTCGATGGAGCACGCCGCGTACCGGATGATGTCCGTTGAGTCGATGACCCGGTGAATCAGGCCGTTTTCCTCGAACGATTTCAGGGTCCGGTACAGCGTGATGCGGTCGGTGCCGGGGCCGAGCTGTGCCTCAATCTCACCGCCCGACAAGGCGAACGGCGACTCCGCTAGGGCCTGGAGCACCGCGCGGCGCACGGGCGTTTGGCGTAAGGCGTGGTTGGTCAGGGTTTGGGCAATGCGCTCGGCGGGAATGGGCATACTTCAGGAAAATGAGAATAAGCAAGCTGCCTGCACCACAGTGGCAAGCGGAGCCAGCAAACAACTGCAAAAGTAACGAAGTTGCAAAATGCAAAGCATAACAGGTACTGCATTTATTGCAGGCACGGCGTTTTAGCAGTTTGGGGCTCCCCAGAAAACGGGCCAACTGACCAATATAGCAGCTTCCGAATCGCTGCAACAGTTCTGTCAGTGCCGGCGGTCGGGGGCAGTGGCGGGGAAGCTGAGCACGTTGCACATCTCGCGCAAGCGGCTGCGGAGGCGGTCGCCGTAAAGCTGCTCCAGCTCGGGGGCGTTGAGGTTGCTGGTGAGGTGGGTGAGCATTTGATGGGTGACAAACCGGTCGTAGCGGTCGAGCAGGATTTCGGCCAACACGTTGCACTCGTTACCGTAGAGGCGGGCGTTTTGCTCCACGCCCAAGTCGTCGAAGCAGTAAGTGACGGGGTGGCGGTGGTCGGGGCCGTGGCCGGAGCCGTAGGAGCGGTGGGTGAAGGCCTGGGCCCCGTAGCGGTCGAGCACGGCGAAGCCTTCGGTGAGGAAGCGGCGGGCCACATCGCGGGCGGGCACGATGCGGTAGGGGGCGCGGGCGGTGCGCTCGAAGAAGCGCATGGCGGCGGTTTTGCCGCAGCCGACGGGGCCGAGTAGCAGGATACCTTTGGCGGGGTCCAGGCCCTGGGCGGCCTGCGTGGGCTCGTCGGTGGTGAAGTAGGCCAACAGGCGGCGGTAGATGGGTTCATTGTGGGCGTCGAGCTGAAAGCCGGGCACCTGGGCGGCAAAGTGCGTGAGGAAGTGCGCCCACCGCGCTTCAAAGTCGGGGAGCTGGCTCATAGCGGCTCGTGATAATTTTTGGTGCCACCGGAGTGCAAGCGGGTGGCCGCGCCGGCAGCTGGGCCGGACGTGGAGGCTTTGAACCGGTCGGCGTTGAGCAGCCAGTTGCGGGCGGCGGCGGGCCAGTCGGCCATGGCGTGGCGGCCGACGCGCCAGCCGTTGGCTTGGTAGTAGTTGCAGAAGCGGGTGGCTTCGGCGGTGGCCACTGTGGCGGTGATGTCGGGTTGCTCAGCCAAGTAAGCCGTTACCTCGGCCAGGGTGGGGCATTTGAACGCCCCGGCGGCGGCCGGCGGCGCGGGAAGGGGGGGGCGCGCAACGGGGGGGATGGGCGGCGGGACCGCGCCGTTAGGGTCAAGCTCATCTTTCACTTCAACTTCGGACGTGGGCGCGGCGCTTCTCTCCCATTCTATGTTATCATTCTTTTTACCTATAAGGAGTGCCTCCATTTCCGTGAAGGAAATTTCGGGATAGGTCGTGCGGTTTGGCGGGATAGGGGGTGCGGTATTTCGGGCGAGGGTATTCGGAAAACCGGGCGAGGTTTCCGGCCCTTCTAGTGCGGGTTGAAGCTGGCGACGGTTTCCCTTGGTCTGGTCGATGGTGGCCGTGAGGTGGCCGCGCTCGGTGAGCTGCTGAATCCAGGCCGAGATGGTGGCGCGGCGCACCTGATAGAGGCGGGCGAAATAGTCGTTGGTGGCCCAACAGTAGCCACGCTGGGCGCAGAGGGCGGTGATTTCGCCATAGAGGAGGCGGGCGGCGGGTGTCAGGGCCGTGTCGTAGCGCACGGCGGCTGGAATGACGGCGTGGGTGGTAGGCAGCGGGGTCATGCTTACTGGCCCTTCTTGCTGCGGTTTTCCTCGAGCATCTTCAGGATGTCGTCGGACTGGTAGTAGACCATGCCCCCGACTTTGGTAAAAGCCAGCGTGCCATTCACGCGCAGGTTTTGCAGGGTACCGGGCGAGATACCGAGCAGCTCGCGCACCTCGGGCGATTTAAGCCACTTCTTTTGCAGATTGCTGCCAGCTTGGGCGGCGAAAAGCTTTTGCAGCTCCTGGAATAGCTCTTGCTTGAATTCGAGGAGGTCTTCGGGGGTGATAATGCGGGCGGCCATACGATTTGCGGGCGTTTGATGATGCCGGCAAAGGGAGGCGTGGCGGGGATGCGCCGCCAGTTGGAGGGGTGGTGCAACCCCCAACAATCCTGCTGATTTACAGGGAAATAATTTTCACCGGGAGCATTAATTTGATGGGTCGCTGGTGGGCTGCCGCAGGGATTGCAGCATTTTGGCTACCAGTTTCTCCACGGCCTGGCGGGTGTTATCCTCGGCGTTGTAGAAGTTAGTGGCCAGGCTTTTCTCGGAGATGCGCTCCTGTCGGGCGGTGCGGAAGTTGGCAGCCAGCATCCGGAAAAGGTCGCGCTGGCTGGCTTGGCCGAAGACGCCGGCGTCGTAGAGGGTACGCAGCAGCTGGGCCATTTGGGCAACGGACAACGGGGTGAGAATACGAGCGACTTCCGACGCGGCGGCCGGGGCTGGGGCGGTGGTGGCCCGTACCAAGTGGCTGAGGTAGTCGCGCTCGGCTTCGAGCCAATTGAGAAGCTGAGTGCGCAGGGGCGGCAGCAGGGGCATGTAAGCGACTTCGGTAGCTGACTGGAGCTGGCGGTAGCGGGTGAGGTAGCGCAGGATGACGGGCAGCTGGTCGGCAAGGTGGCCGTCGGCGGCTTCGGCTTCGGCCTCGGCGCGCACGTAGTCTTTGACCAGGCGGAAAAATTCGGGGGAGTTAAAATTGTAGCGTAGCAGCAGGCGGCCCAAATTTTCGGGCGTGAGGAGCCAGCCGCGCTGCAGGCGGCCGTGCAGCTCGCGGAGCAGCAGCCGGGGGTAGAGTAAATCCTGGTAGCTGAGGCTGGTATCCTGAACGGTGATGAGCAGGCGGCTCAGGCAGTCCCGGACGGGCGTAAGCAAGGGCTCGGGTAGGCCCTCGGCACTGTGCAGGGCCAGCAATACGGCCGCTAGAGGGGTTTGCACGTCGGTGAGGGCCTGCACCCGGCGGCGGTATGAGAGCGGTGTGGTGAGGTTGAGGTGTTCTGGGAAGCTCTGCTCAAAATAGGCCAGCAGCTTTTCCACTTCCACATACAGCAGTTGGTGCACCTCGGCCAGCGAATAGAGCTGCGGGGCACCGTAGCAACTGGCACGCCGGGCGGGTTCGAGCTGCTGCTGGGTGTGGGTCAGTAAGTTTTGCAGCGTGCGCTGGTGCTGCTGCACGTAGCGCGTGACGGCCGCTGCATCCGGGCACAGCAGGGAGCAGGCGGGCAGGGCGCGGTGCAGGCGGGCGGCCTCGTCGAGCAGTTGGGTATGGTAGTAATAATAACGCGCTTTGGCGGGCGGCAAGCTGTCAAGGCTGCACGCGGCCGTCAACTCCAGAAAGAAATGGTCCGCTACCTGGTGACACGTCGCGTCCTGCAGCTCGGGCAGGGAGAGGCCGAGGTGGGGTAGCGCATCGGCCAGTAGCAGACCGAGGGTGCGCGGCTCGGGCCCGGTGGGGACGGCGGGCAGGCCCGGCAAGTCGTTGAGTTCGAGAAATACGAATTCGTCGTGGCGCTGGTAGGTGAATTCGCCGGGTACCGGGCTGCAGTATTGAATCTTAAAGTGCCGAGCGTAGGTACCGAACCGTTGGCGCAGAAAGTCGTGGTGGGTGGGTTGTTCGGGGAAGTGAAAGCTGGTAGGGGATAAATCACCGGTGACCAGCCGGGTTAGCAAGTCGAGTTCGTAGGGCACTTCAAGCAGTAGATTACGGTTTGTGTCATAGGCAGGAATAGTAACACAAGCGTAACATGATGGGTTCAGGCATTTGTTTTTAGCAAATGGGGCTACCGAAAACGTCGTTTTGGCAATCAGTTAATTGCTACATTCAGCCTCAACAATTTCACTTACCCGCGACATAGCATAACTGCTTCGGCGTGCTTTACCAACCCCGCCAGCAGCTAGCGAAATGTGAGGTCCTGAGCGGGCTGGGTGAGGGTGATGGTCCTGGTGTTTGTGTCTAGCAGGTCCGTTACCAAACCCGGCCGTCAACGGCACCTAATGATGATTTGAGAGGTGCTTCCATATGCGGATTCTATGGGTAATTACGCTCATGTGCCTAACAGGCGCACATTGTCGGCTGATTTGCTATTGCCATTCAGCCGCTCTTCCAGCCGGTCCATGTCTTCACCGACCTTGTGCTCCACCACTTTGGCGTAAATCTGCGTCGTGCGCAGATTCTTGTGGCCAAGCATCGAGCTGACGGTTTCGATGGGCACCCCGTTGGTGAGCGTGACCGTGGTGGCGAAGGTGTGGCGGGCAATGTGAAAAGTCAGCGGCTTGGTTATGCCGCACATATCAGCCACTTCCTTCAAGTAGGCATTCATTTTCTGGTTGCTCTTCACCGGCAGCAGCCGCTCTTTGGCCAGGCACTCGGGGTCCTGGGCATACTTGGCCAGGATGGCCAGTGCCGGCGGCAGCAGCGGCACGTTGGAGCGGGTTTCAGTTTTGATGCGCTGGGTCATTATCCACTTCTTGCCGTTGATGCCGGTCAGGATATGGTCAGGCGTGAGCTTGAGCACGTCGGCGTAAGCGTAGCCAGTATAGCAGGAGAACACGAAGATGTCGCGCACTTCATCGAGCCGACGGATGGAAAACGGCTTTTCAACCATGCGCGCCAGCTCCTCGGTAGTGAGAAATTCGCGGGTGACCTCCCGAATGGAGTGCTTGATGCCCACAAACGGATTCTTGTCGAGCCATTCGTAAGAGAGGGCCAGCAGCACCGTCTTTTTGAGGTACTTGATATAATTCATCGACGTGTTGTGCTGGATGCCCTCCACAGTCTTGAGGAAGTGCTCGAACTCGGTGATGAAGCGCCGGTTGAGCTGGTCGAGGGGCATATCGGCACGCTGGTACTGATGCTTCATGAACAGCTTCACCTTTTTCAGGCCCACCCGGTAGCGCCGGAGTGTGGCCGGGGCGTAGTCGGTGCCGACGCGGGCGGCCACCTGCTCGTTGTGGTAGTTCAGCACCTCCATGATGGATTTGGAAGGGGCTATCTTATTCAGAAACGTATTCTTCAGCAGCTCCGCGGTCACGGGCTCGTCGCCGCTGAGGAGTTGATTGAACTGCTTGTTGAGCTTCGCCCGGAGCGTATCGAGATAGGTATTGAGGGTGCGGGCATCTTCCTTGGTACCCTTCGCTTTGCCGGCTTCCGTCTCCCATCGGCTGGGGTCCCAACTGCGCTTGGCCGATATTTCTACACGCTGGCCGCCGATAGTAACGCGAAAGAAAATCGGAGCCAGCCCGGTAGTATTATCGCGCTTGGCTACTTTCAAGTAGTTGAGGACCGTAAGCGAATAACTCATGGAGAAAGAGTTGTGCCTTCGAGTTTTTCGAGGGCTATTGTACGATAGTATCTCGAATTGATACCTCTGATTTAATGATGCTTACCAGTATTTGAAGGGACCTAAAGCAGGCGTTTGAAATGCAGGTCCCTCGCCAGGTCCCGTACACAACCAGAAACCTCGAATGACTTGGGTACAAAGTAAAACAAAAAAGCCCCAAATCATACGATTTGAGGCTTTTTGTTAGTGTCTGCTAATCAGACTGTGGAGATGCAGGGATTCGAACCCTGGTCCAGACAAGGAAATCAACGTGCTTTCTACGTGCGTATCCAGACTTGGATTTTCATGGTATTCCAGGCGTCAGTCAGGCCTTTGAAATCCCCCTAGCTGCAGTTGGTTTTCGCCCCCGAGTCACAGCTCCTCGAAGGCTATTTTCTACTTACGACGCTCCGAACTCCCAGGTGTAGAAACTTACCCAGGCGGAACGATGGCAATTACCTAATTCTGAACTAGGCAGCCATGGCGTACGAGTAGTCGCCAGTTGATTGTTGATAGATTTTTTGACAGGAGAGCTTCCATCAACTCCTGGCACGCTTACCCGTAATTTGCGCAAGCTGTCAATTCCGGTCATCCCCAAATGGTAAAGAACGAGTCCCGATTGTCCGGTTAAGGCCAGACGGGCCACGAAGGTACGCGGTGAAGTTGAAACGATGGGGGAGAAGGGAAGGTTTCCGGCGGGGCAGGTGTTTGTTAGGAGGGAAAGAAGGAAGCGCTGGAATAAAAGTACGGTCATGCTGAGCGTAGTCGAAGCATCTCTACCGCTTCGTTGCAAGCAGTGAATTAGTTACGCGGTAGAGATGCTTCGACTGCGCTCAGCATGACGTTCCGGTAATGCTCTGATAAGCCAAACCTGCCTTCCACCCGCTTCCAAAGCCGCCCATTTCTGGGTAACTTTGTAGATAGAACTTATGGATAATTTCGTCGTTTCGGCCCGCAAGTACCGCCCAGTCACGTTTCGCAGCGTAGTGGGGCAGCAGCACGTCACCACCACGCTGCAAAACGCCATTCAGAGCCACCACCTGGCTCAGGCGTTCCTGTTTTGCGGCCCGCGCGGGGTGGGCAAAACCACCTGCGCCCGCATCCTGGCCAAAACCATCAACTGCACCAACCTCAGCCCCGAAACGGAAGCCTGCGGGCAGTGCGCGTCCTGCGTGGCCTTCCAGGAAAATGCCTCCTTCAACGTGCATGAGCTGGATGCGGCCTCTAACAACTCGGTCGAAGACATCCGCTCGCTGGTGGAGCAGGTGCGCTACGCTCCGCAGGCCGGCAAGTACAAAATCTACATCATCGACGAAGTGCATATGCTCTCGAACGCGGCCTTCAACGCCTTCCTGAAGACGCTGGAGGAGCCGCCGAGCTACGCCATATTTATTCTCGCCACCACCGAGCGGCACAAGATTATTCCCACCATCCTGTCGCGCTGCCAGATTTTCGATTTCAGCCGCATCAAGGTGGACGACATGCGCCAGCACCTGCGCTACGTGGCCACTCAGGAAGGCATCACCGCCGAAGACGACGCCCTGCACCTGCTGGCCCAGAAAGCCGACGGCGGCCTGCGCGACGCCCTGTCGATGTTCGACCAGATGGTGACCTTCGGCGGCAACAACCTTACTTACAAGGAGGTGGTGCAAAACCTGCACATCCTCGATTACGACTACTATTTCCGCCTCATCGATGGCCTGTTGACCGAAAACCTCTCGGCCGCCCTGCTTTTGCTCGATGAGGTGATGCAGAACGGTTTCGACCTGCACAACTTCGTGGTAGGCACCGCCGAGCACCTGCGCGGCCTGCTGGTGTGCAAAGATGCCGTGACCGTGCAGTTGCTGGAGGTTTCGGATGGCATCAAAAAGCAATACGTGGAGCAGGCCCAGGCCGCGCCGCTGGCCTTCCTGCTCTCCGCCCTCAACCTCATCAGCCAGTGCGACCGCGAGTTCAAGCAGGCCAAAAACCAGCGCCTCCACGTCGAACTGGCCTTGATGAAGCTGGCTTATCTAAACGGGGCCGTGCAGTTCGTCCGCGAGCTAAGCCCTGCCAGCAACGGCGAGGCTAAAAAAAAAACTAGCGGCCTAAGCAGCGACGAAGCTCCAGTTGCCGCTCCGGCCAGCAACGGCCATATCCAGCCTGCGCTGACAGCCTCTCCAACGGGCACTATCCCAGCAGCAGCAAATGCTCCGGTTTCGGTCGCTTCCTACGCTGCTCCAGCTGCTTATGCCACTGAGTCGCCGGCCGCTCCCTACCATTCTACGCCGCCCCCGGCTGCCGCGCCCGCTCCGCTGCCCATGCCCGCCGGTGCGCCCGTCGCCACCGGCCCGGCCCCGGCCGATGGCCCCGAGCCGCTGCCCGTCGAGAACGGCGTGGAGGAGTTGCACGACACGCCCAGCATCGAGGCCGACCCGGCCGCCGCCATCACCGAGCGCCACCAGATGCGCGACACGCTGCCGCACGTTGAAATCGGCGTGCCCAGCTTCGAGGGCATCGAGCCCGCCCCGCGCCCGTCGCCGGCCGCCGCCTTCTCCAAAATCCCCAGCCTGGCCAGCAAGATTCCCAGCCTGAAAGACCTGAACAGTCGCAGCGCCGCCGCCAGCCAGTCGGCCGCCGCTAATGCAGCGGCTTTGGCCGAGCCGCAGTCGACCAGCGGCCCGCTGACAGCCATCGAACCCGCGCTGCTACAACGCGTTTGGAAGGAAATAGCCGAGGAGCGCCGCGTGCAGGACCGCATGAGCGAGTACTGGGTGCTGAACCGCCCCGTCACCGCCAACGCCGAGCACAACATTGAGCTGGCCGTCGATAACCCCATCCAGATTGACCAGTTCAACGAGATGCGGGTGGAATTTCTGGCTGACCTGCGCCGTCGCACCGGCCACCCGCGCCTCAACGTGCAGCCCGTATTGACGGAGGCTGCCCCCACGGCCAAGCGCCTCTATACCACTTCGGACAAGTTCGAATACCTGGCCGAAAGATTCCCCGCCTTGCGCGACGCCAAGCAACGTTTGGGTCTGGAAGCCGACTATTAAGTAAAAGTGGCTGAGCCCCAAAGCCGCGTGGCAGTATCAGAATCGTCAAACGAATGCTGATACTGCCACGCGGCTTTGGGGCTTCAGGTGGATTTTCCGGACTGCCTTGTTACTGCCAGCAGGATTGTGAATGAATGTCAGCGCCGGCAATTCTCTGCAAACGATTGGGAAAGAATTTGTCCGAAGCCAAACCGCTGGTTTGGGCGGCTGGCAACCTTGCAAGATAAGGCGAAATTTTGTTTTTTATTCCCCTATCAGCCAGCTACCTTTGTTTTTTGAATCCCCCAGCTCCCCGTCTGCGCCCTTCGTGAAAAACAATTTTTTGCTGCTATTCCCCGCCCTGGCGGTACTGGGCCTCACCACGCAATGCCAATCGAGCAAGCCGGCTGTTACAGCCTCGGCCGCAGCTATGGCTGCGCCTGTTTCGGCCCCGGTAGCACCCAAAGAATACCGCTACGAATCGGTGCCCGGCGACCCGCTGGGCGTGCGCATCTACAAGCTGGATAACGGCCTGACGGTCTACCTGTCGGACTACAAAGATGCGCCGCGCATCCAGACCTACCTGGCCGTGCGCGCGGGCTCCAAAAATGACCCTGCCGCCGCTACCGGCTTGGCGCACTACCTGGAGCACATGGTATTCAAGGGCACCTCGCAATTGGGCACGCAGGACTGGGCCAAAGAAAAAGTAGAGCTCGACAAGATTGAGGCGCTGTACGAAGTGTACCGGGGCCAGCGCAACGATGCGGCCGCCCGCAAGCGCACCTATCATCAGATTGATTCGATTTCGGGCGTGGCGGCCAAATACGCCGTGCCGAATGAGTACGATAAGGTAATGGGTGCCATTGGTGCGAAGGGTTCCAACGCGCATACTACCAGTGAGGAAACGGTTTATCAGGAAGATATTCCGAGCAACCAGCTGGAGAAGTGGGCGGCCATTCAGGCCGAGCGACTGCGCGAGATGGTGCCGCGCCTGTTCCACACGGAGCTGGAGGCCGTGTACGAGGAGAAAAACCGGGGGCTGGACTCCGATTTTAACAAGGAGTTTGAGGCGCTGAATGCCTCGCTCTACCCCACGCACCCCTACGGCACGCAGACGACCATCGGCACGATTGAGCACCTGCAAAACCCGTCCATCACGGAGATTAAGAAATATTTCGGCCAGTACTACGTGCCGAATAACGTGGCGCTGTGCCTGAGCGGCGACCTGGATTTCGACCAGACCATCCGGCTGATTGATAAATATTTCGGCGCGATGCCGAGCAAGCCGGTACCGGTATTCAATGCGCCGGTGGAGCAACCCATTACGGCCCCGATTACCAAGGAAATTGTTGGGCCGCAGTCGGAAAACGTGATGCTGGGCTACCGCCTGCCGGGCAAGGCCTCGAAAGATGCCGTGCGCCTGCGCATGCTGGATAAAATCCTGACCAACGGCCAGGCCGGCCTCATCGACCTCGACCTGAACCAGCAACAGAAGGTGCTGGAAGCCGCCTCGTTCACGGACCTCAACGACGACTATTCCACGCACGTCATCTACGGCACACCGCGCCAGGGGCAGAAGCTGGAAGACGTGCGCGCCCTGTTGCAAGGCGAACTGGCCAAGGTGAAAGCCGGCGACTTCCCCGATTGGCTGATTCCGGCCATCATCAACAACGAGAAGCTGACGCGCACCAAGAGCTACGAAAGCAACGAGGCCCGCGCCAGCGCCATGTATGAGGCCTTCATCGAGCGCATCGACTGGAAGGACTACCTGCAGCAGCAGGATGATTTCGGTGTGCTGACGAAGGCCGAAATCGTGAAATTCGCCAACAACAACTACGGCCCGAACTTCGTGACCGTGTTCAAGCGCACGGGCACCGACCCCAACAAGGTGAAGGTGGTGAAGCCTGCTATCACGCCCGTGCCGGCCAACCGCGACGTGTCTTCGGCTTTCTACAAGCAGCTCACGGCCCTGGCGAGCACGGAGTTACAGCCGGTGTTTGTCGATTATAAAAAGGACATTCAGGAAATGGAAATCAAGCCCGGCCTGCCGCTGTACTATACCCACAACGACGAAAATGTCCTGTTCAACCTGTCCTACGTTTTCGACCTGGGCAAGAACAACGACCCGCGTTGGGGCCTCGCTTCCGATTATCTGCAATACCTCGGCACCGGTAAGTACACCGCCGCGCAGCTGCAACAGGAATTCTACAAGCTGGGCTGCTCCTTTAACGTAAGCAGCGGCCCCGACCGCATTTTCGTGACTTTGAACGGCCTCGATGCCAACCTGGAGCCGGCGCTGAAGCTGTTCGAACAGCTGATGAACGCGCCCAAGCCCGATGCTGATGCCCTGAAAAACATGGTGGCCGGTGTGCTCAAGCAGCGCCAGGATGCCAAGCTTGAAAAGCGCGTTATCCTGAATGCGGCAATGGTGAGCTACGTGAAATACGGCCCCAAAAACCCTTTTACAAATAACCTGAGCGAGAAAGAGCTGAAGGCATTGAAACCGGAGCAGCTGACGAGCCTCATTCAGAAGCTGGAGACGTACCAGCATCGGGTGCTGTATTACGGGCCGCGTAGTTCCGATAAGGCTCCCGTGCAGCATGGGGGCACCGATGCTTTCAAGGCCACGGATGCCACGGGTGGAGTCGGTTCTCAGAAAAATATCGTCAGTGTATTGGCCGAGTTGCACCGTACCCCCGCCAAGCTCACGCCTGCGCCCGCTGCCAAAGATTTCGCCGAGCAGCCCATGAAGGACAAAAAGGTCTATTGGGTGGACTACAACATGGTGCAGGCCGAAATCCTGTTCCTGACCAAGGGCGACCTGTATAGCAAAGAACTGGCCCCAACGGTGGCGCTTTACAACGAGTATTTCGGCGGCGGCATGGGCAGCATTGTGTTTCAGGATTTGCGCGAGAGTAAGGCTTTGGCCTATTCCGCGTATTCCGGGTACACCAACGCCGATAAGCTAGGCCGCTCCAACTACAACCTGAGCTACATCGGCACGCAGAGCGACAAGCTGCCCGAGGCCATGGCCGGCATGGAAGCCCTCCTCACCGACATGCCCGTGGCCGAAGCCAACCTGGAAATCGCCAAAAACGCCATCCGCAACAGCATCAGCACCGAGCGCATCACCAAGGGCAACATCCTGATGAGCTACGAGCGCGCCAAGCGCCTCGGCCTCGACTACGACCTGCGCCGCGACGTGTACGCCAGCACGCAGAAAATGACTTTCGATGAATTGAAGAAGTTTCAGCTAGCCAAAATTCACGGCCAGAACCAGGTTATTCTGGTCATCGGCTCGAAGGACCGGCTCAATTTCAAGGAGCTGGCCAAGTACGGCCAGGTGCAGCAGCTCACGCTGAAAGAGATTTTCGGGTACTAGCCCACCATTGTCCGGCTGAGCGCGGCGAAGCACCTTACCCCGCCTGCGCTTAGTTGAATTATTCCCCACGACCCTGACGCGATAAGGTCCTTCGCGGCGCTCAGGATGACCGATTTACATAAACGAATACCCCACATGGCAGAGCAAAAAATCACCATTAAAAACGGCAAGCTGACCGTTCCGGACAAACCCACTATTCCCTTCATTGAGGGCGACGGTATCGGGCCGGATATCTGGCGCGCCTCCAAACTGGTGTTCGACGCCGCAGTGGAGAAAGCCTATGGCGGCAAAAAGCAGCTGATGTGGAAGGAAGTGCTGGCCGGTGAGAAAGCCTACAAAGCCACCACCAACTGGCTGCCCACCGAAACCCTCGATGCCTTCCGCGAATATCTCGTGGGCATCAAAGGCCCGCTGACCACGCCCGTAGGCGGCGGCATCCGCTCCCTCAACGTGGCCCTGCGCCAGGAACTGGACCTGTACGCCTGCGTGCGCCCCGTGCGCTACTACGACGGCGTGCCCTCGCCCGTGAAGCACCCGGAGTTGACGGATATGGTCATCTTCCGCGAGAACACGGAGGACATCTACGCCGGCATCGAGTACATGAACGGCACTCCCCAGGCCCAAAAAATGCTCGAATTCCTGCAGGACGAGATGGGTGTGAAGAAAATCCGCTTCCCCGAGTCGTCCTCGTTCGGCATCAAGCCCGTGAGCAAGGAAGGCACCGAGCGCCTCGTGCGCGCCGCCATCAAGTACGCGCTGGAGCACAAAAAGCCGTCGGTGACCATCGTGCATAAGGGCAACATCATGAAGTTCACCGAAGGCGCGTTCAAAACTTGGGGCTACGAGTTGGCCGAAAAGGAGTTTGGCAGCAAGGTGTTCACTTGGGCGCAGTACGATAAAATCGTGGCCAAGCAGGGCGTGCAGGTAGCCGACGCGCTGCAAAAGCAGGCCGTGGACCAAGGCAAGCTCATTATCAAGGACAGCATCGCCGATGCCTTCCTGCAGCAGATTCTGCTGCGCCCCTCGGAGTACTCGGTGGTCGCCACCCTGAACCTGAACGGCGACTACATCTCCGATGCGCTGGCGGCCATCGTGGGCGGCATCGGCATCGCGCCGGGTGCCAACATCAACTACAGCACCGGCCACGCCATCTTCGAAGCCACCCACGGCACGGCCCCCAAATACGCCAACCAGGACAAGGTGAACCCCGGTTCGGTTATCCTCTCCGGCGTGATGATGCTGGAGTATATGGGCTGGAAAGAAGCCGCCGCCCTCATCAACAAAGGCCTCGAAGCCGCCATCGCCAGCAAGCGCGTGACCTACGATTTCGAACGCCAGATGGAAGGCGCTACCCTCCTCAAAACGAGTGAATTCGGCCAGGAGATTATCAAGAATATGTAGTAGCTTGGCTGCTGCCTAAGCACCAACAGAAACCCCCGCGTCGGCTGCAAGGCTGGCGCGGGGGTTTTGCGTTTTAGCAACTGTTAGCGCCAGAAAAATATGAAGTCCCTAAACTTAATGAATCTGTCGTATGTGCGTTTCGCTCCCTTCCAAAATTCAGATGAACCAATCCCTGTTTTGAGTAAGGTAAATAGCTCTTTTGAATTGGTTCTGTTTTCTTCCTTGACTTTATCCAAGCTTTCAACAGCCGTTGTAATGATGTTCTTTACTTCTAGAAAACCGTCTTCAATTTTATTTTCTCTTAATGCAGTTGTGAAGTAATCAGTCACAATATTGTCTTCTACTTGGAAGAATAAAATCGAGGGAGAAGAAGTCAATTCCTGCTCAATTAGTATGGATGCTAACTCTTTCGGTCTGATGCTAGGAAGAGTATTTACGGGTTCAACACCTAATTCAAGCCACATTGAATTAGACTTCTTAGCGGAATTTAATGTTTGGTCAACGTAGGAATCAGTGAGAAAAAATATGGTTATGTATTTGCCTGAAATCTCATGTAATGCTTGAATATAATCCGGGTCACGCAGCATTTTATTGACATGAGGATTTGCCATATCAGAAATTATGAAGGCAAATACAAGAGCTCTATTCTCTTTGCGATGCTCTTTGCAAACATTTAGAATGTATTCTGAAATCTGAGAAGCATCACCGTGTGTATTGTTTGGGTATAAAACGGGGTACATTTTACTGTCATTTAAGGATGAAGTGGGAAATATAAGCATGTTAAACTTCGCAGTTGTTTAAGTATCTTCCGTTATGCTAGCCCTCCAAACCATTACCACCGTTTCGCCCATCCGCACCGATGCTGAGCTGGCGCAGGCCCACCTGCGGCTTGATGAGTTGATTGCGGCGAATGCCTACGATTCGCCCATTCAGGATGTGCGGGATGAGTTTGAGGTATTGACCGCGCTGATTTACTACTACGAGCAGCACACCCGCCGTGCCGGAGAATTTTTCTCAAATGCACCAGCATAAGTACAGTTCTAAATAATAGAAAAAGGGCACCCACGCCAAGCGGGTGCCCTTTTCTATTGCCAAATAACTCCCCGAAACCTAAGCCTCTTTCGGGCCTTTGGTTTCGGCAGCATCACCGGTTTGTTCCTTGCGCACCTGCTGGCGCACGTTGCGCAGGGTATAATCCTTGAGCTTGGTTTTGTAGAGGCTTTTGTAGAGGCTTTTGTAGAGGCTTTTGCCGCTGTCGCTGACATGTAGCGGCAGTCTGGGAGAGAAAATGTCCTAATATGGATGTAATGCTGAGTAAAGTTGGGCGATTACTTTTGAGCCATCATCAATCTTCTGCAATTGCCTCCTATGAAAAAGAACTTCCTCCTCCTGGCCGCTGCCCTGCTTTTCACCACCGGCTGCGAGCAGGCCCAGAAGGCCAAGGAGTCGTATTCCAACCTCGAAAAGATTAGCGAAGCCGGCAAGGATATCAGCGCCAAAATGGACAAGGCCCAGGACGAGCGCGCCGAGCGGGTGAAGCGCGGCGACACCCTCTCCCTGCCCTACAAGGAGCTCCAGCAGTACCTGCCCACCGCCGTGAGCGGCTACACCCCCGGCGAGCTCAAAGGCCAGTCGCAGAAAATGAGCGGCATCGCCTTCTCCACCGCCGAGCGCACCTTCACCAAGGGCCCCGATGAGGAGATTGAAGTGTCCCTCATCGACTACAACGGGGCCTACGCCATCTACCAGGGCGCGGCGGCCATGATGAGCCTGGGCCTCGAGCAGGAAGACGACGAGCACATCATGGGCCCCAGCGCCGTGAAAGCCGACGGCGTGAAAGGCATGGATACCTTCTATAAAAAGGACGGCCGCGCCGAAATGAGCTTGGCCGTGGGCAACCGCTTTATGCTCACTCTCAAGGGCGGCAAGCAGAAAGACATGGCCCTGCTCAAAGAAATAGCCGACGGCATGGACCTCGAAAAGCTCGCCAAGCTGTAGCCAGCGGCGGTAGCGGCTACGCCGCGTCAATGGCTACCGCTCGTTTCGGGCCGGCTGGGCTGCCGGGAGCAGGCTGCTGGCTGTCTGGAACAGTTCGGACAGCTCGTGTACCAGGATGGTATCACCATCCATGACGACGTATTTTTTCGGTGGCGGGACCTTGCTCTCGGGCGTGGCGGAATACAGTATCCAGTGCGTCACGATAGAGCCCCGATGCACCGTGACCAGCGGAGAATTGGCGGCCTTGGTGAGGCGGTCGTTGCGGCGCAAGTAGTGGCCCAGGTCCGAGGGGTCGTATCCGAGGGTGTCGCTCATGTCTTGGCGGAGAGCCGGGTTCGTATGCACGAACCCATTGAAATCGTAGCTCTCCAGCTCGTTATCGTCCAGATAATACATGTATTGCTGCCGGCTACGCGTAATGTTCGTAACTCTGGCATCGGCCAGGGCCAGCTTGAGGTCCCGTTCGTGGTCCACAAAGTATTCTTGCCAGGCCCAATCCAGTGTAGCCATAGCGACCAAAAAAAACACCCCAATGCAAAACGCCAGTCCGAAGCTTCTCAGCTTCTGGGAGAATGTGTAAGGAGGCTGGTCGGTCATGGCCACAGCTGCTATTCCCCCGGTTTCAACCGCTGAAACGCGTTGTTCAGCACCTCGGCCCAAGTGGGGTGGGCCAGAATCATGTCCTGTAAGTCCTGGTAGCGCAGCCCGCCCGCCATCGCCAGCTGGAACATGGTCATGATTTCGCCGCCTTGTTCGCAGAACACGGCCGCGCCCAGCAGCCGGTCATCGTCGCCCACCAGCACTTCCACGAAACCCTCGGTTTCGCCCGTCTGCACGGCCCGGCCGATGGTGCGGGCCGGTAGCCGGCTCACGCGGTAGGCAATGCCCTTTTCTTTCGCCTGGTTCTTCGACAGGCCGATGCGGCCCAGCTGCGGCTCCGTAAACACCACGTAAGGCATGGGCCGATGCTCCGTAGTACGCTTGCTGCCGTGCAGTAGCGCATCGCGCACAATGCGGTAGTCGTCGTAGCTGATGTGGGTGAACTGCGGGCCGCCCTTCACGTCGCCCAGCGCGTACACGCCGCGGGTGCCGGTGAGCAGGTGCTCGTTTACTTTGATGTAGCCTTTTTTGTCAAGAGTGATGCCGGTGTGCTCCAGGCCAAGGTTTTTGGTGTTGGGGGTGCGGCCCACGGCCACCAGCAGGTGGCTGCCGCGCAGGCGGCGCTCGCCTTCCTTGGTCGTCACCGTGAGGGTGATGGTGCCGTCGGCGGCGCGGGATACGCGGCGGGTTTCGGCGCTGAGCACCAGCTCCACGCCGGCTTCGATGAGGCATTCTTCCAGCGGATGGCTCACGTCGAGGTCTTCGCGGGACATCAGACGCGGCTTGCTGTCGATGACCGTGACGCGGGTGCCCAGCCGCCGAAACATCTGGCTGAACTCGACCCCGATGTAGCTGCCGCCCAGAATGAGCAGGTGCTCCGGCTGCTCCGTCAGGTTCAGCAGCAGCGAATCGCTGGTGAGGTAGCCGCTGTCGGCCAGCCCCTCAATGTCGGGCACGGCGGCGCAGGTGCCGGTATTGATGAAGATGAGCGGGGCCGTAAGCTGCTGCTCGCCGCCGCCCACCAGGGCCACTTGCAGCGTGTGCGGGGCCGTGAACTGTGCCCGCCCGCGAATGAGCGTGATGCCGTCGCGGTCTTCCGTAATCTTGCGGTGCAGGCTGTCGCGCGAGTTTTGGCGCAGCGTATGCATCCGCTCAATCACGGCCCCGAAGTTCACCACCGGCTCCGGGGCTTCAATCCCCAGCGTGCCGGCCGTGCGGACGTGGTGCGCCCGTTGGGCCGAGGCCAGCAGTGCCTTGGTAGGCGCGCAGCCATAGTTGATGCAGGAGCCGCCCAAGAAGTCGCTCTCGATGAAGGCCACGCGGCGGCCGGCAGCGGCCAGCGCGTAGGAGAGGGGAGTACCGGCCTGGCCGGCCCCAATAATGATGGCATCAAACGAATCGGCGGGCATACGGCAGGAACATAAGGGGAATGGTTGCCCTTACATACGGCCCGGCTAACCCGCACGACTGAGCCGAATCCGGGAAATGCGGTTGAATGTCGGGCAGAAACACGAAATTGCCGTATCAGGCGTTGCCTGCCCCATTCTTTGCCCCGCCCAACCCCGCCGTATGAAGCATTTGCTGCGCCTGACTATACTATTGGTTTCCTCGGGCCTCACGGGCTGCGCCTCCCTGTATTTTCCGCCGCCGCCGCACGCGCCCATGCTCACGCATCAGGGCGAGTTCTACGGCACCGTGAGCACCAACCAGCACACCAACTATGCCCTGCAAGGGGCTTACGGCCTCACCAACCACCTGGCCGTGGCCGGTACCTTCTCGTCCCTGCACCGCAAGAAATCCGATAAAACCGAAAACATCGACTTCGCCGAAGCCAGCCTCGGCTACTTCACCCGCCTGCCCGACAAGCGCGTGCTGGAAGTGTACGTGGGCGGCGGCGGCGGGGCCACCCAGCGCATCGAGCGCAACGAGGCCCAAATCACCTCCCGCACCCTCGACGGCAGCCTGTCCAAGGTCTTTGCCCAGGTGAATTACGCCAAGAAGAAGCAGAACAGCCTGCACCTCTTCAACCGCGACTTCCCGCTCACCTACGGCGCGGCCCTGCGCCTGAGCTATATGCAGCTCAACAACTTCAAAATCGACGGCCTGGCCGCCCCCGGCGAAAGCAACGTCTTTTTCGAGCCCATCACCTTCACCCGCACCCAGATTGCCGGCCCCGTGCAGCTGCAATTAATCAGCGGTCAGATTTTCGGCTTTCGCAACAATAAGTACCTGAAAGCCGCCAATTCGGTGTTTCAGGTCGGAATTGTTATCAACATCGACAAGAACACCACGCTGGACGAGTAGGCGCGGCGTTACTGGGGCTTGCTCTCAAAGAAGCCCTTCGCCGGCCGTTTAAACAGTCCGCTGGTGGTGCCCACGTACACCGTATCGCCCAACTGCTTGATATCGTTGATGGCGGCTTCGCCCATTCCGTCATTTTTGAGCTCGCGGATTCGCCCGGTGCCACCATTCCAGCGCAGCGAATAAAGTTGATTGCCCGCATCAATGTAGCCTATCAGGCTATCGCCCAACACCTGGAATCTGCTGTTGGATAAGAAGGATGGGGTGTTGTTATAAGTAGTCCAGGTTTCGCCCGCATCGGCCGATACCAACAGCCTACTGCCGAAGGACTGCGCATATACTTTGCCCTGCCACTTATAAACAGCCTTAACTGAATTTTCAGGGTCAACCAGCCGAATAGCCCCATTTTCCGTGACCTTGAAGAGGCCGCCGCCGGTCTTGCCAACCAAAAAATAATCGTCAATGGCGGTGATTTGCGAGATGTAGGGGTAGCCGGAGCCGGACAAAGCGGACGTTGGGAAATCTATTACTTGCGACTGCAGCTGCACACGTTGGAATGCCCCGGGCGTGAGCGTAATGCGGGTCAGCACCAGGCGCAGTACGGTCGTCCCAGCTGCCGCTCCCGGGCGGCGGTAGCTGAGCAACAGGTAATTATTTTTGTTGATAGCCGCAAATTGGGATTCGCTTCTGGGCGAATATCCCACGGCAACATTGTAGGTGATTGCCTGCGGGTCAAGCTTGTGTAGTCGAATATTGGCGCTATACTCCGGGTCAACTGCATCGGCATAAGGTGCCACGGTAACCAGCGTGTCCGCAATTGGAAAGGCAACCACGGTAGCAGCCAAGGGAACCCTTATTTCGACATCTGAAGGCATTCGCCCGTTCAGGTTTTCGAAATAGGGCCGCGAACGCACCCCTGGTGAAAGCTGGCTCAATACGCCGGGGGTATGCAGAAAGAGGGAAGAGGCATCCTGTCCGATACCCAGGATGACTTTGCTAAAGCCCCGAAAGTGCCGGTCTTCCTGCCAGCTATATACTTTATCAACCTCTTTTATCTGAACCTCAGTCTCTTTTTTGCAAGCGCTAAAACTGAAGACAATTGCCGCCAGCA
Source organism: Hymenobacter sp. UYAg731 (assembly GCF_054061335.1). Lineage (NCBI taxonomy): Bacteria > Pseudomonadati > Bacteroidota > Cytophagia > Cytophagales > Hymenobacteraceae > Hymenobacter > Hymenobacter sp. UYAg731. The sequence continues at coordinate 577,835 of NZ_JBSSEC010000004.1, read as the reverse complement.
ACAGCAGACCAGTGCGGTGGAATAGACGAAACGCCATAAGTCAATCAGGCAGATGAACGAATGTGGAGAGGCCCCAAAGATATAAGCCGACCCGCAAAAAAGCGTCTGTCCCATAAGACTTCACACTAAAATAACGGCCATCCCAAAGTCGAACTGTCACCCGCTCCGAACACCGCAGTACGCCCAAATAAAATGGGTCGCTGCCAGCAAGTGGCAGCGACCCATTCCGAATAAAAAGCAGATAATCTTACTTGCCGCTCAGCACGCGCAACATGGTATCGCCAATCTCGGCGGGCGAATCCACGACGTGGATGCCGCACTCGCGCATGATGGCCATTTTAGCAGCGGCCGTATCATCGGCACCGCCTACGATGGCCCCGGCGTGGCCCATGCGGCGGCCGGGAGGGGCCGTCTGGCCGGCGATGAAGCCCACCACGGGCTTCTTGTTGCCGGTTTCCTTAATCCAACGGGCCGCTTCGGCTTCCATGCCGCCGCCGATTTCGCCAATCATCACGATGCCTTCGGTTTCGGGGTCGTTCATCAGCATTTCCACCGCTTCCTTGGTGGTGGTGCCGATGATGGGGTCGCCGCCGATGCCGATGGCCGTGGTCTGGCCCAGGCCGGCTTTGGTGAGCTGGTCAACCGCTTCGTAGGTCAGCGTGCCCGACTTGCTTACAATACCGATTTTGCCTTTGGTGAAGATGAAGCCGGGCATGATGCCCACTTTGCACTCGCCGGCGGTCATCACGCCAGGGCAGTTCGGCCCAATCATCGTTACCGAGGGGCGCTCCGAGAGGTACTGCTTCACGGCAATCATGTCCTTGGTCGGGATGCCTTCGGTGATGGTTATAATCACCTTGATGCCGGCATCGGCGGCTTCCATGATGGCATCGGCGGCGAAAGCCGGGGGCACGAAAATGATGCTGGTGTCGGCACCGGCCTGGGTCACGGCCTCGGCCACGGTGTTGAACACGGGACGGCCCAGGTGCTCGGAGCCGCCTTTGCCGGGCGTCACGCCGCCCACCACGTTGGTGCCGTAGTCCATCATCTGCTGGGCGTGGAACGAGCCCTCGGAGCCGGTGAAGCCCTGTACGATAACCTTGGAATCTTTATTGACCAGAACGCTCATTCGGAGGTGTTTTTGGGATATTGATGGAGTGGGGGAGGGAAGCCCGGACGGGCAACGGTGGTGCAAAAGTAGGGGATTTTGGGGCTAGGGCAAGGTGGAAGTTAGGCAATTGGTTGAACGTCATGCGAAGCATGGTCAGAACGGCATACCGCACGCACTCAGCACGCCATTCTTTATTGTTTCCCCAAAACTGGCCAACCCCGCCCCGCCGCCGAAATCCGTACCTTTGTCCCCTCACATCCCATCTCCCCACCCATCATTTTTCGATGTATTTCAACCACGTCATTGAGGCCGTCGGCCACACGCCCCTCGTCAAGCTCAACAAAGTAACTGACGGGATAAAAGGCACCGTGCTGGCCAAAGTCGAGTATTTTAACCCCGGCAACTCGGTGAAGGACCGCATGGCCATCCGCATGCTGGAGGATGCCGAAAAGGCCGGCCTCATCCAGCCCGGCGGCACCATCATTGAGGGCACCAGCGGCAACACCGGCATGGGCCTGGCCCTGGCCGCCATCGCCAAAGGCTACCAGACCATCTTCGTGATGAGCGACAAGCAGAGCAAGGAAAAGCAGGACATTCTCCGCGCCGTGGGAGCGCAGGTGGTCGTGTGCCCCGTCGACGTGGCTCCCGAGGACCCGCGCAGCTACTACTCGGTGGCCAAGCGCCTGAGCGAGGAAACGCCCAATTCCTTCTACCCCAATCAGTATGACAACCTCTCGAACGCCGCCGCGCACTACGACACCACCGGCCCCGAAATCTGGGAGCAGACCGAGGGCAACATCACGCACTGGGCGGCCGGCGTGGGCACGGGCGGCACCATTTCCGGCGTCAGCAAGTACCTGAAGGAGCAGAACCCGGCCATCGTCACCATCGGCCTCGATACCTATGGCTCAGTATTCAAGAAATACAAGGAAACGGGCATCTTCGATGAAAACGAAATCTATCCATACAAAACCGAGGGCATCGGCGAAGATATTCTGCCCAAGAACGTGGACTTCGATGTTATCGATTTGTTCATTAAAGTGACCGACGAGGACGCCGCCGTGATGACGCGCCGCCTGGCCAAGGAAGAAGGCCTGTTTGTGGGCTGGAGCTGCGGCTCGGCCGTTTTTGGGGCCCTGGAGTACGCCCGCGAGCACCTGAAAGAGGGCGACACGATGGTCATCATTCTGCCCGACCACGGCACCCGCTACCTCGGCAAAATCTACAACGACGACTGGATGCGCGCCCAGGGCTGGCTGTAAGTAAGCCGGGCCATTGCCGGGGCGCGCCCAAGTAGGTATCTTCGTAAAAGCTTGTTTATTAACACTACAATATGTCTACTAATTTGAATCACATTGTACTCGTTGACGACAACGAAACCACGAGCTTTCTCAACAACCGCTTGTTGGGCCGGTTGGCGTTGGCCGACCACGTCAGCACGTTTTCGCGTGCCGACGAAGCCTTCGAGCAGCTCTGGGGCGACAACACCGCCGAGAGCAGCGTGCCCGCGCCCGACCTCGTGTTCGTGGACCTGAAAATGCCGGGCGTATCCGGCTTCGAGTTCCTGGAGCTCTACAATGCCCTGCCCCAACCCGTGCAGGACCAGACCGTGATGGCCGTGCTCACCACGTCTATGCACGGGGCCGATACCGCCCGCGTGGCCCAGTATCCCAACGTAGAATACCTCACCAAGCCCCTCACCGAGGAGAAGATGCGCAAGCTGCTGGAAAAGCGCTTTCAGTAAACTGCCCCATTTGTCATTGCGAGCGCAGCGAAGCAAACGAAGTTCAGCGCAGCTAATCCGTCCTATTCTCAGCGTTGAGCTTTCTGATGTGACAAATCCTTAAAACGAAAAAGCCCCGGCATTACGCAGTGCCGGGGCTTTTTCATTACAATCCATCCAACGCTCGAAAAATCCCGGTTTTCTTCTTTTTGAGGAAAATATAACGCACTGAAACTGCCGTAGGAAACCTATTCCAGTCGGCTGAGCCGTGTTCGATGGTGGGCTTGAAATCGAAGGAAACGACGAAGGGAATAAAGGCAATTTTGTATTCGACGCCCACCATTCCGTCGAAGCCCCAGAAGTCGCCGGTGTCGCGGTTGTTGCCGTAGTGGCCGCCCGCGCCGAAATAGTAGTTCAGGCTGGGACCGAGGATGCCGAAGTGGCGCTCGGCCAGCACGGTGAAGCTTCGCTCACGGGGCGCAAACATGCCCAGGCCTTCAATGGTGGATTTGGGTAGAAAAACCTGCTGAATGGTGAAGCCGTAGTTGGTGCCGTCGCTGCGGATGCCGGCGGCCGTGCGGTATTTTTGGGCGGCGGCAGTTTGAGGCAATAGCGCCGCCAGCAACAGCAGGCAACCGACGAAACGCGGGAAAAACAAATAAGGCAGCAGTTTCATGACGAACAGGGTAGGGTGCGGGGGCAAGTCCCGCACCCTACGCAGAAACCGCGCTAAAAATTGCGACGCATTTATTCTACGGCATCCACAAACGTGAATTGCTGGCCATCGAACAAGCCTTTGTCGCTCAGTTTGAGGTTTGGAATCACGAGCAGCGCCATGAAGGAAAGCGTCATGAACGGCGCGCCCAGTGGCGAGCCCATGTGCTTGGACAGCGCATCCACGGCGGCGTAAGCTTCGGCCACGGCCGGGCCGCTCTGGTCCGACATGAGGCCGGCCACGGGTAGCGGTATCAGGATTTCCTGGCCGTCGGCGCTCACGGCCGCCAGGCCGCCTTTGGCTGCAATCACCAGGTTTACGGCGCGGGCCAGGCTTTCGTCGTCGCAGCCCACGGCGGTGATGTTGTGCGAGTCGTGGCCCACGCTGCTGGCCAGCGCGCCATGCTTCAGCCCAAATCCCTGAATGAAGGCCACGGCCGGCGCTACGTGCGGCTGGTAGCGGTTGATAACGGCCAGCTTGAGTACGTCATTGGCCACATCGGGCACCACGAAGCCGTTTTCGATGGTGGCCGGCAGGTCCACACGGGCCGTGATAAGCTGGCCATCGAAGCACTCGATGACGCGCAGCGTGGCCGACTCTTTGGTGGTGGGCAGCTGGAAATCGGCGGCCGTCACGGGCTGGGCGTGAAAGTTATTGACCACGGCAATGGGCGCGGCGGGCAGCAGCGACTGGCCGTTTTCGGCCACCAGCTGGCCGTTGAGGTAGTTTTGCAGCACCTCGAAATCGCGCAGGTCTTTTACCACGATGAAGTCGGCCGGGTCACCTTCGCCCAGCAGGCCCACGGGCAAGTGGTAGTGCTTCACGGGGTTGATGCAGGCCACGCGCAGCACATTGAACACGTCGTTGCCGAGGGCCACGGCGCGCTGCACCAACTGGTTGATGTGGCCCAGCACCAGCGTATCGGGGTGCTTGTCGTCGGAGCAGAACATGAGGTGGTGGTAATGCTCGGGCATGAGCTCGATGAGGGCATCGAAGTTGCGGGCCGCCGACCCCTCGCGGATGAGGATTTTCATGCCCACGGCCAGCTTGTCGAGCGCCTCGGCGGCGGTGAAGCACTCGTGGTCGGTGCTGATGCCGGCGCTGGCGTAGTGAGCGGCATCATCGCCGCGCAGGCCGGGGGCGTGGCCGTCTACGGGGCGGCCGGCGGCGTGGGCCAGGGCAATTTTGGCCATCACGTCGGTATCGCGGTGCAGCACGCCGGGCCAGTTCATCATCTCGGCCAGGTAACCGATTTTGGGGTTTTCGAACAGCTTTTTGATGTCGGCTACCGTTATTTCGGCCCCGGCCGTCTCAAACGGCGTGGCCGGCACGCAGCTCGGCGCGCCGAAGCAGAACTTAAATGGCGAATGCGCCGCGTTTTCGAGCATAAATTCCACGCCGGCTACGCCCAGCACGTTGCCGATTTCGTGCGGGTCGCTCACGGTGGCTACGGTGCCGTGCGTCACGGCTAGGCGGGCAAACTCGGTGGGCACCAGCAATGAGCTTTCGACGTGGACGTGGGCATCGACAAAACCGGGCAGCACGTAGGGCAGGGTAGGGTCGGCTTCGGCTTCGGCAATAGGGGCGATGGCGGCAATGCGGCCGCCTTCAATCTGAATAACGGCGGGCTGAATGGAACGGGCGAAGATGTCAACGACGTTGGCCGTGAGCGAGAAATCAACAGTCATGGGATGGGGCTGGAGCGGGAAGCAAACCGACCCACTGCCGGTTTTGCGTCGGCAAAGAACCTTATATTTGATAAAAAACCGCTTCCGGTGAAAAAGAACTTTGTCTTTTGGCTACTCGTGCTGCCGCTGCTGCTGGCCGAGGGTGGCTGTGCCCGCCGCACCGCCCAACAGAAAAAAACCTCCTGGTACAAGCACCACAGCGGCGGCAAGTCGGTGCCGTGCCCGTGCGGACACTAAGCAACCATTGGCGGCTTTGCTGGCTCTTATTCGCATGAAAACCTTTCTGCTCCGCGCCACGGCCCTGTTGCTGCTGACGGCCGCCACGGCCCAGGCGCAGGTACCCCGGCGCTACCCGGTGGCCATCAGCACCCCCTCCACCAGCCAGCCGCACGACTACCCCCTCACGCCTGCGCCGCGCTACGCCACCGGCGGCCACCCCGGCACCTACCGCCTGCCCGACGGCAGCTGGCACCCGGCCTAGATATATGGCCCGGATATGCCCGACCGCGTACGCCTGCGCCCCGAAAACCTTCCCGAATACGCCCTCTTCCTGCCCAGCGAGGTGCCCGCCTACGTGGTGCGGGGCGATACGTTCGTGACGGTGCCGGCCTTCGTGCGGCGCAAGCACCACCAGCTCGCGCCCGCCGGCTACGCCCAGCGCCTGTACCACGATGCGGGCTACGAGGTGCTGCTTTTTCAAGCCCCTACGCCCGAAACCCTGCGCGCGCTCAATGCGCCGGTGGCACCCAATGGGCCGGCGGTATCTTCGGCGGGAGCCTTGCCGGCCAGCCCGGCAAGTCCGGCTGATGCCTATAGTAATTCCTTTTTCGGGGCGCTGCTGGATTTATTTGTGTTTCCCCGGGCCAACCAGACCGTGCTACTGCGACATGAGGGCCAGGTGCAGGAATTGCCCGCCAAAACAAGCCGCTACCGCCAATACATGCTGCACCTGCTGGCCGATGACCCCATAATTTGTGCCCGACTGCGGGCCGGCGAATTGGATTCGCGCTTCGAGGCGCAGCAGCTGCTGGCCACCTACGCCACGCACCGCCGCGAAGCTCTGCTACAGGCCCGCAAATAACCCAAACGGTCGTTTCTGGTTTACTTTGCCTTATGTCTGAACCCACGCCAACCCCGCTCGATTCGATTAATGCCGCCGCCGAGCAAGTGCGACAGCAGCTCAATCTGAATGCCTTTGATGCCGAAGGCGTGGCCCATCTGGATAATTTTATTCGGGCGCAGCGGGGCATTCTGGGGCCGGCTGAGCGGCCGGGCGTGGTGATGGCGCTGGGCTGCTTCCTGGGGCAATGCCTGGTGGAGGTGTACCGGGGCGAATGGGGTACTGGTAAGGACCGCACGACCGGAGTGGGCTTGGGCGGACGATTTTTTTTTAATCCTTTTTATTTAGTCGATGCACAACTGAATGAGGGAGAAAGCGCCTCGGTGGCGGCCTTCTTTGCCTCCGTTCCGCAGCGCCTGAAGACCCCGCCCGCCGCTCGTAAGGCTTGGATTTCGTAATCTTGCGGGGCCAATGGCCGCCCGCGTCGTTATGAAACAACTCGTTATCGCCATTGACGGCTACTCTTCTTGTGGTAAAAGCACCACGGCCAAAGCCGTGGCCAGCCTGCTCCATTACGCCTACGTTGATACCGGGGCCATGTACCGCGGCGTTACGCTGCACCTGCTGGAGCACGGCATTGGCTTCGACGACCTAGCCCGCATCGAGCAGGTACTGCGCGAAATCAGCATCAGCTTCCGCCGCCACCGCCGCACGGGCCGCAACGAGCTGTTTCTGAACGGCGCAAACCGCGAAGACGACATTCGCCAGATGCGGATTTCCAACTCCGTGAGCGAAGTATCCGTCATCCCGATGGTGCGGCACGCCATGGTAGCCCAGCAGCAGCAAATGGGCCGCAAGCGCGGCGTGGTGATGGATGGCCGCGATATCGGCACCACCGTTTTCCCCGACGCGGAAGTGAAAATCTTCATGACCGCCGACGTGGAGCTGCGCGCCCGCCGCCGCCAGGACGAGCTGGCCGAGAAAGGCGAGCAAGTGCCGCTGGAAGACATCATCGAGAACCTGCGCAAGCGCGATTATCTCGACTCGACCCGCGCCGAGAGCCCCCTGCGCCGCGCCGCCGATGCCGTGCTGCTCGATACCACGCACATCACCATCACCGAGCAGGTCGATTTTGTGTTGGATAGGGTGTCGTCGGCGCTGTTCACGGCGGGCTGGGAGTAGCAGAAAAGAACGGTCATGCTGAGCTATCGGCCAATCATCCCCAGTTCAACTGCCGTACCTTTGCGCCCGGCGAACTCCTCGCCGCCGCAGTGATGTTAAAGGCACAGCATGAAGGTCACGATTGATAAAAATTCCGGCTATTGCTTTGGCGTTGAATTCGCCATTCAGATGGCCGAAGATGAGCTGGCGAACGGGAAAACGCTCTATTGCCTCGGCGATATCGTGCATAACCGCATGGAGGTGGAGCGCCTGCACCAGCAAGGGCTGCGCATCATCGACCGGGAGCAGCTGGCCCAGCTGCACGATACCAAAGTCCTCATCCGGGCCCACGGCGAGCCGCCCGAAACCTATCAATTGGCCCTGCAAAACAATCTGGAGCTGATTGATGCCAGCTGCCCGGTCGTGCTCAAGCTGCAAAACCGCGTGAAGCACGCCTTCGACCTGAGCCAGCGGCAGGACGGCCAGATTGTGATATACGGCCAGCCCGGCCACGCCGAAGTGGCCGGCCTCACGGGCCAGACCGGCAACCGCGCCATCATCGTGATGAATGAGGCCGACCTCGACCAGATTGATTTCGCCCGTCCCGTCACGCTCTTCAGCCAGACCACCAAAAGCACGGCCGGCTTCTATAAGATGAAGGCGTTGATGGAAGCCCGCATCCAGGCCGCTGGCGGCACGCTGGACAGCTTCGATGCCAACGACAGCATTTGCCGGCAGGTAAGCAACCGTGAGCCCGCCCTGGCCAAGTTTGCCACCGAATACGACGTGGTGCTCTTCGTGAGCGGCCGCAAAAGCTCCAACGGCAAGGCCCTGTTCTCGGTAGTGAATGCCATCAACCCGCGCAGCTACTTCATCGAAAACGAAACCGAAATAGCCGAGGAATGGCTGGCCGGCGCGCATACGGTAGGCATCTGCGGAGCCACCAGCACCCCGCTGTGGCTGATGAAGCAAGTGGCCGAGCGCGTGGAAGGCGTGGGCGAGCCGGCGTAGTTAGCCAGGGTATGACGTGCTTTTTGCTTAGACGACTCCGCGCACCCGGCGCGGCCGGCGGCGCTGGAGCAGCCGGCGGTATACCCGCAGCAGCGTGGGCTGCGGCGTACCGGCCAGAAACAGCGTCTGCACGGCCAGGTGGGTGAGTTCGGTGCGCAGCACGCCGTGCGTCACGTATTTGCGGGCCGAGGTGACCACGCTTTGCGGCATTACCACGAAGCGGGCTTGGTGCTTGATGCGGATGGGCAGGTCCACGTCTTCCATCAGCAACATTTGCTCGTTGAAACCGCCCAGTTGGTCAAAAAGGGCTTTTTCGACGAACAGGCTTTGGTCGCCGAACTGGAAGGCGGGCGCATTGAAGCGCGAGCACCAGCCGCTGAAGAGCAGCACCGGGTGGCGAAGGTCGAAGCGCAGGCGGAAGCAGCCGCTGCGGTAGCTCCGCGCCTGGTAGCGCCGGATGAGCTGCCCGAAACCGGCCGGCGGCAGCGTATCGGCGTGCAGGAAGTAGAGGGTGGTGCCGTGGGCCTGGCTGGCCCCAAAATTGAGCTGCGCGGCCCGGCCCGGTTTGGGCGCGGGCAGGGCGCGGGCACCGTGGGCGGCAGCCAGTGCCAGGGTGGCATCGGTGCTGCCGCCGTCGCTCACCAGCACTTCGTAGGCCACGCCCGCGCCCACGGTCGCGTGGAGGTGGGCCAGCGTGGCGGCAATGCTGTGCGCCTCATTCAGGGTGGGAATAATGACGGAGAGGAGGGGCGTCGGGCTCATTTTACCCATACATCGGAAAGTAGTACCATGGCCACAAACACGGCCATGGCCAGCTTGTAGCGCTTGGAGAGATGCCGCATGAGGGGCTCGGTGGTGGGTTCGGCGGTGATAGCGGGCGCTTGCCGGGCCAGGCCGCCGAGGGCAGCAAACGCGCCCAGGGCCAGCAGGTAGAATAGCACGTCGAGCGGGTCAAAGGTGCCATCGGTGAAGTGCAGCAGCTGCACGGCCTCAATGCCCAGCGCCAGGGCCAGCGGCAGCAGCGTGAGCCGGCGGCTGGCCGAGAGCGTGCCAATCCAGAGGAAGGCAAACAGCCAGAGCGCGCCGGGCAGGTTGTACACGAACCACTCGGCCTGCGGCAGGTGCAGCATGGGCGGCTTGGCGGGCCAGAACGCCAGCAGCACCTGGTTCACGATGGTGTCCGGAGAGCGGAACCCGGCGTAGATGGTGAAGCTGATGAGCAGCGGCAGCAGGCAGTAGAGCAGCATTCGGCGCGTGGTTAGCATGGGGGCGAGAGGGGTTTTTGAATATGCACGATGCGCCAGTAGCCGGCCCGCCCGTGGCGGATTTGCACGGTGGCATCGGGGGCCAGCAAGGGGCTTAGGGGAAAGAACGATTTGAACCCCAGGAGCTTGCCCGCCGGGGTCAGCAGGCGGTCGAGTTGCCGCAACGGGCCGCGCTCAGGCGTGAAGTGGTTGAGCAGGTAAATGTGCCCGCCGGGCCGCAGCGACGCATAATACGCGTTGAGCAACGCACCCGGGTTTTCCACTACCGACAGCGAATTGCAGAACACGACGTGCTCGAACCGGCCGGCTTCGTGCTGGAAATCCTCGCCAGCGGCGTGCTGCAAATCCACCTGCACAGCGGGGTGGTCGGCGGCTTTTTTGCGGGCCAGCTTCAGCATGGACAGCGAGCAGTCGATGGCCGTGACGTGCTTGCGCGGGGCGTAGTAGGGCAGCGAGATACCGGTACCCACGCCTACTTCCAGTACCTGGTCGCCGGCTTCGGCATTCACGGCTTCCACCAGCCGGCGCACCAGCGGCTGGTAGAACCAGAGCAGGGCCGCGTCGTAGATGCGCGCCAGGAAGAAATAGCGGAAATTACTCAGCTGCGTGCTCATGGCGGCGGGTTTGGGCCAGAAAGAGGGGGCGATGTTACGGCCAAGTTACGGGCCGCCGCCCCAAACGACTGAACCTGGGGCCATAGTATTTCCGACCATCTTTAAATGAGTAGTGCGAATGAAGCAGCGAGTAGAAAGAGCGTGAAATCCGGCTGGTTGTTTATGCGAAAAAACACTTGCCACTCGTTATCAATGATTCACTATTCAGCCTGACTAAATGCCCATCTCCCCCGAAACTTCGCCCATCGGCCCGGCCCTGAAGGCCAGCTACCCCGCGCCCGCCGTGCTGCCCGCCGCCCGCCGCCGCCGAGGGGTCCGCGCCGGCCTCTACAACGTGCGCGGGCTGGTCAACATCATTCGGGGAGACATTATCCACAACACTTTCGGGGCTTTCCATGTGCTGCGGCTGTGGCATGTGCAGAAGCTGCCTTCGGGCCTGGTGGAGCGGGAGCACGCCTGGGCTACCGGCCTCGACCCCGCTACCGGCCAGCCCGTGTGGGCCCGGAACGTGGTATTCCGCACCACGCCCACGCCCGGCGCGGGCTACGAGCCCGACGAAACCATGCTGGCCAAAGTAGGCGGCTTCCTGGCCGACATGGTGAAGAAGTCGACGCCGGTGCCGGAGATTCCGCACGGCCCCGAGCGCCGCATGCCCCACGTGGTCAACTACCTGCACGGCTCGGTGCATTTCAACGGCATGTGGCTGCTGTTTAACGATTTTGAGGAGGCCAAGCACTTCTTTGCCGATGCCCGCTTCCGGCGCGAGTTTGTGCGGGTGGTGCGGCGCGAGCGGCGCGAAGTCACGCTCGTATTCCGCGAGCGCAAATACGACCCCGTGGAGTACGCCTACTTTTCGGGCTTCATCATGGCCAACTTCCCATGGTTTGCCAACGTGAACGGGCCGGGCAAAAAGGTGATGTGGGGCAACCCCGCGCCCTACGCGGCCATGAACATCATCAACGGCAGCTGGGTGCGCGATGTGGATGCCCTGCGCCGGGGCCGGTCCGGCTTTCTGCGCGCGCCGCTGGCGGCCGAGCAGTATTTTGCGGCCAGCTACGGCCAGCCGGTGCCCGGCTCGCACTTCGTGGAGCGCCTGGTGGCCTTCGTGGAAAACGAGTGGGTGCGCCGCCGGGGCTTCAACGCCGGCCTGTTTTTCATCGACCGCAAGCAGATTGACCCGCGCATCTACGAGAAGTACCAGACGGATAAAACTGTGCTGAACGCCCGGCAAACGGAGGTGCCCAGCCCATTCATGCCGCCGCCGCAGGCCTGAGCAAACGTGTGCAGGTGCTTAACTTTGGTAAAAACCCTTTCCTGTTACCAATGAGAGCATATTTAGTTCTGGCAGTTGCGCTGGGGCTGGCGGCTACCGGCCGCGCCCGCGCCCAGCAAGCTCTGCCAACTCCTGCCGCGCCCACGGCTTCGGCCGCGCCGGTAGTGGCCGACGATTCGCTGGCCGCCGCCGTGGGCACCAATTACCTCGACCACACCATTCGCGGCTTTGGCAAGGCCGAGATTACGGGCCCCGATGGCAAGACGCATTTCGTGTGGATTCCGGTGAACCCGATGGGTTTCAACAAATACCTGCCCTTTCATCGGCACGAAGAGGACCTTGACCGGTTTGGCCGCGAGCCGTTCAGCATTGATATCGACAAGGTGCAGTCCATCAAAGTCAACGGGCTCTACCAGGAGCACATGGTGCTGAAGGGTAAGCGCAAGCGCCTCATCGCCACGCGCCTGGTAAATGGCCCGGTGGAACTGTTCAACTACACCGAAATCGTGCATACAACCGCTGCGATGGTCCCGGTGGCCGGCGTAGCGGGGGGCATGGTGGTGGGGGCCACTGGGCTGGGCGGCTATCCCGACCGGCAGTGGTTTTTGCGCCGCGCCGGTGAGGACCTGGTGAAAGTAAACCGGGGCGATTTTGTGGCCCAGATGACGGCCTATTTCCACGACGACCCCGAGCTGCTATCGGTCCTCAATGCCGGCCAGCTGCACTACCGCGACATGGTGCGACTGGTGCAGGGCTACAACGAGTACCGCACCCGTCCGGCGGCCAAATAGCCCGCCTACACCGCCAGCGCCTGCTCATACAGCCGCCGGTTTTCTTCATCAAACACTACGAACACCACCGTTTGCGGCCACGCGTGCGCGGCCAGCCACTGCCGCACCTCGCGCACGGCCACGGCGGCGGCGTCCGGCTTGGGGTAGCCGTAGATGCCCGTGCTAATGCCAGGGAAGGCCACGCTGGCCAGCTGGTTTTCCTCGGCCAGGTGCAGGCTGTTGCGATAGCAACTGGCCAGTAGCGCGGGCTCGCCCTTGTGACCGCCGTTCCAGACCGGCCCCACGGTGTGGATGACGTGCCCCGCCGGCAGCCGCCCGCCGGGAGTGATGACGGCCTCGCCGGTTTTGCAGCCGCCCTGCCGGGCCCGAATGGCGCGGCACGCCTCCAGAATGGCCGGCCCACCGGCGCGGTGAATGGCCCCATCGACCCCGCCGCCGCCGAGCAGGCTGGAGTTGGCGGCATTCACGATGGCCGAAACCGGCTGGCGCGTAATGTCGCCCTGCACGAGCTGGATGCGGGCGGAAAGGGGAGGGGCAGGCATGAAACGAATGGGTTGTAATGAAAAGCGAAGAGCGGCGATTGATGCCTTACGCGCCGGCCGCGACAGTTGATGCCGATTCGGGCGCAGCGGCCCGCAGTTCAGCCCCTGCTTTCGACGCTTGGGAAGCCTTTCCCGACCGTTCGGCAACTGCTACTTGCGGACGGTGAAGCTAAGCTGCTATATTTAATCATCAATTCCAACCAACCTCATCCCCAAGCTCATGGAACCCCTGCAACGCGACCCCTACCTGTGGCAAAAGGCCAAAGCCCGCGCCAAATTCCAATCGCATCTGCTGTCGTTTTTGTTCGTGAACGCGACGCTGTGGGTTATCTGGGCCTTCACGGAACCGCACCATTTCGGCCGGTCTTTCCACTCCGAAATTCCCTGGCCGCTGTGGGTCACCTTCTTCTGGGGCCTGGGCTTGATTAAGCGCGGCATTGCGACCTACGGCGGCTTCAGCTACGAGCAGCGCACCCAGCGCGAGTACGAGCGCCTCAGCCGCGAGCAGGGCGGCAGCATCGACCCGCTCGACAAGTACCGCTAATTGCTGCGAGCCACTGCCCGGCTTTTTGTCGCGGCTATTCCTTCCTTTTTTCTGCTCCGGCCGAGGCTAAAGGGGCGGCGGGACTTCCTGCCGGCCCGACAGGCTCGGCCGGCTTGTTGTGGCCGGTGGGTCGATTTTTACACGCCGCATCGCGGCTGGGCTCTATATTCACCGCATGAACCGTCCCGTCAAGCGCATTCTCGGCCGCCGCGAGCTGGTTGATTTTCCAGCCTTCGCCCTGGGCGGCGTCGAGGCCAAAGTGGACACCGGCGCGTACACCAGCGCCATTCACTGCACCAATATCCACATTGAAGCCCCGGCCGGGCAGCCATCCGTGCTGATGGTGAACCTGCTCGACCCCGGCCACGAGGGGGCCGACGGCCGGCCGCTGGCTTTCACGGAGTTTGCGCTGCGCGACATCCGGTCCAGCAACGGCGAGGTGCAGGAACGTTACGTCATTCGGGCGGTGGTGCAGCTCTACGGCGAGGCTTTTGAAGCCGATTTTTCGCTGTCCGACCGCTCCGACATGAAATACCCCGTATTGCTGGGGCGCAGTCTGTTGCGGCAGGGCCGGTTTGTGGTGGATGTGGCCAAGCGCAACCTTTCTTACAAGTTCCTGGCCCGCGCTACTGCCCGGCGCGCCCGTCCCTGACTAATTTTGCAGGGTAGTGGATTGGTGGGAGGGTAAATTTTAAGTCGTCAATCCACCATCTCACCACCCCACTAATCAACCAATTCACCAATCCTCCACGATGAAACTGGCCATTCTCTCGCGTGAGCCCAAATCCTACTCCACCCAGCGGCTGGTAGAGGCTGCCGTCGCGCAGGGCCACGAAGCCGTGGTCATCGACCATTTGCAGTGCAACATTGTGCTGGAAAAAGGGAAGCCCGGCATCATCTACCAGGGCGAGCCGCTCGAAGGCTTCGACGCCATAATTCCCCGCATTGGGGCCTCGGTCACGTTCTACGGCACGGCCGTGGTGCGGCAGTTTGAGATGATGAAGGTGCGGACGGCCATCGACAGCCAAGCCATCGTGCGCTCGCGCGACAAGCTCCGCTCGATGCAAATTTTGAGCCGCGCCGGCGTGGGCATGCCCAAAACCGCCTTCACCAACTTCTCAGCCGACGTGCCGGCCATGATTGAGCAGGTGGGCGGCGCGCCGGTCATCATCAAGCTCCTCGAAGGCACCCAGGGCCTGGGCGTGGTGCTGGCCGAGTCGGCCAAGGCCGCGCAGTCGGTCATTGAAGCCTTCCACAACCTCAAGGCCCGCATCATCGTGCAGGAGTTCATTGCCGAAAGCAAGGGGGCCGACCTCCGCGCCTTCGTGGTGGACGGCGAAGTAGTGGGGGCCATGAAGCGCCAGGGCAAGGAAGGCGAGTTTCGCTCGAACCTGCACCGGGGCGGCTCCGGCACCCTCGTGAAGCTCACGCGGGCCGAAAAGGCCGCCGCGCTGCTGGCCACCAAAGCCCTCGGCTTGGGCATTGCCGGCGTGGACATGCTGCAAAGCAAGCGCGGCCCGCTGGTGCTCGAAGTCAACTCCTCGCCCGGCCTGGAGGGTATCGAAAAAGCCACCAAGCAGGACATCGCCGGTCGCATCATCGAATACACGGCTAACCTCGCCGCGAAGAAAAAAGAGAAGCCCAAAGCTAAAAAAGGCTCCGTGCAGGCCGTAGATGCGCAATCGGACGTGCCCACGGGCAAGTAGGCGGGTGAGGGAAACACCCCTCCTTTTTTAAGAAGGGGACGTGGCCATGCAGCGGACGCTGGGGTGGTGAACGTCGTTGAACGGCTCGCGGCTGGTGCGCTCCAGCTCAGAACCAAGATGTTCCGGCATCGTTTTGGTCCTACGCTCAAACCGTTTAACGACGGGCACTACCCCCGTCCGAGCCTTTGGCTCAAACATCCCCTCCTTAAAAAAGCAGGGGAGTTTTCCCGTTCAACTTTCTGCCTATGCCTCCTGCTTCTCCCAACGCCATCAACCTCAACGGCCTCACCATTCAGCCCGGCGAGCGGGTGCTCACGCGGCTGGTTATTTCGAAGCTGCCCTCGGGCACGGTGATTGACGTGCCGGTGCATGTGTTGCGCGCCCGGGAGCCCGGCCCCACGCTGCTGCTCATGGGCGGCATGCACGGCGACGAAGTGAACGGCATCGAAACCATCCGGCGGCTGGTGCGGCGCGAGCTGCTCACGCCGCTGCGGGGCACGGTCATCGCCATTCCCATTCTTAATATCTACGGGTTCCTGAATTTCAGCCGCGACGTGCCCGATGGCAAGGACGTGAACCGCTCGTTTCCGGGCTTCCCGCGCGGGTCGCTGGCCGGGCGCGTGGCCCACCGCTTCATGCGCGAAATCATGCCCCTGATTGACTACGGCATCGATTTTCATACGGGTGGGGCAGCGCGGGCCAACTTCCCCCAGGTGCGCGCCCTGCTGGGCATCGACCCCGAAGTGGATGCCATGGCGGCGGCATTTGCCGCACCCTTCACGCTGCACGCGGGGCTGCGGGGCGGGTCATTGCGCGAGGCGGCGCAGGAGCTGGGCAAGCGCATCATCGTGTACGAAACCGGCGAAAGCCTGCGGCTCGATGAGCCCGGCATTGAGGAGGCGGTGGCGGGCACGTTGCGGGTAATGCACCACCTGGGCATGGGGCCGGAAGCGCCCGCGCCCGCCCGGCCGGGCATCATCTGCCGGCGGCATACGTGGCTGCGGGCGCGGTTTGCGGGCCTGTTCCGGGCGCACGTCGAGAACGGGCAGTACATCGAGAAAGGCCAGGTGTACGGCTCCGTGGCCGACCCCTACGGTGCGCAGTCGGTGCGGCTGGAGTCGCCCCTGAGCGGCTACGTGATTGGGCTGAACTACATGCCCGTGGTGAACCAGGGCGATGCCCTGCTGCACATTGCCGTGCCGGCGTAGGGGTGCTGTCATTGCGCGGGCGAGGCGAAAAAACGTTATGCAGAGCGCAGCGAAGCATGACGGCCTGCCCTGCTCTCAACCTTCTCCCGGTCTACCCTACTTTTGTCCTTTCCTCATCAGTCGTTTTCAATGAAAAACCCTCTTCAGCTTACCATTAACATCGTGCTGGCGCTGGCCGTGGCCGGTTTGTACTTCCTGCATTTCAATCACTCACCCGTAGCGCCCGCCCTGGCTACCGATAGTAGCACGGCCGTAATGGCCACGCCCGAGCCCGCTGCCGATACCGCCGCCGCCACTACCACCGAAACCACCACCACCGAGCCCGCCGTGGCCGCTGCCCCCGTGCAGGACATGACCGGCGACTTTTCGGGCAAGCTGGCCTACGTGGAGTCGGGCAAAATGCTGGACGGCTACCAGGGCATGAAGGATGCCCGCCGGGCCTTCGAGGGCAAGGCCCGGGGCTGGGAGAAGCAGAACCAGACCATGCTGGCCGGCTTCAAAGCCAACGTAGAAGCCTACCAGAAGCAAGCCCCGAGCCTCACGGCCGAGCAACGCGCCGCCACCGAGCAGAAGCTCCAGGAGCAGCAGCAGCAAGTGGCCCAGCAGCAGCAAATGCTGCAACAGCAGGCTCAGCAGGAGGAAGCCAAGCTCACCCAAACCGTGCTCGAAAGCGTGAACAAGAAGGTGGAAGCCTACGGCAAAGCCCACGGCTACAAGCTCATCCTTATTGCCGCGCCCAGCGGTACCATCGCCTATGGCGAGAAAAACCTCGACATCACCACGCCCGTGCTGGCTTATTTGAACGCGGGGTACCGGAAGAAGTAGAACGGTTGGCCCATTGGGCTGATTGCGAACTTCATGCCTCGGCTCCGCTCGGCATGACGTTCTTTTTTTGTCCTTATTCTTGAGAATTACTGGCAGCCCTAGGCAACCCTGTTGCCCGAAATTTGCTCTTCACCCAACATTCACGCGCCTAAAATAAAAATGCCCAGCTACCGTTTGGGCAGCGCTCTGGCCCGCCGGGTGCGGTTCCTTTCCATCTTTTTTCTGCGTTATGAACCCAATTTTCCGCTTGGCTGCCGTGGGCGGCGTGGCGTTGCTGGGGGCTGCTACCGCCCACGCGCAACAAAATAACCGGTTCACCATCAGTGGCTACGTGCGCGATGGGGCCACCGGCGAGAGCCTGCCCGGCGTGGCCGTGGTGCATCCGGCCAGCGGCCAGGGCACTGCCACCAACACCTACGGCTTCTACTCCCTCACACTGGCCGCCAGCCCCGATTCGGTGCGGCTGCTGGTGTCGGCGCTGGGCTACGAGAAGCTGCGGCTGGCCCGCAAAGCGGAGCGCAGCTTCTCGTATGATTTTCGCCTGAAACCGTCCTCCGCCGAGCTGGGCGGGGTGGAAGTGGTGGGCAGCCGGGAGGAAAAAATTGCGGAAAGCACGCGCATGGGCACCATCAACATCCCGGTGAACCAGATAAAGCTGCTGCCCGCGCTTTTTGGCGAAACCGACGTGCTGAAGGTTCTCCAGCTGCTGCCCGGCGTGCAGGCCGGCGGCGAGGGCAGCAGCGGCCTCTACGTGCGCGGCGGCTCGCCCGACCAGAACCTGCTGCTGCTCGACGGCACGCCCATCTACAACGCCTCGCACCTATTCGGCTTCTTCTCCATTTTCAACGCCGATGCCATCAAGAACGTGGAGTTGATTAAGGGCGGGTTTCCGGCGCGGTACGGCGGGCGGCTGTCGTCGGTGGTGGACATTACGATGAAGGAGGGCAACATGCAGAAGCTGCACGGCGAGGGGGCCATCGGCCTTATTGCCTCGCGCTTCACGCTGGAAGGGCCGATAAAGAAGGACACGGCCTCGTTCATTTTCTCGGCCCGCCGCACCTACATCGATATTCTGGCCCGCCCGCTCATCAAAGCCAATGCCGATGGGCTGGTGGCCGGCTACTACTTCTACGACCTCAACGGCAAGCTGAACTGGAAGCTGAGCCCCCGCGACCGCCTCTACCTGAGCGGCTACCTGGGCTACGATGAGTTTTACGCCAACGACGACACCAAGCGCGACCAGGGCGACTACTCCAAGCAGCGCAGCGCCCTCGGCTGGGGCAACCGCATCGCGGCCCTGCGCTGGAACCACATCGTGAACGACCGGCTGTTCATGAACACCCACCTCACCTACACGCGCTACCAGTTTGATGTGGGCGTAACGCAGGAGGACCGGTTCACGGACAGCAACGGCCAGGCCAAGACCGATAACTTTGCGCTCAGCTATCTGTCTAATATTCAGGATATCAGCATTAAGTCCGATTTTGACTACGTGCCCAATCCCAACCACTACGTGCGCTTTGGCGGGCAGTACATCCGGCACCAGTTCCGGCCCGGCGCGATGCAAACCGACGGCAGCACCAACCCGGCCGATAACAAGGCCACCGGCCGCAACATCGGGGCCAACGAGGGCAGCCTCTACGCCGAAGACGACGTGAAGCTAACCGACCGCCTGAAGGTGAACGTAGGCCTGCGCGTAAACAGCTTTCTGGTCGATAAAAAGCTGTACCCCAGCGTAGAGCCGCGCCTGGCGGCCCGCTTCCTGCTCACCGAAAACTGGGCCCTGAAAGCCGCCTACGCCCGCACCACGCAGTACGTACACCTGCTCACCAACAGCGGCATCGGCCTGCCCACCGACCTGTGGGTGCCCGCCACGGCCAACATTCTGCCCCAGAAAGCCCAGCAGTTCAGCCTGGGCGCGGCCCGCAGCCTGCGCTTTCATGACGAGGACTTTGAGCTGAGCGTGGAAACCTACTACAAGCCCATGCAGAACCTGATTGAGTTTCGGGAAGGGGCAGATTTCATTGGGACGACCGACGATAACTACGAGAGCAAAATCACCAGCGGGCAGGGCTGGGCCTACGGGGCCGAACTGTTTCTGCAAAAGAAAACCGGCAAAACCACCGGCTGGATTGGCTACACCCTGGCCTGGAGCAACCGCCGCTTTGCGGAACTGAACCAGGGCCAGCTGTACCCCTACAAATACGACCGGCGGCACGATTTCAAGCTCGTGGTTATTCACGAGTTCAGCCCTACGCTCACGCTTTCGGGCACGTTCGTGTACGGCAGCGGCAATGCCGTGACGCTCTCGCAGGGCCGCTACGCGCTGAGCCCCGGCTACGAGCCGCCCTTTGAGGACTACGGCACCCGCAACAGCTACCGCATGGCCGCCTACCACCGCCTCGACCTCGACCTGAGCCACACCAAAAAGAAGCGCTGGGGCGAAGTGGTGAACAGCCTGAGCGTGTACAATGCCTACAACCGCCACAATCCCTACTTCATCTACCTGGGCCGGGCTCCCGGGGCCACCCAGATGAGCTACCGGCAGGTGTCGCTGTTTCCCATTCTGCCGTCGTTCAGCAAAACGTTCCGGTTTTAACGCCTTCTTTCGATGAAAAAAAACCTCTCCCGGACCCTGCTGCTGGCCACCGCTGCCCTGGCCGGCTGCGAAAGCGCCACGGACCTGCCCGAGCCGCCCCACACGCCCCGTGTGGCCCTGATGTACACCCTCACCAGCGCGCCACTGGACTCGTCCTTTGCCGACCTGTTTCAGCAGCGCAAGCTCTTCATCAGCAACAGCCAGCGCGTGTTTGATGCCCGCAACCTGACCGGCCGCCCCGATGCCACCGTGGAGCTGCGCAACGCCGCCGGCAGTGTGGTGGAGCGCTACCGGCCCACCGCCGGCAACACGCAGTACGGCTCCGCCGGCTACCCCGGCTACTACCTGCCCGTGCTGGGCTTCCGGCCGCAGTCCGGCCAGCGCTTCACGCTGCGCGCTACCCTGCCCGGCCTCGAAACCGCCGAGAGCACCCTGGTGATGCCCGTCGCGCCCGCGATTGAAAGCGCCAGCTACGAGCCGCGCACCGTGCCCGGCTCCGGCCCCTCGGGCTCGGGCCAGTACACCGGCCGGCTCAATCTGGCGCTGCGCGACGACCCGGCCACCGACAACTACTACCTGGCCTTTGCCCGCCTGCTCGACCGGCAGGGCCAGCCCGGCAACTGGGGCAGCCTATCGGTTGATTATAACAGCCAGAGCAGCGCCGTGAGCATCGGGCAGTTCCAGCTCTCCAGCGTCAACCAACGGTACAGCATCTACCCCTTTGCCGACACCAACGTGAACGGCCAGCGCATTGCTTTGGCTTCGGATGTGGCGTTTTACAACTACTGCTACCAGCCCGGCTGCCCGCAGCCCGGCTTCATCGAAGTCACGGTGAGCAGCATCACCAAGGACGCTTATGACTTCTACCTCTCGCGCCGACGCTACTACGACTCCGACGGCAACCCCTTTGCCGAGCCCGCCCCGCTGGCCTCCAACGTGCGCCCCGGCTACGGCCTGTTCGGCGGCGCGGCCGATGCCACCTACCGCATTCAACTTCCCTAGCCGAACCATTAAACCTTGCGGCGGCGTTTGCGTCTAAAATCCATAAATCGTCCTTCCATCATTAATCAGCGCGCTTCGGTGCGAATTCTTATGCGGACTAAATCAGTGTTTTTTGCCCTGGGTCTATGCCTGCTGCTGCTCGGCAGCCAGGCGGCCAGTGCCCAGGTTTCGGTGCGTATCGGGGGTGGCGGCTACTATGGCCCGCCCCGGGCTTATTACGGTCCCCGCTACTACCCGCCCCGGCCGGCCGTGGTGTATGTTGCGCCGCGTCCCGTCATTATTGCCCCCGCGCCCTACTACGCGCCCCGCCCCGTGTACTACGCACCCCGGCCGTACTACGGCTACCGGGGCCGCGGCTACGGCCGGGGTGGCCGCCGCTGGTAGGCCGCGTTTCGGTTCGAAAAGCAATTCCTGAAAAGCCCGGCTGCGGAAACGCGGCCGGGCTTTTTGCGGCGCTTCCGGAGCCGGGCTGCTCTTGGCTGCTGGGGTTGCGCTGAGCGCTGGAAAAGCCGGGGTTCAGCAATTTTGCTTAATCTTACAGCCCCAACTCCTGTCATCCCGTTTTCCATGAAATCCTCGATTCTGACTCTGAGCGCGGCCCTGTTGCTGGCAGGCTGCAACCAGGCGGCTCCCGTTACGTCTACGCCCATGGCTACGCCCCCGGAAGCGGCCGCTACGCCGGCGGCCGTGGCCCATGCCGACTCGGCCAAAACTGCCCTGGCCGCTCCGCCCCCCGATGCCGTGGCCACTACGCCAGCAACTGCCATGCCCGCCCTGACCGCAGTTGAAACCCTGAAAGCATCGTTCCGCTTCCGGCCCGCCCCCGATGCTGACGACCCCGCCCACCCGCGCACCAGCGCCCACCTGGTGGTGCAGGGCAGCGCACCAATGGATATCGACCTGGGTAAATTCGAGGGCAAGCCCGATGTGGTGGACGCCGCCAAGGCCAAAGCCGCCAACTTCCCGCCCGGCATGCTCATGGGCTTCCGCAGCTACTCGGCCGCCACCGGCACCAGCTCCGATTTGGCCGTGCTGCACGTTGATGGCCGCCGCCTGCGCGTGGTGCAGCGCCGCGTGGAGGAAACTGCTCCCGAAGGCGGCAAATTCGAAACTTCCCGCGAAGTGCCACTGCCGGCTAACACCAAAGTAGTGGCCGCCGCCATGACGAAAAAATAGCTGAAAATGCGTAGGTTAGGGCATGGAAACGTCCTCTCTCCTCGGCCCGATGAAGGGTGCCACGCACCGCGAAGTCGGCGGCGTACACGTTGATGTAGTGCCCACCGGCAACGCCCGCGTCAAGCGAATTGTGTACCCGGTGGGCTTTCGGTGGTCGAAAAACCTTAAAGACATTGTGGGTACGCCGCTGTGCATGCACGCGCACGTCGGTTTTCTGGCCAGTGGCCGGATAAACATCCAGTACGCCGACGGTGCGCTGGAAGAGTTTGCGGCCCCGCAGGCGGTAGCCATTGCGCCGGGCCACGACGGCTGGGTGGTGGGCAACGAGCCCGCCATTCTAATTGAATTCGACTTCGAGGGCGAAACCGTGGCGCGTATGGGACTGGCCAGCCGGCCCTAGCTGCCCAGCCATAGCAGGAAGGTGCAAACAGCGGCCGGCGTAGCTTTGACGGGCTTTTTGCGCCCATCCTTTACGCCCCCGCCCATGCCCACTGGCACCATTCTGCTCATCGACGACGAAGCCATGCTGCGCCAGGCCGTGGCCCGCACCCTAGAGCTGGAAGGCTACCGCGTGCGCCAGGCTCCTGACGCCCTACGCGGCCTCGAAGACCTGCGCGAGCACGCCGACGAAATTCTCGTGGTGCTGAGCGACGTGAAGCTACCCGACGGCCGTGGCCTCGACCTGCTGCCCCGCTACAAAGCCCTCGCCCCGCTGGCCGAAGTAGTGCTGATGACGGCCTACGGCACCATTCCGGACGGTGTGCGCGCCATGAAGGAAGGCGCGTTCGACTACCTCACCAAGGGCGATTCCGACGACCAGCTCATTGTGGTAGTGGACCGCGCCGCCGAAAAAGCCCGCCTCCAGCGTCGCGTGGCCGATTTGGAAAAAAAGGTAGGGGCGCAGTATGATTTCGATTCGATGATTGGGCACTCGGCCGCGCTGGAACAGGCCAAAAAGCTGGCCCAGCGCGCCGCCCCCACCGACAGTACCGTGCTGCTGGAAGGCCCCACCGGCGCGGGCAAGGAGCTGTTTGCCCAGGCCATTCACCAGGCCAGCCCGCGCCGCAGCAAGCCGTTTGTGGCCGTGAACTGCTCGGCTTTTCCGCGCGATTTGCTCGAATCGGAGCTGTTTGGGTACCGGAAAGGGGCCTTTACGGGGGCGCTGGCCGATAAAAAGGGGCTACTGGAAGAAGCCAGCGGCGGCACCATTTTCCTGGATGAAATCGGGGAGCTGGAGTTGAATGTGCAGGCCAAGTTCCTGCGGGTGCTGGAGACGCGGCAGTTCACCAAGCTCGGCGATACCCGGCCCACCAGCGTGGATGTCCGCATTGTGGCCGCCACCAACCGCAACCTGCGCCAGGAAGCCGAAGCCGGCCACTTCCGCCCCGACCTCTACTACCGGCTGGCCGTGTTCACGGTGCCCGTGCCGGGCCTGAACGAGCGCCGCGACGACGTGCCCGAATTGGCCAATTACTTTCTGCAATTCTTCGCCGCCAAGCTGCGCCGCCGCCTGCGCGGCCTCGCGCCCGAGGTGCTGGCCCAGCTGCGCGCCCACGACTGGCGCGGCAATGTGCGCGAGCTAAAGAACGTGCTCGAACGCGCCGCCATCCTGGCCGACGGCGACACGCTAACCGTGGACGACCTGCCGCCCGAATTCCACCACATCCTGCCCGCCCCGGGCCTCGACGAAGCCGCCGACCACACCTTGCGCACCCAGGAAAAACGCCAGATTCGGCAGGTGCTGCTCGATACCGGCGGCAACAAGATGGAAGCCGCCCGCCAACTCGGCATCGGCACCAAAACGCTGTACCGCAAGATTCAGGAGTACGGGCTGTAGGCGGGCTGACTAGCTGACCACTGCCGCAAATACCGGGTTATTCTGACCACCACACCGGGTCAGAATGACCCGGTTTTCTGCGTTTAGGCTGGTTGGGCTGTAGAGTGTACATAAAAATAGTATACTGATTATCAGATTAATAAATAAAATTTTGGTTCCGTCCATCCGAGGTGGACCCCGATTGGCAAGGGGCCTTGGGCAACCCTGTTAAAATCCCCGCTCATGAATCCCCTTCTGATGGTTCCCTTGCTCTCCGCCCTTGGCCTGGCCGCCTTCTGGCTCTTCTACCGCTCGGTCGACTTCTTCGACCGCATCTGATTTCTCATCTCATCGCCTTGCCGCTATTGCTATGATGCTCGCCCTGCTTTTGCTCTCCCTGGTCACGTTCGGCTACCTCTGCTACGTGCTGCTGAAACCAGAGAAATTCTGATGTGGGGGCGGGGCCAAGCCCTACCGGGTACAACCCCGCGCCCTACCTCGCCTTCACAACCTCAATACCCATGAACAAAGAACTTCTCGGCATCCTGCTCATTTTCGGCAGCACGGTGCTGCTAGCTATTCCGCTGGGCCGCTACCTGGCCACCGTTTACCGGGGCGATAAAAGCTGGACCGATTTCCTCGCGCCGTTCGAGCGCCTGCTGTTCCGCATCGGCGGCATCGATGCCAACCGGGGCATGACCTGGCAGCAGCACCTGGTGGCGCTGCTCACCATCAACCTGGTCTGGTTCATCTGGGCCATGTTCGTGCTCTGCACCCAGGGCAGCCTGCCGCTCAACCCCGACCACAACCCGTCGATGACGCCCGACCAGGCCTTTAACACGGCCATTTCCTTCCTGGTGAACTGCAACCTGCAGCACTACTCCGGCGAGTCGGGCGTGACGTATTTCTCGCAGGTGTTCTGCCTGATGTTCCTGCAATTCGTGACGGCCGCCACCGGCATGGCCGCCTGCATCGTCGTCTTCAACGCCCTGAAAGAAGGCACTGCCGAGAAGCTCGGCAACTTCTATAACTACTTCGTGAAGAGCATCACCCGCGTGCTGCTGCCACTGTCGCTGGCCGTGGCGCTGGTGGTGGTGTTCCAGGGCACGCCCATGACCTGGCAGGCCAAAGCCCCCATCGTGACCGTGCAGGGCGACTCCGTGAGCGTGAGCCGTGGCCCGGCCGCCGCCCTGATTGGCATCAAGCAAATCGGCACCAACGGCGGCGGCTTCTTCGGCGTCAACTCAGCCCACCCGCTCGAAAACCCCACCTACCTCACCAACGCGGTGGAGAACGGCGCGATTGTGCTCATCCCCATTGCCTTGGCGCTGGCATTCGGCTTCTACCTGGGCCGCCCCAAGCTGGGCTGGATGGTGTTTGGTGTGATGACGGCCGGCTACCTGCTGCTGCAAGTGCCCACTGTGGCCCTCGAAATGCACGGCAACCCAGCAATTAGTCGCCTGGGCATCGACCAAAGCCTGGGCTCGATGGAGGGCAAGGAAGTGCGCCTCGGCGCGGCGGCCTCGGCGCTGTGGGCCATCCAAACTACGGTCACCTCGAACGGCTCGGTCAATGCCATGCACGACTCGCTCACGCCCATTTCGGGCATGAACACCCTGCTGGGCATGATGACCAATGCCTTCTACGGCGGCGTGGGCGTGGGTTTCCTCAACTTCTTCGTCTTCATCATCGTGGCCGTGTTTATCTCGGGCCTGATGGTGGGCCGCACCCCGGAATTCCTGGGCAAGAAAATCGAGGCCCGGGAGATGAAAATTGCCATCATCATCGCCCTGCTGCACCCTTTCCTGATTCTGGTGGGCACGGCCATGGCCACGCATCTCTACGCCGGCCACCCCACCGAATACGCCGGCTGGCTGGCCAACCCCGGCTACCACGGCTTCTCCGAGATGCTCTACGAATACACCTCCTCGGCCGCCAACAACGGCTCCGGCTTCGAGGGCCTCGGCGACAACACGCCGTGGTGGAACATCAGCACGGGCTTCGTGCTCATCCTGGCCCGCTACCTGCCCATCATTGGCCCGGTGGTCATAGCAGGCTTACTGGCCCGCAAGAAATTCATTCCCGAAAGTGCCGGCACTCTGCGCGTCGATACCGCCACCTTCGGCGTGATGGTCTTCTTCGTGATTTGGATTATCGCCGCGCTGGCCTTCTTCCCCGCCTTGGCGCTGGGCCCGCTGGCCGAGCATTTCACGCTGTATCAATAGCCGTAGCGTGGACTCTGCGAGTCCGCGTTCCGCCAAAACGATACCCAAACAATACCTGACCGGCGCGGAAACGCGGACTCGCAGAGTCTACGCTACACCACTACGGTCCTTTCGCTGACATTCTCAATGGCAACCAAATCCCAATCCCTCTTTCAACCCGCGCTGGTCCGCGAAGCCGTCGGCCAGGCCTTCGTCAAGCTCGACCCGCGCATCATGTTCCGCAACCCGGTGATGTTCACCGTGGAAATCGGCACGGTGGTGATGTTCCTCGTCACCATCGGCCTACTACTGAAGCCCGATGCGGCGCAGGGCAGCTTCGGCTACAACTTCACGGTGTTCGTGGTGCTGTTTCTGACGCTCCTTTTCGCCAATTTCGCCGAGGCCATTGCCGAGGCGCGCGGCAAAGCGCAAGCCGATTCGCTCCGCAAAACCCGCCAGGATACGCCCGCCAACGTGCGCCAGCCTGACGGTTCGATGGTCGCCATGAGCTCGGCCCAGCTCCAGAAAGGGCAGGTGTTCGTGGTCGAAGCCGGGGAATTGATTCCCACCGACGGCGAGATTATCGAAGGCTTGGCCACGATTGACGAATCGGCCATTACCGGCGAGTCGGCCCCCGTGATTCGGGAGGCGGGCGGCGATAAATCGTCCGTCACGGGCGGCACCAAGGTGCTGAGCGACCGCATTGTGGTGCAGGTGACCACCGCCCCCGGCGAGTCGTTTCTGGACAAGATGATTGCGCTGGTGGAAGGCGCTTCGCGGCAGAAAACGCCCAACGAAATTGCCCTCACCATCTTGCTGGCCGGCTTTACGCTGGTGTTCGTGATTGTGTGTGTGACCTTGCAGCCCTTCGCCGAATACTCGAAAACACCCATTGCGGTGGCCTCGTTTATCGCGCTGTTTGTGTGCCTGATTCCGACCACCATCGGCGGGCTGCTCTCGGCCATCGGCATCGCGGGTATGGACCGCGCCTTGCGGGCCAACGTCATCACCAAGAGCGGCAAGGCCGTGGAAACGGCCGGCGACATCGATGTGCTGCTGCTGGATAAAACCGGCACCATCACCATCGGCAACCGCAAGGCGACGCACTTCTGGCCTGCGCCGGGCGTGGGCATGCAGGAGTTCATCGAGCAGGCCACCGTGAGCTCCCTCACCGACGAAACGCCCGAGGGCAAAAGCATCGTGGAGCTGGCCCGCGACAACAAAGTGGACCCCGCCCAAATCCGCAATCGCCTCGAAGGCGCGGAACTTATCAAGTTCACGGCCGAAACCCGTTCGTCGGGTGTCACGCTGGCCGGCGGCACCCGCATCCGTAAGGGCGCGGCCGATGCCATCCGCAAGCTGGCCGAAGCTGCCGGTCAGGTGTACCACGACGACGTGGCCGACCGCGTGAAGGCGGTAGCCAGCAACGGCGGCACCCCGCTGGTGGTGAGCGAAAACGACCGGGTGCTCGGCGTAGTGGAGTTACAGGATATCATCAAGCCAGGCATTCAGGAACGGTTTGCGCGGCTGCGGGCCATGGGCATCAAAACCGTGATGGTGACCGGCGACAACCCGCTTACCGCGAAATTTATCGCCGAAAAAGCCGGCGTCGATGACTTCATCGCCGAAGCCAAGCCGGAGGACAAGATGCAGTACATCCGCGCCGAGCAGCAGCTGGGCAAGCTGGTGGCCATGATGGGCGACGGCACCAACGATGCCCCCGCCCTGGCCCAGGCCGACGTGGGCGTGGCTATGAACTCGGGCACCCAGGCCGCCAAGGAAGCCGGCAATATGGTCGACCTCGACAACGACCCCACCAAGCTCATCGAAGTGGTCGAAATCGGCAAGCAGCTGCTCATGACACGCGGTACGCTCACCACGTTTTCAATTGCCAACGACGTAGCCAAGTATTTCGCCATCGTGCCCGCGCTGTTCATGGTGGCCATTCCGGCCTTGGGCGCGCTCAATGTAATGGGCCTAAAGTCGCCACAATCGGCCATTCTCTCGGCCGTGATTTTCAACGCCCTCATCATCCCCGCGCTGGTGCCGCTGGCGCTGAAAGGCGTGGCGTATAAGCCGGTAGGAGCCTCGGCCCTGCTGCGGCGGAACCTGCTGATTTATGGCCTCGGCGGAGTGATAGTGCCGTTTATCGGGATTAAGATTCTGGACCTGATTGTGGGGGTATTTTTGTAGAACGCGGCAATTGAACGAAGCTGAAATCACGCGCAATGACGTAGCCAGTGCCGATTAGCAGCAGGTGACGCAGCGGATTTATGGGTGACGTATTCTCCATGTCGCCCTGGAAATACGTCGCTGCGCCATACTCTCTGCAAGCCTCAATAACAGCTCTGGCCACTGTAGCTGGTGCATCAGGGAGAAACATGCCGGAACCATCGAGCAGGTTTTGCCGCAACACATTTTCACCATGATGTTTCCCCCCATTCAAGATGCAACGCCAGTCGCGCCAACCTTGGAATACTCCTTCGATTCTTCGCTGAATCTCGCCAAGCAGCTTCTCCGGGTCTTGAGGACGCGAATTAATGTAGAGAGTCACCAAGCTGCTGTTGTAGCTAAGCAGCAGCGGATGCTCCGAGCAACTAATGAATTTGCCTCGCATACCGGGCTTTAGATATGCTTCCGCTTTGTCGATAAAGTCAACCCGAAACTGTGCTTCAGGCATTGTTAAAACAGCGAAAGTGGTTTGTGCCACCATCACGGTAACCGTCTCATTATTTGGAATCGGGATGTCAGGCATGACTCAAAATTACATCTAAGTAAAACTCATGAAATCCCAACTCATTTCCTCCCTCCGCCTTACCCTCGCTATGATGGTGCTGTGCTGCGTCCTCTATCCCGCCCTAGTGTGGGCCGTAGCCCAGGCAGCCCCCGGCCAGGGCGAAGGCGTCCAAATTAGCCGCAACGGTCGCGTGGTGGGCTTCGCCAACGTAGGCCAGAAGTTCGACCGGCCCGAATACTTCAACTCGCGCCCCTCGGCGGCCGACTACCACGCCGACGGCTCCAGCGGCTCGAACAAAGGCCCGAGCAACCCCGAATATCTGGCCGTGGTGAAAGCCCGGCTCGATACCTTCCTGCTCCAAAACCCCGGCGTAAAAGCCGCCGACGTGCCTGCCGAACTGATTACGGCCAGCGGCTCGGGCCTCGACCCGCACCTTTCGCTGGCCGGGGCACTGGTGCAGGTGGCGCGGGTGGCGGCGGCCCGCAAGCTCGATGTGGCCCGCGTGCAAACGCTGGTGCAGCAGCAAACCGAAACCAACCCCGTGGGTCCCGACCGCGTGAATGTTCTCAAATTAAACCTGGCCCTCGACGCACTGACGGCCAAGTAGCTTCTTTTGCACAAAAATTTCCGATGAAACTTCCTGCTTTCCTGCTGCTGGCGGCCCTGCCGCTGGCCGCCGCTGCCCAAACTGCTCCTACCACCGACCCGAACCTGGCCGTGCCGGCACCCGCTGCTCCCGCCGCGCCTGTGCCCGGCCCACTCACCTACTACGGATTCGTGGACGGGTATTATTCCTACGATTTCAACCACGGCAATACCAACATCCGGCCCGGTTTCCTGTACTCTCACAACCGGCAGAATGAGTTAACCGTGAACCAGGGCCTAGTTGGGGTGCGCTACGACGATGGCAACGTGCGCGGGGCCGTGGGCCTGCACGCGGGCTCCTACGTATCGGCCAACTATGCGGCCGAGGACCAGGTGTTCAAGCACCTCTACGAGGCGTATGCCGGGTTCCGGCCCTTCAAAAAGGCGTGGCTGGACTTCGGGATTTTCGGCTCGCATATTGGGTTCGAGTCGGCCATTTCGAAGGATAACTGGACGCTGACCCGCTCGCTGATGGCCGAAAATTCGCCCTACTACGAGGCCGGAGCCCGCTTTACCTACGAAGTTGGCCCCAAGCTGACCCTGACCGGGCTGGTGCTGAATGGCTGGCAGAACATCCGCGAAACCAACCAGGCCAAGGCCCTCGGCACCCAGCTTCAGTGGAAGCCGTCGGACAAGATTCTTATCAACAGCAGCACCTTTTATGGCAATGAGCAGCCCACCGACTCGCTCATCCGCCGCCGCTACTTCCACGATTTCTACATCACCTACGCCGCCACCGACCGCGTCAACCTAGCCGTGGTGTTTGATGTGGGCAAGCAGAAAAGCGCCAACAACTCCACCCACGATACCTGGCACACGGGCGCGGCTTTCGTGAAGTACAAGCTGGCGGACCAGTTTTCGACCACCCTGCGCGGCGAGTATTACTACGCCGAGCGCGGCGTCATCATCAACAGCATCAAGCCCGCCCTCACCGATGCCGATTTTCGGGCAGCCGGCGGTTCCCTCAACCTCGACTACCTGCCCGCGTCCAACGTCGCTTTCCGCGTAGAAGGCCGCTTCCTGCGCAGCCGGGATGCTATTTTCCAGCACGAAACGAATGCGAGCCGCAACTACGGCAACATCACGACGAGCATCGCGCTGTCGTTTTAGCAGGTCGTTCAACGATGTAGAGACGCAACATTTTGCGCCTTGTCGTTGAACGATTTGGGCTAAAGGACTGGCGCGGTGTAGAAAGGACGATAGATGAAGCACTACGCTCTAATTTTCCCCAATCACATGAACCCCGCCGCCGACCCCCGCGACCAATCTGCCGAGCGGTTTCTGCGCCTGGTGCAGGCGCGGCGGCGCGGCACCCTGAAGGTGTATCTGGGCCTGGCTGCCGGCGTAGGCAAAACCTTTCGCCTGCTCCAGGAAGCCCACGACCTGCACCAGCACGGCGTGGATGTGCTGCTCGGCTACGTGGAAACGCACGGCCGCGCCGGCACCGTGGCCGAGCTTCAACATGTGCCGCTGCTGCCCCGCAAGCAGGTTTTTTATAAAGGCCACGCGGTGGAGGAGATGGACGTGGAAGCCATCATTCAGCGGCGGCCGCAGGTGGTCATCGTCGATGAGCTGGCGCACAGCAACGTGCCCGGCTCGCGCCACGAAAAGCGCTGGCAGGACGTGGAATACCTCGTGGCGCAGGGCATTTCGGTGATTACGGCCGTGAACGTGCAGCACCTCGAAAGCCTGCACGACCAGGTGCTGAAAATTACCGGCACCGACGTGACCGAGCGCATTCCCGACCAGCTGCTGAAAACCGCCGACGAGGTGGTGAACGTGGACCTGACCGTGGGCGAGCTGCGCGCCCGCCTGGAGGACGGCAAGATATACGACCCGGCCAAAGTGCCCACCGCGCTGGCCAACTTTTTCCAGGCCGAAAACCTGCTCCAGCTGCGGCGGCTAGCGGTGCGCGAGGTAGCCCAACTGCTGGGCCGGCAGGTGGAGTCCGAAGCCGGCGGCGCGCCCGCCGTGCTGCCCGCCCGCCGCAACGACGACCGCCTGCTGGCCTGCATCAACTCGAATGACAAGGCCGCCCGCGAAATCATCCGCAAGGCCTCGCGGCTGGCCGACCGGTTCTCGGCGGCCGCTTGGTACGTGCTGTATGTGCAGACCGGCCGCGAAACGGCCGAGCGCATCGGGCTGGCCACGCAACGCCATCTGCTCAATAACTTACAGCTGGCCACCGAGCTGGGCGCCCAGATTCTGCGGGTGAAGGACGACGACGTAGTAGCCGCCATCCGGCGGGTGGCCCACGAGAAGGAGGCCACGCTGCTCGTGTGCGGCATCACCAGCGAAAAGGGCCTGTGGGGCCAGCTTGCGCGGCGCGGCGTGACGTCGGATTTGCTGCGAGCCGTGGCGGGTGATGGCACTGATTTGGACGTGTATCTGGTGACGTATTGAGTTCCTGAGTAAACCCAGAACGTCATGCAGAGCGCCGCGAAGCATCTTGCCCGCAGTAGTAATCAATAGTTTTAGCAACGAAGCGGGCAAGCTGCTTCGCGGCGCTCTGCATGACGTTCAAAGGATAAGATAAGTCCCCCCAAACCCATGAACCTCAAGACCAAAATAACCACTGGCTTCCTGGCCATGCTGCTGCTGCTGCTTAGCATCGGGGGCTACGCGTACTACTCGCTGCGGCAGCTCGACCGCAGCTCGCGCGACGTGCTCAAGGCCAATTTGTATTCCGTGAATCTGGGTTTGCGCATGCTCAAAAGCCTCGACCAGCTGGCCCGCCAGCCGCTGGCCGATACCGCCGGCACGGCCGGTTTCCTGGCCGCTCTGCGTGCGGAAGCCCGCAACGTGACCGAACCCGGCGAGCAGCAGGTCGTCGATGACTTGCAGAGCCTGACGCAGCAGCTGCGGCAGCATCAGCAGGCGGCCCGGCGGGCAGTGGCCACCGGGCCGGCCAGTCCGCTGGGCATTGCCGCCGAGCCGTACCGGCTGGGCGCTCTCACCTACCAGATGATGGCGCTGAATACCGACGCGCTGAACCGCAAAACCGAAGCCGCCAACCAGCGCGCCGACCAGGCCAACCGCAACCTGCTCGTCTTCATTACCCTGGCCGGGCTGCTGGCCTTGGCCTTGGTGGGCAGCGTGCCCGAAGCCGCCGTGCAGCCCCTGCGCAAGCTCACGGCCGCCCTCGACCACGCCACCGCGCGCGACTTTTCGGCCAGCATTCCGCAGGAAAGCCACGATGAGTTCGGGCAGGTAGCCCGCGCCTTCAACCGCATGCTGAGCCAGCTACGCGAATACCGCACCTCCACCGCCGCCGAGCTCATAACCGAGCGCAACCGCGCCGCCAGCATCGTGAATACCCTGGACGAAGGCCTGCTGCTGCTCGATGAAAACCGCCACATCCTGCTGGCCAACCCCGTGCTGTGCGAGTTGCTGGGCCTGCCCGTGACCCAGCTGGTGGGCCGCCCGGCCGCCACCGTGCGCCTCGAAAACGACTTGTTCCAAGCCATGCTCAAGCCGCTGGATGCGCCCAACCGCGAGGCCGCCGTGGCCGAAGCGCCGCTGCTGCACATTGCCCAGCGCGGCGAGGAGGCGTTTTATCGCCTGGCGGTGCAGGATTTGGTTTCCTTCAACGAAGCCACCGAGAAAACCGAGTTTGTGGGCCATATCCTGACCCTGCGCAACGTGTCCGATTTTAAGAAGCTCGACCAGGTGAAGTCGAACTTCCTCGCCACCGTATCGCACGAGCTGAAAACGCCGCTTTCCAGCATCAACCTCAACACCAAGCTGCTTCAGGATGAGCGCCTGCCCGCCGATGAGCGCCAGCGCGTGATGGGCTACATCCGCCAGGAGACTCAGCGCCTCCAGCGCATGGTAGCCGAGCTGCTCGACGTGTCGCGCCTCGACGCCGGCGCGGGCATCCAGCTCGATGTGCGGCCCACCAGCCTGGCCGATGTCATCGGCTACGCCACCGCCACCGTGCAGCCCCAGCTCGCCGACAAGCGCCTGCGCCTGGAGCTCCAGCTGCGCGCCGACCTGCCCGAAGCCCGCGCCGACGTGGAGAAAACTACTTGGGTGCTCATCAACTTGCTGGCCAACGCCATCCGCTATTCGCCCGCGGGGGCACCCCTCACGGTGCGCGCCGCCGTGGCCGGGGCCTTTGTGCAGGTGAGCGTGCAGGACCACGGCCCGGGCATTGCGGCCGAACACCACGAGAAAATCTTCCAGCGCTTCGCCCAATTGCCCGATAAGTCCGGCTACCGTGGCGGCTCGGGCCTGGGCCTGAGCATTGCCCGCGAGTTCATCACCACGCAGGGCGGCCGGCTGTGGGTGGAAAGCGAGCTGGGCAGCGGCAGCACGTTCAATTTCACCCTGCCGGTGGTGGGGTAGTATATCCGGCAGAATTGTACCTTGGCAGTATCGGCGGCGCTTCACCACATCCCCGCCGGCCCCTGCTGCATGGCTGCTAATCATTCCGAAGAGCCCAAACCACCCGCGCCTGGCCCGCCCACCAAAGAGGAGGTACTGGCCGACCCGCGCTACCAGGAGCTGCTGGCCGGCTACCAGCCGCTGTACAACTCCATCTTTCTGGAAGGCTATGCCCGTCTGCTGGCCGAGCTGCACCGCAACGGCGAGGTATACGAATCGAACCTGGAATACCTGCTGCACCAGCACGACAAGGTGGCCTACAAAGCCCTGTGGATTGTGCAGCACCAGAAGCTGTTCGACCTGGAATGCCAGTGGCGGGCCGAGCTGGTAGAAGTGCCCGGTGCCCGCCTCACCGCCGATTTTGAGGACTGGCACCACTACATTGAGGAGTGCCCGGTGGTATCGCCCATTACGCCGGACGAGCTGGAACTGCTCATCGCCTACCTGGGGCGCCTCGACAGCTCGCGGGACATCGAAACCGGTAACCCGGGCCGCAATTTCTGGATGCAGCGCCGCTACCCGCACATGCGCCCCAACCCCGACGACCCCGACGACGATGCCGACGAGCCCCTCACGGACTTTACCGAGTTCTGGGACCTGCACCAGGGCACGGGCTACCTGCGCGAGCTGTCCGACCCGCGCGGCGAGCGCGAGTTTCGCTACGAAGAAGCCGCCCGGGACGAACACCGTCGCCTCAATCCTTACGTGCCGGCCCCTGAGGACCCGCGCCCCTACGTGCCCACCTACGGCCCGGACCACGACGACATCGTGCGCGACTGGCTCCGGCGCTTCGAGCCCGTTGCCCGGCTGCGCCAGTTCGAAACCAAGCTCCAGCTCGAAGCCTTCGACGCATCGGAGGACCGCCTCGACCTGCCCCTGGCCCTTGAGCGCCTCCAGAATGCCGGCAACTCCGTGCAGATTCCCATCGAAGCGCACGCCGACTGGCGCCAGGCGGTGATTGCGGCCGGCCACCGGCATTACTTCAACCAACTCATCGCCGCGCTGCCGCATGTGTATGAGGACTATAGCCAGCGGGCCAGCCTCGGCATCGGCCTTGCTGCCCCTGACGATGGCCAGTACCGCTACCGCGAGCGT
Source organism: Hymenobacter sp. UYAg731 (assembly GCF_054061335.1). Classification (NCBI taxonomy): domain Bacteria; kingdom Pseudomonadati; phylum Bacteroidota; class Cytophagia; order Cytophagales; family Hymenobacteraceae; genus Hymenobacter; species Hymenobacter sp. UYAg731. The sequence goes on along the minus strand of NZ_JBSSEC010000004.1, from coordinate 542,938 downwards.
GGCAGCAGCTTTGTCCACCAAGAAGCTCAGATTCGCGAAGGCCGCCGCCTGCTGGGCGAACCCGACGACCTCAACTTTTAGCCCCGCGCTACTTGCGGCCCGCAATTTCCTGCAAGGTCCACGTATTGCCGTCCGGGTCTTTAAAACCGGCGTACTTAATGCTGCCCAGGTCCTGAATGGCCCCCATGGCCACGCCGCGTCCGGCCAGCTCGGCGCGGGCGGCGGCAATGTCGGCCACCACCAGGTGCAGGCCGCGCAGCGAGCCGGCGGGCATCACAATGCCCGCCATGCCTTCGCCCAGCACAATGGAGCAGGCCGAGCCCGGCGGCGTGAGCTGCACCACGCGCACCGTGGCGCTGGGCCGCACGTCGTGGTCGAGCCGGAAGCCGACCTGGTTGGTATAAAAGGCCTTGGCGCGGTCAATATCGGCCACCGGTACGGGGATGAGCTCCAGTTTCAGGTCCATGAAAATCAGGTGGTATTCGGCTTGTAGGTGAGCACCAGCACGCCCGTGCTGGTGGTGTGCGACGATACGAGTTTGAAGTTGGTAGGAGCTTCGGCAAAAAGGCGCTTGCCGCTGCCCAGCACCACCGGGAAAACCATGAGGCGGTATTCGTCAATCAGGCCGTGCTGGCGCAGGCATTCCACCAGCTGGCCGCTGCCGTAGATGAGCAGGTTCTGGCCAGGCTCCTGCTTGAGGCGGGCCACGGCGGCGGGCACGTCGCCCCCAATGATGCTGGCGTTCCACCCGGCGGTTTGCAGGGTGCGCGAGGCCACGTATTTGGGCATGCCGTTCATGCGGTCGGCGCCGGGGGCGTCGGGCATTTGGGGCCAGGCGGCGGCAAAGGCTTCGTAGGTAACGCGGCCCAGCAGTAGGGCATCGCTGGAAGTCATCAGCTCGCTCTGAAATTCGCCCAGCTCGTCGTTAAAATAGGGGGCAGTCCAGGCCGGGTTTTCCATCACGCCATCCAGGGTGAGGTATTCGGCGGCAATTACTTTGCTCATAATGCAGGAATCAGGAGTTGCTTATGCGCCGGCGGCGCGCTGGAAATTGAACAACCACTGGATGCCAAACTGGTCGGTGAGCGAACCGAATTTGCCGCCCCACATCATATCCGCCAGCGGGTCGATGACCTGGCCGCCCTCGCTCAGCCGTGCAAAGGTGGCTTCGATTTCGGCGTCGTTATCGAAGTGCAGGCTCATCCGCACGTTGTTGCCCACGATGAGGGACGCGCCCACCCGGCCGCCATCGGCAGCCATGATGATGAAGCCGTGGGTCGTGAGCGTGCCGTGCATAATCTTATCCTGGGCCTCGGCCGGCATGTGCGCCGCCGCGGGCGAGTCGCCGAACCGCATCAGGTCGAGCTCGCCGCCCAGGCAGCTTTGGTAGAAGGCAAGTACTTCGCGGCAGTTGCCGTTGAAGAAGAGGTAGGGGCTGAAGTGAATCATGGCGTTGGGGAAGTTTAGGGGTTTGGTTGATAGGAAAACAGGATGACCGTTTTTAGATAACGAACGAAGGCGTAGGCTCGAAACCTGCCATTTTATCCACAACAGTGGTGGTCCGGGCCAGGTACTGCTTCCAGAGAAAATAGAGGCCGAACAGCACCGCCAGCATCACCAGCGCCGGAACGGTGCTCCCAAAGCCCAGGCCGGCAAAAGCTACCGAAGCAGCCGCCCCAATGAAGTCGATGGCAAAGCCTGCGAAAGCCCATTCCTTCAGCGTGCGGTACTTGTTCTGGAGCAGCGCCAGCGCGCCCAGGATTTTGGCCGCGCCCGTGATGGTCATGACGTAGAGTGGGTAGCCGAGCTGGCGCATGGCTTCCTGGCCGTTTTTCTCCAGCAGGAGGCCGGCCACGCCGTCGGCCAGCATCATCAGGCAGAAGAGCAGAGTGAGCGTCCAATAGAAGCGGGCGGTGGTGCGATTTTTCATGGTAAGCTGTTCTGGAGGGTGGAAAATGTGTTTGGAGTGCCGGGTGTCGGCGTGAGAAAATAGTTGCGCTGCTAAAAAATATAGCGTCTAACATGTTTAGCAAAGGTATTAGCAAAATTGACCGGGGCAAGGGGGCGATTCCGCCTAATTAGGGGGCTGAATGCGGCAGGAAATGCGCTACATTTGGGCTACTATGAAACACGTTTCTATTCTGGTGCCGGCCGGCGACGCGGTAGTGGGCAGCATCGAAGGGCCGCACAAGGTGCTGAGCCAGGTAAATGAATTGCTAACCAGCATGGGCCAGCCGCCCGCTTTCCAGATTGAGTTGGTGGGCCTCACCAAAAATCGGACGTTCAACCGGGGCCTGTTCACGCTGCATGCCCACCGCACCATTGCCGAGGACTTTCGCACCGACCTCATCATCATTCCCGCGCCGCACGGCGATTTGGCCGAAGCCGTGGCCCTCAATCAAGCCTTTCTGCCCTGGATAGTGCGCCAGCACGCCGCCGGAGCCGAGGTGGCCAGCCTGTGCCTGGGCGCGTTCATCCTGGCCGCCACCGGGCTGATGGATGGCCGGCAGTGCGCCACGCACTGGCTGGGGGCCGCGCAGTTTGCGGCCATGTACCCAGCCGTGCATCTGGTGGCCGAGCAAGTGATAACCGACGAGCACGGCCTCTACAGCAGCGGCGGGGCCTATTCCTACCTCAACCTGGTGCTGTACTTGGTAGAGAAACTGGTGAGCCGCGACCTGGCCGTGTGCTGCGCCAAGGTGTTTCAGATTGATATTGGCCGGCGCAGTCAGTCGCCGTTCGTCATTTTCCGGGGGCAGAAGGACCACGACGACGAGCCCGTCAAAAAGGCGCAGGATTTTATTGAGCAGCACTTTGCCGCCAAACTGGCCGTAGACGACCTGGCCGCCCAAAGCTGCTTGAGCCGCCGCAACTTCGAGCGCCGCTTTAAAAAAGCCACCCGCAACACCGTGGCCGAATACGTGCAGCGCGTGAAAATCGAAGCCGCCAAAATGAGCCTCGAAACATCGCAGGACAACGTGAGTGAAGTCATGTACTCGGTGGGCTACTCCGATACCAAGGCCTTCCGCACGCTGTTTAAGCGCATCACCGGCGTGTCGCCGCTGGCTTACCGCGACCGGTACAGCCGCAAAGCCCTGCCGTTGGCCGCGTAAACCACCGTGCCCCCAGCACGCGACTCGGCCCCTGATAGCCAGTGCTATCAGGGGCCGGAACATGATGAAGGGCGGCGTTGCCGGCCCCTGAACCGGGCGAGCTAGCGGGATACGGCGGCCACTACTTCCGGCGATTTGGCCGGCGTCAGCTCGCGCACCGAAATGGTGGTTTGGTCCTTGGACTGCACGTCCACGCTGTAGCGGTACCGCTCGCGGCCCACGCGCAGCAGCACGGCATACTGGCCGGCGGGCACCCCGCCAAAGTTTAGCTTGCTGCCGTAGGCGGCCCGGTGGTTCACTTCATTCACCAGGCAAACGCGGTGGGCCAGGGAAACGACCTGCATCTGCATCCGTTGCTGTGTGGGGTTTTCCACGCTGAGCCACAAGCCCTGGGCATCGCCTTGCTTGGCTGTGACGGACGGAGCGGTCTGGGCCTGGGCAGCACCGGCACCGCCCAGAAGGGCCAGGCCAGCCAACAGCATTACCCGCAGATAAGGTGCCGATGCAAGTCCTTGCGCAGCAGTAGTCTGGATGGTGGAAACGGGGCGGATGTTGAGGGAGGCTTTCATGATTTTTTTACAGAAAAAAGGTGAAATGAAAAAAGTGCGACGTTCTCGGCTGATATAGTACTGGGCGTTGAACAGTACAAATGTATGGTAGGTACTTTGTAAAACAAGGTACTGTTTCAATTAATATACCTTTTGCGCGATACTTATCCGTTTACTTGCTGATTATCAGAGATAAAAATTCTATAAAAAAATTATCTGCTGAAGCAAATGGTGCGTTTGAAGGTATTTTGGCCGGTAGACAGCCGTTTGGGTGAGGCCATTTCGCTGCCTTTGGGCGGCGGTGGCGGCGGCTTCGGCAGGGAGAGCAGCTAGAGGGCACAGCGAAGGGGGAGGGCTGCGATGGGAGCGCATGACTCGGGCCGCGATTAGGATGGGAAAGCTTTCGGGAATGGATACCGCCGTTGCCGGCAGACGTTACAGCCCGGGAAAACTTTTTTTGTGACTGCGGCGGGGCCAAACCGGAGCCAAACAAAAAGGGGCCGGCAAATTGCCGGCCCCTTGCGTGGTCTGTGTAGCGGGTGGTAGCGGCTAGCTCTGCGCCTGCATGCGGTGCAGCCACTCGCGGGCGCTGCTCAGGTTGTCGAATACTTCGGCATGAAAGGCGGTGAGTTGGGCGTAGAAATTGGCCGCCGAGCCATCCGCCAGGGATTCGGGTGTGGATACCATGGCGAAGTATTTGAGGCCGGCCGCAGCGGCGTTGGGAGCCCAGGTATTGATAACCCAATCCATGGAGTGGTCCCAGGGGCCGCGTACGGAGCGGGTGTCGTTGAGTACGCAGCTGAATTTTGACTTGGCCAGGGCAGCCGTGTAAGCTGCCGCGCCCGTCTTGATGCTCTCGGCGGTGAGGTAGCCCATCCAATCCACGAAAATCCAGCGGTTGGCGGCATCCGAGTCGATGGTGAGATAGACGCGGCCGGTGGGACTTTTCAGTTCTTCAATCATATTGTAAAGTAAGGCTAAAAAATAGGCCAGGCCCGTTGCGGCCATTGGCCAGCCCGCAAGTGCTTAGTGGTTGGAAAGTGCCTGAAAGTGCTGTTGGAGCACGGCATCGAGCTTTTCCAGGGTGAGGGGCTTGGTGATGCGGCCAGCAGTTGGCAACTCGTCGAGGCGGGTGAGGTCGCGTGGGGCCATGGAAGTGGTGAGGACCACCACGGTGGTGGCGCACCGCTGGGCCAGGGGCAACTGCTGGTAGGCCTGCAAAAACTCGATGCCGTTCATGACGGGCATCTGAATATCGAGCAGGATGAGGGAAGGGTAGCTGGGCCGGGACGCGGTGCTGGCCCGCTGAATTACGGCCAGGGCTTCCTGCCCGTTTTCGGCCACCAGAATGTGTTCCGTCACGGCCAGCCGCTTGAGCAGCCGCTCGTTCAGGAAATTATTCGTCGGGTCATCATCGACCAACAGCACACTGCTCAACTTCGGCACAAGCTACCCCTACGTAAGGCCGGGTGGCTAAGTTTAGCTGCGGTTCGGCAGCAGCCCTGCAAGGCGGGAGCCTGTGCCCGGCACGCTTTTCACCCGAATGCCGCCGCCCTATTCTCAACGACGCGCTTAACCAAATGCCGGCCCACGCCGATGCTTTCGACGGGGATGTGCCGGTGGCGGAACATCACGAACAGTTTGGTTTGCTCAGTTGCGGTCAGGCCCGGGCCTTTGTCGAGCACTGCCACCGCATCTGCGGAGCGAAGTGGCCGCTAACGCAATAGCTACCAAAGGGATAAACCCTGAATTCCCAACCAGGCCGTTACCGGCGCTCCACGAACGTGAGGCGGTTGTGGAACGGGTCGATAACCGTCATTTCCAGCGCCGTGGGGTCGTAGAACGGTATGTTCAGGCCCGGCTTATTGTGCTTGTACTGCCGGGCCAGCAGCTGCGTGTGGTAGGCGGCGAGGTGCTCAAAATCATCAATAAAGACCCGTGCGCCCGGCGAACTATCGCCGTGGTGCTCGGAAAGGTGCAGGGTTACGTCGCCACGCGTGACTTGCAGGTAGCCAGGGCTGCCCTCCGGTCGATGCTCCCAGTCGATGCGAAAGCCCAGCCAGTCGAGGTAAAACTCCAGGGCCTTGGCGTAGTCGAAAATGCGGAGGATGGGCTTGACGGTAGCCATGGGACTGGGGCGAATGTGTTGAATTTAAGAAGTTTAAAGCACGTCATGCTGAGCGTAGCGCAGCATGACGTGCTACGTATACCCCCGGCTACCCCGCCTTCGTGCCGCAGCCGGGGCAAAACTTCTGCTCAGGCTTCAGCGCCTCGCCGCAGCTGGTGCAGTGGCGGGGCTGGGTCTGGGCGGCGGTGGCGGTGCCGCAGCTGGGGCAGAATTTCTGGCCGGGGGCCAGCTTGGCCTGGCAGTTGGGGCACTGCACCAGCGGGTCGCGGTTCAGGAAATCGAGGTTCTTGGTGTAGTCCTGGGCGCGGGTTTGAGTGCGGATTTGCTCGCGGGTGGCCTGGGCCTGCTGGGCGCGGAGCTCCTCCTGCTCGTCGGGGGCGCAGTCTTCGCAGAGGCCGGCGCTGTGGTTCCAGCAGGCATCGGGGCACACCCAGTGGCCACAGCGGGTGCATTGCTTGAACTGCTGCTTGCCCTCGGCCACGGCTGCTTCCAGGGCGGTGTCGTGGGCCTTGCCGCCCACGGCCTGCTGAATCTGGTAAGCCGCGTTCTCGACCCCGCCCAGCCCGCCAAACAGGCTGCTGGCCGCATTGAGCAGGCTGCCCGCAATGCCCAGCGTATTGGGCTGAAACCGCGACAGGTAGCCGTTGCGGCACTTGTCGCAGTGAAACTTGAACTGGAAGCCTTTGTCCGTGGAAAGGTCGTCGTAGTTGGCTACGAATTGTATCAGAGTGCTCATGAGCAGGCGGCGAAAGTGAGATGCAAATATGGCAATAAGCTCATTATGCGGCCCGCCGCCCACGCCCACGTCAGGCGCTGGCCAAACAAAAAAAGGCCCCGCCAATAGCTGGCAGGGCCTTTTGCAGCGCAATAATTGGTGCGGCTGGAAGTCTAGAACGTGAAGCGCAGGCTCACGGCCGCGTCGTTGTAGAAGCCGGTGTAGCCGTGGAACACCTCGAAAAAGGGCTTATAGTCGACGCCCACCACGAAGGGCAGGTCGGGCAGCTTGTATTCGAGGCCCAGAATCAGGTCGGCCCCGATGGCGAGGTAGGTGGTTTCGTCGTAGTAATAGCCGCCTTTGTTGCCTTTGAAAAAGTACGCGTCGCCGTTACGGCCGTTGTAGTAAAACCGGTCATCGGCGAAGTAGTAGCGGCCCTGGTAGGCCCCGGCGTGGAAGCCCGCGCCGTAGTAAAACTGCAGGCCCTTGGCGTCGGGCACGCCGATGTGCTTCTCGCCGAGGATGGTGAGGCGGCCGCCGTGCGCTTTGTACTCCGTCGTGAGCAGGCCTTCGATGGCCACACCTTTGCCGCTGCCCAAAAAGTGCTTCAGCGTGAGGCCCGACGACCAGCCGCCGCCGCGCAGGCCAATGCCCGTGCTATAGCCCGAACCGCTGCCATTGCCGCCACCGCCACTTTTTTTCTTCGATTGAGCATTGGCCGCCAGGCCGGGCAGCAGCAGGAGCAGGAAAGCAGTAAGACGTAAATAATTCATGAAAAAACCTTGTATGCGAATGATGGAACTTGGACAAAAGTAAGCAGTGGACCGGGAAGTATGCAGCAGCCCGGTGCAGCCCCGGCACAAATAGAAACGAGCAGCCCGCTTAGGCCGCTCGTTTCTGCTTTAGCCCAATGGGGCGGCGGGCACGCCCGCCGCCGGTAGTTCACCTGCTGTTTTCGCTCATGTTGTGCTTCGATATTTTGCCGTCGTGGCTCATTTTGCTCTCAGTTGTCTCACTGTCTTTTAAACGCGAAGGGACCTGATTACTTGATGCGCTCCAGGAGCCAGGTGCCCAGCGGGGGGCCTTCGGGGGCGGGGCCAGTGGCGGGCGGCAGCAGCAGCGGGGCCACTACGCCGGCCGGCAGCGTGGGCTGGTCGGGGGCGGTGAAGGTGGGGCCACTGTCGGTGCCGGCGTCGTAGGCGCGGGCGGGCACCCGGCGCTGAGCCACCCACTGGCCGTTGGCATCAAGCAGATTTTCGTCTTCCAGCGCCGCAAACCAGTCCGGGCTCGGCGCAATCATCGTGACGAGGCTCAGGCGGGGGTGTGCGGCATCCAGCCGAATGGTATCGGCCACCGTGCCCGGCGAGTTGATGACGTGCCCCTCCACCATTCGGAAAGCCGCGCCGCTGCTTAGTAAGGCTGTTATCTCGGCCCGCAGCGCGGTGTTGTTGCCGCGCTCGGCCATGTCCTTGATGCCGGTGCTGGCTGGCTGGCCAGGCCGGAACAAGAGGCCATCGGCCCGGTGTGAAGCCCCGATGACGGCCGAAAAGTGCGCCCCGGCCGGGTAGTTGGCGTGCGTGCCGGCGCTCCAGGTGGCTTCAAAAGTAACGCGATAAAGCGCCGGGCCAATGGCCGGCGCGGGGGGCTGCTCCATCGAATCGGCAGTTTTGGTGCAGGCCGCCAGCCCCAACAAGACAGGCCACAAACCCAGGCGAGGAAGTGAACGAAGCATAGCACGAACGAATAAACGTGGAGTTACAGCGCCTGCGCCACCTGCCGCACACTGGCGCGGTGGCGGTAGTCGGCATCAAAGTAGACGAACTTGATTTTGCCGTCCCGGCCGATGACGTAGGTGGCGGGCACGGGCAGAATATTCTGGTCGAGTGCATTGGCCTTTTTCAGGTCTACGCCGAAGCCAAGATACTTCTGAGCTGTGGCATCGTCCACTACGAAGGCCGTTTTGTAGGCTTTCATAATAACCAAATCCTGGTCATGTACGATGGGAAACGATGCCTTGGTTTTGGCCACCGTCTGGCCGATGTTGGCCGGGGTTTCGGGCGTAACCACCACCACTTGCGCGCCCTTAGCTGTGAGCACCTGCAACGAATCCTGGAGCTGGCTCAACTCCTTGCTGCAGTATGGGCACCACTGCCCGCGATAAAAATACAGCACCACCGGCCCCTTTTTCAGGAGCTGGCGCAGCTCCACGGGCCGCCCGGCGGCATCCTGGCCTTTAAAATCGGGGGCCGTGCTACCCACGGCCAGGGCCGAGGCCGTGAGCGATGGAGCCGGGGCGGTTGTTTGGGCGAGCGCCGGGGCGGCCAGCAGCATCAGCGCGCTGGCGAGGTTGGAAAAAAGCTTCATAGGTATGGAGAATAGTTGCGGGGCCAGACGCTCACCAGCGGCTATCCTTACACTGGGTCGCTGCCTTTTTTCAAAGCGACCTCCTTAATGGAAACATCCAGCGCCTACCTGTCCTCGCCGGAACGGTGCCGCTCCCGGGCCGCTCAGGAAGCCGCAAGCCTCATTAGCTGCTGGCGAAGCTTTCTACGGCATGGCGCACGGAAGGGGGCAGCGCCCGGCTTTGGGCCACCCCCAATGCTCAGGCCAGGGCCAGTTCGTCGGACGAATGCACCCGGGTCCCCCCGCCATCGTCCTCGGCGGCGCGAAGCATGGCGGCGGCCACCGTGGCCCCCGTTACGGGCCGGTACTTCAGCATCGGGCCGCGCAGCAGGGGGCGCAGCAGCCGCAGCACCACGGCTCCCAGGCGCTCGCCCAGGCGGGGCGCGGCCCGCTCGCCCAGCAGCAGCGAGGGCCGAAAAATGTGGATGGCCCGGAAGGGCGTCTGGCGCACGGCGGCTTCCATCTCGCCCTTCACCCGGCTGTAGTAGATGGCGCTGTCGGCATCGGCCCCCATGCTGGACACCACCAGGAGCTGCGCGGCAAAGTTGCTGGCTGCCAGCGCCGCCAGCTGCACCACGTACAGGAAATCAACCTTGAAAAAAGCCTCCTTCGAACCCGCCTGCTTCATGGTGGTGCCCAGGCAGCAAAACACGTCGTCGGCAATGAGCTTGAGGCGCACCTCGTCCAGCCGGTCCAGCTCCGTGACCACCTGCATCAGCTTGGGGTGGATGGTGGGCACGGCCTTGCGCCCCACCACAATCACCTTGGCGTAGCGCTCCGAGGCCAGCAGCAGTGGCAGCAGCTGCGAACCAATGAGGCCCGTGGCCCCGGCGAGTAAAGCGGTTTTTTGCATAGGAATCGGTTTTAAATCCGCTATGCTTACCGCTGCTCTATCGCGAAAGTTGTGGCGAAGAATAGGCAGCCCTTCGATTTATAGAATTTTGTCTTTAAAGGCTGCATCAAGTGGTTTAATCGGCTCTGCTTTCAGCAAATAAGGGCCTTTGTATTCATTCCAGTCATATACAAATAAACCCGCTTCAGCGAAGTCTTGCCAAATTTGTAAGCTGCCTAAATGAGGAAGAGGAATTTCATCAGCAAGGTGCGAATGAGCTGCGTGATGCGCTAGTACTCCTTCTAGGATGAAGCCATAACCTCCGAAGCTGAAGACTCCAATGTTACCCGCCTCTTCAAGTGCGAACCAATCGAATTCCATTCCCCAAAATTCATCCATCAAATCCGCATTATCCATCAGGTTTGATGTTACTTCAGTACTGTCGCTTCCGGTTCCAGCAGCACCAGGCCCTGCCGGAACAAGGCCCCCAGCGCTTTCTTGAATACTTTTTTGCTCATGCCCACGCGGCGGTACACGTCATCGGCCAGGCTCTTGTCGCCCAGCGGCAGGCGGCCGCCGGGCGCGGCCTGGATGGCTTTGAGCAGCGTATCAGTGGCCGATTCTACTTCGCCGTAGCCGTCCTTTTGCAGGCGCACGTCGAGCTTGCCGTCGGCGCGCACCTGGCGCAGGAAGCCGGGCAGGATTTCGCCCAGGCGCAGGGGCCGGAACACTTCGTTGTGAAACAGCAGCCCCTGGTGCGTCCCGTTCACGATGACGGGGTAGCCCAGCTCGGTTTCGTCGGCCACCATGAGGCGCACTTCGTCGCCGGGCTCGCCCCGGAAAGGCTCCTGGCTCAGAAACTGCTTCCACTTGGTGGAGGCCACGAGGCGGTCGCTTTCCTCGTCGAGGTACACGTACACGAACACCCGCTCGCCGGGGCGCAGGTCGCGCCGCTGGTTGCGGAAGGGCAGGAGCAGGTCTTTCTCCAGGCCCCACTCCAGGAACGCGCCGGCCGGGCCGTGGTCCTTCACCGTGAGGCCGGCGTAGGAGTTCACCAGCGTCAGGGGCCGCAGGTTGGTGGCAATGAGGCGGTCCTCCGAGTCGCGGTACACGAACACGCGCACGATGTCGCCCACGCGGGTGCCGGCCTCCACGTACTTTTCGGGCAGCAGCAGGTCGCCGTCGTCGGAGGTGAGGTAGAGGCCGATGCTGGTTTCGCGGGCTACTTCGAGGTCGTTGTAATCGCCGAGGAGGAGGCTGGCCATAGGGTGCAATTTTGAGGGGTGAAGGGGCAAAGGTCGGGCACGAACGACTTTTCAGGCCGCCGGGGCAAATTCGGCGCAATCCAGCCAGCTCATGGTGGTGGCTGCCTGGAGCGCTTGTTTCAAGTGGCACAGCAGCCGGCGCAGGTGGTACGAGGCAGGGGCTACCATCTTGGGGTCGAGCGTTTCCAGAATTTCGAACGAATGCCGGCCTTTGTGGTAACTGCCCTTGGTTTGGTTAGGCCGGGTGGCGTTGGCCAGGGCATCCTCCAGCTGCTTTTTGCCTACTCCTTCCACGTTGACGCGTTTGGGCAGCGCGTTTTCATTGAAGGCTTCGCGGCCGTAGGGGCCTCGGTAGTAGGCGGCCAGCCGGTCTTTGTCGGCCAGAAACCAGGCTTCCATCGTGGGCACCATCAGGTGGGCCTGCTCAGTAGTGGCTTGCGGAGGCTGGGCCAGCCGGTTTTCGGCCCGGCTGGCCAGATGCTGCCAGGCGGGCACGGGCTGGCCGGGGTGGGAGCCGGCGGCTACCGGCTCTTCGCTGTCAACCAGCAGCAGGGCCTTTTCACCAGTGGCGAGGGCCAGGCAGAAATCTTCGTACGCCTGGTTGCCACTGGCACAGGCTTCCACGCGGAAGCTGCGCGGCGGCAGGCCCGCCTTTTCCAGAAAGAGCCGGAATGCCCGCTGGCACTCGATGAGGGCCGCCCGGCTGTCGCGGTTACCGCCTTCCACGTAAATGGTCAGGGTGTTGGGCTTTTTCACCAGCGCGTTCCTCCCAGCTTGCCTTTCGTCCAGAGCTGGCTCAGGCTGTAGCGTTCCAGCCAGCCGCGCAGGTCGGCTTCGTTCAGGCGCGTCATGTGGGTTTGGCCGTCGTGCTTTTCGCACACCACGATATTTTCCGGCACCTGTCCCAGCACGTCTACCAGAATGTCGGAATGCGTGGTAATAATGAGCTGCGTCCGTTCCGAGGCTTGCAGTATCAGTTTGCCCACCGCCACCACGGCATCGGGGTGCAGGCCCAGCTCCGGCTCTTCCAGGCAGATGAGCGGCGGCGGCGTGGGGTGCAGCAGAATGGCCAGCAGGCAGAGGTAGCGCAGGGTGCCATCGGAGAGGCGCGTGGCGGGAATGCTGGTGTTGCCCTCCCGTAGAAATATCTGCGCCGAGCCCCCTTCCACCAGCACATCAAAGTCCTTGATGCCCTCATACAGCTCATTCAGGGCACTAATGAACTGGTCCTTCACCTCCGGGTAGGTGCGCAGCTTGTTCAGCACGAGGCCCAGATTGGAGCCGTCTTCGGCCAGGAAGTCGTTGCGCTCGTCGGTGCGGCGCGGTAGGCGCGGCGTGGAGTTGCGGCCGAATGTCCATTCGCGGTAAAGGCGAATGCGGCGGTATTCCTCTCCTAAGTGGGTTAGGATTGAGTAACTGTGTGGATTTCTGAATTGAAAAAGGCTAGAAGCAGCATAATTAAGTTCAGCCCTTGGAACCTCAATCAATGATTCTTGAGAATTTACTTTAGCAGTACCAGTACCAGTACCCGATTCAAATTCCACTTTAAATTCAGAATCATTATTTAAGTATCTCTTTGATAAAATCAGTTCAGTTACAATCCAGCTATATGGGTCTAATGTAAATACCGTATCTATTTCCATTGAGTGAGTAACGTCGGCTCTGTATTTTAGCCGCGTATCTACAGAAATAATAATATCATAGGCTTCAGGCTTCCCTTTCCAAAGCCAATGGTCGGCTTTCAACTCGGCCCGCAGATTCTCCGCGTCCGGCGCTTTTTTCAGCAACTCCACCGCATCCAGCAAATTCGATTTCCCGCTCCCGTTCGGCCCAATCAGCACGTTCAGCGCCCGCAGTTCCAGCGGGGGCGTGTCGGGGCCGAAGGAGAGGATGTTGCGCAGCGTAATGGAGCGCAGCAGGCGCACATCCGGGGCGGCTGGGACGGGGGTGGCCGGGGTAGGGTCTTGGGTTGGTTCCGCCATTGGAGGATTGGGCTGTCGGTGGTACTGGCAAAACTACGTCGGACGCGGGGGCAAGCCCTAACGGGCCCGACCCCACGCCCTGCTTTGCGCTGTTATTTTTGATTTTTCGCGGAAACAGCGCAACTTTGGAAAGTATTTCTGCGCTGTTTCTGTGCGAAATCAAAAATAACAGCGCAACTTGTACTCATGCCGCGCCTTCCCGATTCCACTTCTCTAGTAGTCCGCGTCCGGGCCTGGTTTGGCCTCGCGCAGGCCGAACTGGCCCTGTACCTGGGCATCAGCCCGCCGCTGGTGCGCGACCTGGAGTCCAACCGCCGGGCCCTCACGCCCGCCGTGCGCGCCGCCCTGCTGCCGCTGCTGCTCCAGCTGCCCCCACCCGAAATGCCCGCCGCCGTGCCCCCCGGCGTACCCCTGCCCCCCGGCACCCCCGCGCCCGACGCGGCCGACCTCGACTTCCGCCGCCGCGAGTGCCTGCACCGCGCCGCCGGCCTGCTGGCCCAGGCCGACGCCCTGGCCGCCCGCGCCCACGTCGCCGCCCGCTGGGCCGCCGCGTTGCCCGTCCTGCTGCCCCCCACCGATGATGCCCCGGCCCCCGACACCCCTACCGGGCAGGGGCCCGCCGCCCAGGCCCTGGCCGCCGCCCTCGCCCAGGCCGCCGACCCCACCGACCCGGCCCGCGCCCGCGACCACACCCGCTGGCTGCGGGGCTGGCTGGCCGCCCGCGCCCGCCCCCTGCCGCCCGCCGAGGCCACGCGCTACCACCGCCTGCGCGCCCAGGCCGCCGGCCTGCTGGCCGAAGCCGCCGCCCTGGCCGAAGCCCTGGCAGCGCCCGCCACTGCCCCGACCGGGCAGCCGTAAGTGCCTGCCCGGAGGCCGACGCATCTGTTTTTATTCCTAATACTAAGGCCGGTCACCACTGCGTTGGGGGAGGGTATCAATTCTTTTCATGAACCCCTAACCCCATTCTTCCCATGAACCCCGATTATTCCTTTCTCACCAGCTGGGCCGAGTGCGACGCTGCCAAAGACGATGTCACCTTCGAGCTGAAAACGTTCAGCTACCGCGACACCGGCCTCGAAATTACCGACGAGCGGGCCAGCCGCAGCCAGACCAGCGGCGTGGCGGCCCTCGCCAAAAAAGACGGCGAAATCCTCGTGGCCCAGGGCCAGGCCGCCGTGGCCGGCCTCACGCCCTTGCAGCAGCAAGACGCCGAAGATGCCGTGGAGCTGCTCCAGGCCCAGCGCAAGAAAATTGCGAAAGCCAACCGCGTCAGTACCGGCACCGACCGTTTCCTGGCCACCGTGGACGCTGCCCAGGTGCAGGGCCAGGTCGATGTACTCACGGCCGCGCTGGCCGGCATTGCCACCCGGCGCGCCCAACTGTCGGCTTAGCGCCGCCTGGGTTTTCAAAGTCGAAAATGCCCCAACGCCGCGCGTTAGGGCATTTTTTTTGGTAGGTACGACCCCACACTCTACGGTTATTCGGCAGATTTCAAAATCTTATCTACGGCCACGGCCAGCAGCGCGCCCGCCACCGGCCCCACCACGTACACCCACCAGCCGGTCCAGTTGCCGCTGAGCAGGGCCGGGGCCAGCGAGCGGGCCGGGTTCATGCTCGCGCCCGTGAGTGGCCCGGCCACCAGCGCCTCCAGCGCCACCGTGACGCTGATGGTCAGCCCGGCCAGTATGCCCGCTTCTTTCGAGCCCGCAGTGACGCGCAGAATCACCAGCATGAGCCAGCAGGTGAGGAAGGTTTCGATGCCCAGCGCCGGCCAGGGGCCGTGGGCCGGCAGCGTGGCTCCCAGGTCGGAGCCCGGCCCGGCAATCAGCTTCACCAGCCCGCTGCCCAGCGCCGCGCCCGCCAGCTGCGCCAGCACATAGGGCAGCACCCGCCGCCCCGGAAAGCGCCCCCCGGCCCAAAAGGCCACCGTCACGGCCGGGTTGATGTGTGCGCCGCTCACTTCGCCCAGACTTTGGATGAGAATGAACACCACCAGCCCGAAGGCCGCCGCCACCCCGCCGTGCCCCAGCGCGTGGGTTTGGGCATCGACTACGGCCGCGCCGGTCCCAAAAATCAGCAGAATGGCCGTGCCCAGCACCTCGGCCAGCAGGCAGGTTCGCAACGTCGCCGGCATCAGGCCCCGGCGGTATTGGTGCCCACTACGACGCTGCGGCGCTCCAGCAGCAGGGTGTCGTGCCACACGCCGCGCAGCTGGCCGATGCGCTCGCGCCGCCCCACCAGCCGGAACCCCGCGGCTTCGTGTAGCCGTACGCTGGCCGTGTTTTCGGGAAAAATGCCGGCTTGCAGGGTCCACAGGCCGTTTTGCTCCGATTCATTCACCAGCGCCTTCATTAGGGCCAGCCCCACGCCCTGCCCCCGGGCGGCGGCCCCCACGTACACGCTCACCTCGGCCACGCCCGCGTACACGCAGCGCCCCGAAACCGGCGACAGGGCCACCCAGCCCAGCACCTGGCCTGTTTTGGCGGTGGCTACCAGGCGGCAGCTGGGCAGGTGGCCACTGTCCCAGGCCTCCCAACTGGGCGGCTCGGTGGCAAAAGTGGCGGTACCGGTGGCCATGCCCTCGGCGTAAATGGCGCGCACGGCCGGCCAGTGCGCGGCCAGGAGGGGAAGCAGGTTCATAGAAGTAGAATTGGGATGACGTTTTGCTATTAGAATACAGCCCGCACAAAATCCTGCGCGTACCCCTTCACCTCATCGCGCACGCTGCGGAATCGGGCCATAATTTCCGCTTCGCTGCCGGTGGCTTTGGCGGGGTCGGGGAAGTTGTGATGCCGCTTTTTCGCCGTGGAGGGGAACACCGGGCAAACCTCATTGGCATGGTCGCACACGGTGATAATATAGTCGAAGGGCACGGCGGCGTACTCATCGACATGGTTGCTGGTGTGGCTTGAAATGTCCACGCCGTCCTCCGCCATCACGCGCACGGCGCGCGGGTTGAGGCCGTGGACCTCCACGCCGGCGCTATACACCGCAGCGCGCTCGCCCAGCGCCTGCGCCAAGTAGCCATGCAGCAGCTGGCTGCGGCAGGAGTTGCCAGTACACAGCACCAGGATGTTCTTTTTAGCGGGCATCAGGCTTTAGGCAAGCAGTTGGAACAGCGCGATAAATCGCCCCTAGCAGCACCCGCCGCCCGGTGTGCAGCCGGCCATTTGCAGCTGGGGCAGGGCAAATGGCTGGCCGGCCGGAATGCCGCAGGCATCCTGCGCTAGGCAAGCCGTTTGTTTGGCCGTGAGTTGGAAACCGGTGCCATCAAACGCCAGCCCAAACTTGCCGATGGTGGCCTGCTGGTACTCCACCTCAATGTCCAAATCCTCCCGGCCCAGGATTTTCTCCGACAGCTTCAGGATGTGCAGGAATTTCTGCGGAGCCAGCCGGTGGTCGTAGTCGCCGGCCTCCCAGAGCTGGAAGTTGGCCACCGTTTCGCGCCGCTCCACGCCGCCGCAGTCGATAAAATGCTTGCTCACCAGCCCCACCTCCGTCACATGGAAATGGGCCGGTAGCGCCGTGCCATCGGGCAGTCGGAAGCTCACGGCACTCAGCCCGCTCAGGGCTTCTTTCATCTCGGATATTTTCATGGTATTGCCTGGTTAAGAGTGGTTTTTAAGGAAAACACGAGGGTGTCAGACTGCTCAGCAGCAGCCGGGGCCAGCGGCGGCTTCGGTCGCGGCCGTAGGTATTTCCGCCAGCAAATCGCCGAGCAGGTGCCGGGCCACGGCCCAGCCGGCCGGGTCCAGGCAGTAGCACACGCGAGGGCCATCTATCTCGCCCTGCACCAGCCCGGCCGCCTTCAACTCCTTGAGGTGCTGCGACACGGTGCTCTGCGACAGCGGCAATTCCAGCACAAGCTCGCCGCACACGCAGGCCCGGCGCCGGGCCAGCAGCCGCACAATGGCCACCCGCGCCGGGTGCCCCAGGGCTTTGGCAATGGCGGCCAGCCGCTGCTCGGCCGCCGTGAATTCGGCCCGCTTGTGAGTAGCCATAGAATAGTATTTTGATTATCGCCGATTTACGATTACAAACATAATTGATTCTTAAGGACCTGCCTCTGTCATCCCGATATTTCATTGAATAATTATATTAAATAATTGCTAATAATAACTAGGTTATTATTTCAAAAATGCAAGTGCGCAATATCTTTGTGGCGCAGTAATTGCCTCTGAAGATTCATTGAGCCGATTTGCTACTTGTGTGATTTGCCAGAAGTGCCTTTTTTGAATTGTTTAATACGCTTGTTGACGGCTTTTATTTTATTCACAAAAGTCAATTCCGGTAAAACTTTCGTAGCTTAGTCTGTTGCTAGACTTCCCGGCCTGGCGTTTATCCTCTATTCCCTATTTCCTCGCAATATGCTGAATCCTCTACGCTTCCTATCCGGTGTTGGGCTGCTGGGCCTGCTGGCCACCGGCCAGAGCCTGGCCCAGACCGGCCCCAACCCGGCCGCCCAAAATAGCCCCCTGGCCCCGGCCGCCATCAAGCCCGATTCGGTGTTCATTAACCCGGAAGTGCGCCCGCAGTTTGTGGGCGGCGATAGAGCCTTTGCCGAGTACCTCGGCCACCACATTCGCTATCCGCAGCAAGCCTTGCAGCGCCACATCTCGGGCCGCGTGTTTGTCAACTTTATTCTCAGCGCCCAGGGTAAAGTGCAGGATGCCCATGTGGTGAGCGGCCCCGGCAACGGCCTCAACGACGAAGCCCTGCGCCTGGTGTGGCTGATGCCGCCGTGGGAGCCCGCCCGCTCCAACGGCCAGCCCGTGCGCGTGGCCTGCACTGTGCCCATCTCCTTCAACTCGGAGCGGTAATACTTCTGGAAACTAGCCGATAACGCCCGTGGTGCCCCGCACCACGGGCGTTATTTATTCATCGCCAGCCTGGGGTGGTGGGCTTATTGATACGGTGACGTGCCGGGTGCCCCAATGCCGAAGTCATTGAACGTCACCGTTTCGCGGGTCGACTCAAACATCTTGATGCCATTGGGCGTGGCCAGCCCGCGCGGGTAATAGCCGATGAGGAGCTGGAACGTGCGCAGGGCCGTGAACTCGTTGCGAAAGCGCAGGCCCAGGCCAAAGGCCGTGTAGGGCGAGCTGGCGAAGGGCGTGCCGCCCCGGGGCTGGTCGCTCACCCAGGCCGCATCGGCGAAGGCAATGCCGGCCAACCGAAAGCCCAGCAGCGAAAGCGGCGTAAAGAGCGTGGTTTCGTAGTTCACCACGAAGCGGCTGGTGGCGATGATGGGCTGCCCCGGCGAAAACCCGCGCAGGCCCCGGTCGTTGGTGATGCCCTGGAGTAGGTCGCCGGGGTTGCGGTTCAGTCCAATGGTGCCCCGGCTGCTGAGGAAGTGCCGGTACTGCCAGTTGCCCACGTGGTAGAGCCGGGTGAAGGCCGTGAACTCGGTGCCGAGCAGGCCCTGCTGCCACACCCGGGGCTGATTAATGGTCTGAAACGAGCCAAAGTCGACGGCCCCGTAAAGGTAGCTGCCGCTGGCGCTGAAGCTGGCCGCCGCCATGCGCACATCGAAGTAGCGGCGCGGCAGCACGCTGTTCACATCGTAGCCCGCCGTGAAGCTGAACAGTGTGCCCGTGGGCACGTCCTCGGTGCGGCCAAAGCCAAACAGGTACCGGGCCTTGTAGTAGCGGCGCACCGAGTAGCCCACCGTGCCCACCAGCAGCGTGCCGTTGTGGTAGTCCGGCGGCGGCACGTCGGTAGGGTGGGGGACTACCGTGTAGTTGGTGTTGATGATGCGGGCCGCCACGATGATGCGCCCCGGGTTCTCATAGCCCAGGTCATAGGAACGCAGGCGCAGGGCGCGGCCCACCCAGACATCCTGCACGTAGTTGCGCAGCGGGTAAAGCACGTACGGCTGCCCCTCGGGCGGGGCTTGCAAGCCCACGTTCTGGTCGTAGGCGTTCAGGCTGAGGGCCCCGGCGTAGCGCGTACTGGGCGAGTAAAAGTCGCGGGTGAGCGACACGCCGCCCGAACGGTAGTTGTTTTCGTTGCGGTAGCGGGCCTGCGCAAACAGGAAGTGCCGGAACGGGGCCGTGTAGCTCCCCTGGTAGGCCCAGCTCTGGGGCAGGTCGCGGCCGTAGCTGTAGGAATTGGCCAGCTGGTGGCCCTGCCCGAGGAAGTTGTCGTCGCCGGCCGTGATGACGCCCGCCGTGGCCGTGCCCACTTCCACCCCCGCCGTGATGCTGAATACGTCCCTGGTCAGCACCTCAATGTCCACGCTGTCGCGGGTGGTGGTGCGCTCATTCACCAGCACGCGGGCGTCCAGGATTTCGGGCGTCTGACGCAGCAGACGCTCCGATTCGGCCAGGGCCTGGGGCTCCAGCGGCTGGCCCGCCCGAAATAGCAGCACCTGCCGGATGCGCGAGCGGGACGTTTTGATGTGCAGCGCATTGCCCGCTTTCTCGATGACGGTTCGCGGCACTCGGGTGGAGTCGGAGAGGTTGTAGCCGAAGGCGTCGAGCGTGCGGATGTTGATGCGCCGCACGATTTTGAAGTTGTGCCGGTCAAACTGCCGGTCCAGCAGCACCACGTCGAGGCCGGCTTGCTCTTCCTGCCGCCGCGTGAAGTTGAACATTGCCGAAACTGCCCGGCCGGCAATGGTTTTGCGGCGCGAGTAGGCTTGCAGCCGGGTCAGCAGCCGCTGCTCGTTGAAGCGCTGGCGCAGGGAGTCGGGGCGCTGGGGCAGCACCTCCAGCTTGGCTTTGAGCGAGTCGGGCGGTACTGCCGAGCGCGGGTCAAACGTCTGCGCGCGCGCCGGCCGGGCCAGCAGGCCCAGCAGCAAAAACACAAGCAGGACCAGACCGCGAAAGCTCATTTGGGGACGCAACGCCGCAAATTACGAAAAGGAGCCGGGGCTTTGGTGCCTCAACTGCCCGCTAAGGGTATTGGGCCGATGATTTTACTAATGCGTTGCGAAATAATAGCCGGGCATTTCTGTAGAAAAAGAAACTATTTCCAATAAAATTAGCTTAACACATGGTGCCCAATTGGGTGCTGTTTATTACTTTTAAGGCCGAAAGCAACGCCCCGCCGCATGAACGAGCGCATTCAGGAGAAACTAAGCATATTAGCCGATGCGGCCAAGTACGATGCGTCGTGCAGCAGCAGCGGCGGCAAGCGTAAAAACGAAGGCAAAGGCCTGGGCAACGCCGAAGGCATGGGCATCTGCCACAGCTATACCGAGGACGGCCGTTGCGTGAGCCTGCTGAAAATTCTGCTCACCAACCACTGCATTTTCGATTGCGCCTACTGCGTCTCGCGCCGCTCGAACGACGTAAAGCGCGCCGCCTTCACCGTCGATGAAGTGGTGGACCTCACCATCAATTTCTACCGCCGCAATTATATCGAGGGCCTGTTTCTGAGTTCTGGCATCTTCTCCAGCCCCGACTACACGATGGAGCGCCTGGTTCGCATCGTGAAAAAGCTGCGCACCGAGCACCGGTTCAACGGCTACATCCACGTCAAAACCATTCCCGGCGCTTCGGAGGAGCTCATTGCCGAAGCCGGCCTCTACGCCGACCGCCTCAGCGTGAACATCGAGCTGCCTTCCGAGCTGGCCCTCACCACACTGGCTCCGGAAAAAAACTACCAGGAAATCCTGACCCCGATGGCTCAGATTCGGGACGGCATCATCCAGAATAAAGAGGAAAAGGCGCTGTTCAAGAAAGTGTCCGGCTTTGCTACCGCCGGCCAGAGCACCCAGCTCATTGTGGGGGCCAGCGCCGAAACCGATTTGCAGATTATCAAGCTGACCGACAGCCTCTACCAGGGCTACGGCCTGAAGCGCGTGTACTATTCCGGCTACATTCCTGTGACCGACGATGCCCGCCTGCCGCAAGTCACGCAGCCGCCCGTCATCCGCGAGCACCGCCTGTACCAGACCGACTGGCTGATGCGCTTCTACGGCTTCCAGGCCGATGAAATCCTCGACCCCGCCCATCCGCACCTCGACCTCGAAATCGACCCCAAGCTGGCCTGGGCGCTGCGCAACCGCCACGTTTTCCCCATCGATGTGAACGTGGCCGACTATGAGATGATACTGCGCATTCCCGGCGTGGGCGCACGCTCGGCCAAGCGCATCATCGCGGCCCGCCGCTTCGCCACGCTCGATATGGAAACCCTGCGCCAGCTGGGCGTGGTGCTCAAACGGGCCAAATATTTCCTTACCTGCCGGGGCGAGCACCAGCCCGTCATCGGTGAACTGACCGAGCAGCAGGTGCGCCGTCAGATTCTGTTCGGGGCCGGCTCGGTGCGCTCGGCCCTCGTCACACAGCAGCTCGATTTATTCGCCCAAGCCTCCTGATTTCGTTATGAAAGCTGATTTCAACGCTGACTCATCCACCGCGCTGTTGCATCCCGGCCACCTGGGCGGCGTGCAGCACGACATTCTTTTTTCTGTCATGAAAGTCATTCATCGCCAAGCCCAACCGCAGCCCGCCCTGCTGCCGCAGTCCGACAAAGTGGACCGCCTCTCGTGTTGCTGCCGCCTCAGCGAGCTGCTGCCGCTGGTGCGCCAGCTGCACGACGAGGCCCGCGCCCGCCACGAAGCCCGCCGCCAGGACGAGCAGCGCCAGCAGGCCGCGTAACGTTCGTTTCTTTAAACGTCATGCTTCGGCTGCGCTCAGCATGACGTTCCGTATTACGCTTTATTACTCCTGTTGAAACCCGTTCGCCGTTCGTCTGCCGCGCCAGCCTCCGCCGCCCCGCGCCGGGCGGGCGCGCCCGCGCTCACCGCTCCGCCGCTGGACTATACCTACGATGGCACGTTTGAGGGCCTGCTCACGGTGCTGTTCAGCATCTACGAGAGCAAGTCGCCGCCCAACAGCGTGCAGCCCGAGGCCACGGCCCAGAGTGGCCTGTTCGTTCAGCCCGCCCACCGCGAAACCGATGAGGCGCTGGCCGCCCGCGTGTGGGATGGGCTCTTAAAAACGATGGACGCCGAGGCCCGCGCCCGCCTCTACCACGTTTTTCTCAGCGAAGATGCCGACCGGGAGCTGCTGATTTTTCGCTACGTGGATTTGGCGCTGCGCTCGCCCGTGGACGTCTCGGAGAACTACGCCAACGCCGACGTGCGCCGCGTGCAGCGCCTGGCCCAGATGATGTTCCGCGAAAAGCACCGCATGGAAGCCTTCGTGCGCTTCGAGAAAACGGCTGATGAGCTGTTCCACGCCACCATTGAGCCGGATATGGACGTGCTGCCGCTCATCGCCGCGCACTTCACCAAGCGCTACGCCGACCAGCGCTGGCTGATTTATGACCGCCGCCGCCATTACGGGCTGTACTATGATTTGACGCGCACCGATGTCGTGCAGTTCGAGAACCCGGCGGGTCGGAAAGCCACCGACCTTTCCGCCACCGTACTCGATGAGCGGGAGCCGCTGTTCAAACATCTCTGGCAGGCCTATTTCGACCACGTCAATATTCCCGAGCGCAAAAACCTGAAGCTGCACCGCCGCCACATGCCGCTGCGCTACTGGAAATACCTGAGCGAAAAGCAGCCCCGGGAGGTGCGCTTCGAGCCCATCAAGAACAAGCAGGCCATTGTGGGCAAGGAAATATCGGCGGGCCAGAAGCTGCTGCCGCCCGCGGGGTAATTTCTTGTAGCACCTGCTTTAGCTTGCGCATCTCCCTGCAACGCGCAAGCTAAAGCAGGTGCTACAAGGCGGCCCGGCCTAACTTGCGGGCTAATCCGAAGTTTTAGCAATGAGTACGACACTGGTTTTTGGGGCCTTGGGGCAGTTGGGGCAATGCCTGGCGCATGTCGCGCAGGAGCGGCACACGCCGGGCCTGGTATTCCTGTCCGAGGTTGAGGGGAATATTCTCGACCCGGCCGCGCTAGCCGCGCTGTTTGCCGCGCACCGCCCGGCCTACGTCATCAACTGCGCCGCCTACACGGCCGTGGACAAGGCCGAGGACGAGGCAGACCTGGCCCGCCGCATCAACCGCGACGGGGTGGAGAATCTGGCGCGCCTCTGCGCCGAACACGGCACCGCGCTCATCCAAGTTTCCACCGATTTTGTGTTTGCCGGCGCGGGCAACGAGCCGCTGCTCGAAACGGATGTAACCGCGCCGCTGGGCATTTACGGCCTCACCAAACTCGAAGGCGAGCAGGTGATTTCGGGCCTCACCGAGAAGTATTTCACGCTGCGCACCAGTTGGCTGTATTCCGAATTTGCCGGCAACTTCGTGAAAACCATGCGCAAGTTGGGCCGCGAGCGCGCCGAGCTGCGCGTCATCTGGGACCAGGTGGGCACGCCCACCTACGCCATCGACCTAGCCGGCGTCATTCTCGGCATCATCGAAAGCGGCAGCACGGCCTACGGCCTCTACCACTACAGCAACGAGGGCCTGACTTCGTGGTACGACTTCGCCACGGCCATCTTCGAGCTGAGCGAAATTCCGGTGAAAACCACGCCCATCCGCACCAGCGAATACCCCACCAAGGCCATCCGCCCGCCGTTTTCGGTGATGGACAAAACCAAAATCAAAACCCAGCTGGGCGTGGCCATTCCGCATTGGCGCGAAAGTCTGAAAATATGCCTGAACCGGCTGGCAGCGGCTGAATAACGCTGGCTTTGTCAGATTCAGAATTGCCAAAATAAGCCCCCGTTGGTTTGCCAGCGGGGGCTTATTTTGGCTTATTCTTTAATCCTTTCATCCCCGCTGCCATGAAAACCGACCTGTATACCAAAACCATCCTGACCATTATTGCGGCCTGCCTGGTTGTGCTGGCAATGAGGGGAGTGAAATTCATCCCGGAGGTGGTGGCCGCTACGCCGGCGCTGCCCGTGGCCGGCCGCAGCTATGGTCTGGTGCCCGTGAATGCCGATGGTAGCGTGACGGTGCGTTTTCAAACAGCTGAAGCCATGCCGGTTAACGTTGTGGGTATTTACAATCCTTTTCTCTCGACTGACCTGAGCCGCCATTCCTGGGATGCAATTTCGACTTTGAAATAAGCCTTATCCGCGCCCGTAAAACCGGCTCACCAAGTAGGCCGCGCCGGCAAATGCCACCCCCAGCGCGCACACCCCCAGCCAGCCGAAGTGAACCCAAGCCAGCCCGCCGGCCACCGAGCCGATGGAACCGCCCGTGAAGTACCCGGTCATGTACACGGTATTGAGGCGGCTGCGGGCCTCGGGCACCAGCGAAAAAATCAGGGTTTGGTTGGAAATATGGGCCGACTGCACGCCCACATCCAGCAGAATCACGCCCAGCACCAGCCCGGCCAGGTGGTAGCCGGTGAGACCCATGAACAGGTAAGCCGCCAGCGCCAACAGGATGCCCACGCCGATGGCAAAATCCGGCCCGCGCGTGTCGGCGGCCTTGCCGGCCAGCGGCGCGGCCAAAGCGCCCACGGCCCCAATGACCCCAAAAAAACCTGCCACGTCACTGCCGTAGTGGTAAGCCGGGCCTTCCAGAAAAAACGCCAGCGTGGTCCAGAATACGCTGAAGGCCGCAAACAGCAGCCCGCCCACCAACGCCGAGCGGCGCAGGGACGGCAGCGTTGCCGTCAGGGTCAGCAGCGACTTCATAAGGGCCCCGTAAGAGCCGGCGAAATGCGGCCGGTCCTGCGGTAGGCGCCAAGCCAGCAGGCCCAGCAGCGCCAGCATAAGCCCGGCCGCTATTTCGAACATGGCCCGCCAGCCCAGGTGCAGTCCTACGTAGCCGCTCACCGTGCGCGAGGCCAGAATGCCAATCAGCAAGCCGCTCATGATGCGGCCCACGATGCGGCCCCGGTCGGCTTCCGGGGCCAGGTGCGCGGCCATGGGCAGCAGCAGCTGCGGCACCGCCGAGCAGATGCCCAGCAGAATACTCGCCCCCGCCAGCAACGCAAAGCTGGGCGCAAACGCCGCCAGTCCCAGGCAGGCCGCCGCGCCCAGCAGCATGAGCAGCATCAGGCGCTTGCGCTCCAGCATATCGCCCAGCGGCACCACGAATAGCATGCCGAGGGTATAGCCCACCTGCGTGGCCGTGGCCACCAGGCTGGCGCTGCTGTCCGAGAGGTGAAACGTGCGGCCGATAGCGGCCAGCAGCGGCTGGTTGTAGTAAATGTTGGCCACCACCAGCCCGCAGGTGAGGGCCATGAGCCAGACGAGGGCCCCGTCGAGCCGGCGGGTGGGCAGGGGAGAGGCAACCGCCGAATCAGCAGTCTCAACAAGCAATTTTGACATTAAATAGCGCGAACGAATCGGGATAGGGTAGCGGCGAAATAGCGTGGGTTAACCGCTTCGCAGCCCCGATGGTTGCACCACGCCCGCGCAACCCGTTCGCCGCGCCTTCGTTTGCCCCTGCATGAGCCGAGGATTCACCAGGGAAGACGACGCGCAGACGCCGCCCATCATCCCGCCCCGGGCGGCCCTGCCGCCGGGCACGCCCAACTACGTCACGCCCGCCGGACTGGAACTGCTCCGCGCCGAACTGGCCACCCTCGAAGCCGAGCGCACCCAGGCCGAAGCCAACCACGACAACGACACCGACCGCACCCACCGCCTCTCCCTCTACAACGGCCGCCTGGCCCTACTGCTGGAGCGCCTGGGCAGCGCCAAAGTGGTGGAGCCAGCCGGCCAGCCGGCCAAAGAGGTGCGCTTCGGGGCCACCATTACGCTGCGCACCGTGCGCGGCGGTAACCAAGGGTCTGCATCAGCCAAGGTGGGTTTCGAGCGGAAATTCACGATTGTGGGTGTCGATGAGGCCGATGTGGCACTGGCCAAAGTGGCCTTCGTGGCCCCCATTGCCCGGGCCGTGCAGGGCGCAAAGCTGAAGCAACAGGTATCGCTGAAGCTTGGGCCGCAGGAAGAGGTGGTGGAAGTTACCTCAATTGCATATTGAGGTCGAATGGCCGCGTTAGGTCGGCCAGGACCTAGGCCGGCGCAGCGGCTTTACTGCTTAAAATACGGGAACCCGCCCTGCATCCGATGCACCAGCTCTTTGGCCAGCGCCACCGGGCTAACGCTGGGCTTGCCGGCCAGCTCGTGGTCGAATTGCCACACCAGCTGCCCATTTTGGGTGTCGTAAATGTCGAGGTAGGTACGCACCGAATTATCCGCCATCGGATTGGTGCTGTTGCTAAGCACGAACACGGCAATGCTGACGCCGCCGGGCAGCAACTGGCGCATACTGGTCCGGCCCGTGAGCAGGGCATCCACGCCGAGGGCGGCGCGCAGCTCAGCCATCGAGCGGGTAGGCAGGCTTTCGTAGGTGATACCCGCCCGGGCTAGGCGCTGGTTGGTGTCGGCCGGGTTCTGGAAGGCGACGGTGGAGGGGTGTTGCATCTGCTGGCGCATCAACTCGGTCTGTAGCGCGGTCTGTAACTGGTAGCCCATTTGTCGGCGCTCGGCCCGCAGCCCGTTTTCGAGCGTACTGCCCAGCCGGCGGTTGGTGCTGTCGGACCACGCGCCGGCGTGCATCACCACGTCGCGCAGCCGTTCCAGCTCCACCGCAAAGGGCAGAATAGCCACGGTGTGGTGGGTGGCCAGTGTGGTCGGGGCCAGCGTCTGGCCCTGGAAGCTGCGCCGGGCGCACTCCGATAGCAAGGCGCTGAAGCCCAGTAAGACGCCAACGAGCAAAGAACGCATAGCTAGTCCGGTTGTGTAGGAAGAAAAGCAGTTTGGATGCGGGGGACCCTGCTGCCGGGCTATAGCCGGATGCCAATGCCCAGGGTCAGCTCGCTCACGCGGTACTCGTTGCGCTCGACCACCGGGCGCTCATCGCGCCGCGTGATGGCTTCGACATCGGGCAGAACCGTGTTGTAGGGCATGAACGAAGCCCGGGCCGACACCAGCAGGATGCCGTGGGTGTAGCAGAGTTCGGGCTGCACGAAGGAATAACTGTAGCCGTTTTTCGACACGCTGACCATCTGGCCGATGCTGACGCCTGGCAGCAGTTGGCCCGCCGCTCCTAGGCCCAGGGCCAGGTGCAGGCCGGCATCAACCCGCACGCGGGTGAGCAGCCGCACCACGTGCTCGCCCTGGCTGGTGCGAAACGGGGGAGACGTTGACCGCGTGATGGTGGTAAAGTCGAGTTGCTGCATGTCGAGCCCCGCGCTGCCCGATGCGGCTAGGTGCTTCGACAAGTACCGGAAGGCTTTCACATCGGCAAAGGCGGCATAAGTGTTATCGACCTGAAACTCGCGGCTGTATTCGGACAGGAATCCCCCTGGGGTATAGCTTACATAACTGGTGCCGTGGGCAACATTCTCAAACCGGCTGGTCTTGGGGCCGGCTTCGACGAAAAGCTGCCATTTGGGAGTTTCGGGGGCAGGAACTTGAGCCACTACTTGGGCACTGGTAGTAGCCGCCATGGCGCAGCCGCTCAAGGCAAGAAGGAGTTTGGGGAGCATTGAAAACGTGATGTAAGAGAATTGAACAGGGCGAACGCTACAGTGGAAGTCGTGGCTGGTAGTTGCCGCAACGTTCAGGCGTGCTTCCCGAATGGAATTGCACCCGAAAATGCGCGTGCCAAAAAAGGCCTATCGGATGCTGATTTTGTGCATGGCGCGGCCGGCTGCCGTTTGCACGCGCACGGTGTAGAGGCCGGTGGGCTGCGCCGAGAGGTTGAGGGAGCAGCTGCTGCGCAGGGTGTTGGTCCAAGCTTGGTAGGCTACTTCGCGGCCCAGGGCATCGGTTACGTGCACCTCGGCGGCGCTGGCCGGGGCCGGCAGCTGCAGGGTGAAGCGGCCGTCGGGGCTGGGGTTGGGGTAGGCCTGCACGGCCAAGGCCGCCGGGGTGGCGGCGCGGGTGGGCAGGGCCCCGTCCATCAGGGCCAGGTCGTCAATCAGCAGCGTAGTGCCATCCGTGATATCATTGGCATTGCCCGAGGAGAAAACGATGCGCACCGAGTCGGGCTGCAGGCTCGACACGTACTGGATGGGCACCGTGGCCAGCGTGTAGGTGGCGGATAGAGCGGGCAGCACGTAGCCGGGCTGGTTGGGCTGGCCGGCATAGCCCACCACCACGCGCTGGCCGTTCACGCGGCGCGTGAGTTCCAGAGCCACGCCCGCCGAGTCCGTCAGCGCCCCGCTGAGGCGGTAGTAGAACTGCAGGCTGGTGGGCCGGCCCGTGAAGCCCTGGCCGATGTGCTCGAACTCGAAGTTGGGCCCGAGGCTGAGTGTGCTGCCCAGAATAAGGTTGCCGGCGTTGGTGCCCAATACCGGGTCTGTGGCCGTTTGCAGCTGCGCGGCAAACGAGCCGCTGTGCGCCGTGGAGCTTTTGCGCACGGTGCCCGTGGCTACCGGCGCGCCAAATACGAAAGCGTACACGTCGTCGGTGGTGAGCCAGCCGGTGGGCTTTTCGGGGGTACCGGCCCAGGTTTCGAACGAAGCATTGGCCACGGTGCTTTGGGCCTGCGCCGGGGCGGTGAGCAGCGCGGCAGCCACGCCGGCCAGGAGGGAAAGGGTAAGCGTTTTCATAGGGGAGGGAGGCGCGCCAGGAAAGGTAGCCCTGAGCTGCCCGACAAAGGTATAGCCTCAGAAATGCCCTGAGGCCCTCATAAACGGGGATTTTGGTCTACTGGTAAACCAGTATTTTTGGCGGCCGATGGCAATATCAGCCCGCTAATCCGCTAGGTTTGTCTGTCCTCATATTCCCCTTATTCTGCTGGCCCATGCTTGGTTTGATGCTGCGCGGCGGCGCTTTGCTGCTTCTCCTGAGCCTGCTGCCCGCCTTGGGGCAGGCCCAGAACCCGGTGATGGTTGACAGCCTGGCGCGTCTGCTGCACCGCGCCACGGCCGACTCCATGCGGGCCAAATACAGCCTGCTGCTCTCGGCCGAGTACCAAGCCGTCGATACGGCCCGCACCCACGGCTACCTGCTGGAGGCCCTGCGCTGGAGCCGCCACGGCGGCTACGCCCTGGGCGAAGCCCAGACACTGGTGAATCTGAGTACCTTTTATAACCTGCGGGGGCAGGATGTCCGCGCCCGTGCCTGCAGCCACCGCGCCCGCGCCGTGCTGGAGCAGCTCAATCGGCAGCACCCTAGCCGGCAGGCCCTGCAAAGCCTGGCCTTCGTGTTCGTGAACGATGGCACGCTGCTGGCCAAGCAGGGGGATTTTACGGGCGAGATAACCGCCTACCTGGCGGGGGCGCGGTACGCCACCCAGCTCGGCGACAGCGCCCTGCTGGGCACCATCTACTACAATGTGGGCAGCCGCTTTGGGGTGCTCAAGCAGCCCGATAAGGCCAAATACTACTGGCGACGGGCCGCCGCGCTGCAAGAGCCCGCCGCCTTCGCTCCCTATCTGATTGTGGCCTACCTCAACCTGGCCGAGCAGCTGACGGTGGAAAAACGGCTGCCCGCCGCCCGGGCCTACCTCGACAAGGCCGCCCGCCTGGTGGCCGCCGGCAAGGCCGAACCCTTCAAGGGCGAATATTATGCAATGCTGGGCACCTACCACCAGGAGAGCGGCAACCTGGCCCAGGCCCGTACCGATTTCCAGCGGGCCCTGGCCCTCATGCGCGCCAAAACCGACCCCGCTTCCGCCGCCAAGATTCTGCTGGCGCTGGGCCAGGCCGAAACCCAGCTGCGCCACTACCCGGCCGCCCGCCAAAACCTGGCCGAAAGCTGCCAATACTTCCACCAAACCCACGATTCCCAGGCCGAAAGCGAAGCCCTGGCCGCCCTGGCTACCCTCGAAGAGAAGGCTCGCAACTTCCCGCTGGCCCTGCGCTACACCCAGCAGGCCCACCAGCTGCAGGACAGCCTGGCCGCCACCGCCAGCAAAGCCCAGGTCAATACCCTCGAAAACCAGTACCAGAGCCGCCAGAAGGAGCAGCAAATCCGTGGCCTGCGGCAGGCCCAGCAGCTCCAGCAAGCCGATTTGAAGCGCCAGCGTACCCTCAACTTTCTCTACCTGAGCCTGGTGGGCGGGCTGCTGCTGCTGGGAGCCCTCAGCTACCTAGTGCTGCGGCAGCGGCAGCAGCGGCAGCGGCAGCGCCAGCACGAGCAGGACCGCCAGATTGCCGCCCTGCACCAGGAGCGCCAGCTGCTGGCCACCGAGGCCATGCTGCGCGGCCAGGAAGAGGAGCGCAGCCGCCTGGCCCGCGACCTGCACGACGGCCTCGGCGGCATGCTTTCCACCGTGAAGCTGTACCTGGGCAGCGCCCGTGGCAACCTCGTGCTCACGCCCGAAAGCGCGCAGCTCTTCAGCCGCTCCATCGAGCACCTCGACAGCTCCATTCAGGAAATGCGGCGCGTAGCCCGCGACCTCATGCCCGAGGCCCTGCTCACTTTTGGCCTGCCCGCCGCTGTGCAGGATTTGGGCGAAACCATTCAGCAGGCGCACCCGCAGCTGCGGGTGCAGTGCGAAGTGTTCGGGCTGGAGGAGCGCCTGCCCCAGCGCACCGAGCTGGTGGTGTACCGGCTGGTGCAGGAATTGCTCAACAACGTGCTCAAGCACGCCCAGGCCCGGCAGGTCATCGTGCAGCTTACCCGGCACGAGCAGCAGGTGCAGGTGGTGGTAGAGGACGATGGCCGGGGCTTCGACACCCGGCAGCCCCTGGCCGCCGGGGTGGGCCTGCGCAGCATCCAAGCCCGCGTCGACTACTTGGGCGGCACTCTGGATATGCAGTCGCAGCCCGGCCAGGGCACCGCCGTTACCATCGAATTCACTCTCACCGTCCCTTCCGCCGCATGAATCCCATCCACGTTCTCATCGTCGACGACCACGCCATGGTGCGCGAGGGCCTGAAAGTGCTGCTGCTGCCCTTGGAATATGTGGCCGTGGTGGGCATAGCCGCCACCGGGGCCGAGGCCCTGGCCGCCGCCCGCCAGCACCGCCCCGACGTGGTGCTGCTCGACATCAACCTGCCCGACATGAGCGGCATCGACGTGTGCCAGCAGCTGGTGGCCGCGCAGCCCGGCATCAAGGTGCTGGCCCTCACCACCTTCAACGAAAAGCTGTACGTGACGCGCATGATGCAGGCCGGCGCGGCCGGCTACGTCCTCAAAAACGCCTTGCCCGAAGAGTTGGCCGAGGCCATCACCAAAGTATTTGCCGGCAAAAAATACTTCAGCGAAGAGGTGCAGAACCTGCTGCTGCAAGCTCCCGCCGCCGCAGCCACACCTCTGCTCACCCGCCGCGAAAAGGAAGTCCTGGCCGCCATTGCTGAAGGCCACACCAGCCAGCACATCGCCGACACGCTCTGCGTGAGCCTGCTCACCATCGAAACCCACCGCCGCAACCTGCTCACCAAGTTCGGGGTGAATAATTCCGCTCTGCTCATCCGCCAGGCCGGGCAAATGGGGCTGATTTAGCGCAACGTAGCGCGGACTACAGAGTCCGCGCTACGTCCTTCCGGTACGCCCCCGGCGTCACGCCCTCATACTTCTTGAACAGCGCCTGGAAGTACGACAGGTTATTGAACCCCGCCCGCAGGCAAACCTCGGCCACGCTGGCCAGCGGGTGGCGCAGCAGTCGCTTGGCCTCGCCCAGCCGCTCCCGGATGATGTACTCGACCGGCGTAATCCCAAACTCCCGCTTGAACACCCGGAAGAACGTGGCCTTGCTCATGCAAGCCAGCGCGCTTAGTTTGTCAATGGTCAGGTTTTCGGCCAGATGGTCTTTGATGTAGCCCACCACCGCCGCGAAGCGGTGCGTGGTGAGGTGCCGGGCGTAATCGTGGAAAATGAGCTGGCGGGCCTGCGTCTGCATCAGGCGCACCAGCAGTTCCTGCAAGGTGAAACCGGCCAGCACGTCCTTATTTACATCGGTGGTGCGCGACACGGCCACCAGCCGGCCCAGGGTGTCGGTCAGCTCCGGCGTGTTGGTGAGGTGGGCGTACTCGGGGCCTTCGATGGCCCAGGGCTGATGGGTTTCGGCGCGGGGGTACCGCTCGTTCAGCATCTCCACCGTGTGGCGAATGGTGTCGGGCGCGATGGCCACGGCCAGGCACTGCGTGGGCTGGCACAGACAGGCCTCGGGGAAGTCGATTTCCATCAGCTCGTCCTTGTCTACCACCACGCTTTCGCCGGGCAGGTAGTCGAAGGCAGCGCGGCCGGGCAGGTGCATCACTTTCTTGCCGCGCAGCATGGTGGTCAGGGCCAGGCCTTCGAGGCGCAAGGGCACGCGGTGGGCGGCATGGTGCGTTTCGAACACGTTGAGCTCGAAGCCTTCCAGGTTGTACACGGTCCGGTTTTCGACCAGGGAATGCAGGCGCTCCAGCGCGAGCGGCGCAACGGCGGTAGGCAGGTAGACGCGAGTGGGCATGGGCGAAAAGGCTACGGTGAGGGAGTACGCACTCCCAACACGGAGATGGGATAGCAAGTTGCGACAATTTCGGCACTCTTTGCGATAATACCACAACCCGGCCGCCGGTTAAAACCAGACCTTTACGCCTACTCCCGTTCACCTCATTCCCATCCAACAAAGCCATGGCTGAAACCCTCGAAGAAACCACCACCGTGGTGGCCCGCCCTCAGTTCAAAACGCACTACGACAACTTCATCGGCGGCAAATGGGTAGCCCCGGTGAAAGGCCAGTACTTTGAAAATCCCTCGCCCATCGACGGCAAGGCCTTTACCAAAGTAGCCCGCAGCACCAAGGAGGACATCGACTTAGCCCTCGATGCCGCCCACGAGGCCTTTAAAACCTGGGGCAAAACTTCCGCCACCGAGCGTAGCAACATCCTCAACAAAATTGCCAACCGCATCGAGGAAAACCTCGCCCACCTCGCCGCCGTCGAATGCGTGGAGAACGGCAAGCCCATCCGCGAAACCACCTTCGCCGATATGCCGCTGGTGGTGGACCACTTCCGCTACTTCGCCAGCGTGATTCGGGCCGAGGAAGGCAATGCTACGGAGCTGAACAGCACCACGCTGTCGCTCAATATTCAGGAGCCACTGGGCGTCATCGGCCAGATTATTCCTTGGAACTTTCCGCTGCTGATGGCCACCTGGAAGCTGGCCCCGGCCATCGCGGCCGGCTGCACCGTGGTGATGAAGCCCGCCGAGCAAACCCCCGCCAGCATCATGGTGCTCATGGAGCTGATTCAGGACCTGGTACCCCCGGGCGTCATCAATGTGGTGAACGGCTTCGGCCTCGAAGCTGGCAAGCCGCTGGCCTCGTCGCCGCGCATCCAGAAAGCCAGCTTCACGGGCGAGACGACCACCGGCCGCCTCATCATGCAGTACGCTTCCGAAAACCTGATTCCGGTGACGATGGAGCTGGGCGGCAAGTCGCCCAACGTATTCTTCAAGAGCGTGATGGATGCCGACGACGACTTCCTCGACAAAGCCATTGAAGGAGCCGTGATGTTTGCCCTGAACCAGGGCGAAATCTGCACCTGCCCCTCGCGGATGCTCATTCAGGAAGATATCTACGACAAGTTCATTGCCCGCGTCATTGAGCGCGTGAAGGCCATCAAGCTCGGCAACCCGCTCGATATGACCACGATGATGGGCGCACAGGCCAGTAACGACCAGTTCGAGAAAATCCTGAGCTACCTCGAAATCGGTAAGGCCGAGGGAGCCGAAGTGCTGACCGGCGGCGAAGCCTATTCGCAGGAGGACGGTGCGCTGGCCGAAGGTTACTACATCCACCCCACCATGTTCCGGGGCCACAATAAGATGCGCATTTTCCAGGAGGAAATCTTCGGCCCGGTAGTGTCCGTGACGACTTTCAAAACCGTGGAGGAGGCCATCGAAATTGCCAACGACACCCTCTACGGCCTCGGGGCCGGCGTGTGGACGCGCGATGCCCACGAACTCTACGAAGTGCCTCGCGCCATCCAGGCCGGCCGCGTGTGGGTGAACTGCTACCACGATTACCCCGCCGGCGCGCCCTTCGGCGGCTATAAAGCCTCCGGTTTCGGCCGCGAAAACCACAAGATGATGCTGAGCCATTACCGCCAGAACAAGAACATGCTGATTTCTTATAGCCAGCAGAAGCTGGGGTTCTTTTAGGCCATTAAGTACCTGGCTGACGTAGGAGAACGTCATGCTGAGCGCAGCCGAAGCATCTCGCGTGTGGTAGTAATCAAAACCGTTTCAACGATTGAGTTACTACCACACGCGAGATGCTTCGGCTGCGCTCAGCATGACGTTCTATTGTTTTTTAATCTCATCAACTTTCCATCCCACACCTAATGCCCACCCCTCGCGTCCTCGTTACCGCCGCCGCCGAAGCCACCATCGACCTGCTCCGCGACGAGCACGGCCCGCTTATGTTTCACCAGAGCGGCGGGTGCTGCGACGGCTCGTCGCCCATGTGTTTCGCCAAGGGCGAGTTCCGGGTGGGCGGCAACGATACGTGGCTGGGCCGCATCTACGGCTGCGATTTCTTTATGAGCGCCAGCCAGTTTGAATACTGGAAACACACCCAGCTAACGGTGGATGTGGTGAAGGGCCGGGGCGCGAGCTTCTCGCTGGAAATCCCGCTGGGCGTGCGGTTTCTGATTCGCTCGCGGCTGTTTACCGAGGATGAGGAGAAGGACATGGAGCCGGTGTACGCCGGCGATGAAGTACCCGAGGAAGCGGCATGAACGAATAGTTTTCGCACGAAGTTGAAAAGGAGGGAGGGGCGTTTCACGGAGCGGATTAAACCCTGTGAAACGCCCCTCCCTCCTTTTCAACTTCGTGCGAAAACTATTCGTTGAAGTGATACAAAAACGTCACTATGCCGGTGTAAGCGGGCTTTTTCACGCCTTCAATATCCAACGATACCTCGATGCGGGTTTTGGCAATACCGCGCAGATTGGCCACCGACAGCATTTTGGCGCGCAGGCGCACAGCGCTGTTCACGGTCACGGCCTGGTTGAAGCGCAGGCTTTCGATTTCGTAGTTCACCTGCATTTTCAGGTTCTCGATGGTCACGATTTGCTGCCACAGGTAGGGCAGCAGCGCCACCGTGAGGTAGCCGTGCGCAATAGTGGCCCTGAACGGTGACTCGGTTTCGGCCCGCGCGGCGTCGGTATGAATCCACTGGAAATCGAGCGTGGCGGCGGCAAACTGGTCAATTTGGGCCTGCGTGATGGTGTGATACTCGGACACGCCCAGCTCCTGGCCGGTGTGTGCTTCAAGTTCGGCAAGGCTGCCAATGGTGAGGGTGGGCATAAAAAAGGGACGTACGGTTGCGGCTAAAAGGCCGCAAACATACGCCACTCACCGGTCCGACCGCCCTAGGCGGTCCGACCGGTTGTTGGTCAGGCGGCTCCGTTCGCCCATTCACCAGTCCGACCGCCCTCGCCGGTCCACTTGGTTGTCGTCAGCACCTATTCGCAGCAACGACGACTGGTCGGACCGCCTAGGGCGGTCGGACCGGCCAAGCGGCTAGCTACGGCCGCCAAACACGCGGCGCAGCAGCTCAGTAGTGCGGGCCACCGGGTTTTCGCGGATGTTGGCTTCCTCCTGGGCGATGAGCGTGAACAGGCCATCCACGGCTTTGCCGGTGGCATACTGGTTCAGGTCGGGCTGCACTTTCTGCACTAGGGGCAGCTGGTTGTAGCTGCTGGCCAATTGAGTATAATAGCGCGTGGCCCCCACCTGGTCGAGGCTTTTTTGCATGATGGGCGAGAAGGCCGTCACCAATTGTGTGGAGGTGGTGCGCTTCAGAAACTGGGTGGCGGCATCCTTCTGGCCGGTCAGGATATTCCAGACGTCCGAAAACGTGAGGCTTTTGATGGCCGAAATGAAGATGGGTTTGGCACTGCGGGCCGCGTCTTCTGCGCCCCGGTTCAGGCTCAGCTCAAACTTATCGACCTGGCTGCCCAAGCCAACGCTGCGTAGCGTGGTGGCCACGCGCTGGGCATCGGGCGGGAAGGGGATGCGGATGAGGCGGTTGAGGTAAAAGCCGTCGGTTTGCGAAGCCTGGTCGGCCCCCTTGCCGATGCCTTGCAGCAGGGCTTCCTTGAGGCCGTTGGCCGCGTCGGCGTTGCTGAGGCCGCCGATGCTGCTGCCGGAATTGCCGGTGCTGGTGGGTTTGTTACCGGGCAGCGTAATGCCGCCGGGAAGCTTGATGCCGCTGAGATTAGGCAGGCGGAACTGGGCCGAGGCCGAAAAGGAAGTAGCGAGCAACAGGGCAGCGAGGGCAAGTTTTTTCATGGCGCAAAAGGAGCGTGGGTTGAAGCCCTTATTACAAGCGTCGTGCCGGATTGTAGCGCGGACTCTGCTGAGTCCGTGCGTGCGGGAATCGTTCAACTGCGCGGGCTTGCAGAGTCCACGCTACAGCCTATCCAGCCGGCCGCCGTCTACGCGCACTTCGGCTCCCTGCACAAATGCCGCATCGTCCGAAGCCAGGTAGGCGATAACGGCGGCCACGTCCTCGGGCTTGCCCACGTCGGCTTTATCAATGATTTCGACGCCGGATTTCACGTTCGGGTTGTCCCAGAGCATGGGCGTATCGATGGCTCCGGGCAGAATGACGTTGGTACGGATGCCCTTGGACTTGCCTTCGAGCGAGGAGGAGCGGGTG
The DNA here is from genome assembly GCF_054061335.1 of Hymenobacter sp. UYAg731. Lineage (NCBI taxonomy): Bacteria > Pseudomonadati > Bacteroidota > Cytophagia > Cytophagales > Hymenobacteraceae > Hymenobacter > Hymenobacter sp. UYAg731. The sequence goes on along the minus strand of NZ_JBSSEC010000004.1, from coordinate 506,531 downwards.
AGGGAAAGCATGGCGGCCTTTGCCGCCGCGTAGGGCGCCACTAGCGGGCTGGTTTCGACGGCGTGAATGCTGGCTACGTTCACGATGCTGCCGCCCGGCTTCATGTGCAGAAAAGCCTGCTTGGTGAAGTAGAACGCGCCCAGCAGGTCCACGTTCAGAATGCGGAGCCAGTCGTCGCCGGTCAGCTCCTCCAGGGCTTTGAACTGCATGAGGCCGGCGTTGTTCACCACCGCATCCAGCCGGCCGAACTGGGCCAGGGTAGCGGCCACGGTGGCTTCTACCTGGGCTTCGATGGCCACGTTGCAGAGGCTGGCCAGCACGGCGGGCGCGCCGGCGGCTCTCACTTCGGGCGCGGCGGCATCGAGGTTGGCTTGGTTGTAATCGGCCAGCACCACGCGGGCCCCTTCGGAGGCGAAACGCTTGGCGGCGGCCAGGCCGATGCCGCTGGCACCGCCGGTAATGAGAACGACTTTATCCTGGAAGCGAAGGGACATGGGGAGGAGTTTTGAGAAGAACTTGGTTAAAATCATCTGTCATCCTTCGCAAGCTTAGGATGGCAGTATTTGCCTACGCCGCGTCCATGTTGGTGGCGTTGGCCTGGTCGGTGGATTTATCGGCGCTGGCGGCTTTCACGTCGGCTTTTTGCTCTTTGGCCCAGGCTTCGTTGCTTTCCTGGGGCATCACGATGGGCACTTGCAGGCATACGCTTTGGGCGGGCAGCACCTGGCTCCAGTCGGCGATGAGCTGCTTGTAGGCCTCGCCCACGGGCCGGATGTTGCGGTCGAGGTCGTAGAGCCCCACGGGGTTCAGGCGGCCGTTGTTTTCGCGCAGGGCGGTGTCCCAGTCCACCTGGTCGGTGAGGGAGTACCAGGTGAAGCCCACCATGGGCACGCCGTCGTTGCGCACGCGCAGCACGTTGGCCCACTCTTTCCAGAGCCAGTTCACGGCCTCGTCGCCGTTCTGGCCCTGCCAGATGTTGGTTTCGGTGTGCATCACGGGCAGGCGGTAGCGGTCGTGGTACTGCGTGGTGATGACGTGGTAGCCAAAAATCTCGCCCGAGGCGCGGGTGCTGCCGTCGGCCGACACGCGGTGCTCGTTGGTGTAATAGTAGTCGTTGCCCATGATGCAGTGCCGCTTCATCTTGGTTTTCAGGAAGAAGTGGTACTCATCGCGGGTCATGCCGTTGTCCATCAGGAATTCGTACATGCTCGAATTCACGCGGCGGCCGTAGTTGAGGTCGAGGGAGAGAAACCGCTCAGAGTTCATGGTTTCGGCCGGGCCGATGGCGGCGGGGTTCTCGGCGTGGAAGTATTCCGACGACTCACTTTGGATGAATACCGCGTCGGGCCGCACTTCCAGAATGGCCTCCATCGCCAACACATTGGCCTTCACAATGTATTTGAGGGCCGTCACGAAGGGCTGGTCGCCGCTCAGCTGCTCGTTCCACCAGCCGTAGCGGGCCGAAAACTGCGCGCAGATGTACATCTCGTTCACCGGCGTGTAAAGCTGCACCCACGGAAACCGCTGGGCAAACGCCTTGGCGTACTGTGCAAACAGCGCCGGAAAGTCGGGGTTTTGGAAGTTGCCAATCCAGTCGGGCACACCGAAATGGCATAGGTCCACGATGGGCGCGATGTTGCGCCGCAGCAGGTCCTGAAACGTCATGTCGGCAAAGCTCCAGTCGTACTTGCCCGGCCCTAGAAACGTGGTGTGAATGGGCGGCCCATAGCGCAGAAACTTGATGCCCAGCTCATCGACGAGGTCAAAATCCTTCTGCCAGAGCTTGTAGTGGTTGCATTTTTCCAGCTCATCCACCCGGTGCCGGCCGTTCTGAATGGTGGGGTTGCTGTTTTCGATGCCAGTGGCGAAAAGGAACTGAGGACCCATGAGCGAGATAAAGGTGAGACTGAGCGGCTGGGGTTATGGTCCCGGTCGGCTGGTTTCGCTTACTCATTTTGTCGGGCTCACGTTACGTTCATGGGCGGTGGGGCCGGCGCGGCTATAGCAGCCGCAGCGCCAGAATCTTCAGCTGCGCATCAAACTCATACACGCACACACCGCCCGTCACAATTTCCAGCGCCTCCACCTGCGTCGGCGTGAGATGCTCCAGGTACATGCGCAGCCCGCGCAGCGTGTTGCCGTGCGACACCACCAGAATGTCCTGGCCCGCCCGCAGCTTCGGGGCAATTTCGGCCTCGAAGAATTTCACCACCCGCGCCTGGGTCTGTTGCAGGCTTTCGCCGCCGGGCGGGGGCACAGCGTAGCTGCGCCGCCAGGTATCAACCTGCGCCTGGCCGTACTTTAGGGCCGTTTCGGCCTTGTTGAGGCCTTGCAGGTCGCCGTACATCCGCTCCCGCAGCGCCTCGATGTGATGCACCGGAATGGTGGCCCACGCCGGCCGCGCTACGATGATATCGAGCGTGCGCTCGGCCCGAATCAGGTCGGAGCTGTAGGCCGCGTCGAAGTGGTAGCCACGCAGCTTTTCGGCCACGGTGTGGGCCTCTTCTTCACCTTTGGGGCTCAGGGGCACGTCGAGCCAGCCGGTGAAGACATTGGCCAGGTTGGAAGTCGATTCGCCGTGCCGAACAAGCACTAGGTTGGCCATGAGATTGATTTTAAATGCGAAAGCAGCCGGCCATTAGCTAACCTGCCCATGCGGTTCTACGTTGCCAGAGAAGCTGCAAGGTTGCAGCCGCCTGCCTGAAGCTCCCATGAACCCGCTCGCCCACATTCTCGAACACAAGGTAGTCGCCATCGTGCGCGGGGCCGACCCCAAAAGCCTGTTGCGCATTGCGCAAGCCCTGCACGCCGGCGGCGTCCGCATGATGGAAGTGACGCTGAACTCGCCCGGCGCGCTGGCGTCGATTGAAGAGATTTCCGGCACGATGGAAAGCAAGTTATTGGTGGGAGCCGGCACCGTGCTCGACTCCGAATCGGCCCGGGCGGCGCTGCTGGCGGGTGCCCGGTTCATTATCTCGCCCACCCTCAACAAGAAGACCATCCGGATGACCAAGCGCTATGGGGCCGTGAGCATCCCCGGGGCCTACACGGCTACCGAGATTCTGAAAGCCTACGAGTTCGGCGGCGACATCATCAAAGTATTCCCGGCCGGGGCCAGCGGGGCCGGCTATTTCAGGGACATTGCCGGGCCGCTGCCGTTCATTCCGCTCATGCCCACGGGCGGCGTTTCGCTGGATAATATTCAGGGTTTTAAGGAAGCGGGCGCGAAGGCCTTCGGGCTAGGCAGCGCGCTGGTGGATACTAAGCAGGCCGTGACGGACGAGTATTTGGCGCAGCTCACGGAGCGGGCGCGGCGTTTTATGGCGGTCGTAGCGTAGAACGGTGTGGCCGCTCTGCATGACCGTTCTTTTTTCGTTCTAAATCATCCCTTTGCCTCGTACCCTACCCATGAAAATCACCCGTTTCGAACTCTTTCAGGTGCCGCCGCGCTGGCTGTTTCTCAAAATTGAAACCGATACCGGCTTCATTGGCTGGGGTGAGCCGGTGATTGAGGGCAAGGCTGCCACCGTGGCCGCCGCCGTGACGGAACTCATGTCAACCCTCATCGGCAAAGACCCGCTCCCCATCGAAGACCACTGGCAGGTGATGTACCGGGGCGGTTTCTACCGGGGCGGGCCGATTCTGATGTCGGCCGTCGCGGGCATCGACCAGGCGCTGTGGGACATCAAGGGCAAGTACCACGATGCGCCCATTCACCAGTTGCTGGGCGGCCCGGTGCGCGACAAAATGCGCGTCTATTCCTGGATTGGGGGCGACCGGCCCGAGCACGTAGGCGCGGCGGCGGCCGAGCTGGTGGCCAAAGGCTTCGACGCCATTAAGATGAACGCCACCGACGAAATGGCCTATATCGACTCCTACGCGAAGATTGACGCCGTACTGGCGCGGGTGGCGGCCGTGCGGGCGGCGGGCGGGCCAGGCCTGGGCATCGGCATCGATTTCCACGGGCGGGTGCATAAGAGCATGGCCAAGGTGCTGGCCCACGAGTTGGAAGCCTACCGGCCCATGTTCATCGAGGAGCCCGTGCTGCCGCAGAACAACGAGGCCCTGCGCGAGATTGCCCGGCACACCAGCATCCCCATTGCCACCGGCGAGCGCATGTTTTCGCGCTGGGATTTCAAGCAGCTGCTCATTGATGGCTACGTCGACATCATCCAGCCCGACCTCTCGCACGCCGGCGGCATCACCGAGTGCAAGAAAATCATTTCGATGGCCGAGGCTTTTGATGTGGCCGCCGCGCCGCACTGCCCGCTGGGCCCCATTGCGCTGGCCGCCTGCCTGCAAGTGGATGCCACTTGCCACAACGCCTTCATTCAGGAGCAGAGCCTGGGCATTCACTACAACAAGGAAAATGATTTGCTCGATTATCTGGTCGATAAATCGGTGTTCGACTACGAGGCCGGGCACTGCCGGATTCCCGGCGGGCCGGGGCTGGGCATCGAAATCAACGAAGAATACGTGCGGCAGCGGGCCGCCATCGGCCACAACTGGCACAACCCCATCTGGCGGAATGTGGATGGGAGTGTGGCAGAATGGTGATGTATTTGGATAAGAATGGATAAAAGAGAACGGTCATGCTGAGCGTAGTCGAAGCATCTCTACCGCTCCGTTGCAATCGGTATTGATTACTACTGCGGTAGAGATGCTTCGACTACGCTCAGCATGACGACCTAATGGAACACATTCGCTAACCAGCTCCTCCCACCCATGACCCCACCCACCACCTTCCTCAGCTGCGACTGGGGCACCACCGCCTTCCGCCTGCGGCTGGTGGAGCGCGAAACGCTGAACATCATCGCCGAGGAAAGCTCGAAGGAGGGCAACGCGGCCACGGCCGGGGCGTGGGAGCAGGCCGGGCAGCCGCCGGAGCGGCGCGTGGCCTTTTACCTGGCCGTGGTGGGGCGGCACTTGCAGCAGCTGCAGGCAACTGCCGAAACTGATTTGGCGGGCGTGCCGGTGGTGATTTCGGGCATGGCCTCGTCCACCATTGGCATGGCGGAGCTGCCGTATAAGCTGCTGCCATTTGCGGTGGATGGCTCGGATTTGCTCACCAAAGCCATTGCCCCAACGGCTGAATTTCCGCACCCGGTGCTGCTGATTTCGGGCGTGAAAAGCGACGACGACGTGATGCGCGGCGAGGAAGTGCAGCTGGTGGGCTGCGGCTTTGAAAACACGCCCGAGGAGCAGCTTTTCCTGCATCCCGGCACCCACGCCAAGCACGTAACGGTGCAGCACGGCCAGGCCACCGCCCTGAAAACCTACATGACGGGCGAGTTTTTCTCCCTCTTATCGACCAAGAGCATCCTCGCGGCCTCGGTGGAGGAAGGCGGCCCGCTGGCCGAGGGCCGGCACCAGCAATGGTTTGCCAAGGGCGTGCTGGAAGGCCAGCAGGCCAACTTGCTGCACAACGCCTTTCTGGTGCGAACCAACGACCTGTTCGGCCAAAACAGCAAGCCCGAAAACTATTTCTACCTGAGCGGCCTGCTCATCGGCAGCGAGTGCCACGAGCTGCTGGCCCACCGGCCGGCCCGCATCGTGCTGGCCGGCGAGCCCGCGCTGGTGGAGCTCTACGGCGCGGCGCTGCGGGTGTTGGGCATCGCTCACAAATGCCCGGTGACCACCAAAACCGCCGAAGAAGTGACCCTGCACGGCCAGCTGGCCATGCTGAAGCAGCACCTTGCCACCTTGCCTACCGTGTAATTCAACCGCTATGCAGGCCGAATCCATCCTTCACGCGCAGGCGGCTTTGGGCGAGGGGGCCCTCTGGAACCCGGAGACGGCGGAGCTGTACTGGGTGGATATTGAGGGCCGGGCGCTGCACGTTTTCGACCCCGCTACGGGGCACGACCGGCGCTACCCGGTGGGCAGGCGCATTGGCACGGTGGTGCCCCGGCGCGGCGGCCGGGCGCTGGTGGCGCTGCAAACCGGCATCCACGAAATCGACCTGAACACCGGCCGGCTCACCTGCCTCGCCGAACCCGTGACGGACCAGTACCTGCGCTTCAATGATGGGAAGTGCGACCCGGCGGGCCGCTTCTGGGTGGGTACTTTCGACCTGATGCTGCGCCCGCACGCCGGTACCCTCTACCGTTTCGACCCCGATGGCAGCACCCACGTCATGCTGCACCGCATCACCAATTCCAACGGCATCGCGTGGTCTCTGGACCGCACCACGATGTACTACATCGACACGCCCACGCTCGCCGTGCAGGCCTTCGACTACGACAACGCCACCGGGAACATTGCCAATCCCCGCGTCGTCGTCCGGTTCGTCGAAGCCGAAGGCTGGCCCGATGGCATGACCATCGACGCCGAGGGCAAGCTCTGGGTGGCGCTGTGGGGGGGCGGCCGCGTGCAGCGCTACGACCCCGCCACTGGCGCACTGCTGCAAGTCATTACGGTGCCTGCGCCCTTCACTTCGTCGTGCGCTTTTGGCGGGGCGGGGCTCGAAACGCTGTTCATCACCACGGCCCGGGGCGGCCTCACGCCCCAGCAGGCGGCCGAATTTCCGCTCAGCGGCGACGTTTTTGCCAGGCGGCCGGGCGTGGCCGGAGTGCCGGCCTGCTTTTTTGGAAAGTAGCTGTAGCACAGGCTTTGACTTGTGCAGACGCGTACAAGCTAAAGCCTGTGCTACAGCTCGGCTACCTGCAACTGAATATCCACGTTGCGGCCGTGGTCGTCGGCGCAGGAGATTTTCACGGTGCCGCTGGGCGGGCGGAAAAACACCCGCTCGGTGGCCGAAGCCGCACGCAGAAACCGGTCGTTCACGTACCAGAATACCTGGCGCACCTCATTACCCGCCGCACAGCTCAGCAGCATTTGCTGCTTGTCGTGGCGGTCGAGGACGTATTCGGCGTGGTCGAGCGGGGAGGTGATGGCCAGGGCCGCGCCCGCGCCGCTGTCAGTGTTGCGCACGAGGCGGCAGGCGGGGTTGTGCGGCGGCAGGCGGCGGCTAGGCAGGCCTTGGGTTTCGCGAAAAGCCAGCACTTCGGGCAGCGGGTTGGGGAATAATTGCCGCCGGAAACCCGCCGCCGGTACGCAGGCCCGGCAATAGGCAATGGTGCCATCGGCCGACACCAGGGCTTCTTTCTGGTGTTCGCAGTGCCGGGCCGAGGACGTGCCGGGTAGGTAGTAGTCGATGAGCTGGTTGGGGCAGTGCTCGCCGGGCACGAGGCCGGTTTCGGCGCACACAAGGCGAAAATCGAGGGTGGCAGGCGGCACGGCCCAGCGGTTGGGCGAGTTGTAGGCGAGGGTGTTGAACAAGTCAAAGAGCAGGGGCGAGGCCACATCGGCCCCGGTGAGGGCGGGGCTGCCCTGACCGCTGAAATTACCCACCCACACCCCGATGGTGTAGTCCTGGTTGTAGCCGATGCTCCAGGCATCGCGGCGGCCGTAGCTGGTACCGGTTTTCCAGGCAATTTTGGGGAGGTGGCGGCTGTTTTGGTAGCCCATCGGCAGGTCGGGCCGGGTGCGCTGGGCGAGGATGTCGGTGATGAGGAAGGCGGCGGCGGGGGAGAAAAGGAGTTTTGAGGGTTGCGTTTTGAGGGTTGAGGGTTTTTTTTCGATTGGCGCGGTATTGCGCAATGGCTGATAATTTCCGCCATCGGCCAGCGCCGCGTACAGGCTCGTCAGTTCCTCCAGCGTCGCGCCGCAGCCGCCCAGAATCGTGCTTAAACCAAGACGCGGGGCGGCTTTGGCCACGCTTTTGAAACCGGCCTCCCGCAGTTTATTCGTAAAAACGGGTACGCCCACCTCGGCCAGAATCCGCACGGCCGGGATGTTGAGCGAGTAAGTCAGCGCCCGCTCCACGGTCACTTCGCCGGCGCAGCTTTTGTCGAAATTCTCGGGGCGGAAGCCGCTGAAATTGGTGGGCACGTCGGGCAGCTTCAGCTTCGGTGTTACGATGCCCCGGTCCACCGCCAGCGCATACAAAAACGGCTTCAGCGTGCTGCCCGGCGAGCGGATGGCGCGCACGCCATCGACCTGTCCGCTGCTGGCGGCATTGGCAAAATCGGCGGAGCCCACGTAGGCTTCCACGGCGCGGGTACGGTTGTTCACAACCAGTACAGCGGCTTGGGTGATGCCTAATTCACGCAAGCGGCGCACGTAGTTTTTGGTCAGGTCTTCAGCCTTGGCCTGCGGGGCGCGCCTCAGAGTAGAGTGGATAATGGGCTGATTCGGAAACTGCGTCACCAACCGCCGCGCCAGGTGCGGAGCCAGCGTGGGCGCAGCGTGGCGCTGCGCATCAAGCGGCTCGTTGATTGCGTCTTCAATATCCTGATTCGGAAACAGATGCTGCTGTTGAAACTGTCGCAGCCAGCGGTTTCTTTCGGCCAAAATCCGGTCGTTATTCTTGCCCAAAACCAATAGGCGCGGCTGGTTGGGAATAATGGCCAGCGTCACGGTCTGGGCCAGGGAAAGGTAGTCGGGCGGCTGCTGGAAGTAGAGCAGCGCGGCCGATTTCACGCCTTCAATATTGCCGCCGTAGGGCACCAAGTTCAGGTAGAGCTGCAATATTTCTGCCTTGCTGTAATGGGCTTCCAGCTGCGTGGCGCGCAGCATTTCCTTGAGTTTATTGCCGAAGGTGCGCTCCTTGGGTTCCAGCAGCCGGGCCACCTGCATGGTGATGGTACTGGCCCCGGTAGTGCGGCCCTTTTTGAAAATATTCCGGCCCGCCGCCTGCATAATTGCCACCGGATTTACCCCGAAATGGTAGCGAAAATACCGGTCTTCCTTGTTGATGATGGCCTGCTGCAAAGCCGGCGTTATCTCAGTCAGCTCGGTTTTCATGCGCCACTTCTGCGTCGGGTTCAGGAAGGCGTGCAGGACGCTGCCATCGGCGGCCAGCACGATGGGGGAGTAGCGCGGCGCGGGTGGCAGCGGAAAGAGGTGGTCGAGTAGGAAAACCAGGAGCAGCACCCCCATGATGCCCACGCCCAGCCGCCGCCAAAAATTTCTTTTCATGCTTGAGAGTGGTGGCAAAGGAATGAGCGGCGCTGAAGGTGCCCCGGCAATCAGCCCACTTTTTATTGCTGCGTGTGCCGCTCCCGGTATGTGCGGCGACGCAGGGTGTCGAAACGCTGCTCCAGCGAATTGTCATTGATGAAAATTGTCGGGTTGGCATCGGCATCGCGGATGGAATCGAGCAGCACTTTGGCCGCGTCGTATTGGCGCTGGTTCACGAGGTTATCGACCCGGCTCAGAAGCTGTTGTCCCCGGACTTCGGCCTCGGGGCTATCGGCTTCCTGAATGGCACGACCGTGGCCATCGGTACGGAAATAGAAGAAGTAGGCCATCCACAGCACCATGCCAAGAAACATGGTCAACAGGATTATCAAAAGGCGACGGTTGAAAAACATCAATTAGGATTGAAAGAAGGGAGCATACAATACGCGCATTTGGCGCTGGCCGCTGGGTCTGTGCCGGTTATTAGCAGGCCTCTGGCCTGCAATCGGTGAATGATGTCCGCATGACGGCGTGGGCGACTGCGGGCCAGAGGCCCGCCAATAGTCGGCACGGGCCGCAGGCCTGCGCCATCAACGCACCCGCACCACGCCGGCCCCGTTGTAGCTGTGGTACTCCGCGTTGTACATCGCGTCCGCATTCACTGGCCCGAGTTTGAAAGTGCCTTTCGACACTGCCCGACACAGGTAGTAAAATGCTTTCGGCGTGCCCGTGGCGGTGGTGAACATGTTAATCCGGTCATCCCGCACGTCCAGGTAGTCCGGCGTGGCCGCATCCTTCGCCCAAGCCAATTCCCGCAAGGCACCGATGCGCGGGTTCTCGATTTCCAAGCCGGCGGGGAGCAAATCCGTAATGGCCACGTTCTTGATTTCGCCGACCCCGTCGCCCGCTTCGATGGTGATTTTTACCACTACCAAATCGTTTTGGCGGAAGGTGGGGGTGCCCAGGGGCGCTCCGTCGCGGTTCAGGAACTGGCGGCGCACTTTCAGGTAAGAATCTTCCTCCTTCACCTGGCCGCTGGCGGAGATGCCTTCGGTTTCCCAGAAGTAGTAGAGGCTGCCCTTGCCGGCGGTGCGGATGCTGACGTTGCGGTTGGCCACGTTGCGCAGCGTAAGGTCTTTGCCATCGAAGTTGCCGGCTGGTTTACCGTCGATGAACAGGCTGGCGGTGGCGGTGCTGCGGGCGTTCTGGCGGGCTATTTTGCCGAGGGCGAGGAGGGCGAAGGCGCTTTCCTGCGTGCTTAGCCAGGGTGCGGCTTTCATCTGGCGGCTGAGCTGGCGGGCGATGCCGGGGATTTGCGGGTTGTTGGGGTCGGTGCTGACGAGGGCGTTGAGGATGAGGCCTTCGTCGCGGATGGGGGAGTAGAACGAGCCATCAAGGGCGCGCTTGGCGGCTCGCTCGCTACCGAACCTGGTGGGCAGCAGTTCGCGGAAGGCGCGCTGGTTGCCGAGCAGGCTCTGGGTGCAGGCGAGCAGGAACTTAGAGTCTTCGGCCAGCAGGGGGCGGTTGGCGCGGTAGTAGTTCATCGCCACGGGGTCCTGGCGGCCGGCCAGGGCGAGGACGTAGAGCGAGTAGGCGATTTCCTTGCTGGCTATCGTGCGCTGGCGGGCCAGGTTGTTGGCGTCGAAGTACTGGTAGGGCTCGGTTTCGCGCTTTTTGAGGCGGAAGGCCAGGTATTTCAGCACCTTGTCGAGCACGGATTTGTTCACCGCGAAGCCGGCCTGCTGGGCTTCCTGCAGGAAATGGGCGGCGTAGGCGGTGGCCCACCAGTTGTCGTAGTCGCCGCCCGGCCAGTAGCTCAGGCTGCCGTTGTAGAGCTGCATGCTCTCAATCTTGCGGATGGCTTCCTGGACGTGGTAGTTCGGGTTGTAGCGCTGCGCTTTCGGGCCGGAACCGGATTTCTGCTGCAAGGTGGCGGCCAAATCGGCATAATACAGCTGCGGGAAAGCGGCCGACACGGTTTGCTCCAGGCAGCCGTAGGGGTATTGCAGCAGGTAGCGCAAATCCTTGCTGAACTCCGTGAGCGGCGAGCGGCTCACGACCAGCCGGCTGGTCAGCGACGACGGCAGGAAATCGGTTTTCAGGTTGAGCGGGAGCGTGGCCCCGCTGGCCACTACGCCGCTGCCGGTGCGCTTTTCGAGCGAGGCGGCGGGGCGGATGGGAAGTTCGATGGTTTCGGTAAACGTTTCGGCCTTTCCAGTGCCAACTGTGTAGGCTTTAGCAACTATAAGGATTTGGCCTGTGCCAATGGACTGCTTTGCAACTACTCGAAAGATGATTCTGTTTTCTGCATTAGGCAGAATGGGCACCAGCACATTTGAGCCTTCAATTTTCTGTGCCGGAGGACTATGTGCTCCCTCGAAATAAGTTTCTTCGATGGCTTGAAGTGGGCCTGTAAGCTCATTAGAGAAGGAAACACCGAGCTTGTTTTTCGTCGTATTCGTCAGCGTCACCGGCACGTCAATCGTATCTCCCGGACTCATAAACCGGGGCAGCGCGGTCGAAATCACCACCGGGTCGGCCACCTTCATCGTGGCTTCGGCCGAGCCGAAGGCATCGTCTTTGTAGGCCACGGCCATGATGCGGAGCGCCCCGCTGAACTGCGGCACGCGCACCCGGTAGCGCACTTTGCCGTCGCCGTCGGCGGTGAGGACGCCGCTCCATTTCGAGACCAGTTTCATGCGGCGGTTGGGCACGGGGTTGGTGCGGTTGCGCATGTCGGCCGCGTCGCCCCCGCTACTGCTGGTGCCAAGTTCCGGGAGGAGGAAGGGGTACACGTCGAAGGCCGATACTTCCAATGCCCGTTTCTGGTAGAAGTAGGCGTGCGGGTCGGGCGTCTGGTAGTTTTTGAGCTGGAGAATGCCCTCGTCCACCACGGCCAGGGTAAGCTGGGCACGGGGCGCGGTGGTGATTTCCACGGTCTGCCAGGTTTGCGAGCGGCTGGCGGCGGGCGCGGCAATGGCCACAGGCAGGCGCGAATCGGCCTTTTCCACGGTCAGGGGCAGGAAGCCGCGGGCCACGGTGAGGGGCAGGCGGTCCTGGGCGGTGTGGGCGCGCACGGCGGTGGCGGTCACGTACACGTTGGGGACGTGCTCGGCTTTGATGGGGATTTTGACCTCGGCGGCCTTGCCGTCGGTGGTCACGTAGAAATGGTCGAGCACGTTGGCCCGCTCCACCGTCACCAGAATGCGGCCGGCGAAGGGCGATTTCAGCAGCAGGTTGGCCGTTTCGCCGGGTTCATACTTGGCTTTGTCGGCCTCGATGGTCACCTCGCCCTCGTTGTTCACCTCGAAGGAATTGGCCTGGGTATCGCCGTAGCCGTAGGCGTAAAACCGCTGCGTGACGTAGCTGCTGGCGCCCGGCCGGCTCACGCGCACCTCGTACTCGCCCGAGTAGATGGGGGTGAAGCTGAAGCTGGTCTCGGCCCCCACGGCGCGGCTTTGGCTCAAAATCACCTGGTCGCGCTGCTGCGAATTGTACACGTAGCGGCCGCCCTGGCGCTCCAGCACGGTTTCCCAGAGCCGGCGCACCACCTTGATATCGGCCTGCGCCGAGATGGGTTTGCCGGCCGGCGTGAGGGCCAGCAGCTTCACCGTGAGGGCCTGTTTGGTGCTGATGAGGTCAGGCAGGTTGGCGATGCCGAACATCGTGGCCTGGGTTTGCACGTCGAAGGTGGCGAGGCGGTTCACGGGCCGGCCGGTTTCGTCGAACACCGTAGCGAAGGCCACGCCTTCGAGCGTGCCGAGGTCGTGGAAATCGGGCACGGTGTAGGCGGCGGTGCCGTGGCCAGCGGCGTCGGTGGTACCCTCGCGCACGGTTTTTTCGAAGCGCGAGGTGAGGGCGCTTTCGCTGGATTCGCCGTCCTCGTTGGTCGATTTGCGCCGCTCGCCGCTATTAATGGTGAAGCTGTAGTCGGGGTATTTCGGGGCCGAAAACGCCTTCTGCTTCAGCGAGAATTCGACCTCAAACTTGCGGTCGGCGGCGGGCGGTCCGAAGAGGTTCACGGCCGTGATGCTGGCCGTCACGTCCTGGCCCGGTTTTACGGTTTTGGGCGCGGCCATCACGGTCACCTTCATGCGGTCGGGAATGAATTCTTCGACGCTGATTTGCTGCGAGGTCAGCAGCACGTCGTTGCCGGTCAGCACCTCCATCGTGTAGAGGCCAGTCATGATGGTGGGCGGCAGAATGAAGCGGCTTTCAAAGCTGCCCGCCGCGCTCAGCTTCTGCTGTAAGCTGCTGTATTCCTTGCCGCTGGGCAGTAGCAGGCGGATTTTTAGGGGCAAGCCGGTGGGCGGGTTCTTCCAGTCTTCGGTGCGGATGACGGTGTTAGTGCGCACCGTGTCGCCGGGCCGGTACAGGTTGCGGTCGCCGTACAGAAACGCTTGGTAGTGCGCCGCGTTCGAGGTCAGCCCGCCCACCTCGAAGCGCGAGGTTTCGACCCGGCTTTTGGTCAAATCCAGAAAGGAAAAGTCGGCATCCTTCACGGCCGTAATCATGCCCAGCGTGAAGCGCTTCATGCTCGCCGCCGAGTCGAACTGCGCCACGCCGGATTTGTCCGTCGTCGTCGTGCCAATCACCTGGTTATTCGAGCTCACGAGGTTCACTGTGACGCCCGCCAGCGGCTCGGCCGTGCGGATGGAACTGGCAAACACCACCGTGCCGCCCGTCGTGCCCTGCTTCACAATCAGGCCCAAATCGGTCACCGCCACCAGCTTGCTCACCTGCAGCCACTGCCGCTCGGTATCCTGCACCCGAATGACGTACATCCCTTTCATCGGCCCCTGAAATTCAAGGTCTTTCAGGTTGAGATTGAGCAGGCGCAAACCGCCTTCCTTGGGCAGGCCGTCCACCGAAATGGTGCGCTCCGACAGCACGTTGCCGATGCTCTCGGTGTCATAATATTGAAAGCTGCGGTCGATGTAGTCTCCGTTTTCGTCGGTGTTCGATTCGCGGGGCTCGTCCTCGTCGTATTCGGGGTAGCCGTACTGCTTTTCACCGCGCAGCAGCTGCTGAATATTATTGGCGTAGACCTTGGCAATGGTCACCTTCACCTTGGCCACTTCGTTGATGCGCAGGCCCAGATTCCGGTTCCCCAGCGCATCCAGATACATGGCCTTTTCGCTGCTCGTGAAGCTCAGACTCGGCCGCTCATCCCCAAACGAAACCGCCTGGCTGAACGCCTCGCCCAGGCTGCCGCCCAGCAGGCCGCGCGTGCCGGCCGCCAGCGAAATCTGGTAGGTTTTGCCCACCTCGAAGCCGCCGCGTAGCGCCAAGCCGCTTTCCAGCGCCTCTACCGAAAAGGCCACGGCGGGCGTCACCTTCAAATTGGGCTGCACGTCGGTGGTACTCACGGGCTGGTTGAGCAGCAGTGTCACCACCGGCTGGCCGTTGAGCAGCGAACCCGTCAGCTCGCGCACTTCCAATGTGCTTTGGTCAGGGATTTCGGCTTGGGCGGTGAGGACTTTCTCGGTGGCCTTGGTGCCGGTGGCGGGGCGCAGGCCGGGCGCAATGTCAATCTGAACGGGCGTGCCCGGCTGCACGTCCTGCATAAAAGTCACGGCCACCATGGCGTCCGGCTCGGCCGAGTTCACTTCCACGGCCACGGGCTTGCCACCCTGCGTCACCTTCAGGCGCGACTTCACATCGGAGGGCCGCACGGGGTAATTAAAAACCAGGTTGGCGCGCAATTCCGCCGTGCCCGCCGCCCGCTTCGAGCTGCCGTAGAACACCTGCGGCGCGGCCATATCCAGGTATGGCGTGTGGAATTTGGGCCGGTTGAGGGCCAGCTTTTGCTTGCCACTGGGCAGCGTCTCGGGCCGCAGCGAGGCCGAGAAAACGGTGCTAGGCCGGAAGGGCTCCAGCGGCGAGAACGTCAATTCCCGGTCGCCGGTCCACTTGAACTTGCCCCGGATTTTGGGCGAGAACGTGACGTAGCGCGTGGTATCCCAGCGGTTCTGCTGGCCCTCATCCACCACTTTTTCATCGAAGGTGAAAACCAAGTTGGAGTACGGGTCGATTTCGTCGCCGTCGGTCTGGGCCGTTTCGGCGGCTTGCTCCTGGGCAGTTTTTTTGGAGCACGACGAGGCCGCCAGCAGCAAGAGCAGCAGCGGGAGGAAGCGGTAACGAGCCAGCATGGGGGAGGGGGGTGGGGGAAAGCCGGGCGGAAGGTAGCAATTAGTCTTTGTTCCGGTGCCTGGGTACGGATTGGTTTCCCGTTTCCGGGTGGCGATGACGTACCTTAAACGCCTTACTGTCCTCCTTTCTTATGAAAACCACGGTCTTTAGCACGAAGCCATTTGAGCGCCCATATCTGACCAAGGCGGTCGGCACCGCGCACGAGCTGCGGTTTATAGAAGAAAACCTCGGGATGGAAACGGCGGCTCTGGCGCACGGCACGGATGCCGTGGCCATTTTCAGTACCGATGACGCTTCTGCTGCCGTGCTTGAGGCCTTGCACGCACAGGGCGTCCGATTCCTCACCATTCGGGCCACCGGCCATGAGCAGGTGGACCTGACCCGCGCCCAGCAACTGGGCCTGCGGGTGGCCAACGTGCCCGAATATTCGCCCCACGCCATTGCCGAGCACGCGGTGGCCCTCATGCTAGCCCTCAACCGCCGCCTGCGCCAGGCCGACCAGCAGCTGCGGGCGCACGACTTCCGGCTCGATGAGCTGATTGGGTTCGACATGCACCGCAAAACCGTGGGCATTGTGGGCCTGGGTCATATTGGCGGCGTGGTGGCGGACATTCTGCACGGCTTCGGCTGCCGGCTGCTGGGCTACGACCCGGTGCCCAATCCGGCCCTGACCACGCAGTTCGGTCTCACCTACACCACGCTCGACGACCTCTGCGCGCAGGCCGACATCATCACCCTGCACGCCCCGATGGTTCCGCACGCGCCCTATCTGATTGATGCCGTCCGGCTGGCGCGCATGAAGCCCGGCGTGATGCTCATCAACACCAGTCGCGGGGCCGAGTTGGACACCGCCGCCGCCATCGCGGCCTTGGAAACCGGCCAGCTGGGCTACCTGGGCCTCGATGTGTATGAGGGCGAAAAAAAGCTGTTTTTCGTCGACCACCGCCAAAACCCGCCCACCGACGCGCTGTTTGCCCGGCTGCTCACCCTGCCCAACGTCCTCGTCACCGCCCACCAAGCTTTCCTGACGCAGGAGGCGCTGGAGCACATCGCCGCCACCACCCGCAGCAATCTCGACGGCTGGGCTGCCGGCCAGCCAGTGGCTACGGAACTGCTGCCGCCTATTTCGCTGCCTGGCTAAATACCAATACGGCAGCCTTCCAGTCTACCGTACCAGCTCCAGCACCTCCCGCAGCCGCTCCACCGCCCGAAACTCCACGTCAGCCAGCAGCTCGGCGGGCACGTGCTCATGAATCCAGTTGGCGTGGTAAGGGATGTGAATGGCCGGAAAACCCAGCTTGGCCACCGGCAGAATGTCCGATTTCAGCGAGTTGCCAATCATCACGAAGTTCTCCGGCGTGGCCCCAAGGCGGGCAAAAAGGCGCTGATATGTGGGTGCGTCTTTCTCGCTCACGATTTCAACATGGTCGAAAAAGTCGCCCAGGCCGGAGCGGGCAATTTTGCTTTCCTGGTCGAACAGGTCGCCTTTGGTGAGAATAATCAGCTTGTGGCCGCGCTCCTTCAGCTCCGTCAGCACATCCACCACATCGGGCAGCGGCTCGATGGCGAAGCGCAGCAGGTCCTTCCCCAAATCCAGAATCCGCTGGATTTCGCTGCCCACCACCGCGCCGCCCGAGAGCTGAATCGTGGTTTCAATCATCGACAGCATGAACGACTTGGCCCCGTAGCCGAACAGCTGCATGTTGGCCCGCTGCACGTCGTAGAGGCGGGCATTAATGGTGGCAGTATCGGCATGCGGCGCGAGAATCTGGAGCAGCTGGGCTTCAACATGGTCGAAATGCGGCTGGTTGGTCCAAAGCGTGTCGTCGGCGTCGAAGGCAATGAAAGTTTGCGTAGGCATAGGACAGGAGAGCGTTTGTACGCCGCAAAGCTACCGACCTTTGCCCGCCATGAAGCACCTGATTGACCTCGAAACCTGGCCCCGCCGCGAGCATTTTGCCTTCTTCTCGGCCTTCGAAGAACCCTTTTTCGGCCTCACTGCCAACGTGGATTGCACCAATGCCCAGGCCGAAGCCAAGCGGCTGGGCGTGTCGTTTTTCCTGTACTACCTCTACCATGCCCTGGAGGCGGCCAACGAAGTAGAAGCCTTCCGCTACCGTATCGAAGACGGCCAGGTATACCTCTACGACCGCATTCACGCCTCCGCTACCCTCGGCCGGTCCGACCATACGTTTGCCTTCTCCTTTATCGAGCAGCATGATTCCCTGGCGGGCTTCATCGCCGCCGCTGAGGCCGAAATAGCGGCCGTGCAGGCCAGCACCGGCCTGCGCCTGAGCGACACCACCGGCCGGCCCGACACCGTGCATTGCTCGGCCCTGCCGTGGGTGCGCTTCACGGCGCTCTCGCACGCCCGTAGTTTCTCGCACCCGGACAGCTGCCCCAAAATATCCTTCGGCCAGGTATTCAGCGAGGGCGATACCCGGCAAATGCCGGTATCAGTCAACCTGCACCACGGACTCGGCGACGGCTACCACGTCGGGCTGTTTCTGGCCGCGTTTCAGCGGCGGCTGCGATAGCTAAGGCTTGGGCTGTCGAATGCAAAAGGCCCGGGACACAATTGTCCCGGGCCTTTTGCATTAGCTGCAAAGCAGATTACTCCTTCACCAGCTGCCGGTTCATCATAATGCCATCCACGTCAATCAGCAAGGAATAAACCCCGGCGGCGCGCAGGTTCAGTTCCTCGGGCCGGAGCGCGTATTGGTAGCGGCCCGGGGCCTGGCGGCCGTAGCGAATGGTTTTCACCACGCGCCCGGCCGCGTCGAGCACCGTGAAGGACACAGGCGCGGGGCGGGGCAGCGTGTAGGTCAGGTTCAGCACGTCGGCCACGGGGTTGGGGTAGGTTTCAACTTCGTATTCGGCCGTGGTGGAGGCCATGCTCACGCCGGTGGTGGTGCGGTTGATGGTCCAATCCACGGTATAAGTGTGCTGGGTGAGGTGGGCGGCGCGGCGCGTGAGGGCGGTGGTATCTACCACCGTAGCGCGCACGACGTGCGTGCCCACCGGTAGCTGGGCCAGCGTGGCGGTGGCCGTGGCGGTGTTGCGGGCAAACACGGTGCCGTCGCGGGTCCAGGTCACGCGTAGGGTGTTGGGCGTGGGTGGCAGCAGCGTGAGGGCGAACGACAGGTTTTGCGTAGGCGCGTTGATGGCCAGCGTGGCGGGCGAATACGCCTGCAGCGGCGACACCAGCGTGTGAAATTTCTCCACGAATGCCTCGCGGCACACGGCGCAGAACGGCACGCCCAGGTACTGCATCTTGCAGTTCTGGTGGGGTTTTTGCCAGCTGGGGTCGGTGGTGTGCGGGTAGGTGCCGATGCCGCTGGTGCCCATCCACGGGGCCCAGCGCACGGTGGTGGGGTTGGTGGTTTGGGTCATGTTGAATGTTTCGCGGGCGTACTGGGGGCCGGCCCAGTACTCATCGGCCAGCGCGGCCATCGAGTGGCCGATTTCATGCACCATAATTTCGGTGGCACTGGTGTTGGCCGAGGCCGTGGCCAGCGCCCCGCCCGAGCCGCCATACTCGGTGGAGTTCACCAGCACGAAAACCTGGTCGTAGCGCGGGAAATTATTGGCCAGCACGGTGCCCACGGCCGCGTTGCCCTGCGGCACCAGCAAGCGGTGAATGCCGCCGAAGTCGAACGTGCTGTTGAAATACGTGGAGTTCGAGTAGACCACCGACGTTGCCGGGCAGTCGGGGGCCGTGCGCGGGTGCGTCGTGCCGCTTTGGGCCGACGGCACTTCAATGGCAAACACGTTGAAATAAGGCTGGTATTCCAGAAATGGTGACTGCCCGAACAGGCTGTTAATCACCTGCGTGGCCCGGATGCGGAACAGGGCCATTTCGCTGGCCTGGTAGCCATCGGGAATGAAAACCAGGTTGATGCGCTTGGCCAGCGGGCCGGTTTTCACCAGCGTATCAACCGGGAAAGTCTGGGCCTGGCCGGGCATGGCCAGCGCGGCGCAAAGCAACAGCAGCAGCCAGAGCGTAGCGAGTTTTTTCATGGGTTTAGGTTATGATTTCGAGGGAATGGGGAATTCAGAAAGTTTGGTTGTGGTGCCCGCCACCACCTCTTCCACCCGAATGGCGGCCGTGGTGGGGCGCAGGGCCAGCCGCACAAAAAACTCGGCCGTGGGCAGCACCACCTCGCTGCGCTGGAAGGTGCGATGGTCGTCGGCTACGTGCTCTACGCTGCGGCGCAGCGGGTGCGCCACCCGCACCTGGCTCAGTACCTGGCCCCGGCCGTCGAGCTGGAGTACACGCACAAAATCGGGCGTATCGGCTTCGGTTTGCGGGGTTTTGAGCTCGCCGGGCACGGCTTTGGCTTGTAGCACTTCCAGCCGCGTGCCGGTGGGCGCGGCCGTCAGCCGGCAGCTGAGAAACAGCAGCCGGGCGGCCTCTGGGGCCGGGGTGGTGGCGGCCAGCGGCTGGTAGGTAGCGGCCGGGCGGCGGGCGCAGCCGGCCAGGCTACTCAGCAGCAACACCAACGACAAAGGCTTGAAGGGGCAGTTCACGGGCTGAATATAGGGTTTTGTTGATGATTAATTAGGCCTGATGCAGACGCCTGTCCCAAAGAAACCTAAAAGACGCGGATGCATCTTTGTCCCATGCTTTCGCACCCGCACGAAGTCTTTCTCGAAGTGGCCCAGCGCCTGAGCTTCACCAAAGCCAGCCAGGCGCTGTTCACCAGCCAATCGGCGGTGAGCAAGCAGGTGAAGGCGCTGGAGGAACACTACAAAACCGGCCTGTTCGAGCGCCTGGGCAGCAGCATCCAACTCACCCCAGCCGGCCTCAAGCTCTACCAGAAGCTGCTGCAAGCCAAGCAGCTGCAGCAGGAGCTGCACCAGGAAATGAGCGAGCTGAGCCCAGACTTCGCGCCCAGCCAGCACCTCATCATTGGGGCCAGCACCACCATTTCGCTGTATGTGTTGCCGCCCGTGGTGTCTGCCTACCTGCGCCTGCACCCCAACCGCCAGCTCAGCCTCAAAAACCGCAACAGCGACAATATCCTGCGCGCTTTGCTTGACCACGAAATTGAGCTCGGCATCATCGAAGGCATTCACAAAGTGAGCAACGTGACTTACACGCACTTGCTTACGGATGATGTGGTGGCCGTGTGCGCCGCCCATAATCCGCTCGAAAACCGGACCCTCGAAGTCCACGACCTGCTCAGCACGCCGCTGGCCCTGCGCGAGGATGGCTCCGGTACCCTGGCCGTGCTCGAAGAAGCGCTGGCCCGGCACCGCATCAAGCTGGCCGCCCTGCCGGTGCGCGTGCGCCTAGGCGGCACCGAAGCCCTTAAGAACTTCGTGCGCGTGGATACCTGCCTGGCTTTCCTGCCCCGGCAGGCGGTGGTGAAGGAACTGGCTTCGGGTGAGTTTTCGGAAGTCAAAATCAATAATTTCCCTTTGCAGCGGGAGTTCAATTTCATCCAGCGCAAAGGCACCGAGAACAACGCGCCCTACAAAGATTTCCTGCAATTCACGCGGCGCTACTATTCCGGCAGGGCATAGCCTATTCCAAATATCCATCCCTGGCAGGCATACCACGGGCAAGGTCATTCCGTACTTTGCCCCATGAAACTGGTTGCCTTCGAATCCCTTTCCCGCTTGGCTGTGCTGCATTGCTCCGCCTGCGACACCGAATACTCCGCCTTCGACCTGCAACGGGTTTCGGCCTGCTGCAACATGCCGCTGGTGGCCGACTACGACCTGCACGAGCCGCTCAGCCGCGCCGTAATCGACCAGGCCGATACCTCCATGTGGCGCTACGGCGCGCTGCTGCCGCTGCTGCACGAAGAAAACAAAGTGACCCTCGGCGAAGGCCTCACGCCGCTGTTGCGCCTGCCGCGCCTGGCTGCCCGCCACGAGCTAGCCCACCTGCTGCTCAAGGACGAAGGCCAGAACCCCACCGGCTCCTTCAAGGCGCGCGGCCTGAGCATGGCCGTGTCCAAGGCCAAGGAGCTGGGCGTGGAAGGGTGCATCATCCCCACGGCCGGCAACGCGGGCGTGGCCCTGGCCGCCTACTGCGCCCGCGCCGGCCTGCGGGCCGTGGTGGTAATGCCCCGCCACACCCCGCAGGCGTTCCAGGAAGAATGCCTCTGGTACGGGGCCGAAGTGGAATTGGTCGACGGCCTCATCAGCGACTGCGGGGCGCGCGTGCGCCAGCGCAACGCCGACGGTGCCTTCCTCGACATTTCGACCCTGAAAGAGCCTTACCGCCTCGAAGGCAAGAAAACCATGGGCTACGAAATTGCCGAACAGCTCAACTGGACGCTGCCCGACGTGCTGCTTTACCCCGCCGGCGGCGGCACCGGCCTCATTGGCATCTGGAAAGCTTTTCAGGAAATGAAGGCCCTCGGCTGGCTCGCGCCCACGGTGAAGCTGCCCCGCATGGTGGCCGTGCAAGCCGAAAACTGCTGCCCGCTCCTCGAAACCTACGAAGGCCGCCAAGCCAACTGCCACAGCTACCACGGCCGCGCCACGCTGGCCAATGGCTTGGCCGTGCCGCACCCGCTGGGCGAAAATATGATGCTGCGCGTCCTCCACGAGTCGCATGGTACGGTGGTGAGCGTGAGCGAAGAAGGGATGCTGGCCGGCATGCGCGACCTCGGCCACCAGGAAGGCCTGTTCGTGGCCCCCGAAGGCGGCGCGGTCTGGACGGCCGCCCGCCAACTCCTGGCCACCGGCTGGATTAATCCGGACGAGAAAATCCTGCTCCTGAACACCGGAAACGGCCAGAAATACATGGACAACGTGGCCGGCCGGGCGCGGGGGTAGGGGTGTTGTCAATAGAAAATGACTGTCAGGAAATGGCCGTCATGCAGTTCGGATAGCAAGGCCAGCGCCGCGCCCGGCAATACCTTTGCCCCATGCGCATTCTCCACGTTCTGTCGGCTGAGTTTTTTGCGGGCTCCGTGGCCTATGCCGTGCAATTGGCCGAAGCCCACCGCGCCCAGGGCCACCAGGTATGGGTGGTGGCCGATGCCGATAGGCTGCCCACAGGGGCCACGCTGGTGTGGGCGGGCATCAGCAACCGCAGCTACCGGCAGCGGCTGCGCAATGCGCGCATCATCCGGCAGGTTGTTAAGAAAGAGCAGATTGATGTGGTGCATTGCCACTCGCGGGCGGCCAGCTGGGTGAGTTATTTCGCCCTGCGCGGCCTGGCCGTGCCGCTGGTGAGCACCGTACACGGCCGCCAGCACCTGCACACTTCCACGTCATTGCTTGACGTGTACGGCGACAAAGTCATTGCCATTTGCGCCAACTTGCGGGAGCACCTTATCACCGAAGTGAAGATGGATAACGCCAAAATCGTGGCCATTCCCAACGGGGTAGCATTTAGGACGGAAGAATTAGCAAGCGCGGATTCCACCTTGCGAATTTCCTTCATCGGGCGCTTCAATGGCGGCAAGGGCGAGCGGGCGGCGGCGTTGCTGGCGCAGGTGTTTCCGGTGTTGCTACGCGAGTTTCCGGCGTTGCGGGTGGCGCTCATCGGCGGCGAGCTGCAACACCTGCCGGCGGCGGGCAAAACGGCCCTGGCGCAATTGCAAGCTGCGTTTGGCGAGCGGATTGAGGTAGTCGGTTTCAGCGATGACGTGCCGGGCTGGCTGGCCCGTACCACGCTGGTGATTGGGGCGGGACGGGTGGCCATTGAGGCGTTGGGCGCGGGCCGGCCCGTGCTCGCCTTGGGCGAAGCCAGCTACGCGGGCCTGGTCACCGAAGAATCTTTTGCCTCGGCGGCGGCTTCCAATTTCGGGGATATCTCGGCCCGGCAAAGCACTGCGGCAGTCGATTTTGCCGTGCTGCTGGCCGATGCGCAGGGCTTTTTGCGGCAGCCGGTGCCAGCCGCGCTACGGCAGCAGGTGCGGGCGCATTACAGCCTGACTACGGTAGCGGCCCGGGTGCTGGCAGTGTATCAGGCCGCGCGAATGCAGAAAGCCGCTCCCGGCTTCGTGCCGGTGCTCATGTACCACAAAATCCCGGATGCGCCGCTGGCCACCAGGCACCAGATTTACGTCACGAAGGAGAATTTTGAAAAGCACCTGGCCTATTTCAAAAAGCAGAAATTAACGCCCATCACCTTTGCCGATTATTTAAAATATGCGAACGGTGAATTGTCATTGGCTGATTTTCCGTTGCGTCCCATCATCCTCACTTTCGACGACGGCTACACCGATAACTACACCAACCTGCTGCCCCTGATGCAGCAATACGGCTACCGGGGCGTGCTCTACCTGCTGGGCGATGCCGACATCCGCTACAACCAGTGGGACGCGGATTTCGACCCCGATGAGCCACGCTCCGAGATAATGGACCTGGCTCAGAAGCGCGCTTTCGTAGCGGCTGGCTGGGAAATCGGCGCGCACACCATGTCGCACCCCCGGCTCACCACGCTGCCGTTGCCCGACGCCGCTGCCGAAATCCAGCGCAGCAAAACGGCGTTGGAAGCCGCCCTGCAAACCGAAATCGTGAGTTTCGCCTATCCCTACGGCGACCTGAACGAGGCCGTGAAAGCGGCGGTGCGCGAAGCCGGTTTCGCCCTCGGCGTAGCCACTGATACGGGCGGCATGACCATCGAAGCCGACCGGATGCAGGTGTTCCGGGTGAATATGTTTCCGAATGAGTCGGCCAGCAGCCTGTTCAAGAAAACCTCGCCCTGGTATCGCAAATACTACCGCTGGAAACGCGGGAAGTAGGGCCGGGAGGTTCGGATTGGTGCGGGCCGCGCCGTTAGTCCGGTT
This sequence comes from Hymenobacter sp. UYAg731, assembly GCF_054061335.1. Lineage (NCBI taxonomy): Bacteria > Pseudomonadati > Bacteroidota > Cytophagia > Cytophagales > Hymenobacteraceae > Hymenobacter > Hymenobacter sp. UYAg731. The sequence continues at coordinate 482,655 of NZ_JBSSEC010000004.1, read as the reverse complement.
TCGACTTTATCATCGCCCCAATTGTCAATGTAAGCAAGGGCATCAACAGCCCTGAAAGGATAAAGGATAAGGGCATATCGGCAGAAAGGCAGGCGCAAACCATTACGCCTAATGAAGCCACTACTATTCCCGCTGTCGCCCCGTTTCGCACTACCATCCGGCGTTGTCCGGCAATATCCTCCCGAAACAGCGGGTCGGTGCGCGTTTGCCACCAGCCACGCAACTCAAAAAAAGGGACTAGGATGCCAACGACGGGGCCAGTCCAGCTCACCGGCAGGCCGGTGCTCCAGTCGCGCTGCCTTTTTTGGTGCAGCTGCGTTAGCCAGGTGGGCCAGAGCTGCCGCCGCCGGGCCTGTTGCAGCAGGGGCAGCAGGGCGCGGTTGGTAGGCGTGAGGCGCAGGGCTTCGGTGAGGTGGAGCGCGGCCTGGTGGGGCTCGAAGCGCCGGAGCAGCAGCTGGCCGCGCCATTGATGCACCAGGGCGCTGTTGGGGGCTATGCGCAATGCCTGGTCGAAGGTGGCATCGGCGGCGGTTGTTCGGGTCAGCTTTTCCTGGGCCAGGGCCCGCCAGAGCAGGCAGTCGGCCTGGCGCGCATCGGCCCGCAAGCCGTGCCCGGCATACTGAATGGCGGCGTGGTACTGCCCCTGCACGTAGCACAGCTGCGCCCGCAGGCCGAAATATTCGCCCCGGGTGGGGTCCAGCCGCAGGGCTTCGTCCAGAGCAACGGTGGCTTTGCGCAGGTGGCCCTGCTGGCCCAGTACAAGGGCCAGCAGGTAGTGGCCCTGGGCGGCTTCCGGGGCCAGGCCGAGGGCCGTTTGCCCGGCCTGCCGGGCTTCATCGAGCCGGCCGAGCTGGCGCAGAGCTTCGGCCAGGGCCAAGTGGGTGGGCGCGTGGTCAGGGGCGGCGGCCAGGCACTGGCGGGCCAGCTGGGCGGCTTGCTGCGGCCGGTGGTGCTCCAGCAGCAGCCAGACGCGCGCCAGGGCAGAGGTGCCAGGGGGGAAACGGGCCATGAGCAAGCGGTAAAGGACAGAATGGAGACTCCAGCTTATTGAGCAGTGGGCGGCCGCAGGAATACCATAGCGCTGAGCAGGCCGGTATAAGCAAATACTAACAGGCGCGCCCGGAATGAGGGTGGGGCATCATCGAGCCAGAAGAGAAACAGGATAACGGCGGCTCCGCCCACCCAGCCCCATTCCGCGTGCTGGCGCTCCGGTTCGGGTTCGGGCTCGCCCCACACCTCGCGCCACACGCCCAGGGCGGCCAGCCCGGCCAGCGTGGCGGCCACCACCGGCAGCCGGGCCGGCATCAGCACGGCCAGCACGGCCGCGCCCACGCAGCCCAGGCCGGCCGCCACCAGCCGCCAGCTCAGCGGCCCCAGCCAAGCCAGGGGGCGGCCGCGCAGCTGCATCACCACGGGGGCCAGGCGCCAGCGCAGGTAGGCCCAGCCGTAGAGCAGCAGCAGGGGCACGCACAGCAGCGAAATAGCCACCGTCAGGCCCAGCATTGCTACCGCGTGGCCGGCGGTGCCCAGCCGGGCTGCGAACCACTCGTTGTAGGCCACAATGTATCCGTCCAGCCGCTCCATCTGGCGCGGCAGCCAGTAGCGTTGTTTCCAACTCACCGACAGGCCCTCGCGGGCTTCCCGCGAATCGGGCTGGTGCTGCAAGGCCGTGCGGAAATGACTTTCGGCTTCGGCATAGGCTTCGCGCGGCAATAGCAGCTGGCCCAGGGCCAGGTGCGCCCGCCAATGGCTGGGGTCCAGGCGGAGCATGGTGCGGGCCGTGGCTTCGGCTAGGTCATTTTCATCGAGCCGGCGCAGCGCCTGCAGCCGGCGATAGAGGCACTCCAGATTGGCAGGGTTCCAGCGCAGGCCGGCTTCAGCCGTGGCCCGGCTCTGCACCGGATAGTCCCATACCAACTCCAGGTAGCTCCGCAGAGCGTAAAACTTTGGCTTGCCGGGGTCCAGCTCCAGGGCCGTGTCAATGGCCTCGCCGGCTTCCTTGTTGCGGCCCTGGTTGCCGAGGCTGAGGGCTAGGAAGTAGTACGCCTCGGCATATCCTGGCTGCGCGGCCAGGGCGGTGCGGGCGGCGGCCTCAGCTTCGCCGTGGCGTTTCTGCTCGTTCAGCAACATGCTCAGCACCACCAGCGCCAGGGCCGAGCGCGGGTTTTGCGCCAGCTCGCGGCGGGTCAGCTCTTCGGCCAGGGCATAGCGACGCACCGCGACCAGGCTTTGGGCCTGCGCGAACCAGCCGGGCTGCCCCCGCACCGCTTCTTCCAATGCCTGTGCCATTACAGTCCGCCCGGCTTTTTCACCCCCAGGTACACCAGAATGTCGTCGTATAGCCCGCCTTCGTTGGAGTACAGCGCGTAGTTGCGGGCCGTGGCAAACCACTCCTTGGTGCTGGGTTTTACCAGCTTGGCGGCGTCCAGCAGGTGGCTTTGTTCGATGGGCAGGGGGCGGCCACTACGCATGGAGGCGCGCAGGCATACATCCACGGCCCCGTCCACGAGGGCCATCAGGTCGGCCCCGCTCAGGCCGGCGGTGCGGGCAGCCACGGCGGCGGGGCTCACGCCGGGGGCCAGGGGCTTGCCGCGCAGCAGGATGTCGAGAATGGCGGCCCGGGCCGGCTCGTCGGGCGGCGTCACCAGCGTAATGCGGTCGAACCGGCCGGGGCGGCGGAAGGCGGGGTCGAGGTGCCAGGGCGCATTGGTGGCGGCCATGATGAGCACGCCCTCGTTGGAATGCGTGGCCCCGTCCAATTCCTCCAGAAACTGGTTTATCACGGTGCGCCCGGCGCTCTGGCGCAGGTCGTGGCGGTTGGCGGCTAGGGCATCCACTTCGTCAAAAAACAGCACGCACGGGGCCTGCGCCCGCGCCAGCGCAAACACCTTGTGCAGGTTCTTTTCGCTATTGCCGAGCCACATGTCCAGAATGTCAGAAATGCCCACGCTGATGAAGCTGGCCTGCACCTCGCCAGCGGTGGCGCGGGCCAAGTGGGTTTTGCCGCAGCCGGGCGGGCCGTACAGCAAGAGCCCGCCGCCGCTGGCCTTGCCGTAGGCCTTGTAAAGGTCCGGAAATTGCAGCGGATGGATGATTTTGAGCCGGATTTCGTCCTTCACCGCCTCCATTCCGCCCACGTCGGCGAAGTTGATTTTGGGCTTTTCCAGCCCCAGCAGCTGGGCCTGCACGTTGAGGGCATCGGTAGCAGCAGCGGGCGCGGGGTAGTCGCTGCCGGTAGCGGCGGGCACTCGGGGGGCCGGCAGGGCGGCAGTCAGGGCCTGGTCTAGGTCAGCATCGGCCGTGTCCGGGTCAAGCTCAACGGCGTGGTCGTAGGCTGCGCGGGCCTCGGTGGGCTGGCCGGTGGCCAGCAGTAGGCGGGCGTGCAGCCGGTGCGCGGGGGCGTGGTCGGGGTGCTGGTCCAGCAATTCTTCTACCACCACAAAAGCGGCCGAGTGCTTGCCGGTGGTCAGGTAGGCTTCGGCCAGGCTCAGGCGCAGGGCATCATCGGCGGGGTACTGGCGCAGGCCCTCGCGGCACAGCGCTTCGGCCTCGTGCGGCAGGCCAGCGGCGTTGAGCTGGCGGGCCAGGTGCTGGCGCAGCGGCAGGTTATCGGGCGAGAATTGCAGGGCATCGAGCAGCGGCTGGAAGTCGGCAGACATGGCGGCGGGGGAGGAGGGGAGTGGAAACCGGCCCGGAAGTTAAGGCCCGCCGGCCGCTGGCGTGGGCTGGCGCGGCATTCAGCTCATCACCCCAGCCAGCACCCGCTGGCCGTCTTCCTCGCTCACGCCTTCAATTTCGACCTTTTTGAAAGGGGCCGTGTGGCCGCTCAGCAGCCGCACGCGGCTTTTGGGCACGGCAAACACCGTGGCCAGAAACGCCAGCAGTGCGGCGTTGGCCTGGCCTTCCTGGGGCGGCGCTTTCAGACGTACGGTCAGGGTGCCGGCGGCGGCGCGCAGCAGCTGGTTTTGGTGGGCGTTGGGCTTGGCCCGCAAGTGCAGAATCATTGGGTTGTATGGTAACGATGCGCAATAAAGAACGTCATGCTGAGCGGAGTCGAAGCATCTCTACCGCAATAGCAATCCAATCGATTTAACGAAGCGGGCAAGATGCTTCGCTACGCTCTGCATGACGTTCTCACATCATCCGGCAGCTTTCCCGCCCAGCCGCGCCTGCCCAAACGGGCACTGGTCCAGCACCACGCAACGCCCGCAGGCCGGCGACGAGAAATAGCAGCACTTCTGCCCGTGAAACATGAGGGCCTCGTGGTGGTCGTACACCTGCTGGGCATCCCAGCCGGGCGGGAGTAGGGCTTCAAGCAGCTTGTGGGCTGGCCCTTCGCCCACCTTCGGCCCGATGAGGCCCAGGCGCTGGGCCACGCGGTGGTGGTGACTATCCACGGGCATGGCCGGGATGCGCAGGGTGCTGAAAAGGAGCGTGGCCGCGCTGGTTTTCGGCCCTACCCCGCTGATGCTTTCCAGCCAGGCGCGCGCTTCGGGAATGGGCATCTCGGCCAGGAAATCCAGGGCGCACGGGGCCTCGGTGCCGCAGCGCTGGCTGATTTCGCGCAGTACGGCTTGGATGCGCGGGGCCTTCTGCTCGGGCCAGGTGCAGGCCCGGATGGCGTGCTGCACGGCCTCGGGGGGCGCATCGCGCACGGCCTCCCAGGTGGGGAAAGTGGCGCGCAGCTCCTGGTAAGCGCGGTGCGAGTCGGCGTTTTTGGTGCGGTGCGAAAGCAGGGCACTCACCAGCTCGCTCAGCGGGTCTTTGGTGCTGAAGAAGCGGAACGGAGCCCCGTACTCGGCGCAGAGCCGCTCGTGTACCAGCAGCGCCTTGGCCTGGCGAGCGGCAAAGTCGGCGGCCAGGGCCTCGGCAGTGGCGGTAGGAACGGCGGACGTTTTCATCCCCGGCCTACGCGGTGGGCCGGGGCGGCGTTACGCTGCGCTTGGTGGAGGATTGAGAAATCCCGTCATGCTCATGCCCTATTGATTAATCAAAGCGTCCTCACCGCGTCGAATTATACAGGGCAATGGCTTGGCGCTGGTTGTTGGCCTGCTTGCTTTGCAGCACAATGGGGACGATGAGCACCGGAATGGCCACGTAAACCAGCGGTGAAATGCCGGCCCGGCCATCGCCGGAGCTCAACGACTGAAACAGGCCGGCCACGAGCAGCCCGCCGCCCACCACGTAGCTGCCCAGCGTGAGCCGCTGGTACCGGCGCGAATCCAGGAGCAGCTCCTGGGCCCCGGCGTTTTCGCGGGTGGCCAGCATGAGGTTGTTGGTGGTCAGGTTCTGAATGGGGCCGTTATCCTTGGAGAAGTATTCGGTTTTCACGGTGCGGTAGCCGCCGTAGGGGTAGCCGCCAAACCCGCCGTAGCCCATTCCAACCCCCCCGTAGCCATAGCCCGGGTAGCCCCCAAAGCCGCCTGGCCCCGAGCTATACTGCGAAGAGGTGATGGAATAAAGGCTGATGCGCCCGGTTTTTTCGCGGCGCAGCGTGGTTTCCCGCGAGGAATTGGGCAGGGTGGTCCGCACGTAGTGGCCGGTTTCGTCCTCGTAAAACCCGATTTCCGCTAGCTCAAACTTCTGCCGCCCATCCAGCAGCAGGTAGGAGCGGCCGAAGAGCGGATTCTTCGTTTCCACGTCGTTGGCCGAGTAGACCATGCCATTTTTCAGGCCCACCTGGAAGCGGGCGGGGCGGGCGTTGTTACCCGGCAGCTGGCCCGCCGGCGTGGGCGCATACACGGGGGCGGGGGCGGCCATGGGGCCGGGCAGCGGGGCCGTCACGGCCGCGCGGCGGGCCGAGTCGCGGGGGGCCACGGGTACGGTTTCCAGCTGGCGCGGGGCCGGGGCGGGGCGGGGCCGGGCGGGCGTGGGCATGGCGGGCGGCGCGCCCAATTGCCGTGGGGCATCGTCCTGCGCCTGCGCCACACGGCCACCCAACAGGACCACCAATGCTACCGGGAGAAAAACGGGAATTTTCATACAGAAGGACAGTGTAAAGACCAACAGGCGGGCCAAGGTACCCTTGCCCCGTCAATAATACCGAACCCCGCGCAAAACCCCGCGCCCCGCGAAAATCGAACGCCGGAAATCGCGGGTAAATTCCGTGCTTCTATCATGAAGCGCCAGTGAACCCGTCACGGCCCTTGCGTAGCCCGTCGCTACTTGAGCAGCTTCTCCAGCAGGCTCAGGCTGTCCGACAGGTCGGTGCCGGTTTCAAAATCCAGCGGCTTGAGGATGTAGCCGCTCACGCCCAGGGTTTCGGCACCGGCGCGGTCCTCTTCCATGCTGGAAGTGGTGGTGATGAACACCGGAATATGCTGAAATTCGGGGTTGGCGCGCAGCTCGGTCAGGAATTCGACGCCGTTCATGCGGGGCATGTTCAGGTCGAGCAGAATGACTTCGGGCAGCGGACGCAGGGCCTCCGCGCCGTTGCGGCCCAGCAGCAGGTCCAGGGCCTCCTCGCCGTTGAAGGCGGTGTGCAGCTGGTGCGGCACGTTGAATTTGGCAAAGGATTTCTCCGCCGTCATGGTATCAAAAATATCGTCTTCGACCAGTAAAACAGAACGCATAGGATGGTTAGCTGAAATAAGTAAGCAATAAAAAGCCCGGCCGCGCAACGCGCCTGGTAAACCCCGGTAATTAAAATGGCACCCCAAAATGCTCAGACCCGGCGCTGGTGCCGGAGTTTATTTTGGCCACGTAAAGATAAAACCAGCCCCCTGCCCCACCGCCGATTCGACGCGAATAGTGCCCTGCTGCTCGTTAATAATTTTCTGCACGATGCTCAGGCCGATGCCCGTGCTTTCGGCCGTGTGCCGGTCGCGCAGGGTCTGGAAGAGCAGGAAAATCTTCTGGTGATACTCCGGCGCGATACCGGGGCCGTCGTCCTGCACCCGGAACTCGTAGCAGCGGCCAATGTCCTGGCACGTCACCGCCAGGTGGCCGGCCCCGCGCTGGTGGTATTTCACGGCATTCGAAAGCAAATTGGTGAACACCTGTTGCAGGCTCAGTCGGTCGGTTTCGAAGGTGGGCATGTCGGGGCCGATGCGCAGCGTGAACTCGTGCGGCACCACCAGGTCGGCCACTTCGCTCAGGAGCTGATTCACGTCCACCGTCTCGCGCGATTGCGCGGTGCGGCCCACGCGGGCATACGCCAGCAGGCCGTTTATCAGGTCTTCGAGGCGCGCCAAACGGCCCTTCATCTGGTCGAGGTAGGTGTGGAGCTGGGGCGAAAGCTCGGCGGCCAGCTCGTCCTCAATCCACTTCACAATGGTGGTCACGCCGCGCAGGGGCGCTTTCAAATCGTGCGAGGCCACGTAAGCAAACTGGTCGAGCTCCTGGTTGCGCTTTTCGAGGGCACTGAAACTGCTTTCCAGCGTCTGGGTCATGCGGTTGAGCGACGTGCCCAGCCCGCCGAGGTTGTCTTCGGCCTCATCCGGGATTTTAACGGTGTAGTCGCCCTGCACCACTTGCTCGGCCAGTTCCCGAATCTGGGCAATGCGGCGGGCTACTTGCGCGTTCACGTCGGCCAGCTCGCTTTGCAGGCGGCGGTTGTCGTCCAGTTCCTTCACTATTTTTATTACCAGCCACACCACAATCAGGACGGCCAGCACGGCCGAAATCAGCACCACGATGGGGGTGGCTTTTTCAAAAACGTCCTGCAACGCACTGCGCTGGGCCAGCAGCGCCAACTCGCTGGTTTTGATGCGGGCGTACAGCATTCGGACCTGGCGCAGGGTCTGGCGGTCGGTGTCGAGCAGCGTTTGCATGGCCGACTGGCTCATGGCTTTTTTTATCTCCGTGAGGGGCCGCAGAATGCGGAATTCCTGCTCCACCAGGCCGCGCAAGGAGTCGAGCCGTGCGCGCTGGTCGGGGTTGTCCACGGTCAGGGCCAGCACCCGTTTCAGGGCGGCGGGCAGCTGGCCGGTGGCCATGCTGTAGGGCCGCAGGTACACCGTGTCGCCGGTGAGCAGGTAGCCGCGCGTGCCCGCCTGGGCGTCCTTGAGCACCGCCGTGATGGTTTCGGCCTCTTGCAGCACTTGGTAAGTGTGCTCCACGTTCCGGGTTTGCACGCTCAGGCCCCGGATGCTCCAGAACGAGGCCGCCGCCGTGAGCAGCAGCACGCCTACAGCCAGGGCAAAGCCCACAATGATTTTGGTGTTGGTCTTTAAGGTCATCAGTTGCGAAGGTAGTCGGCCGCCCTACGCGGCCGGGCAGGCGATGGTTGGGGCCGGCAGCCGGCCGGTATCTTTGCCCCATGCCTTTTGCCCCTCTCGACCGCCTCAGTAGCCCCCAAAACCCGCGCATCAAGCAGCTCCTGAAGCTGCAGCAGAAATCGGCCGAGCGCCGCGCTCTGGGCCTCACCCTGGTCGAGGGCCTGCGCGAGTTCACCATTGCCGTGGAAGCCGGCGTGCCCGTCGCCACCATCTACAGCTGCCCCGAGCTGGCCGGTGAAGCCGGTATTTCCGAGCTGGAAAGTCTGTTTTCTGGCCAAAAAGACTCGCCCGAGTGGTTCGAAGTCACGCGCCCGGTCTTCGAGAAAGTGGCCTACCGCGAAGGTTCCGACGGCCTGTTGGCCGTCCTCCGCACCCCCGCCCGCACCCTGGCCGACCTGCGCCTGCCCGCCAACCCGCTCCTGCTCGTGCTCGAAGCCGTGGAGAAGCCCGGCAACCTCGGCGCCATCCTCCGCACCGCCGATGCTGCCCCGGTCGATGCCGTCCTCATCGGCGACCCGCGCACCGACCTCTACAATCCCAATACCATCCGGTCCAGCATTGGCTGCGTATTCTCGGTGCCCGTCATCGCCGCGCCAATGGCCGAAATCACTGCTTTTCTGCGCGAAAAGGGCATTCGCAGCTATGCCGCCGCCCTCACGCCCAAAGCGCATTCCTACCTCGACTGCGACTTCCGCCAACCCACGGCCCTCGTCCTCGGCACCGAAGCCGACGGCCTCACGCCCGCCGCCCTCGCCGCCTGCGACGACACCATTATTATCCCCATGATGGGCCGCATTGACTCGCTCAACGTGAGCGTGGCTGGGGCCGTGCTGGCCTTTGAGGCCGTGCGCCAGCGCACGGCCTCGTAAGTCACAAACGCCGCCTATCGCTTAGCGCGCCTTGGTTTGCAGGGTTACGGTACCGTCTTGGAGCCCGGTGCTGCTGGCCTTCACCTGCACCGCCCCGGCCTTGTCGCCGGCCTGCACAATGGCCACCAGCTGCCCCTGAAACAACTTCATCTGTGGCTTCTGGAAGGATTCCAGACTGGTTGGGTCGCCGTTGCCGATGGCTCGGAAGCTGCCCGCGCCGCTCACCGCGAAGCTGAGCGACTGCGTGGCGTCGGGGCAAAGGTTGCCCTGCGCGTCTTCCACACGGGCTGTGATAAAGGCCAGGTCCTTCCCATCGGCGGCCAGGGCCGTACGGTCGGCTACCAGCTTGATGTGGTGCGGCGCGCCGGCCGTTCTTACTTCTTCTGTCGCCATGGCCTTGCCCTGGGCATCGTAGGCCACCACTTTGAGGGTACCGGGCGCGTATTTCACGTCATTCCACATCAGGCGGTAGCGGGTCTGGGGCTGGTCCGATGGTCCCTTGGTCTGGCGGCCCTGGCTTTTGCCGTTCACAAACAGCTCGGCCGAGGGGTAGCTGGTGTAGGCAAAAACGGGCGTAGTCTGGCCTTCGCGACCGGGCCAGGTCCAGTGCGGCAAAATGTGCAGCGTGGGCTTGGCCGTGTTCCAGCGGGCGCGGTAGAGGTAGTACCGGTCCTTCGGCATCCCCGCTAAGTCCAGCATGCCAAACAGGGAGCTGTGCGAAGGCCACTTTTCGTCATAAGGCGTGGGCTCACCCAGGTAGTCGAACCCCGTCCACACAAACTCGCCCATGACATTCGGGATGTCATCCTGTGAAGCAAATTCCTCGTCCGGCGTCTGCGACCATACGCAAGCCTCCAGGTCGTACGACGACGACTGATTGTCCGGATATTGCTTCTGCTTGGCCTTCTCCACCGGAAACTTGTACACCCCGCGCGAACTCACCGTCGAAGCCGTTTCCGAGCCCAGCAGAAAGCCCTGCGGCAGCTTGGCCAGCGCCTCGGCGTAGCGGTGGGGCTTGTAGTTGAAGCCCGGAATGTCAAGCACGTTCGCGATGCCGTACTTGAAATCGTCGTCGAAGCGGTCCAGGCCCATGGTTACGGGGCGCGTGGGGTCCTCGCGATGCACGATGTCCTGCAAGCGCTTCGCGATGATGGGTCCGTTGGCGTTGCTCTGGTCGGGCACCTCGTTGCCGATACTCCACATTATCACCGACGCATTATTGCGGTAGTGGTGTACCATATTCACCAAATCCTTCTCCGACCACTCGTCAAAATACTGGCTGTAGCCATTTTTGACTTTCGGCGCTTTCCACTCGTCAAACGACTCCACCATCAGCATCAGGCCCATCTCGTCGCACAGCGCCACCAACTCCGGCGCGGGCATGTTATGCGAAGTCCGGATGGCGTCGCAGCCCATGTCCTTGAGCAAAGCCAATTCCCGCCGCAACGCCGCCGTGTTTATCGCCGCGCCCAGCGGCCCCAAATCATGGTGGTTGCACACGCCCTTAAACTTGCGCGGCTGCCCGTTCAACGAGAAGCCCACGTCTTTTTCAAACTTAAAGGAGCGAATGCCGAACGAAGTCTTGTACGCGTCTTTCAGCGCCTTGCCCGCATACAGCTTCGACGAAGCCGTGTACAGTACCGGCGTTTCCGGCGACCACAGCCGGGGCTGCGGTACCGTCAGGTTCTGCTCAAACGTGAGCCCATTGGCCAACTCCGTGCTGGTTGTAGCTACCACCTTGCCCATCGCGTCGCGAATTTCCGTGTCGAGCCGCAATGGCTGGAATTTGCCGTCTGGCGTTTCCACCGTGGTTCTCAAGCGCACGCTGGCCTGCGTGGTCGTGATTTCGGGCGTGGTCAAATAAGTGCCCCACACCGGAATATGCACGTCATCCGTCACCACCAGATGCACGTTGCGATAGAGGCCCGCGCCGGGGTACCAGCGCGAAGCTTCCGACTGATTCTCCAGGCGCACCGCCAGCACGTTGCCGTCGCCGGGCTTCAGAAACGAGGTTATATCCAGCGAAAACGAGTTGTAGCCGTAGGGCCAGAACCCAACTTCCTTGCCATTTACAAACACGTGTGCGTTGCTCATCGCGCCATCAAACAGCAGCACTGCCCGCTGCCCCGGCCCTAAACCCGGCACCACTAGCTTGCGCCGGTACCAGCCCGTGCCGATAAACGGCAACCCGCCCGTGCGCCCCGATTTTTGGGTAGCTCCCTTCTCGTTGTTCTGCTCAATCTTCACGACCTGCAGGTCATTATTCCCATCAAACGGCCCCGCAATGGCCCAGTCGTGCGGTACGCTCACCGTCTGCCATTTGGCATCGGCAAAGTCCGTTTTGGCTGCATTCGGCACGTCACCCTTCGAGAATTTCCAGTTGGAGTCGAGCAGGTATTCGTGCCGGTTCTGGGCAGTGGCGGTGGTGGCGGCCAGCAGCAGCGTGGCACCCAGCAGGTTTTTTAGCAGCATAATTGAGCGGGGGTAATGGACCCGCAAGGTACGCGCCACTGCCTTTACACAATCGATTATTCTGCGCTTCGGGGCTAGTACACTGTTATTCCGAAGCCCAGTTCCTGTGCCAGCTGGCGGGCTTCCTCGGCCTGCGCATCCGCCACCACGCTCAAGGCGTACGAGTCACTATCCAGCGTAAAAAGCACCACCGCCAGCCCAACCGGCTCGGCCAGGTCCTGCACGATGTCAAGCGCTTCGGGACCGGCAACTGTGGCGCGCCCACTGGCTGGCTCGGCCAACCGCACCGTCCGTTTCTGCTGCGTCAGCGTTTCGTTGATGCCATAAACCAGGTCGGCGGCCGGGTCTTTCCAGTCACTTTCCCAGAGCAGTTCTTCGCCCAACAGCGCATCAATCAGCGCCAAATCGCGCAGCTCCTGCACCGGTAGCGCCGCCACGACGCCGCGTTCTTCCAGCTCATCAGCAAACTGATTTTGGTAGGCGGCCGGGTCGCGCAGTACCAGCGCCAGTTGCTCGCTCACGCGCTGGGTGGCTTCGGTATCATTCAGGGTAAAAAGCTGCACGAAGCGGCTCAAATTTTCGGGGGATTTCAAGTTCATTACAAATAAAAATTAGCGAGGCTGCACCCCCTCCTGCTGCACCTCCACTAGGTAAGGGACCAAGGCGGCTGGACGTATCGACAGTGGCAAGCGCCGCGTAGCATGGTACTGCCGGATAACTTGGTACAGTTGGTCGCGGCCGTTATTAATGGCCCGAATCATTCCGAACACCGATACACCCAATAGGCTGAAGGCTGTGGGCGCAACCCACGAGTCGTAGTAGTAGGCATTGTAGTTGGGCGTGGCACCGTACGTAGCCGGATTGGGCTCGTAGTGCCGTCCAACCACCGTCACTACCGGCACCGGAATGGCGGCAAAGCGCATGATGTTGCGGCCGGTATTCCACTTGGTGTAGTACATGCGGATAATGGCGCGTGCCGTGTCGTTGAAAGCATAAGCATCCTCGAAACCCGCGCGGGAGAGCTTGTATTCGGATTTGTCCGGGTGTTCGGTCATCGTTGCGGCCGGTGACTGAGCTCTTCCCGGCCGGGCGATAATGAGTAAGGCAAATAGAAATAACAGAGTAGATTTTTTGAGCACAATAGGATGTGTAAAAGGAAAGAAAATCAACTAAAATAGTTAGCGAACAATTAGTAAAAATAACAATCCGTTCGCATTCACAACCAATTTATTAAGCAAAACACCCAGCCTCGTGGTCCGAAGCTGGGTGTTTTGCTTAATTAAAAGCTGGCGACAATTAATCAGCCTGCTTAGCGTAGCGCAGACGCTCGTTCTCGTCGAGCAGAATCTTACGCATCCGAATCGACTTCGGCGTCACCTCCAGGTACTCATCCTTCTGGATGTATTCCATGGCTTCTTCCAGCGAGAACTGGCGCTTGGGGGTGATTTTGGCGTTGTCGTCGGTGCCCGAAGCACGCATGTTGGTCAGCTTCTTGCCCTTCTGGATGTTCACTGTCAGGTCATTGGGGCGGGTGTGCTCGCCGATAACCTGGCCGCCATACACTTCCTCACCTGGGTCCACGAAGAACGAGCCCCGGTCCTGCAGCTTGTCAATCGTGTAAGCCGTGCCAGCGCCGGTTTCCAGCGAAATCAGCGAACCAGCAATCCGGCCCGGAATCGGACCTTTATGCTCCTCATAATCCACAAAACGGTGGTTCATGATGGCCTCGCCGCCGGTGGCCGTCAGCACGTTGTTACGCAGGCCAATCAGACCGCGCGACGGAATCGTGAACTCCAAGTGCTGCAAGTCGCCCTTGGGCTCCATGATGGTCATTTCGCCCTTGCGCATGCTCACCAGCTCGATTACTTTGCCAGCCGATTCCTCGGGCACATCCACCACGAGCAGCTCGATGGGCTCGGTGCGCTTGCCGTGGTCGTCTTCCTTGAACAGCACCTGGGGCTGGCCCACCTGCAGCTCGTAGCCTTCGCGGCGCATGGTTTCAATCAGAACCGACAAGTGAAGAATGCCGCGGCCGAACACGAGGAAGGTGTCCTCCTTATCGGTGGCCTCCACGCGCAGGGCGAGGTTTTTCTCGGTCTCTTTGAATAGACGGTCACGCAGGTGACGCGAGGTCACAAACTTGCCTTCCTTGCCGAAAAACGGCGAGTTGTTGATGGTGAACAGCATATTCATCGTCGGCTCGTCGATGCTGATGCGCTCCAATTGCTCGGGGTTGTCAGAGTCAGCCAGCGTATCACCGATGTCGAAACCTTCGATGCCCGACACGGCGCAGATTTCGCCGCTGCTTACCGAATCAACTTTCACGCGGCCGAGGCCTTCAAATACGTGCAGCTCGCGGATTTTTACTTTCTTGATGCTGCCATCAGCTTTCATCAGGCTCATGTTGGCACCTTCTTTCAGCGTACCGCGATGCACGCGGCCGATGGCGATACGACCCACGAACGACGAGTAGTCGAGCGAAGTAATCTGCATCTGGGGCGTGCCTTCCAAGGTTGGTGCGGGCGGAATCGACGAGATAACCGCGTCGAGCAACGGAATCAGGTTGTCGGTCTTCACTTTCCAGTCGGTGCTCATCCAGCCCTGCTTCGAGGAACCGTACAAAGTCACGAAATCAAGCTGGTCTTCCGACGCGCCGAGGTTGAACATAAGGTCGAAAACCTGCTCATGCACCTCGTCGGGGCGGCAGTTTTCCTTGTCCACTTTGTTCACTACCACAATGGGCTTCAGGCCCAGGGCAATGGCTTTGCCGAGCACGAAGCGGGTCTGCGGCATGGCACCTTCAAAGGCATCCACGAGCAGCAATACGCCGTCGGCCAGCTTCAACACGCGCTCTACCTCACCGCCGAAGTCGGCGTGACCAGGGGTGTCGATGATGTTGATTTTGGTGCCGTTGTAGCGTACCGATACGTTTTTGGAAACGATGGTAATGCCGCGCTCGCGCTCCAGGGGGTTGTCGTCGAGAATCAGGTCGTCGAAGTGCTGGTGCGCGTCGAAAATCTTGGATGCGTGGATAATCTTATCCACCAGAGTAGTCTTGCCGTGGTCAACGTGAGCGATGATGGCAATGTTACGAATGTTGTTGGCCATATGGGTTGGTTTTGCGGGTGCAAAGGTACAGATAAAAACGCGCAAAGCCTTGTGGTACTCAACTCTTAACCCGAGCCCCGCTGCCGCACCCTGCCGCGCAGCCAAGCCTGTCGTCCTAAATCGATTAGCCGGGGCGTAAGGTTCCCGGCGTTCTTTCGTCTACCTGGCCGACTGAACCGGGCTCCGCCGCCGTATGTTGGTCAACTCTCAATCAACCCCATCCCAACTATGCGTTTTTCCCTGCTGATATTACTTGTTTCGGTGCTTTCGCTCAATTCGGCCTGCTCGCAGAAGCGCGACGTAGCCGCCAACACGGCTCCGCCCGCCCGCACCGTGGGCGGCAAAACCTACTTCCAGCCCCAGCCCGTGACCGGCAAGCCCGACGAATTCGCGGTGCGCAAAACCGATGCCGAGTGGAAGAAAGCCCTCACGCCCGACCAATACTACATCCTGCGCGAGCAGGGCACCGAGCGCCCCTTCACCGGCAAATACCACGACAACCACGTCGCTGGTACCTACTACTGCGCCGCCGACCACAACTTGCTTTTTACCTCGGACACCAAGTTTGAGTCGGGCACCGGCTGGCCAAGTTTCTTCGCGCCGGCCGCCGCAACCAGCGTAAAAATAGCTTCCGATAATACGTTTGGCATGAGCCGCGACGAGATTGTGTGCGCCAAGTGCGGCGGCCATTTGGGCCACGTCTTCAACGACGGCCCCAAGCCTACTGGCCAGCGCTACTGCATGGACGGCAACGCACTGGTGTTTGAGAAGAAATAGAAGAAAGCCTAGTGCTTTCCTGAGAAAATTAACAAATCGAAACCCTTTGGCAATCCAGGCCAAAGGGTTTTTCGTTTGTATAAACCATTTTCGAAAGCCTGCCGTTGTTAACAATAGCAAATGGGCTGTATTTAAATAGTTATAATATAAATCGCCATATGGAAGCTAAGCTGGACCCCATCGAATTTTTGCAGCATGAAGTGGCCAACACCCGCCAGCTATTGCTCAACAATGGGCTATACTACCGCCTCCAGAACATGGCCGACCTGCGCCAGTTCATGGAGCACCACGTCTTTGCCGTGTGGGATTTTATGTCGCTACTCAAGGGCCTGCAACGCGAACTGACCTGCGTAGACGTGCCGTGGATGCCCACAGCCAACCCCGCCACGCGCCGCCTCATCAACGAAATTGTGCTGGAAGAGGAAACCGACCTTGACCCGCAGGGCCAGCCCACCAGCCATTTCGAACTCTATGTGCGGGCCATGGAAGAATGCGGAGCAAATACGCGTCCCATTCGCCGGCTGGTGGCGGCGGTGGGGGGGGGGCGCTCGGTTTCGCAAGCGCTTACCGATGCGCAGGTCCCAGATTCGGTGCGTCAGTTTGTCGAAACCACGTTCCGCATCATTGAGTCCGGCAATGCCCACGCGATGGCGGCGGCTTTCACCTTCGGCCGCGAAGACTTGATTCCGGCCATGTTCCGCCAGCTGGTGGGCGAGCTGCGTGCCCGGTTTCCCGGCCAGCTCGATACGTTCGTGTATTACCTCGACCGCCACATCGAGCTTGATGAGGAAGTGCATGCCCCGCTGGCCCAGCAAATGGTGCGCGAGCTGTGCGCCGACGACCCCCAGTGCTGGCAGGAAGCTCAACAGGTCACCATTGAGTGCTTGGAAGCCCGCATGGCCCTCTGGGATGGCATCATGCCCACCCAGGCCAGCCCCACCCTGGCTTAAGTAAACTACTGAGCCTTGCTCACCGTTTGAAGGAGGCAGCCGCTTGGCTGCCTCCTTTTTATTTAGTAGGTCATGCTGACTTTTCAATTATTTACTGCCCGCCCCTGGCTGGTGCTTGGGACCGCCGCCCTGCTCTCGGCCTGTTCGGTTTCGGAGCAAACCTCGGAAACCGCCGCGCCCACCAGCACGCCCACTGAAGTGCGTACCGATGCCGACCGCCGCGCCATCTACAACAGCAACGGCGCGCGCATCAGCAATGGCTACGCCGTGCCCGATGCCACGCCCAACCGCGTGCGCCTCGGCGAGCAGGCGGCCAGCATCAACAGTCAGAAGCGCATCGAAAACGTGAACACTAATGACCCCAACAACACCACGCCCGAAACCCGCCTGCAGCGCCTCAACACCAATGCCCCCGCGCCGTTGGACACCGCCCGCCGGCCCTGAAAACCTCCGGTAGCATCAATAAAAAAGCCCACTCCGATACTTCGGAGCGGGCTTTTTGCCACTTAAGCGGGGGCAGGCTATGCGCTCACCTCGCCGGTGCCGGGGCTATCAGCCGAGTTTATCACGCCGGTTGCTTCGGGCTCCGGCGCGGGTGCGGCCTGAGCGCGCGGCTTGGGGCCGCGCTTGGCACCCGTGCTGGCAGCCGCCGTAGCCGCAGCTGGCTTGGGGCCGCGCTTAGCGCCGGTCGTTTTGGCTTTGGCGGCAGCGGGCTTGCGGCTCCGGCCACTGGCAGCCGGAGCGGCGGCAGTGATTTCGGTAGCGGCTTCATCGCCGTCGCGGGGGGCACGGGGCTTGCGGGGCGTGCCATCCTTGTTCAGCGTAGGGCCTTTTTTGCTGCCTCGGGCAGCTTTGCCGGTGGCAGTGGAAGTAGCAGCTTGGCCATTATCGGCGGCAGTGGGGCCGGACACCGAATCATAATGCCGCACGATGGTGTGCAGGGCCTGCTCAAACATGCGCTCCGTGTCGCCATCGAGGCGGCGCGTAGCCTCTTTCACCACTTCCTTCAGCTTGGCCTTCGTTTCTTTGCGAATGCGTGTTACCACTTCATTCATGCGGGCGTTCAACTCCTTTTGCAATTGCTTGGCCGCCGACTTGAGCGACTTTTTCTGGCTGGCCTTTTTGCTGGCGCGGTCTTCGTTCAGGTCAGCGGAGGCGCGGCCCGCGCTTTTAGCCGATTTACGGGCTGATTTTTCTTCCGGCGTGCTTTTCGCACGTTTTTCCGTTTTAACCGGAGAAGCAGGTTTTTTCATCTGAAAAAAATTGGTTGGTGAAGGGTGAAAGAGGCGGAAAGAAGTCGATTTGATGGCGCTATATTTTAATTAAGCGCGCTCAAATATAAAATCATTTAAGAGTCAAACGGTTTGCTCGGTTTTTTTGTTGATTTAATTCTGTAATTTTTTTAATCGTTTCTTTGTGAAGGGGAACAATTGCCCTGATTTTCTGCGAAAAATAATCCTCGCATCCCCGCCTTTTTACTTCTGATTTTTATGTCACTTCTTCCTAAGCGATACACTGTTACCGCTGCTTTGCCTTATGCCAACGGGCCGGTACACATCGGGCATCTGGCCGGGGTTTATTTGCCCGCCGATATCTATGTGCGCTACCTGCGCTCGGCCGGTCGGGATGTGAAATTTATTTGTGGTTCCGATGAGCACGGCGTTCCCATCACCATTCGGGCCCAGAAAGAGGGCGTTACGCCCCAGCAGGTGGTGGATAAATACCACGCCCTGATTCGGGATTCGTTCAAAGATTTCAACGTTTCGTTCGATGTGTATTCACGCACTTCATCGGCCACGCACGCCGAGGTTTCCAGCAACTTTTTTACCAAGCTGAATAACGAAGGCAAATTCATCGAGCAAACTACGCAGCAGTATTTCGATGAAAAAGCCCAGCAATTTCTGGCCGACCGCTACATCGTGGGCACCTGCCCCAATTGCGGCAACGAAAATGCCTACGGCGACCAGTGCGAGCGCTGCGGCACCTCGCTCAGCCCCACCGAATTAATTAATCCGCGCAGCATGCTCAGCGGCGCGCAACCTGTTTTGCGCGATACCAAGCACTGGTTCCTGCCCCTCGACCAGTACGAGCTTTGGCTGCGCGAATGGATAATTGAAGGCCACAAAAACGACTGGAAAACCAACGTGTACGGCCAGTGTAAATCCTGGATTGACCAGGGCCTGCACCCCCGAGCCGTAACGCGCGACCTTGACTGGGGCGTGCCCGTGCCGGTGCCCGGGGCCGAAGGAAAAGTGCTCTACGTATGGTTTGACGCGCCAATTGGCTACATCTCGGCCACTAAAGAGGCCTTTCCCGATGAATGGGAATTATACTGGAAAGATGCCGGCTCGAAACTGGTGCATTTCATCGGCAAGGATAACATCGTTTTCCACTGCATTATTTTTCCGGTAATGCTCAAAGCGCACGGCGAATTTATTTTGCCGGATAATGTGCCCGCCAACGAATTCCTGAACCTTGAAGGCGATAAAATCAGCACCTCGCGCAATTGGGCCGTGTGGCTGCACGAATATTTAGCCGATTTCCCCGGCCAGGCCGACGTGCTGCGTTACGTGTTGTGCGCCAACGCCCCCGAAACCAAGGACAACGATTTCACCTGGAAGGATTTTCAGGCGCGCAACAACAACGAATTGGTTGCTACGCTCGGCAATTTTGTGAACCGTGCCGTCGTGCTCACGCACAAATTCTTCGAAGGCAAAGTGCCGGAATTGGGTGAATTACAGGATTTTGACCGGCTCGCTCTGGCTCAGGCTTCTGAGTTCCCGGCGAAAGTTGGCGAGCTGATTGAAAATTACCGCTTCCGCGACGCGCTAGCTGAAGTAATGAACTTGGCCCGCCTCGGCAATAAATACCTGGCCGAAACCCAGCCCTGGCACCTCATCAAAACCGATGCTGCCCGCACCGGTACCGTGCTGAATGTATCGCTGCAAATTGCAGCCAGCCTGGCCCCACTGTTGGAACCTTTCCTGCCCGAATCGGCCCAAAAACTGGCCACCATGCTCAACCTGGAGTTGGGCAACTGGGCCAGCGCCGGCCGTCCCGACACCCTCGCCGCCGGGCACCAGCTACGCGAAGCCGAATTGCTGTTCGGTAAAATTGAAGATGCCGTGGTTGAAACACAGGTGCAAAAACTGCTCGATACTAAAAAAGAAAATCAACTCGCCAACACACCCATCGCGCCGGCCAAAGATGATATTTCGTTCGATGATTTCGGCCAGATGGATTTACGCATCGGAACCATCACGGCTGCCGAGAAAGTAGCCAAGACCAAAAAGCTCCTCAAACTCACCGTCGACCTGGGCCTGGAGGAGCGCACCATCGTGAGCGGCATCGCGGAGTATTTCATTCCCGAAGCGCTAATTGGCCAGCAGGTACAGGTATTGCTCAACCTCGCTCCCCGAGAAATCAAAGGCATCAAAAGCCAGGGCATGCTGCTGATGGCCGAAAATGCTGATGGCAGCCTCGCCCTGATGCAGCCCAGCAAGCCCGTGCGCAACGGCAGCGGCGTGGCGTAAGCCATTCACTTATCTGCGCATAAAAAAAGGCTCGTCCGCACAATGCAGACGAGCCTTTTTTACGCGATTCGGTGCCCGAGTTATTTCACGTTCACGATGTTCATGGCGCGTTCCAATCCCATTGCGCCGAAAGCTAAAACGGCTTCTGCCGCTTTTTCAATGCGCGTGGGCAATTCAATTAATTCATCCTTCGAAAACGGGTCCAGCACATAATCTACCTGCCGGCCTTTGGGGAAATTTGCATCCACACCGAAGCGCAGGCGGGCGTACACATCACTGCCCAGCGTGGCCTGGATGTCCTTTAGCCCATTGTGACCGCCGGCTGAGCCCTGGCCTTTTAGGCGCAGTTTGCCGAAGGGGAGGGCGAGGTCATCGGTTACCACAATCATGTTTTCGGCCGTGATTTTCAGCGTGGCCAGCCAGTGGGCGGCGGCTTTGCCACTCAGGTTCATGTAGGTGGTGGGCTTCACCAGCACGTAGGTATGGCCTTTGTGCTTGAATTCGGTGGTGAAGGCGTGGCGGCCGATTTCGAAGCGGGGCGCGTCGAATTTGGCTGCCAGATAATCGGCCACCATGAAGCCGATGTTGTGGCGCGTGTCGGCGTATTCGGGGCCAATGTTGCCCAGGCAGAGAACTAGAAACTTCATCTGAACCGCAGATTTAACGGATTTAACGGATTGCACAGATTCTGGCGTCAATTCTCAGAAGCTGCTGCCACTCGATATGGCAAAGCGCGACCTTTTTGTAGCGCAAATAAAAAGCCGCTCCAAAGTTTGGAGCGGCTTTTTGGTTGAAGCGCAAATTAATGGATGAAGGAATCGATGGAATCCATCTAATCCGTTAAATCTGCGATTCAGAATTATTTGCCAGCCAGCTCGCCTTTCAGGGCACGTGGGATGGTGATGGTGGCGATGGGAGCCTCCGCGCTGGTGAGAATGGTGTAGCCCTTCGGCTCCACGGCACCTACCTTGATGGATTTGCCCAGCTCCATGGTGCCGATGTTCACTTCCACGTAGTCGGGGAGGTTGTCCATCGTGGCACGCACGCGCACTTTGCGCAGCTTGCTCACCAGTTTGCCGCCGGCCAATACGCCCGGCGAAACACCGATGTATTTTACGGGGATGTCCATTTTAACCTCTTTGCCTTCTTCCAATTCGAGGAAGTCAACGTGGAGGAGCATTTCGTTTACGGGGTGGAACTGGGCGTCCTGCACAATCGCCTTGTACAAGGTGCCTTCCACGTTCAGGTCCACAATGTGTGCCTCCGGCGTGTACAACAACTCGCGGAACAGGATAGCGGGCACGGAGAAATGCACGGTATCGGTGCCGCCATACAATACGCACGGTACTTGGGCGTCGAGGCGCAATGCCTTGGCGTCCGTTTTACCGAGATTCGCTCTTTTAAACCCTACAATCTCGAGGCTTTTCATAAAAGTGGTTTTTGGGGATGAAAAAATGGCCCGTTTGCCTCCAGCATTGGGGGCAAACGGGCCGCAAAGGTAGGGTGAATTCGGCTGGAAAACCAGGGTGTTACGAAGAAATAACCCAGCGCTAGTTCATCACGGGCACGCTTTTGAGCTGCTCCTGCACTAGCTCCTGCGCCCGCAGCCGGTCGTTGAGGACGCGGAGGTAGTTTTTGGCCTGGCCATTGTTGCAGGTATAAGCCGATTTTTTGGCCCAGTCGATGGCTCCCGGCAGGTCGCCGCGCACTTCGCTGGCCACGGCCAGGTTGTAGAACGCCCGGCCGGCAATTTTGGGATTGAGGTTTTTGGCGGCCTGCTGCCAGAGGGTGGCCGCTCCTTGCCAGTCTTCGGCATCGGCCCGCACGGCGGCCTGCTTCATGAGGGCGTCTTTCTTGGCCGTGGTGAAATAGTCGCGGTTGAGGTCGATGTAAGAAGGAGCGATGCGGCGGGCGTAGCCATCGCCGGCCCGCTGGGCCACCCGCCGGATGCACTCCTCGGGCGAGGGCAGCTGGCGCAGGGCGGCGGGGTAGTTATCGCCGTTGCCGGTGAAGACCAGCTGTTCTTCTTGCCGGGCCTGGTCGAGCACAAAGCCCTGCGCCGCGCCGTAGGTGCGGAAGCCGCTCACAATTTTCATCACCATCTCGACGTGTACGGTGGGCACCTGGTGGTCCTTGCCTTCCTTGTCTTTCACGGTGCGGGTGCCGTTGGTATGCGTCAGAGCCATATCGGAATCGAAGGCTTCGAGCACCACGAGGCCATCGACCTGGGTGCGGTGGCACAAATCCTGCACGTAGCGCGGGGCCAGCGGCGGCAGGAAAAACTCGCGGCTGCGCCCCAGTAGCTGTAGCTGCGCCTGCGTCACTTTAAAGCGGTAGCTGTTATTGGCCAGGGCCTGGCCCACCACGTTCACGCACTCGTCGGCCCCGGCGCGGTCCACGCCAATGCCTTCGCCGGTAAAGGCACCTTCCATCACGTCGAAGAATTTATCGCGGCGCGATTCCGGAATAATGCGGTTGGCGGTGGCCACGCTTTGTAGGTCGGCCGGCATGGGCACCGCCGCCGGGGCCAGCGCCCGAATGTGGACGGTGGAAGCGCAGGCACTCAACAGCAGTGCGGCCAAAAGGGTGGAGGCGGAAGTGTAAAGCTTGTTCATCACGTTTGCAGAAAAAAGTTCCAGTTGAGGAAGCCTTTCTACAAAACTGTGCCAATCTATAGAGAAACCGTAGTACAACAGGGATAAAGAAAGCCCGTCATGCTGCGAACTGTGCGCAGCATGACGGGCTTGCGTGAACCTAGCCAGACGTTTGTTTACACGAACAGCGAGCTGATGCTCTCGTGCGTCACCACGTTGCGGATAGCAGCGGCAAACAGCGGAGCCAGCGAAATCACCCGGATTTTCTCGTTTTCCTGGGCCAGCGGAATGGTATCGGTAGTAATTAGCTCCGTGAGGGAAGAGGCGCGGATGCGGTCGTGGGCCGGACCGCTGAGCAGCGGGTGCGTAATGACAGCCCGTACCGAGTTGGCCCCGCGCTCCATCACCAGGTCGGCGGCTTTGCAGATGGTGCCGGCGGTGTCCACCATGTCATCCACAAATACCACGTCCATTCCTTTCACGTCGCCAATCACCTGCATCGAGGCAATCTCGTTGGCCCGCACGCGCATCTTGTCGCAGACCACAATTTCGGCCCCGAATTTCTTGGCGAAGGCGCGGGTCCGCACCACACCGCCCACGTCGGGCGAGGCGAAAATCAGATTTTCCAGGTTCAGCGATTTGATGTAAGGAGCCGTGACGGTGGCCCCGTCAAGATGGTCGACGGGAATATCAAAGAAGCCTTGGATTTGGCCAGCGTGCAGGTCGCAGGTCATCAGGCGGTCGGTGCCCACGCTCTGGATGATGTTGGCCACCACTTTTGCGCCAATGCTCACGCGGGGCTTGTCCTTGCGGTCCTGCCGGGCGTAGCCCATGTAGGGCATCACGATGACGACTTTGTGGGCCGAGGCGCGCTTGGCCGCGTCCACCATCAGCATGAGCTCCATGAGGTGCTCGGCGGGCGGGAAGGTGCTTTGCACGAGGAACACCTCGCAACCGCGGATGCTTTCGTTGAAGCTCGGCCCCATCTCGTTGTCGGCGAAGCGCTGGAGGCTGAGGTCGCCGAGGGTGGTGCCGTAGGCGGCGGCAATCTTTTCGCCGAGCTCACGCGAGGCGCTGCCGGCAAATATTTTGACCTGTTTCATAGGGGAAGGTGCTAATAATGAGTTGATGCGCGAAAGCCTGCGGCGGGGGAGGCTGTGGAAACGGGAGGGATAGAAAAGCGAAAGGCGCTGACCACTCCGGAAATTGGAGAAGCCAGCGCCTTTTCGATTTACTCGAGCTGTGTCGTTGTCCGACCAGGGCTCGAACCTGGACTTTCTTGAATCAAAATCAAGCGTGTTGCCAGTTACACCATCGGACAAAATCCCAGTTGGCTACGTGCCGTTTGGGAGTGCAAATGTACTACCGGAAAAATTCGGCGCAAGGATTTTTTGAAAAAAATTTGAAGAAAAAATCTGCGGTATCAGCCCGGAAAGCGGCTTCCCGTTCATTGTTGCCTGATTTTCACGGGGTAGGGGATTTTGCGTTTGGTTCTGATTGGGCCGGGTACCGCAAACGTTATGGTTGGAAAAGCCACGCTTCTACCGTAATTTTGCGGCCTGAAAAGAGCATTAACTTCATCAT
The DNA here is from genome assembly GCF_054061335.1 of Hymenobacter sp. UYAg731. NCBI lineage: Bacteria > Pseudomonadati > Bacteroidota > Cytophagia > Cytophagales > Hymenobacteraceae > Hymenobacter > Hymenobacter sp. UYAg731. The sequence continues at coordinate 458,549 of NZ_JBSSEC010000004.1, read as the reverse complement.
AAATACAACCAAATGGCCAATACCGGCAAAATCACCCAGGTCATCGGACCCGTCGTGGACGTAAGCTTCGCGGGTGAAAACACGAAGCTGCCCAACATCCTCGACGCCCTCGAAGTAACCAAAGAGAACGGCCAAGTGGTAGTGCTGGAATGCCAGCAGCACTTGGGCGAGGACCGGGTTCGGACCATTGCCATGGACTCGACCGAGGGTTTGGCCCGTGGCGCGGAAGTACGCGACCTGGGTGCCCCCATCTCGATGCCCACCGGCGACGGTGTGAAAGGCCGCCTGTTCAACGTGATTGGCGAAGCTATTGACGGCATTCCGCAGCCCAAAAGCGGGCCGCGTTTGTCCATTCACCGCAACGCCCCGGCGTTTGAGGAACTGGCAACGTCGTCGGAAGTATTCTTCACCGGCATCAAGGTTATCGACTTGCTGGCTCCTTATGTAAAGGGTGGCAAAATTGGTTTGTTCGGTGGTGCCGGCGTGGGCAAAACCGTACTGATTCAGGAGCTTATCAACAACGTGGCCAAGGCCTACGAAGGCTTGTCGGTGTTTGCCGGCGTGGGCGAGCGGACCCGTGAGGGCAACGACTTGCTGCGCGAATTCATCGAATCCAACATCATTCTGTACGGCGATGCCTTCAAGCATTCGATGGAAGAAGGTGGCTGGGACCTGAGCAAGGTGGACATGGCGGCGATGGAAAAATCGCAGGCTACCCTCGTGTTCGGCCAGATGAACGAGCCCCCCGGAGCCCGTGCCCGTGTGGCCCTGTCGGGTCTGACCATCGCCGAGAGCTTCCGCGATGGCGACGGCACCGGTGCCGGCCGCGACATCCTGTTCTTCATCGACAACATTTTCCGCTTCACGCAGGCGGGCTCGGAAGTATCGGCTCTCTTGGGCCGGATGCCTTCGGCCGTGGGTTACCAGCCCACGCTGGCTACCGAAATGGGTGCCATGCAGGAGCGCATTACCTCGACCAAGCGCGGTTCAATTACCTCGGTACAGGCCGTTTACGTGCCTGCCGATGATTTGACTGACCCGGCCCCGGCCAACACCTTTGCCCACCTGGATGCCACGACGGTACTGAGCCGCAAAATCGCCGAGCTGGGCATCTACCCGGCCGTTGACCCGCTGGACTCGACCTCGCGCATTCTGTCGGCCGACATCCTCGGCGACGAGCACTACAACACCGCCCAGCGCGTGAAAGAGCTGCTCCAGCGCTATAAGGAACTGCAAGACATCATCGCCATCCTGGGTATGGACGAGCTGTCGGAGGAGGACAAGCAGGTGGTAAACCGTGCCCGTCGCGTGCAGCGCTTCCTGTCGCAGCCCTTCTTCGTGGCCGAGCAGTTCACCGGCCTCAAAGGTGTACTGGTTGACATCAAGGACACCATCAAAGGCTTCAACGAAATCATCGACGGCAAGTATGACCACCTGCCCGAGGCGGCTTTCAACCTTGTTGGCAACATCGAGGATGCCGTAGCTAAAGGCGAACGCCTGATTGCGGAAGCCAAATAATTAAAAACGTCCGGTGGAACGTCATGCTGAGCGAAGTCGAAGCATCTCTACCGCAGCAGTAACTAATTACTTGCGCGGTAGAGATGCTTCGACTTCGCTCAGCATGACGTTCTTCTTTAGTTTGACAATTCATTCAAAAACATGCATTTAGAAATCATCACCCCCGACCGCAAGGTATTCGAAGGCGAAGTGACGGCAGCCCAGTTTCCGGGGGCCGATGGCTCGTTTGAAGTGCTGAACAACCACGCCCCGCTCATAGCGGCCCTCAAGGCCGGCGACGTGACGCTGACCGGCGGCGCAGGTGGCCGCGAGGTTATCCGCATCGAAGGCGGCGTGGTGGAAGTGCTGCGCAACAACGTGATTGTGCTGGCCGAAGGTGCCGTGGCGTAACGCCATAGCGGACTTTGGTAGCTGGCTAAAAGCCGCTCCTGCCTGGCAGGAGCGGCTTTTTTGTGATATTAGCTGGCCCAAGCGGGAGAATGCCGTATAGCTATACTACCCGCAAACCCATTTGCCTTTGTTTTTATGAAATCTTCGGACCCGTTTGTTGCCGTTGAAAATATTTACACCCATCGGCAGCGCTATGTGCTGCTGGTCGCCTCGTTGGTGGGCATCGCGGCCCTCATGGTATTCGGGCTGGCGCAGTACCTCACGGCGTTTCTGGCGGCGGGTATCCTGTTCGTGGTGTTTCGGCCGTGGTGGGTGGCGCTGGTGCATGAGCGGCGCTGGAACCGGCAGCTGGTGGCGGTGGGCATTTTGCTCGTGACGGTGGTGGTGCTGGTGATTCCCTTTTATGCCCTCACTTCGCTGCTACTCGACCGGCTCATTGCCTTCGCGCAAAATCCTGAACGGCTGCTGGAGGTGATTCACAAGCTGGAAAGAGCCACCGGCTTCAAAATGACCGAGCAGGTGAACGTGCGCCAACTGCTGTTGCAGGGCGGCGCGAAGGTGTCGGGCTGGCTGCCCTCGCTGGCCAGCAGCGCCCTCAATTTTCTGGTGATTGTGGGCCTGATGCTGTTCACGATGTACTACATGTTTATGCAGGAGACGTTTTTTCTGCTAGGGCTGCACCGCTACCTGCCGTTCCGCAACGAGACACTGCAGGAGCTGGGCGAGTCGCTGAAAAACAACGTGAATGCCAATGTGCTGGGCCAAGTGCTGGTGTCGGTGGTGCAGGGGATTCTGACGGGGGCCACGCTGCTAATTTTTGGGGTGCCCGATGCGGTATTCTGGGGTGTGGTAGCCTTTTTCGCGGCGTTTCTGCCGGTGTTGGGCACGCCGCTGGTGTGGGGGCCGGCGGCGCTCTACCAGTATTCGCAGGGGCACAATGGGCAAGCGCTGGGAATTTTGCTGGTGGGGTTTATCCTGATTATGAACATTGACAACGTGCTGCGCATAGTGCTGGCCAAGCGTATGGGCAATATTCACCCACTGATAACGCTGGTGGGCATTGTGCTGGGCGTGGAGATATTTGGCATCATCGGGCTGGTAGTGGGGCCGTTGCTTGTCTCGTATTTCATGGTATTGATGGAGGTGTTCCGGCGCGAAAACCGCCAGCATATGCAGACTCCGGTGAAGTAGCGCCAAAGCCGGGCGCGTGCCGACCTTTGCGCCTCACGCTCCGCTTCCGCCCTCATGGACCATCCGAACATTCAACCTAAAATCACGCCCATCTACCAAACGTCGGTTTTCAAATTTGAGGACCTCGATGCGGTGCAGCAATACTTCGACGAGCCAGGCAGCCGCTACCTGTACTCGCGTAATGGTAACCCCAATTCTGACGAATTAGCCACCGCCGTAGCCCGCTGGGAAGGCGGCGCGGGCGCGGTAGCCACGGGCTCGGGCATGGCGGCCATCTTCGCGGCGCTACTCACCTACTGCCAGACCGGCGACCATGTGCTGTGCGCGGCTGACATCTACGGCGGCTCGGCGGCGCTGCTGAACCTGGAGCTGTCGCGTTTGGGCATCACGGTGACATACGTGCCGTTTGAAAGCCTGTATGACCTCGCGGCTTATGTGCAGCCAACCTCCAAATTGTTGCTATGCGAAACCATGAGCAACCCGCTGCTGCGCGTGGTAGACCTGCGCGCCGCCGTCGATGAATGCCACCGCCACGGCCTGAAGCTGGTGGTCGATAATACGTTTTCGACCCCCGTGCTGACCCGGCCGCTGGCCTACGGAGCCGACCTCGTGCTGCACAGCGTGACTAAATACCTGGCCGGCCACTCCGACGTGACGGCCGGGGCCGTGGTAGCCCGCACGCCTGAGGATGTGGCCCGGCTGCGCCAAATCGGCATTGTATTCGGCCTCACGCTGAGCCCGATGGAAAGCTGGCTGGCCGTGCGCGGCATGAAAACCATGCGCCTGCGCGTGGCCGCTCACAGTGAAAATGCCTGGGCCGTGGCCGACTTTCTGGACCGGCACCCGGCCGTGTCGGCGGTGTACTACCCGGGGCTGGCTGCGCACCCGCAGCACGACCTAGCGGCGCACCAGGGCGCGGGACGGTTTGGTGGGATGCTCTCGTTCCGGCTGCCGGACGATGCGGCGGCGGTGAACCGCTTCATGCAGCGCAGCCAGCGGTTTCCGTTCGCGCCCTCGCTGGCGGGTGTGGATTCGTCATGCTCGCACCCGCTCTATACCTCGCACCGGGCGCTGACCGATGCGCAGCGGGCGGAGCTGGGCATTACCGTAGGACTGGTGCGGCTGAGCGTGGGCATTGAGCCGGTGGAGGAGCTGCTGGCCGATTTGGCTCACGCGCTGGAGTAGGGGCAAGGAAAATAAGGAGCAGCGCGCTGATTTGACGCGGTTTTCGGCTTATTATTCGCGCTTAGCGGCTATCTTCATTATACCAAATGAAGCTACCCTCGATTTACGTAGAAGCCCGCATCCGCTGTTCCATGGAGCAGCTTTGGGCGCACACCCAACAGCCGGAGCTGCACCAGCAGTGGGACCTGCGCTTCACCGAAATAGCTTACCTGCCCCGGTCCTCGGAGGCGGTGCCGCAGCAGTTTCTGTACGCTACCCGCATTGGGTTTGGGCTGGGTGTGGCGGGCGGCGGCGAAAGCCTGGGCACCCGCGAAAAGAACGGCGAGCGCACTTCGGTGCTCAAGTTCTGGTCCGATGAATGGGCGTCGCTCATTCGGGAAGGCGCGGGTTTCTGGAAGTACGTGCCGACGGAGGACGGGCTGCGGTTTTTTACTAAATATGACTACCAGACACGCTTCGGCGCGGTAGGGCGTGGGCTTGACCAGCTGGCGTTTCGGCCGCTCATCGGCTGGGCCACGGCCTGGGGGTTCGACTGCCTGCGACTATGGCTGGAGCGAGGGCAGGCCCCGCGCCTGTCGCGGGCGCTGGCGGCCACGGTGGCGCTGGTGCGGGCCACGCTGGGCTTCGTGTGGCTGTACCAGGGCGTGGTGCCTAAGCTTCTGTTCCCCGATACTGGGGAACTGAGCATTTTGCAGGGCGCGGGCTTTTCGGCCGAGGCAGCGCGGATGGTGGCGGCCGGCGTGGGTGTAGGCGAAATCCTGTTTGGGCTGCTGTTCTGGTTGCTGCCGGCGCGGCGGCTGCGGCCCGTGTACTGGCTGAACATGCTGGGTCTGCTGGGGCTGGGGACGGGGGCGCTGTTTAGTCAGCCGGCAGTGTTTGTGGCACCCTTCAACCCGCTCACGCTGAACCTGGCACTGATGGCCTTGGCTGCCGTGGCCCTGCTCATCCCGCCAGACTTAGTGCCCAGCGCCGCTCGCTGCCTGCGCCAGCCCCCGGCGGCCCGGCCCACGGCTGCCAAAGTCCCGCACGCTGCGCCCGTTGCGGTGGGCTAACCTTCATTCTTCCGCCGCTCATCAACCGCTTTAGTTCATGCTTTCCATCTATCAGCAGCAATTGGGGGCCGATTTCCAGAAGCTGCACCCGCGCATTCAGGAGCGGCTGGCTTTTAGTAGCCGCGACCACCGCGCCTTTGTGGGCGAGGGCATGATGGACCGCGTGTGGCACGGGCCGTCCTTCACGCGGCCCTTTCTGCGGATGGGGCTGGCGCGTCAGATTACCTTTCCCGAGGCTGGTCTAAACGTGCCGTTTCGCATCGAAAATTACGCCTACATCGACCCGCTGGGCCGCGAAACCGTGACCTGGATTCGGCGCTTTGCCTTCCCGGAGCACACCCGCTGCTTCGATGCGACGATGATTCGGAGCGCGGCCCGCAACTGCGTGGTGGACTACCTGGGCACGCACCAGCACATAGCCGTGGACATCGACCTAGCCGTGACGGCGCAGGGCGGGCTGCGGCTGCGCTCGGGGGCGCAGCGATTTCGGGAGGGCTGGTTCGCCTTTGGCTTGCCGCGAATGCTGGCAGCCCTGGCCGATGTGGAAGAGTGGTACGACGACGAGGCCGCTTGCTACCGCATCCGGGTAGAGGTGCGCAACCCCATTCTGGGCAAGCTATTTGGGTATTCCGGCTCGTTTCGGGCAAGCTGGCAGCATTTGGCTCCAGACCGGATTCCGGCCTACGCCCTGCCGCTGCGGCACGAAAGCCGGGAATAACCTGTTCGCTCAGCCTCTTTAACATCAGCCATGAAACTGGAACTCACTCCCGCCCAACGCCGCATCGAGCTGGCCCGTCCGTGGGTACTGCTGGCCCTTTACGTGCTGGTAGCCCTGGCCGGCTGGTGGTGGCTGGCGCTGCCGCTGGCCGTGGTGGTGTGCCTGGCGGCCTTCGTGCAGATGCACGATGCCATGCACAACTCGCTGGGCCTGCCCAAGCCCGCCAACGAGCGGGTGCTCACGCTCAGCGGCCTGCTCATCCTCAAAAGCGGCCACGGCTTGCAGGTGACGCACCTGCGCCACCACGGCCGCTGCCTCACCGAGGCTGACCCCGAGGGCGCGCCCGCCACCTGGAGCTTCGGGCGGGTGCTGTGGCAGGGGCCGTGGCATACCCTGATGCTGCGCCGCGAGTCGCTCCGCATCGCGCCGAATACGCGGCGGATTCAGCTCATCGAAACGGGGCTGACGCTGGGTTTGCTGGTGGGGTTTGCGGGGCTGTACTGGGCCACGGGCTCGTGGGTGGGGTTGGGGTACTGGGGCGTGGCGTTTTTCATGAGCGCGACCATGCCCATCTGGGCGTCTTACGTGCCGCACCATGTGTCGTCGCGCAACCCGGCGGCGCGCACGGCCGCCGCGCTGGCCCAGGCCTGGACGCCCATCACGGCCTCGTTTGCTTTTCATCACCTGCACCACCACTATCCCCGGGTGCCCACGGCCCTGCTCTACCGGGCGGCGGCCGAGCTGCCCCCGCCCCCGGAGGAGGAGCATCACCACCACTAAATGGTCCCGGCAACGGCTGCCGAAAATGCCGCCGCCGAGAGCAAAACCGGTGGGTATAAATGGGAGGATATGGGCTGAATCTGGTTAACTACCGTAAACCATAAGGTTGTTTAACCTATCCCATTGCCTATGTCCCGCACGATAATCGTCTCTAACCGCCTCCCCACTAAAGTCATTCGTTCCGAAGAAAGCCTCACGTTTCAGCCCAGCGAAGGCGGGTTGGCCACGGGTCTGGGCTCCATCTACCGGGCCGATGGCAACGTGTGGGTGGGCTGGCCGGGGCTGTTCGTGAACGACGTGGAAGAAGAACAATACGTCACCGAACAGCTCCAGGCCGACAGCATGGCCCCGGTGTTTCTGACCGAGTCCGAAATCCGGGATTACTACGAGGGCTTCAGCAATTCCACGCTCTGGCCCACTTTTCACTACTTCACGCAGTTCGCCATCTACGAGCAGGCCCAGTGGGATGCTTACGTGGCCGTGAACGAGAAATTCTGCGCCGCCGTGCTGGCCCAGGCCGGCCCGGAAGACACCATCTGGGTGCACGACTACCAGCTGCTGCTGCTGCCGGAAATGCTGCGCAAGGCCCGGCCCGAGGCCACCATCGGCTTTTTCCTGCACATTCCGTTTCCGAGCTACGAGCTGATTCGGGTGCTGCCGTGGCGGGCCGAGCTGCTGCGCGGCATGCTGGGGGCCGACCTTATCGGCTTTCACACCTTCGGCTACATGCGGCACTTTCTCAGCTCGGTGTCGCAGGTGCTGGGCATCACGTCCGTGAATGGGCAGCTGGAAGTGGCGCACCGCGCCGTGCGCGTCGATGCTTTTCCAATGGGCATCGACTACCAGCGCTATGCCGATGCCGCCGCTTCGGAAATGGCCATGCAGCACGAGGCCACCTACCGCCAGGCGCTGCACAACGTGCGCGTCATCCTGAGTATCGACCGGCTCGACTACACTAAGGGCATTGCCCAGCGTCTGCGCGCCTTCGAGCTGCTGCTCCAGCGCTACCCCGAGTGGCGCGAGCAGGTGAGCCTGATTATGCTGGTGGTGCCCTCGCGCGACCAGGTTGCGCAGTATGCCGACCTGAAGGTGGAAATCGACGAGCTGGTGGGGCGCATCAATGCCTCGTACCGTACCATTGCTTGGACGCCGATTCACTACTTCTACCGCTCCTTGCCGCCGGAGGAGCTGGCCTCGCTCTACCGCCTGGCCGAGGTGGCGCTCGTCACGCCAATGCGCGACGGCATGAACCTCGTGGCCAAGGAATTTGTGGCCAGCAAGGCCGACCACCGGGGCGTTCTCATCCTCAGCGAGCGGGCCGGGGCGGCGCGGGAGCTGTCCGATGCCCTCATCATCAACCCCACCGACATCAACCAGCTGGCTGAGGCCATGCACGAGGCGTTGGTGATGCCCGAGGATGAGCAAATCCAGCGCATGATGGCCATGCAGGCCCTGGTGAAGCGCTACAACGTGTTTTCCTGGACCAAACTCTTCCTCAATCAACTCGCTTACACCAAAATGAAGCAGCAAACCCTGGCCACCGAAACCCTCACGCCCGCGCCCACCGGCCAGCTGCTCGAAGCCTACCACGCCAGCCAGCAGCGCCTGTTGCTGCTGGACTATGATGGCACCCTGGTGGATTTCCACGCCAACCCGCAGCGCGCCCAGCCCGACCAGGAGCTGCTCCTGCTCCTAAAGGCCCTGAGTGACAACCCGCACAACCGCGTGGTCATTATCAGCGGGCGCGACCGGAATACGCTGGAGAAATGGCTGGGCGACCTGCCCGTCGATTTCATTGCCGAGCACGGCGTATGGATGCGGGCGGCCGGCGACGACTGGACCCTGTTCCAGGCCATGCGCAACGACTGGAAGCGCGAGCTGCGCCCGGTACTGGAGCTGTACGTGGCCCGCACCGCCGGCTCTTTCATTGAGGAGAAGGACTACTCGCTGGTGTGGCACTACCGCCGCGTCGATGCCGACCTGGGGGCCGTGCGCGCCCGCGAGCTGCTCAATCACCTCACCTTCATGACCTCTAACACCGATTTGCAGGTGATGGAGGGCAACATGGTGTTGGAAATCAAAAACGCCGGCATCAACAAAGGCACGGCCACCACCCGCTGGGTCAGCCAGTACAACCCCGATTTCATCCTGGCGCTGGGCGACGACCGCACCGATGAAGACACCTTCCGGGCGCTGCCCTCGGATGCGTTCACGGTGCGGGTGGGGTCGGCCCCGCACTCGTCAGCGCGGTTCCATGTAGAGTCGCCCACAGAGGTGCGGCAGCTGCTGCGCAAGCTGATTGGGTAGGGCAGGAGTGCAGGACAGTACATCGTTTGGTCGTAACTTACGAGTACTTTGCATCGGCCGGGCTTGCCAATTTCCTTCTGTTGCTTTCAATTCCAATCCAATGACCTATACCGAGCGCCACCTTGTCGAAACCTACGCCGGGCTTTTTGAAGGCTTGAGCGCTCTCAGCAAGCGGGAATTAATGGATAGCCTTGCGCAGTCGCTCAAGGCCTCACCTGCCACGAAAGAAAGCCGCTTTTACCAGTCATTCGGGGCCTTTGCATCGGAAAAATCTGCCGAAGAAATCGTGGCTGAGCTCAAAGCCGGTCGGCAGTTTCAGCAGAGGGAAATCAACTTTTAATGCCGTACCTGCTCGATACCAATATCTGTGTGTTCTTCCTGCGCGGAAAACTCGACCTTGATGAGATTGTCAGGGAGAAGGGGCGTGAAAACTGCTACGTTTCGGAAGTTACCGTTGCAGAGCTTCGCTACGGGGCCGAGAATAGCGACAACGCTGCCAAATCACACCAAGCCGTTGATGATTTCCTGAATGGACTCTCCATCGTTCCCATTTTCGGTTGCATCAGGCGGTATGCGCAGGAAAAAGTTCGGTTACGTAAAATGGGCAATCCCATGCACGATGAATTCGACCTCCTGATTGGCGTAACGGCCATCGAGCATCAGCTAACGTTGGTGACAGACAATCAGAAGGATTTTCACCGTTTGAACGGCATCCAAATGGAGAACTGGTTCAAGCGAGCGTAGCTGCTAATCTCAATCAATTCTGATTTTACACCAAAAAGCCCCGGCACTGCACAGCGCCGAGGCTTTTTGATGTAAAAGCTTGTCTGGTTTTACAGGACGGATTGCCGCATTTCACTCGCTGCGCTTCACTCGTAATACCAGGCGATGCCCGATATGGCAGACTACTTACCCCACAAACCGCGGCTTGTCCTGCCGGTGCGCAATGCGGTAAGCCGCGTTCACCAGCCCGACGTGGCTGTACGCTTGCGGGAAGTTGCCCCACTGCGAGCCGGTTTTCGCGTCCACATCCTCGGAAAGCAGCCCCAGATGGTTGGCGTACTTAATAAGCTTCTCAAACTCGGCGGCGGCTTCTTCGAGGCGGCCGACGCAGGCCAGGGCCTCCACGTACCAGAAGGAGCAGATGAGGAAGGTGGTTTCGGGTGTGCCGAAATCGTCGGGGTGGCGGTAGCGGTAGAAGAGGCCTTCGGGGGTTTTTAGCTCCTTTTCCAGCTCGATGAGGTGCTTTTTGGCCTTGTCGGAGTTGCCGTCGAGGTAGCCCATGAGGATGAGCTGCAGGGTGCTGGCGTCGAGGTGCGGCGAGCCGATGGCGTTGGTGTACACGCCGCGCTCGGCGTCGTAGCACTGCTCGATGCGGTCGGTGGCGGCGGCGATGAGGCGCGTGGCGCGGGCCTCCATGTCCTTATCGCCGAGGGAGCGGGCTACTTGCTGCGCGGCATGGCCGCCGGCCCAATGAAAGAGGAAGGTGTAGCAGTGGCGCTGCGCGATGTGGCGGAACTCCCAGAGGCCGGCGTCGGGCTGGTCGAGGGTGGCTTCCATGAGGCGCAGGGCTTCGGTGGCCAGCTTGGCGGGCGGGAGCTGGTCGGGGTGGGCAAAGCGGCAATCGACGTAGAGCGGCAGCAGGGCCACCAGCACCTGGCCGTACACGTCGTTCTGGATGTGGGTGTAAGCGTCGTTGCCGATGCGGACGGGCTGGTTGCCGAGGTAGCCGGCCAGCGGCAGCTCGGTTTCCACCAAATCGGCCTTGCCGCTGATGCCGTAGAGCGGCTGGTACTTGTCCTGCACCTTGGTGCTGATGTTGGCGATGAAGTGGAAATAGCGCTCCATTTCCTCGAAGTGGCCGATGTTGTTGAAGGCCGTGAGGATGTAGTAAGTGTCGCGCATCCAGCAATAGCGGTAGTCCCAGTTGCGGGTGCTGCCGGGGGCCTCGGGCAGGCTGGTGGTGCTGGCCGCGATGATGGCCCCGGTGTCCTCGTACTGATGAATCTTGAGGGCCAGCGCCGACCTGATGACGGCATCCTGGTGGAAGGTGCCGATGCTGGTGCTCTTCACCCACTTGTGCCAGTAGTCGGTGGTGTTGCGCAGAAACTGCTGGCAGGTGCTTTCCAGCGGGGCTTCGAGGGGCGCGCCGTAGGTGAGGACGAGGTACTTGGTTTCGTTCAGCACGAAGTCTTCCTCATCGAGCACGTAGGTGAGGGGTATGTTGGTGGTGAGGCGGATTTCCTCTTCCAGCCCCAGAAAGGCAATGTGGTTGGAGCTGCGGCGGCGCGTGAGCTCCAGCTCGCCGTACTGGCCCATGGGGCGGCAGGCCACGCGCACGCGGGGCGTACCACTCAGGGGCTCCAACTTGCGGATGAGCATAAGCGGCTTGTAGTACCGGTCGTACTGCGCGAAGCGGGGCGCGAAATCGGTGACGCGGTAGCTGCCGTCGGCCGCCGTGATTTCGGTGCGCAGCACGTTGGTGTTGGGCAGGTAGGTCTGGTTGGAGGTGAAGCCGCCCGCCGCCGTGGGCCGGATGCTGAACTCGCCGCCCTTGTTGTCATCGAGCAGGCTGCCGAACACGAAGCTGCTATCGAAGCGGGGCCAGCAGAGCCAGCGCACGGCCGTATCGGTGCCGATGAGGCCGAGAAAGGCGCAGTTGCCAATCAGGCCGAGGTCATAGGTGTGTTTGGTCATAGGGGAGAGAATGGGGTAAGAGTAATACCCCATTCCGCAGGCCGGGGTTGTTTTGGAGGGGACAGAGGAATAAGAAAACGTCATGCTGAGCGCAGTCGAAGCATCTCTACCGCGCAACTAATTGATTTTAGTATTGCAGCAGAGATGCTTCGGCTACGCTCAGCATGACGTTCTGTTTGCGCTCGGCTTGCCCCGCCTGCTACAGCTTGTCCGATACCTGGGTGGAAATCTGCTTGGCTGTGCGCAGGGCCTGGAACTCGCCCTGCTGTGCGCGGATGGTCAGCTTGTCATCGAGCGAATAGCTGCCGCGCAGCTGCTGGTACCGGTCGTTGAGGCTGCTCATGATGTTGGCGGCGTTGGCCCAGTCGGCGGGTTTCCAGCTCTGGCGGTCGTCGCGCACCCGCTCAATGAAGTATTCGTAGGCCTTGAGCAGGCCGGTGGTGGTGAGGTTGCTCACGACGGTTTTCTGGCGCAGGAAGGCCGTGACCTGGGCATCGGTGGCGGCCGTGGCGGGGGCGTCCATGGTGCTGCTGCTGGTAGAAGAGGGGCTAGTAGTGCTGCCCACCGGCACGTTGATGGTGCGCGTGGTGCGGCGGATGACCTTGCCGGTGGCGGGGTCCAGGTCCTCGGTTACTTCGGTTTGCTGCTGGGTGCCGGCCGGAATGGTGGTGGTCGTAGTCGTGGTGGGTTTGGTCTGGGCCAGGGCGGCGAGGGGTGAGGCCAGCAACAGCAGCGCGAGGAGACGGGAGGTTTTCATGGGGAAATAAAGAATTGAGGTTTGCCTTTAACGGCAAAGTCCGGGCCACGGTACGCGGGCCGTGCCAATTCCGGGAAATTCCGTACTCTTACGGCGCGGCTGAGGCCCAGCCCGCCGCCGGGGTTCCGGCGATTCTTTTCCTTTCCCATTTTCCACTCAATCCCCCGCATGAAAGGCGCTTACACTACCTATTTCGAAAACCCTTTCGCCAGCCTGCGCATGGACCGGCCCGCCTACAAGGCCCAGGCCGAATACAGCCTGCACGCCGTGACCGAAGCCGCCCTCGGCGCGGCCTTCACGCCCCTGCTGGCTGCCCTGGCCACGGCCATCGGCGGCTTCGATGAGAACCTGACCGACCGCAACCAGTCCACGGCCGGCGGCACCGATGCCTACCACCTGGCCCGCACCGAATGGCTGGCTTTCGTGGACGACACCATGAAGGACTACGTGACCCCCAAGCTGCGCAAGCTGCCGGCGTATGCCGACTTCAAGAAGTTTGGCAAGAGCAAGCTCGCCACCCAGGCCCAGCCCAAGCTCCTCACCGACTCCAAGGCCCTGGTGGCCCTCTACCGCACCCACCAGGCGGCCCTGTACCCCACGCTCGGGGCCGAGGCCCAGAAGCTGTACGCCGCCCTGGCCACTACCACCGAAACCCGCGACACCCAGTCGGCCACCATCGACGCCGCTGTGCTCGACCTGGCCGACGACCGCGCCGCCATCGCCCACGCCCAGCGCCGCCTCAAGGCCCAGCTGGAACTCACCTTCGAGAAGGCCGAGAAGGTGTACAGCTTCTTTGATTTCTCGAAAGCCGAAAGTGCCCGCAAGGCCCAGAAGCGGGCCGCTAAAAAAGCGGCTGCGGTATCTCCCGCCTCGGCGGGGGCGGCTTCCTAAGCTACCGGAATCTCATTCCGCCCCGGTGGGGTCGGCTTCTGAGCATTCGAAACCGATGCCCGCCTCGGCGGGATGCACTTTTGAACTTCCAAAACCCGGTCCCACCTCGGTGGGGTCGGGTTTTGATTATCCGGAACCCGGCCCCACCTCGGTGGGATGGGCTTTTGTATCACCAAAACACGTTCCCGTCTCGGTGGGGGTGGGTTTTGGTAATGGAAATAAAACCCACCGTTTGCACGAACTCTTACTGCCTTACTTTTCGAGTTCAAAGCAGCCAGGACCTTTCGCCATGAAAACATTCGGGAAATCGTTTCTTCTCTGCTTGGGCTGTTGGGTGCTCCTGTCGCTTGTTGGCGCAGCATACGACTACTCTTTCGACCCCGTGCAGACGTTGGCGAGGTTCTGGTTTTACCATGGCATGGTCATAGCGACATGGTGGTTTGTGATGCTGGTGGGAAGTTTGTTGCCAGCCCTCATATTCACGGCTGTGCGAACAGTGTTCCGACGCTGGCGGCCAAAACAAAAGGCCACTAGATAGTGCCAAGCAGTGGTTCAGTTATTGGCTCTTTTTAGTAAACCCTTAACTGACGCTCGGTATTAGGTAGCGACGTGCCTGTTGCGGGATAATACGAGTTTACGAAACTCGTCTACGAATCAAAGTTTACGAAATGCCTCAGAGGGATGAGTTTCGTGAACTCGAAAATTCAGTTGGCACATGCGCCAACAGCCCGCCAATAACACGGCTTACCCCAGCGCTTCCGTCAGGGCCTCTTTCACCCGCCGCAGCTCGGCATCGCCCATGGCCGTGCCGCTGGGCAGGCACAGGCCCCGGGCAAACAGGTCTTCGCACACCGCGCCGCCATACCTGGGCGCGGCGGCAAACAGGGGCTGGAGGTGTAGCGGCTTCCACAGCGGCCGGCTCTCGATGTTGCGGGTTTCGAGGTGGAGGCGCACGGCTTCGGGGGTGAGGGCGGGCGCACCGTTCTCAGGGTCGGGCGAGGCCAGGAGGACGGTGGTGAGCCAGCGGTTGGAGCGGCTGCCGGCGGGCTCCGGGGCCGGCGCCACCGTGAGGCCGGGCAGGCCGGCGAGGTGCTCGCGGTACCAGTCGAAAATCTGGCGGCGGCGCTTCACGCGCTCGGCCAGCAGCTCCATCTGGCCCCGCCCGATGCCGGCCAGAATGTTGCTCAGGCGGTAGTTGTAGCCGGTTTCGGAGTGCTGGTAGTAGGGCGCGTCGTCCTTGGCCTGGGTGGCCAGGAAGCGGGCCTTTTCGGCCAGGGCTTTGTCATAAGTCACCAGCGCGCCGCCGCCGCTGGTGGTCAGAATCTTGTTGCCGTTGAAGGAAAACACGCCCACCCGCCCGAAACCGCCCAGCGGCTGCTGCTGCCACTCCGAGCCCAGCGCCTCGGCCGCGTCTTCGAGGATGGGAATGTCGAATTCCTGCGCCAGGGCCAGGATTTCGGGCAGCTTGGCCGGCATCCCGTAGAGATGTACCAGGATGAGGGCTTTGGGCTTCTTGCCTTTGGCAATGCGGTCCGTAATGGCCTCGCGCAGGCGCTCGGGGCAGATATTCCAGGTATCGGCCTCACTATCCACAAACACCGGCGTAGCCCCGAGGTACACCACGGGATTGGCCGTGGCCACGAAGGTGAAGGAGGGGCACAGCACCTCATCGCCCGGCCCCACGCCCAGCAGTAGTAGTCCCAAATGAATGGCGGCCGTGCCCGAGTTCAGCGCCACCGCGTACGGCACGCCCACCGCCGCGCAGATGTCGGCTTCGAAGCCCGTGAGGTTGGGGCCGGCCGGGGCCACCCAGTTGTCCTCAATGGCCTTGTGGACATAGTTCAACTCGTGCCGGCCGAGGTGGGGAGGGGAGAGGTAGAGACGGTCGTAATCCTGGCTGCGCATTTAACTGGTGTATTGCTACTAATATAGATTGGCCGGCATTTTCGGCCCGGTCCGACCGCCCTAGGCGGTCCGACCGGTTGTCGTTGGACGGTTGTCGTTGGTAGTTCGTTCTTGCGGCAACCGGGTCGGACCGCCTAGGGCGGTCGGACCGGCGCAGCTATTATTATCCCATTGCCCTCGCCGGCACGCCTACTGCTGTCACGTTAGCCGGCAGGTCGCGCACGGCTACCGCGCCGGCCCCGAGAATGGTGTTTTCGCCGATATGCACGCCCTGAATCACGGTGGCATTTGTGCCAAGGTACACGCCCCGGCCCAGGCGGGCCGCGCCGCTCACGTTGGCGTGCGGCATCAGGGAGCAGAAATCGGCCAGCTCGGCATCGTGCCCCACGGTGCAGCCCAGGTTGAGCAGCACGAACCGGCCCAGCGAAATATCACACGTTAGCAGGCAGCCCTGCTGGATGATGCAGCCCGCGCCCATCGCAATGCGCTGCATCGGCCCCATCCCCACGGCCGGATGCACGAGGCTCGGAAAGCTGAGCTGCGCCGACGTGAGCCGCGCCACCACGGCCGCCCGGCTGGCCGAGCTGCCCACGGCCACGGCCACGGCCAGCGGTTCGGTGGTAGCGTTCAGGTCGGCGCTGGTGCCGAGGTAGGGAAGGCCGCCCACGGTGGGCGTGGCGGGCGCGTGGTCGTCGTAGAAACCGCGCAGCAGCCACGTCGGCTGGGCTTCGTTGAGCTGCTGAAGCAACAGCAGCACCTCGCGCCCCAGGCCGCCCGCCCCAAAAATGACGAGTGGCGGCAGGGCCTCGCTCACCTCGTAGTCCGAAAAGAATAATTGCGTCATATAAAAGCTTTACGAAGAAGGCGGCACTGGCGGACTGCCCCGAAACGCCGCCGTGGTGGCCTGCCCGGGGGCGTTGATGCCGCGCGCGCCCAGCACCCGCCCGGCGGTGCGCCACAGAATCAGCAGGTCGAGCCGCAGCGAAAGGTGGTCGACGTACCAGACATCAAACGCAAATTTTTCCTCCCAGCCGATGGCGTTGCGGCCATTCACCTGCGCCCAGCCGGTGAGGCCGGGGCGCACGGCGTGGCGGCGGGCCTGCACGGGCGAGTACAGCGGCAAGTACTCGGGCAGCAGCGGGCGCGGCCCCACCAGGCTCAAATCGCCGCGCACGATGTTCCAAAGCTGCGGCAATTCATCGAGCGAGGTGGCGCGCAGCCAGCGGCCCAGCGGCGGCAAGCGCTGCGCATCGGGCAAGGGCTGGCCGGCGGCATCGCGGGCGTCGGTCATGGTTTGCAGCTTATACAGCGTGAACAGTCGCCCGTGCCACCCCGGCCGCACCTGCCGAAACAGCCAGCGGCCCCGGTTCTGGGCCGCCGCCAGCGCCGCCGCCCCCGCCAGCAGCGGCAGCGCGAGCAACAGCAGCGGCCCGGCCAGCGCGAGGTCGAGCAGGCGCTTGCCGTGACGGGCGTAAAAGGTGGTGGGGGTGGGCACTGGGTTGATTGAACGAGGCGGCAAAGGTCGTGGAAGAACGTCATGCTGAGCGTAGCCGAAGCATCTCTACCACGCAACGCAACCCAATCGACTACAACGAAGCGGTAGAGATGCTTCGGCTGCGCTCAGCATGACGTTCTTTTGTTTCGTCAAACTTCTCTATTCCCAAATGCTCACCTTCCCCAACGCCAAGCTCAACCTCGGCCTCTACGTCACCCAGCGCCGCCCCGATGGCTTCCACACCCTCGAATCGGTGTTTGTGCCCCTGCCCTGGACCGATGCGTTGGAGATGCTGCCTGCGCCCGCCGGGGCCGCCACCAGCCTCACCCTTACCGGCCGCCCCATCCCCGGCGACCCGGCCACCAACCTCTGCGTGCGCGCCTACGAGCTGCTGCAGGCCGACTACCCCCAGCTGCCGCCCGTGCAGCTGTACCTGCACAAAATAGTGCCCATCGGGGCCGGCCTAGGCGGCGGGTCTGCCGATGCCGCCTTCGCCCTCCGGGCCGCCAACGACCTGTTCAGCCTCAACCTTTCCGCCGAAACCCTGGAAAGCTACGCCCGCCGCCTGGGTTCCGACTGCGCCTTTTTCATCCGGAACAAGCCCGTGCTGGCCGTGGAAAAAGGCGACGTATTCGAGGAAATCGACTTGAATCTGACAGGGGTTTTCTGCTTGGTCGTGTACCCCAGCCTCCACTTCAGTACCGCCGAGGCCTACGCCCGCATCACCCCGCAGCCGCCGAAACACCCGCTACGCGAGGCGCTGGCCCGGCCCATGAATACCTGGCGCACTACCGTAATCAACGATTTCGAAACGGCACTCACGCCCAGCCACCCGGTACTGGCCGAAATCAAGCAGCAGCTATACGCCGCCGGCGCTACTTATGCGAGTCTGTCGGGCTCCGGCTCGGCCGTGTACGGCTTGTGGGAAAGCGGGGAGCCAGCGGCATCGGAATGGCCAGCGGAGTACACCGTGTGGCAGGGCGCACTGTGAAGCGTTAAGAGTTAGGGATGAAGAGTGAGGAGTTGAACCAATAGCGTCTGCTGAATCAAGTCTTCACTCCTAATTCTTAACTCAAACCGGCATCGCCGGCTCCAAATCCGGCTGCTTGTCCTTCATCAGCCGCGCCACCAGCGGGTGGATGAGCACGCTGAGCACAATGAGCAGGGTGCCAATGTAGAAACCCGTGCTCATGCGCTCGCCGTTGAACTGGGGTGCGTGCAGCAGCCCTTTGGTGTGCAGCCAGTAAATGGCCGCCGCCATCGAAATGCCATACACCGGCTCCAGATTAATGGTCAGGTTCACGGCAAAGGGCGAAATCCGCTTCATTAACTCCACCGACGTGGAGAAGGCGTACACTGTGCATACGCCCGCCAGCAGCCCCAGCCAGAGCCAGTCGTAGCCCTGCCAGGCCAGTTGCAAGCCCCGGCCCTGCGTGAAATAATGGCTGTAAATCGGGAAGAACAGCACGATGCTCAGACACGCGCCCAGCATCTCATAAAACGTGAGCCGCAGCGGCGGGTGCGTCTTAATCAGCTTCGAGTTGAGCACGCTGAACAGCGCCGACAAGCCCGCCGATAGCACCGCCACGCCCAGGCCCAGCAGCTTGTCCAGCTCAGCTTGGCTCACCAGATAGAGGCCCACCATCGTAATCAGGCCCAGGCCCACCTCGTAGCCGCGCACCCGCCGCCACAGCAGCAGTGGCTCCAGCAGGGAGGTCCAGAGCGCCAGCGTGGCCAGGCCCGCCAGGCACACGCTCACCGACGACAGCCGCGCCGCCAGAAAGAAGGTAATCCAGTGCGCTGCCACCAGCGCTCCCACCCCCAGCAGCCGCGCCGCCTGCCCCGCCGACACCCGCCAGGGCAGCCGCCGCGCCGCCAGCAGCACCGCCAGGCCCGCCGCCGCCAGCAGCGTGCGCCAGAACACCAGCTCCACCGGCGGCACCGTCAGCAGCTTGCCCAGGATGGCCGTGAAGCCCCACAGGAGCACAATGAAATGAAGCTTGAGGTAGTCGCGGAGCATAGGCTGTAGCGCGAAGCACCGCTTCGCGTATCGCCGCAACGCGGCGAGAATGGTACAGAAGAATGTGGTTACGGCATTAGGTTGTACAGGGTAGCATCGCCGCGTTGCGGCGATGCGCGAAGCGGTGCTTCGCGCTACCTACTTCGGCACAAACCGGTACAGCGCCAGCCCGATTACCGAAAAGACCGTACTGGGCACCCACGCCGCTACCAGCGGCGACATGCTGCCCACCTGCGCCAGGTTGCGGCTCAGCATCACGAAAATGATGAACACGAAGGCCAACACAAACCCCAGCGCAATTTGCCCACCCACGCCGGCTCTCGACTTCCGGGCGCTGAGCGTCACGCCAATCAGGGTGAGAATGACGATGGAAAACGGGTAGGCGTACCGCTCGTACTTCTCGCTCAGGTAGAGTTGCGTGTCGTCGGCCCCGCGCTCAATCTTGGTTTTAATGTAGGCGTTCAGCTCCGGCAGGGTCATGGTTTCGGCCAGCTTGTAGGTGCTGGCGAAATCCTTCGGAAACAGGTTCAGGGTGGTGTCGCGGGCGGGCACGGATTTCAGGATTTCGTCCTGCGGACCCTTGAAGGTGCGTATCAGCTGCGGCGACAAATGCCACATGTGCTTGGTCGAATCCCAGTTGATGGCATCGGCCGTGAGGCGGCGGCGCAGCACGGTGCTGTCCACGGTTTCGAGCGCGAAATGGAAGCCGATGTTGCTGAGGTTATCATAGCTCTCCATGTACACGTAGCTGCGCGGCCCGATTTTGATATGCACGTTGCGCCCCTGAAACCGGTAGGGCAATTTGATATATGACCGCTCAAACGCCACCCGCGACTTATTCCCAATGGGCAGCACCCAGCCAATGAGCCCGAATATCAACAGCCCCACCACCGCGCCGCCCATGGCATAGGGTAGCATCAGCCGCCGGAAACTCACCCCACTGGCCAGGATGGCCACAATTTCCGTTCGGGCCGCCAGCTGCGCCGTTACAAATACGACGGCGATAAAAATGGTAATCGGCGAAAGCAGGTTGGCGAAATAGGGAAACAGATAAATATAATAGCCGAAAACGATTTTCGACATCGGCAAATTATGCTGAATAAAGTCGTCGTTTTTCTCCGTGAAATCAATCACGCAAATCACCGTCACCAGAATTACCACCGAGAAAAAAAACGCGGCGAGGAATTTCTTAATGATGTATTTGTCGAGGATATTCATGGGAGAAATAATTATAAATTATAAATTTTGAATTATAAATGGGCGATTCAAAGAAGGGAAATGTGAAAACGGAATTTATAATTTATAATTCAAAATTTATAATTACAGTCTGGTCATCAATTGCTTCACCATGCGCTCCTTCCACGGCCCAAACGTGCCAGCGATGATTTCCTTGCGGGCCTCTTTCACCAGCCACAGGTAAAACGTCAGGTTGTGGGCCGAGGCAATCTGCGGCCCCAGCATCTCCTGGCACTGGAAGAGGTGGCGCACGTAGGCGCGGGTGTAGAAGTTGCTGGCCGCACCCTCCAGCACCGGGTCGATGGGCGTGAAATCGGTGGCAAACTTCAGGTTCGTCACGTTCATAATGCCCTGCGTGGTGAAGAGCATGCCGTTGCGGGCGTTGCGGGTCGGCATCACGCAGTCGAACATGTCCACGCCCAAAGCAATGTTCTCCAATATGTTGGCCGGCGTGCCCACGCCCATCAGGTAGCGCGGCTTGTCCTTGGGCAGGATATCGCATACCAGCTCGGTCATCTCGTACATCAGCTCGGCGGGCTCACCCACGCTCAGCCCGCCAATGGCGTTGCCGGCCCGGCCTTGCTCGGCAATAAACTCCGCCGATTTGATGCGCAGGTCCTTGAACGTGCTGCCCTGCACAATCGGGAAAAGAGCCTGCTCATAGCCGTAAAGCCCCTCGGTGCTATCAAAACGCTCGATGCAGCGCTTTAGCCAGCGGTGCGTCATGTCGAGAGAGCGGGCGGCGTAGTCGTACTCGCAAGGCCAGGGCGTGCATTCATCGAAAGCCATGATGATATCGGCCCCAATCACGCGCTGAATATCCATCACGCCCTCCGGCGAGAACAAATGCTGGCTGCCATCAATATGCGAGCGGAATTTCACGCCCTCCTCCTTAATCTTCCGGGTGTTGCTGAGCGAATACACCTGGTAGCCGCCCGAGTCGGTTAGAATCGGCCGGTCCCAGCCATTGAACTTGTGCAGGCCGCCGGCGGCCCTGAGCACGTCCAGGCCCGGCCGCAGGTAGAGATGGTAGGTGTTGCCGAGGATAATCTGGGCCTGCACGTCGTCCTTTAGCGTGGCCTGGCTCACGGCCTTCACGGTGCCGGCCGTGCCCACGGGCATAAAAATAGGCGTTTCGATGGTGCCGTGGGCCGTGGTGAGACGGCCGGCGCGGGCCTTGGTGGCGGGGTCTTGGGCGAGGAGGTCGAAGGTCATGCAGGGGAAGTGCGGAGTGCAGTAGCGCGGACTTTGCTGTCCGCGTCCCCGCGCAAGTCGCATTCGCCGACACCACGCGGGGACGCGGACGGCAAAGTCCGCGCTACTTCCCGCAAAGGTAACCCGCCCGTTTCGCGCCCCGTACTTTTGCGGGCTCATTCGTACCCGCCGCTTTGTTGCTTCCACCCGTACCCACGTCCCCGTTTTTCTGGCTTTTGTTGGCGTGCGTGCTGGTGCAGCTGTTCTATGCCGCGTATTTCTTCTGGCCTTTCGCCCGCCGCGCCCCCGAAGCGCCCGCCGATGCGCCCGGCTCGGACGCCGAGCCCGTGTCCATCGTGGTCTGCGCCCGCAACGAGCTCGACAACCTGCGCCGGCTGCTGCCTCTGCTGCTCCAGCAGGACTATCCCGCCGCCTTCGAAATCGTCCTCATCGACGACCGCAGTCAGGACGACACGTATTTATACGCCCAGCAACTGGCCCAGTATTACCCCAACACCGTCCGCCTCGTCACCGTCGACCGTACTCCCGACACCTTCGCGCCCAAGAAATACGCCCTCACCCTTGGCATCAAAGCCACCCGCTACGCCCGCCTGCTTTTCACCGATGCCGACTGCATTCCGGCCACCAACCAGTGGCTACGCCTCATGCAGCGCGGCTTTGCCCAAAAGGACGGGGCCGACCTCGTCCTCGGCTTCTCGGCCTACGCGAAATCCCCCGGTTTCCTCAACCAGCTCATCCGCTACGAAACGCTGCTCACTGCCGCTCAGTACCTCAGCTTTGCCTGGCGCGGCTGGCCCTACATGGGCGTAGGCCGCAACCTGGCCTATACCCGCGCCTGCTTCACGGCCACCAAAGGCTTTGCCTCGCACATCCGCCAGCTTTCCGGCGATGACGACCTGTTGGTGCAGGACGCGGTGCGCCAGGGCCAGCGCGTAGCCGTGGTGGCCTCCCCCTCGGCCCACACCCTGAGCGAGCCCGCCCAAACCTGGGCCGCGTGGTGGCGCCAGAAGCGCCGGCACCTGTCGGCTGGCCGCGCGTATAAGTTGGCCGACCGTTTACGGGTGGGCACCTTCGTGCTGGCCAATATGTTATTCTATCTGGCTACCGTTGTGCTAGTTTTTTCGCCAAACAATTGGGTACCTTTGGCAGTCGTATGGGTTCTGCGAACTTTGTTCGTAAGCGCCGTATATGCGCGTCTGAGCCAGCGGCTCGGCCAGCCCGTAATCGTCGGGCTCCTGCCGGTGCTCGATGCGGTTTATTTTTCCCAATACCTGGCCCTGGGAATCTCGCTGTTCCTTAACCGCACCCTTCGATGGAAGTAAACAACCAAGATATTCAAAAGCAGTTTTCAGCTAAAGCCAAGCACGACTTTAAGCTGATTCGCGCTGCCGTAGACCACGGCGACGAGAAGGCCTACGCCGAGCTGATGCACATCTACAAAAAGCCCGTGTACCATGTGGTGCTCAAGATGGTGCGCAATCAGGACGACGCCGAAGACCTCACCATCGAAGCCTTCGCCAAAGCGTTCCGCAACCTGCACAAGTTCAACCCGGAGTACGCGTTCAGCACCTGGCTATTCCGCATTGCCACCAACAACTGCATTGATTTTATTCGCAAGAATAAAATCAAAACCATGTCGATTGACTCGGCCATCAAGGTCGATAACGGCGACGAAATTACCATCGATTTCCGCGACAACGACCTGAACCCGGCCGAGCACGCCGTGCGCAACCAGAAAATCGAAATCATGCGCCACGTCGTGTCGCGCCTGCCCGATAAGTACCAGCGCCTTGTTTCGCTGCGCTATTTCGACGAGCTCAGCTACGAAGAAATCGCCACTGAGCTCAAAGCCCCCCTCGGCACCGTGAAAGCCCAGCTGCACCGCGCCCGCGAGTTGCTCTATGACATGGTGAAGCACACCAAGCAGATTATTTAAGCCTAAAAAAGCCCTTCGGGGCTTTTTTTGTGAGGTAAGCTTTAGCTTGCCGTTTCCCTAATTCCCCTGTCTCTTCACGGCAAGCTAAAGCTTACCTCACATGAACATCCTCCAGCACCACTTCCCCGCGCTCACCCCGCAGCAGCTCCAGCTTTTTCAGGAGTTCGAAACCGAGTTCCGCGCCACCAACGAAGCCATCAACCTCGTGTCGCGCCCCGACATGGAGCACTTTACCGAGCGCCACGTCCTGCACTCGCTGGGCATTGCCAAAGTCGTGCAATTCCCCAAAGGCAGCGCCGTGCTCGACGTGGGCACCGGCGGCGGCCTACCCGGCCTACCGCTGGCCATCCTGTTTCCCGAAGTGCATTTCCACCTCGTGGACAGCATCGGTAAGAAAATCCGCGCCGTGCAGTTCATGGCCGCCGCGCTGGGCCTGCACAACGTGACCGCCGAGCAAACCCGCGCCGAGCAGCTCCGCACCAAATACGACTTCGTGGTGAGCCGCGCCGTGGCCCGCCTCGCCACCTTCCATCCGTGGATTGCCCACCGCTTTAAGCCCCAGGGCGCATCCGGCTCCGGCCTCTATTACCTCAAAGGCGGGGATTTGACGGAGGAAATCGCCGAATCCGGCCTGAAGGCTAAAGTCACGGACTTGAGCGACTTTTTTAGCGAAGAATTCTACGAGACGAAAAAAGTGGTTTTCGTGCCGGCCAAATAGCCGCCTGTCATTGCTTCGTCGTGTATCCTCCAAATGACAAGTACCTAACTACGCTGGTACTTCCGCCGTCAAAAACGCCACCGCGCGCCGCTCCGAATAGTATTCGCCACTACTCTCAGCAAAGCCAACGTGCCCGCCCTCCGGCGGCGTTTCCAAAAACACGAAGGGCGAACTGGCCGCCACCTCCCGCGGGTAGCAGGACGCTGGCAGAAACGGGTCATTCTGGGCATTCACCAGCAGCGTGGGCACCCGAATGCCGCTGAGGTAACGGCCGGAGCTGGCATAGTGGTAGTAGGCATCAGCCGAGTCGAAGCCGTGCATCGGCGCGGTGTACTTGTCATCGAACTGCTGGAAATCGCGCAGCTCCTCAATCCCTTCCAAGTCGACCTGGCCCGGCAGCAGCTCGGCCTTGGCCCGCACCTTCTCGCGCAGCGATTTCAAAAAGCGCCGCAGGTACACCTGGTTTTGCAACCGCCCGATATGTACTGAGCTGGCCTGCAAATCCGTCGGCACGGAAAACACGGCCGCCCGTTTTACTTCATTCGGCACACGGGCCGCATTCTCGCCCAAATACTTCAGCGTCACATTGCCGCCCGCCGAGAAGCCCAGCAGATAGGCGCGCTGGTAGCGCCTAGTAGCCAGCGCGTGGCGCAGCACCAGGTCCAAATCCTCCGTGTCGCCGAGGTGGTAGGAGCGGAGCAGGCGGTTCATTTCGCCGCCGCAGCTGCGGTAGTTCCAGGCCAGCGCATCAAGGCCGGCGCGGTTGAGGGCGCGCACCATGCCGCGCATGTAGGGCCGTGAGGCGTCGCCCTCCAGGCCGTGCGACACGATGGCGAGGCCATTGGTGGGGCGGTGTTCGGGCAGGCGGCTCCAGTCCAGGTTTAGGAAGTCGCCATCGGGCAGCTCCAGGCGCTCGCGCTGATAGGCCACGTCGGGCACGGTACGCCAGAGGCTGGGTACAATGGTCTGCAAATGACCATTGAACAGGTAAAACGGCGACTGATAATGGGTTTCGGCAACGAGCGGCATGGCACGGAAGAGCTAGGAAGTGGCTGGGCGTGCTGGGTGGGAGAGGAGGTCTCGTAAAGTTCGCACCTAATCGGCATGCATACTAATTTAGAGGCTCCAAAGTGAATGTGGAATGAGTATTGGCCGTTTTAAGGATGGTTCTGATTTCCCCCATGGGATAGAATCAGCTTGGCATCAAGATTTTTGGTGGCAGGGTTTGAATTTGTCAGGCGGATTCGTACCTTTGCCCTCCCAAACACAGAACTCAAGCATAACGCTCCTATATAATTCCTGCTCATGGCAAACCATAAGTCGGCCCTCAAGCGCATCCGCAGCAACGAAGCCAAGCGCGTGTTGAACCGTTACCAGCACAAATCCACCCGCACGGCTATCAAAAAGCTCCGTACGACGACCGACAAAACGGCCGCCCAGGAGCTGCTGAAGAAGGTGACTTCCATGCTGGACCGTCTGGCCAAGAAGAACATCATCCACAAAAACAAAGCTGCTAACAACAAAAGTAAGCTGACAAAGCTCGTCAACGCGCTTTAGTGCGAGACGAGCCTAGCGAGGCCAGACTGCGCCGCCCCAAGGTCTGGTCTCGCGCTCCTTACAAAAAGCCCTGCTCAAATTTGAGCAGGGCTTTTTGCGTGTAAAATAGGCTTCTTGGCGGGTTAACATATATTTATTCGGGAGTATTTGGGTGGGTTGCTTACCTTACGGGCAGTATTCCACATCAACTACCTCCGAATCATGAAACACGCCTACCCTTGGGCGCGGCCTTTGCTGGCCGCGCTATTCTTATTTATTGCCTTAAGCGCCGATGCGCAGCAGGCGTGGCGGCCGTTTCGACCGGGGCTGATTTATGGTTTTAGCGGGCCTGGCAGTAGTAGCGTGCATACGCTGCGTCTCGATTCGGCCTACACTACCACTGCCGGCGATTCGGCGTGGACGTTTAAGCGACTGGTGAAAACCAGCGACGGCCGCGAGCAGAGCATTAATCCGTACGGCGGCTACCGCAAAAGCCGCAACAACTTATTTGGCGCACGCCTTGTATGGCAGCGTACGCCAGCGGCTTTCGTACTCGAAAATTTGGCAGAAGGCAGTGCGCAATCGGCCTTTGCGTTGCAGTTGCGGCCTCAGGCGGCCGTGGGCAGCACCTGGGTGGCCAGCAGCAGTCCCGCCCTCACGGCCACGCTCACTAGTCGCAGCCCGCAATTAGTGGGCACCGTCCTTGATTCAGTGGCTGTCATTACCCTCAGTTCGGGGCAAGTGGTGCGCCTGAGCCGAACGTATGGCCTTTTGGCGGCTCCGCAGTGGCTGGCAACTGCTGGCAATACTCCGCAGTGGACGCAGGCACTATTGCCCATTACCCTGACTCAGTCGTCATACAACCCGACTCAGCTATTCAATCTACAGCCCGGTGATGAATTGGGATATTTGACGCAGCCATTCACCATCAGCCCTTTTCCCACTTCGGAAAGCAAAACGCTGCTGCGCATTATAACCCGCCGGCAAACTGCCGACAGTTTATTGTTCACGTTTCAGCAACAGACGCGAGAAGAGACATTTTTCTCTCCTACCTCCACGGCAGGGGTACAGATTATGCCCGCGCGAACGGGGCGTTGGGCGCTTTCCTTGCGCACGGGCAAATCGGCGCAATTCCCTGCGCTGCCTTTGCTCACGGGAGAGTATGGCAGCATGTATCAGGGCACTTCTGCGCCGCTGTATGTGGGCAGAGGCCTCATCATGAATTCCAGCAGCAGCGGCTGTATGCCAAGTGGGCGGAATGTGAACTTTATCGGCCTTTTTAACGCAGGTGGTTCACCTGCTGGGCAGTACAATACGGGCATCGATATTGGCTGGCGGCAGGAATTTTCGATTTCATTAGGCGTTGGGGCTTTTTATTCGGGTGATACTGGTTTAATTTATTATCGCCGCACGCTGAGTGGCACGACGACCACCTGCGGCAGCCCGCTGGCGTTTGCTACCCTGCTGCCCACCCGCGCCGCCCAGGCGGCTGCCATCGCCACGCTACACCCCAACCCCGCCCCCGAAGCCGCCACGCTCACGCTGGCCCAACCGGCCCGCGCCGGTTACGCGTTACGCCTGACCGATGCGCTGGGCCGGGCCGTGTGGAGCGCGCCCGTGGCCGCCGGCCAGTCGGCCGTGGCCGTGCCGCTGGCCGGGCAGCCCGCCGGCCTCTACCTGCTACACCTCACCGGCCCCGATGGCGCTACCGCGACGTGGAAACTGACCCACGAATAAAATGGTGGGCCGGCTCAGGACATAAGTCCCCAATGGTAAAAAGAGTAATTCATTTTTTTCTGCTCATTATGAAAAATAACTACAACTACAAATGGCTTACGTTAGTCGTGCTTTTTGCGCTTCACTTTGGCGCCAATGCACAGCAGGCGTGGCGGCCGTTTCGGCCGGGGCTGATTTACGGCTATCGGGAGGCCGCCGGTACTGGCAGCACAAGCAGCTTAGTTTATACGCTCCGGGTCGATTCGGCGTATGCCACCGCCGGCGGCGATTCCATCTACGCGTTCAACCGGCTACTACGTGCGGCCCCAAGTAATGCCGCGCTCCGAGGCATGGTGAAAAGCCACGACAACCTGTTTGGGGCGCTGATGCGCTGGCGTCCGGGACAAGCCAGCTACACGCTGGAAGCTCAGGCGCAACCCAATGTGCAGACGGCCGTGAGCTTGGAGCTATTTCCTCGGGCGGCCGTAGGCAGCAGCTGGAATGCCAGCAACCAGCCGTTGCGCACTGCTACCCTCACCAGTCGGAGCTGGCAGACCATCAGCCCCGGCGTACAGGATACGGTGGCGGTTATCACCATCACCGCTGCGGGAGCCAGTACAACGGTGCGGCTTAGCCGCAACCATGGCCTGCTGGCTGGTCCGCAATGGTTGGGCGGGGCCACGGGTAGCCAACTCGAACAAGCCGTACTCCCGGCGCGCTTTGAAGACTCCATCTATAGCCCATTGCAACTGTTTGATGTGCAGCCGGGCGATGAATTTGGCTACGAACCGTTTGACATAGGGCTCGTTACAGTCCAGTGTTCCAACTATAAAGTGCTGCGCCGCATTATAAGCAAACGTATCACTGCCGACAGTATATTTATTAGCTACCAAGAACAAAGCCGGGTTCAGGAATTTGGTTATGCTGGCTACTGCTATGCTCCGGCCCAGATTAACTACTCGCCAATTGCCGTAAAACAGTGGGCACTGGCCCGCAGGGGTTACCAATGGCAGCCGATTGTCTCTACCCTTCAACCCGCCGTTCTGCGCCTGCTAACGGGGGAGTACGTGCCGAGTACAGCAGGATTTTCGGCCAATCTCCTGGTTGGTTTTCCAGTTAGCATCAGCGGGTCCGGTAGTTGCACCGCCGGCCCACGCATCAGCTACGGACCATACTATCTGCAAAGCGGCGCGGTTACTCCCTCCTATCAGACGGGGCTTGATTACGCGGCATGGCAATACAGTTTTGGTCAAGGGCTTACCACGCTGTCAGAAGGGCCTGGTTTTTTAGGCCAGATATACACCCGTAAAAATGTAAACGGCATAATACGCATCTGCGGTAGCCCGCTGGCGTTTGCCAGTCTGCTGCCCACCCGCGCCGCCCAGGCGGCTGCCATCGCCACGCTACACCCCAATCCCGCCGCCGAAGCTGCCACGCTCACGCTGGCCCAGCCCGCCCGTGCAGGTTACTCCTTGCGTCTCACCGATGCGCTGGGCCGCTCTGTGTGGAGCGCACCCGTGCCCGCCGGGCAGTCGGCCGTGGCCGTGCCGCTGGCCGGGCAGCCTGCCGGCCTCTACCTGCTCCACCTCGCCGGCCCTGATGGCGCTACTGCCACCTGGAAGCTGACCCACGAATAGGCCAAGCATCACCACGAAAAAGAGCCCGCTACTTTCGTAGCGGGCTCTTTTGGTATCCGGCCAATTGGCTTGGTTGGGAACTTAGGCGATGCTCACCTTCACCATGTTGGCTTTGCCTTTGTCCTGAATGGGCATTGAGCCGGTGGTGATGTACACGTCGCCGGTTTCGAGGTGTCCGGTGGTGGTGAGGACGTAGCGGATGTCGGCCACGGTGCTGTCGGTGCTCACGAGGCGGTCGTAGTAGAAGCCGCGCACGCCCCACACCAGGCTCAGGGCCGTGAGCAGGGGGCGGTTGTCGGTGAAGATGAAGATGTTGGCTTTGGGGCGGTACTTGGCCAGCTGGAAGGCGGTGTAGCCCCGGTGCGTCATACCGGTAATGGCTTTGGCCCCCGTGTTCTTGGCCAGGTGGCACGAGGCCGACAGGATGCTGTCGGCCATGAAGTTGGCTCCGGCCGGGTCGATGGGCCACCACTTATGGAACAGTTGCGGGCTGCGGCTTTCCACGCTCAGGATGGTGCCCACCATCGAGCGGATTACCTCGGCGGGGTAAGCCCCTACGGCGGTTTCGGCCGAAAGCATCACCGCATCGGCCCCGTCGAGCACGGCGTTGGCCACGTCGCTGGTTTCGGCGCGAGTGGGGCGGGGGGCCGTAATCATCGACTCCATCATCTGGGTAGCCACGATAACGGGCTTGCCGGCCGCGTTGCACTTGGCAATAATCATCTTCTGGGCCATCGGCACCTCTTCCATCTTCACTTCCACGCCGAGGTCGCCGCGGGCCACCATCACGGCGTCGGTGATGGCGATGATTTCATCGATGTTGCGCAGGCCGTCGGGCGTCTCAATCTTGGCCACTACGCGGGTGGTTTTGCCGGCATCGGCAATCAGCTTTTTGATGAAGCGAATGTCGTCGGCCTTGCGGGCGAAGCTCAGCGCCACCCAGTCCACATCGTGCTCCAGGCCGAATTTCAGGTCTTCGATGTCCTTCTCGGTCATGCTCGGGGCCGATACTTCGGAGTCGGGCAGGTTGATGCCTTTGCGGGGCTTCACCAGGCCGCCGTAAATCACTTCCACGTCCACTTCCTTGTCGCGGTCGGTGGCCAGCACTTTCAGCTCAATCTTGCCGTCGTCAATCAGAATCTGGTCGCCGGCTTTCACATCGCGGGCCAGGCCCATGTAAATGGTGCTCAGGCGGGTGGCGGTGCTGGTTTCCTTCTCGCCGCACACCAGCTTGATTTTGTCGCCGGCCTTGATTTCAACGCCGCCGCCTTCTACCTCGCCCAGGCGGATTTTCGGTCCCTGCAAATCCTGCAACAAGCCCACCGAAGTACGCATGTCCTTGTTCAGCCGCCGCACCGTGTTGATAACCGACAGGTGCTCCTCGTGCGCGCCGTGCGAGAAGTTGAGCCGGAACACGTCCACGCCTTCGCGCATGAGAATGCCGAGGCGCTCATACGTATTGGAAGCGGGGCCGACAGTGGCCACGATTTTAGTTTTGTTAAATGAAGTGGGGGTTTCCATGCGTTGGGGTGAAATGTCGGAACAAAAAAACTCCCCTTCGTAGGCAGAAGGGGACGCTGACGCGGTGCGCCAACTGGAGCCGTAGCGGGCCTGAAATGCCGCCCGTCATCGCAAAAGTCGTTTAATTTAACCGAAAAGCCTATGGTTCGCCGCTGGACTTAACATGAGTTTTTCGGGGCAAACGTTTGTTTGTGGCCTTCTTGAGCACATAGACGCATCCAACTATTTCACCGAAGCAAAGCAGCAAATTCCGTCAGCACCGGCAATCACAGCATCAGGTTCTCCTTGTATTTAAGTGAATTCGGGTCGAACTGGCAGGCGTACTGCACGGCCTCGAGCGCGGTGAGGCGTTGGAGGAGTTCGTCGTCGGCCAAGTGGCCGCTGCCATTGGTTACGGCCAGCAGGTAGTCGTATTCCTTAATATCAGGGGCCAGGTAGGGCTTTTTGAGGCTGGAAGGGGCAATGGAGCGGTTGCGCAACAGCCGCAGCGTGAGGCTCTCGGTGGCGTACAGGTAGTGCGTGAACACCAGCCGGCCCTGGCTGAACAGGTTCAGGAGCAATTCGGGCTGCTTGACGAGGCGCAGGCGCAGGGCCCGGTTCAGCGTCCAGGCCAGCGTATAGTCACGGGTGCTGCTCACCAGCCCAAACAGGGCGAAGTCGCACTCGTAGTCAACATCCAGGGTGAAAGTTTTCATAGCAGCCACAAAAGGGGCACCCGCGAGCGGGAAGCGGCAAAGCTACGGCCCGTAACGGGCCGCCGCCATAATCTTGTACCCGCATTTCGGAAGCACGGCCGTGGGTTAGTTGGAAAATCTCTCGTTACTTTGCGCTGTAGTTTTCCCTAAACCCCCACGGAAATGTCTGAAATCGCAGAAAAAGTAAAGGCCATTATTATTGATAAACTGGGCGTTGAAGCCTCCGAGGTTACCCCCGAGGCAAGCTTCACCAACGACCTGGGTGCTGACTCGCTAGATACCGTCGAGCTGATTATGGAGTTCGAAAAGGAATTCAACGTGAGCATCCCCGACGACCAGGCCGAGAACATCGGCACCGTGGGCCAGGCCATCAGCTACCTCGAAGAGCACGCTAAGTAGTCCCTCATTCTGAGCAAAGCGAGCAATTTGCGTAAATAATCCTTACCCGATTTCCGCGTTTTGCCTAGAATGAATAACCAAGTTCTGCGCATACCGGCCGGCTAGCCGCCGGCCGGTTTTGCTGTTTCATCCTGCTTCACCTTTCGCGCCCCTGGCGCCTGACTTATGTCGTCCATCCGACGGGTTGTCGTTACCGGCCTTGGAGCCATCACACCGCTGGGCAATACTGCCCCGGCTTATTGGGAAGGCCTGCGCACGGGCGCAAGCGGCGCAGCCACCATCACGCGCTTCGACCCGGCCAAGTTCAAAACCCGCTTCGCCTGCGAAGTGAAAGGCTATGAAGCCGATAATTTCTTCGACCGCAAGGAACACCGCAAAATGGACCTGTTCACGCAGTTCGCCGTGGTGGCGGCCGATGAGGCCATTGCCGACTCGGGCCTGCTGGCAAGCGGCGTAGATAAGGACCGCGTGGGCGTGATTTGGGGCTCCGGCATCGGTGGCCTGAAATCGTTGCAGGAAGAATGCTTCGCCTTTGAGCGCGGCGACGGCACGCCCCGGTACTCGCCCTTCTTCATTCCGCGCATGATTGCCGACTCCTCGTCGGGCAATATCAGCATCAAAAACGGCTTTCGTGGGCCGAATTTCGTGACGACGTCGGCCTGCGCCTCGTCGAACGACGCCATCATCGCCGCCTTCAACAACATCCGCCTCGGCTTGGCTGATGCCGTGGTGACGGGCGGTTCCGAAGCGGCCATCACCGAATCGGGGGTGGGCGGCTTCAATGCCCTCAAGGCCATGAGCGAGCGCAACGACGACCCGGCTTCGGCCTCGCGGCCCTACGATAAGGACCGTGACGGCTTCGTGCTGGGCGAAGGCGCGGGCGCGCTGGTGCTCGAAGAGTACGAGCACGCTAAGGCGCGCGGCGCTAAGATGTACGCCGAGCTGATTGGCGGCGGCATGTCGTCGGACGCGTACCACATCACCGCGCCCGACCCCAGCGGCAGCGGCGTAGTGCTGGTGATGAAAAATGCCCTGCGCGATGCCGGCATCGCCACCACCGACGTGGACTACATTAACACCCACGGTACGAGCACGCCGCTGGGCGACGGGGCCGAAATCAAGGCCATCGAGCAGGTTTTCGGCGAGCACGCCACCCAACTGAACATTTCCTCGACCAAAAGCATGACCGGCCACTTGCTGGGCGGCGCGGGTGGCATCGAGGCCGTGGCCTGCCTGCTGGCCATGCAAAACAGTCTGGTGCCCCCCACCATCAACCTGCACACGCCCGACCCGGAAATTAACCAGGCACTGAACTTCACGCCGAACGTGGCGCAGCCCCGCGAGGTGCGCGTGGCCATGAGCAATACGTTTGGTTTCGGCGGGCACAACACGTCGGTGGTTTTCCGCAAGCTGTAGGTTGACGTTGTCAACGAACAGTTTTCCGAACGTCATGCTGAGCGCAGCCGAAGCATCTCTACCGCGTAGGTAATTCTCTCGATTGAATTACTATTGCACGTGAGATGCTTCGGCTACGCTCAGCATGACGTTCTTTTTTGGGCTTTCTTTTCTACCGAATCTTTAAATTCTCTCCCTTTGCTTGGTTTCGTTTCCCGTTTTTTTGCTTCTGACAAGTCGTTTCGGCAGGCCGTAGCCACCGTGACGGGCCAGACGCCCAAAAATGCCCAATTGTATCGGCTGGCCTTCACGCATTCGTCGGCAGTGCGGCAGCAGCCGGCCATCGGCCGCCACCTGACCAACGAGCGGCTGGAGTTTCTTGGCGATGCCGTGCTGGGCACGGTAGTGGCCGAATACCTGTTCAAAAAGTACCCTTACGAGCAGGAAGGCTTCCTGACGGAAGTACGCTCGCGCATCGTGAACCGCGAAAGCCTGAACGGCATTGCCCTCAAGCTGGGCCTCGATAAGCTGGTGAAGCTGGATGCCGCGCAGGGGCGCGCCGCCCGCTCGCGCTCCGTAAACGGCAACGCGCTGGAGGCGCTGGTAGGGGCCGTGTACCTGGATTTGGGCTATAAATCGGCCCGCAAATTCATCCTGACGCGCCTTGTGAAGGGCTTTGTGGATGTACACACCATCACGACCACCACGGCTAACTTCAAGAGTAAGCTGGTGGAATGGGCACAGCGGGAGGGCAAAGTGCTACGCTATGACATCACGGGCGAGGCCCGGCCGGGCGGCATGATGGAATTCACCGCCAACGTGCTGCTGAATGAAGAAATCATCGCCACCGGCATGGGCCTGAGTAAGAAGCAGGCGGAGCAGCTGGCGGCGGAGCGGGCACTGGCGGAGCTGGGGGTGGCGTAGCATCTCCGAGAACCATGAATAGTTGGGCTTGGCTTTTCGTCGAATTAATATCCGTTCTGGCATTTGCGCAAGCGGTTATCTGCTTGAATAACGCGAGGTACAAAGGACCAAAGAGCGCGTTGAGGATTCAAAAGATTCTATCGCGGCTGAAGTTAGAAGCCAATGGGTTTAAAGTTGGTCAAACGCGGGGTGACTACGAGAAAGATGGCTTAAAATCGGGGAAGTATTACAAAGGAGAAGTTGATGGGTATCCGGTAGAAATATCATTTGAGCCCTCAGCCGGTTGGATAAAACACTCTCACTACAAAGTCAGGGTTTACTTGGCTGCTTTTGGTGAGGTTACCTCAAATAATACCGATGGAACCAACAGGGAGATTTGTAATTTGGTCGAAAGCCAGATGACCATTGGGAAGTTCAGTCACCCTAGTGGCGAACGGCTTATTGATGCAGCTCGGGAAATAATTAAGGACGCTACGAGAAAATAGGATAGTGGCATTGGAGTAAGTGCTACCCAGAATAAAATATACCTAATGCCATGCGTATTGCCGGAGCTGCCCTCAACCAGATTCCCATCGACTGGGAAAACAACCTGCGGAATATTCAGGCTGCCATTGAGCAGGCCAAAAGCGCGGGCGTTGAGCTGCTGTGCCTGCCCGAGTTGTGCCTGACCGGCTACGGCTGCGAGGACCTGTTTCTGAGCGACTGGATGCCCGAGGCGGCGCTGGCGCATATACAGAAGGTGCGTGAATGGACGCAGGGCATTTGTGTGGTAGTGGGGCTGCCGGTGCGGCTGCCGGGCCGCACCTATAACACGGCGGCGGTGCTGCGCGACGGGCAGATTCTGGGCTTCGCGGCCAAGCAGTTTCTGGCCAATGACGGCGTGCATTATGAGACGCGCTTCTTTGCGCCTTGGGTGGCGGGCGAAACCGGTACCGTGAGCTGGGAAGCGGAGACGTGGCCGTTGGGCGACCTCATTTTTGAGCACGAGGGCGTGCGGTTCGGCTTTGAGATTTGCGAGGATGCTTGGCGGGCCGATAATGTGCGGCCCGCCTGCCGGCTCCAGGGCAAGGTGGATTTGATTGTAAATCCCTCGGCCAGCCACTTTGCGATGAGCAAGACCGACGTGCGCTATCAGCTGGTGATGAAGGCTTCGCGCACGTTTGATTGCACGTATCTCTACGCCAATTTGCTGGGCAACGAGGCCGGCCGAATCATCTTCGACGGCGAAATTCTGGTGGCCCGCAATGGCCATTTATTGAAGCGCAACCAGCTGCTTAGCTTCAAGGAAGTGGATTTGGAGTGGGTGGACGTAGATTTTACGACCAAGCCGGAGCCGGCGGCCGAAATAGTGCCGTTGCCCGCGCCCGACGAATACAAGGAATTGAACCAAGCCATGAGCCTGGCCCTGTTCGACTACCTGCGTAAGGCCCGTAGCCGGGGCTTCGTGCTGAGTTTGAGCGGCGGGGCCGACTCCTGCTTCTGCGCCGTGGGCGTGGCCGAAATGGTGCGGCTGGGCGTGGAGGAGTTGGGACTGGACGAATTTAAGCGGCGCAGTGGCTGCTTCCCGGCGGCTTCTGCTACGGTGGTGCAGCAGGCTGGAGCGGGCGGCAGTGCGGCTCAGGTGGTAGAAACGCCAGCGACGGAAAGTGACTTGAGCACCAACCAGCAACTGGTGCGGCTACTGCTCACCTGCGCTTATCAGGGTACCGTCAATTCTTCCGATGACACTTTCATCTCCGCCAAAGATTTGGCTGATAGCATTGGGGCGCGGTTTTTTAACTGGGAGATTGATGCCGAAGTGGCCGGCTACGTGGGCAAAATTGAGGGTGCGCTGGGCCGGGAGCTGACCTGGCAAACCGACGATTTGGCCCTGCAAAATATTCAGGCACGGGTGCGGGCCCCCGGCATCTGGATGATGGCCAACGTGCTGAACTGCCTGCTCATCACTACTTCCAACCGCTCCGAAGCCAGCGTGGGCTACTGCACCATGGACGGTGACACGGCCGGCAGCATTTCGCCCATTGCGGGCGTGGACAAGGACTTCGTGAAAAAGTGGCTGCGCTGGGCCGAAACCGAGCTGGGCTACCCGGCCCTGCGCCACGTCAACGCCCTGCAACCCACCGCCGAGCTGCGCCCGCTGGCCGACAAGCAGACCGACGAGCGCGACCTCATGCCCTACACGCTACTCAACCGCATCGAGCGGCTGGCCTTTTACAACCGCCTCAGCCCGCGCCAAGTGCTGGCCACACTGGAAACGGAGGGAACCGGATTCGACCATGAGCAGCTCAAAGCCTACGTGCGCCGCTTCTACAGCCTCTGGAGCCGCAACCAGTGGAAGCGCGAGCGGTACGCGCCGTCGTTTCACTTAGACGATTATAACGTGGACCCGCGCTCCTGGCTGCGGTTCCCGATTCTCAGCGGCGGGTTTTCGGAGGAGTTGGCGGCGCTGTAGCACATGCTTTAGCTTGTGCCGGTAGAGGAGGATAATTGACCCAGGTTGCGAACCAACTGCGTAGCGGCGACCGGTCTGCAGTAAGTAGGCGAAAAGTGGAAAAAAAGCCGCGTAGCGGTGACAGAAACCTCATGAAGACTGGCACCGCTACGCGGCTCTACCGCTCACCTGTGTGGGTTTCTACAAACCAGTCGCCGCTACGCGGCTGGTTCGCAACCTAGATTTACTACGTGGCCGTTTGATATTTAATTATTGATAATTAAGGTTTTATAAAAATAGTTAATCCCTGGCGCAAGTTTTGGGCACTAATGGGTCCCAAGCTATGCAACCTTGGTACGCGCAGCAATGGGCTGATACCGAAGCAGAGTAGCGTAATTCTAAAATTCAGTCCTGCCCCTGTGACCTGCCTGCTTCCGCTCTTTCCGGCTCATGAACCGCCAACCTGCGACCGGTTGGCCGCTCCAACTACCGTCGCCGACGCGGAACTGATAGAGCAGCTGCAATCAGGGAGCGAAGCCGCGTTTCGCACGTTGGTAGCGCGCTACCAGAACCGGATTTACCGTACGGTATTTTCCCTGCTGCGCAATGAGGAAGAAGCCGAAGATGTGGCCCAGGATGTTTTCGTGGAGGTTTACCAAACCATTGGCCAGTTTCGGGGCGAGGCATCCCTGAGCACTTGGCTCTACCGCCTGGCCACCTCTCGCGCGCTGAAAAACCGCCGCCGCGCCCAGGCCAAAAAGCGCTTTGCCTACTTCACCAGCCTACTGGGTTTTGATAACGGCGTGTTGCACGAGCCGCCTGACCACGCCCACCCGCTGGCGCTGCTGGAGGGCCAGCAGCAACTCCAGCTGCTGTTGGCCCACATCGCGCGCCTGCCCGACCAGCAGCAGGTGGCCTTCACGCTGCGCCACGAGCAGGAGCTGAGCTACGAGCAAATCGCGGCCGTGCTCGGTACCACCGTGGCCGCCGTCGAATCCCTGCTGTTCCGCGCCCGGCAAACCCTTCGCAAACACGTTCAATCTCCCCTTCGCCATGTCTGATATCATCAATCGCCCCGGTTCCGACGAAGAATGGGAGGCCCTGATGCGCCAGCTGCGCAACCAGCCCGTAGCCCAGCCCCGGCCGTTTTTTTATGCGCGGGTGCAGGCCCGGCTTATTGCCAATGCGCCGGGTTCCCGGCAATGGCTGCCCGTCTGGCTACGCCAGCCCGCCTACGCGGCGCTGCTGGGGGCGTTGGTACTGGCCCTCAGTGGCGACGGACCGGCCCTGCCTTCGGCCGCCGCGCGGTACCACACCGACCCACCGAGCGGGCTACAGCCGTTGACTCCGCGCTGATTTCAGTCGCTGCTACCATCTTATCAGTGCCCCGCTGCCGTAAAGTCGCAACCTCGGAGGGCTGAGTACCTTTGACGCCTTATAACCTCTTCGCCCCATGCATCCTTTTCTCAACGCTATTCTCTGGAACGTTA
Source organism: Hymenobacter sp. UYAg731 (assembly GCF_054061335.1). NCBI lineage: Bacteria > Pseudomonadati > Bacteroidota > Cytophagia > Cytophagales > Hymenobacteraceae > Hymenobacter > Hymenobacter sp. UYAg731. The sequence continues at coordinate 420,794 of NZ_JBSSEC010000004.1, read as the reverse complement.
ATCCCATTATCGCTCATATCGGCTGGCTCACGCTGCGCTGGTACGGGCTGTTTTTCATGCTGCCCTTCGTGGTGGGCACGTTCATCCTCACGCACATCTACCGTTCCGAACGGGTGTCGCCACAGTGGGTCGATGTGATTACAATTTACATGCTCATCGGCACCATCGTGGGGGCGCGGCTGGGCCACATGCTGTTTTATGACTTTGATGCCCTGAAGGCCGACCCCATGGTCGTGTTCAAAATCTGGCAGGGCGGGTTGGCCAGCCACGGCGCTACTATTGGTATTTTGTTGGCCTGCTGGCTGTTTGCGCGCAATAATAAGTTCGATTACCTGTGGGTGCTCGACCGCATTGTGATTGTGGTGGCGCTGGGCGGAGCATGCATCCGCACCGGCAATCTGATGAACTCCGAAATCGTGGGCAAGCCCACCAACGCGCCGTGGGCCTTCACCTTCCCGCGCGATACCGAACACCTGCTGCCCGCTACCACGCCGCTGCCCACCGGGGCGGTGTTGATTGACCGCGTAGTGCAGCCGAATGGCATCTATGCTTACCCGCTTCATGCGGCCGGCCAGCCAACAACCGCTGATACACTCATGGCCGTGCCGCGCCACCCCACCCAGATTTACGAGGCGCTGTTCTGCGTTTTCCTGCTCATCGTGCTCTATTCGATGTGGAACCGTACCAAAGAGCACACGCCGCGCGGGCAGTTGTTCGGGCTGTTTGTGGTGCTGCTGTTTATCCAGCGTTTTCTCGGTGAGTACCTGAAGGAGAACCAGGTAGCGTTTGAAAATGGCCATGCACTCAACCAAGGCCAGCTGCTGAGTATTCCGCTGATTTTTATCGGCATCTGGGTGCTGTGGCGGGCCGGCAAAGACCCTGAAAACCCCTACGGCTACGCCCCGCGTGACCTGGGCAAGGAAGGCGACCCGCAGCCCGCGCCCGGCCTGGAACAACCGCGGGTTTAGCGCAGATTCGAGCAACGCAAAAAGCGGTTTCGCAAAGTTGGGCATTGTGCCAAGCCTTGCGAAACCGCTTTTTGCGTTGCTCGAATCTATGCGCTTACGGCAATTTGTACTCGTACAAATCGCCTTTCTCGGTGCTGATGAGTAACGTATTATCGTCTTTAAAAGCCGCGCCTTCGGTTTGCCCGGCCCCGGCCAGGGAAATCTGGCGGGGCGTGGCTTTCAGGATTTCGGCCCAGGAATTACCGTCGAGAATAAACAGCTCGCCCCGGCCCAGCAGCACCAGGCGATGGCCATCGGCGCGCAGCGCGGCATCGGTGACCTGGCCGGGAATGGCCAGGCCGGTGATTTTTTTGGCCGTGTAGGTGCCAGGCTGGTCGGGCACAGTATACACGTTGCTGGTGTGGTCCTGGCCCCGGTCTTTGGTGAAAAGCCACACCTGGCCATCGTGCCAGAGGCTCGCTTCGCAGTCGAAGTTGCGCTGCTTCTTTTTGGGCGGAAATTCGCGCTGGTCGGGGTAGGTGAAGGCAATGGTGCCGACGGACTTGGGATTATCGGGTCGGAACTTGAAGATTTTGAGGTCGCGGCGCTGGCTCTCGTTATTGCCGCAGTCGCCGATGTAGTAGTTGCCGCTGCCGTCGCGGCTCAGGCTTTCCCAGTCGGTGTTGGTGGCCGGCACCTCCAGCGTGCGCGCCAGCTGGCCCGCGCCGCTGATTTCGTAGAGCGTGGGGGAGTTGCCGTCGTCGCCGAAGCTGAAGTAGCTGCCGCTTTCCGGGGCCGGGGCCAGCCCCGAGCTTTCGGGCACCACGCCCTTAACGGAGCCGACTTTGGTGAGGCCGGCAATTTCGGAAGCCGCGTTTTTGTCTTTGCGGCGGTCGCCGCCTTTGGGCATATCAGCCCCTGAGTTGGACGCTGAATCAGTGGTTTTATCGGACTGGGCCTGGGAGCAGGCAGCGGTGAATAACAGGACCAGCGCGGCCGGCACGAGGGGAATAAAGCGCATTTACGTAAAGCGGGAAGTTAAGCCTGCCTATACGCAATCTGCCGTTTAGGGTACGGGGTCGTAGCCGTGGCCGCCCCAGGGGTGGCAGCTGGCAATGCGCCGCAGGGCCAGCCAGCCACCGCGCCACGGCCCGTACTTGTTGATGGCCTGCACCGCATACACCGAGCATGTAGGCGCGTAGCGGCAGCTCGGCGCGGTGAGCGGCGAAATAAAGCGCTGGTAAAACCAGACGAGGCCGAGAAATAGGGCGCGGAAAAGGCTGGACAGCATTGCTGATAGATATTAAAACGAAAGCTACTTCGGCAGCGCATTCAGCTCCGCTTTCCACCGCTCCCAATCGGGCAGCAGCCGCGTTTGCAGGTCGTAGAAGGCTTTGGAATGGTCGCCCACCAGCAGGTGGCAGCACTCGTGCAGCAGCACGTAGTCGAGGCACTCGGGGCGGGCGCGCACCAGCTCCGGCGAGAGGCGAATGCGGGCCGAGCGCGGCGTGCAGCTGCCCCAGCGCGTCCGCATCTGGCGCACGGACAGGGTGGGGCGGGTCAGGTTGAATTCCGCAAAGCGCGGCCACACCCGCGCCAGCGCCTCGGCAAACAGCGGCCCGGCCTGGCGGGCGTACCAGGCGTGGAGCAGCGCTTCGGCCTGGGCCGGCGTGAGGGGCACGGGCGTAGCCAGAATCAGCTCATTGCCTTCCACCATCACGGTAGCCCGGCGGGCTTCCGCAAAGCGCAATTGATAGGGCTGGCCCTGGTAGTAGTGCGGGCTGCCGGCCTCAAAATGCCGGGTTGGAGGTGGGGCGGGCCGGCTGGCAAAGGCTTCCTGATGCTTGAGAATCCAGTCGGCTTTTTTCAGCACTTGCTGGGCCACCCACTCGGGCGAGGTGCCGGCGGGGGCGCTGATGTGTACGCTGCCATCGGGCCGCACGGCGAAGCCAATGGTGCGCCGTGACCGGAATACGAGCGTGTAATTGAGGGAGTGATTGCGGTACGCAATGGTTTCGCGGCGGGGCGCGGCAGAGAAGGAGCGGGGCATGGGACGGCAAGTTCGGCAGTGGTGCCGAAATGGGTAACCGCCGGGGCCGGCAAAATAATTTCGGGCCGAATTGATTCAATGGCGGCCAAGTTGCTACCTTACCGTTATGAAACACTGTTTACCTAAATATATTTCTACTTTCTGCTTTTTACTCGTCGTCTCCAGTCTCTGGCCGGTGGCGGGTGCGCGGGCGCAGGGCAACGGCCCCGGCGTGCGCGGGGCCCGCGCCGCCGCACTCAGCAACGCCTCGGTGGCGCTGGCCGGTGAGGTATGGAGCATGGGCAACAACGTGGCTGGCATCAGCGAAATTCAGCGGCCCAGCGTGGGTTTCTACGCCGAAAACCGCTATTTCAGCCCGGCTCTGAACGTGGGCGCGCTCACGGTGGCGCTGCCGTTGGGCCGCACCACCGCCCCTGATGCGGGCGGCGTGATGCAGGGAGCGGAGGGAGCCGCGCCGTCGCTGAGCCCTGCGCCCACGCCCACCTGGGCGCGCAACGGCGTGGTGGCTTTCGAGGTCCAGCGCTTCGGCGGGGTGCTCTACAACGAAACCCGTGTGGGCGCGGGCTACGCCTACCGCTTCGGCCAAATCAGCCTGGGAGCGCGGGCCGACATGCTGCAAGTAAGCATCGAGGGCCTGGGCAGCCGGCGCGTGGTGCTGGGCACGCTGGGTGGTCAGATTGAAATAGTGCCCCGGCGGCTCAGCTTCGGCGCTTCGCTTTATAATATCAGCCAAACCAAGCTGGCCAGCTACCAGGACGAGCGGGTGCCCACCATTCTCAAGGCCGGCCTGGCCTACCGCCCCGGCAGCCAGGTGCTGTTGCTGCTGGAAACCGAAAAGGACGTGGAGCGCGCCGCCAATTTCAAAGTCGGGCTGGAGTACCGGCCGGTGCCGGTGCTTGCCGCCCGCCTGGGCCTGGCCTCGCTCACGGAGCAGGCCAGCGCGGGCATTGGCGTGCTGGCCGGCGCGTTTCAGATTGACTACGCGGCGGCTTTTCAGCAGGCGCTGGGCTTTAGCCAGCACTTGAGCGTGAGTAAATCGTGGGGCGGGAAGCAATGAGGAAAAATCTACGCTTTCCCCATGGGTTTAATATGCGCAATGGATTGGCCGGGCTCACGGTTTGCGCGGCCTTGCTCATCGGGCAGGCAGCAAACGCCCAGGACTACGTGCGCCGCGCCCCGGACCTGGACCGCCTGACGCAGGAGCTTTTTGCCGAAATTCAATCGGATGAAGTGCCCTACGAGGACCTCTACGAAACGCTGCTCCAGTATTACCAAACGCCCATCAACCTCAACGTCGCGACCCGCGAGGAGTTGCGCTCGCTGCTGCTGCTCAATGAAAACCAGATAACGTCGCTGCTCAATCACCGCCAGGCCAACGGCGACCTGCTGAGCGTGTATGAGCTGCAAAGCATTGAGGGCTATGACTTACGCACCATAAACCGCATTCTGCCCTTCGTGAGCGTGCAGAGTAGCGGCCGGAATTCGGCGCGGGGCACGCTCTGGCAGCGCATTGCCCGCGAGGATAATAACGCTCTTTACCTGCGCTACGAGCGGGTGTTGCAGGAGCGCCAAGGCTATACGCCGCCCACCCTCTACCAAGGCCAGCCCACCACGCGTTACCTCGGCTCGGCCGATAAGATGCTGATTCGCTACCGCGTGAGCCACACCAAGGATTTCAGCGTGGGCTTTTCGCTGGAAAAGGATGCCGGCGAGCCCATCGTGTGGAACCCGAAGAACGGGCAATTCGGGGCCGATTACGTGTCTGCACACCTGCTCATTCAGGAGCGGGGCAAGCTGAAATCCCTGGCACTGGGCGACTACCAACTGCAATTCGGGCAGGGTTTGCTGCTGTCGTCGGGGCTGGGTGTGGGCAAGGGCGCGGAGACGATTACCACGCTGCGCCGCTCGTCGGTGGGCGTGCGGGCGTATTCGTCGCTGCTCGAAAACTCGTTTTTCCGGGGTGGCGCAGCTACGTACCAGGTGGCGCCCACGGTTCAGGTCACTGGCTTCGTATCGCACAAGAACGTGGATGCCAACCTCCAGCAAACCCAGGATTCGCTGGCGCAGTACGACGAGTTTACCTCGGGCCTGCTCTACACCGGTTTCCACCGCACGGCCTCGGAAATTGCCAACCGGCACCGACTCTCCGAAACCATCGGGGGCGGCAATGCCACCTACACCAGCCGCGATGGCAACCTGGCCATTGGGGCCACCGGCGTGTTCACGCACTACGGCACGCCCATTCTCAAGCGCCCCGAGGCATATAATTACTTCGAGTTCAGCGGCCGCGAAAACCTGGCCCTGAGCCTGAATTACAGCTACGTGTACCGCAACTTTCTGCTGTTTGGCGAGACGGCGCGTAGCACCGGCGGCGGCCTGGGCACCGTGAACGGCCTGCTGGCCAGCCTCGGCTCCAACGTAGACGCGGCCCTGCTGGTGCGGCACTACGATGTTAATTTTCACACCCTCTACGGCAATGCCTTCAGCGAAAACACCCGCAACATCAACGAAACCGGCGTCTACATCGGACTGAAAGTGCGGCCCGTGGCCCGCTGGGAAATATCGGCCTACTACGACCAGTTCCGCTTCCCGTGGCTGCGCTACCGGGCCAGCGCCCCCACCGACGGCCACGATGCCCTCGTCCGCATCGCCTACTCGCCCACCAAAACCAGCCTGCTCTACGTGCAGCTGCGCCAGCGCCTCAAGCCCCGCGACCTGGCCAGCGCCGACCTCGCCAGCCTCGACCCCAACCGCGCCCTGCCGCTGCCCGGCGAGCAGCTGCGCCAGAGTATCCTGGTGTATTACAACACGGCTATCTCGCCCCAGCTGGAGCTACGCACCCGCATGCAGGCCCTGCGCCTGCGCGACGACGACGGCCTGGCCTGGCGCAGCGGCTACGTGCTGGCCCAGGACGTGGGCTACCAGTTCAACCGCACCCTTAAGCTCACGGCCCGCTACTCCATCTTCGATGCCGACGACTACGACTCCCGCCAGTATGTGTTCGAGCAGGACGTGCTGCTGGCCGTATCGGTGCCGGCCCTCTACGGCCAGGGCACGCGGGTGTACGGCATCGCCGAAATCCGCGTCAACCGCGCCATCACGCTCTGGCTGCGCTACGCCGAAACCCGCTACCGCCACCAGGACGTGGTGGGCACGGGCCTGGAAGCCATCCAGGGCTCGCTGCGTGGCGAAGTGAAGGCGCAGCTGCGGCTAAAATTTTAAGCAGTAGCCTGGACTCGCAGAGTCCAGGCTACTTTATCTTAGCTCTCCGTTTTTAATAATACCACCTGCGTCTTATCGGCCACGCTGATTTTGCGGCGGAAGTCGAGGTAGCCGGCGTAGGCGGTTTTGGGCAGGTGGCCGCGCTTCAGCTCCAGCCGGCGGACGTACTGGATGGTGCCATCGGGCAGGGCGGCGTAATGGCTGGCGTAGGTGCCGTAGGCGGTGCTGAGCTGCACGGGGGCGGGCAGGTTTTCGGGGTGGAAGCCGGCGGGCAGGTGCAGCCGCACGGTATCGGCGTGCAGGCTGGCGTGGTCGAGCCAGAGGTCGGCCTGGCGCTCGCCTACCTGTGCGGGCAGGGCGGGCAGGCGGCTCAGCAGGTTGGGGTTGATGAATACGCGCTTGCCGCTGGGCGGGGCAAAGCCCGGCAGCGCCAGCGCCAGGTTCTCGACCACGCCCGGCAGCGGGCCCGCCGGCGCGGCGGCCAGGTTAAATCTGGTGAGGGTGAAGGTGGGCAGCCGGAGATGGTCGGTGACGTATTTCTTCTGCTCTACCGGCCCCAGTTCGTGCAGCAGCTGGGCGTAGAGGTCCTGCTCCTGGCCGGTGCGCAGGGTGCGGGCCGTGGCCGTGGCGCTGCCCGTGGCATCCAGAAACAGGTCGAGGCGGCGCACCTGGCGGTTTTCGGCGGTGCTGTAGCGGGGCGTGGCCACCAGCTTGCCGCCTTCGGGCGTGAGCAGCAGCGCGTGGCGGTTGCCCGTGAAGCTGCCCATGTAGCCGAAGGCATTGGTCTGGCTGGTGCATTCCAGCCACAGCGTATCGGCCGGGCTGCCCTTAGCCGGCGGCACGCACAGAATGGCGTGGTTAAACTGCGAGCTGGGGAAGTCGGCGCGCAGGTCGCCGTGGTCGGAGCCCGCGCCCACCAGGGCCACGTAGGCGGGCACGTTGGCGGCGGCCAGCAGGGCTTTGGTGTAGTTGCTCAGGGCTTTGCAGTCGCCGTAGCCGCTGCTAGCCACGGCGCTGGCCGGGAAAGTCTGCCAGCCGCCCAGGCCCAGCTGCACCGAGATGTAGCGGGTGCTGCCCTGTAGCATTTCGTACACGCGCCGGGCGCGGGCGCGGGCATCGGGGGCGTCGCGCACCAGGGCTTGCACCTTGGCCAGGGTGGCGGGCGGCAGCACATCGCGGCCGGCATTCAGCTCGTAGCTCCACTGGCCCAGGCCCTGCCAGGTCGCGCAGGTGCCCTTGTGGCCCTGCACCTCGAAGGTGCCGGGGGCCAGGGCCACGGCGGGCGTGAGGTCGACGAGGGGCGGGGCGGCCTCTTCCTCGTCCATGGCCGGCAGGTTGGCCAGCTTCCACTCGTAGGTTTCCTGGCTGCCGGCGGTGGTGTGGGCCAGGGCGGTGCCGGCGGGCAACAGCCGCTCCTGGTAGCGTAGGGGCAATGCGCTGGGCGTGATGACGTGCAGCGTGGCCGACTGCACGGCCACGCCCTCGGCCTCCTGCGGCTGCCAGCTGGGATAGAACAAGGTGTTGTCGGACACGATTTCGTAGTCGAACTCCACCGTGTAGGGCGTCTGGGGCTGGCGCAGGTCGGCGTAGCGCACCCGCACGTCAGTCATAAAGCTGCCGCCCGCGTCGCCCACGCCCTGGTCGTGGATTTCGGCGGCGCGCAGCTGGTGTAGCAGGCGGCCGTCGGCATCGTACACGGCCCCGCGCAGGTAGCTCAGCGCGTTCAGCGCGTCGTAGCTCACCATGTGGCGGCCCAGGTCGTCGCCGGCATCGCTGAGCACCGTCACCACGCGATGCACGGTATGCACCAGCCGGCCGGACGATTTCACGGTTACCACCTCGTCATCGGCCCGCACCACGGCATTGGCCCCCTCGCGCAGGGCCGTCGGAATGTCGGCCACCGCGTATTTGGGCGCGGGCGCGGCCGGGTGCATCAGAAAGCTGCCGAGCGGCAGCACGGCCAGGAAAGAGAGCAGGACTTTCATCAGATTGTGAGTTAAGCTTTCTTCTTGATAATGAGTCGCTCGCTCTGCTTTTCCAGCATCAGGCGGTAGAACTCGCGCAGCTGGGTATATTCTTCGGCCGCGTACACGGGCTTGCGCAGGCTCATGCGGCTCATGAGCTGCACCACGCCGGGCGCGGTGGCCGTGACGGTACACATAAAGCGCCCGCCGCCCTCGGGCAGGTCCACAATGGCCGGCTTGGGCATTTCGGCCAGCTCGTAGCCGGCGGGCAGGGTCAGGGTAACCATCGTGGTTTCGTCCTGCGGCGCGCCAAAGTCCACGGGAAACAGCCGGCCGTCGTGCCGGAAGGGGTTTTGCTCGCCGCTAAACTCGCGGAGCGGGCTGAGGTAGAGCAGGTCGGCGGTGGCGTTGTCGTCGGCGGCTTGGGTGAATTCGTAGTCCAGGGCCAGGGGCTTGGCCACGTTTTCGCGTTCGGCCACGGTTAGCTTGGGCACGGTCCAGCCGCTGTGCGGGCGGGTCATCTGGGCCAGGTATTTCTTCTCGCCCAGGCTGCTCAGCTCCTGGCGGGCGTCGGCGGCGGCGTAACCGCCGTGCTCCTCATGCACCTTACCCGTGAGGCCGCCCTTGGCATCCATCGTGAGGGCCACCTGCTGGTAATGCACGTAGCGTTGGTCGGGGGTGAGGTTGACCCAGCGGCCGTCTTCGGCTTTTTTCATGATGAGGCGGCCGGCCTGGTTCAGGCAGCGCTTGGGCAGCGCGCCGCAGGGCAGCAGGGGCTCGGTGGCATCCACCAGCAGGTCTTTGCCGTCGGCCAGGGTCACCAGCGCCATCACGTAGTTGAAGCGCGAAAGCATGGGCTGGGTCTGGTCCACGCGGCCGTGGCTACGGGTACTCAGCAGCAGCGGATTGGCCGGCACGCCGGCCATGCGCAGGGCCGAAATGAGCAGCAGGTTCACGTCGGCCGACGTACCCCGGTGAGCATCAAAGGCCTTGCGCAACGACGCCGTGGTGGCGTAGTGGTTGGTGCCATCGTAGCGCACGGCGGCCATCACCACCTCGCGTACGGCGGCGGCGCGGGCCAGCAGGTCCGGGTATTTGGCCACCAGCGGCACAATCTGGTCCTTCAAAAAGCCGCCCCGGTCCAGCTGGGCCCCGAAGTCGTCGCTGCTCAGCAGCTCCATGTCAATTTTGGCCCAGGTGCCGGACACGTTGCGGTAGGGCTGGTTCGGAAACTGCTCGCCGGCCAGCTGGAAGCTGATGCGGTCCAGGTAGTCTTCCGACGTGGTCATGTAGGGCTCGTCGCGGAAAGCCGGCACGTCTTTCATGGCCCAGTCGTAGCTGGTGGAGCGCGTCGATACCGCATCGCTGCTGCCGGCCTCGCGCGTAGTCGCCATGCCGCTGCCCGTGAATCCCCCCGCCGTATGCACCGTAAACTGCATGGCACTCTCGCTCTGCGACTGTACCGCCAGCGCGTGGTAGCCCTGTTGCAGCATCTTGTAGTGGAAATACTCCGGAATGTTGGCCCGGAACTCGCTCCACCGCACGGGAATGTCGCGCTGGAATGTCCAGTCCTGAAAGTTGAACAGGAAGTCAGAAATCACCGTGTAGTTAAACTCAATCACCGAACCCTCGCGCACGTCGGGCAGCGTAAACTTGCGTACCCGCACGTTGGCCGTGCGGTCCTCGGTGAAGGTATTGGTACCGTCCAGCTTGGTTTTCACCACCTGGCCATTCACCAGGTTGTAGGTGGTGCCGCGCAGGCCGGAAATTTTCTCCTGGCTGTCGCCGCGGTGGTAGAGGGGGATTTCCACCGTAGCCGCGTCGTAGCCGGCTTTTTTCAGGATTTTGATGCGCGTGGTGCGCTCCGATATCAGCTGAAAGTCGTTGTTGTTGTATTGGAAGTTGGTCGTGCCGTAGTCGCAGAGCACCACGGCCGCGGCGGCCGAGTCGCCCACGAATGGCGCGGCCGTGAAGTCCTTGGGGTCGGGCTTGCCAAATTTGATGGGTTCGGTCTGGGCCTGGGCCGTGAGGCTGGCCAGCACCAGGGCGGCCAATGCCACCGGGTAGCGTAATGAGTGCTTCATAAATAGAGCGGGTTAGGAAAGGGTAATGAGGTAATTAATTGCAGAAAACCCCCGCTGTTTAGCTGCCGGCTTTCTTTTGAATGATGAGCTTCTCGCCGTGCTTTTCCAGCATCAGGCGGTACAGCTCGCGCAGGTTGGGGTACTGTGCGGCGCTGTACACGGGGTTGCGCAGCGTGAGGCGGCTGATGAGCGTCACCGTGCCCGGCGTGGCCGCCGCCACGCTGCACAGGAAGCGGCCGCCGCCGTCGGGCAGCTCCACCACGGCGGGCTTGGGCACGGTGGCCAGCTCGTAGCCGGCGGGCAGCGTCAGGTTGACGACCATCGTCTCGTCCTGCGGAAGGCCAAAGTCGATGGGAAAGTCCCGCTGCTCGCGCCGGAACGGGTTTTGGCCCAGGCCAAACTCGCTCAGCGGGCTTAGGTAAAGGGGGCCGGTGGCGGCCGCGCCCCCGGCCAGCTGCGTAAATTCGTAGTCCAGCGTCAGGGGCTTATCTACGTTGTCGGCGTGAGCCAGGGTGGGCTTGCTCAGGGTCCAGTTTTCGTGGCGCTGCGTGGCGGTGGCCAGGTACTTTTTCTCGCCCTGGCCGGCCAGCCGTGCGCGGGCCTCGGCCCCGGCATAGCCGCCGTGTTCGTCATGCACCTTGCCCGTGAGGCCGCCCTGGGCGTCCAGCGTGAGGGCCACCTGCTGGTAATGCACGCGGCGCTGGGCGGGAGCCAGGTCCACCCAGCGGCTGTCGTCCGGGTTTTTGGTGATGAGGCGGGCCACCCGGTTGAGGCAGCGCTTGGGCAGCACGCCGCAGGGCAGCAGGGGCTCGGTGGCATCCAGTAGCAGGTCTTTGCCATCGGCCAGCGGCACCAGCGCGGCCACGTAGTTGAAACGCTCCAGCAGCGGGTATTCCTTGCTCACGGCCCCGTGGGCGCGGGTGCTCAGCAGCAGCGGCTGGGCCGGGATGCCGGCCTCGCGCAGGGCGGCCAGCAGCAGCAGGTTCACATCGGCCGAGGTGCCCCGGTGGGCTTCGTAGGCCTTGCGGAGCGGGTCGAGGGCGTAGTAGCGGTCGGTGCCGTCGTAGCGCACGGCGGCCATCACCAGCTGGCGCACGGCGGCGGCGCGGTCGGTAATGGCCGGGTACCTGGTGGCCAGGCCCTGCAACTGGGCCTGCATAAAGTTGATGTGGCCCAGGCGGCCGCCAAACTCCTCGTCGGCCAGCAGCGTGGCGTTGACTTTCTCCCAGGTGCCGGTCAGGTCGTGGTAGGGCTCGTCGGGCCACTGCTCGCCGGTCAGCTCAAAATCGAGCCGGGCCACGTAGTCCCCGGCCGTGGTCATGAACGGCTCCTCACTAAAGGCCGGCACGTCTTTCAGCGCCCAGGTGTGCTCCTCGGTGGGCGCGCTGATGTTGAGGCTGCCCACCGACTGCCCGGCCGCGATGCCCGCGCTGGTGGGGATTTTATTGTCGAGTAGCAGGTTGGTCGAGCCCACCGTGGCCTGGTTCACGGCGAAGGCCTGCGCGCCCTGGTAAATGATTTTGTAGCGATAAAACGACGGAATGCTCACCCGGTACTCACTCCACCGCACCGGAATATCGCGCTGAAACGTCCAGTCCTGAAAGTTGAACAGGAAATCCGAGGTCAGTGTATAAGCAAATTCTATCACCGAGCCTACCCGCACGTTGGGCAGCGTGAACTTCTGCACGCTGACGGTGGGCGTGCGCTTCTCCAGAAACGCGCCGCTGGTTTCGAGCCGGGTTTTCTCCACGGCGTTGTTCACCAGGTTGTAGGTAAAGCCCCGCAGGTTGGTCACTTTTTCCTGGTTATCGTTGCGGCGGTAGAGCGGGATTTCGACGGTGGCGTACTCGTAGCCGGGTTTTTTGAGGATTTTGATGCGCGTCACCCGCTCAAAAATCACCTGAAACCCGCCGCCCTGCCCCTTCAGGCGCGAGCGGCCAAAGTCGCACAGCACCACGGCCGATGCCGTGCTGTCGGCCTCGAAAGGCGCGGCCGTGAGCTCCCGGCTATCAACCACCCCAAACCTGATGGGCTCGTTCTGAGCCCGGGCCGAATAGCTGATAACCAGTAGAAAGGCCGAAAGCAGGCCCCGCCAGCGGCCGGAAAGTACAGATGCTTGCATGCAGAAAAAAGAATGGAGTAGACAATCTTTGAACCCCTAAAACTACTGGAATTCAATTGAAAATCATCTATTATTCATCTCGATTTTTCTGAATGAATCCATTTAGTGATTTAGGAAAATAATTCAGGACACCAGATGAGCCTGACGTCCCGAGGAATGACCGAACAGCTTCTCAGCCACCAGTTTTCTTCTGAATGAGGAGCTTCCCGGCCTGCTTTTCGAGCAGCAGGCGGTAGAGCTCGCGCAGCTGCCCGTACTCGGCCACGGCGTAGATGGGTTTGCGCAGCACCAGGCGGCTGCTGAGCTGCACCACGCCGGGGGCCGGGGCCGTGATGCTGCACACGTAGCGGCCGCCATCGTTGGGCAGGTTCAGGGCCGAGGGGCGGGGCGCGTCGGCCAGCGCGTAGCCGGGCGGCAGCGTCAGGGTCATGAGCAGGGTTTCTTCGCGGGCGTAGCCAAAATCGACCGGAAAAGCCCGTTGTTCGGCCTTAAATGGGTTTTGGGTGAGGCCGAAATCGTGCAGCGGGCTCACGTACAGTTGGTCCGGCGGGCTGGTGGCTTCCGCCGCCTGGGCAAAGGCGTAGTCCAGCGCCAGGGGGTTCTGGGCACTATCGCGGTTGGCAATGGCCAGGGGGCCCAGCGTCATGCCCGGGTGCTGGTCAGCCAGGCGGGCGGCAAATTTCCGGTCGCCCATCTCGTGCAGGCCCGCTCGGGCCGTGCCCCCGGCATAGCCCCCAAATTCCTCATGCACCTGCCCGCTGAAAGCCCCGGTGGCGCTCAGCTGCCCCTGCACCTGCTGCAGGTGGGTGTGGCGCTGCCGGGGCGTGAGCGATACCCAGCGCGAAGCCCCGGGCGCGGGCAGCACCAGCCGGCCCTGCTGGTTGAGGCAGCGCTCGGGCAGCAGGTCGTAAGGCAACAGCGGGTCGGTGGCATCGAGCACCAGCTCTTGGTCATCGGCCAGCAGTACATGGGCCGCTACGTAGTTGAACTGCCCCAGCAGCGGAATGGTGGGCCGGATTTGGCCGTGGCTGCGGGTGCTCAGCAGCACGGGGTTGGCCACGAAGCCGGCCCCGCGCAGGGCCGCGATGAGCAGCAGGTTCACTTCGGCCACCGTGCCTTGGTGGGTTTCCTGGTATACCTTGCGCAGCACGGCCGAGGTCGTATTGCCCGTTTTGCCATTGCACTTCACGGCCGCCATCACCAGCGCCCGCACGGCGGCCACCCGCGCCAGGGCGTTGGCGGGGGCGGGGGCAGGCACCAGGCGGGCCAGGTCGGCTTTCATAAAGCTGAACTGGTCCAGCTGTACGCCCAGGGCGGGGTCTTTCAGCACGAAGCGGTCCACCTCTGCCCAGGTGCGCAGGAATGCCTGGCCGTCGAAGCTGTCCAGCTCAAACGTCAGGCCGTCAACGTAGTCGGCCGTGGCCGTCATGTATGGCTCGCGGCTCAGAGCGGGCACGTCGCGCATGGCCCACCGGAAGCGCGGCGTCAGGCTTTTCTGGCCGGTTCCTTCGTCGAGGGCCAGCGGCTGCTTGTTCTGCAGCAGGATTTTGTAGGCGTACTGATGGAACATGGTGGCCCGAAACTCGCTCCAGCGCACCGGAATGCTGTGCTGGAACGGCCAGCTTCGGAAGCCGACCACGTAATCCGAGACGATGGTGTAGTTGAACTCTATCACCGAGCCCACGCGCACGTTGGGCAGGGCAAACCTTTTGATGGCATACGTCTCCGAAGCATCGTCGGTGAAAATGCCAGCCGCCGCCAGGGGCTCCTGCTTCACCTGCCCATCTACCAGGTTGTAGGTGAAGCCCCGCAGGCTGGTCAGCTGCTCGGTGTAGCCCGGCTGCTCGTGGTGCAGCAGCAGCTGCCCGTTGGCCCATTCGAGGCCCGCCTTGGTTAGGATTTTGATGCGCGTGGTTCGGGTGAAGCGGACCTTGCGCGTGGCGGCCACGTCCGTGGCGATGCTGGCGCTGCCGTAGTCGCACAGTATCACGGCGGCCGCGCTGTCGGCGGCGAAGGGCGCGGCCGTCAGGTCGCGCGGGTCGATTTTGCCGAACGTAATGGGCTCGGGCTGGGCCTGGGCGGCGCAAAGGGCTGGCCACAGGGCGAACAACGCGGGCAGCACCCGCCAAAAAAAACAACGCAGGAAAGCGGCGGGCATTGGCATCAAGAAGGGAGTAGACAATCGTTGAACCCCTAAAACTACGCGTATTCGGTTGTTGGCTGTAATATTACCCACCACCGCAACCCCACCATTTCAATAGACAATACCCATGGGACTATTTGATAAGTTATTTGGCAAGGAACCCTCGGCTGGCAAAGGGCCTGGCTCCGATGAAACAGTGACGGTGCAATTACAAAAAGGCGACACCCTTATTTCGACCGGCGATAATGAGGCCTTTAAGGTTGTCCGGCCATTAACTGAAGAACAAAAAGGGGCAATTGCTAAATCAACAATCCTGCTTAGAACCGGACAGCTTTACATGCATTACTGGACAGATAATCTGGTTGGTACTGACCGCAATGACCCGGCATGGCGAAATAAAGTCATGTTCTTCTGGAAAGCGGAAGAACCGTTTCCGAGAAAATCGTTGCCACCGGAATTTGAAACGTTTAAAACCAGGTATTTTCTTTTTGCCGGCGATACTTCAGGAGTTTCACTGCAAGTGGGACAAGCTACGCCTTGGTTTGGAATGCCAGGACTTGGCGAGAAACACGTTTGTGAAATAAATGGGCAGGAAACTACCGTTCCTGAATTAAATAAGCTGGGCTTGGTTGAGTACGTTGAACAAGTAGCGCTCAACAGCGACAACCTAAGCATTCTGACAGATAGGGAACATTATTTTTTCTTAATTGACGATAGAATTACGCCTTTTCAAAACGGCGTTTTTTATTTAAAAGGCAAACCAGTCTCTATTGATTTAGCCTATAGCATTGGGGGAATTCATATCGTTAAGAAAGCATAGCTGGCGGCTACCATTGTTTATGCGGACTGTGCTGGCGCATGTAGGTGTTAAACCTTCTGCCCGTAGAATAAAGTTGTCTGGAAAGTAGAAACGCAAATATGCATCTCTACATCGGCGAACCGACTTTTTGAACTTCAGTATCACAGCGCGGCGCGGCTATACCACTTCCTCGGCCGAGGGCTCGGGCACTGCATCGGTGGCGGCCGAATGGCCGGCGGGCCGGTCGGCGGGCACTCGCAGCAGGTACACCAGCGCCGCCAGCACGCACGCCAGGCTCAGGCCGTGTACGTAGGGCAGGTGGGTGGCGTGGTTGCTAAAAATCCAGCCCGCCGCCAGCGCGCCCAGCCCGATGCCGGCTTCGAGGGCGATGTACATGGTGGCCACAGCCCGGCCCCGGCGCAGCGGGTCGCTCAGGTCGATGGTCCAGGCGTAGAGAGTGGGCGAGTTCAGGCCCGTGCCCAGCCCAAACACCACCGCGCCCAGCAGAAACCCCGGCACCGAGGGCGACCAGACCAGCAGGGCCAGCCCCAGGGCGAGGGCGGCCGTGGACCAGCGCAGCACCGGCACCCGCCCGTATTTGTCCGACGACTTGCCCGCCACCAGCCGCACCACCAGCGAGGCAATGGTGTAGCACAGGTAAAACCAGCCCTTGTGCGAGCCCGTGAGGCCCAGCAGCCGGCTCTGGTCGGGTATTACCGTGAGCACTGCCCCAAACGGAAACAGGCACAGCAGCGTGGTGAGGGCCGCCGGCAGCACCTTGGGCTCCAGCACCTCGCCCCAGTTCAGCTTCAGCAACTTGAAGCTGAACTTCTCGCGCTGGGCCACCGGCAGGGTTTCAGTGAGGGTGCCTTGCACCACCAGCGAGAGCAGGGCCGCCGCGCTGGAGCAGTAGAACATGGTGTTGAGGGAGAACGTGGCCGCCACCCACGAGCCGAAGGCCGGCCCGGCCGCCATGCCCAGGCTGCCCGTCACGCCCAGCAGGCCCATGGCCTCGCCGCGCCGCTCCACGGGCACGATGTCGGCGATGAAAGCGGCCGTGCCCGTGGGCTTGAAGCCCGTGCTGAAGCCGTGGAGCAGCCGCAGCCCCAGAAACCCGGTGACCGTGAGCGCCCACGGATAGAAAAACCCGCACACGAAGCACACCAGCGAGCCAAACACCATCACTGGAATGCGGCCCACGGTATCGGCCAGCTTGCCCGAAAACGGCCGGCTCAGCCCCGCCGTGAGGGTAAACAGGGCAATGATGAAGCCCTTGTACTCGCCCCCGCCCAACCGGGTGAGGTGGTCGGGCAGCTCGGGCAGCAGCAGGTTGAAGCTGAGAAAAAACAGGAACGACGACAGGCACATCAGCCAAAAGCCGGCGGAGTAGGGGCGGGAAGCGGGAGCAGCAGTTGCGGGCATGAGTGCCGCAAAGGTCGGCACTGGGCAGGTAGTGCGAAAACCACGGGTGCTGGGCTCCCGCCGGGCTGTGCCACGAAGAAACCCCCGCCTGGGGCTTCTGGCAGATACCCCGCCTTTCCCTTGAAGGCAGCGCCATAACTTGCGGCCCCGCTGGTGTCCTCTTCGTCGGCCAAACCACGAGTAGCCCGTATTCCTCGCCCCTTTTTGAACCCGCCCAACCGGTTCAGACCCATGCCGGAACCACCCCGGCCGAAACCCCGCCCAGCCTAAGCCGCAAGGCCCGCCGCCCGCCCCATGACCATTCTCCTGAGCTGCCTGTTGTTTTTCAATCTGCTGTGTTTCCTGCTCTTCGCCCTGGACAAGCGCAAAGCCCAACGGGGCCAGCGGCGCATTGCCGAAAAAACGCTGCACCTTGCCACGCTGCCGGGTGCGGCCCCCGGCGCGTGGGCCGCAATGTTACTGCTGCACCATAAAAACCGCAAAGCCGCTTTCTGGGGCGTTACCCTGGGGCTGACGCTGCTGCAAGGGGCAGCTCTGTATTTCATGTGGCCCTATTTCCGGGCGGCGTTTTAACCGCGCCACCTTATCCAGGCACTGGTTTCATCGTCACACGAGGTGCAGCGAAAAACTTCCATCGATGCGGCGGACCTTTGACACCTCAGACGCCGCTACTCACATGAACCAGTTCATTCTCTTCCTTTCGTGCGTTTTTGTCTGCTTCCACAGCGCGGCGCAGCCAGGCAACCAAACGGTGCTGGGGCACCTAGACAGCCTGCGGTCCACGATACTGAAAGAAAACCGAAAATTTTACGTCCATGTGCCCGCTGGTGCGGCGGGCCCGGCGGCGGCCAAACGGTACCCGGTGGTTTACCTCTTCGATGCCGACGCCCAGTTTGCCGCCACGACCAGCATGATTCAATACCTGAGCACCAACTACAATGCGCTGTGTCCGGAAATGATTGTGGTCGGCCTGCTGCATCCGGACCGGCGCAAGGATTTGACCCCCACCCACGTAACCGCCGACCCGCCGTTTTGGCCAGCGGGGGCCAGCAAAACCAGCGGAGGGGGCGAAGCTTTTATTGCGTTTATCGAGCAGGAATTGATGCCGTACATCGACCGCCATTACCCCACCCAACCCCGCAAAATGCTCATCGGCCACTCCCTTGGAGGGCTTGCCGTAATGCAGGTTTTTGTGTACCATACCCAGTTGTTTGATTCCTACATCTGCCTTGACCCCAGCATGTGGTGGGACAACCAAGCCCTGTTGAAAGAAACAAAACGGGCGCTGGAAACCCGGCGTTTTCCCGGCACCTCCCTCTACCTGGGCATCGCCAACACGGCAGACGAGGGCATGAGCGTAGCGAGGGTGCTCACCGACACCACCGCAGCTACCCTGCACATGCGGAGCGTGTTAAAATTGCAGGGCTATTTTGAACACAACCAGCAAAACGGGTTGAAGTATCGAGGAAAATACTACCCGAACGACAGCCACATGTCGGTTCCCTTTATTGCGGAATACGACGCGCTACGTTTCCTGTTTGGCACCGGGCCAAAGTAGCACGCTGCCCGCAACCCGTGCCCGCACTGCTATGTCGCTCCTTTGCCGCCGCGCCACAACCCCGGGAAGCAGCCAGGGACCAGCAAAAGGCTGTCGCTCCCGCCGGGCCGTGCCACGAAGAAGCCCCAGCCGCTGGCGGGGCTAGGGCTTCTGGGGAAACTAATCACCCTTGGCGAACTCCTTCCAAAAATCGATGGCTTTTCGCAAATCTTCGGGAAATGTGTCGTAATAAGTTTCTAAGCGCAGATATTGGACAAACTGAACGATAAAAGTGCTTAAAACCATTAGGGAGCCTTTCAAAGCCATATGACGAGTATAGCTGTCGTGCTCAGCGACGTTTGAGATGTAGTCTCGTAATTGAAGAAGGCTAACAAATTCTGAATGAGCGTGAGCAGAATATAAACTCCAACGATTAGTAAAGCCAATGGTAGACAATGGAGAAGATTTGATAATACCAATCCAGCCTTGAGTTCTTGTGCGTGGCTGGGTCGTAGACATGATATTGCGTCTCTGTTGAGCGTCATACATAGAATTGAATAGTGGGTTGCCTTCAATTTGTGTTCTCAACCGCTCTATTCTATCGCCTTCTTGCTGAATCTGCGTTAACAACAGTGGAAGACGTTCATCTTGAGTTTCCAAATACAACTGCTCAAATTCATCCTTCAACGACTGGCGCGACGCGAGCCCTCCGGCTACATAAATGTTGTATTTGAGCGCACGTTCTTCATCACTTTGGGGACCAATGTATAGGTAGAAAAAGGTGAGATATGCTTCTAATTGTGTGCGTGCAAGAGTATATATAGAAGGAAGGTCGGGAAACGTAACTGGAGTGTTAGTATGTCCTCCTCGTACAGTCCCCGACAATAAATTCTCAAGAGAGGAAGAAGCAAAACCAATTCGGGCAGCAAGCGGCTCGAGTAACTCCATCCATAAAGGACCTGTATCTTCCCGCTGGTGCCAATTATTCATTAGTTCACCCAATGCATTGCATATGTATGAATGGTCAACCAAAAGTTCTTCAAAAGGAGCCGGCATAAAAGGGTGTTTATTAATTGTTGATGAAAACGAGTATACCGAAGTTGAAATCGGATTTTTAACAGTAGAACAAAGTGCAATCTAATTGTTGATTAGCCGATTTTAGGGAAGCCTTTGTAGATTTTTTCAATCCATTTATGATTAGACTTCCCCCTGCCAAAACGGCCGCCCCCCAAACCCGGCCCCAACCTTGCCCCAGCCCGGGCCATGTTTGAATTCCTGAAATCCATTTCCGCCAAGAATCCCAACGGGTCGCGCGGCCCCGAAAAGCCCGCCGTGAGCGTGCGCGAGCGGGTATCGGCCCTGCGCCATTTGCCGGCGTTTCTGAAGCTCATCTGGCACACCAGTCCCAGCCTGGCGCTGGCCAACATTGCCCTGCGCCTCGTGCGGGCCTTTCTGCCGCTGGCCACGCTCTATGTGGGCAAGCTCATTATTGATGCCGTGGTGCAGCTCACCCGGCTGCCCGCCCTCGAGCGGGTGCTCAAGCCCGTGCTCACGTTGGTGGCGCTGGAGTTCGGCCTCGTGCTACTGGCTGATGCGATGGGGCGCGGCGTGGCCCTGCTCGACAGCTTGCTCGGCGACCTGTTCGCCAACCAGTCGTCCATCCGCCTCATGGAGCACGCCGCCGAGCTCGACCTCGACCAGTTCGAGGACAGCACCTTCTACGACAAGCTGGAACGCGCCCGCCGCCAAACCCTCTCCCGCACCGTGCTCATGAGCCAGGTGCTGGCCCAGGGCCAGGATGCCGTGACGCTCGTACTGCTGGCCGGCGGGCTGGTGGCCTTCCAGCCGTGGCTGCTGGGGCTGCTGCTGCTGGCCGTGGTGCCCGCCTTCCTCGGCGAGTCGCACTTCAACGAGCGCAGCTACTCCCTCTCGCACTCCTGGACGCCCGAGCGCCGCGAGCTCGACTACCTGCGCCAGACCGGGGCCAGCGACGAAACAGCCAAGGAAGTGAAGATTTTCGGCCTCTCGAACTTCCTCATCGACCGCTTCCGCGAGCTGTCCGACGACTTCTACCGCCAGAACAAATCCCTCGTGCTGCGCCGCGCCGGCTGGGGTGCCCTCTTCGCCGGCATCGGCGCGGCCGGCTACTACGGAGCCTACGTCTACATCATCGCTCGCACCGTGGCCGGGCAGATTTCGCTGGGCCAGCTCACCTTCCTGGCCGGCTCCTTCGCCCGGCTGCGAGGGCTGCTCGAAGGCATCCTCAGCCGCTTCAGCTCCGTGGCCGACGGGGCCTTGTATCTGCAGGATTTCTTCGAGTTCTTTGCGTTGCGGCCGCGCATTGTGCGCCAGCCCGCCACCGGCGGAACGGCCCGCGCCTTCCCCCGGCCCATTCAGCAGGGTTTTGAGTTTGAAAACGTCGGGTTCCAGTACAAGAATGGTACAAAATGGGCCATTCGTAATCTCAGCTTCGTGCTGCAAGCTGGCGAAAAGCTGGCTTTGGTGGGCGAAAACGGAGCCGGCAAAACCACCCTCGTCAAGCTGCTGGCCCGCCTCTACGACCCTACCGAGGGTCGCATCCTGCTCGACGGCCACGACCTGCGCGAGTACGACCCCGCCGAACTGCGTCAGGAAATCGGCGTCATCTTCCAGGATTTTGTGCGTTTCCAGCTCCCCGCCGGCCAGAACCTGGCCGTGGGCCGCATCGAGGAGCGCCGGAACCAACCCCGCATCGAAACCGCCGCCCACCAGAGCCTCGCCGATACCGTCATCGCCAAGCTGCCTGGCGGCTACGACCAGATGATTGGCCGCCGCTTCAACGGCGGCGTGGACCTGAGCGGCGGCGAGTGGCAGAAAATCGCCCTCGGCCGCGCCTACATGCGCGACGCCCAGCTCCTCATCCTCGACGAGCCCACCGCTGCCCTCGATGCCCGCGCCGAGTACGAAGTCTTCCAGCGCTTTAAGGAGCTCACCCAGGGCAAAACGGCCGTCCTCATCAGCCACCGCTTCAGCACCGTCCGCATGGCCGACCGCATCCTGGTCATCGAAAACGGCCAGTTCGTGGAGATTGGCTCGCACGAGGAGCTGCTGGCCCGGGCCGGGCGCTACGCCGAGTTGTTCGCGTTGCAAGCCGCTGGGTACCGGTAGGAAAGAGCCCCAGCGGGGCGGCATATCGGTAGTAAACCTGTTCCGAGCATGTTGTTTCAAACCCTAGCGGGGCGGCACTCGTGCAACGAATGTCGCCCCGCTGGGGCTTTGCCATCTCTGAGCGCTGAACCTGCTACCGATATGTCGCCCCGCTGGGGCTGATGTTCGGTATTTTATCCACCATTGCCTACCCGCTACCTTGCGGACCACCGGCCCGGCCGGTCTTCTCTCCCCTCCCCACCATGCCCAAACTCACCGCCTCCAATAAGGCCCGGCTGTACCTGATATCCAAGCTCCACCCGTTTACCCCCAAAACTCCAGCCGCGCCGCCCGCGCCCGTGCTGCGCATCGTCATCATCCGCCACGGGGAAAAGCCGGAGGAGGGCGACAACCTTTCCTGCGTCGGCCTCAACCGGGCGCTGGCCCTGCCCGCCGTGCTTAATGAGCTCATGCCCTCGCCGCCCAACCTCACCTTCGTGCCCGTCATCGGCACCAACGACAAGGACACGACCCGCGTGCGGATGCTACAAACCGTGATGCCCTACGCCGTGCAGCACAACCTCACCATCAACAGCGACTTTATGGTGGAAAATACCAAGGCCTTTGCCCGGCAGCTGCGCCGGCTTCGGGGCACCGTGCTGGTGGTGTGGGAGCACAACTGTATTGTGGATATTGCGAAGGACCTGGGCCTCGAAAACGTGTCGGATTGGCCCGATGCTGATTTCGACAGCATCTGGACCATCAGCTTCAGCGGCGGCGGGGCCAAGGGCAAGGCCAAGCGCCCGGTGCTGGCCAAAAGCCGGCAGCACATCCGCCCCTCAGCCATTTGCCCGGGCTAGCGTCTGGAGGGGCCGGCTCGGGGCGGTTGGCCTACGCGAATAGTCTTTGGTCGGGCGGCCGGGCGGGTATTGGCTGCGGGGCCTACCACTGTAATGGGGGCTGGTAGGGCTTGGGATGGATATTCACAAATTTTTCATGTGGCTTAAGTCTCTAAGTGCCTAAGGTTTCGTAAATTGGTAGTTCCATCGCCTCACGAGAATTCCCTTACACATGAAGCCTACTATTACATTATTGGTACTCGCTGTGCTGGCCCTGACGGGCTGCATGACCACCCGCGAAGCCCGGGTAGATTCGGATTATAGCTACCGGGGCAACTTCCGCCACTACCGGACCTACGATTTCGTGACCGGCACCGGCCTCACCTCCGACAGCAGCACCCTGGGCCAGTCCGTGCGCGAAGCCATTCAGCAGCGCTTCCTGGCCCAGGGCTACCGCCTCGCCAAGCGCCGGCCCGATATGCTGGTAAATTTCCGGGTGTACCAGGGCGACATGAAATTCCACGGCTTCCAGCAGGAAGACCTCAGCCAGTGGATTAAGCGTAACATCGAGGAAACCGACGACACGCCCAAGGAAGAACGCCAGGGCTATGAGCCCATCCGCCTGCTGCTGGCCGAAGGCACGCTCCTGGTCACGCTCATCGACGTGAAAACCAACCGCGCCGTCTGGAACGGCTACGCCTCGGGCGTGACCGTGCCCGAAGGTCCCATGGGCGAAGTCGTGCTTCGCCGTTCCGTGCGCTCCATCCTGGACCGCTACCGCATCTTCACCGAGGAGTTTGCCAACGGCACCGTGCCCAACAACGAGGCCAGCGACACGGAACGGTAGTTACGCTGCGCTTAATGAGGAATGAATAGTTAGCCGTCAGGGCCAAAATTCCTCATTAAGCGCAGCGCCCCGCCGCACCTGAATCAGCTCGGCCGCGATGCTGATGGCAATTTCTTCCGGCGTCTGGCTTTGGATGGGCAGCCCGATGGGGCCGCGCAGCCGCGCAATCTCGGTTTCCGAAAAACCTTCTTCCCGCAGGCCCCGGCGCAGCTCGGCCACCTTGGCCACACTGCCCATCACGCCCAGGTAGCGGTAGGGGCCCTGCCCGGAAGGGTGGCTCAGCAAGTGGCGCAGCGCTACAGCATCGGTGCGGTAGCCTACAGTCATCACCACCACGTATTGGTGCGGGCCGGGGAGGATTTCGGCAGGCAGCTTCTCGTAGTCGATGACGCGGCGGTGGTGCGCCGCGTGGTTGCTTTCGAGGGTGGGCAGGTTGGGGCGGTCGTCCAGCACGGTCAGCTCAAAATCGAGGGCGGCCGCTACGTTGGAAAGCGCCAGGCTCACATGCCCGCCGCCCACGATGGTGAGCTGGTCGCGGAAGCCCAGCTGCTCGCGGTAGCGCCACGCCGCGCCCGGCTGGTAATCGTAGAAGCCGGCCAATCCGGTTGCCGCTACCGCTGCGGGTGGAAGGAACTGTAGCCCGGCAGCCGGGCTCAATTCCAAAAAGCCGCCCCTGAGCCGTTGCAAAGCATTTTCAATGGTCGCCACGGCCGCTAAATCAGCCGCCGTCAGCGGCCAGAGCAGCACGTCCTGCTCGCCCGAGCACATCATGCCGGAGCGGTCGGCCGGGGCCTCCCGCCGATGAATCTGGGGCCGCAGCAGGGGCGTGGTGTCGCCCTCGCGCAGGCGTTGGCGGGCCAGCTCCACAAACTTGTGCTCCATAATGCCCCCGCCGATGGAGCCGGCCACGGCATCGGCCGTCACGGCCATCTTGAAGCCCTGGCGGCCGGGGCTGCTACCCGTGCTGCGCAACACGCACAGCAGGGCCACGGGCGTGCCGGCCCGCAGGCTGGTGGCCGCCAGGGTCCAAACGGGCAGGTCGCGGGGGGAGGCGGGCATGTTATTTATTCAACGCCCCTTGTGAAATCCAGCACCCGATGAGGTCGCGCTCTTCCTGCGTAATCTGGGTTTTATTGTTCTGGGGCATCGTTTTCGTTACCACCACGCGCTGCATGATTTTGTCTTTCAGACGGATAATGTCCTCCGGCGTGTCATAGACCACGCCGTTGGGCGGCGACTTGAACACGTCGTCCGTCGGGTGCGAAGAGTGGCACTGAATGCAGCGCTTCTGCACAATCATATTCACCTGGCTCATGGTCACTTGTTGGGTGCAGGCGCTGCCGCCGGCCGCGCTGCCTGACTGCGCGGGCGGGGCCGTCACGAATACCACGGCCAGCAGCAGGGCCACGGCGGCGGGCAGCACCCACACGGCTGTGTCGGTCTGATGCTTTTCGCGCAGGTTCAGCCAGTGCTTCACGCCGGCCGTGCCCAGCGTGATGGCCGCCAGAATGGCCCACGGATAGGAGTGCCCAAACGTGCTGGGAAAGTGGTTGCTCACCATCACAAACAGCACGGGCAGCGTGAAGTAATTGTTGTGCAGCGAGCGGGCCAGGGCATTTTTGCCCAGCTGTGGGTCAAGCGGCGTGCCTTCGGTGGCGGCCTTCACCATGGCCTTTTGGGCCGGGATGATGGTAAAAAACACGTTGCCCACCATCAGCGTGCCCAGCATGGCCCCGAAATGGATGTAGGCCGCCCGGGCGCTGAACACCTGCGCGTAGAAAAACGCAAACCCCGTGGCGATGATAAACCCAATGACCATGAACCACTTGCTGCGTACCAGCGCCGTGCGGCACAGCCCGTCGTAAATCAGCCAGCCCGCCACAAAAGAGCCCACGCCAATGCCCACGCCCGCCAGCGGCGAAATGTCCAGCACGCGCGGGTCAATCAGCATGGAGCTGGCGTTGAAATAATACACCACAAACAGCAGGCTGAACCCCGACAGCCAGGTGAAATACGCCTCGTACTTGAACCAGTGCAGGCTTTTGGGAATGACTTTGGGGGCCGACTTATACTTCTCCAGATAATAAAAACCGCCACCGTGTACGGCCCAGAGGTTGCCGGCCAACTCCTCGCGCACGTTCTCGGTGCGGTTGAGGGCATTTTCGAGGAACACGAAGTAGAACGAAGCCCCAATCCAGGCGATGCCGAAGGTGATGTGCATGAGGCGCACCACAATGTTGAGCCACTCCAGGATGTGGCCGGACCACGGCGAGTCGCGGGCCAGCACGTAGCCAATGCCCACCGCCGCAATGACGGCCAGCAAAATAAGCGCGTAGGAATAACCGGCCAGCGTGGAGCCGCCCTCGCCCACCACGCCACCGCCGGGCCGTGTTTTGGCCACCCGCTGCAAGGCGAAAATAACGCCCAGCAGCAGCAAAAATGCCAGTATCAGGGAAAGCAGGGTAATGTATTGAAGCATAGGGCAAGCGGGTAATGGGAAGATTTTGGGTAGAATGGGGATAGGGTGGGAGGGTAGTGAGTGAAAAACAGAACGTCAGGCTCATTTGGCGTTTTATATTGAGTTGACCAATCTAAAACCCACCAATTAATTAAACCGGGAAAAAGCCCCCAATTTAGCGCCAAATTCCGCTATCATGTCAATTCTTGCTTTGCGCAGCCAGCGCGTTATCACGCCCGAGGGCGAGCGCGCCGCCATCCTCCTCCTCGAAAACGGCCGCATCAGCGCCGTGCTGCCCCACGATGCCGACGTGGCCGGCGCAACATTGGTCGATGTCGGCTCCCGCGCCATCCTGCCCGGCGTGATTGACCCGCACGTCCACATCAACGAGCCCGGCCGCACCGACTGGGAGGGCTTCGACACAGCCACCCGCGCCGCGCTGGCCGGCGGCCTCACCAGCCTGGTGGACATGCCGCTGAACTCCGCGCCCGTTACCACTTCGGTAGCCAACCTGGAATTGAAAAAGGCCGCTACCAAAGGCCAGCTGCACACCAACGTGGGTTTCTGGGGCGGCGTGGTGCCGGGCAACGCGGCCGAAATCGAGCCGTTGATTGCGGCCGGCGTGCTGGGTTTCAAGGCCTTTCTCACCCACTCCGGCATTGATGATTTCCCGAATGCCATGGAGGGCGATTTGCGGCGGGTGATGCCCATTCTGGCGCGGCACCGGCTGCCGCTGCTGATGCATTGCGAGTTATCGGAAGACAACGACGACTGGAAAAAAAACGACCACCGCTCGTACCCGAACTATCTGGCCTCGCGTCCCAAAAAGTGGGAAGATGACGCGGTGGCAATGATGATTCGCCTGTGCGAGGAGTTTGATTGCCCGGTTCACATCGTGCATTTGTCGTCGGCCGATTCCATTGCGCCCATCGCGGCCGCCAAGGCGAAGGGCCTGCCGCTGACCGTGGAAACCGGCCAGCACTACCTCTATTTCAACGCCGAGGACATTGCCGATGGCCAGACGCAGTTCAAGTGTGCCCCGCCCATCCGCGAACGGGCCAACAACGACCAGCTGTGGGCCGCGTTGCAGGCCGGCATCATTGACTTCGTAGCCACCGACCACTCGCCCGCGCCACCCGACCTCAAGCAACTCGACAGCGGCGATTTTACCACCGCCTGGGGCGGCATCGCCTCGCTGCAATTTGCCCTGCCGGTGCTCTGGACCGCCGCCCGCCGGCGTGGGGCCAGCTTGTCGGACATCGCCAGATGGCTGAGCACCAACCCAGCAAAGCTGGCCGGCCAAAGCCAGCGGAAAGGCCGGATTACGCCCGGCTTTGATGCCGATTTAATCGTTTTTGACCCCGAAAAGACCTTTGTGGTGCAGCCGGAAATGATTCTGCACAAACACAAAGTGTCGCCTTACATTTGCCAGGAATTGGCGGGCGTGGTGGAATTAACTTTTCTCAAGGGCGAACAGGTTTTTCAGCGCCCCGATTTCACTCACCTCAACCACGGCGAATTTTTAACCCGGTAGCGGAATGCAGCACGAATACACCACCCGCGCCGAGCGCATCATGCAGCGCATTCACGCGCTGGCGGCCATCAGCGAAGACGCGGACGGCGTGACGCGCACCTTCGGCACGCCCGCCTTTCTGGAGGGCCGCGCCCTAGTGCAAAGCTGGCTGGAAGCCGCCGGCCTGCCCACCCGCGTGGATGGCATCGGCAACCTGCGCGCCCGCCTTGAAAGCCCCAACCTCGACGCCAAAACCTTCGTGCTGGCCTCGCACATCGATACGGTGGTGAACGCCGGCAAGTTCGACGGCCCGCTGGGTGTGCTTATGGGGCTCGATTTGCTCGAAAACCTGATTGCGCAGAACGCCGAATTGCCGTTTCACATCGAGCTGATTGCCTTCAGCGACGAGGAAGGCGTGCGCTTCCATACCACTTACCTGGGCAGCAAAGTGGTGACCGGGGCCTTCGACCACGCCCTGCTGGGCCGCTGCGACGAAGCCGGTATCTCCTTGGACCAGGCCCTGGTGGCCATGGGCGGCGATGCCGCGCAGCTCCCGCTGGATGCCATTCTGGCCGCCGAGTGGCTGGGCTACTTCGAGATGCACATCGAGCAGGGGCCGGTGCTCTGGGAGCGGAACGTGCCGGTGGCGCTGGTGACGGCCATTGCCGGCCAGCAGCGCGTGGAACTGACCTTCCGGGGCATGGCCGGCCACGCCGGCACCGTGCCCATGACCATGCGCTACGATGCCCTCTGCGCCGCCGCCGATTTTGTGCTGGCCACCGAGCAGTTTGGGCTGGCGCATACCCTGAGCGGGCTGGTGGCCACGGTGGGCAAGCTCCAGGTGAGCCACGCGGCCAGCAACGTTATTCCCGGCGAGGTAACGTGCAGCCTCGACCTGCGCCACCCCGATGCCGCCCGGCTCGCTCCGGCCTACGCCGAGCTGCGCGCCCAAGCCGAATCCATTGCCCGCTACCGCGGCATCAGCCTCGATTGGAACCTGATTCAGGCCACGGCACCCGTTGCCTGCGATGCGGGCCTGAACACCTTGCTGGCCCAGGCCATTGCCGAAACCGGCCACGAAACCATTTCGCTGGTGAGCGGGGCCGGCCACGATGCCGTACCCGTTTCGTTCGTGGCTCCGGCCACCATGCTATTTATCCGCTGCTACAAAGGCATCAGCCACAACCCTTTGGAGGATGTAGAGCTGTCCGATTTGGCCGCCGCCATTGCCGTGGCCGACCAGTTTATGACCCTTCTTCGCACCCAAAATCCCACCAGCTAATATGGAAATGTCCGCCCTGACGCGCTCGGTTGTAAAGCGCAACCACGCCATTATTGCCCCCGACGGCTACATCAACAGCAACGTGCCCGGCTGGACCGGCTGCACCACCAACGTCATCATCAACGAGCAGATGGGCGCGCACCTCTGCCAGACGCTCGTCACCCTCACCGAAACCGGAAATATCAAGGGAGAAACCGAGGCTTCGCAGATATTCTTCTACGTGGTGCAGGGCGGTTGCAGGGCCACCGTGGGCGGCGAAACCCGCCGGTTGAAAGTGGGTGAGTACGTATATGTGCCCGTCGGCCAGGGCTACGAATTTGGCCAGCCCGAAGCTGGCACGCAGCTTTTGACTTTCCATAAAGTATACGAGCCGCTGGCGGGCCACGCCACGCCGGGCATCCATTGGGGCGAGCGCGACTACAGCAAAGCGCCCGTGTACATGAACGACGAGGCCCTGCGCATTCAGGAGCTGCTGCCGAACGTGCCGGGCTTTGACATGGCCGTCAACATCTTCACCTACGGCATCGGCGGCAACCTGCCCATGGTGGAAACCCACATCATGGAGCACGGCCTGCTGTACCTCGAAGGCCAGGCCATCTACATGCTCGACCAGTGCTGGTACCCGGTGAAAAAGGGCGATGCTATCTGGATGGCCCCGTATTGCCAGCAGTGGGCCACGGCCATGGGCCAGGAGCCGTCGGTTTATATTTATTACAAGAACGTGAACCGGTTTCCGACGGCGCGCTAGTACGTCCATTCAAACCAGAGCGTCATGCTTCGGCAAGCTCAGCATGACGCTCCTTAAATGCTTCCAGATGGCCATTGACGAATTAAATAGCCTCCCCAAGCCTGCCCTCGCCGAAGCGCTGCAAAAGTGCTGCGGCTCGACCACGTGGGTGGAAAATATACTCGCCGCCTTCCCCGTGTCCGATGACGAAACGCTGATGGACGAGGCCAATACCGCGTGGAATAAATTGAGCGAAGCCGACTGGCGCGAAGCCTTCACCCACCACCCCAAAATTGGGGGCGACGTGGAAGCACTACACGCTAAATTCGCCAGCACCAGCACCTGGGCCGAGGGCGAGCAGGCTTCGGTAAAAGAAGCTTCGCAGGAAACGTTAGAGGCGCTGGCAACGGGCAACGAGGACTACGAGCGCAAATTCGGCTACATCTTCATCGTGTGCGCCACTGGGAAATCGGCCGATGAAATGCTGACTTTATTGCAAGCCCGGCTGTCGAATAAGCCGGAAGATGAAATCTTAATTGCTGCCGGCGAACAGAATAAAATCACCCGCCTCCGCCTCGAAAAACTCCTTGCCGCATGAGCCAGATTACCACCCACATTCTCGATACCACCAAGGGCAAGCCGGCCGCTAATGTCGTCATCGCGCTGCTGCAACAAGTAGAGGATAATTGGCAGGAAATAGCGCGTGGCAAAACCAACGCCGACGGCCGCATTCCCGATTTATTGCCGAAAGAAAAACAGGTGGAATTGGGCGTCTATAAAATGAAATTCTACACGGAAGAATATTTCGCGCAGGATGGTACGGTGAATTTCTACCCCTTCGTGGAAATCGTTTTTAATGTGGCTGAGAACGCGCATTACCACGTGCCGTTGCTGCTGAACCCGTTTGGGTATTCCACCTACCGGGGTTCCTGAACGATGTAGCGCGAAGCTCCAGCTTCGCGTTCCGGTCGTGCCATTACAACGATTACCGTTCAACAATACGCGAAGCTGGAGCTTCGCGCTACATCATAATTCCCACATGAAACTCAGCCTACCCGAATCCGACAAAGCCGCCCTGCTCGACCAGCTCGGCGAGGCTAACATCAAGTTCCAGCACACTTACCCCGGCGACCGGCCCGAGCGCCAGCCCGTACACACCGTGTACGGTGGGGCCAACCTCTTCAAGGCCGATACCTGTGTGAAGATGGGCGAAATAGCCCTCAACAACCTGCTCACCTATGCCCCCAATTTCGTGGAACTGGCCCGCGTGCTGCAACTTAAAAACCACGAGTTCCTGCCGCACCTGGAGGCCGATGTGGCCGCCCTCACCGCCCGGCTCGATGCGATGAGCCCCGAGGACCGCAAGCAGGAGCCCGCTTGGCTGGCCTACTCGGTGTACAACAAAATCGTGGCGAAGCTGAAGCGCGAGGCCGTGGAAGACTTCCGCGTCGATTTCGAAGACGGCTTCGGCAACCGGCCCGATGCCGAAGAGGACGAAACCGCCGTGCGCGCCGCCAAGGAAGTGGCCAAAGGCATGCAGCAGGGGACGCTGTCGCCATTTATTGGCATCCGCATCAAGCCCTTTACCGAGGATTTGAAACAGCGCGGTGTGCGCACGCTCGACATTTTCCTGACCGCGCTGCTGGCCGAAACCGGCGGCAAATTGCCCGATAACTTCGTGGTGATGCTGCCCAAAGTGACCATCCCGGAACAGATGACGACGATGGTGCGCCTGTTTGAACTGCTGGAAAAGGCCAACGGCCTGGCTCCCGGCACCCTCAAAATGGAGACGATGGTGGAGGCCACGCAAATCATCATGGACGAGGAGGGGCGCAACCCGCTCATGCGCATCATTCGGGCCAGCGAGGGGCGCTGCATCGCGGCCCACTTTGGCACCTACGACTACACGGCCAGCTGCGGCATCACGGCCAAGTATCAGACCATGGGCCACCCCGTGAATGACTTTGCCCACCATATGACCAAAGTAGCGCTCGGCGGCACCGGCATCTTCCTATCCGATGGCGCCACCAACGTGATGCCCATCGGCCCGCACCGCGGCGACAACCTCACGTTTGCCCAGCTGCGCGAAAACCGCGAGTCGGTGCATAATGCGTGGCGCCAGGCCTACCACCACAGCACCCACTCGCTCATCAACGGCTTCTACCAAGGCTGGGACCTGAACCCCGCGCAGTTGCCGATGCGCTACGCCGCCACCTACAATTTCTTCCTCAGCAGCTACGATGACGCGGTTTTTCGACTGAAAACCTTCGTGGAGCGCGCTGCCATTTCCACCCTCACGGGCGACATTTTCGACGATGCCGCCACCGGCCAGGGCCTGCTCAACTTCTTCCTGAAAGCGCTAAACTGCGGTGCGATTTCGGAAGAGGAAATCCTCGCCACCGGCCTCACGCTGGAAGAGGTGCAGACCCGCTCGTTCTTCCGCATCTTGGAAGGCCGGCGGAAGCAAGTAGCGTAGCCTCACTTCCAAAAATTGGTAGTGGCGTTCCAGCCATTTGCAGCAACAAGGGGCCCCCAGCATGCCTGGCGGCCCCTTTTGTTTTGTTCAGGCCAAAGGACACAGCGGCCAGTAGTGTTGGTGAGCGAGGCCGAGCCCAGGCGCTCTACTTGGCATCGGCGCTGTTGCTCACGAAAGCAATACGCTTGCTGTCGGGCGACCATGACGGCGTATTCATGGTGCCCTGGCCGCCGTACACGTAGGCAATTACCTTGGGCTCGCCGCCCGCCAGGGGCATCAGCCGCAGGTACACGTGCTTGTAAAACGGGTGCTCGCTGGCGGGCACTTCCTCTTTCATAAACGAGAGGAAGGCAATCCATTTGCCATCGGGCGACACGTGCGGAAACCAGTCCTGGAAGTCGCCGGTGGTTACGGCTTGCTGCTGGCTGCCATCGGCTTTCATGCGCCAAATCTGCATGGTGCCCGTTCGGTTGGAGTTGAAGTAGATGTACTGCCCATCAGGCGTGTATTCGGCGCCGTCGTCGAGGCCGATGGCGGTGGTCAGGCGCACCTCCTTGCCGCCCTTTGCGGGCACGCGGTACAGGTCGAACTCCTTGTTGCGCTGCCCGGTGAAAATCAGCTGTTGGCCATCGGGCGACCAGCCGTGCAGGTAGGAGGGCCCAATGGGCGTAACCTGCTTGGGGGTGCCGCCGGCCGCCGGCACCGTATACACGATGGAACCGCCCAATTTCTGCACGCCGCTGCTCAGCCCCAGCATTTTGCCGTCGAAGGAAAGCACATGGTCGTTGTTGTTGTTCGTGACCTCGCCGGTTGGAATTACCACCGCTTGGCGCGAGGCCAAGTTCAGCTGGTACATCAAGCCGTCGCTGTTGTAAATCAGGCTTTTGCCGTCGCGTTGCCAGTTTGGTGCCTGCAACGATTTGGGCGAGGTGAATACCACTTCGCGGTTGCCGGTGGCAATGTCCAGCAACTCCACCCGGCTGCCGAGGTATTGCTGGTAGGGCACGAGGCCATCGGGAGCCGGCGTGCTGATGCGGACGTCCCGGAAAACGGCCGTTTCGGCTACGTCGGCGTTGTGCGAGCCCACGAACAGGCCCACGTACACTTCGTCGCCCAGGTCGAGGGTGGTTTGCTCCGTGGCGAAGGGCTGGCCGTACGGTGCCACCCGCATGGTGTAGGTGTTGCCCTTGCGTTCGAGCTGCAGGATGGTGGCGAAAGTGATTTTTGACTTTACTTCTTCCGTCGCGCCGCCCGCCGTTTTGCGGAATTGCATCGATGTGAGTCCGTCGCCATGCTCGGCGGCGCTCACATGTGGCGAATTGGACTCCAGTTTCTGGCGCACCATCCAGCCAAGTTTGCGGTGGGCTTCCACGCCGTTGCGGCCCACAAATTCGGCCCGGGCATAGAGCAGGAAGTCGCCTTTTATCTTCTGGTAGGCATAGTGAAACTCGTCTTGCTTGGCCCAGATATTTCGGCCCGCACCCGACAGCACGTATTGTTGGGTGCTGGGCAGGTAGGTGGCCGCGCCCGCTTTCACTCCCGTGCCGATGTCCTGGCTGCCGGTGAAAATGCCCACCGCCGATTGGGCCCGCGCCTGGAAGCCTCCGAGCGTTAGCATAAAAGCCCACAAAACTGGTTTAAAATGCCGCATACTGCTGCTGAAAAGTGACAAGAAGTAGAGTAAGAAAGGCATTGGCTAGCCAATGCCAATTGCCCAAGGTATTGTGGGCAAATTAGTTATTCACATAACGGCTTTGTGTGGCAGTTATTGGTCACGAGCCGGCCCTTGAGCGAGAGACTTGGGGCAGGGAAACGCCCGCTATGGCTACCAGAGGCCGCTAATGTATTGGAAAACATTCACTAGCTGACCAGCTTTCTTGCCTGGTAGGGCGGGGGAACCAACAGCTCAGCGTTGCGGCATTTGCTGCGGCCAATCTCAACTTTGTATTTGGAATTTAAAGCGCATTGCTTCTGATAATAATAAATTGTCTATCAATTAGTTGGGTGTAAATAATGTATCACGAGTTTGCATTAAAAAATGCGGAAAAATCCTGCAAACGTTTACGTAAAAATATTTAGGTTAAAGTAATTAATGCATGGATGTTTACGGAGATTTAACCTTCCGAATACCATCTCACCTTGGCTCATGCACAGTTGCCTGGGCAACACACAATATTTGGTTCCTGTACCTTCCCACCACGGAGCACTGCTTAAGTAACTATTTGCCCCCAATGAATCTGAAGCATCTTTTGCTACCCTTGCTTTGCTTAGCAACAGGGCCTTTACAAGCCCAGAAAACCCTCTACCACAAAGGCTGGGTCGACTTCAACAAGAACGGCCGGCGCGACGTGTACGAGGACGTGACCCAGCCGCTGGACAAGCGCGTGGACGACCTGCTGGCCCAGATGAATCTGAACGAAAAAACCTGCCAGCTGGCCACCCTCTACGGTTTCGGGCGGGTGCTGAAGGACGAAATGCCCACGCCCGGCTGGAAAACCGAAGTCTGGAAGGACGGCATCGCCAACATCGATGAGGAGCTGAACGGCGTGCGCAACACGCCCAAGGCCGCCAGCAAATACACCTTCCCCTTCAGCCGGCACGCCGTGGGCATCAACAACGTGCAGCGCTGGTTTGTGGAGGAAACGCGGCTGGGCATCCCCGTCGATTTCACCAACGAGGGCATCCACGGGCTGAACCACGACCGCGCCACGCCCTTGCCGGCCCCCATCGGCATCGGCAGCACCTGGGATAAGGCTCTCGTGCGCCGCGCCGGCGAAACCGTGGGCCGCGAGGCCAAAGCTCTGGGCTACACCAACGTGTACGTGCCCATTCTGGACGTTGCCCGCGACCCGCGCTGGGGCCGCGTGGTGGAGTGCTACGGCGAAGACCCCTTCCTCATCGCGGAGCTGGGCAAGCAGATGGTCCTCGGCGTGCAGGGCCAGGGCGTAGCCGCCACGCTCAAGCACTTCGCCGTGTACAGCGTGCCCAAGGGCGGGCGCGACGGCAACGCCCGCACCGACCCGCACGTCGCGCCCCGCGAGCTGCACCAGCTGTTCCTCTATCCGTTCCGGCGCGTCATTCAGGAGGCCCACCCGCTGGGCGTGATGAGCAGCTACAACGACTGGGACGGCGTGCCCATCACTGGCAGCCACTACTTCCTCACGGAGCTGCTGCGCCAGCAATATGGCTTCGATGGCTACGTGGTGTCCGATAGCCGGGCGGTGGAATTCATCTCCGAAAAGCACCACGTCGCGCCCGATTTCCTGGACGGCACGCGCCAGGCCGTGGAGGCCGGCCTGAACGTGTGGACCAACTTCTACACCCCCGCCACCTACATCAACAACGTGCGCGAGCTGGTGAAAACCGGCCGCCTGGCCCAGGCCACCGTCGATGAGCGGGTGCGCCAGGTGCTAAGCGTGAAATTCCGCCTCGGCCTCTTCGACCAGCCCTACCTGCCCGACCCCAAACAGGCCGACAAAACCATGCACACGCACGCCGATGAAGCCTTCGCCCTGCAAGCCAACCGCGAGTCACTCGTCCTGCTGAAAAACGAAAACGCCCGCCTGCCCCTGCAAAAAAGCCAGCTCAAAAACCTGCTCGTAGTGGGCCCGCTGGCCGATAATCCCGACCCCGCCATCAGCCGCTACGGCCCCTCGAACAACCCCGTCACCACCGTGCTGGCGGGCCTGAAAGCCGCCGCCGGCCCCGGCCTCACGGTGCAGTACGCCAAGGGCTGCGACGTGGTATGCCCCGGCTGGCCCGATACCGAGCTGGTGCCCACGCCCCTGAGCGCCCCCGAGCAGCAGGGCATCGCCGAAGCCGTGGCCAAAGCCCAGGCCGCCGACGTCATCGTGGCCGTGCTGGGCGAGGACGACAAAACCGTGGGCGAAAGCCTCTCGCGCACCTCGCTCGATTTGCCCGGCCGCCAGCAACAGCTGCTGGAGGCCCTGCACGCCACCGGCAAGCCCGTGGTGCTAGTGCTCATTAACGGCCAGCCGCTCACCATCAACTGGGCGGCGCGCCAGGTGCCGGCCATTCTGGAGGCGTGGTTTCCGGGGCCGTCGGGCGGCACGGCCATCGCCGAGGCGCTGTTTGGCGACTACAACCCCGGCGGCAAGCTCACCATGACCTTCCCCAAAAGCACCGGCCAGATTGAGTTCAACTTCCCCTTCAAGCCCGCCTCCCAGGCCGACCAGCCCATCGGCGGCGACCCCAACGGCGGCGGCAAAACCGCCACCAACGGCCCCCTCTATCCCTTCGGCTTCGGCCTGAGCTACACCACCTTCGCCTATTCCAACCTCCAGATAACGCCCCGCGAAGCCGCCCCCAAAGCCCCCATCGAAATTGCGGTGGACGTGGCCAACACCGGCCCGGTAAAAGGCGACGAAGTAGTCCAGCTCTACCTGCGCGACAAGCTCAGCACCGTCATCACCTACGACAGCCAGCTGCGCGGCTTCGAGCGCGTGAGCCTTGCCCCCGGCGAGAAGAAAACCATCCACTTCACCCTCCGTCCCGACGATTTGGCCCTGCTCGACCGCAACATGAACTGGGTAGTCGAGCCCGGCGAATTCGAAGTGCTAGTGGGCAGCTCCTCGACGGATATCCGGGCGAAGCAGACGTTTGTGAGCAAGGCGGAGTAGCGCAGAGCTGCCCAACTCCTTCCCCAAAGCCCTGAGCTGCGGCAGAAACAGAAAGAGGCTGAAGCTACGGGAGCTTCAGCCTCTTTTCGTTTCTGCCGCATAAATTATTCAAAATAATCTATGTAGTCAAATTCTCTATCTGTTTTTTACTTGCTCTTTAATGAGTTGCTTTTTAAATAAAAACTTATTACTGAATTTTGCTTCTTCGACCAAATCAATATGCAATTGATTATTGTGATAAAGTTCGATGACCGATTTTAACTTATTCATGATTATAGATTGCAATAATTCATCTGTAATTATCGCAGGTGAATGGAAAACTGCTTTACCAGCTTTATTGCTAGCAATAGCTAGCGAGCCATCTTTCCCAATGCTTATGCTTATATCCTTGCTTTCAAACCCTTAAGATATGAATACTAGATAGTTGTTGAATACAGTAAGAGTAAATTGCCTGACAAATTCCTTTGTACTAATGGTTTTCCCTTGTTGAGATTTGAATCGAATATTGTTTGAATTCTTGTTGTTTAACAAGTCATCAGTCAAAAATGGATTTGTATCTTGGCTGAATTTTGTTTCAAGAAATGAGAAGTCGCACTTAATAAGCAAATCGACTAATTCAGTTTGATTGTCAAACGTAACAAAATCTGAGGAAGATATTTCTGATACTAAAAATTTGTCTCCACCGAATATATGATATTCAACAGACAAGTTTTCTGAATCAGAAAAAAGCCATAAATTATAGAGAAACTGTGAAGAATGAATGCCTCTTTCAAGATAACGACTGTACTCAATCATATCTTCTATTTTTAGTGTTGCTTTCGATTTGGTCGTCACAACACTGAGAACCCTAAAACCTTGTGAAGCTATAGCCGAATGGAAATCCAATAGCTGCGACTCATTCCGTGCTTCTAAGTGCTTATCTCCATGTTTATTAATTGTTGACCTAATCTCTGTAATGTTATCAATAGAAAAAATGGTTTCAGAAATTCTAAGTAACTTGAATATAGGAAATATGCTTCTTGTTACTTCGGCTAATTCGCTTTTGCTAACAATGAATTCCTGATTTATTCCGCCCTTTTTGTACCAGCAAACAATAGTGTTGTTTATTACTTTTGAGTTGTGATGATAAGCTATGTTTCTCCATTGGTTTAGGCGTATTTGTTTGCTTCCAATGATTAACAAATCCCCTAAGCCCGCTGAATTTATTAACTCGTCTATAGCAATTCCTAAGTCAAGAGTTCTTATTGTGTCACTGTCAACAGCTTTTTGCTTTCTAATTTTATGAAGATGTAGTAATAGCTTTATAAAAGG
The DNA here is from genome assembly GCF_054061335.1 of Hymenobacter sp. UYAg731. Taxonomy (NCBI): domain Bacteria; kingdom Pseudomonadati; phylum Bacteroidota; class Cytophagia; order Cytophagales; family Hymenobacteraceae; genus Hymenobacter; species Hymenobacter sp. UYAg731. Next base: position 383,285 of record NZ_JBSSEC010000004.1, on the reverse strand, counting down.
CTTTGATATTCCCTCAATAGTTTGACCAATTATTCTTAGATGTTCCTCTAGATAATCTTCTAAACAAAGCTTGTCTTTGCTTTTTTCGCTATTGTATAAACTCCAATACCTGGAAATGCCATCATTAATATCTGGAAGCCATAAAACAATAGCTTCAAATGTGGCGTCTTTGTTCGTTGCCTTTGCTTGATTGTAAATTTCTAAAATGGCGTTAATGAATCTTGTCAATTCAGGCTTGTCTCTCTGTAATGTCAAGAAAGACATCCATGTATTGTACAGATTAGGGATTAAGTTTTGTTCTAGATTAATAGTGTTTATGAAAAATGGATGTAAAAGCTCTTTTATAGATGACTTAATTTCATCTGGTGACAATCCGAATTCGAAGAATAGAGATGCTGGATTATATTTATTGAATTTGCTAATCTGGTTTCTATACGATTTCATGTCTCGATGCTTCTAACAAGTGGTATTAATTTAACGTATAAACGTGTCATTTAAGCAGCGCAAGCAGATTCTCAAATTCGCTAAGGAATACCTTGAGCCTACTGTCGTGCGACACAACCTGCACTGCGCTAACTCCGCGCCACCGAAGTCGTTTCCCCCGCCCCCACAAACGCCGGGTACAAGCTCACCAGTACCTTTTCCGGCGTCAGCGGGGCGGAGAAGGGGAGGGCCGTGTGGCCCTGAAATGCCCGTACCGCGTCGCGCAGGGCGAAGTAGGTGCCGATGCCGTACATGAGCGGCGGCTCGCCCACGGCCTTGGAGCGCAGGATGGCCTTGGGGTGGCCCGGCGTGTCGAGGAAATGCACGTCGAGCACCCGGGGGGCGGCGTAGATGTCGGGGATTTTGTAGCTGTTGAGCGAGTTGCTGAGCAGGCGGCCCTCGGCGTTGTAGGCCACTTCTTCCATGGTCATCCAGCCGATGCCCTGCACCGCGCCGCCCTCAATCTGGCCCCGGTCGATGACTTCGTTGAAGCTCTGGCCGAAATCGTGGGCAATCTGCAGGGCGTCCACGGTGTAGGTGCCGCGCAGGCAGTCCACCGTCACGGTGGTCAGGGCCGTGCCGTAGACGTGGTAGGCGAAGGGGTGGCCCTGGTTCAGGTTGGGGTCGAAATGCAGGTCGGGCGTGGCGTAGTGGGCGTTTTCGGTGAGGGCCACGCGCTTCCAGAAGGCCGAGGACACCAGCTTTTCCCAGTTGGTTTCGGCGGGCACGCCGGCGGCCAGCACTTCCTCGTTGTGAATTTCGAGGCCCTCGTAGTTGAGCGTGTACTCGGTTTCGGCGTGGCGCAGCAGGCGCTCACGCAATGCCGTGCAGGCCATTTCGGTGGCCTTGCCGTTGAGGTCGGCGGTGGCGCTGGCGGCGCTGGGGGAGGTGTTGGCGACGCGGGTGGTGTTGGTGGTTTCGATTTTGATGCGTGAAATCGAAATGCCCAGCGTGCGGGCCGCCACCTGCGCGATTTTCGTGTTCACGCCCTGGCCCATTTCCACCGCGCCCGTGCTGATGCCCACCGAGCCGTCGGAGTAGATATGCACCAGCGCCCGCGTCTGGTTCATGGGCGTTTTGGTGAACGAGATGCCGAAGCAAATCGGCATCACCGCGAAACCCTTCTTTTTCAGTTTATTGGTTTGGTTGAACTGCGCGACTTCGGCCCGCATGCCGGCCAGGTCGAACTCGCGGGCGGCCGTGTCCCAGGCCTGCTCGGCGTGGCACATCTCGGCCGGCTGCCGGTACGAGAACATGTCGCCCTCGCGCAGCAGGTTTTTGCGCTGAATCTCAAAGGCCGGCATGCCCAGCGCCTCGGCCGCCTTGGCCAGGGCCGACTCTATCACGAACATGCCCTGCGGCCCGCCGAAGCCCCGGAAGGCCGTGTTGGGCGGCAGGTTTGTCCGGCACGAAAAGGCCGTGGCCGTCACGTTGGGCACGAAGTAGGCGTTGGTGGCGTGGAAGAGCGTGCGCTCCATCACGGCCGGCGAGAGGTCGGCCGCCGCGCCGGCATTTTGGTAGAAGGTGACTTCGTAGGCCACGATTTTCAGGTCCTTATCGAAGCCGATTTTGAAATCGGAGGAGTAGGGGTGGCGCTTGCCGGTCATACGCATGTCGGCCATGCGGTCGAGCACCAGCTTCACCGGCTTTTTGGTTACGAAAGCACCCAGCGCAGCCAGAGCGCCCCAGGGCGTGGCCTGGTCCTCCTTGCCGCCAAAACCGCCCCCAAGGCGCGTTACGTCCACTTCTACCTGGTGCATGCCCAGTCCCAGGACGTGGGCCGTGTGGCGCTGTACGGCCGTCGGCCCCTGCGTGGACGAAATCATTCGTACGCCGCCCATCTCCGTGGGAAAGGCATACGCGCCCTGCGTTTCGATGTACAGATGCTCTTGCCCGCCGCTCTCGGCCACGCCCTCAAACACATGCGCGCATTCTGCCCAAGCCGCCGCCGAATCACCGATTTTAAAGGTGCGCGGCGGGACAATCAGCTCGCCCTGCGCGGCCGCCACGCGTGGGTCCGTGATGATGGGCAGCGGGTCGATTTCGACCTTGACGAGCTTGAGGGCAGCGTGGGCCTGCGCCTCGGTGCGGGCCAGCACCAGCGCCACCGGCTGCCCCCGAAAATGCACGTGCCCCTCGGCCAGCAGCGGCTCATCGGCCACGATGCCGCCAATCTGGTTGATGCCGGGAATGTCGGCCGCCGTGAGTACGCGGGCCACGCCGGGCGCCGTCAGCGCGGCGCTGAAATCGAGGCTTTTGAGCACGCCGTGGGCCAGCGGGCTTTCAAACACTACCGCGTACAGGGTGCCCTGCTGCACGGGCACGTCGTCGAGGTACTGCGATTCGCCGCGCACGTGGCGGTTGGGGTCGAGGTGGTTCATATGCTCAATTTTGGTCTTGCAAACCAAATAATTCTGCTCTTAAATCAATTAACAAATCAGCGGCAATTGTCCACCAATCTTGTCCTTTCCAATCATCAAGTAATTCCTCCACTGACCCGAAAAAGATAAAATTAGGGCCTCTTACTTGAACAGTGTTTTCACCTTTTACTTCCTCTAAATCTGAAGTATCAAGCGGCCCTTCCTGCTGGCGTCTCAAAGAGCAATTGTGACAGAAAACTTTAAGCGCGTTGGTTTTGCATTGTAGCGTAGAACAGTATTGCAGTGCTTGACTAACTTCTGAGCGAGACAACTCAAAATCAATCAGTGCCTCATGAAGGCCTCCGTACTTCAACGTGCTCATTACATCCCCAACAGCCAGCCGTCTGCCATCAATTCTAGGAGAGCCCCAAAGGGTATCCTCGGTACAAACGATGGATGGAAAGTCTGTCGGCATTGGCAGCAACTGAAAATCAGATTTCTACTTCTAATCCCGGCGCAAACTCCAGGAAATGCGCCCACAGCAGCTGGCGCAGCAGCAGGCGCTTGTAGTCGGCGGTGCCGCGCACGTCGGAAATCGGGCTGATTTCTTCCTGCATCACGGCGTTGGCGGCGGTCAGGGTTTCGGCAGTGAGCTCGCGGCCAACCAAAAACTTGCTGGTGCGGGCCAGCAGCAGCGGCACCGGCCCCACGCCGCCCGCCGAGATGCGGGCCGTCTGAATAACGCCGTTTTCGACCCGCAGCCAAGCGGCGGAATTCACGCTGGCAATGTCGAGGTGGGTGCGCTTGGATACCTTTTCGAAGTGGAAAAAGTCGCCGGCCAGCGGGGCGGGGAAGCTAATTTCTGTTACCTGCTCGTCGGCTGCTTTCGCCAGCTTTTTGTAGCCTAGGTATAGGTCGGGCAGGGCCAGTTCGCGGGTGCTGCCGGCGGCATCGAGTAGCGTTATAGACGCGCCTAGGGCCAGGAACATGATGGTCAAATCCCCAATCGGCGAGCCGTTGATGAAATTGCCGGCCACCGTGCCCATGTTGCGGATGGGCGTGCTGCTCACCAGTTTCAGGTACTGCGGCAGGCGGGGTAACAGGCCGCGCATGAGGTCCGATTCGAGCAAGTGGCTGGCCGTGGTGGCCGCGCCCAGCACCACGCGCCCGGTGGTTTCGTGGCGGATGCCGCGCCGGCCGGGCTGGTCGAAAATCAGGCGCACGCCCGGCTGTTCGCGCAACTCTTCGAGACGCTGCACCAGCAAATCGGTGCCGCCGCCCAGCAGGGCATGCGTAAACGGCTGATTGTTGGCTTTGTGGCCGTGGTCGTTCTGGTTTTGAGCGTGTCCGTTAGGCGAGGTCGAAACAGCGCTGCCGCCGTTGGCGTGAGGCGTAACAGAAGCTGCTGCCGCCGCTGAAGAGGCTTCAGTTGCCTTCGCTTCATCGGCCCGCAGTTTCGCAAGCTGCGCCGGAATAACGGCAAAGTAGCCGGGTACGAACTGCTTTTCACTGAGCCAGGCCAGGGCGTTTTCAGTCGGCCGGCTTTCCAATTCGGCGGTGAGTTTGGCGGCGGCGCGTTCCAACGACTTATATCCGGTGCAGCGGCAAATGTTTCCATCAATCGCTGCAATGGTGCTTTTCTCAGTGGGCGGCGTGCTGCTCAGGCTGTGGCCCGTCAGCGACATCACGAAGCCCACCGTGCAGAAGCCGCACTGCGAGCCGCCCTCGTCCACAATGGCCTGTTGAACGGGCGTGAGCTGGCTGCCAGCCGCGTTGATGCCTTCCACCGTCACGATGTGCTTGCCGTGGGCGTTGCCCAGCGGCGTGAGGCAGCTGGTCATGCTCTGGTAATTCACGGTCTGGCCATCGGCCGCCAGCTCGCCCACCAGCACGGTGCAGGCCCCGCAGTCGCCCTCGCGGCAGCCGATTTTGGTGCCCTTCAGCTGCTCGTGGTAGCGCACGAAATCGAGCAGGGCGCTGGCCGGGGCCTCGCTGGTGCGAATGGGCTGGTCGTTGAGGAGAAATTCAATCATAATAGTTGATTCTTGGTCCGTCTGGCGTTCGCCTGTCATCCTGAGCGCAGCGAAGGACCTTCTTACGTTTGCGCCTTTTGATTACTGCAAATTGTTCTGGCGTGAGAAGGCCCTTCGCTGCGCTCAGGATGACAGGCGATTTACCTTAATACTCGGTCTTGCCTTCCAGTTCCGTCCAGGCTTTAAACCCCGCCAGCGCCTCGTCGCGCAGCAGCTGCGTCATCGGCAATTTACGGCTTTCCATGGGGCGGTCCAGCTCTTCGTAGATGAACTGGTCGTCGAAGCCAATCGCCGCCGCATCGGCCTTAGTGTTGCCGTAGAACACGCGGGCCGGCCGCGCCCAATAGATGGCCCCCAGGCACATGGGGCAGGGCTCGCAGCTAGTGTAGAGGTCGCAGCCATCGAGCTGAAAGGTGCCGAGCTCTTTGCAGGCTTTGCGGATGGCATCGACCTCGGCGTGGCAAGTGGGGTCGTGGGTGGTGGTGACCTGGTTGAAGCCGCGGGCAATGATTTTACCGTCCTTCACCACCACCGCGCCGAAGGGGCCGCCGTAGCCGGCCTTCATCTGGTCGATGGACAGGCGAATGGCTTCGCGCATGAATTCGGGGTTGGGAGCTTCCATAGGGTGGGGCGGAAAAGGGGAGCGGCAGCGGCTGCGTAAAGTTTTGAAAAACGGGCAACAAAGAAAGCGACGGAATGCCACATTCGCCGGCTTCGGGTTTTTGAGATGGGCTCTAAAGCAAAGCCCGAGCAGCGAGCCCACTCGGGGCGCACTACTCGGGCCGCTAATGCTGGTAGCAGGCGGTTACTTTATCAGGTTCGGAATGCGCAGCTGCAAGCCGATGGAGGGCACAAACGTGACGCCGCTCAGCGAGGTGCTGGCCCCGTTCAGCAGGGCGTAGTCGCCGTAGTTCTGGTAAAAGACGGACACGGCCGGGATGACGTACAAATAGCGGTAGCCTATTTTGAGATTGACAAAGCCGCCGAAGGAGGAGAAGTTGCGGCTTTGCAGCGGTAGCTCGGGCACCTGCACCGAACCACTGTAGATTTTAGTGGGCGCGAAGCCATAGCTCACCCAGCTGTGGGCGTACACCAGGCCGTAGCTGATGGCCCCGATTTCCTCCTCCGGCCCAAACGACTGGCTGAAGGTGAGCGGAATGAGGACGTCGTTGCGGTTGGCCCGGAAATTCAGCACCGAGTTGATGTCCGACAGAAAGGGCAGGCTGGGCAGCTTGGCCCGCTGGGTGGCGAATTGCAGGCCGATGCTGGCGTAGGTGGTGCCGCTTACCGCGCCCCGGCCGGGGTTTTCGGGCGAGCCGGTGGGGCCGAGCAGCTGGTACTGGGTATCAAATACGTAGGAGCCGAAGGCATACTTGAAGCCGGCATCGAGGCGCGGCACGATGCCGTAGCGGATGTTGAGGTCGGCGGTGGGCTGTACCGGGTCGAGGATGTAGGCCAGGGCAGCGGCCTGCAGCTGGGTGGTGGCGTCGGTGTAGTCGATTTTTTGCTGAGTGGCGGCCTGGCTGGCGGCTTCCTTCACGGCGCTGCCGGCTTTGGCCAGGGGTGCAGTGGCCAGGTTGAAGCCCTGGTTGTACCCCACCCGGAACTCGCCCTGGGGCGTGACTTTGCCGGTGGCAATGATAGCGCGCGGGGCCGAGCAGGCCGTGGCCAGCAGGAGGGAGGCGGCGGCCAAAGTAGCGCCCCAAGGCCGGCGGCTGGAGCGTAATACAGCGGTATTCATAGGTGAGCTAAGAAGAAGTTGTTGCGGCGTAAACGAAAACCGGGCCGAAAAGGCGGAACCCGGTCCGGCAGGCCGGTGTCTGGTAAATGGTTGTCGTTCAAATACCGGAGGAAATAGCGTAATTTTCATGCATATTCCTCCGGCAGCGGAATAACCACTTTTTCTCAAATATATTCGTCCAGTAGGTACTTATGCCGCTTTTGCTACTCTTGTTGCTGCATTTTCTGGGAGGAAGCCCGGCGCCCGTGCCCCACGCCACGGTCTACGTTTTTCTGGCCGAAACCTGCCCCATCAGCCAGGCGGCTACGCTGCCGCTACGGGAGCTGCACGGCCGCTACGGGGCACAGGGCGTGCGTTTCGTGGGCGTGTTTCCGGCGAAGGAAGCCAATGCGGCCGGGCTGGCCGCCTTCGCCAAAACTTACCAGCTGGCTTTTCCGCTTCAGGGCGATGCCGGCCACCTGCTCACCAAAAAGCTACACGCCCGCGTCACGCCCGAAGCCGTGGTGGTGGCCGCCGATGGCCGCACCGTCCTCTACCAGGGTCGCCTCGATGATGCCTACGCCGGCCTGGGCCAGCACCGCGCCGTGACGCGCCAGCACGAGCTGGCCGATGCGCTGGCCGCCGTGGCCGCCGGCCGCCCGGTGGCCGTGCCGCGCACCGAGCCGGTGGGCTGTTTTATTGAGTAAATTTGGAATCAATCTGTTGCATATGAAGCACTACTTCCCCCTTGTTTTACTGGCGTTGGCGCTGTGCAGTGTGCCCCGGGCGCAGGCCCAAACCACCCCGCAGTACACCTTCAGCCAGGATATTGCGCCGCTGGTGTACCAGCACTGCACCAGCTGCCACCGCACCGGCGAAGTGGCCCCGTTTCCGCTCACCACCTACGCCGAGGTAGTAAGCCACGCCCAGACCATCAAGTACGTGACCGGCACGCGCTACATGCCGCCGTGGAAGCCCGACCCCAACTACCGTCATTACCTCGACGAAAACACGCTGACCAACGCGGAAATCGCCAAAATCCGGGACTGGGTCGATGCCGGTACGCCGCAGGGCAACCCCGCCCTCACGCCGGCCGTGCCCACGTACCCCAGCGGCTCGCAACTGGGCACGCCCGATATGGTGATTCCGATGGCGCAGGCCTTCACCCACCAAGGCAATGGCCAGGACATGTACCGCATTTTCGTGCTGCCCGTGAATATGCCCGCCGACCGCGACATCGCGGCCATCGAGTTCCGGCCGGGTAATAAGGGCATCGTCCACCACGTCATCATTGGCATGGACACCACGCAGCAGGCCCAGGCCCTCGATGCGGCCGCGCCCGGCTACGGCTACACGCAGTTCGGTGGCTTCGGCTTCAATCCTTTGGAAACCAACTTCGCGGCCTGGGTGCCGGGCATGCAGTCGCGGTTTTACCCCTCGGGCATGGGCAAGAAGCTGTACCGCCACGCCTCGCTGCTGGTGCAGGTGCATTACGGTCCCAACTACGTGACGCAGCGCGACTCGTCGGTCGTAAACGTGTTTTTTGCCCGGCAGCCCGTCACGCGCTATATCCAGACAGTGCCAGCCATTTCGCCGGTCACGCTCAGCAACGGGCCGTTTATTATTCCGGCCAATCAGGTGAGCACCTTCCACGCCCAGCTCAACGTGCCGGTCGACCTCACTATGCTCAGCACCGCGCCCCACGCCCATCTGCTCAGCAAGAGCTGGAAGGTGTGGGTGGTAAAGCCTAACGGCGACACCATTAAGCTAGTCAAAATCAACGATTGGGATTTCCGCTGGCAGGGCGTCTTCCGCTTCACTGCCCCGCTGAAAATTCCGGCCGGCTCGCGCCTCATGGCCGATGCCACCTACGACAATACCGCCCAGAACCCGCGCAACCCCAACAGCCCACCCGTCACCACGCAATGGGGCGAAACCACGACGGCCGAAATGCTGCTCACCTATTTCGACCTGCTGCCCTACCGCGCCGGCGATGAAAACCTCGTGCTCAGCACCGCGCCCGGCGTGGCCACCACCCCCGGCACCGTGCAAATGGCCGTGTACCCCAACCCCTCCAGCGGCACGGGTAGCATCAGCTTCCAGCAGGAGCGGGCCGGCCCCGTCACCGTTTCGCTGCTCGATGCCACCGGCCGCCTAGTGCGCACCGTGGTGCGCCAGAAAGCCTATCCGGCCGGGCCGCAGCAGCTGCCCCTGCCGCTGGCGGGCGTAGCGCCCGGTATCTACATTGTGCGGCTGGAATCGAATGAAGGAACGCGCAGTGAGAAGCTGGCGGTGGCCGAGTAAGGGAGTTGTCATTGCTTCGCTACGCTCGCAATGACAGGTTTTTACCGCGCATCTTTGCGCCCATGAAGATTTTATACGGAGTGCCCGGCGAGGGCCTGGGCCACGCCACCCGCAGCAAAGTTGTCATCGGCCACCTGCTGGCCCAGGGGCACGAAGTACAAGTGGTGAGCAGCAGCCGCGCCTACACCATGCTGGCGGCGGCCTTCCCCGGCCGGGTGCATGAAATCCGGGGCTTTCATTTGGCGTATAATGGATTGGCGGTGAGCAAGCTGCGCACGGCCGTGCTCACATTGCGCACCGCGCCGGAAGACTTGCGCGTCAACTTCGCCCGCTACCGGGAGCTGCTGGGCGATTTCGAGCCGGAAGTGGTGGTTTCGGATTTCGAGTCCTTCAGCTATTTGTTTGCGAAGCTGCGCCGGCTGCCCATTGTCAGTATTGACAACATGCAGATTATCAGCCGGACTAAGCTGAACGTGGCGGTGCCAAAATCCGAGCGCGAAAACTACCAGGTGGCCAAAAGCATTGTGCGGGCCAAGCTGCCGCACAGCCGCCATTACGTCGTCACCACGTTCTTCGATTTGCCGCTGGCCAAGCAGCGTACCACGCTGGTACCGCCCATTATCCGGCCCGAAATCCTGGCCGCCGCGCCCACCAACGGCCAGCACGTATTGGTCTATCAATCGGCCACCACGCAGCAGAACCTGGTGCCGCTGCTGCAACAGCTGCCCGACCAGGAGTTTCGCGTCTACGGCTTCAACAAGCAGGAAAGCCACGGCAACGTGCAGCTCTGCGCCTTTTCCGAAGCCGGTTTCATTGCCGACTTGGCCAGCGCCCGCGCCGTGATTACTAACGGCGGCTTCTCGCTGATTTCGGAGGCCGTGTTCCTCCACAAGCCCATCTGTGCCATTCCCATTCCGGCCCAGTTCGAGCAGTGGCTGAACGCCGCCGAAGTGCAGCAAATGGGCTACGGCCGGCATTTCGAGGCCATCACGGCCGACAACCTGCGGGCGTTTATTGCCGGGCTGGCGGGTTTTGAGGCCGCGCTGGCCAGCTACCAGCAGGAGGGGAATAACGTGCTGTTTGCCGGGCTCGATGCGCTGCTGAAGGACATCGGGACGGAGTATTTGCCCAGCGAGGCCGAGCCGCAGGAGGACTCCTGGGGCGGTGAGTAGCGCATGCTTCAGCTTGCGCCCCGGTCCAGCCGAAACCACTTTTGTCCCGTAAGCGCAAGCTAAAGCATCCGCTCCAACTCCCTCATGCCCATTCGTTCCTTTCGTTTCTGGCCGCTGCTGCTACTGGCGGCTGCCTGCGCCCGCACGCCGCGCCCCAGCACTGGCCTCGCCAACAAATACCACGACGCCACCATCCGCCAAATCGGCACGGCGCAGGATGAGCGCAACGCCGCCGCCCTGCTGCCCTTCCTCACCAACGGCAAACCTACCTACCGGCGCGAGGCCGCCCTGGCGCTGGCCTCGGTGCAAGCCCCGGCCGCCGTGCCCGGCCTGATTCCGCTGCTGCGCGATGCCGACCCCGGCGTGCGCCGCGCCGCCGCCTACGCCCTGGGCCAGACCGGCGACAGCACCGCCGTGGACAGCCTGCGGGTGCGCGTCCTCAAAGAAAACGACGGCACGGTGCGCCGCTACGTGCATGAAGCCCTGGGCCGCGCCGTCACCCGCCACAGCCTGCCCGAGCTCTGGCGCGTCGAAATCCTGAACGATACTTCCCGCGCCGCCGCCCTGGCCTGGGGCCTGAGCCGCGCCGCCCTGCGCGGCCTGGTTTCGCCCGAAACCATCCGGCGCACGGTAGCAGTGCTGAACTCACCCAAATTGCCCGGACGCGGCCGGCTGGCGGCCGTGGTAGCCCTGTCGCGTACACGGGGACTCGATACTGATTTGAAAAGACTGGCCGAAACAACGTTGCTGCGCCTAGCCCAGCGAGACCGGTCGTACGCCGTACGGGCGGCGGCCGTCACCACCCTGGGTAGAATTGCAGCATTAGTGCCGGATGCCGCCGCTGCATCAACGCCTGTGCCAGCCAAAGTCCTGACTTCTGCCGCCGTGCTCACCCGCCTTGCCACCAAAGACCCCGACTACCGGGTGCGGCTCAGCGCCATCCGGGCCTTGCCGTTTGATGCGGAAAACTACCCGGCCAGCCGCAAAGCCGTGTTCACAGCCCTCAACCGCGACCAGCCGGCCGTGGCCCTCACGGCCGCCGAATGGCTGCTGACCCATGCCAAAGGCGAGTCGGGCGCGGCGCTGGCTGCCCTGGCCGACGGCAACAAGCAGGCCTCGTTGCGGGTGCGGGCGGCATTGCTCCGGGCGGCCGTACATCACGCCAGCCCGGCGGCCCGCCCCAGCCTCCTCGAAACTATTGAGAAGCGCTACCCGACCGCGCCCACGGTGTATGAGAAGGGCTTTTTGCTGGAAGCCCTGAGTGAGGACCCGGCCGCGTTCGACTTCGTGCGAACTGAGGCCTTCGCGGCGGGGCAGTCGCCGGTGGTGGCGGGCTATGCGCTGGGCGCATTGCTCAGCATGCGCCGCAATGCCGATTTCCCGGCCGGCCGCCAGGCCGATTTCGCCGCTGCCATGCGCCAGGCCTTGGCCAGCGGTGACGTGGCCCAGCTCGGCACCGCCGCCGAGGCGCTGGCCGATGCCAAGCTTTACCCCGAAGCGCAGCCGGCCGACCTCGCGGCCCTGCGTGCGGCCCAGGCTAAATTGCAGCTACCGACCGAAATTGAAGCCTGGCAGGGAATTCAGCAAGCCATCGATAAGCTGACCAAAGCCCCCAAGTCCACGCCTTCGCCGCTGGCCACGGCCCAGCAGCACCCGATAGACTGGGCCGTGGTGCAGGGCGTGCCGCTGGGCCAGCAGGTGCGGCTGCGTACCAGCAAGGGCATTATTCTGCTGGAATTGAAGCCCGAGGAAGCGCCCGGCGCGGTGGCCAGCTTCGTCACGCTCATCGGCCAGCATTTCTACGATAACCTGTATTTCCACCGCGTGGTGCCCAATTTCGTAGCGCAGGGCGGCGACCCGCGCGGCGATGGCAACGGCAGCGCCCCCTACAACCTGCGCTCCGAGTTTGGCGACCTGCGCTACGAGGAAGGCAGCGTGGGCCTGGCCTCAGCCGGCAAGGACACCGAGAGCTGCCAGTTCTTCATCACCCACACGCCCACGCCCCACTTGGATGGCCGCTATCCCATCTTCGCCCAGGTAGTTGGCGGTATGGACGTGGTACACAAGCTCGATATCGGCGACCAAATTCTGGGCGTAGAGCTGGTGGCCGCACCCGCGCTATAACAATTTTAGCGACTATTATCAGTAATTTGGAGCTTCAGGCTGCGCCTTCTGCCTGATGTTTGTTGTGTTCTCCTTTCCATCTATTGCCATGAACCAAGTAACCACCTACGCCCAGCAACTACAAGCTCTGGCCCTGCTCTACCTGCCCCGCGTGCTCATGGCCGGGGTGGCGCTGGTGGTGGGCTGGTGGCTCATTGGCTGGGCCAGCCGCATTATAGCCACCGCCGCCACGCGGCTGGATGTGTCGCTGGCCTCGTTCCTGACCAGTCTGGTCAACATCGTGCTCAAAGTGCTGCTGCTGATATCGGTGGCCGGCATGGTGGGCTTCGAAACCACGTCGTTTGTGGCCATTCTGGGGGCGGCGGGGCTGGCGGTGGGGCTGGCCTTGCAGGGCACGCTGGCCAACTTTGCGGGCGGAGTACTCATTCTGATTTTCAAGCCCTACGTGGTGGGCGATACCATTGAGTCGCAGGGCAAAACGGGCGAGGTGCGCGAGATTCAGATTTTCAACACCATCCTTATCACGCCGCAGGGCGACACCGTCATTCTGCCCAACGGGGCCACATCCAACAACGTCATCATCAACAAAACGGCCCAGAACAAGGCCCTGGTTGAAATTGTGGCTGACCTCGACAATGCTACCGACCTGGCGGCCCTGCGCGCCTGGGCCATCCCGCTGCTGCAGGCCGACGAAGACGTGCTGCAAACCCCCGCGCCGCAGGTGGCCGTCACGGCCCTCAAGCCGGGCGGCATGACGGTGGCCTTCCGGGCCTATACCCCGGCCGGCCGCAATGTTCCGGCCCAGGCGCGCCTCATCGAGCAGCTCCAGCGCGCCCTGGCCCAGCAGGGCGTGGGCAGCCCGGTGCCAGTGCAGCACAGCTACGTGCGCACCCTGCCCGAATAAGGCGGCGGCCCGGCCCAGCCCCGCCGCTAAAGTCCATAGAATACATTTTCTCGTATACTTTCCCGGTTGTGCCTCCTTTTCCACCTTTTTGAGCAAGAGCCGGCTTAGCTTACTGCTTTTGCCACTGCCGGTTACTCAATTCGAAACAACCCGGCCGCCTAGTCAGCGGCCTTCAACCATCGAGTAACTTTTAGCGGCCGCGTTCTATGACCCATGCCGAGCTTGAAGAGGCGCTGGCCCAGCAGAAAACCGCGAATGCACACTTGCGCGCTCAATTAGCTGAGCTGGCCCCGTATTCCACTGCCGCCTACGTGCCGCCCAGCCTATTGGCCTACCTGCTAGAAGAACAGTATACGGCCGTGGTGATGGCCGATGCCGAAGGCCGTGTGCAATGGGTAAATAATGGCTTTACCAAGCTGTGCGGCCTGACAATGAGCGAGCTGGCTGGTCAAAAGCCGGAGAAATTTTTGCGGCCCCACCTGTGCGATGAGGCCACGGTGGCCTACATCAGGGGCAGTATGCAGCGGCATGAGCCGTTTCAGTACGAAGTGGCCAACCCCCGGCCCGGCTCCGACGGCTGGCTGCGCGTGAGCGTACGGCCGGTGGCCGCCGATGGGGTGGTCCATTTTGTGGGCATGCTCGAAGACATTACGGAATGGAAACGGGTCCAGCTGCAACTCGTGGCCAGCGAGCGGCGCTTTCGCGCGCTAGCCGAAAATGTGCCCGGTGTGCTCTACGAGTGGCGTAAGAAGCACGACGGGGCCTACTTTTTCGACTATGTGAGTCCCAAGGTGCAGGAATTGTTCGGAATAGCCCCGCACGAACTCAGCCGCATGACCGATTTTATTCATCCGGATGAGCTGGAAGGATTTCTACAGTCGCTCGACTTTGCGACCCGCAACCACACCTCATGGGAATACGAGGGCCGCATTGTGGTGCCCGGCCAACCCGTTCGCTGGCTGCGGGGCAACTCCAACGTCACCGGCTCCGGTCCCGATTGGGTGACGTACAGCGGGATTCTGCTCGACGTGACGCCCCTCAAGCTGGCCGAAAGCGCCCTGCGCGAAGGCGACCTGCGCCTGGGATTGGCCGTGGAGGGCTTTGGCGACGGAGCCTGGGAGTTGAACCTGCGGACCCATCAAATTTCGTTTTCGTCGGAATACAAGGCCATGCTGGGCTACGATGATGCCGGTTTCCCGGATGAGTACGAAGTCTGGCTCGCCCACATCCACCCCCATAACCTGGACCAGGTATTAGAAGCAGTGCGCCAATACATTTGGACGGGCGGCAAGATGGTGACGGGCGAATACCGCATGCGCTGCCAGGACGGCAATTATAAATGGGTGTTGAACCGGGCCGTAATCACGGCTTGGGATACCAATGGCAACCCCCTAATGCTCAGCGGGCTGCAAAGCGACATTTCGGCCCAGAAGGATGCCGAAGAAGCCCTGCATACCTCTAACCGGCAGCTGGCTACCGTGATTGCGCACTTCCAGGACGGGCTGGTGCTGGAAGATGAAAACCGCCGCATCGTGTTCACCAACGAGGCCTTTTGCCGGCTGCTCGAAACCCCCGTGGCCCCCGCCCGCCTCCACGGCCGCGACGGTGCTTGGCTCACCGAAGGCTCCCGCAAATACGTGCGGAAGCCGCACCAGTACGTGGCCCGCATTGCGGCCCTGCTGCGCCGTCGCCAGCCCGCTACCGGCGACATTATCCCGTTGCGCGACGGCCGCACCCTGCAACGGGCCTTCACGCCCATCTTCGACGGCTCCCGCTACGTGGGCCACCTCTGGAAGTACGAAGACATTACGGCCCGCATCAAGGCAGAAGAGGACCTGAAGCGCCGCGAGGAAAAATACCGGGGTATCATCGAAAATATGTCGCTGGGGCTGGTGGAGGCCGATTTGAACGACCACCTGCTCTACGCCAACCACAGCTTTTGCGACATGACCGGCTACTGCACCGACGAGTTGGCCGGCCAGCGCCTCTCGCCGCTGCTGCTCAGCGGCCCCGACCTGGAGCTGGTGGAAAGCAAGCTGCGCAACCGCGAGCACGGCATTTCCGATTCCTACGAGATTGTGGTGACCACCAAAACCGGCGAGCGCAAGTGGCTGCTGGTGAGCGGTGCGCCGCTCTATGACGAGCACCAGCGGCACATCGGCTCCATTGGAATCTACCTCGACGTGACCGTCCAGAAGCACCTCGAAACCAGCCTGCGCGAAGCCAAAGTGCAGGCCGAAAGCAGCACCCGCGCCAAGCAGGATTTCCTGGCCAACATGAGCCACGAAATTCGCACGCCCATGAACGCCATCTTGGGCATGAGCCAGCTGCTGGCCAAAACCCCGCTGGCGGCCCCGCAGGCCAGCTACCTGCACGCCATCACGGCCTCGGCGGAAAACCTGCTCGTCATCATCAACGACATTCTCGACCTTTCCAAAATTGAGGCGGGCCAGCTGGCCATCGAGCACATCGGGTTCAGCCCCGGCAGTATATGTGCGCAGGTCAAAAAAACCCTGCAATACAAAGCCGAGGAAAAGGGCCTCACCTTCATCGTCAGCCTCGACCCGGCCCTGCCCGAAGTCGTGCTCGGCGACCCCTTCCGCCTCACCCAGGTGCTGCTGAACCTGGCCGGCAACTCCGTGAAATTTACCGAGCAGGGCACGGTCCGCGTCAGCTGCCAGTTGCTCGAGCACCCGAATCCGGACGAAGTGCTGGCCCAGTTCACGGTGGAGGATACCGGCATTGGCATTGAAACCCAGTACCTGAAACACATTTTTGATGATTTCAGCCAGGAAGATTCGACCGTGACGCGGCGCTTTGGCGGTACCGGCCTGGGCCTGGGCATCAGCAACAAGCTGGTACTCCTGCTGGGCGGCGAGCTGTGCATCGAAAGCCGGAAAAACCACGGCACCACCAGTCGCTTTACCTTGCGCCTGCCCGTGGGCGATGCCCGGCATCTCGCGCCAAAGGACCACGGCGACCCCGAAGGCCTGCAACAGGAGCTGCGCGGCAAGCGCATTCTGCTGGTCGAAGACAACCTGTTTAACCGGATGCTGGCCACCAGCTTTCTTGCCAATGCCGGCCTGCGCGTGACGGAAGCCCCCAACGGCCAGGCCGCCATCGAACTGGCGGGCCTCCAGGTGTTTGACCTGATTTTGATGGATGTGCAGATGCCCATCAAAAACGGCTATGAAGCTACCCGCATCCTGCGGCAGGAGCTGGGCCTCACCGTGCCCATCATCGCCCTCACCGCCAACGCCATCACCGGCGAGCGGGAAAAGTGCCTGGCCGCTGGCATGAACGACTATCTGAGCAAGCCCTTCCAGGAGTTCTCGCTTCTGAAAATGGTGCATGATTGGGCCGTGGCGGCCCCGCGCAGTTCCGGCCACTAAGCCCGGGGAGTCGGGCTAACGGTTCACCAGCTTCAGCGCTCCCTCGCCGTAGCGGGCACCCACCACGGGGTGGGCTACCAGTAGGGCGCGTAACTGGTCTATATCATAGACAGTCAGCTCAACATCAGCTGCGGCTGCGTTTTCTTCGAGATACTTTGGCCGCTTGGTGCCCGGAATGGGGATGATGTGGGCATCCTGCGCCAGCAGCCACGCCAGCGCCAGCTGCGCCGTGCTGATGCCCCGCGCTTCGGCCAGCTGCCGCAGCCCGGCCACCAGCGGCGCGTTGGCATCGCCTACCTCGGCCCCGAAGCGGGGCATGCTGCGCCGCAGGTCTTTATCGGCCAGCTGCGGGCCGACGGCGGTGAGCAGCCCGCGCCCCAGCGGCGAAAACGGCACCAGGCTGATGCCCAACTCCTGACAAGCAGGCAAAATGGCTGTCTCCACATCGCGGGTAAACATCGAATACTCCGACTGCAGCGCCGCAATGGGGTGCGTGGCCGCCGCCCGCCGCAACGAAGCCGCCGAGGCCTCCGACAGGCCCAGAAACCGCACTTTGCCGGCCTGCACCAATGCTGCCATCGCGCCCACCATCTCCTCCACCGGCACGGCCGGGTCGATGCGGTGGGCGTAGTACAGGTCGATGGTATCGATGCCCAAGCGTTGCAGGCTGGCATCGCAGGCTGCCGCAATCCGCTCCGGGCGCACGTCCACAGCCGAGCCGCCAGCCCCGTCGGCCACAAAGCCAAACTTGGTGGCCAGGAAAAGCTGGTTGCGATTGGGTGCCAGCACCTGCCGCAACAAGGTCTCGTTGGCCCCAAAACCATAGATGTCGGCCGTGTCCCAGAACGTTACACCCAGCTCCAGCGCCCGGTGCAGCGTGGCCACGGCCTCGCGCTCGTCGCTGGGGCCATAGGCGTAGTCCGAGGCCATCGACATACAGCCCAGGCCCAGGGCGGAAACGTGCTGGCCGGTGCGGCCCAGTTCGCGGGTTTTCATAAACGTTATCAGTTGTTTATTTCTCTTCGCGGCCATGCACCTGGGCCGGTGGCGACGTGGCTTCTACGGCCGAGAAGCTTTCCAGAATCTTGTAAGTGTGCTCCGTGTTCTTGGGCACCACCCAGGAATTGCCGGGCTCCAGAACAACCATCTGGCCCGCCAGATGCAGTTCGGCGCGGCCACTGAGTACGTAGCCTACTGTTTCGTAGGGCCGGGTGGCGGGGGCTTTGGGCTCGCCCGGCTGCTCGTTTTCCCACATGCGCATGGCGATGTGTGTGCCCGAAGCCAGGTACTTCTCCCCATCGGGACCGGTAGGGGAGTGCTTGGAATCAACTTTGGTGATGGAGGTATCGGCTGCCATGATAATGTGGAAAAAGTGAAGCAGGAGGAAAAGAAGAGTATCTTTTGGCCCGGTGGCCGCAGTGGCCAGTGAGGTACTGGCTAAACGGCAAAGGCCGCGCCGCCGTTGCCCGGACGCTCAAAACCTTACCCCGCGCCACCGGTTGATTCCTCTGGTTCTTTTCGCTTATGTTTTCAGCCCCCGTGCTTCCCCATTCCTTTGCCGAAGAGTTGGCTCGCGCCCACTCCGTGGCCCCCGACGCCCTGCCCGGGGCCGCCTTCTGCGCCCTCGCCGATGGCCTGCTCGCCCTGCTTTTTCCGCAACGCGCCGAGCGGCCTCTGCCCACGGCCGACGCTGTGGAAGCTGAGCTCCAATACTTCCGGGCCGAGTTGGCCGTACTGCTCGCCGATGTGCCCGCGCTGCCCGCCTCACCCTCCGCCTTGGCCGATGAATTCACCGCCCAGCTGCCGGCGCTACGGGCGGCCCTGTTGCGCGATGCCAGCGCCATTCTGGCCAGCGACCCCGCCGCCCAGGGCCTGGCCGAAATTATCAGCTCTTATCCGGGTTTCTACGCCACGGCGCTCTACCGGCTGGCCCACGCCCTGCACCAGCGGGGCCTGCCGCGCCTGCCGCGCCTGCTGAGTGAGTACGCGCACCAACGCACCGGCGTCGACATCCACCCCGGGGCGCACATCGGGCCGGCCTTTTGCATCGACCACGGCACGGGCCTCGTCATCGGCGAAACGGCGGTTATCGGAGCCAATGTGCAGATATATCAAGGTGTCACGCTCGGGGCGCTTAGCGTCACCAAGGGCTTGCAGGGCACCAAGCGCCACCCCACCATTGAGGACCATGTGGTCATCTACGCGGGCGCTACTATCCTGGGGGGGAGTACGGTGGTGGGGGCGCACAGCATCATCGGGGGCAACGTGTGGCTGACCGAAAGCGTACCCTCGCATTCGCGGGTATATCACCGGGCGCACATCCAGATTTCGCGCAACGTCGACCCGGCGGCCGAGCTGGTTTTTTCCATCTGACCAATGAGTGAATGGCTAAATGGGCGAATGAGGTATTCATTTCCGTTCGCTCGTATTCATTTACTTAGTGCTCACTCACTCATTCATCCATTCGTCCATTCACTCATTGCCCATATGAAAGCTAATTCCATCCTCGATACCATCGGCAACACGCCAATGGTGCGCCTCAACCGCATTTTTGCTGCCGTCCGCCCCGATGTGGAAGTGTGGGTGAAACTGGAACGGGCCAACCCCGGCGGGTCCATCAAAGACCGCATTGCCCTGAGCATGGTTGAGCAGGCCGAGAAGGACGGCATCATTACCAAAGACAGCCTGATTGTGGAGCCCACTTCCGGCAATACCGGCGTGGGCCTGGCCCTGGTAGCCGCCGTGAAAGGCTATAAGCTCACCCTCGTGATGCCCGAAAGCATGAGCATCGAGCGCCGCCGCCTCATGGCCGCCTACGGAGCCAGCCTGGAGCTCACGCCCCGCGAAAAGGGCATGAAGGGTGCCATCGAGAAAGCCCAGGAAATAGTGGCCAACACGCCCGGTGCCTGGATGCCCATGCAGTTTTCCAACCCCGCCAACCCCAAAATACACGCCGAAACCACGGCCCTCGAAATCCTGCGCGATGCGCCCGAGGGCTTCGACTTCCACATTACCGGCGTGGGCACCGGCGGCCACATCACTGCCGTCACGGAAGTGCTCAAGCCGCATTTCCCCAACATGAAAACCTTTGCCGTTGAGCCCGAGGCCTCGCCCGTCATCAGCGGGGGAGCCCCGGGGCCGCACCCCATCCAGGGCATCGGGGCCGGCTTCATCCCCGAAAACCTCCACGTCGACATCCTCGACGGCACCATCCAGGTATCGCAGGCGGAGGCCTACGAGATGACACGCCGCGCTGCCCGCGAGGAAGGCATATTCGTGGGTGTGTCGTCGGGCGCGTCGTTGGCCGCCATCGCCAAAAAGCTACCCGACATGCCCCAGGGCAGCCGCGTGCTTACCTTCTGCTACGACACCGGCGAGCGGTACCTGTCGGTTGAAGGGCTGTTTGTATAGCGGTGATATAGCCACCACAAAAAACGCCCCTGGAAATATATCCAGGGGCGTTTTTCTTTTTCCTTGTTCACTTCTTCAGTGGAGAATATCGGAGTCGAACCGATGACCTCTTGCATGCCATGCAAGCGCTCTAGCCAACTGAGCTAATCCCCCTGATTGGTTGTTTACCGCCGTGCCATTTGCGCTTTGGTTCGACAAAAGTACGGGCGAATATTGGTTTGGCAAGTGCTGGACGCATCTTTTTCGCTAAAAAGACGCAAGCCTCAAACAATCAGGCACAAAAAAAGAGGGCAGGAATTTCTTCCTGCCCTCTCCTAGGCTATGCTAAGCCGGAAAGCTTAGTTGAAGATGTAGCGGATGCCCACCTGGCCCTGCCAGCGCGAACCGAGGCCGCCCGTGTCGTTGCGGAAGGTATCGGTCAGCTTGGTACCGGGGGTTACGGTGTTGTCAGCATTTTTCACTGGGTTAACCAGGTAGCTGTACTCAAACACGGGCTGGCCGGCGGCATTGTAGCCGTCAAACTTGAGCGGGTTGGTGCGGTTAGGCGTCTGAACCGTGCCCCAGCTGCTGTTCAGCAGGTTGCCGATGTTGAAGATATCCAGGCTCAACTGCAGGGTGTTGCGATTGCTGCCGATGTTAGTGAAGATATCCTGGAGCAGGCGGAAGTCCAGACGGTTCAGCCACGGACGGACGGCACCGTTACGCTCGGCGTACTCGCCGCGGTGCTTGCTGAGGTAGCTGTCCTGGGTGATGAAGTTGTTCAGGTCGTTCCACTGGTCGGCCGACGAATACACGCCACCGCCCTGGGCAGTTGTGAGGGTGATGGGCTGCAGGTTGATTTCGCTCTGGGTACGGGGGATGTACATCAGGTCGTTTGCAGTCTGACCGTCGCCGTTCATGTCGCCCGAGTACACATAGGAGTAGCGGGCCGTGAAGCCGCTAATAGCAGGGGCACCTTCGTAGAACATCGAGAGCGTGGTGCCTAGGTGGCCCACATATTCCTTACGGTACGAAGCCGAAACGATAACGCGGTGCTGCTGCAGGTAGCTCGAATAGCTCAGAGCATCAGCATTCGGGTCACCCGACACTGAACGGTCGCGCCAGATGGACTGGGCAATCGAGCCGCCGTCATTCACCGAGCGCGAGTCGGTGTAGGTGTAGGCCGCGCTGGCGTAGAAACCGCTGGCGAAAGACTTCTGCAGCTGCGCCGTTACGGCGTACGAGTAGCCTTTGTTGGTGTTTTTCATCAGGATGGCGTCGCTGATGTTGGGATTGGTAGCCGAAGCACCGCCGCGGCCAGCGTAAATCTGGCGGTTGAAAGAAGTCGCGGCCAAGCCGTTGGTTACTACCAGAGGGCTGTTAATCGTGTAGAAGATGGGGCGGTTATCCACGCCAACGGCACGGTTGTAGGGGTTGGCCTCCGTGCCAGGCAGGTTTACGTTCTGGTGATACACCGAGTTGATATCTTTCGTGTAGAAAGCCTCCAGCGTACCGATTATGCCACCGGGCAGCTCCTGGTCAACGGCCAAGTTCGTGCGCCATACCTGCGGGAATTTGAAGTCCTTATCCGTCACGGCCAGGTTGTAGGCCGTGTTAGCCGTGGCATTCAGCGGACGGTAAGTATCCACGTTGGCGCTGAACGGATAGATGGAAGCATTCGCGTTGGTAACGGTCTGACCGTTAACAGTCGACGTGGTGGGTACCGCGCCCGACGTGCTGAACGAGCCGAACTGCACACCGTTGTTGCTGGCTTGGTTGGACAGCCACACGAAGGGCACGCGGCCGGTAAAGATGCCTGTACCGCCACGCAACTGCGTCTTGCGGTCGTCATTCACGTCCCAGTTGAAACCGGCCCGTGGCGAAAACAATACCGTTTTCTTCGGCACCGAACCCGTGTTGAGTTGCACGCCGTCGCGGAAGGTGAGGTTGGCCGCGTTGGTGTTCTGCTGCAAGTCCGACGTCAGGAAGGGCACGTCAGCCCGCACGCCGTAGGTTACTTTCAGGTTACTGCGGGGCGACCACTCGTCCTGCAGGTATAAGCCCAACTGCGCCGCCGTGATGTCGGCGAAGGGGAAACCACCGCCGGCGATGGCCGAGTACTGCAGGTTGTAGCGCTGCGGGCCGGGGCGGGTGGTGCCAGCGGCCAAGGGCGAGTAGGTAGCGGTGGCGCGGTCGTAGTTGAAGCCAGCCGAGGCGTAGAAGTCCTCCAGCGAGTTGAAGGAATAGTTGCCGTAGTAGCTCGGCGCGAAACCGTTGCGGAACTTGTAGTACTCATTGTAAGTACCCACCGTCACGTTATGCTTGCCTAGGTAAGCCGTGAAGTTGTCGCCAAACTGGTACACGTCCGAATTCAGCACGTTGAAGGCCGAGAAAGGCTCGTAGCCGAACGTCGTCAGCGAGTTCGAGGCGTTGATGCTGTTGAGGGCTGCACCCGTGCTGCGGCCAACGCTGGTGCCGATGTCAACAAGTGGGAAAATGCCCCCGCTGCTTTCGCGGAAGTCACGGAACGCCGAGTAACCAGCGGTTAGGTTGTTCGAGTACTTGCCACCGCCCAAGGTGCTGTTCAGCTCGGCAATAATCGAGTTCAGGTTGTTGTTGATGCGGTAGTACGAGGACAGGTACGGCAGGCCGAACTGCGACTGCGAGCGCTGTGCGTTGATAGCGCCCGAAGTGCTCGGTGAGATGTCGCTGTACGACTTCAGGTAGTTATACTTGATGTTGAAGCGGTTGTTGTTGTTGATGTTCCAGTCGAGCTTGATGGTCGCTTTGTCGCTGTTCGACTTCAGGTTGTAGTTATCGTACGGGCCGGGGCTATAGCCGTACTGCTGCTGCAGGAAGTTGCTGAGGGCATCAAGGTCACGGGCCGAGGCGTTCGATACGGTACCGCCCGCAATCGGGGCCGTGGTTTCACGGTTGGCGGTGAAGTTGCCCGTGGGCGGGTCGTTGCGGCGCTCCGACTCGGCGTTGATGAAGAAGAACAGCTTGTCCTTGATAATCGGGCCGCCTACGCGAAAGCCGATGTTGTTCAGGTTAAACTTGGGGTAGTCGCTGGTGACGTCGCCTACTTTGCTGCCCACCAGGTTCTGGTTGCGGTAGAAATCATAGATGGAAGCCGATACCTTGTTAGAGCCCGAACGGGTCACTACGTTGATGCCGGCACCCGTGAACGAGCCCTGACGAACGTCGAAAGGGGCAATGCTCACCTGAATCTGGTCGATGGCGTCCAGCGAAATGGGCTGGGCACCGGATTGGCCACCTACCGTCGACGACAAGCCGAAAGCGTTGTTGAAAATGGCACCGTCAACCGTGATGTTGTTGTAGCCGCTGTTGCGGCCGCCGAAGCTCTGGCCGTTGGCCTGGGGAGTGAGACGGGTGAAGTCGTTCAGCGAACGGTTCAGGGTGGGCAGGCGCTCAATGGTTTCGCGCTGCACCGTGGTGCTGGCCCCGGTGTGGTCGGCGCTCATGATGGGGTCGCGGCGGCCGCTGACGGTCACTTCGGCCAACTCCGTCGAGGCATCGCTCAGGGTCTGGTCGAAGCGCAGGCTCTGGCCCAGGGTCAGGGAAATGCCTTCGCGGGTGATGTCTTTGTAACCCACAAACGTGACCCGAACCGTATAAGGACCGCCCACGCGCATGTTCTGGATGTTGAAGCGGCCATCGGAGTTGGTGGGCGCCACGTACTGCGTGTTGGTGGGCGTATGAATGGCAATTACGGTGGCACCGGGCAGGCCCGCGCCGGTTTTATCGGAGATAACTCCGCTCATGGCTGCCGTGGTTGCGCCTTGGCTCCAACCCAACCGGGCCGTCAGAAGCATCAGCGCCAGCAGAAGCAAGTGGCGTAAACGTAAATTATTCATGTTGAAAAAGGTTGGTGGAAACAGTGAGCTTTGTAAAAGCGGGACAAAGGTACGACGGAGCCGAAAGGGTCAATATTACGTAAATTTTATCATTGATTAATATCGCCGGAGTCAGGTATTTGTCCGGCAAAGATAAAGGGTGCATGCATCACAATCGGGGCCGCACGGCCCGGATGAACCGGCTGAGGTAGTAGTCAGATTCCAAACTATTTTCGACCACGCCCAGCGAAGTTGACGCGTGAATAAAATCGACGCCTTCCTCATCGGCCACCGTCACCATTCCCACGTGCGTGATGGTGTGGCTGCCGGGCGAAGCCCCAAAAAATACTAAATCGCCGGGCCGTAAGTCGGTGGATTTCACGGGGTCGCCCCACACGGCCTGCTCGTTCGACGAGCGCGGAATAGTCACACCCGCCTCGCCAAAAGATAGTTGCAGCAGGCCCGAGCAGTCGAGGCCCAGGCGCGTGGTACCGCCGTAGAGGTAGGGGGTGCCCTGGTAGGAGCGGGCGGCCTCAATCACGGAGGCCAGGGTGCCGGTGGCGCTGCCCACACGGGCCGGGCGCTTGGTCACCACTTTGGTTTTGGAGCCGTTGGCGGCACCCGTTACGACCTTGGATTTGCCGGTCGGGCTCACCCGGCCGCCCTTTTTCAGGCGCACCATGTCGCGGGCCGAGCGGTACTGGCCGTCGCGGTAGTTCAGCTTGCGGTGGCAGCTGGCTAAAAAGACCAAAGTCATCAGCAGCAGCGGTAGTATCTTCGTTGTCACCCTCCCCATCGGCCACAAAGATAGTTTATCCGGCCTTTCCAGATTTATCCGTCATGAATTTTAACGCGCTTACCCCCGAATTACTTGTTGCATTCGAGGCCATCGTTGGCCCGGCGCACGTCCTCACCGCCCAGCGCGCCGAGGCCACCGCTACCGCCGATGCCTACGCCGACTACGGCCGCGACCACACCGAGGACCTCCAGTTTGCGCCCGATGTGGTGCTGCGTCCGGCCGATGCCGATGAAATCAGCCAGATTATGCGCCTGTGCCACGCGCACCGCATTCCCGTCACGCCGCGCGGGGCGGGCACGGGCCTGAGCGGCGGCGCGCTGCCCCTCCACCACGGCGTGGTGCTGAGCACCGAGCGCCTCAATAAAATCATTCAGATTGACGAGCGCAACCTGCAGGCCACCGTGGAGCCCGGCGTGGTGAACGAGACGTTTCAGAACGCGGTGAAGGAAGTGGGTCTCTTCTACCCGCCCGACCCGGCCAGCAAGGGCAGCTGCTTCTTGGGCGGCAACCTGGCCCACAGCAGCGGCGGCCCCAAAGCCGTGAAATACGGCACCACGAAGGACTACGTGCTGAACCTGCAAGTGGTGCTGCCCACCGGCGAAATCATCTGGACGGCGGCCAACACCCTCAAAAACTCCACCGGCTACAACCTTACCCAGCTCATGGTGGGCTCGGAGGGCACGCTGGGCATCATCACCAAAGTGGTGTTCCGGCTGCTGCCGTTTCCGCAGCACAACGTGCTGATGCTGGTGCCCTTCCGGCAGGAAACCCAGGCGGCCGACGCGGTTTCGGCCGTGTTCCGGGCGGGCATTATCCCCTCGGGTATGGAGTTTATGGAGCGCGAGGCCATTGCCTGGTCGTCGGATTACCTGAAAATCCCGCTCACGCTGTCCGAGGACATCAAAGCCCACCTGCTCATCGAACTCGATGGCCAGGATTTGGACCAACTGTATAAGGAAGCCGAGCAGGTGTATGGCGTGCTGGAGCACTACGACGTGGGCGAAATTCTGCTGGCCGACACGGCCGGCCAGAAGGACGACCTGTGGCGCATCCGCCGCAACATCGGCAATTCGGTGCGCTACAATTCCGTCTATAAGGAAGAGGACACCGTGGTGCCCCGCGCCGAATTGCCTAATCTGTTAAAAGGCGTGAAGGAAATCGGAGCCCGCTACGGCTTCAAAACCGTGTGCTACGGCCATGCCGGCGACGGCAACCTGCACGTCAACATCATCCGGGGCGAGCTCGACGATGAGATGTGGAACGTGGGCCTGCGCCAGCCCATCTCCGAGATTTTTGAGCTCTGCGTGCAGTTGGGCGGCACCATTTCCGGCGAGCACGGCATCGGGCTGGTGCAGAAGGGCTACATCGGTATCGCCCTCAAAGAAGCCAATTTGAATCTGATGCGCGGCATCAAAAGCGTATTCGACCCCAATGGCATCCTGAACCCGGGCAAGATTTTCTAGGCCTCATCCAAACGTCGGGAGGGCCGGGTTTGGCCCCAAAACCCGACTTCCAAACGTTTGGAAGGATGTTTTGGGGCCAAATGGAGGCTTCCAAACGTTTGGAAGTCGGGTTTTGGGGCCAAATGGGCAATTCCAAACGTTTGGAAGGAGGGTTTGGCGTTAAAGGTGGCCTCACAAACGTTTGGAAGCAGGGTTTGGGGCTGAAACGCGCCATCCAAACGTTTGGAAGCCTCTATTCAGCCCTAATTCAGCTTTAAGCCACCACCGTGGGCAGAAACTTTGGGGCCGCCCGTTTGTGCGTGGCCTGCTCGTAGGCGTAGCCCAGCGCCAATAGTAGCCCTTCCTGATACGCCGGCCCCACAAACGACAGACCCACCGGCAGCCCCAGCACCTGCCCCATGGGCACGGTGAGGTGCGGGTAGCCCGCCATAGCCGCTGGGGAGGAGAAATCCACGCCCGTCGAATAGTCGCCGTTCACCCAGTCGATGCACCAGGCCGGGCCGGTCGTGACCCCGACGATGGCGTTGAGCTGGTGGGTTTTCAGCAGTTCATCAATGGCTTTGCGGGCTCCGGTCACGGTTTTTTGCACGGCCGCCTTGTATTTGGGGTTGCTCAGCCCGTCAGTAGCTTCGGCCCGAATGAGGGTTTCCTGCCGGAAAAACGGCATGGCCTCGGCCGCGTGAGCCTTGTTGTAGGCGATGACGTCTGCCAGGTTTTTCACCGTTGCGCCCGCGCCGGCCAGGTACTTATTCACGCCTTCCTTGAACTCGTAGAGCAGCACGTCGAATTCGGCCTCGCCCAGTGGGTTGACCTGCTTGTTCAGCTCCACTTCCACGATGGTCGCGCCCTGCGCCTTCAGCGCGGCCACGGCTTCTTTCAGCAGCGCGGCCACGGCGGGCGGGCCGTTGAGGTGGGATTTCTCCACGCCCAGGCGCTGGCCTTTCAGCGAATCGGGCTTGAGAAAAGCCGTGTAGTCGGTCAGATTGCCGGTGGGAATGGGCAGTTTGGCGGGGTCGGCGGGGTCGGGGCCGGCCAGCGCGCCCAGCAACAGGGCCGCGTCGCGCACGGTACGGGCCATGGGGCCGGCCGTATCCTGAGTGCTTGAAATGGGAATGATGCCGCTGCGACTCAGCAGGCCCACCGTAGGCTTGAGGCCTACCAAGCCGTTCACCGACGAGGGCGATACCACTGAGCCGTCGGTCTCGGTGCCAATGGCCACAGCGCACAAATTGGCCGCCACCGCCGCCCCCGAACCCGAGCTGCTGCCGCTGGTGCTACGGTCCAGTGCGTAAGGGTTGCGGCTCTGGCGGCCCCGGCTACTCCAGCCGCTCACCGAATGCGAGGACCGGAAATTGGCCCATTCGCTCAGGTTGGTTTTGCCCAGCAGCACCGCCCCGGCGGCCCGCAGCTTCTGCACGATGAAGGCATCCTGCTTCGCTTTGTTCCCGATGAGTGCCGCGGCCCCGGCCGTGGTCATCATCTGGTCGCCACTGTCGATGTTGTCCTTTATCAGCACCGGAATGCCGTGCAGCGGGCCACGCAGCTTGCCGGCCTTGCGCTCCTTGTCCAAGCCGTCGGCAATGGTCAGCGCATCGGGGTTGGTTTCAATGACGGCGCGCAGCATCGGCCCGGCCTCGTTCAGCGCCTTGATGCGGGCCAGGTATTTTTCGCTCAGGCTGCGGGCGGTTTCCGTGCCCTTGGCCATGCGGTCCTGCAGGTCGGTCACGGTCAGCTCGTGCAACTCGAAGTGGTCGGCTGCGCCGGTTCCGGCGGTTTCTCCGGCTGTCGGCGCTCCGGCCGGTGCATCTGCGGCGGGCTTGTCGGGCGTGGTCTGGCAGGCCACGGCGGGCAGGAGGGCGGCCGTGAGGGCAACGCGGGTGCTTTGGTTGAGGAAAAGTCGACGGTCCATAAAAAGCAAAAACGGAGTAGGGGAGAAGCGGCCACCTGCCGCCGGCCAGCAATAATACTGCCTGCCCGGAGCCCGACAACTACCGCCACCCCAACAAGTTTTTGGCCAGCGGTTTTCGGGCAAAAACAAAAGCCAGCCCCGCGCAGGACTGGCTTTTGATTGGGCAACATTTTGAGCGCAATAGCGCCGTAGCAGTGCGGCTTATTTCGCCTGCTGGTCTTTCAGCTTATCCTCGCCGCCGTAGGGGGTGCCGGCCTTTATGTCGCCGCGCAGGCCGCCGTGGTCGGTAGTTTTGGGGGCCCCGGTCAGGCTATCGGTGGGCACTTCGCTGGCCTCGGTGGCTGATTTGGAGCCGCCGGTAATTTCGGCCGTTTTGGCCACGTAACGTTGCTTGGCTTCTTCCTCCGACACGCCTTTGAACTGGTTCCACGAGTCCCACTGGGCCTGCGAGAGGCCGGCGGGTCCGCTGGCTTGGTCGGCGGCCGAGGCGTCTACTTCGTCGTTTTTCATGTTCACGTCGCCTTCGGTAGCCTGCTTATACAGGCCATAAAGCTCCGTCATATGTTTGGCGGCTACATCGCCGGGCAGGTTATTTACTTGCTGGGCAGCGGCTTGAAATTGCTCGTTGATGTCCATGACAGTCAAAAAAATAAGATGGGAAATAGCGAAATGAAAAGGCTGTCGGCCACTATACGGCGACGAAAAGCAGTGAAAATCAATTAATCGGCGGGTTATTGGCAGGGGCCGGCCCGCCGGGTAGCTGGCCCGGCCGCTGTTGCGCCCGCCTGCTGTAAATACCCCGAGGCTGGGCTTTAGGTTGCGGGGTCGTACTTTTGCGGGCGACTATGTGTGGAATAACTGGAGTATTTGCCTTTACGGAAACAGGTCGTCAGTCGCTGGCCAACCTGCAAGCGTCCACCGACGCCATCATTCGCCGCGGCCCCGACTCGGAGGGCCATTTCGTGTACGACCAATGCGGGCTGGGCTTCCGCCGGCTGGCCATCCTTGACCTCTCGGCTGACGGCAACCAGCCGATGACCGATGCGTCGGGACGCTATACCATCGTCTTCAACGGTGAGATTTTCAACTACCGTGAACTGCGCGAAAAGCTGATTAAGCGCGGCTGCAGGTTTCATTCCCAGACCGATACGGAGGTTATTCTCCAGCTATACATCACCGAGGGCCGCAGCTTCATCAAGAAGCTGAACGGCTTCTTCGCCTTCTCCATCTACGACAAGGAAGAAAACTCGCTGCTCATCGCCCGCGACCGTTTCGGCGTGAAGCCCCTGCTCATCTACCGCGACGAGGACAAGCTGTTCCTGGCTTCAGAAATGAAGTCCATCATGGCCCTGGGTGTGCCGCGCAAGCTCGATTACGTGGCCCTGAGCCAGTATTTGCAGCTCAACTACATCCCCGGCCCCGCCAGCATTTTCAAGGGCGTGAAGAAGATGCTGCCCGGCCACTACCTCTACATCAAGAACAACAAGGTGGTGGGCAAGGCGTGGTATAAAATCCCCTACGACCCCAAGAAAACCGCCAAAAACAAGCTCACCTACGAGCAGCAGCAGCACAAGCTGGTCGACCTCATGGACGGGGCCGTGCAGCGCCGTCTCGTGGCCGATGTACCCCTCGGCTGCTTCCTCAGCGGCGGCATCGATTCAAGCGTCATCGCCGCGCTGGCCTCGCGCCACACGCCCCACCTGAGTACGTTCAGCATCGGCTTCAAAGACGAGCCCTTCTTCGACGAAACCAAGTACGCCAACCTCGTGGCCGCCCGCCACAAGACCAACCACACGGTTTTCTCGCTCACCAACGATGACCTCTACGAGCACATCCACAGCATGTTGGATTACCTCGATGAGCCGTTTGCCGACTCCTCGGCCCTGGCCGTGTACATCCTCAGCCAGCGCACCCGCCAGCACGTCACCGTGGCCCTGAGCGGCGACGGAGCCGACGAAATGTTCGGCGGCTACAACAAGCACATGGGCGAGTTCAAGGTGCGTCAGGGCGGCGTGAAGGCCGAAGCCGTCACGGCATTGGGCTTCGTGTGGGATGCCCTGCCCAAGTCGCGCAACAGCTTCTTTGGCAACCGCGTGCGGCAGCTCCAGCGCTTCTCGCGCGGCATGACGGCCGGCGTGAAAGACCGATACTGGGACTGGGCCAGCTTCGCCTCGTCCACCGATGCCAACACCCTGCTCAGCGCCGCCAGCCGCCGCAAAGTGGGCAAGAAAGCCGCTGCCAAGCGCCGCAAGGACATTCTGGAGCACCTGCACGCCGACGGCGACCTCAACGAGGTGCTGCTCACCGACATGAATCTGGTGCTGCCCTACGACATGCTCACGAAGGTGGACATGATGAGCATGGCCAACTCGCTGGAAGTCCGCACGCCCTTTCTCGACTACAAAGTGGTCAATTTCGCCTTCTCCATCCCCGTCACCAGCAAGGTCGACGCCACGATGAAGAAGCGCATCGTGCAGGACGCCTTTCGCTCCGAGCTGCCCGTTGAGCTCTACGACCGCCCCAAGCACGGTTTCGAAGTGCCCCTACTGAAGTGGATGCGCGGCGAGTTGCGCGGGTTGATTGAGGACGACCTGCTCCGCGATGATTTCATCGAAGCGCAGGGTATTTTCGACGTGCAGGCCATCCGCGCCCTCAAAACGCAACTCTTCTCGCGCAGTCCCGGCGATGTGCATGCCCGCATCTGGGGTCTTATCGTCTTCCAGACGTGGTGGAAGCAGTACATGGTTTAATTTTTTGATAGCGAATATGCTCTGGCGCTTGCGCCATTGGTGGCACCAGGTGGGCCGGCCGCAACGGCTGGCCCTTTTGGTTGGCGTGGTGGTCACGCTGGCGCGCCTCAGCCTGATTGGCAAAGGCACCATGGCCTTCGTGGACGAGTCCCGTTACGTGAACGCCATGCTTGGCCTGCGCGCCCTCGGCGAAGGACACGGGCAGGAGTTTCTGCGCTACATCAACTCGATGGGTGCCCGCCCGGGCGACGGCATCTGGCGAGCCATCCCGGGGCTGGGTCAGGCCATCCTGCTGCTGGTATTCGACCTGAACCCCAATGCCCCGCCCTCGTTGCAGGTGCCGCAGGCCTTCAACGTGCTCATCGTGAGCCTGAATGCGCTGCTGCTGTACCACATCTACCGGCGATTTTTCAGCGTCGGCCTGGCGCTGCTGGGACTGGCGCTGTATTCGAGCCTGGTGAATACCAACCTCTACCTGCGCCACCTGCTGCCCTACGACCATTCGCTGTTTTTCTTTTTCCTGGCGCTCACGGTGCTGCTCCGGCCCAAAGCAACTATCCGCTTGAGGCTTCAGGTACTTATAGGAATATTGGGCGGGCTCAGCTACGCCGTTTATCCCGGCTACTTCCTGGGACCCATGCTGTTGCTGGCCCTGGCGCTGCTGGCCGGGTTTGAGGCCACGCGCAATGGTTGGCTGCGCTCGCTGAAACCCGCTGCGGCCCAGCTGGCCGGCTTGCTGGCGGTGCTGCTGGCCTTTGAGGGGCTGGCGCGGCTGGGCCACACTTCGTATTGGGCCAGCAGCCGCTACATTGCCACCACCGTTACGCAGGGCAGCTTTGCCGAGGGGTTTAGCTTTATTGGCAGCTACTTCTGGCAAGTGGAAGGTTGGCTCGGTAGTATCATGCTGCTGCTGTTCGGGGTAGGGTTGGGGCTCAGCCTGCGGGCAGGATTATTCGCCAACAGCCCCATCGCCGAACGAGGACTGCTGCGGCTGCTCACGGTCGGTTTTCTGGCGTGGCTGGGCTATGCTCTGGTGGTTCAGGTGGGGCACAAGCTGGTTTTCTACGGGCGTACGCTGCATTTTTTTGTGCCCTTCGTCATCCTGGGGGCGCTGGTGGCGTTGCGCGCAGTTGGTCGCACGGCGCAGACCCTAATCTGGCTCTACCTGGGCGGCGGGGGCATTGCGCTGGTACATTTTGGGCTATTCCTGGCCGGCTATCTCCCCGTCGATTATCCCTGCGACGTGGCGTACCGCGCGGGCATCTACGATTATCAGCAGATTGCCGCCAGCCAGGTGAGCGTATGCGACGAGCACCTCATGGCTTACCGCTTATTCGGCCCGCGCCTGCGCAGTCAACTCACGCAAAAGCATACGGCCCCCACTGTCCAGTTGCTGAACTTTGCCTACCTCTACCCAATCAGCTGCTACCGGCCCGCGCACCTGCGTCCCGGCAAAGTAGTGGCCAATGTTCCCTACTTCATGAAATACCCCGCCTACCAGTTCGAAGGACACACTGCCTCGCAACGGGCTGTTCTGCAAAATCATGAAGTAGATTTTCAGATTATTGCCAACGGTAATTAGCTTGTAATCAGATGTTATAGGGCCAAGTTCTGCTGTTTCTAAAGTGACGTGCGGAAAAGCACTGGCCGCTAGGTTCGGTAGAGTGGGCCGTAAAGACCTAAATTTGCTCTATTGATTATGAATCTCCGCGCATTCCGCATCTTATGAAAAT
The DNA here is from genome assembly GCF_054061335.1 of Hymenobacter sp. UYAg731. NCBI lineage: Bacteria > Pseudomonadati > Bacteroidota > Cytophagia > Cytophagales > Hymenobacteraceae > Hymenobacter > Hymenobacter sp. UYAg731. Next base: position 350,892 of record NZ_JBSSEC010000004.1, on the reverse strand, counting down.
AGCAGTTGTTGGCACCGGCTACGTCGGTTTAGTAACGGGTACGTGCTTCGCCGAAGTTGGCATCGACGTTACGTGTGTTGATATCGACCAGAAAAAAATCGATAACCTGCACCAGGGTATTCTGCCGATTTACGAGCCGGGCCTGGAAGAAATGGTGACCCGCAACGTGGAAAAAGGGCGGCTGCACTTCTCCACCAATCTGGCCGAAGCCATCAAAGACTGCGACGTGGCCTTTATCGCCGTGGGCACCCCGCCCGGCGAAGACGGCTCGGCCGACCTGAAATACGTACTGGCCGTAGCCCGCGGCATTGGCGAAAACATGAACAGCTACGGCGTCATCGTCACCAAAAGCACCGTGCCCGTGGGCACGGCCGCCAAGGTGCGCGCCGAGATTGAGCAGGCCCTGACCAAGCGCGGGGCCAGTGTCGAGTTCGACGTGGCTTCCAACCCCGAATTCCTGAAAGAAGGCGCGGCTATCGACGACTTCCTCAAGCCCGACCGCATCGTGGTGGGTATCGCCTCGGAGCGCGCCGAAGAGGTGATGACCAAGCTCTACAAGCCCTTTTTGCTCAACGGCCACCCGATTATCTTCATGGATATCCCGTCGGCCGAAATGACGAAATACGCGGCCAACTCCATGCTGGCCACCAAAATCAGCTTCATGAACGACGTGGCCAACCTGTGCGAAATCATGGGGGCCGATGTGAATATGGTGCGCCGGGGCATCGGCTCCGATGCCCGTATCGGCACCAAGTTCATCTACCCCGGCATCGGCTACGGCGGCTCCTGTTTCCCCAAGGACGTGAAGGCGCTCATCAAAACCGCCCAGGAAAATGGCTACGACATGCAGGTGCTCCGCGCCGTGGAAAGCGTGAACGAAGACCAGAAATCAGTCCTCTTCAACAAGGTCAGTAAGCACTTCGGCGGCGACCTGCGCGGCCTGAAAATCGCCGTGTGGGGCCTGTCCTTCAAACCCAAAACTGACGACATGCGCGAAGCTCCCTCGCTGGTTATCATCGAGAAGCTGCTGGCCGCCGGCTGCACCGTCACGGCCTACGACCCCGTGGCCATGCCCGAAGCCCGGCACTCGCTCGGCGACAGCATCACCTACGCCAAGGACGAATTCGCCGCCCTGATTGACGCCGACGCCCTGCTCATCGTGACGGAATGGCCTGATTTCCGCGCCCCCAACTTTGAAGTAGTGGGCCGCCTGATGAAGCAGAAAGCTATTTTTGACGGCCGTAACATCTACGATGCGAAGGAGTTGAAGGAGTTGGGTTTCGTGTACCACTGCATCGGCATCAAAACCGACCACAAGGAGCCGGCCGCTTAATTTTTTGAAAAGACCGTCAGCAGAGCGCAGCGAAGCATCTTTACCGCAGTGGTAAATTCCTTCGATTGAATTGCGTTGCGCGGTAAATATGCTTCGCTGCGCTCTGCATGACCGTCCTTTTAGCCTCACAACGATACTTATGACCAATACTTCCGAAGAAAAAAAGCGCGTCCTCATCACTGGCGGGGCCGGCTTCCTGGGCTCGCACCTCTGCGACCGGTTCCTGAAAGAGGGCTACCATGTGGTGGCGATGGACAACCTGATTACGGGTTCTATCCAGAACATCGAGCACCTGTTTGGCCGGCCCGATTTTGAGTTTCACCAGGCCGATGTGAGCAAGTTCGTGTTCGTGCCCGGCAAACTGGATTACATTCTGCACTTCGCCTCGCCGGCCTCGCCGATTGACTACCTCAAGATTCCGATTCAGACCCTGAAAGTGGGCTCGCTTGGCACGCACAACCTGCTGGGCCTGGCCCGCGTGAAAGGGGCCCGCATGCTGATTGCCAGCACCTCGGAGGTGTACGGTGACCCCGAAGTTCACCCCCAGGTAGAGGAGTATTTCGGCAACGTGAACCCCGTGGGCCCGCGCGGCTGCTACGACGAGGCCAAGCGCTTCCAGGAGGCCATCACCATGGCCTACCACAACCACCACGGCCTGGAAACGCGCATTATCCGCATTTTCAACACCTACGGCCCGCGCATGCGCCTCAACGACGGCCGCGTGTTGCCCGCCTTCCTCTCGCAGGCCCTGCGCGGCGAAGACCTGACCGTGTTCGGCGATGGCATGCAGACCCGCTCGTTCTGCTACGTGGACGACCTGGTGGAAGGCATTTACCGCCTGCTGCTCAGCGATTACCACCTACCCGTGAACATCGGCAACCCCGATGAAATTACCATCAAGGAGTTCGGCGAAGAAATTGCCCGCCTCACCGGTGTCGAGTTCAAGCCGACCTACCGGGCCCTGCCCGAAAACGACCCCATGAAGCGCCGCCCGGACATCACCAAAGCCAAGGAAATCCTGGGCTGGGAGCCCAAAGTGGACCGTGCCGAGGGCCTGCGCCGCACGTTGGAGTATTTCAAAGAGCACGTTAAGTAACGTTTCCTATGGCTGATTATCCTGCGCCACATCTTATCGAGTTCCCTAAACTGGGGGCCTCGGGTATTGGCTATATTTCAGTGGGCGAAAATGCCAAAGACCCGCTGCCCTTTGCGGTGCAGCGGGTTTTCTGGACGTACTATACCCCGGAAAGCATCGTGCGGGGCCGTCACGCCCATCACCGCACCGAGCAGGTATTGGTTGCCGTGGCCGGCCGCATCACCGTCACCACGGAAATGGCCAACGGCGACATTCAGCTCTTCCGGCTCGAAGACCCCAACGTGGGCCTGTACGTGCCGCCCTCTGCCTGGCACACCATGCAGTATTCGCACACGGCGGTGCAGCTCGTGCTGGCCTCGCAGCCCTACACGGAGGGTGACTATATTCGTGATTACGAAGCTTTTCGTCAGCAATGGGCACTGAAAGTCTGAGCCGGTTGGTGGCCGCCCGCCGCGCTGAGCTGTCCTATTACTCGCCCTACTACTTTCTGCGCCAGCTTCCCATTGAGCAGCAGCAGAACCTGTTTGGCACTGGGGCCGCCACCCGCTGGGAGCAGGAAGCCGGAACTGAAGTTGTGGCGGCCGCATCGGGCGACGTGCAATGGCTGCTTCAGCACCTGACCTGGGATTCGGGCTACTTTAATGCGCCGATGTACCGGCTGTTTACTGCGTTGTTTGATGGGCTGACCAGCCCGGCCCAACTGGTGCAGGCGGCCACTGAGCTACGACAGCAGCTGGCCGCCCGACACGGAGCGGCGTATTACGCGTTCAGCGTAGTGCCGGCCGAGGACATTCGGCTGTTGCAGGCGCTGACCGGGGCCGGCTGGCAATTGGTAGAAACCCGCCTGACGTATTACCGCGACCAGCTGCCGGCTTTCGACTATCCGCGCTACCCGGTGCGCCCGGCTGCGTTAGGGGAGGCGGCCCTCGTTGGTCAGGTAGCCGCTACTGCCCGTAATGCTTACGACCGGTTTCATGCCGATTCCTGGTTCGGCACCGCTCGGGCAGACGCATATCTGGCCCGCTACGCCGAAAATACGGTAGCTGCCGGCTTGGCCGATGTGGTCCTGGTGCCTGACCAGCCCGATTTGCCAGTCGATTCCTTCCTGGCCATCAGCGACCTTGCTCACGATGCGCAGGCGTTGGGGACGGCCCTGTCGCGCGTGTTGCTCACGGCCGTTGGCCCGGCCAACCGCGGCTGGCACGTAAAACTAATGGCCGAAACCGTGCGCCGCGCTCAGGCCGCCGGCCATGAAGCCGTGCTTATGACCACCCAGGCCACCAACCACGCCGTCTTCCGGTCCTGCGAAAAGCTGGGCTTCCGGCTAGGGGCTACCAGCCACGTACTGGCCTGCAATGGCCTGGTGCATTGATTTTTATCCGCCACTAAATATACCTGCTCCAATGAACATTCCCTTCCTGAACTTTGAGCCCCAGCATGCTCCGCTGCGCGATGCCATGACCGCCGCTTTCAGCCACGTCTACGATTCCTACTGGTACGTACTGGGCGAAGAAGTAAAGCAGTTTGAACGGGAGTACGCTGCTTTTAACCAAGTGGAACATACCGTGGGCGTGGCCAACGGCCTCGATGCGCTGGTGCTGGCCCTGCGGGTGCTGGGCGTTGGCCCCGGCGACGAGGTAATTGTGCCCTCCAATACCTATATCGCCACCTGGCTGGCCGTGACGCAGGTAGGGGCCACGCCCGTACCCGTCGAGCCCGACCCCGCGACCAGTAACCTCGACCCGGCCCTCATCGCCGCTGCCCTCACGCCGCGCACCCGTGCCATTATGCCGGTGCATCTTTACGGGCAGGCCTGCCGCATGACGGAAATCATGGCCCTGGCCGCCCAGCATAACCTGTACGTGGTGGAGGATAACGCCCAGGCACAGGGGGCGGCCTTTGCCGGCGGGGTCACCGGCAGCTTCGGCCATTTGAATGGCACCAGCTTCTACCCCGGCAAAAACCTGGGGGCCCTCGGCGATGCCGGGGCCGTGACCACCAACGATGCCGACCTCGCCCACAAAGTGCAGGTGCTGCGCAACTACGGCTCACAGCAGAAATACTACAACGAAGTGGTGGGTTACAATTCCCGCCTTGACGAGCTGCAAGGGGCCCTGCTCCGCGTGAAGCTGCCGCACCTGCCCGAGTGGACGCGCCAGCGCCAGCAAGTGGCCGCCTGGTACGACCAGCACCTGGCCGGTATTGCCAACCTGCGCCTGCCGGCCGTGGCCGACGGTGCCACCCACGTCTACCACCTCTACGTGGTGCATACGCCCCAACGTGCCGCCCTGCAGCAGCACCTCACGGCCCAGGGCATTGGCAGCATGATTCACTACCCCGTGCCGCCCCATTTGCAGCAGGCTTACTCGGCGCTCGGGTTTGCGCCCGGCAGCTTTCCCATCGCCGAGGAGCTGGCCAATACCTGCCTGAGCCTGCCCATGTGGCCGGGCATGACCGAGGCGCACGTCGCCGCCGTGGCCGATGCCATTCGTGCATTTTAATCAGCGGCTCTTCCTTTCAACATTGCCGCCGCACGCCCCCGCGCGCCTCCAATCCATCTGCCCCATCCATGCCTAAGCTTTCCGTCATCGTTCCCTGCTACTTCAACGAGGATAATATCCCGGTGACGACCCGCGAGCTGGTGGCGAACGAGGCTAATTTCCCGCCCGAAGTCACGTTCGAGTACATATTCGTAAATGATGGCTCCGGCGACGACACGCTGGGGGCCCTGCGCCGGGCGCAGGCCCTGTACCCCGGCCGCATTCGCATCGTGGATTTGGCCGGCAATGTTGGTTCCTACAACGCCATTGTGGCCGGCATGGCCTATGCCACCGGCGACTGCCTGTCCGTCATCACCGCCGACCTGCAGGACCCTCCCGAACTGATGGTGGAGATGTACGGCTATTGGCAGCAAGGCATTAAGCTGGTCATCGGCAACCGCCAGGGCCGGGAAGATACCGGCCTTTCCGTGGCCATGGCCAAGCTGTTCCATTGGCTGATGAAGAACCTGGCCCTGCGCAACATTCCCGATGGCGGGTTTGATTTCGTGTTCTTCGACCGGCAGGTGGCCACCGAGGTGCTGAAGCTGCACGAGCGCAACTCCAACGTGTTCTACCTCATGGTGTGGCTGGGCTTCGCCTACGTCAACATTCCCTATACCCGCCGCAAGCGCGAAATCGGCAAGTCGCGCTGGACGTTGAGCAAGAAAATCAAACTCCTGGTCGATTCACTGCTGGCTTTTTCCTTCGTTCCTATCCGCGCCATTTCGGTGCTGGGGCTGGGGCTGGGGCTCATCGCCCTCATTTACGGCCTGTATGTGATTGCCCTCAAGGTAGCGCGCCCCGAGGAGCCCGCCGGCTGGACCACGCTCATGGTGGTCATGCTTTTCGTGTCGGCTTTCCAGATGATTGCCCTTGGGGTCATTGGCGAATACGTGTGGCGCGGGCTGGATGCGGCCCGCAAGCGCCCACTGTACGTAGTACGCGAAGTATTTGAGTAAAGAATCAACTGCTTTTCAGGGCTGGTTTGACGTCGAAATGCCGGCTTTAGCTATTCCAACATCAGGTTTAACCGCTCCAGAAACCGGCCGTCGCCTATTAGTCTAATCGTATGTATACCCCATCCCTCGTTAGTATTGGAATAGCTTCCTATAATAACGCGCACTACATCGAGCAGATGCTGGAAAGTGTCCGCAATCAGACCTACTCTGCCATCGAGTTGATAATAGTAGATGACTGCTCGACCGATAATTCGGTTGAGGTAATTACCAACTGGCTGGTTCGTACCTCATATCCGGCCACTTTTATTCAGCGGGCAACCAATCAGGGCCTTGTGAGGGCATTTAATGAGTGCCGGGCAAATGCACACGGTGAGTACGTGTCATGGGTTGGGTCAGATGATGCGCTCGCGCCGGATATGGTAGCCAAAACGGTCATCGAATTTGAGCGCCAGGGAGCTGCCTGCGCTGCCGTGTATGCCGATTGCCGGATTATCGATTCAGCCGGCCGCGAGACTGCGCCTAGCTTTCTGCGGTACTTCAACCCGACCTTCGCTGACAACCCGCCACAGGGCAACCTCATTGTTCCCCTGCTCAAAGGGTTCTACCTGCCCACGCTTACCACCACCGTCCGCCACAGTGCCATGGACAAGGTCGGGGAATACGACCTGTCTCTTTACTCGGAGGACCTGGATATGTGGCTGCGACTGTCGCGCCATTTCAACTTTGCCTACTTGCCCGCTAACTTAGGAGCCTACCGTGTGCATAATGCGTCGGCGATGAATACCAACCGGCTCGCGCTAAATGACACCTATTTCCGCATTTATCGCAAAGGCTATTTTGAAGGACCGGAGGAATGGGCGGCCGCCCGGCGCAACCTGGTAGATACGGCCGAGCACTACTATGCCAGTAAAGGCCCGGCGGCCTGGGAAAAGCTGTGGTATGCTTTTCGGGAATCCGGGAGTAGCAAAACCGCTCTTTTCTGGGCATTGGCGCGGCTCGGCATCAGCTATGATGTCGTGCGCAGAATGCAGGCACTTAAGGGACGCAATTAATGATATATAACCTGCGCAGTTGATTCGGCGACCTGGCCACAAAGAAGCGGCAGCTAATTGTTGCATTAAGGTGCCGCTTTGCTGCTGATGAAACCATGCAAGTTTTATGATATGATGGTTGGCTATGGTGGCATAATCCGTACTATTTCCCACCCAATTGTCCGGTTTTTGGGGAATAATACAAAGTGTCCTCAGGCACTCAGCATAAGATTCAAAGCCCTTGGCTTTACATTTATAAAATTACGATAGCAGCATGCGCAAATATGTTATTTATTTATATTATGAATACCCTGTAAAAACATATTCATGTTAACAACCTGCGTAATAGGAGGAGCCGGCTTCATTGGGCGGTTTGTGGTAGAGGAACTGTTGCGTCGGGGCGACCGGCAGGTAGTGGTAGTGGGCCGGGAGGACGATGCTCCGCATCTGCCAGCTGCCGTCCGCTACGTGCAGCACCCGCCCGATACCTCCACCGAACTACTGGTTCAGACCCTGAGCTCCGTCGACGAGGTAATCGACCTGGCCTACGCCACCGTTCCCCAGACCAGCTTCCAGAATCCGGTCAATGATATTCTCGTCAACCTGCCCGAGGCCGTACGCCTGTTTGAGCAGGCGGCCAAGCTGCCGTTGCGCAAGTTTGTCTGGATTTCGTCGGGGGGCACCGTGTATGGCCCGGCTCAAACCGTGCCGCTGGCCGAAGACCATCCCACCAATCCGATTTCTCCTTACGGCATTACCAAGCTGGCCATCGAGAAGTACGCCCACATGTACTTCCACTTCAGCAAGCTTCCTATTGTTTGCGTGCGGCCCGCCAATGCTTTTGGCCCGGGACAGCGCGTGTATGCCGGCCAGGGCTTTGTGGGCACGGCCATCGCCTCGCTGCTCGATGGCCGCACCATCGACATCTTTGGCGAGGAGGGGACCATCCGCGATTACCTGCATGTGCATGACATGGCTACCGGCATCGTGGCCGCGCTGGTAGATGGCCGCCCCGGCGAGGTCTATAACCTGGGCAGCGGCGAAGGCCACAGCAACCGCCATGTGGTAGACATTCTGCTGCCGCTGGCCCGCACCCAGGACCTGACGCCCGAAATACGAATTCTGCCCGAGCGTCCTTTCGACGTGAAATCCAACGTGTTGGATATAAGCAAGCTGCTTGCTCACACCGGCTGGCAGCCCGCGCATTCTTTCCGCCACTCGCTGCAGCAAACCTGGGATTGGTACGTCGGAAACTATGTGCGGGTACCGGGCGGCAGGTAAGCCACCATCCTCTTTCTGAACCAAAGTAAGGCGTGCCGAAACCGCGCCTGCCCCATTACTTACTGTTGTGATGTCCCCCAAACGCCTGCGCATTGGCTTTGTAACGAGTACCGACCCGCTTGACCGGCGCTCCTGGTCGGGCGTGCATTACTCTATTTTCAAAGCGCTGGAGCGCAACCTGGGAGAGGTAGTGGCCCTGGGGCCGGTATCCATGCGCTGGCCATTCGCCCTCGGCGACCGGCTCAACAGCTGGCTGGTGCGTCCCCTCACGGGCAAGCGCTACCAGTATGGCTGGAGCATTGCCGTGGCGAAATGGTACGGCCGGGTATTCGGGCGCAAAATAGCGCGGCAGCAATTCGACCTGCTGGTGGCCCCCGCCTCCTTTACCGAAATAGCCTACCTGCGCACCGATGTGCCCATTGTTTACATTGAAGACTCTACGCTCACGCAGCTTATCGACTTTTACCCGGGCCTGACCAGTTTGCTCGAAATCAGCAAAAGCGAGCTGAATCAGCTCGAAAAGCTGGCCCTGACCCGCGCCAGTCTGGTGTGCTACTCTTCGGAATGGGCGGCGCAGTCGGCGCGGCAGGATTATGGCACCCCGTCCGAAAAGCTGGCCGTCATTCCCTTCGGGGCCAACTATCCGTTCCCGCCCACGCACGCCGAAGCCCTGCGCCACCAGCCGGCCGCTAATGGCGGCTGCCGCCTGCTGCTGCTGGGCGGCGAGTGGGGCCGTAAAGGCGGGCCAGTGGCCTACGAAACCATGGTGGCTTTGCAGCAGCTGGGCATGCCGGCCACCCTCACGGTAATTGGCTGTGCCCCGCCCGACCCCGAAAACTACCCCAATCCCGGCTTTCAGACCATTCCCTACCTGAGCATGGGGGTGGCCACCGACCAGGCCCGGCTGCACGAGCTGTTCAGCACCGCCGATTTCTTCCTGATGCCCTCGCGGGCCGAGTGCGCCGCCATTGCCTTCTGCGATGCCAATTCCTTCGGTCTGCCAGTGTTCACCACCGATGTGGGCGGCATCAGCAGCTTCGTGCAGCAGGGCGTGAACGGCTACATGCTGCCGCTAAACGCCACCGGGGAGGATTTTGCCCGCCACATCCAGCAGGTGCTAAATAATGCAGACCTTTACCAAAGTCTGAGGCAGCAAAGCCGAGCCCAATACGAAGCCATGCTGAACTGGGATGTCTGGACAGCGCGGCTTCGATATGAATTGAAAAAACGAAACCTATTGCCGGGTTAAGTAAATGTATAAACATTTAAACATATTACCTTACTCCAGATTCTCTAACAATGATGAATATACCCAAAATAATTTCACTGCCTGATATTGGGTCGATTGATATCGGCCGGCTCGTAATTGCTGAAGCTGAAAATCTGCCATTTGAGATTAAACGTGTTTATTGGACCTTTGACGTCCCCTCTGATAAAATAAGAGGCCATCATGCACACTATGAATTACAACAATTAATCATATGTATGCATGGTTCACTTGTTATGACAGTTGAAACCCCTGACCGTCATCGTCATGCCTTTTTGCTCGATCATCCAAGCAAAGCATTATATATTCCTAGAATGTGCTGGCGTGAAATTAAATTCAGCCCGGATTCTGTACTTCTATGTTTAGCTTCAATGGTATATGAAGAGTCTGATTATATCCGTAGTTATTACGATTACATAAAACTGGTAGAAGATAGTTCATCTACAGAAGGTACTATCAGTATTTAAATTTCAACTTCAAATCAATTGTAAAAGTCATGCTCACTAAGGATTATTATGTTCATCCACTGGCTTTAGTAGAAACTGACCAAATAGGTGCTGGTACAACCATTTGGGCATTTGTTCATTTGCTTCCCGGTGTAAATGTAGGGAGTGAGTGCAATATTTGTGACCATTGCTTTGCTGAGGGTGGGGTCATTTTAGGCAATAATGTCACCTTAAAATGCGGTGTATACCTGTGGAAAGGGACTACTTTAGAAGACAATGTATTTGTTGGTCCCAATGTGGTTTTTACAAATGACGTCCACCCTCGAAGCAAAAATACAACTTACCAACTTCTCCCCGTGTCAATACGGCAGGGCGCTTCATTAGGAGCTAACAGCACCATTCTAGCAGGTGTTACGGTTGGCCGTTACGCTCTGGTAGGCATGGGTTCTGTAGTTACACGTAATGTTCCGGATTATGCTCTAGTGTATGGCAATCCTGCACGGCAACATGGCTGGCTTAGTGAGTTAGGTGAAAAATTAATTCCTGTAAGTAATGGACGTTGGCGTTCGAAGGATGGAGAAAGTTTCTATTATGAAACTGAGAACGGTTTAAAGCCAGAATAACTAATCTTTTAATTAAATACATACTGTTGTGAATTTTCCATTGGTTACGGTGGGGGTTGCCTCGTTTAATAATGCTCTTTACTTGCGGGAAACGCTGGAAAGTATTCGGTTACAAACCTATGCTAACATTGAGGTTATTATTGTCGACGACGCTTCTCGCGATGATTCCGTCTTGATTGCAAAAAAGTGGTTTACCGAACATCCTGACGTTAACGGGAGGCTTATCTGCCACGAATCTAACTTAGGTGTTTGCCGTGTCTGCAATGATATTATAACGCATAGCCAAGGCGATTTTATCAGCATAGTAGGGTCTGATGATGTATTCATGCCGGACAAACTGACGCATCAGGTAGCAACAATGCTCCAATCACCACAAGAGGTTGGTGTTATATTCGGGGATATCACCCACATAGACAGTGCTGGTAACTATTTGGAAGCGCCATCTTACTGGGTAACTCCGCAGTCAGGCAAAGTATTTATGGCATTACTGGATACGAATTTTATACCAGCTATGAGCACCCTTGTACGACGAAGCTGCTATAATAAAGTGGGTTTGTATGATGAATCATTAAGTTACGAAGATATTGATATGTGGCTCCGTATTGCTAGGGAATTTGAATTCTTGTACGTGCCTGGAGAAAATGCTAAATACCGGATACATAAAGGCTCCGCTACTTTTAGTCGGCAGTTACAACTCATCGATAGCTCATTAAAACTTCTGCAAAAACATCGCGATTTTAGCCCGGATGCGGACCGCCTAATTACTAAACATACCCGTCGGTTAGCAGAGTCCTACTACTTATTAGGCGGCACCGATTCAAAAAAATGGTTATGGTTGGGTTGGAAAGAATTGCTGAGACATAATAATAGGTGGATGAGCTTAGCATATCTAATCTCAGCGAGTGCAGGAATACCTGCTGCCTCACTTAGAAAACTTTACTTTGGCCTTGTCGGGCGCAAATGATATCACAACGGTATTCAATCTGTCGGTGGTATCATCGGAGATGCATCATATACTGCATTATGATGCAACGCAACAAATAGCTCAAACTGTTGGAAAAATCTGCTAATACTATTTTAGTGAATATTTTTTCCTGTCAATCCAGCTATCCGATGCGTGACATTACTTAGTATTTTGATTTGATTTCAACATCAAAAAAACCTTAATGGCATATTAGGCTGCTTTTGGAAACGAATAAATTATTCTAAAATATATAGACTTTATTTCTTGACAAACGAATAATATAATTACATTATTGTCTTCTGCATATAACTGAAGACATATGGTTCCTTAGTGAAGGTACACAATGGGGCTTCGTTCATACCTTTGGGGCGGAGCATGTGTGCATCACTGCTTAACACAGAGGCAGACTGCCCAATCTTGAGTTTAATTGTACAATATACATATATTTTATGAACAAGGGAATTATAGGATACTCTGTCGAGAGTATTGCTTATTATCTCACTCATTCAGAGAAGAGGAAGGCAGTCGTAATGTTTACACTGGTATTGCTAACATCTTTTTTAGATGTCGTGGGTCTGGCTTCTCTCGTCCCTGTGATGATGGTTGCTGCTGAGCCGGGCGGGGTCGAGAAAAGCAAGATTTTCTCTCCGGTCTATTATGCTCTGCATTTCGATTCGGAACGTAATTTTCTTGTTGCTCTGATTGGCGCGGTGTTCCTATTCTTTCTGTTCAAGAACCTGTTCTCAACCTGGGTCAACTATATGCAAACCCGCTTTACAACCAAGCTGGGCTTGAGTATCGTAAAGTCGCAGCTCAACAAATACCTGCATTTTCCCTTTTGGGACTTTAATCATCTAGGTTCAGCTAATCTAATTAATAGCGCGCTAGAGATGCCGCGTTATTACGTAACAATGATAGTGAGGCCCTTATTTATCCTTTTTTCTGAAGTTGCCATTGTTGTAGTTATTGTTATCAGTATTCTGCTATATAAGCCTCTGCTGCTGGCCTTACTGGCCTTTGTACTGGTGCCTGCCACGCTGCTTACATACAGGTCTTTGCGCACCCGGTCTCAGGCGATTGGTAATCGCATTAATGAGTTACGCCCTGTATCTTACAGTGTAATAGGCGATTTATTCACGGGGTTTGTCGAGTTGAAGCTAGCCAACAAGCAGTACCGCTTTCGCGACCGACTGATGGATACGCAGCAAGAGCTTCAGGCGCTTGATTCAGAAAGCTACCTCTATTCGCTCATACCACTCAAGGTGATTGAGATGGTGGCCATCCTGGGCGTACTGACCATTTTTCTGTACGCTATTTTCTTCCCAAGTACCTCCAATAGCCTCATCGCTCTGGTTGGCCTTTTTGCCGCTGCGGCTTACCGCCTCATGCCTTCCGTGAACCGGATGCTCACCGCGATGATGCAGATTAAGCAGGCCCAGTCCAGCATTGAGGACCTGCAGAAATATCGTGAGCCACGCTACAACGAAATGCCCGACCCGCAGCAGTTGCCGCTGGATTTCAAACACAGCCTCACCTTTGATAACGTGTCGTTCAACTTCCCCGGCACGGTTAAGCCTACGCTGAACCGCATTAACCTGCACATCGAGAAAGGGGAGAAAATCGGTTTTATTGGTAGCTCAGGGTCGGGCAAAACCACGCTTATGAATGTGTTGCTGCGCTTTTATATCGAGCAGGAAGGACACATTCTGGTTGATGGGCAGCCGCTCACCTCCCAACATCTATTGGCCTGGCACCATGTGGTGGGCTACGTGAAGCAGGATACGTTCCTGATGGAAGCCTCCATCCAGGACAACATCACGCTTGGCGATTCCAGCGTGGATGCTGAGCGGCTGGATTATGCCATTGAGCAGGCCTCGCTGCGAAACTTCGTGAGCGGTTTGCCCGAGGGCGTGCATACCCACATCGGCGAGCGGGGCTCCAAGCTGTCGGGGGGGCAACGTCAGCGTATTGGCATTGCCCGGGCCTTATACAAGCGCACGCAGGTGCTGGTGCTTGATGAGGCTACCAGCGCCCTCGACAACGAAACGGAGCGCGAAGTAAACGAGGCCATCAACAAGCTGTCGGAAACGGATATTACGATTCTCATCATCGCTCACCGCATTACCACCTTGCGGGAGTGCAATCGGATTTATGAGCTCAGTGATGGTAATGTAATTGCAGAGCATCAGTACGATAGCCTGATGCAAAATATTGCCTGAGCATACATTTTTGGTTAATAAGGTGTTGCGCCAAATACGCCGGGCAGCAAAGCCCTGCTGCTGATGGCCAATGCCGAAGCGCAGGCAAGTTGCCCGAGCTACCTAACTTAGTGCAATTGTTCTGCTTTTATCCGCTACCCCCAGCGCCCCGCCGACTACTATTTACACCCTTTATCAACAACTAATGACTGTCTTGCCGGTAACTAGTGAATCAACCGCACTATCCCCGACAGTGGCCCCGCCGGTAGCCGTGCCAGCCGCCGCGACCGGTCAGGGCGTTGGGGGGAAGAAGAGCTATTTGGTGGGCTTGGATGCGCTGCGGGCCGTGGCGGCAATCAGTGTCTGCCTGTTCCACTTCACGGGGGGCATGCTGCCTAAGCTGGTTGTGCCGGCTGTGCGGTCGGTATTCTCATCCGGCTATCTTGGCGTCGATATCTTCTTCGTGATATCGGGCTTCATTATTCCGTATAGTCTGGTCGGGAAGAACCACCAGATTGCTGGTATTTTTTCTTATTTGAAAAAACGTGTCCTGCGCATTAATCCGCCAGCTTATGCATCAATTGTGTTGGTATTGGGCCAGTGGTTTCTGATTGACAAGATAATCCAGCACAACAACCATTACACCGGTAACCTAAGCTGGGGGCAGCTTATCAATAATTTGCTGTTCACCATCCCATTTACCAATTATAAATGGATTAGCGGTATTTTCTGGACGTTGGCTATCGAATTCCAATTTTACCTGTTCGTTGGCATTCTGTTCAGCCTGCTGTTTGAACGGTCGGTGGCCTGGTTTATTGGGCTATACGTGCTGGTGGCAGCTGTGTCGTTTTTGCCGCACACCGAGTCGATTGGTTTCCTGCATTATAGCTCGTTGTTTGCGCTGGGTGGCATCGCGCTACTGTGGCAGCAGCAGCGCATTCCTCTGTGGGGTTATGTGGCCGGGCTGCTGGTCTTTGGGGGGCTTATCTTCTGGCAGCTGGAGCTTGCTTCCGCGCTGGTTGGCATTGGCACGGCGGTGGCCATCAATGCGATTAAGGTACGAATCCCCGGCCTTTCTTTTCTGGGCAAGATATCCTACTCGTTCTACCTGATGCATGGACTTATAGGTACGACGGCTGAATTTGCCCTGATTAAACTATTACCTCCTACTACCGATGCCCGTAAAATGCTGCTGACCGGCGTTTGCTTTGTGCTGGCTATGGTAGGGTCGTATGTCTTTTACCGGGTAATAGAGCAGCCATTTATGCGCATGGCCGCGCAAAACCGGCGTTAGCGCGCCCTCATAGGTGCCCGTTTTGCCGCCTGCTTCCGTGTTAATCCATCCATCGCAACTACCTGCGCTTTCCCTTGTCTGAATTACTTTAAGCGAATGAAAATTTTTGTTGTAAGCCTATCGAGGGTAGAAGCGAGAACCAAATACATAAAAGCGCATCTGGACGCCCTGAAAGTAGATTACGAGCTAATTGATGCGGTCGATTACATCAACCTGACCCCGGCCGATTTCGATGTAATGTCTGACCAGGAGGCCGTTCGGCAAAACCCTTTCCTCACGAAAGGCGTCATCGCGTGCTCACTGTCTCATGTGAAAATCTACAAGCACATTGTGGCCAACAACGTGGGGGTGAGCCTGGTAATCGAGGACGACGCCGCGCTGCCCAAGAACATCAAGAAAATTCTGGATATCGTGGAGCGCGAGATTAAGGACGACGAGATTATCTCGCTGTCGTACTTCAACCACTACGATGCTAGGGATAGCACCGAAATGAGCAAGTTCGAGCGTAAGCCGGTGGGCGAGGGCTGCGAACTGGTATATCCCGTTGAGTTGCACGAAATTGCTTCGTCGATGGCCTACGTCATCACCAAAAAGGTGGCTGAACGCATGATTGAGGTGCTTATGCCCATCTGGGTGCAGACGGACTACTGGGGTGCCTACTACGACAAGCACGGCTTCAGTTCCTTCCGCTGCCTGTACCCGGTGCAGGTGCTGGCCGCGCCCATTCGCTCCTCCATCGAGTACGATTCGGCCAAGACGCTGACCAGCCGGGTGGCTTCGCTGGTGCGGAAGTACAAAGTGCCGGTGCTGATGTCCTACCTGGAAAAGCGGGCTAGCAAAATTCAGGGCGAGAAATACCACTTCCAGTTCGTCGACCGGCCGCCCTTCAACAAAGCGCAATAGGTTGAATGAAGGGCTGTCCCGTGCTGTCATCTGAACTGCTATTCATGAAAATTCTGCTCGCAATTGAAGATTTGCGCACCGGGGGAGCCCAGGTGTTTGGGATGCGCCTGGCCCAGGCGCTACACCAGCGCGGGCACCAGGTGTGGCTGTACAGCCATTACCCGAGCTATACCAACCACCCGCTGGTGAAGCAGGTGGCACCGGATGTGCCCGTGCTGGGCTTCGATGCCGGCGTGCCGGGCCTGGAGTGGCTCAGCCGCAAGGCGCAGGGCGTACTCCGCCGGTTTGGGAAGCCGTTTCCGCTGCGCGAGCAGCTGGTGGAGCGCCACCTGCGGCAGACCATGGAGCAGTTGGGCGTACAGCTGATTAACTCCCACATGATTAAATCGGACTACGTGGCCGCCGCCGCCGGTGCCGCCGCCCGGCCCAAAGTGCCGCTCGTGATTACGATGCACGGCTGCTACGAGGACTTTATGCACAAGACCACGGAGCCGGAAGTCACGATGAAATCGCGCGAGGCGTTGCGGCAGGCGGCCGCCGTAGTATACCTGACGCAGAAGAACCTGGAGATTTTCACGGTGCCCGGAGTACGGTCGTTCAACGACATTCCGCATGCGCAGATTTACAACGGGTTCGACGGGCATTTCTCCGCGCCTGATAAACTGCCCACGCGGAGCCAGTTGGGCATTGGCGAGCAGGACCTTGTGTTTGGGATGGTGGCCCGCGGCATTGCCGAGAAGGGTTGGGCCTACGCCCTGCGCTCGTTTGAGGAAATAAGCGCGACCCACCCCACCGCGCACCTGGTGCTGGTGGGCAGCAGCGACTACCTCACCGACCTGAAAGCAGCCAATACCAACCCGCACATCCATTTCGTGGGCTTCGCTTCCAATCCCATCGACTGGGTCCGGCTGTTTGATGTGGGGCTGCTGCCGAGCTACTTCGCCTCCGAAAGCTTGCCCAATTCCATTGCCGAGTACCTGTTCTGCGGTGCCCCGGTAATAGCCACCCGCATCGGCGAGATTCCGCAGATGCTGGACGTGCCCGGGCAGGGCCTGGCCGGTGTGCTGCTGGAGCAAAACGGGCGCGGCCTCACCAACCCCGAGGCCCTAACGGCCGCTCTGCGCGCCTACCTCACCGACCCGGCCCTGCTGGCCACCCACAAAGCCCGTGCGGCCCTCTGCTTCGATAAATTTCGGATGGAGCGTTGCGTGGCGGCTTACGAAGCCATTTTTACGGAGGCACTGTAAACCCGCTTGCGTACTGATTCTGCTATTGAAGATATTATGATTGATTCTGATTCCCGGCCCCGGCTGCTGATTGTTATCCCGAACCGGGGCATGGGCGGTGCCCAGCGTGCGTTTCATGACCACAGCGTGGAGCTGGGTAAATACTATCAGGTAACGGAAGTTATTTTCAACGAAGACGAGGCCGATATGTACCCCAGCGGCAACCCCGTGCGCAGCCTTGGGGTGCCGGGCGGCGGCTCACCGCTGACCAAAATCCAGAATTTCTGGCTGCGCGTGACGCGGCTGCGCGAACTGAAAAAGGAGCTGAACTGCGACGTGTCCGTGAGCCACCTGGAAGGGGCCGACTACATCAACCTGCTCAGTAAAGGCCGGGAAAAAGCCATTGTACTCATCCAGGGCTCGAAGGTGCATGACCGCAACATCAATGGGGCCGTGGGCATGCTGCGCAAAAAGGTGCTCATGCCCTGGCTCTACCAGCGGGCCGATAAGATGGTGACGGTGAGCCGCGACATCATCCCGGAGATGACCGAGACGTTTGGGGTGCCGCGCCACAAGCTGTCGGCCATCAACAACTCGTTTGAGGTGGAGCACGTGCGCCAGCTGAGCCTGGAGCCCCTGGATGCCGCCATGCAGGCGGTGTACGCCGCCGCGCCGGTGCTGGTGACTTCGGGCCGGCTGGCCATTCAGAAAAACCAGGCCCCACTGCTCGACGTTTTCGCGGCTCTCCTCAAGCGCCAGCCCGCCAAGCTGGTGTTCATCGGCGATGGCGAGTTGCGCCAGGACCTGCTGGCCCACGCCCGGAAGCTGGACCTGCGCGTGCATCAGGCCATGGACCAGCCCGCTCCGCTCACGCCGGACTACGACGTGTATTTCGTGGGCTTGCAGCAGAACCCGTTCAAATACATCCGACCGGCCACGGCTTTTGTGTTTCCCTCGGCCTGGGAAGGCTTCCCATTGGCGCTGGGCGAGGCCATGACCTGCGGCGTGCCCGTGGTGTCGACCGACTGCCCCACCGGCCCGCGCGAAATGCTAGCCCCCACCGTGGAGGCCCCCGAAACGGCCCTGCGCCAGGCCGAATGGGCCGAATTCGGCATCCTGATGCCCATGCTGACCGAGCCCGCCAGCTTGGCCGCCGATATCGCCTGCTGGACCGCTACTATCGACCAGCTGCTAAATGATGCCCCGGCCCGGCAGCGCCTGGGCGAAGCCGCCCGCCTGCGGTCGAACGACTTCACGCACCAGCGCATTTTCGGGCAGTGGAAGGACCTGATTGACGGGCTGCTGAACCGCAAAGCCCGTGCGTAGCGAAATGAGCGGGCTACCCACCGCCACCATTCGCCGGCCCCTGATTCTGCTGGTGGACAACTCCCGGGCCGTGACCGGGGCGCTCAACGCCCTGCGCCACGCCACCAGCCCGCTGCGCGACCGGTTCGACTTTGCCTACGTGTTGCCCACCGGCAGCACCGGCCGGGCCGTGCTGGAAGCCGACGGCTACCGGGTGCATGAGCTGCCCTTCGTGGAAATCAGCCGCCGGCCGGGCGACTTGCTGCGCTACCTACCCATGCTGCTGCTGAATGGCTGGCGGCTGCGCCAGCTGACCCGGCGCGAGCAGGCGAAAGCCCTGCACCTGAACGATTTCTACAACCTGACCGGCTACGTGGCCCGCTGGCTGAGCCTGGGCCGCCTGCCCGTGCTCACGCATGTGCGCTTTCTGCCGCAGGTGCTGCCGCAGGTATTTGCCCGGCCGTGGCGCTGGCTGGCCGAGCATGCCGCCCAGCAGGTGCTGTGTGTGTCGGAAGCCGTGCGCGTCTACTTTGCACCCGGCAATGCCGGGGTCCGCACCGTGTACGACCCTTTGCCGGCGCGCGGTGAGGAACTGCCAACTTACACGGTAGCCCCCGCCACCAACCGGCCCGTGCGGCTGCTGTATCTTAGCAACTACATCCGGGGCAAGGGCCAGAATTTCGCGCTGGAGGCCTTTCGGCTCGCCCACGCTCGCAATCCCAACCTGCACCTGCATTTTGTGGGCGGGGATATGGGCATGGTGAAAAACCAGGAATTCCGGCAGGAGCTGGAAGGCGCGGCCAAAACCGCCGGTCTGGCCGACGCCGTGCATTTCGACGGTTTCGCGGCCAATACGGAAGCCGCCATGAAAGCGCACGACATCGTACTAAACTTCTCCGAAGCCGAGTCCTTCTCCCTCACCTGCCTCGATGCCCTGTACTACGGCGTACCCCTGATTGCCACCGACTGCGGCGGCCCAGCCGAGCTGTTCGAAAATGGAAAATCGGGCCTGCTGGTGCCCAACCGTGACGTGCCCGCCATGGCCGATGCCATAGTGACCCTGGCCGGCAATGAAGCTTTGCGGCAGCAGTTTTCGGTAGCCAGCCGCGCTTTTGTACGGCAGAAGTTTGCGCCGGCTCATACCTATGAACTGCTGGCAGGCTGCTACCAGCAGGCCCTGACGCGCCCGTAACACTATCCATTATGCTAGCTGCTCCCTTTCGTTTAGCGTCTGGTTGGCTATGCCCAATCCTGCTGCTGGGGCTGGGGCTGCGGATAGCGTTTTTACTCAAGGGCACGGCTATGCTGTACCACAGTCCTGGCCTATTTGCCCAGACCGGTGATTCCTTCTCCTATACCATGGCGTTTGAAAACCTGTGGTATAAAGGGACCTACACGTTTGATTTTCTGGAGCCTGATGCTGCCTTTGGCCGATTGCCGGGCTATCCGTTTTTTTATGGGGCGCACTGGATTTTATTCGGCCGCGAGCGGGCCGCCGCTGCCACTGCCTGTAGCCAGGTGTTGCTGGATACCGCTGCCATCGGGCTGGTATTTGCCATCCTGCAACGGCTGGCCCCGGCCCGGCCCCACACGGCTTACCTAGGGGCCTTGCTATACGCTACCTATCCATTCATCATCATCTGGGTGCCGATAATTGGCACTGAAATTCTCAGCACCGACCTTACATTGCTGTGGTTGTGGCTGCTGCTGCGCGGGCGGCCCACGGCGCTTTACGCGGTGGGAGTGGGGGCGCTGGCCGCCTTGGTGCTGCTGGTGCGGGCGTATATGGGCATATTGCTGCCCATTACCTTGCTGTGGCTGCTGTGGCAAAACCGGACTGCTTCCTGGCACCCGGTAATCCGTCAGGCGGGACTGGTAATGCTGGGTTTCGCGCTGCTCTACGGCGGCTGGCCCGTGCGCAACTACCTGCTGGCCCATCGCCTGGTACTGCTTAAACCGCAGACGGCCGGCTATGCCAACCAGACGGCCGACGTGGACGAGTTTTACCAATGGGTGCATTGCTGGACGCCCAATGAAAACCCCTGGCTCGATTCGGTACTGATAGGGAAGGGGCGCATACATTTCCCCGCTTCGGCCTTTAGCTCGGCGGCCGATGAGGAGCAGGCGCAGCAGCTGGTGGCGCGAGCGCGTCAGTGCGGGTCGGGGTTTTGGGTGTTGCGCAGCGGGATTTGCAGCGGCCCTTATTACTATCACAATCCAGCTGCCATCCTGGCAGATACGGCCTATCAGCATCACCACTTTCAGGAGTGCAACGCGGAGGTCGGGGCTGGCTTTCGGGAACTCCGCCAGCGCTTCGCGGCCGAACATCCGTTCCGTTTTTGGCTAGATATTCCCTTGCAAAACGTCCGGAAAGCGTTGTTCAAATCGACGCTGGCCAAGGCCCCGGTCCTGGAGGCTCGGGCTGCACGCCCGCAAGCCGGCCTGATGCGGCTGGTGTTTGGCTATCGCACCGTGCTGCTGCTGCTGGGATGGGGGGGGATTATCGCAGGGCTACGGCGGCAGCCGGCGCTGGGGCTGGTCGCAGCCGTAGCGGGATTTATGTACGTGTACATTTGCTTTTTATATCGGGGGGTGGAAATTCGTTACTTGTTGCAGGCCGATGTGCTGCTGCTTGTGCCAGCAGCCCTCTGGCTGGGGCGCTGGTGGCCAGTCCCGCTTCCGAACCCAGACCGCCCGGCGGCGGCCTGATGCTGGCCCTGTTCTATTTAAGCCCTGCTGCCCATGTCTGCCGTTGCCCCTCTGCTGCTTTCCGTCGTGAGTCCGGTGTACCGGGCCGATGTGCTGGTGGCCGAACTGGTGCAGCGGCTGATGCAAGCACTGGAACCGCTGACGGTGGATTTTGAAATTATCCTAGTCGATGACCGCAGTCCCGACGAGTCCTGGCTGCGGATTCAGGCCGAAGTGGCCCGCGACCCGCGCGTGCGCGGCCTGCGCTTGAGCCGTAACTTCGGCCAGCACCAGGCCATCACGGCCGGGCTCGACCGCTGCCGGGGCGAGTGGGTGGTGGTGATGGACTGCGACCTGCAGGACCGCCCCGAGGAAATTCCGGCCCTGCTGGCCCGCGCCCGGCAGGGCTACGACCTGGTGCTGGCCCAGCGCACCAACCGCCAGGACTCGTGGAGCAAAAAGCTGCTCTCCCGCGCCTTTTACCGCGTGCTTACTTACCTCACCGAAACGCCACAGGACCCCACGGTGGCCAATTTCGGCATCTACCACCGCAAGGTGATTGCGGCCGTGCTGGCCATGCGCGAAAGCATTCAGTACTTCCCCACCATGGTGCGCTGGGTGGGTTTCCGGTTGGCCTACCTGCCGGTGCAGCACGCCGGCCGCGCCGCCGGCCGCAGTAGCTACAGTCTGAGCCGCCGTCTGAACCAGGCCCTGGAGGTCATCATGGCCAATTCCGATAAGCCCCTGCGCCTCACTGTGAAGCTGGGCCTGCTGCTATCGGGCGGGGCCTTCCTGTTTGTGCCCATCACGCTGGTGCGCTACTGGGTGGGCCAGATTTACCAACCGGGCTACGCCAGCCTCATTATTTCCATCTGGTTTTTCTCGGGACTGCTGCTGTCGGTGCTTGGCATGGTGGGCCTGTACGTGGGCAAAACCTTCGAGCAGGTGAAAAACCGCCCGCTCTACATCGTCGACGAAGAAACCCGTTAACTCAGGCTGATGGCGACCAAGAACCCAACCCCGGGCCTGACCCTGTTCCTGATGACCGAAAAGGGCTACCGCGTGCTTCAGCACATCGTGGCTCATCTCGATATTTCGGTGGTCGCCTTGGTGGTAGGCGCGCCCGACCCCGGCCTAGTCCAGGATTTTTTTGCCGAAATCCGAGGCCTGTGCGCGCGGGCCGGCATCCCGTTTCAGGGACGTGATGCGCCGCGTGCTGTGCCCACCGCTTACGCGCTGGCCGTGTCGTGGCGCTGGCTGATTGCCGATGCGGGCACGCTCATCGTGCTGCACGATAGTCTGCTACCGCGCTATCGTGGCTTTGCGCCATTGGTAAACTGTCTGATTAATGGCGAAACCACGATTGGGGTGACCGCCCTGTACGCCACTGCTGACTTTGACCAAGGACCGATACTCGGTCAGGCAGCGCGCCCGGTGCAGTACCCGCTACGCATCAGCGATGCCATTCAGTTGGCCGTGGAATGCTATCTGGAACTGGTAACTCAACTCTGGCCCGGCCTCCGGGCGGGCCAACTCATACCCGGTACGCCCCAGCGGGAAGCCGATGCCTCGTATAGCCTCTGGCGCGACGAGCAGGATTACCGCATCGACTGGCGGGCTGATAGCACTGTAATTAGCCGGTTGGTGGATGCGTTGGGCTGGCCTTACCCAGGAGCCAGCACGCTGCTCAACGGCCAGCTGCACCGGGTTCTGGCCGCAATGCCTGAACCTGATGTGCGGATTGAGAACCGCACGCCGGGCAAAGTGCTTTTTGTGCGCGCCGGGCAGCCCGTGGTGGTGTGCGGCACCGGCCTGCTCCGCCTCACGGCCCTGCGCACCAGCGCGGGTGCCGAGGGCCTGCCGCTGGCCCGGTTCCGGTCGCGCTTCGAGTAAGGCCGGGCCGGGCCGTACCTTTGCTGGCCCTACTGCCGCGCATGCATCCCCTTATTCCCTTCAACAAACCGTATTTTTCCGGCCACGAAACCCGCTACATCGAGCAAGCGGTGCGCTCCGGCAAGATTTCCGGCGATGGGCTGTTTACCCAGCGGGTGCATCAGTTTTTTGAAGAGCAGCTGGGCTTTCGCAAAGTCCTCCTCACCACGTCCTGCACCGATGCGCTGGAAATGGCCGCGCTGCTGCTCAACATCGGCCCCGGTGATGAGGTGATTATGCCGTCCTTCACCTTCGTGAGCACCGCCAATGCCTTCGTGCTGCGCGGTGCCACCGTGGTGTTTGCCGATAGCACCGCCCTCAACCCCAATCTCGACGCGGCCGCCCTCGAAAGCCTAGTGACCCCCGCACCCGCGTCATCGTGCCGGTGCATTACGCCGGCATTGCCTGCGACATGGATGCCATCCAAGCCGTGGCGGCCCGCCACCAGCTGGCCGTGGTGGAGGATGCCGCCCACGCCATCGACAGCTACTACCGGGGCCGGGCGCTGGGCACGCTGGGCACGCTGGGAGCCTTTTCTTTCCACGAAACCAAGAACATTATTTCGGGCGAAGGCGGAATGCTGGCCATCAACGACGAGCGGCTGGCGGCCCGGGCCGAAGTCATTCGGGAAAAAGGCACCACCCGCACCGCCTTCTACCGGGGCGAAGTGGACAAGTACGGTTGGGTCGATTTGGGCTCGTCGTTCCTGCCTTCCGACATTATTGCCGCATACCTGTGGGCGCAGCTTGAGAACCTGGCCGATATTCAGCAGCAGCGCCGCGCCATCTGGCAGCGCTACTTCACGGCGCTGGCCCCGTTGCAACAACTGGGCATTGGCCTGCCGGTACTGCCCGATTTTGCTACCAACAACGGGCACTTGTTCTACCTCGTATGCCGCAGCCTGACGGAACGCACGGCGCTGCTGGCGCACCTTAAACAACGCGGCATCTGGGCCGTATTTCACTACCTGCCCCTGCACCAAAGCCCGTACTACGCGGCCCGGCACGACGGCCGCACCCTGCCCTGGGCCGAACATTACGCCGACCATCTCGTCCGCCTGCCCTTGTTCTACGAACTTTCCGACGCCGACCAGCGCCGCATCACCGATGAGGTCTTGGGCTTTTATCAGACGTATTAATTTCCTGTATGCGCATTTTATTTCTCGTGCCCTACCCGCCCGGTCGGGCACCATCGCAGCGTTTTCGCTTCGAGCAGTACCTGGATGTCCTAACGGCGGCCGGGCATACCTACCACCTGGCCCCGTTCATCTCGGTAGCCACTTGGAATATTCTGTATCAGCCGGGCCGGGCCGGTGCGAAGGCGTTGGGCATTCTGGGCGGTTTTGCCCGGCGGCTGGCCCTGCTGTTCCGCGTGCCGAAATATGATTTTGTTTTCGTGCATCGCGAAGCCGCACCCGTGGGGCCGCCGGTGTTCGAGTGGATTATCAGCAAAGTGCTGGGTAAAAAGCTTATCTACGACTTCGACGATGCCATCTGGCTGGCCAATACTTCCGAAGCCAACAAAATAGCCGCCGGCGTGAAGTGGCACCACAAGGTGGCCGACATCTGCCGCTGGGCCTACAAAAACAGCTGTGGTAATGCCTATCTGGCCAATTATACCCGGCAATTCAACCCCCGCGCCGTGGTCAACCCCACCACCATCGACACGGTAAACCTGCATAACCAGGTGCGTGACCAGGCCGCGCCCGGCCGCCTCGTCATCGGCTGGACCGGCACGCACTCCACCCTGAAATATCTCGACCAGGTGGTGCCCGTGCTGGCCAGGCTGGAAGCCGAGGGACTGGACTTTGAATTCCGCGTAATCTCCAACCAGCCCCCGGCCTTCCCACTGAAATCCCTGGTGTACCTGCCCTGGCGCAAAGACACCGAAATAGCCGACCTGCTGGGCTTCCATGTGGGCCTGATGCCGCTGGAGGATGACCTCTGGGCTAAAGGCAAATGTGCTTTCAAAGCCTTGCAATACATGGCTTTAGGGGTGCCCGCGCTGGTGTCGCCGGTCGGGATGAATACCGAAGTGGTGCAGCACGGCCACAACGGTTTCGTGTGCGCCACGCCCGCCGAGTGGGAAGCCAGCCTGCGCCAGCTGCTGGCCGATGCCAGCCTGCGCCAGCAACTGGGCACGGCCGCCCGGGCCACCATCGAGCAACGCTACTCGGTGCGGGCCAATACCCCCAACTTCCTGAATCTGTTCAGCTAAGCCCAGGCCTAAGCACCTGCCAGGCGGGGCACCCCGGCCACACGCCGCTGCCCGGACCGGGCAGCAGCCTGCGGCACCGTGATGCTTTGGAGGATATACAAGCCGCTGAGGTAGAAGGGCATAAGTGGGATTTTGTAGCGCACCAGCGTTCCAAAGTTGCCGCTCGAAATTCCCACGGAAATAGCAAAAATCAGGCTGAACACAAAGCACAGGGTGAGCACGGGCACACTGCCTATCGCGCCGATGGTTTTGAAGAGCCCCACGCGCCAGAAGATGCGCACCGTGAGCAGGATAAAGTACGTGGCTTCCAGAGCTGACAGCAGCATGGTCGGGTTGCGGGCTTCCCACAGGAAGGGCCGGAACAGAGACACGATGATGGCCTGAGGAGCCAGCTTAGCCATGCCGCCCAAAGTACCATCCTGGACACCAATATTATAGCCGGAGCCCTGCTCTGTTTGACTAACCTTCTGCAGGTAATCGGCAGTGAGCTTGCTTTGCTCGCCGATTTTGTCCAGGTTAAAGCGCGCATCAGCGGCGGCCAATTGCGACATGGCAAATAAGGCCACCATTGCTCCCACGCCCAGGAACAAGGGCTTGGCTACCCACCGCACTGCCGCGCTCTTAATGCCGCGCGTGTTCTCATTGAACACCCACAGCAATGCTGGCGGCATAAAGGCCAGCAGAATATACGTTTTCATCGACAGGATAACCGCGCCCATCATCACGCCCAGCACCAGGCAGCGAATAACATTCTTCCGCTCGATGGCTCCGCGATAAAAGCAGTAGAAAAGCCAGCCCAATGCCCCCAGGCACAGGGAATCCTTCAACAGCCCGGAACCCCAGAAAAACACGGAAGGCAGGAAGAAAACGGCAATGGCCAATTCCTTATACACCTGCGGTCGAATCTTGGCAAACGTCATGTACATCACCCACATACCGCTGAAAGTAGCCACTGCAAACAGCACTGCGATAACCGTATAGGTATCAAAGCTGAGCAGGGCAAACACGGCGGCTACCCGAATCACAAAATACTCGTTGCTGCCGTGGCCGAACCAGTACAACTGGCTGGTATACTTTGCAATAGCTGGCGTTACATCACCGGAAGTGGTAACCAGCTCCAGGCCCGCCGCAAAGGAGTCGCCGAACGCATGGTAAACGATGCCAGCCTGTTTGAAGTAGTTGTTGGTATCGCCACTATAGAGCGTATGATAAAGGATGCCAAGGGCAATAGCACCAACGATTTTAACCGTTAAGGCGGGGATAAAATACTTTTTGGTGTACACGTTCGTCACCGAACCGCGGACCCCATAAGCAATGCCATATATAAGGGCCAGATAAAGCGGGGTAATATATAAATCCTTTAGCTCCATAATGCGCGGGCTAAGCTTTGGGGTTCTTTTTCAACCACGTCTTGGCCTCTTTATATTGTTCCGATTTGTGGTCGGCTTTGTCGGCTACCACGTCATAGTAGCGCTTGGCTGCGGCCAGGTCCTTGTCCTTCACCGCGATGCGGGCCAGGTTGGCATTGGCAAACAAATAAAACCCGCCGGAAGTGTCACCCGTGCTTTCGGCAAATACGATGCACCGCTGGTAGTAGTCCTTGGCCTTGGCGATGTCGCGGTAGCGATTTTGCATCAGGTAGCCCAGAAAGTAGCTGGCGTAGCGCCCGCTGATGCCTTCGTAGCCCGGCATTCCTTTGTTGAGCTTATCCAGGATTTCGCGGCTCACCCGCTCACAGTCCGTGAATTCGCCCTGGTCGTAGGCCAGCAGGGCATAAAATCGCTGAAAATAGCCGTTGTCGGGAAACCGGTTGGCCAAGTATTTGGCTACGGGTATGGCTTCCTCGGCGTTGTTCTCCTCGTTTTTGAGAATGCCCATGAGGAATACCCGCGCCTCGGTGGCAGTGTAAAAACCGTTGGCGGCCACGCTGCGCAATTGTTCCAAACCCAGCTTTTTATCGCCTTTCGGGAAGAAGAGCAATACGGGTTTGAGCAGCGGGTAATTGTCCGGAATCCAGACGGCGTAGTAGTTAAATAGCGCTTGTCCAAACTGGAATTCCGGACTCAGGCCGTTGGCTTCCTGGCTCTTCTTTAGGAAGTTGAGCGAACGGCGCGCTCCTACGGTAGCTTTGCGCCAGTCGTGCCGCTCGGCGTGCAGGCGGGCATCGAAGCCGTAGGCGGCCGAAAGGAAAAAGCTGGCTTCGTAGTTGTGATTATCTGCGTCGTAGAGTGCCTGGGCCTTGGTGATGGCCGTGTCCATGTACGCGAAGAAAGGCTTGTCGTACTGTGAGCTCTGGAAGTTGGTGGGGCGAATTTTCCACCAGGTACTTAGCCCCAGCATAAAATACGCCATGGGGTGGTTTGGGTAGCGGCGGCGCAGCGAGCGGAACTGCTTTTCGGCTTTATCGAACTTGAAATTGTAAATATTATCGACTGCGCCATCCAACTCGGTCTGAATATCCTTATCCAGCAGCAGCCAGCCTTTGGTATCAATGGCCGAGGGCAACACGCCCACCGAATCGAGCGCCACCGTCTTCATCGGGGGCGGGGTGCGAATTGTATCCAGGGTTTGGGCCCTGCCCAGCAATGGCAGCATGAGCAACCCCAGGCAGACACAAAACAGCGAACGCAGCATAGAAAGAGAGTAGAGAGCAATCCCAAACCGTTGTTCTGCCTGCACGGATGGGAAGGTACAGGAAACGGGCCTGCTAAAGTACGGAGTTTGCCCTAGCTTTGGCCGTACTTCCCCTTGCTTATGCACCTGCTCCACTCGCTTTGCCGCCTGCCGGCCCCCGCCGGCAACGAAGCCGCGCTCACCCAATTTGTCCTCGGCTATGTCCGGCAGCAGCAGGGCACCTGGCTGCACCAGCCCCAGATTATCGCCGATGAGCGGTTTCAGGACTGCGTTCTGCTGGTGTTCGGGCAGCCGCGCACGGCCGTTTTTGCTCACCTCGACAGCATCGGTTTCACGGTACGCTACGGCCGGCAACTGGTGCGAATTGGTGGCCCGCAGGCCGAAGCGGGGTACCGCCTGGTAGGAAAGGATTCGCAAGGAGAAGTAGACTGTACATTAACCGTTGACGAAGAAACCGGGGAACTGGGCTACGCGTTCCACCGCGACATTGACCGGGGCACCGAACTCACGTTCTACTGCGACTTCCGCGAAACGGCCACCACCGTGCAAAGCTGCTACCTCGACAACCGCCTCGGCGTCTGGAATGCCCTGCGCCTGTGCGAAACCCTGGAGCACGGCATCATCGGCTTCTCGTGTTGGGAAGAGCACGGCGGCGGTTCGGTGGCCTACCTCGCCAAATACATCTACGAGACCTACGGCGTGCGCCAGGCCCTGATTTCTGACATCACCTGGGTCACCGAGGGCGTGCATGCCGGCCAGGGCTGCGCCATCTCGCTGCGTGATTCGCTCATTCCACGCCGGGCCTACGTCGACCGCATCCGGGCCATTGCCATTGATTCGGGCATTCCCCACCAATTGGAGGTAGAAGGCAGCGGCGGCTCCGACGCCAAGGAACTGCAGCACGCCGCCGCGCCCTGGGACTGGTGCTTTATCGGCGCGCCCGAAGACCATGTGCATTCGCCCGATGAGCTGGTCGACAAGCGTGACATTGCCAGTATGCTGGCCCTGTATCAGGCACTGATGCAGAAACTATAGCCGGACGCTGGTTATGGCGCAGAAGCTGCCCCGGCAGCGGAGCGAAAATTGGATGGAAAGGCCTGATTTGAGGAATTCAAATCAGGCCTTTTTGCGTGCGGCCGGAGGGCTGGCCCACCAGCATCTGGCAGGCCGCAGGAACCCGGCAAGGTGCTTTTACTAAAGGCATTAATCGAAAAGGTTGTATTCGATAGTATTTCCGCTATTTTGCGAACCGAAAACCGCTCAACTCACATTTTCCCACCCATTCACTTTTTATGACCCCATACCTCTACGCCGTGCCCGCCTTGGGCGTTTTTGCCTTGCTCTATACCTGGCTGCGCGCCGGTTGGGTAACGAAGCAGGACGCCGGCGATGCCCGCATGACGACCATTGCCGGCTACATTGCCGACGGGGCCATTGCCTTCCTTAAGGCCGAATACAAAGTATTGGCCCTGTTTGGGCTCATCGCCGGGGCCTTCCTCTTCTACCTGGGCAGCACGAGTGGCAATTCCAGCCCCATTATCGTCATCGCGTTTCTGATTGGGGGGGTGTTCTCGGCACTGGCCGGCTTCATTGGGATGAAAATTGCCACTAAAGCCAACGTGCGCACCGCGCAGGCCGCCAAAACCAGCCTCAGCACCGCGCTCAACGTGTCGTTCTCGGGTGGCTCGGTGATGGGCATGGGCGTGGCCGGGCTGGCCGTACTGGGCCTGGGCTCGTTGTTTATCGTGTTCTATAAGCTGTTCGTGCCCAGCGGCCTTGCCAATGGCATGGAGATGGAAAAAGCCCTCGAAGTCCTCACCGGCTTCTCGCTGGGGGCCGAAAGCATTGCGCTGTTTGCCCGCGTAGGCGGCGGTATCTACACCAAAGCGGCCGACGTAGGGGCCGACCTCGTGGGCAAAGTCGAAGCCGGCATTCCGGAAGACGACCCCCGCAACCCCGCCACCATCGCCGATAACGTGGGCGACAACGTGGGCGACGTGGCCGGCATGGGTGCCGACCTTTTCGGGTCCTACGTGGCGACCATTCTGGCTACCATGGTGCTGGGCCGCGAAGTAACCGTGACCAATGACCAGTTCGGCGGCCTGTCGCCCATCTTCCTGCCAATGGCCATTGCGGGCATGGGCATTATCGCCTCGCTCATAGGCATCCTCTGCGTGCGGGTGAAGGAGGGCGGCAACGTACAAGGTGCCCTGAATACTGGCAATTACATCTCGGTAGCCATATCGGCAGCCGGTGCCTACGGCCTCATCATGTGGATTTTGCCATCCGGCACGTTTACCATTCGCGGTATCAGTTTCGATGCCATGCACGTTTTTTATGCCGTGCTGGTGGGCCTCGTAGTGGGTACGTTGATGAGCATCATTACCGAATATTACACGGCCATGGGCAAGCGCCCGGTCAATAGCATCATCCAGCAAAGCAGCACGGGCCACGCCACTACCGTCATCGGCGGACTGGCCGTGGGCATGGAGTCCACGGTACTGCCTATTCTGGTGCTGGCGGCCGGCATCGTGCTCAGCTACGAGGCGGCCGGCCTATACGGCGTGGCCATTGCGGCGGCTGGCATGATGGCCACCACCGCCATGCAGCTGGCCATCGACGCCTTCGGCCCCATTGCCGACAACGCCGGCGGCATTGCCGAAATGTGCGAGCTGCCCAAGGAAGTACGCGAGCGCACCGACATTCTGGATGCCGTGGGCAACACCACTGCCGCCACCGGTAAGGGCTTCGCCATTGCCTCGGCTGCGCTCACGTCGCTGGCCCTGTTCGCCGCCTTTATGGGCACGGCCAACATCACGTCCATCGACATCAGCAAAGCGCCGGTGCTGGCCGGCGTGTTCATCGGAGCCATGATTCCGTTCATCTTCTCCTCGCTGGCCATTGCCGCCGTGGGCCGGGCCGCCATGGCCATGGTGCAGGAAGTACGCCGCCAGTTCCGCGAAATTCCGGGCATTATGGAAGGCACCGGCCGGCCCGAGTACGAAAAGTGCGTGGCCATCTCAACCCAGGCCGCTATTCGGGAGATGATTTTGCCCGGAGCTATTGCCTTGCTCACGCCCATCATTGTGGGCTTTGGCTGCCGGGGCTTGTTCTCGAATGCGTCTTCGCCCGAGGTGCTGGGCGGCCTGCTGGCCGGCGTCACGGTGAGCGGCGTGCTCATGGCCATGTTCCAGAGCAACGCCGGCGGGGCTTGGGACAACGCCAAGAAGTCCTTCGAGAAAGGCGTGATGGTGAACGGCGTGATGCAATACAAAGGCTCCGATGCCCACAAAGCTTCGGTAACGGGTGATACCGTCGGCGACCCGTTCAAGGACACTTCCGGCCCGAGCATGAACATCCTCATCAAGCTGATGAGCATCGTGTCGCTGGTCATTGCGCCCCACATTGCCGAAAAAGGCGGTGAGCGCGGCATGGCCCCGGTGCAGCTGGAAAAGGAGCGCATCGAAGCCGCTGTCCAGCCCCACGTTCGCTATGCCGAAGCCTTTGCGCCAGCCGCATTCCGCGTGATTTATACGGTCTTACACGAAGTGCGGTAGGAGAGGGCCAGTATTCGCCTCAACCGAACAAGCTTTCTGCATCCTGATTGCTAATAATTAAAAGCCGCGATAATTGTCGCGGCTTTTTTATGCTTTCCATATTTTTCCTGATGCCCGCGCAAAGCCGGCTTCATCTATCCGCAAGAGTAAGGGCCAGGGGGTAGGGTGAACGCCGAGGCCGATTCCGTGAGTAGCTTTGCACCCTCATTACACCCTTCCCGCGCCGCATGGGCCATCCTCACATCACCATCCACAACAAGGAATTTCGGCCGTATCTGTCGGCTGCTCAGCTGGATGAAGTCGTGACCGGCCTGGCCGCTCGCCTCAGTGCCGACTACGCCGGGCAGAAGCCCTTGTTTGTGGTCGTGCTCACCGGCGGGTTCATGTTTGCTGCTGATTTGATGAAGCGCTTCGTGGGAGAATGTGAAATTGTCTTCATCCGCGTGGCCTCTTATGAGGGTACCGGCAGTACCGGCGTGGTGCAGGAAATTCTGGGCCTGCGCGAAGAAGTGCAGGACCGCCACCTCATCATTGTGGAAGACATTGTGGACACGGGCACCACCATGCACCACCTCATGCCCACGCTGCTGGAAAAAGGCCCGGCTTCGGTCGAGATTGCGGCGCTGTTTTTCAAGCCCGCCAGCCTGCGGCACAACCTGTCGGTGCGCTACGTGGCCCGGGAAATCCCCAACGACTTTGTGGTCGGCTACGGCCTTGACTACGACGGCCTGGGCCGCAACCTGCCCGATGTGTACGTTGCCGTATAGCAACGTTTCTGGTAACGATTGAGTAACTTGCCCAAACCCACCTAAATCATCTCCCTCGCGCAACGCGTCTTCTACATGTTGAATATCGTGCTGTTCGGCCCCCCCGGTGCCGGCAAAGGAACCCAGAGCCAGAAACTCATCACCCACTACAACCTCGTGCATCTGAGCACCGGCGACCTGCTGCGTGCCCAGATTGCGCAAGGTACTGAGCTGGGCCTCACCGCTAAAAAGCTGATGGACGAAGGCCTGCTCGTGCCCGATGCCGTGGTAATCGGTATGATTGGCAGCGCCCTGGAAACCAACCCTCAGGCTGGCGGCTTCATCTTCGACGGGTTCCCGCGCACCGTGGCCCAGGCCGAAAGCCTCGACCAGCTCATGGCCTCGCACAACACCCACATCGGCTGCATGATTGCGCTGGAAGTGCAGGAAGAGGAATTGGTAAAGCGCCTGTTGGAGCGTGGCAAAACCAGCAACCGCTCCGACGACCAAGACGAAACCAAAATCCGCCGCCGCGTAACGGTGTACAACACCGAAACCGCCCAGGTAGCGGGCTACTACGCCGCCCAGCAGAAATTCCACGCCCTCAACGGCATCGGCCCGATTGACGGTATTTTCGGCCAAATCTGCGGGCTGATTGACCTGCACCAGGCCGCTAAGCCCGAAACCCCGGCCGAGGCGACCAAAGAAGTAAAGGCGTAACTTTACGTTTTAATACGACTGTCATCCTGAGCGTAGCGAAGGACCTTATCACGCTTGCACGGTTTAGCGTTACTGCAAATCGTTCGACCATGATAAGGTCCTTCGCTACGCTCAGGATGACCGTTTTTTTACCTTAATACCCCAATTCCCGTGGCCTCCAATAACTTCATCGACTACGTCAAACTCATCTGCCGCTCGGGCAAAGGCGGTGCCGGCTCGCACCACTTTTTCCGGGCCAAGGGCCTGCCCAACGGCGGCCCCGATGGCGGCGACGGCGGCCGCGGCGGCCACATCATCCTCGAAGGCAACTCGCAGCTCTGGACGCTGTTGCACCTGCAATACCAGCGCCACGTATTCGCCAAAGATGGCGAGGGCGGGGGCGAAAACCTGCGCAGCGGCGCGCAAGGGGCCGATATCGTGCTGCAAGTGCCCCTCGGCACCGTGGCCCGCGACCCCGACGGCCCCCAGATTCTGGAAATCACGGAGCACGGGCAGCGGCTGGTGCTGGTGCCTGGCGGGCGCGGCGGCTGGGGCAACGACCACTTCAAGAACTCCATCAACCAGGCCCCCGAGTACGCGCAGCCCGGCGAGCCGGCCATCGAGGCCATCATCATTCTGGAGCTCAAGCTGCTGGCCGACGTGGGCCTCGTGGGCTTCCCCAACGCCGGCAAGAGCACGTTGCTCTCCGTGGTGAGTGCCGCTAAGCCCAAGATTGCCGATTATGCCTTCACCACCCTCGTGCCCAACCTAGGCGTGGTGGCCTACCGCGACTACAAATCCTTCGTGATGGCCGACATTCCCGGCATCATCGAGGGCGCGGCCGACGGCAAGGGCCTGGGCACCCGCTTCCTGCGCCACATCGAGCGCAACTCCATGCTGCTCTTCATGATAAGCTGCGACTCGCCCGATATTGAGGCCGAATACAAGGTGCTAATCGGCGAGCTGGAGCAGTTTAACCCCGACCTGCTGGATAAGAAGCGCCTGCTGGCCATCACCAAATCCGACATGATTGACGAGGAGCTGGAGGCCGAAATCCGCCAGACGCTCCCGGCCGAGGTGCCCGCCATCTTCATTTCCAGCCTCACGAATAAGAATATCACGCCGCTGAAGGACATGATTTGGAAGGCGTTGCACGATTAACTCTGTGGGCCAACATTGAGTCCAGTAGATGAATACTCATTAAGGTCGGCATCATCAGGTAACTGACCTATCGTTATATAAATCATAAAATCCGCATTGCAGTGGATGCGCATATCATCATCAACAGGTCTTAAACGCTCCTCCCATTCTGGGTCAAGCTGAATAGATGCCGTAGTATTTGGTGGAAAACAGACGGCTGGACCCTCCGTTCCCGGAACGACAAATCCGGTTCGCGGCTGCCATTCTTCTTCCCCATCGGGTTTATCTATGGTAAAAACAATGCCCAACGGGTGATTCAATAATTCCTGAAATGTGGTCATCAGCGGCGTGAAATGTGTTAAACGTGTGCTAAAATTAATACTGATTACCAGTGCCACTATGGCAGCCCGCGCCCCTTTGGCAAGTGAATTGCGCCCGTAGCCTGACTAACCGGCTAACCCCGTGAAAAACCCCTTTCGACGAATATTTCCGCAAATGGCTAACGAGAACAACCTTCCCGAGGACGACAACCTGACCGCCGACCCCACCCACGTAGCTGGCGAAATGGCCGACGGCGAGAGCATCGACCTGGACATGACCGCCACCGGCGCACCCCAGCCCGAAGCCTCGCGCACCGATGCCGAGCTGGCCGAAATTAAAGACAAATACCTGCGCCTCGCCGCCGAGTTTGAGAACTACAAGCGCCGCACCAGCAAGGAGCGCATCGACTTGTTCAAAACCGCTAACCAAGAGTTGATGGTGGCTATGCTGCCCGTGCTCGACGACTTTGAGCGCGCCCGCACTGCCACCGCCACCACCGACGATGCCGGGGCCGTGCGCGATGCCATCGATATTATTCAGGGCAAGCTGAACAAAACCCTGCAACAAAAGGGTTTGACCGTCATGGAAGCCAAGGGGGGCGACTTCGATGCGGAACTGCATGAGGCCATCACCCAGATTCCCGCACCGAGCGACGACCTGAAAGGGAAAATCGTGGATGTGGTGGAGCAAGGGTATTATTTGGGCGATAAGGTGATTCGGCACGCCAAAGTGGTACTGGGGCAGTAATTTCAGGGTTTGAATTTAGAACAGTGAATAAAGACGGTCATGCTGAGCGAAGTCGAAGCATCTCTACCGCGAGAGTAACTAATTACTTCCCCGGTAGAGATGCTTCGAATTTGCTCAGCATGACCATTCAGATACAAACACGCAGATGGCTACAAAGCGCGATTATTACGAGGTATTAGGCATTGTCAAAACAGCGGAGGGCGACGTTATCAAGTCGGCCTACCGGAAGATGGCCATCAAGTACCACCCCGATAAAAACCCCGACGACCCTACGGCTGAGGATAAATTCAAGGAAGCTGCCGAGGCTTACGAAGTCCTCAGCAACGCCGACAAGCGCGCGCGCTACGACCGGTACGGCCATCAAGGTATGGGCGGCGGCGGCGGTGGCGGCCCGCAGAACATGGAGGACATCTTCTCGCAGTTCGGCGATATTTTCGGCGGTGGCGGCGGCTTCGAAGGCTTCTTTGGGGGCGGGCGCCAGGGCGGTGGCCGGCGGCAGAAAAAGGGCTCGAACCTGCGCATCAAGCTGAAGCTCGATTTGGAGGAAATCGCCAATGGCGTGGAGAAGAAAATTAAGGTGAAGCGCTACGTGGCTTGCCAGCCATGCAGCGGCACCGGGGCCAAAAACGGCACCGACCTCAAAACCTGCCCCACCTGCCAGGGCCAGGGCCAGACCAAGCGCGTGGTGAACACCATGCTGGGCCAGATGGTGAGCAGCAGCACCTGCCCCACCTGCAACGGCGAGGGCAAAACCATCGTGACGACCTGCGACGTGTGCAAAGGCGAAGGCCGCCAGTTGCATGAGGAAGTGATTCCCATTAATATCCCCGCCGGCGTGGCCAACGACATGCAGTTGAGCATGAACGGCAAAGGCAACTTCCCCGAGCGCGGCGGCGTGCCCGGCGACTTGCTCATTCAGATTGAGGAGGAGCCGCACGAATTCCTGAAGCGCGACGGCAACAACATCATGTTCGAGCAGTACATTTCGTTCGTGGATGCCGCTTTGGGCGCGAGCCTGGAGGTGCCCACCATCGAGGGCAAGGTGAAAATCAAGGTTGACCCCGGCACCCAGCCCGGTAAAATTCTGCGCCTGCGCGGCAAAGGCATCAAGGACCTGAACGGCTACGGCCGCGGCGACCAGCTCATCCACCTGAACGTGTGGACGCCCAAAAACGTGAGCAACCAGGAGCGCGAGCTGCTGGAAAAGCTGCGCGACTCGGACAACTTCACGCCGCACCCCGGCAAGAATGAGAAGGGCTTCTTTGAGAAAGTGAAGGAGTATTTCGCGTAACCCCTGATTAGATAATTTTGAAAAGCCCCGTCTGGCCTTTGGTCAGGCGGGGCTTTTTTGTTTGATAAAGGGCGAATAAAAGAACGTCATGC
Source organism: Hymenobacter sp. UYAg731 (assembly GCF_054061335.1). Taxonomy (NCBI): domain Bacteria; kingdom Pseudomonadati; phylum Bacteroidota; class Cytophagia; order Cytophagales; family Hymenobacteraceae; genus Hymenobacter; species Hymenobacter sp. UYAg731. Next base: position 314,362 of record NZ_JBSSEC010000004.1, on the reverse strand, counting down.
TCAACTGGCATCCGCGCAGCCGAAGCATCTCGCGTGTGGTAGTAATCATTATCATTGAACGATTGAATTGCCATGGCACGCGAGATTGTTTCGACTGCGCGGACGCCAAACGAGCATGACGTTCTTGTGTGCTTCTAAATATTTCGGCTGTGCCTGTAATGCTTCTCAATCGGCTGCGATTCACTCCCTGAAAAACTCTTACCCCCGCATGGCCTCCGCCACCCCGTCTGCTGATTTTGTTGCCGCGCTGCACGAGTACCAGCCGCTGTTGCGGCGCGTGGCCCGCCTCTACTGCCAAGATGTCGACGACCGTCAGGACCTGTTCCAGGAAATGGTGTTGCAGCTGTGGCGGGCCTGGCCGCGCTACGTGCCCCAGCCGGGCGCGAAGCTCAGCACCTGGCTCTACCGCATTGCCCTGAATGTGGCCATCTCGAACCTGCGCCAGCGCACCCGCCGCCCGGCCCCGAGCGAGCTGGATGCCGAGGCGCTGGCCGTGGCCCAGGCCCCGGAAACGGGTTTCGATGCCGACGACCGCGCCCAGCTGTACCGGGCCATCGGCCGGCTGTCGGAAGTGGATAAGGCGTTTGTGCTGCTTTACCTCGAAGACCGGCCCTATGAGGAAATGGCCGATATCCTCGGCATCACCCAAAACAATGTGCGCGTGAAAATGCACCGCGTGCAGGAAAAACTCCGCGCCCTTTTAGTCCCCGCCGCCTAATGGAACTCGATGACCTTCGCCGCCAGTGGCAGCAGCCTGAACCAGCCGCGCCGCCCATGACCCAAGCGGCGCTTAGCCGTCTGCTAGCCCAGCGCTCGGACGGACTGGTGGAGAGAATGCGCCGCAATGCTCGGTGGGAATTGGGTTTTGTGGTGCTGATGGCCGTGACGATGCCGCTGATACTGCGGTTTGCTAGCAATTTTCTGGAGCGGGCGCAGGTGGTGAGCTTGTTTCTTGTGGCGCTGGTGATGCTGGGCTACTACTACCGCAAACTGGCCATGCTGCGCCAAATGACCGAGCCCGATGGGCACGTGCTTGGCAACCTGCGGCGGTTGAGTGCCGGCCTGCGCAACATGCTGCGCTTCAACTATCGGCTGACCCTGGCCATGCCACCGGCTTCGTTGCTGCTGGCGCTGGAATTCGTGGTGGGCAAGGAATTGAGCCGGCCCGGTGGGGTGCGCACCACCATGCTACTCGGCCTAGGGGCGGCGATGCTGGTCCTGGGACTTCTGTTGCAGTGGGCCGTGGTGCGGGCCACCCGCTGGTACCTCCAACGCCTCTACGGCCAGTACCTCGACCGTCTGGAGGCCAACCTGCGCGAACTCGCCGACCCGTTGCCCTAGCTTGCCTGGCCCCGTTCGTCTCGGTTATTCACCGTTTGGGGGTTGGTTGCAGCCGTTTGGCTCACGGCTTCTGGCAAGTAAGGGAGGCGCTCAATACATTTGCTCAGCGACATTCTTCTACATTTAACCCACTAACCAACCCTTCTTTCTGTGAAACCAATACTGGAAGCCATCGGCGTGCGCAAGGCCTACGCCAACCACGTCGCCCTCGACGGCGTGAGCCTCGAAATTCCCGAGGGCAGCATCTTCGGCCTGCTTGGGCCCAACGGCGCGGGCAAAACCTCGCTCATCCGCATCATCACCCAGATTACAGGGGCCGATGAGGGCGAAATCCGCTTTCGGGGCGAGCGGCTCAACCCGAGCCACATTGCCCAAATCGGCTACCTGCCCGAGGAGCGCGGCCTCTACAAAAAGATGAAAGTGGGCGAGCAGCTGCTCTACCTGGCCCGGCTGCGGGGCCTGAGCCGCGAAGATGCCACGGCCCGCATCAAGCAGTGGCTGAACCGTTTTGAGATAAAAGAGTGGGCCGGCAAAAACGTGGAAGACCTCAGCAAGGGCATGCAGCAGAAGGTGCAGTTCATAGCCACAGTGCTGCACGACCCCAAGCTGATTATCCTGGATGAGCCGTTCTCGGGCTTCGACCCCATCAATGCCAACCTGATTAAGGACGAGATTCTGGAGTTGCGCAACCAGGGCGCGACCATCATTTTCTCGACGCACCGCATGGAATCGGTGGAGGAGATGTGCGACAACATTGCTCTCATCAACCGCTCGCGCAAGGTGCTGGACGGGCCGATTGGCGTGATTCGGGACCAGTTCAAAACCAATACCTACGAGGTGGAAGGCCGGGGCAAGCTCATTCTGGCGCATCCCGATTTTGAAGTGGTGGAACAGAAGGAGCGCGAAAACGGCCACTTCTACGCCCGCGTGCAACTGCACGACGGCGTGCGGCCTAACGACCTGCTGCGCTACCTCATTGGGGCGGTGGAAGTGGAATCTTTCCGCGAGAAAATCCCGAGCATCAACGAGATTTTTATCCGGCGCGTGCGCGAAACCATGCCCGAAACCCTCCTCGAAACCGCTAACGCACTTCTTTAATCCGTTGTCATGGCCTCCAAATTCCTCCTTATTGCCCAACGCGAATACCTGAGCCGCGTTCGCAAAAAAGCCTTTATCGTCCTCACCCTGGCCGTGCCGCTGCTGCTGGCGGCGTTCGGCTTCATCATCGCCAAGGTAGCCAGCTCCGACAACGACACCACCGACGTAATAGAAGTGCGCGATGACTCCGGCCTGAACGTGGCCAGCCACCTGGTGAGCACCCCGCAGCTGCGGTTTGCAACGGCAACCGGCACGCTGGCCGAAGCCAAAAAAGGCTTCCAGAAAGCCAAGCATGACGGGCTGGTGTACCTACCCGCCGCCCTCGACGTGGAGAAGCCCTCCGGCGTGCAGTTCTTCGGCAAAGGCAACATAAGCCTGAAAAAGCAGCTGGCCGTGGAAACAGCTCTCAATAAAGCCTTTTCGGACCTGAAAATGCAGAAATCCGGCCTCACCCAGGACCAGCTCGACCGCCTGCGCTCGAAGGTGGATTTGCAGGCCGTGAGCCTCGATGAAACCGGCAAGGAAGCCAACAGCAACGCGCTGGCTACCTCGGGCATCGCCTACGCGCTGGCCCTGGCTATCTACTTTTTTATCTTCATCTACGGCGTGCAGATTATGCGCGGGGTGGGGGAGGAGAAGTCGAGCCGCATCATGGAAGTGATGCTGTCGTCGGTGAAGCCATTTGATTTGATGATGGGCAAGATTGTGGGCATCGCGGCGGTGGGCCTCACCCAGTTTCTGCTGTGGGGCGTGCTGTCGTTTGGGGTAAGTTCGGTGGTGCTGCCGCTGCTGATAGGCAAGGACAAACCCAAGACGGAGGTTGCCGCCGGCACCCGGGCTCCCGGAGCCCCGGCTGTTACTGCGGCCGACGACGACGAACCCCGCAGCGCGGGCGCGCAATTTGACCGCAGCGTGGACAAGCAAACGGCCCAGGCCAGCAATCCGGCCAGCCGTTTCAACTTTCTCAATACGCTGGCGGCGCTGCCGCTGGGCACCATTCTGTTCGGTTTCATTATCTATTTCCTGGGTGGCTACCTGCTGTATGGGGCGCTGTTCGGGGCCGTGGGCGCGGCCGTGGACGACCAGACCGATACCCAGCAGTTCATGTTTCCGATTACCATGCCGCTTATTCTGAGCTATATCGTGGGCGTGTCGGTCATCCTGCGCAACCCCGACGGGCCGGTGGCTTTCTGGATGTCGATGTTCCCGCTGACCTCGCCCATTGCCATGGTCATCCGCCTGCCGTTTGGCGTGCCGATGTGGCAGCTGGCGCTGTCCATTGTCCTGCTCATTCTGGGCTTTATCGGCACGGTGTGGGTGGCGGCCCGCATCTACCGCGTGGGTATCCTGATGTACGGCAAGAAGGTGACGTACAAGGAGCTGGGCAAGTGGATGTTTTATAAGGGCTAAAAGGTCTGCTTTCGAATCGAAAACAACTGTGTCAACCACTTTTGCACGCGCAAAAGCGGTTGACACAGTTGTATCAGGCAGTTTTGCACCTATAAAAGTTGTTTGTATAGCTGTGCGGGCCACTTTTGTACGCACAAAACTTCCTCGTATAGCTCCATGAGGAATCCCTGTTCTTAACTGCTACTTATGCCTCGTTTCCTGCGTTTCCGCTTCTTATTGCTGCTTTTGCCGCTGCTGGCCTTCACCGCCGACCGGCCGGCCTACCGCCTCTTCACCGCCGCCGGCCCGCCCGCCGACTACGACCAGATGCTCCAGGAGCTGACCCAGGCCGATGTGGTGCTTTTCGGTGAGCAGCACAACGACGCCTTGGCGCACTGGCTGGAGCTGCAGGTAGCCAGGGACCTGTTGAAACTGAAAAAGCCCGGCCAATTGGTACTGGGCCTAGAGATGTTTGAGCGCGACGTGCAGCCGCTGATAGCGCAATACGCCGCCGGTACCCTGGCCGATACCGCCTTCGAGCGCCAGGCCCGCCCGTGGCCCAACTACGCCACCGACTACCGCCCGCTGCTGCAATTCGCCCGCGAAAACCACCTGCCCGTCATCGGCACCAATGCCCCGCGCCCTTTCGCCAAAACCGTGGCCCAGCGCAGCCTCACCGCCCTCGACAAGCTGCCCGCCAATGACCGCGCCCTGCTCGCCCCGCTCCCGCTGAAAGTGGACTACGACCTGCCCGGTTACAAAAACATGGCCGCCATGTTTGGCGGCAGCGGCCAGGCCCACGGCGGCGGCGCCCAGAACATCATTCAGGCCCAAGCACTAAAAGACGCCACCATGGCCCACTTCATTGAAACCAGCCTCGCGCCCGGCCAAACCATGCTACACCTCAACGGCAGCTACCACTCCGACCACCACGACGGCATTGTGGCCTGGCTGCACCAGTACGTGCCCAAACTGCGCGTAAAAACCATCAGCGTGGTGACGCAGGAGCAGCTCCAGACGCTGGAAAAGGAGCAGGTGAACGTGGCCGATTATGTGGTGGTGATACCGGCGGATGCTGCGAAAACGTATTGATTAAACGGCTAGGCGGCTATAAATAATGAAGTTGATATATTTGCTTCACTTCAAACGTAAATACTTATGCCCGACACTGACTCTCAAAAGCGCGCCCTGTTCCACCAAGTGGCCGAAACGCTGAAGCAGCAAGGCTTCATCATTGCCAAAGAAGACCCCAATCGCCCGTGGGGTGGGTTTTTCGTAATTGACGAAGCCCAGGCCCAGGAATTTGCCAACACCTATTTCGACGGCCTGCTGGTGGATAGCCTGCGGATTTCGGGCCGGCTGAGCCCAAAAATTCTGATAGTAGCCCCGCACCAGCGGCTGAGCTGGCAGTACCACCACCGCCGCGCCGAAATCTGGCAGGTTGTGCAGGGCCCGGTAGGCGTGGCCACCAGCAAAACCGACGAGCAGGGCGAAGTAAAAAGCCTGCAAGTGGGCGAGCGCATCATTCTGCGGCAGGGCGAGCGCCACCGCCTCGTGGGCCTGAAAGAATGGGGCATCCTGGCCGAAATCTGGCAACACACCGACGTAGATAACCCGTCGGATGAGGATGACATCGTACGCGTGCAGGACGACTTCGGACGCTAGGGGTTGGCGGAAATAAGGGTAGTCGAAAGCAAGAAAAAACGGTCATGCTCATCTATCCAGCCTCCTCTATTCGGCCTCCTCGCTGGGCTTCACCTTCTTCATGGCCTCGGCCAGCGACTGCTGGAGCTTGGTGCCGGAGTCGGCCGGGGCTTTTTCACTGATGTTGTACTGCTTTTGCAGGCGCTCCCACTCCTCAATGGCAATGAAAACGCCGGTGATTTTGCCTTTGTCGTCGGAGAGATATTTAACGTCCATGCGTGGTTGGGTTAGCGTGATTGGATGGCGTTGAAGGTAAGCCCGTCACAGGCTTACTCGCCGGGATGGTAGGTTTTTTCGGCATGGGCCTTCACGTCTTCGGGGTAGAAGCGCACTTCCTTGAAACGGCCGTTGCAGTATAAATCGGCCTGGTCGGTGAAGTGGGGCGTGCCGGGGCGGCTGCTCTGGCCCCCCGTGACCACCGAGCGCGCTACGATGCGCGGGCCAAACTCCACCACCGCCACGAAGCTGTTGCCCACATTGCCGTAGCGCTTTTTGGTGCTGGGGTAGGCCCGCGCCCCAAACGCGGCCAGCGAGCCCCAGGCCGACGAGGTGAAGGCCACCGGCAGGCTGGGCTGCTGGTCGTCGTACTTCTCCTCGATGTGGCCGGTGAGGCGCTGGTAGCGGTTCACATCGCCCCAGGGCATTTTCCAGGTGCCGAAATCGCGGGTCAGGTCATCAATGGCCTCGGTGAGGGCGGCTACTTTTTCGGTGGGCGAGGTATTTGCCAGCGCGAAGCGGGTGAAGCTTATGTAGTCGAGCTGCGGCTGGGCAGCGGGCACGCGGGCGCGGGCCTTGGCCAGGAGCCGCTCGGCCCAGTAAATGGCCACCGTCTGGGCCACGGAGTTTTGGGCGTAGCCGTGGTTCCAGGCCCGGAGCATCTCCACGGCTTCGCCTACGGCGGGCGCGGCGGCTTTTTCGGCCGAGGTAGGCTGGTAGGCGGCCAGCAGTGGCGGCAGCATATCATCGAAGGCGGTGAGGTGCGGATTGTCGGCCGCCGCAATCAGGGTATCGAGGGTAAACACGGCTTTGCCGCTGAGCACGCGCACGGCGTTGAGGCCCCGGTAATTTTCGGCATCGGGGGCCAAGTATTTGGGGTATTTAGCCGCCAGCGGGCTGCTGGGGCCGGCCACGGTGAAAGGCGTCGAATTACAGTTTTGGATGAAACCGCTGGCGGGATTATGCACTTGCACCAACTCGCTCACCGGGTGAAACCCCTGCCATTCGGTGGCCGGGTTGCTGCCATCCACGGGCTGGCTCCAGTCGAATTTCGGGTCGCGCTTTGGCATAAAATTGCCGTGCCAGTAGGCAATGCTGCCCTTGGTATCGGCAAAAACGGTGTTGTTCGAGGCGTTGCCGTTCAGTTTCATCACCTGCTGAAAGCTGGCGTAGTCGGTGGCTTTGGTGCGCAGGTAAGACTGTTGCAGGGCGGCCAGCGGCGCGTTCATCATCTTCACCGCTACCCATTGCCCGTCCGATTTCTGACCCACGATGGGGCCGTGGTGCGTGCGGTAGATAGTAAAGGTTTTGCGCAGGATTTTATCGCCCGATTTGTAGGGCAACGACACTTTTTGCACCTGCACGGCGCGCAGCTTGCCGCCGTACTTATAGAAGAAATTGCCGCCTTTTTCTTCGATGGTTTCGAGGTATTCGTCCATTGAATCGGCCTGGCTGGACGTGTGCATCCAGCCGCAGTGCTCATTGAAGCCCTGATAGACAAAAAACTGCCCCCACGTTACGGCCCCGTAGGCATTCAAACCCTGCTGGCTCGCCATCTGCACTTCAGAGCGGAAGTAGAAGGAGGTATGCGGGTTGATGAGCAGCAAGGCGTGGCCGCTGGTGCTTTTGGCCGGCGCAATGGCAAAGCCGTTGGAGCCCATCGGCTCGCGGTCGGCCCGTCCGAAGTCGGTATCAATCCACGAACTCGACTTTTTCTGGCTGTAAAACGCCTTCAGCCGCTCAATACTCACCACGCTGATATTTCCCCCAATGCTGCCTTCGCTGAACATGAGCGGCATCCAGGGCTGGAAGCGGCGCAACAGCCGAGGCTGCACGGTGGGGTGCGTGGCCAGGTAGTAGTTGGTGCCAGCGGCGAAGGCGTCGAGCAGCTTCTTCGTCTCGGCCGGGCACTTCTGGTAAATGGCCAGGGTCTGCGTGCTGTCCATGAATAGCCGGGCGCGCAGGTCGTGGTACAGCGCCGCTTCGCCATCTACCTCCGCCTGCCGGCCAATGGCGTCGAGGTAATTGGCCTCCACGCGGTCAAAATCGTCCTCGCACTGGGTGTAGAGCAGGCCGAAAACGGCATCCGCATCCGTCTTGCCGTAGATGTGCGGCACGCCGTAGGTGTCGCGCGTGATGCTTACCTGCCGGGCCTGCTGCTGCCAGCGCGCCAGCTCGGTGGGGCTGAATTTTTGCGCCTGAGCCAGGAAGTTCGTCAGCAGCAAAAGGAGCGGCAATATCAAGCGCATAAGGCAGGGATTTGGTGAACTGATTGGTGCGAAAGTAAACGAAAAAGCCCCGGCCGGATGGGCCAGGGCGTTATGCTTAAAAACCGCAAGGGTTACGCCGAGAACGACGAGCCGCAGCCGCAGGTGCTCTTGGCCTGGGGGTTGTTGAAGACGAAGCCGCGGGCGTTGAGGCCGTCCTGGAAGTCGACTTCCATGCCCAGCACGTACATGGCGTGCTTTTTATCCATGATGAGCTTCAGGCCGTCGAGGTCGTAGGTTTCGTCGGCATCCTTGGCTTTGTCGAAGCCGAGCAGGTAGCTCATGCCCGAGCAGCCGCCGCCCTGCACGCCGATGCGCAGGCCGTAATCGGCCGGGACGTTCTTCTCCTGGATGATGTTTTTCACCTCCACTACGGCGCGGTCGGTGAGGGAAATGGGGGCGAGGGTGGCAACAGCAGCCATAATAAAAGTTGATTTAGCGGGAAGTGAAGAACAAAGATACGGCCGGAGCCGGCGTTGCCGTTGGTACGGCCGCAGCACAGCAAACAGCGGTTGGGGTCCGGCGGTTCACGGCGTAGTTTTGCAGCTTGTGCGGTGAGCTTTGGCCTGCCGTTTCACCTACTGCCAACTCACGCACGGCCCTGCGGTGGCACCTAAAGCTTCCCTCCCCATGGATTCGACCTACCTTTTCGACCTGCTTAAGATTATCCTGCCCGCGCTCATTGTGGCCGGGGCCATCTACTTTCTGTTCAAAGAATTTCTGGAGAAGGAACAGCAGCGCCGCCTGATTGAGCTGCGCCTCGAAAGCAACAAAACCACACTGCCCCTGCGCCTGCAGGCCTACGAGCGCATCGTGCTGTTTCTGGAGCGCATCTCGCCCAACAACATCCTCGTGCGCCTGAGCAGCGCCGGCTCCACCGCGCCCGAGTTTCACCGCCTGCTCCAGCAGGAAATCCGGGCCGAATACGAGCACAACCTCTCGCAGCAACTCTACATTTCGGCCGATGCCTGGACGCTGGTGAAAGAAGCCAAAGAAAACGTGCTCACGATGGTGAACCGCGCCTTCCACGGCATTCAGAACCCGGCCCAGGCGCGCGGCACCGAGCTGGCCAAGCGCATCCTCGAAGGCCTGATGATGGACGGGGCCGAACCCACCGCGCAGGCGCTGGCCGTGGTGAAGAACGAGGCGTCCGGGCTGTTTTAACGCTTCGCTTAGTGAGGAACGAAGAACTGGACCAAACGCGGCCAAAACGCTTTGTTTCTCATTATGCAAAGGGTCAAGCCGTTACGCTCACCGCCTCCATCGCCTGGCGGTAGCACTCCTCATACAGTGGCACGATATTCTCCACGGCAAACTCCTCGGCGCGGGCGCGGGCAGCGGCTTTGAAGCGCGGCAGGTTCGCATCATCGAGCACGTAGAGGGCATTTTTGACCATGTCCTCCACGTCGCCGATTTCGCTCAGCATGCCGGTCACGCCATGCACATTCAGCTCGGGAATGCCGCCGGCGTTGGTGCTCACCACGGGCACTTCGCAGGCCATGGCTTCGAGGGCGGCGAGGCCGAAGCTCTCGTTTTCGGAAGGCATCAGAAACAGGTCGCCCACGCTCAGCACTTCCTCCACGGCTTCGAGCTTGCCCAGAAAGCGCAGGTCGCGATGCACGTCAAGGTCGCGGGCCAGCTTTTCCATACGGTTACGGTCGGGGCCGTCGCCCACGAGAAGCAGCTTGGCCGGGATTTTCTCCCGCACGCCCACAAAAATCCGCAACACGTCTTCCACCCGCTTCACGGTGCGGAAGTTGCTGGTGTGTATCAGAAGCTTCTCGCCGTCTGGGGCGATGGCGGCCCGGAAATGGCTTTTTTCCTGCTTCTTGAAACGGTGCAGGTCGATGAAGTTGGGGATGACCATGATGTCCTTTTCGACGGCAAAATACTCGTAGGTCTCGCGCCGCAAATCGGCTGACACCGACGTTACGCCGTCGCTCTGGTTGATGCTGAACGTGACCACCGGCTCAAAGCTGGCATCCTTACCCACCAGCGTAATATCAGTGCCGTGCAGCGTGGTCACCACCGGAATCTGAATGCCGCGCGAACGCAGAATCTGCTTGGCCATGTAGGCCGCCGAGGCGTGCGGAATGGCGTAATGTACGTGCAGCACGTCGAGCTTCTCGTTCTGCACAATGTCAACCATTTTGCTGGTTAGCGCCAGCTCGTAGGGCGGAAACTGAAACAGCGGATACGCGGGCACATACACCTCGTGGTAGAAGAGGTTCTCGTTGAAGAAGTCGAGCCGCACCGGCTGGCTGTAAGTAATGAAATGGACGCGGTGGCCGCGCTGGGCCAGGGCTTTGCCCAGTTCCGTGGCCACCACGCCGGAGCCGCCGAAGGTGGGATAACAAACGATGCCGATGTTCATAGGGAAGCTAACGCGAAAAAGAGCTGCGCGTTCTGCCTAACCGGAAACCGGGCGGGATGTTGGCCGGGCCGGACCCGCTGGCTTCAGGAGTTCAGGCGTAGAATCACCTTCGGCGTAGGCAATGGCTTCGATAAGTGCCTTGGCCTGGTCGGTTTTGAGTGAAATATCTACGCCGTTTACCGCAAACGCGCCATCGAGCACGAAGGGAATGCGCAGTATCGTGACGCGGCGCGGCGGGGTTGTGATGCGGATGGCGTGGTACGGAATGTACACGTAGCGCTTGCCCAGGAAGTTCTTTCCCAGACACATGCCTTCTGCATCAAGCTTGATGTATAGAGTGTGTTTGTAGGTCACACTGCCAATCATGGCCGAGGTGGACTGCATGCCGGGCGGCGGCGCGTCGATGCCGAAATCGGCGCGCAGGTCGCTCAATCCTTTTTTGAATGGATTGAATACCGGCCGGCCCAAATAAAACAACCGGCCCATCGTATAAAAGAAGGCGAGCTGCACCGCAAAAATCAGCGCTGTTACCAGCCAGCCGCCTGTTTGTTCCATTGTAGGTGCAAACTCACCGAAAACCGCGCTTCCCTATACTACCACCGCCGCTTTCCCGAGCATAAGCTGGACTGGGACATCGGCCTCATTTACCAGTATTGGCGCGAAACCCAGCAGCCGGCGTTCAACACCAGCTTTAATCTGATGATGGATTTTATTATCAAATAGGCCATTACCGCGACGGGGCCACGACTGCGAAGTCGCGGCCCCGTCGCGTTTTCAGAATGCAGAAAGCCTTATTTCTGGGAGGCTGTGGCCGGCAATTTCTTCGTGTTTTCCGCCGCCATCGCCTTGTAAATAACCTCCTGAATCCGGGTGCGGATGTTGTACTGGCGCAGCTTGTTATTGCCAGCATCGGGGTACACGCGGTTGGAGAGGAAGATGTAGAGGATGTTGTTGTCCGGGTCCATCCACACGCAGGTGCCCGTGAAGCCGGTGTGGCCGAAGGTGCTGGCCGGCGAGAGGTTGCTGGTGGGGCCTTCGGGCTTGCTGGGGTCGCCGTGGTCCCAGCCCAAGCCGCGCCGGCTGCCGGCCGTCTGGGGCCGCGCAAACTCCGTCACCACCGGCGACTGGAAGTAGCGGGAGCCGCCGTAGTTGCCGTTTTGCAGGTTCATCTGCATCAGCACCGCCAGGTCGTTGGCCGTGGCAAACAGGCCGGCGTGGCCGCCCACGCCGCCCACGAGGGCGGCGGTTTGGTCATGCACCGTGCCTTGCAGTTGCTCGCGGCGGTAGTACGTATCGTTCTCAGTGGGTGCGATGCAGCTTTTGGGAAAGCGCTGCAAGGGGTTATACGTCATGCTGCCCAGCCCCAGCGGCCGATAGAAGTTGTCTTCCAAGAAATTCTCAATTGGCTGTTTGAGAAGTTTTTCGCACACCCGCTTCATCACCATAAAGCTGAGGTCGGAATATTCTGTGGGGTACTTGCCTTTGATTTTGGGCAGCAGGCTGGAGCGCATGGTCCAGGCCCAGACGGAGTCGTCGGCGGCTTTGGTGCTGTATTCGCCGGGTGCTACTTCATTGGGGAAGTCGTCGGAGCGGGCGCTGGCGTAGAAGGTGGGCTTGAGCTGCCCGTCGCGTAGGGTACGCTCCCAGGTTGGGATGCCCGGCTTGAGGCCGGCCTGGTGCAGGAGCACATCGCGCACGGTCATGTCGCGCTTGTTGGTGCGGGCCAGCTCGGGTAGGTAAGTTGATACTTTCTCCTCGATGTTCAGCTTGCCCTGGTCCTTGAGGTACATCACGGCTTGCAGGGTTCCGGCCACTTTGGTCACCGAAGCCAGGTCGTATAACGTGCTGCTGGTCACGGGTTGAGTTTGGTCGTAGGTGCAGTAGCCGTAGCTCTGGTCGAACACCACGGTGCCGTTTTTGGCCACCAGCACCTGGCAGCCGGGAGCCGCCGCGTAGGTCTGGCTTTCGAGGGCAATGTTGTCAATCTGGGCCAAAACCCGCGAGCTCAGGCCCTGGCTTTCGGGCACGGCGTAGCGCAGCCGGTGCAGGTCGGCGGTGGCAATGCCGAAGTTGGTTTTGAGCGTGGGCGACACCGTAACGGGTAATTTGCCCCGCGCCGGCAGCGCCCCAAATAGCACCTGCGGCACCACCAGCTGCGCCGCGTAGTGGTCCTCGTAGCCGCAAACCAGCGTGCGTGCTCCTTCCAGATATTTCAGCGAATAGGCGTTGCCCATCGCTACTACCACCGTTTTAATGCGCTTGTTGGCTTCCAGCTGCTTAATGAATTTCAGCGCCCCGTCGCCGATGCCGTAGCTGTGGCTGGGCGTATTATTCATCTGGTGCAGGCTCACTACCACCACATTATAGCCTTGCAGGCGGCTGCTGATGCGAGCAAATGTAGAGTCGGGCGCGTAGCGGTCGGGCACGGCGTACACCGGGCCGGGCTGGTATTTGTTGAAAATGGTCGCGTACGGCCCCTCCGCTTGGGCGCCAATGGTGATGGCTGCAATCCGCAGCGTATCGAGCCGCTGGAAGGGGAGGAGGTTGTCGTCGTTCTTGGCCACGGTCACCGCGTGCTCAAAAATGCTTTGGGCCAATACTTTCGAGTCGGGCAGGTTCAGGCTGTCGCGCAGGGTGCGCAGATTCACGGGCTGGTAGTGGTTCAGCCCGGCCCAGTACTTGGCCCGCAAAATTTTCTTGATGCGCAGGTCCAAATCAACCTGAGTAAGCTTGCCAGCCGCCACCGCCTCGCGGATGCGCAGCAGGGCCGAGGGCACGTCTTCCGAAAACAGCAGCACGTCGTTGCCGGCGGCCAGGGCCAGGGCATCCAGCTCACCATCCTTGTAGAGCCGGCTCACGCTCTTCATATTGAGCGCATCGGTGAAAACCAAGCCTTTGAAGCCCATTTTGTCCTTCAGCAGGTCCGTTACCAGCGCGTGCGACAGAGTGGTGGTTTTGGCGTCCGTGGTGTCGAACAGCGGCATGTAGAGGTGAGCCACAATCACGCCCATCACGCCCGCCTCAAACGACTGCTGGAAGGGCACCAAATCCACCTTCGTGAGGCGGGCCATGTCGGTGTTGATGACCGGCAGCGAAACGTGTGAATCGGTATCGGTATCGCCGTGGCCGGGGAAGTGCTTGGCCACCGCCATCACGTTGTTGTCCTGCAAACCCTTGATATACTGGATGCCCAGCGTGGCCACCCGGTTCTGGTCCTCGCCAAATGAGCGGTTGCCGATGACGGGGTTGCCGGGGTTGGAGTTCACGTCGAGCACCGGAGCGAAGTCGATGTGTACGCCCAGCGCCCGCATTTTGCGGGCAATGTCGCGGCCCATCTGGTACACGTACTTGGGGTCGTCCATAGCGCCCAGCGTCATCTGCTTGGCGAAATGGGCTGAGGAGTCGAGGCGCATGTCGAGGCCCCATTCGGCGTCCATAGCGATGAGCAGGGGCACCTTGGCGGCGGCTTGCAAGCGGTTGACCATCAGGGCCTGGCGTTTGGGGCCGCCCTGCATAAACATCACGCCGCCAATGCCCTGGTTACGTACCAGCCGTTCGATGCGCTCGACGTGGCTACGGTCTTTGTTGGAGTACGCGGCCACCATGAACAGCTGGCCCAGACGCTGGTCGGGCGTGAGGGCGTTAAAAATACTGTCGACCCAGGCCGTCTCGACCGGTCCGAAAGGCAGCGGGTCGGCGGGCATTTTTTTTACATCGGCAAACGACAGCAACATTCCCGCCGCCAGCAGCAGGGCCGCCATGGTAAGCTGGAAAGGGATGCGCATCAGCCCCGTAGGGTTGGTGGGTTGGTTCAAGGGGCAAACGGGCCGCGGGGGCCGTACTTTTGTCGTGAGTAGCAACGGAACCCGCCGGCCGGGTTTGGAGGTTCCAATCCTGGGCGGCTCCGGCGCGAAACCTGACGGCGTGAGCCGCAGAATCTCGCTTTGGAACTCCGCTATTTAGCCGCGAAGGTACGCAATAAACCCCGTCGCGGGTTTACAACGCGGCGGTTTTTTGCTTATTGTTCAATACGTTTCGGCTTGTTTGCGTGTTGGTTAGCTGTTCGTTGCCCGCTCCTCAATTCCCGCTTCCCGCTTCCAGAAAATGCCTGATATCATTCACCTGCTTCCCGAATACCTCGCCAACCAGATTGCGGCCGGCGAGGTGGTGCAGCGCCCCGCCTCGGTGGTGAAGGAACTGCTGGAAAATGCTGTTGATGCCGGGGCCACCCAGGTGCAACTCATTGTGAAAGAGGCTGGCAAGCAGCTCGTGCAGGTGGTGGACAACGGCGCCGGCATGAGCCCCACCGATGCCCGCATGAGCCTGGAGCGCCACGCTACCAGCAAAATCCGCTCGACCGAAGACTTATTTCGGATTCGTACCCTCGGCTTCCGGGGCGAGGCACTAGCCAGCATCGCGGCCGTGGCACAGGTCGAAATCCGCACCAAGCAGCCTGAGCACGACACCGGCACGCTATTGCTGGTCGAAGGCTCGCAAATCACCAGTCAGCAGCCCACTGCCTGCCCCGACGGCACCAGCATCGCGGTCAAAAACCTGTTTTTCAACGTGCCCGCCCGGCGCAACTTCCTCAAGAGCAATGCCGTGGAAATGCGGCACATTCTGGACGAGTTTCAGCACGTAGCGCTGGCGAATCCACAGATTGCCTTTTCGCTGTATCAGAATGAACTGGAGGTGTTTGGACTGCCGGCTGGCAAGCTGAGCCAGCGTATTGTGGCGCTGCTGGGCAACGGCTATAAGGAGCAGCTGGCGTCCTGCGAGGAGGTGACGCACTCTATTTCGGTGCGCGGCTTTGTGGGCAAGCCGGAGTCGAGTAAGAAAAGCCGGGGCGACCAGTTTTTCTTCGTGAATAACCGGTTCATCCGCTCGGCTTACCTCAACCACGCCGTGCTGGCGGCTTATGAAGGCCTGCTGGCCCGCGACACGCACCCGTTCTACGTGCTATTTCTGGAACTCGACCCCAAGGCCATCGACATCAACGTACACCCGACCAAAACGGAAATCAAGTTCGAGGACGAGAAAACCGTGTACGCCGTGGTGCGCGCCGCCGTGAAGCAGAGTCTGGGCCTGCACAATATCGCGCCCTCGCTGGACTTCGATGGTGACGTGAACTTCGCGCCCATTCGCCCGTTGCGGGCCGGCAAAGGCACCGGCGGCATCCCCACCGAGGCCGACGACCACCTGCCCGCCGCTACCCCGCTGGCCCGCGCCGCCAGCTCCGACGGCTACCGCCCCGACGACCTGGCCGCCGCCGCCCGTACCGCCAGCAACTCCGGCTTTACCAGCTTCAACCCCGAAACCCGCCGCGACGGCTTCGAGCGTCAGGCCCCGCCGCGCCCCACCGAGCAGGCCCGCCGCGAACTCGAAGCCTTCTACCGCGAGTTGGGCCAGCCCGTGCGCGACGATGCGAGCATCGACGCCGTCACGGCCCGCAGCTTTGAAACACCTGTGCCGGCCGTGGCTAATGACGCATTTGCCGCTGCGCTTCCTGCCGGCGATACCGGAAACAGACCGCCTGAGCTTGCGCTGGGCCTGAATTTGCCCGAAGTGCCCGCAAACCGCCATGCGGCTGCCCGCGAGGGCGGCGCGGGCAGCCGCGCCGTGCAGGTGCAGCAGCGCTTCGTGCTGGTACCTGTGAAGTCGGGCGTGCTGCTGATTGACCAGGAAGCGGCCCGCGAGCGGATTCTCTATGAGCAGTACCGGCAGGAATTGGGCCGGGCCGTGGGCACTTCGCAAACCCTGCTGTTTCCGCGCACGGTCACGTTTTCGCCCGCCGATTTTGCCGTGCTGCGCGAGCTGACCGAGCCGCTGCACGCGCTGGGCTTCATCTTTAACGAGTTCGGTTCGAGCACCATCGCCGTAGAAGCCATTCCGGCCGGGATGCCGGTGCAGGACGAGAAAGAGTTGCTGGAAAGCCTCATCGAACAATTTCGCGTCACGGCCGGCCCGCTCAAGCTCGACCAGAGCGAGAGCCTGGCCCGCGCCCTGGCCCGCCGCGTAGCCGCCGGCACGGCCGCCACCCGCCTGCCCGAATCCGAGCTCAACGCTCTGGCCGACCGCCTCTTCGCCTGCCAAACCCCCGGCTATACCCCCGACGGCCGCAAAACCCTCGTACTCCTCGACGGCCAGCAGCTGGCCGATTTCTTCCGTAAGTAGCGCGAACTTTTAGTTCGCGTCTCCGTGCCGTTCGGTTAATCCTAGTGGCGCGGGGACACGAACTAAAAGTTCGCGCTACGGGTGCTCTAGCTTTGCGCCCACTACTCTCAATTGCTCGCCCCGCGCACCGGGACGTTTTCTCAAAAGCATGTTCAATCTCACTCCCACAGTTCGCAATTTGCTGATTGCGAACGTTCTGTTTCTCATTGCCCAAATGAGTTTGCTGCCACTCATCACCCAGGTTGGTAGTCTATATCCCATCGGTTCGCCGTACTTTTTCCCCTGGCAGTTCTTTACCTACATGTTCCTGCACGCCGGCTGGGGACACCTCATTGCCAATATGTTCGGCCTGATTTCCTTCGGGCCGCTGCTGGAGCAGCGCTGGGGCGCGTCGCGCTTTCTCACCTTCTGGCTGATTTGCGGCGTGGGTGCCGGCCTGCTTTACGAGGGCGTGCGCGGCTATGAGATGCACAAGATGGAAGTGGCGCGGCAGGAGTTTCACCAGTCGCCCACCGGCGGGGATTTTGCCAATTTTTTCCGCTCTTACTTTCCCGATGCCACCGGCTACGAAAGCCTAGCCGGCGCGCTGGAGCGCAACCCGCAAAACCAGGAATACATCAGCGCCGCTACCAATGCCGTGGATGGGGCCGTAACCGAAACCCGTGACTCGCGCAGCGGCGGGATGTTGGGCGCTTCGGGCGCGCTCTTCGGTATTCTGTTCGCCTTCGCCTACCTGTTTCCCAACACGGAATTAATGCTGCTTTTCTTTCCGTTTCCCATCAAAGCGAAGTATTTTGTGTTCCTGTACGCCGCGTATGAACTGTACAATGGCGTGCATCGCACCCCCGGCGACAACGTAGCGCACTTCGCCCACCTTGGCGGGTTGCTGATTGGCTTCATCGTCCTCAAGTTTTGGGAGGGTGGCCGGGAACGGTTTTACTAGTGGTTGGTTGTAGATGCGACCGGGCTGCTCCAGCGGCTTTCCGTTACTTTCGTTGAATCTGTTTACTCCCCGCTACGTGCCATGAGCATCGTTCAAGATATCCGCACCGCCTTCAGTCGCCGCGACAATGCCCTCATGCAAATCATCATGCTCAACGTGCTGGTGTTTGCGGGCCTGATTGTGGTGCAGGCCGTGATGACCATCAGCAGCGCCAGTGGGTATTTCCCGCTGCTGCTGCGCCAGTTCGAGCTGTCGTCGGCACTGCCGGAGTTCATCCGCCACCCTTGGACCATCCTCACCTACGCCTTCACGCACACCACCTACCAGAAAAGCTTCTTCGACGGCCTGCTGCACATTCTGTTCAATATGCTGAACCTGTACTGGTTCGGGCAGCTCATTCAGGAATACCTCGGCAACCGTCGGCTCGTGAGCCTCTACATTCTGGGGGCGCTGGCGGGCGCGGCATTCTTCCTGCTCAGCTTCAACCTGATTCCGGCCTTCCAGCCCGGCCTGGGCAGCCCCATGAACGGGGCCTCGGCGGCGGTTTCGGCCATTATTGTGGCGGCGGCCACGCTGCTGCCCGATTACACGTTCATGGTCATCCTCATCGGCCCGGTCAAAATCAAGTGGATTGCGGCCGTGGTTATTCTGCTGTCATTGGCGGGCCTCAGCGGCGGCAACCCCGGCGGCATGGTAGCCCACCTGGGCGGGGCGTTGCTGGGCTTTGTGTTCATCAAGCAATTGCAGGCCGGGCGCGATTTGGGCCGGCCTGTGCAAGCCGTTGGCAACTGGGTTAGCAACCTTACCAGCTCCCGTCCCGCCATGCGCGTGAGCAGCACCACGCGCCGCCCCGAGCCGGTAGCGGCCTCTTCCATGAGCAGCAGCAAGAAACCCGCTGCCCCCGGCCAGCCCTTGCAGGACGAAATCGATACCATTCTGGACAAAATTTCGCGCTCCGGCTACGAAAGCCTCAGCAAAGACGAAAAGCAGAAGCTCTTCCGCGCCAGTCAGCAATAGCCGCTATTGGTTACGCGCTGCGCAGCCAGGTTTTGGCCAATTCCAAGTCTTTGAACAGCCGGATTTCGAAATGATTGCCCACGCGCGTCACCAGTTCCTCGGCTGATGTCTGCCCAAAAATGCCTGGTGACACGATGTGCGCAAAGCGCTTCAGGCCCAGCGCCAGCACCTGTGGCATCCAGTTCTGGGCAATCCAGTCATTGGCCGAGCTCCACGAGCCGACAATTTCGCGGTTGTCGTTCAGCATGTGGGCGCATGGGTTTTCCCGCAGGAAATCGATGGTAGCCTGGCAGCCCTGAATGACTTTTTCGGTAGGCAGCACGCCCACCCAGTTGTTGTAAATCCACTGATTAGCCGCATCAAATTCGATGGTCAGATACACTTTATCGAACGAATTGGTCAGGGATTTTTTCATGGAAGCAGTGGGTTAGGCGAGCAGGGATATTGCAAAGTAAACATATTAATTCGCCTATTAACGCGGAAGTCTGCAAAGAAAGTGACAACCATAAAAAAAGGCCGGTGCTGCATAGCACCGGCCTTTTTACAACGTATTGATACTGTTTAGGCGGGTTGGGCGCTGCTCATTTTGTCGAGTGCATCCATCACCTCTTTTACGTGGCCGCGCGAGGTTTCGAGCATGGCTTTTTCTTCGTCGTTCAGTTGCAATTCAATCACGCGCTCCACGCCGTTTTTGCCGAGGATGACCGGGGCACCGAGGTATACGCCATTGATGCCGTACTCGCCCTGCAGCTCCAGGCACACGGGGAACACGCGGCGCTGGTCGCGCACGATGGCCTCCACCATTTGAGCGGCCGCCGCGCCGGGCGCGTACCAGGCCGAAGTGCCCATGAGCTTCACCAGTTCGCCGCCGCCGTTCTTGGTGCGCTCCACAATGGCGTCAAGCTTCTCTTTGGAAATCAGTTCCGTAACCGGAATGCCGCCCACGGTGGTGTAGCGGGGCAGGGGCACCATGGTGTCGCCGTGGCCACCCATGAGCACGGCCTGAATGTCCTTCGGGCTCACGTTCAGGGCTTCCGCCAGGAAGGCGCGGTAGCGGGCCGTGTCGAGGATGCCGGCCATGCCGAACACCTTTTCGCGGGGTAGCTTGGCGGTGAGGTGGGCCTGGTAGGTCATCACGTCGAGCGGGTTGCTCACGATGATGATGATGGCGTTGGGGGAGTGGGCTACCACTTGCTCGGTCACCGATTTCACGATGCCGGCGTTGATGCCAATCAGGTCGTCGCGGGTCATGCCGGGCTTGCGGGGCAGGCCGGAGGTAATCACCACCACGTCCGAACCAGCGGTGCGGGCGTAGTCGTTGGTCACGCCCACGGTGCGCGAGTCGTAGCCGATAATCGGAGCTTTCTGCCAGATATCGAGGGCTTTGCCTTCGGCAATGCCTTCCTTAATGTCAACCAGAACAATTTCGTTAGCAATTTCACGGGTGGCGAGCACATCGGCGCAGGTTGCGCCCACGTTGCCGGCTCCGACTACGGTAACTTTCATAAGGAAGAGAATTGGGGGGTTGGAGTTTCGCGGGTAAAAGTACGGACGGGCCGCGCAAGCTTGGGTGAAAAAAACAAGTTTTTGCCAAGGATGAGGTTCGGTCGTTAAATCGATTGCCCAAAAAACTACATCCGCTGTACGGTGAGCACCCGCTCGGAGGCTGCCTCTACCTTGAACCGCTCATCGACGCGCCAGCCCACGACCCAGCAGATTTTGCCATCGGCGGAGGTGAGCACGCGCACGTCGTCCTTCAGGTTCAGCGGCACTTTCTGGTCGATGAGGAAGTCGCTAAGCAGCTTTTTGCCTTTCATGCCGAGGGGCATAAACCAGTCGCCTTCCTGCCATTTGCGCAGCGTGAGTGGGAATTTAATCTTGTCGGCATCGAGGGCGGCCGTGCTTTTCGAGCGCGGGATGATGAAGTGTCGGGCATCGTCGTGCAACTCCGCTTTTAAGCGCATGCCGTCGGCTAGCAAGTCGGTTTGGCCCGCCGCCAGCTGAAACGTGCCAAACTGCGACAACCGGCGCGGCGTGATAACCAAATGCTCCCGGTCCTTCACCAGCCGGTGCGTGGGCGAGTCGAACTTTCGGCCCGACTCGCCGGGGAAAGCGGCCACAATGTCCTTCACCACCAGCCAGGAGAAGCCGAAGGGCCGGAGAATTTCGTGCAGCACCAGAGCCGTGGCGGCCGTTTTTTGCAGGGTAGAAATGTTCAGATAAGTCACTTCGGCCTCGTCGCGGCGGGCCTGGGCGGCGGTTTCCTCCACGTAGCGGCGCACGATTTCCTCGGCCCCGCCCACGCGCTCGGCGGTACCGTGCATGGTCTGGTCGAGATTGGGGTTGATTTCGCGCAGCACGGGCAGCACCTCAATGCGCAGCAGGTTGCGCTGGTACACGGGGCTGGCGTTGCTGTCGTCTTCGCGCCAGCGCAGGCCGCGCTCCACTAAGTATTCGTGCAGGGCCTCGCGCCCCAAGCCCAGCAGCGGGCGAATGATGTGCCCGTTTTTTACCTGAATGCCGTGCAGCCCGGCCAGTCCGGTGCCGTGCGTGAGGTTGAGAATCATGGTTTCGGCCTCGTCGCGCTGGTGGTGGGCCGTGGCGATGTAGGCTAGGCCCTGCACCTGCCGTACCTGCTCAAACCAGCGGTAGCGCAGAAAGCGGGCCGCCATTTGGGTCGAAATGCCTTCCTGCTCGGCGTAGGCTTTGGTTTGGAAAAACTCGGCGAAGTAGGGGAGGCCATATTGCTTGGCCAGCTTGCGTACGAACTGCTCGTCGGCATCGGCATCCTCGCCGCGCAGGCCAAAATGACAGTGCGCCACCGCCACCTGCGCGCCCAGCTTATGTAGCACATCCAGCATCACCACCGAATCGAGCCCACCGCTGACCGTGACCAGAATGGGGTCGTTTTCGATGGAAAATAGCTTGTTTTCTTCGATGAAGCGGCGAACGGATTCCAGCATGGTGCAACGGGCAGCCCAATGGGCCAATAAGTACTACAGTGCAAAGATGGCCGTTAGCGCGGCCTCCGTCCGTACCTTTGCGCCCTCAATGGCCGTATTTCGCGTTTTTTTACTTCTGTGCCTGCTGGTGCCACTGCTGGGGCAGGCCCAGCGCCCCACGCCGCCGCCTGCCGCCCGCCCCCGGCCGGCGCAGGCGCAGGGTTCGCCCATCAAGCTGCTCACGGCCGGCGAGTTGGTGGGCGGCGACTTTGAAGGGGTGAAAATCCGCAAGCTGATTACCAACGTCAGCTTTCAGCAGGACGACGTGTTTCTGTACTGCGACTCGGCCTACCAATACCTGGAACGCAACCAGGTGGAAGCCTTCAGCAATGTGCGCGTGGTGCAGAACGATACCATGACCATTACCGGCGACCACGGCTTTTACGACGGCAACCAGCGCACGGCCCGTATGCTGGGCAACGTGGTGATGCGCGACCCGCGCATGACCCTGACCACGCCTAGCCTCGACTACGACCTGAACCGCAAAACGGCTGCCTACACCGAAACCGGCCACCTTACCGACCCGCAAAACACCCTCGACAGCCAGCAGGGATTTTACGATACTAATACCAAAGTATTCGTTTTCAAGCAGAACGTGCATCTCGTCACGCCCGATTCGGAGTTGAACAACGACACGCTGCGCTACAACACCGTCAGCAAAATTGCCTATTTCAACGGCCCCACCCGCATCAAGGGCAAGCAGGGGAATCTGTATGCCGAAGGCGGCAATTACAACACCAAAACCCGGGTTTCGGACTTCAAGCGCAACGCCAAAATCGACACGCCCAATTACCTGCTGGGCGGCGACCAGCTGGTGTACGATGAGGTGAAGCAGTACGGCGTGGCGCGGGGCCACGTCTCCCTCACGTCCAAGAAGGACAACTTAGTGCTACGCGGCGATGCCGGCAAATACTGGCGTGCCCTGGGCCGCACCAAGCTCTACGGTGGCCGGCCGGTAGTGCGCAACATCGGCAGCCAGAAAGACACGCTCTACATGGCCGCCGATACGCTCATCAGCATCGAGGCCCGGCCCGGCCAAACCACCACGCGCACCGTCCTCTACGCCTTTCCTAAGGTGCAGATTTTCCGGGGTAACCTCCAGGGCATCTGCGACTCACTGACCTACGACCGGCAGGACAGCATCATCTACCTCAACCGCGACCCGGTGCTGTGGCAGGCCAAAAACCAGCTCACCGCCGACTCCATCCAAATCCGCTCGAAGCGCGGCAAAGTGGACGAAATGCGTCTGTATTCCAACGCGTTTGCCGTAAATCAGGACACGCTCCTAAACTTCAACCAGACCAAGGGCCGCAACATGATGGCCTATTTCCGCGACAATAAAATGCGCCGCGTGGACGTGCTTGGCAACGCCGAAAGCATCTTCTACGCCCTCGACGGCGATACCGTGACCACCGGCATGAACCGGGTGCTGTCGGCCAACATGCGCCTGCTGTTCCTAGATAGCAAGCTGAATAAAATCTCCGTCCTCTCCAATCCCGAGGCCAAATTCATCCCGCCCCACGAACTAAAGCCCGACGACGAGCGCCTGAAAGGCTACCAGTGGCGTGCCAAGGAACGGCCCACCCGCCGCCAGGTGTTGGGCAAGCAGTTCGACGACCGCCCCAAAAAGAAGAAAATGGTGAAGAAAAAAGTGGTGAAGAAAAAAGCCGCCCCCGCTTCCAAAACCATCAAACCCAAAGCCAAAACGCCTGCCAAAACAACCAGCCCCAAGCCTGCCGCTCCTGCCAAATCCGTGAAGCCGGTCATTAAACCCGCCATTTCCGCGCCGGCTAAACCGGCAGCCATAGCTACTCCCACGCGGCGCTAGCTGCAACCTTTGGCCTGCTGTTGGGCCTCTTGCTCGCAGCCGGGCCCGCACCAGCCGCCGTGCGGTTTGCCTCCGCCGGCTCAAATCGTTACCTTTGCACCCCTTATGCCGATTTCCCGCCTCACGGTCCTGTTTCTGCTTGTTAGTACGCTCATTCTGGGCTCCTGCGCCAGCGGCTACCAACGCCTGCTGAAAAGCACCGACGTTAATAAAAAGTACGAAGCCGCCATCAAGTACTACGAAAAGGGCGACTTTTTCCGGGCCGGCACGCTGCTCGAAGACCTCATTCCGCTGCTGAAAGGCCGCCCCGAGGCCGAAAAAGCCCAGTTCTACTTCGCAAACACCAACTACAAGCAGCGCAACTATGTGCTGAGCGCGTTCTATTTCAAGTCGTTCACCGACACGTATCCCAATTCGGAGTATTCCGAAGAAGCCTCGTATCTGCACGCCAAGTCGCTGTTCCTGGACTCGCCCGGCTACGAGCTCGACCAGACTAATACGGTGTCAGCAATCGAAGCCATCCAGGATTTCCTGAACCGTTACCCCGAAAGCAAGTTCAAGGCCGAAACGGAGAATATGTCGCAGGAACTCCAGCGCAAGCTGGAAAACAAGGCGTATGAAAGCGCCCGGCTCT
This sequence comes from Hymenobacter sp. UYAg731, assembly GCF_054061335.1. Taxonomy (NCBI): domain Bacteria; kingdom Pseudomonadati; phylum Bacteroidota; class Cytophagia; order Cytophagales; family Hymenobacteraceae; genus Hymenobacter; species Hymenobacter sp. UYAg731. The sequence continues at coordinate 290,375 of NZ_JBSSEC010000004.1, read as the reverse complement.
ACTTCCAGTTGCGCTACAACCAGGCGGCCGTGGTGGCGCTCACCAACTTTCAGCTCAATTATCCCGCTTCGGCGTATGCCGAGCAGGCCGCGTTCCTGCGCCTGAACGCGCAGTACGCCTGGGCCAAGGAAAGCATCGAATCGAAGCAGCGGGAACGTTATCTGGATGCCGTAGCCTTCTACCAGCAGTTTCTCGATACGTACCCCAAAAGCAAGAACCTGAAATCCGCGCAGGATATGTACGATTTCAGCCAGGCCGAGATTGTTCGCCTGAAGGCCGTGCCCACGGCCGCCGCCAACTAAATTGTCACTAAATCAGCCCATGAAACCCAATCCCAACACCCCGTCGAGCTCCATCATCACGCGCAACGTGGCCGACATCACCGGCGACAACGGCAACGTGTACGAGGCCATTGCCGTGATTTCAAAGCGCGCCAACCAGCTGTCGATTAAGCTGAAGGAAGAGTTGAACGACCGCCTCGCCGAGTTCGCCTCCACAGTTGATAACTTGGAAGAAGTGTTCGAAAACCGCGAGCAAATCGAAGTTTCCAAGCAGTACGAGCGCATGCCCAAGCCCACCAGCCTGGCCATTGAGGAGTTCCTGCAAGGCAAAATCTACTACTCCACGCCCGAGCCGGAAGAAGTGCCGGTGCCCCGCGAGCTGTTCTAAGAAACTCGGGTAGTTTAATGAAACGGTCATGCTGAGCGCAGCCGAAGCATCTCTACCGCGAGAGTAATTAGTTACTTATGCGATGGAAATGCTTCGGCTGTGCTCAGCATGACGTTTTTTGATTTAAATCGGTGATGCCTGCAATCAGCAACCCGCAACCTACAAATTCCCCTTTAGCCGGCCGGCGCATCCTGTTGGGCGTCAGCGGCAGCATTGCCGCTTATAAAGCCGCCCCGCTCACGCGCCTGCTCATCAAAGCCGGAGCCGAAGTACAGGTTATCCTCACCGAAGCCGCTACGGCTTTCGTGACGCCCCTCACACTGGGAACATTATCCAAAAAGCCCGTCCTGACGGGCTTTTTGCGTGATGCGGCGGCCGGCGAATGGCACAACCACGTCGAGTTGGGCCTCTGGGCCGATGCGCTGCTGATTGCGCCCGCCAGCGCCAATACCATCGGCCAGCTGGCCAATGGCTTGTGCCCTAATTTGTTGTGTGCGGTGTATTTATCAGCCCGCTGCCCGGTATTTCTGGCCCCGGCCATGGATTTGGATATGTTTGCCCACCCGGCCGTGACGCAAAACCTGGCCCGGTTGCGCTCCTTCGGCAATCACGTTTTTGATTCGCCCAGGGGCGAGCTGGCGAGTGGCCTCAGCGGCCAGGGGCGCATGCTGGAGCCGGAGGATGTTGTGGCTGGGCTGGAGCAGTATTTTGGTAGTACCGATTCTGACTGAACGTCATGCTGAGCGCAGCCGAAGCATGACGTTCTTCAATCAATCTTTCCTATTCAATAGTTGATGCACGTCCTCCTCACCGCCGGGCCTACCTACGAGCCGCTCGACCCCGTCCGTTTCCTCGGCAACCGCTCGACGGGCAAAATGGGCTATGCGCTGGCCGAAGCCTTTGCCGCGCACGGCGCGGATGTGACGCTGGTGAGCGGCCCCAGTCACCTGCCCGACCCGGCCAGCCCGCGCATTCGCACGGTGCGGGTGGAAACGGCGGCGGAGATGTTTGCGGCGGCGGCGGCAGTGGCAGGAAATGCCGACGTTTGGGTATTTGCGGCAGCCGTGGCCGACTACCGGCCCGCCCACATCGCCGTCGATAAAATCAAGAAATCGGGCGAAACGCTGACCTTGGAGCTGGTGAAAAACGTGGACATCGCCGCCACGCTCGGCCGGCGCAAGCGGGCTGAACAATTTGCCGTGGGTTTTGCGTTGGAGACTACGAACGAGTTGGCCCACGCCCAGGACAAGCTGCATCGGAAAAACTTCGACCTCATCGTGCTCAATTCCCTGCGCGATGCGGGCGCGGGCTTCGGCCACGACACCAATAAGGTGACGGTGCTGGATGCCGCCGGCCAAATCGTTAATTTTGAGTTGCAGTCCAAGGCCGATGTGGCCCGCGGACTGGTTAGCCTGATTCTGGCCCGTCTGGCCCCTTCCTCATGATGCGAAAATTCCTTACGGCCCTGCCCATATTGGCCCTGCTACTGCTGGCCGGCCCCGCCGCCCGCGCCCAGGAACTGCTGGCCGAAGTGCGCGTATCAACCGAAAACGTGACGATTTCGGACCCTACCATTGTCACGCAGATGCAGAACGACATCCGCAATCTGCTCAATACGCAGACGTGGACCAACCTCACCTACGGCAAGGACGAGAAAATCCGTCTCAAGATGTTTATCGGCATCACGGCCATTCCGGTGAACGGAACCTACAACACCACCATGCGCCTGATTTCCACGCGCCCGGTATACGGCACCGGCTACGAAACCAACGTGGTGAGCATCGTTGACCGCAGCTTCAACTTTAATTATACCCCTAATACGCTCGCCTTTTCAGCCAGCAGTTTTACTTCAAACCTGGCTTCGCTGTTGGGCTTCTACGCCAATATTGTTATTGGTCTTGACCGTGATACATTTTCGCGGCTCGGGGGAACGCCTTATTATGACCAGGCCCGCGCCATTGTGAACTATTCGGCCAACCAGACGCAGACCAACGAAACCGACGAAGGCTGGCGCGGCAGCGGCTCACGCGAGCGCCACTTCATCCTCGACAACCTGACCGACCCGCAACTCGAAGCCTTCCGCACCGGGCTGTATGGCTATTACCGGCAGGGCATGGATATTTTTATTGAGAAGCCCGAAGAGGCCCGAACCTCGGTAATGGCTGCTCTGACGGGTGTGCAGAAAGCCGCCCTCACGCGCCCCGGAACCCTATTCGCCCGGGCATTCTTCGATGCCAAGTCGGACGAAATCGCCAATATTTTCCGCACCAGTCAGGACCAGCTACAGAAGCAGCAGCTCGTGACCATGCTCACAGAAGTAGACCCGACGAATTCGGCGAAATATCAAACGATTTTAAAATGAATTATAAATTACGAATTATAAATTATAGATGTTGGCAAGTCGTTGTGAGATTGTCATCATAAACTCAATTTATAATTCGTAATTTATAATTTATAATTCAAAAATATGTTAGTCGATTTACGGATTAATAACTACGCGCTGATTGAGCAGCTGGAGCTGCGTCCGTCGCCACTATTAAATATTATTACGGGTGAAACCGGGGCCGGTAAATCCATTATGCTGGGCGCTATTGGCCTGCTGCTGGGCAACCGGGCCGATTCGCGCATGCTCTTCGATACCGAACGCAAATGCGTGATTGAGGGGCAGTTTGATATCGCCAATTATCAGTTGCAGGATATCTTCGAAGCCGAGGATTTGGACTATGACACGCACTGCATTTTGCGGCGCGAAATCAGTCCGAATGGCAAGTCGCGCGCTTTTGTCAACGACACGCCCGTGACGCTGGAAGCCCTGCGTAAAATCGGCGCTAACCTGATGGACATTCACTCGCAGCACGACACGCTGCTGCTGGGCGATGGCGTTTTTCAATTGAATTTGCTGGACTTGTACGCCGGGCTGGTGCCGCAGCGCACCATGTACAGCCATGCTTTCCGGCAGTACCGCAAGCTCGAAACGGACTTGCAGGCCTTAGAGGGCCAGGCCGCCCAAGCCAGCAAGGAGCTGGATTACAACAGCTTCCTGCTAAATGAGTTGGAAGAAGCTAAGCTTGATGCCGAAGACCAGGACGCGCTGGAGCAGGAAATCAAGCAGTTGGAGCATGCCGAGGAAATCAAGTACAAGCTGAGCCAGGCCCTGCACGGCCTGCGCGACAGCGAAACCTGCGCCACCGGCAACCTCAAGGAAGCCGTGGGCCTGCTGGGCCAAGTGGCGAGCTACGCCGACAACTTCCAGGATTTGCGCGAGCGCCTGAACTCCTGTCTGATTGAACTGCACGACATTGCCGACGAGGTGGAAACCGCCGAGCGCCGCACCGAGGGCGACCCCGCCCGCGCCGAAGAGCTCCAGGACCGCCTCAACGTGCTCTACACCTTGCAACGCAAGCACCAGGCCCGCGACCTGCCCGCGCTCATCGCCGTGCGCGACGACCTCCGCCAGAAAGTGAGCTCCGTGCTGAGCCTGGATAAGGAAATTGCCCGTTTGCGTAAGGATTCGGACGCGGCGCTGGCGGCCGTGACCAAGCAGGGCAACAAGCTGTCAGAGAGCCGGCGCAAGTCGTTTCCGCACTTCGAGAAGCAGCTGGGGCTGCTGCTGGCCGATTTGGGGATGCCGCACGCCCGCATCGTGGTGCAGCACAGCGCCGGCGCGCCGGCTACCAGCGGCATCGACGTGGTGAGCATCCTCTTCACGGCCAACAAAGGCGCGCAGCCCCAGACGCTGAGCAAGGCCGCCTCGGGCGGCGAGTTCTCGCGCCTTATGCTATGCATCAAGTATATGCTGGCCGATAAGACGGCATTGCCGACGATTGTATTCGATGAGATTGACACTGGTATTTCGGGCGAAATCGCGGTGAAGGTGGGCCGCATGATGCAGCAGATGGCGCAGAAGCACCAGCTCGTGGCCATTTCGCACCTGCCGCAGATGGCAGCGGCCGGCGACGTCCACTACTTCGTGTACAAGGAGGACCGCGCCGACCGTACCGTGAGCCGCATCCGCGAGTTGAATCAGGACGACCGCATCAAGGAAATTGCGCACATGATTGCGGGGGCCAAGCCCAGCGAAAACGCCTTCCAGAGCGCCCGCGAGCTGCTGGCGCTGCGGGGCGAAGTGGTAAATGAGCAAGTGAGTAAATGAGTAACTTGCTGCCGAAATCAGAATTTGAGCCACCTGCGGCTCCCTTACCCGTTTATTCAATCACTCATTTACCCAATGCCTAATAACCTCCTCGCCGGCAAAGTCGGCATCATTTCCGGCGCGCTCAACGAACATTCCATTGCCTGGAAAGTGGCCCAGCGGGCGCATGCCGAAGGGGCGCGATTCGTGCTCACCAACGCGCCGCTGGCCATGCGAATGGGCGAAATCAACAAGCTGAGCGAGGAGTGCAACGCCCCCATCATTCCGGCCGATGCGACTTCGACGGAGGAACTGGAGGCGCTGTTTTCGGGCGCGCAGGAGAAGCTGGGCGGCAAGATTGACTTCGTGCTGCACAGCATTGGCATGAGCGCCAACATCCGCAAAAAGAAGCACTACGGCGAGCTGGACTACAAATTCTTCCAGCAGACGATTGACGTGTCGGCCATGTCGTTTCACAAGATGATGGCCGTGGCCGAGAAGCAGGACGCCATGAACGAGTGGGGCAGCATTGTGGCCCTGAGCTACATCGCCTCGCAGCGCGCCTTCCTCGACTATACCGATATGACGCAGGCCAAGGCCATGCTCGAAAGCATTGCCCGCAGCTACGGCCAGCGTTTCGGCAAGCTGAAAAAGGTGCGCGTGAACACGGTGTCGCAGTCGCCCACCAAAACCACGGCCGGCACCGGCATCACCGGTTTCGATGCCTTTTACAACTTCGCCGACATGATGTCGCCGCTGGGCAATGCCCCGGCCGAAGCATGCGCCGACTACTGCATCTCGCTGTTCTCGGACCTCACGCGCTACGTGACCATGCAGAACCTGATGCACGACGGCGGCTTCAGCACCACCGGCATCTCGGCCGAGATTGTGGAGATGATGACCAAAGCCGCCAGCGTTTCGCCGGAATAAGCGCGGCGAATGGTTGAAAAGAGAGAGCCCGGCCGGTTAGTCGGGCTTTTTGCGTTTGGCGCTCAGCGTTAATAAAAAGTGTGGCTGAGAAGCACCGATATTTCGGTGTAGCGCTGAAGCTGGTTGCAGGTTACGCCGAATTGGAAATCGCGACCAAAAGAATGCGTGAGGCGCGCCTGCCACTGCCAGTAACCCGGCCAGCGCGTGGCTTGCACGGTACCCGCCAGCCGGAAGGGCTGGGTGTAGTAATACGTTTGCAGGCCGAAACTGTAGCCAAAACCGGTAGTCGAAGCGACATCGGCTACCGGCAGTGACTGGTGCTGGGCATACCCGCCGCCCAGCAGGAACACGAGGGAGGGCAAGGAGCAGATGGTGCGGAAACTACCAACGCTTACCAGCATTTTGTAGCTGCTGAAGCGCATGTTAGCAGGCACCGCCTGCAACTGTTCGTAGCTGAGAGCTTCCAAAATCGTGAAGCGTCGTTGCCAAAGTGGTGGTAGTTCGAGGCTGGCTGTGAAGGTGTGGTTTCGGCTGAAATTAGTTTGGTAGCTTACCATTGCCGTGAGGGGCAGTCGCACCAGCCGGTTGCCATAAAGCTTTAATATGCCGCCAAAAGGCGCGTATCGAACCCCGCTGGCCAAACCAACTTCGGCGCGTGGGGAAATGCTTAGGTCGCATTCGATAAGTCGGTTGTCCTGCCTTAGCCGGATAGTAGTGTAGCTGCCAGGGGCCACGCGCCGCCACTGTGTGCTGTAGCCAATCGAGGAGAATGTCAGTGCAATGCTGTCGGAATAAGCTGGGATGGCTAGGGTAAAGTTGCCTTCGGTATCAGAGGCGATGCCATTGCTTGTTCCGGTTTGCAGAATGGTAGCCCCGGCTAATACGTCCCCGGATTTAGCGTCGAGCACCCGGCCGTAAACGGTGGTTTGAGCCTGGGTGTGCAGTTGGAGCAACCAGCCGCACAAAAAGAGTAGGAATGAGAATTTCATGTAGGACCACGCTTCGGAACTGTAGAGTAGAAACCCGATGCGGTTTGGAGCACAATTGCACAAACAACTTTTTAAAAAGCTGTTTGTGCAATTGCTATTATATAGGTTGCCGGGAACGATTGCGCAGAATTTCCGTGCTTTCGGACCGGCCAGCCGCTAGGTTTGCGCCACACTTAGCGCTGAACCATGAAGAACCTACTGCTGCTTGTGCTTCTGAGTTTCGGTGGGCTGGGCCGGGCCTGGGGATATGACTTTGTGGTGGCGCAGGATGGCAGCGGCCGGTTCCGCACCGTGCAGGAGGCTTTTAATGCGGTGCCCGATTTTCGGAAGAAAGTCACCACCATTTTTATTAAGAAGGGCATTTATAAGGAGAAGCTCATTCTGGCCGGGTCGAAGCAAATGGTGAAGCTCATGGGCGAGGACCGGGACTTGACCATCCTCACTTACGACGACTACAACCAGAAGAAGAATATTTTTGGGGAGGACAAGGGCACGTCGGGCTCGGCTAGCTGCTACATCTACGGCACGGATTTTTCGGCCGAGAACCTCACGTTTCAGAACGCGGCGGGGCCGGTGGGGCAGGCGGTGGCGGTGTGGGTTGATGGCGACAAGGCCGCGTTCGTGAACTGCCGGTTTCTGGGGTTTCAGGATACGTTGTACACGTTTGGGCGCGGCAGCCGGCAGTTTTACAAGAGCTGCTACATCGAAGGCACGGTCGATTTCATCTTCGGCTCCAGCACGGCCTGGTTTGAAGACTGCGTCATTTTCTGCAAGAAAAGTGGCTACGTCACGGCGTGCAGCACGCCCGACACGGCGCGGTTTGGCTACGTATTTAGCAACTGCCGCATTGGCGGCGATGCGCCGGCGGGCAGCTTCGGGCTGGGCCGGCCCTGGCGGCCCTACGCCAAAACCGTGTACCTGAACTGCGAGTTGGGAGCCATGATTCGGCCCGAGGGCTGGGACGAATGGGGCAAGGAATCGAACAAAAAAACGGCCTACTACGCCGAGTATCAGAGCCACGGCCCCGGTGCCGCGCCGGCCAAACGTGCGCCGTGGTCGCACCAGCTCACGGAAGCCGAAGCAAAGCAGTACACCCGCGAAAACGTGCTGCACGGCTGGCAGCCGGCGGAGTGATGTAGCGCGAACTTTTAGTTCGCGCATGAACCGTTCAGACTCGCGAACTAAAAGTTCGCGCTACATTCCAATGAAACACCTGCTTCTCCTGTTGCTGGCCGCCGCGCCGGCCGTTGCCCAAACGACTCCACCCGCCGGCCCCATCACCGTAGCCCAGGACGGCAGCGGCACCTACCGCACCGTGCAAGCCGCCGTGGATGCCGTGCCCAATCAGTCGCAAACCACGGTCACCATCCGCATCAAGCCGGGCACCTACCGCGAAAAGCTGGTAGTGGGCACCCTCAAAACCCACCTCAGACTGGTGGGTGAAAACGCCGAAACCACCATCCTCACCTTCGACGACCACACCGGCGATGCGGCCGGGCACGACACCTATTCCTCGCACTCGGTGCTGGTGCAGGCCAACAACTTCGCCGCCGAAAACCTCACCTTCGCCAACCCGGCCGGCTATACCGCCGGCCAGGCTGTAGCCCTGCATGTAGAGGGCGACCGCGCCACTTTCCGCCACTGCCGGGTGGTGGGCAACCAGGACATTCTGTTCTTGGCCGCCGGCCACACCCGCCAGTATTTTCAGGACTGCTACCTCGAAGGCACGACGGACTTTATTTTCGGAGCCAGCACCGCCGTATTCGACCATTGCGTCATCAAGAGCAAGAAAAGCTCATTCATCACGGCCGCATCCACGCCCGAGCAACAGCCCTTCGGCTTCGTATTTCTGAATTGTAAGCTCACCGCCGACACGGCCCTGGCGAAGAAAGTACACCTCGGCCGGCCCTGGCGGCCCAACGCCAAAGTGGTGTACCTGAACACCGAAATGGGCGGCCACATCGTACCCGCCGGCTGGGAAAATTGGAAGAATCCGGCCAATGAAAAAACGGCCTATTTTGCCGAGTACAAGTCCTCCGGCCCCGGGGCCAACCCGGTGGGGCGCGTGGCCTGGGCGCACCAGCTCACGGCGAAAGAGGCAAAAGGCTACACGCTGAAGGCCATTTTTGCGGCGGAGGTGCCGTGGGTGCCGGGGAAGTAGCGCATTGGTGGTTTAGTGGATTGGCGGGTTGTGGAAGTGAATAAATCCACTAACCCAACAACTCAGCTCAATACCCCCGGCTCAAATCCACCAGATTTTCCAGCGGCTGGCCGTGGCGCAGCAGCTCCAGGTTGCGCAGCAGCACGTCGACTTTGCTTTCGTCTTCGTGGTGCTGGCCGCCGCCGGTGTGCTGGGTGAGCAGCACGTTGGGCAGGGTCCAGAGCGGGTTGTCGGCGGGCAGGGGCTCGATGGCCGTTACGTCGAGCACGGCCCCGCCGAGGTGGCCGGCTTGCAGCGCGGCAATGAGCGCCGGCTCGTCGGTGGTGTTGCCGCGGCCCACGCTGGCGTAGATGCTGCCTGGGCGCATGGCCTGAACCAGCTCGGCCGAGAAAAAGCCCTCGGCGCTGCCTGGCAGGGTATTTATTACGATGTCGGTTTCGGGCAGCACGGCCTTCAGGTCTTGTTTGGAATGCAGCCGGGCTTCGGGGTGGGTGCGGGCCAGCAACTGCACCGAGCACTCGAAACCAGATAGCTGCTGGCGCACGGCCAGCGCAATGGCCCCCGCGCCCAGCACCACCACGCGCTTGCCGCGCAGCAGGCCGGCGCGGTTGCGCACGTAGGCCCCGCCCACCCATTTGCGCTGGGCTTGCAGCACGGCCAGCTCGCCCAGGTGGCGGTATAGGGCCAGCAGGCCGCCCACCATGGTTTCGGCGCAGGGCCAGGCGAAGAAGTCGCCCATGTTGGCCACGGGCACGTCTAGGTGCAGGTGGCGGTAGCGCTCGAAGCCGGCCGAATCAATCTGCCAGAAGCGCAGCAGGGGCGAGGGGCTGGCCGCCAGCCAGGTCGGCGGCGGGTTGCCGAGCAGCACCTCGGCTTCCTGGAAAGCCGGGAACTGGTCTTCGGGGGCTAAATCGTGGCTGAACGTGACTTCCACGTCGGCGGGTAGCTGCTGCTGAAGGTAAGTGCGGGCCGAAGCGCTGAGAGGCGAATAAACGAAAAGATTCATAAGAGAGCCGCCGGTACGGCCGCAAGCAAGTGGCAAGTGTGAGCCCCTGAAACGGGACGATGGACAAAGTTGCTGCCCAGGCGGCGTACTTTTCGTGAAGAAATGGCCCGAACGGCTTTATTCGTCCCCTTTTTTCGCGTCTTACGCCCGCTTCCCCGCCCTGCCCATGCGCGCCTACCTGCAGCAGCACGCCCACCTCACCGCCGCCGAGCTGGAGCAAACCATGGCCGTGATTAGGCCCTGCGCCTTCCGCAAAGGCACCGAGCTGTTTCATCCCGGCCCGCCGCCCGACCGCCTCTATTTCATCGAATCCGGCCTGGCCCGCGCCTACCGCCTCGTGCGCGGCGAAGACATTACCAGCGCCTTCTATGGCATCGATTCCTTTTGCTTCGACACCCTGAGCATCGTGGCCCAGGTGCCCACCGAGCTCTATTTCGAATGCCTGACCGATGTGCAGGCCCACGAAATCCTGATTCCCGACCTCAACCGCCTGTTTCGCTGCGTGCCGCCCATCGAGCGCCTGGGCCGCCGCATCAACGAGAACCTGGTTTGCGGCCTCACCGAGCGCCTCCGCGCCTTCCAGATGGACGACCTGCGCACCCGTTACCTCGCCCTGATGCGCCAGAATCCCGAGTTGATTCAGCAGGTGCCCCAGCGGCACATCGCCACCTATCTGGGCGTGAAGCCTGAAAGCCTGAGCCGCATGCGGGCGCAGCTGTAAGGGGGAGGATAGGGGAAGAGACAGAGAAAGAACGTCATGCCGAGCGCAGCCGAGGCATCTCGCTCGGGACAGTAATCAATGGGGTTCAACGATTGGTTAAGTGATGGCACATGAGATGCCTCGGCTGCGCTCGGCATGACGTTCCACCAGCTGTAATAGTGACGTTCTGCATAATTCTGCCCGCCGCATTTCTTAACCTAGGTCATTGGGGCCGTTGCAGCCAGCCGGTACTTTTACCCGCGCTCCCTTCCCACCCAATTTCTTCTGATAATGGTCAAGCAAGCCTATTCCCGCCGCGACCTCGCGTTTCAGCTCCACGAAGTGCTACACGTTGAAAGCCTGAACCGCTTCCCGTACTTCCGGGACCACGACCGCGGCTCCATCGACCTCGTGCTTGACACCGCCGGCCAGTTTGCCGACCAGCTCCTGAAACCGCTGCTCACCGAGCTCGACCGCCAGGAGCCGCAACTCGTGGACGGCACCATCCGGCTGCACCCCGGCGTGAAAAACATCGTGCGCCGCTTCGGCGAGGATGGCTGGATAAACGCCCTGTTCTCCTACGAGGAAGGCGGCCAGCAGCTGCCCGGCACCGTGTACAACGCGGCCGTGTTTGCCATGCAGGCCACCAATTATTCGGCCAGCGTGCCGCCCTTTCTCACGCTGGGCGCGGCCAATCTGCTGCGCAGCTTTGCCGCGCCGGCGCTCACGGCCGCCTTCACGCCGCACATGTACGCCGGCCGCTGGCAGGGCACCATGGCCCTGACGGAGCCCGATGCCGGCAGCTCGCTCTCCGACATAATCACCTCGGCCGAGCCGACGGAGGAGGGCTACTACCACATGCGCGGCCAGAAAATTTACATCTCCTCCGGCGACCACGATGCCTGTGACAACGTGGTACACCTTATGCTGGCCCGCATCAAGGGCGCGCCGGCTGGGGCGAAGGGCATTTCGCTCTTTGCCGTGCCGCGCCAGCGCGTGGCCGGGGGCCTGCCGGATGAGGCCACGAAACCGGAGGATTTAATTGGGAATGATGTGGTCACGGCCGGTATCTACCACAAGCTGGGCTGCAAGGGTGCGCCCATTGCCCACCTCATGATGGGCGGGGCCGATGACTGCCGGGGCTACCTCGTGGGCGAGCCCAACCAGGGCCTGCGCTACATGTTTCAGATGATGAACGAGGCCCGGCTGGCCGTGGGCGTGAGCGCGGCGGCCATCGGCACGGCGGCCTACTACGCGGCCCTCGAATACGCCCGCGCCCGCCCCCAGGGCCGCCCCGTGGCCGCCCGCGACGTGACGAAACCCCAGGTGCCCATCATCCAGCACGCCGACGTGAAGCGCATGCTGCTCTTCCAGAAAGCCACCATGGAAGGCGCGCTGGGCCTGCTGTTGCAGTGCAGCTACTACATGGACGTGGCCCGGGCCGGGGAGGGCGCAGAAAAAGAAAATGCCGAGCTGCTGCTCGATTTGCTGATGCCCATCGCCAAAAGCTACCCCGCTGAGATGGGCGTGCTGAGCACCAGCGCGGCCATTCAGGTACACGGCGGGGCGGGCTACACCACCGATTTTCCGGTGGAGCAGTTCTGGCGAGAGTCGCGCATTCACCCCATCCACGAGGGCACCACCGGCATTCAGGGGCTCGATTTGCTGGGCCGGAAAATCACCCAGCACGGCGGCAAGGCCGTGGGCCTGCTGCTGGAAGAAATCCAGGCCGCCATCGTCGCCGCCGAAGCGCAGCCGGCGCTGGCCCACCTGGCCGGGCAGCTCACCAAAGCGGTGGGTGTTTTGCAGCAAACCACCGGCCACCTGCTGGGCGTGGCTGCCCAAAACCACGAGCTTTTCCTGGCCGATGCCACGCTCTACCTGGAGTTGGCCGGCCTGGTGGCGGTGGCCTGGCAATGGCTGCGCCAGGCCACCGTAGCCCAAAAAGCCCTGCCCGCCGCCCACCCCGACGACCGCAACTTCTACCACGGCAAGCTCATGGCCGCCCAGTATTTCTACGAATACGAGCTGGTGAAAGTGCCCAGCCTGGCCAAGCGTCTGCAATCGCCCAACGCCGTGACGGTGGACATGGAGGAAGCGTGGTTTTAGGCAATACGACGTTCCTTTTGCCGGTTTATAAATTCCCGCGCACCCAATCCCACCCATGAAAAAACTCGAAAACAAAGTCGTTTTCATCACCGGCGGGGCCTCCGGCCTGGGCCGCGCCGCCGCCGTAGCCGCCGCCCAGGAAGGCGCGAAAGTCGTCATCGCCGACCTGCCCCGCGCCGACTATGCTCCCGCGCTGGCCGAAGTGCAGGCCGCCGGGGCCGAAGCCCTGTTCATGCCCCTGGATGTGACTGATTCGGCCAATATTCAGCAGGCCATTGCCGCCACGGTAGCGCATTTTGGCCGGCTCGACGTGGCGCTGAACAACGCCGGCATCGGCGAAGGTTTTTTCAGCTTTCTCGAAACCAGCGAAGAGTCGTTTCAGCGCATCATCGAGGTGAACCTGACCGGCGTGTTTACCTGCATGAAGTACGAGCTGGCCCAGTTCATGCAGCAGGGCGGGGGCGTGATTGTGAATATGTCGTCTCTGGCCGGCCTGCGCGGCGCGCCGGGCCTGAGCGCCTACGTGGCCTCGAAGCACGGCGTGCTGGGCCTCACCCGCGTGGCGGCCCTGGAGTTTGCCCGCCGCAACGTGCGCGTCAACGCCCTCTGCCCGTACTACATCGATACGCCTCTCATCAAGGACGCGCCCGAGGAAGTGCGCAACCAGATGGTTTCGATGAGCCCAATGAAGCGCCTGGGCCGGGCCGAGGAAGTGGCTAAAGCATTCATCTACCTGGCTTCGGATGATTCGAGCTACACCAACGGCACCCAGCTGGTGATTGACAGCGGCGTGATTTCATGATGTACCGTGGACTCTGCGAGTCCGCGCGTTTGCACAATCCCTAACTCTCATTCGCGGACTCGCAGAGTCCACGGTACAACATGGATTTCGCCCCCAGCCCCAAAACCCAGGACTACCTCGCCCGCGTGCGGGACTTCATGGCCGAGCACCTCGCGCCCGTCGAAGACGACTACCACCGCGATAATCTGGCCGCCAACCCCGGCCCCGACTGGCAGAATTGGCAGGTATTGCCCGTCATCGAAGAACTGAAAACCAAAGCCCAGGCCGCCGGCCTCTGGAATTTATTCCTGCCCGATGCCACCCACGGCGCGGGCCTGAGCACCCTCGAATACGCCCCCATTGCCGAGGAAACCGGCCGCAGCTTCCTCGCGCCCACCGTGTTCAACTGCAATGCGCCCGATACCGGCAACATGGAAGTGCTGCACTACTTTGGCACCGAAGCGCAGAAAACCGAATGGCTTACGCCGCTGCTGGCCGGCAAAATCCGCTCCGTCTTCTGCATGACCGAGCCCGACGTGGCTTCTTCCGACGCTACCAACATGCAGGCCACCATCGCCGAAGACGGCGACACGCTGGTGCTCAACGGCCGTAAGTGGTGGGCCACCGGCCTGGGCCACCCCGATGCCAAGCTGGCCATCTTCATGGGCCTCTCGAACCCGGACGCTGCGCCCCACTCCCGCCACAGCATGGTGCTGGTGCCGCTCGATGCGCCGGGCGTGAACATCCGGCGCATGCTGCCCGCCTTCAGCGATTACGACCCGCCCTATGGCCACGGCGAGGTGTGGTTTGAGAATGTGCGCGTACCCCGCGCCAACCTGCTGCGCGGGCTGGGCGACGGCTTCGTCATTGCGCAGGGCCGCCTCGGGCCGGGCCGCATTCACCATTGCATGCGCTGCATCGGCGCGGCCGAGCGGGCGCTGGAACTGCTGATAACGCGCGGCCTCTCGCGAACCGCTTTCGGCAAGCCGCTGCTGCACCTGGGCGGCAACCTAGAGCGCGTGGCCGACCTGCGCATGGCCATCGACCAAGCCCGCTTGCTCACGCTCTACGCCGCCTGGAAAATCGACAACCAGGGCGTAAAAGCGGCCATGAATGAGATTTCGGCCATTAAAGTCGTTGCGCCCAACGTGCTCCAGCGCGTGGTAGACGAGGCCATTCAGCTGCACGGCGGCGCGGGCGTGTCGCACGACGTACCGCTTACGGCCCTCTTCACCATGGCCCGCGCCCTGCGCCTGGCCGACGGGCCCGACGAGGTGCATCGCGCCATGGTGGCCCGGGTGGAGCTGGCGAAGTATAAGGCGAAGCGGGAATGAACGACACTCCCCTCCTCAGATGAGGAGGGGATGCTTGCGCAAAGCGTAAGATTGGGTGGTTGAATTCGTTGAACGACACCCAAACGTTATGCTGTACCGTCCGGCTGCAAGCTGTGCAACGCCCACAACCACCCCATCCGAACATTCGGTTCAAACATCCTCTCCTTGGTAAGGAGGGGAGTTTGCTGTTCTAATTCAGAATCCCATGAACCCATCCGCCACCCGCCTCCTCGATACCGCCGGCCCGTTGCGCCCCGGCGAAGAGCTGGATGCCGCCGCCATCGATGCCTGGCTGAAGCAGCAGCGCCCCGAGCTGCGCGGAATGCCGCGCGTGACGCAGTACGCCGGCGGGGCTTCCAACTGGACTTACCGCCTCGAATACGACAACGCCGACCTTATTCTGCGCCGGCCGCCGGCCGGCACCAAGGCCAAGTCGGCCCACGACATGGGCCGCGAATACCGCGTGCAGAAGGTCCTGAAACCAGTGTTTCACTACGTGCCAGCGATGGTGGCCTACTGCGAGGATACCAGCATTATCGGCGTCGATTTCTACGTGATGGAGCGCGTGGCCGGCATCATTCCGCGCAAAAACCTGCCGCGCGGACTGGACTTGCCGCCCGCCACCGTGCGCCAGCTGTGCCTGAACGTGCTCGATGCGCTGATTGAGTTGCACCAGGTCGACTATCAAGCGGCCGGGCTGGCGGGGCTGAGTAGTGGCGTGGGCTATACGGAGCGCCAGATTAGCGGCTGGAGCAGGCGCTACACCCAGGCCCGCACCTGGAACGTGCCCAGCGGCCGGCGCATCATGCAGTGGCTGGAGGCGCACCAGCCGACACAGGAACGCATCTGCATCACGCACAACGATTTTCGGTTTGACAACGTGGTGCTCGATGCCGACGACCCCACGCATATTCTGGGCATTCTGGACTGGGAGCTGGCCACCCTCGGCGACCCGCTCATGGACCTGGGCAACCTGCTGGCCTACTGGGTGCAGGCCGACGACGACTTCCTGGCCCAGGCCACCCGCCGCCAGCCCACCCACCTGCCCGGCATGCTCACGCGCCAGGAAGTGGTGGCGTATTACTGCGAGAAAACCGGCTTCCAGCCCGAGAGTTGGGCGTTTTACGAAGTATATGGCTTGTTCCGGCTTTCGGCCATCGCCCAGCAGATTTACTACCGCTACCACCACAAGCAGACGCGCAACCCGGCGTTTAAAAACTTCTGGATTTTCGTGCATTACCTGCACTGGCGCTGCCGGAGGGCCATGCGCGCGAGCGGGAAGTGAGAATAACCGAACGTCATGCAGAGCACAGCATCTTGCCCGCAGGCAGTAATCAATGACGTTCTAAAAATTGAGTTAGTGGTGGCGGGCAAGATGCTGCGCTGCGCTCTGCATGACGTTCTTTTTGGTGCCCCTATTACCTCCTGCCCTCCCACCCTCATAACCTAGAAAAATATGACCCGCCAAAACATCCTCATCACCGGAGCCAGCTCGGGCCTGGGCGAAGGAATGGCCCGCGAATACGCCCGTATGGGCCGCAACCTCGCCCTCTGCGCCCGCCGCACCGACCGCCTCGACGCGTTGAAAGCCGAGCTCGAAACCGCTCATCCCAACATTAAAGTCTTCGTGCGGGCGCTGGATGTGAATAACCACGAGCAGGTTTTCGAAGTCTTCCGTGCCTTCCAAGCCGATTTGGGCACCATCGACCGCATCATTGTGAATGCGGGCATGGGCAAAGGCGCGTCGCTGGGCACCGGCTACTTCCACGCCAACCTCCAGACGGCCCAGACCAATTTTGTGGCCGCGCTGGCGCAGTGCGAGGCCGCGCTGGAGATTTTTCGGGCCCAGAACGCGGGGCATCTGGTCACCATTTCGTCGGTGGCGGCCATGCGCGGCATGCCCCGCGCCCAGACGACCTATGCCGCCACCAAGGCCGGCCTCTCGGCTCTCACGGAGGGCATCCGGGCCGATTTGCTGAATTCGCCCATTAAGGTCAGCATCATGTACCCGGGCTACATCCGGTCCGAAATCAATGCTAAGGTGAAGAGCACACCCTACATGGTAGATACCGAAACCGGCTGCCGCGCCCTCGTGAAGGCCATTGAGCGCGAGCCGGTGCAAGCCTTCGTGCCCGGCTGGCCCTGGGGCCTGATGGCCCGCGCCATGAAGTGGCTGCCGCTACGCTGGGTGCAGAAGCTGCTGTGAGTCAGCGGTTGGATAGCGGTAGGGCGGCGGTTTGCTGAAAAAGCTGTTTCTTGCACGCCCAAATTCCTGTTTTTTAAGGTGAATGCGGCGGCTTGCCATGTGGGGCAGGCTGCCGGGTTGCCCGTGCTACTTTCTTCTCTTCTGTGATTCAAACGTTACGTAAGCTGCTGGTGATGGCCGTGGTGGGCCTGCTGCCGGGCCTGCCAGGTTCTGCCGGGGCTCAGGGCCGGGCCGGCCGCTTAGCGGCAGTGGCCCCGCCCGTCAAGGCCATTCTGTTCGTCGGCAACAGCTTTTTTCATGGCAAGTACCAGCCCGTGCTGGCCTACAACGCCGCCCACGTAACCGACGAAAACTACGGCCTGCCCGCCACCGACCCGCGCTGCGAAACCACCACCGGCGAGCCCGTGGTGTGGGGCGGCATCCCCGGCATCTTCCAGCAATTCACCGAAGAAGCCGGCCTGAGCTACGAAGTGCATTTCGAGGAAATCAACGCCCGGCCGCTGCAATACCACTACGAGCACGCCCTGCCCATCATTCAGCAGGCGCGCTGGCATACCGTGGTGCTCCAGGAGCACAGCCAGTGGGCGCTGCCCCCGCGTCACGGCGGCCACCCCGAGCAGTTCCGCGATTATGCCACCCGGCTGGAGCGCGCCGTACACGCGGCCAGCCCCGCCGCCAGCGTGTTCCTCTTCCAGACCTGGCCCCGCGCCGACCTCTGCTACCCGCCCGGCAAGCCCTTCAGCGGCCTGCCCATCGACTCGATGGCCCAGGAGCTGCACGCTTCCTACTACGGTTTGCTGGCGCAAAACCCGGCTTTCAAAAGCATTGCGCCGGCCGGCGATGCCTGGCTGCGCGCCGTGCAAACCGGCCTGGCCCAGCGCAACCCCTACGCCCCCGAGCCCGGCAAAGTCGACCTCTGGGCCGAAGACCACTACCACCCCAGCAACTGGGGGGCTTACCTGACGGCCTGCGTGCTGTTCGGCGAAATCACCGGCCACGACCCCCGCTCCCTCGGGGCCGCCGAGCAGGCCGCCGTTGCCCTCGGCATCAGCCCGGCCGAGGCCGTGGCCTTGCAGCGCGTGGCCGCCGAGCAGATTCTCGCCGCCCGCCCCGAAGCCTTTGCCGACCAGCCGGGAAGCCCGGGGAAACCCGCAGCCCGCAAAATCAAGGTTAAGCTTAAATCGTGACCTGCGCGGCGGCAGGTGCCAGTGCGATGTGCCAACCCGCGCCGGCTGCCAGCGAGAGGCTGGTTTTATCACCGGGCCGCAAGCTGGTCGTGTCCATACGTACCCGCACATTTTGCGCCACCAACGCCACTTCCACTTCCGAGTAGCTGCCCAAAAACCGTACGGCCCGCACCGTGCCCACGGCCCCGCTGCCGGCCGCCGGCCGCAGCTGTAGCTGCTCGGGCCGCACCAGCAGCGCAGTGTCTTTCTTAAAGCGCCGGCCCGGTAGCAGCGCCCGGCGGTCGGCACCGTGTACCAGATTGTAGTCGCCAAACAAGGCGGCCGTGGCCTCATCCACCGGCTGGTGGTACAGCTGCTGGGGAGTGCCCTGCTGCACCAGCCGGCCCCGGTGCAGCACCAGAATCTTATCGGCCCAACCCAGCACATCGGCCGCATCGTGCGATACCAGCAGGCAGGTGATGCCCAGCCGCGTACCCAATTCCTCGATGATGCCCTGCAAAAGGCGCTTGTGGGTGCGGTCGAGGTTCGAGAAGGGCTCATCGAGCAGCAGCAATTGGGGCGCACCCAGCAGCAGGCGGGCCAGCGCCACCCGCTGCTGCTCGCCGCCGGAAAGCTGGTCGGTGCGGCGCAGCATCAGGTGGGCAATGCGGCACAGCCCGTACACCGCCTGCGCCTCCGCATCGGGGCGCTTGTTGGCGTAGCGCAGCACCTGCTCGACGCGCAGGAATTGCGGCAAATCCGACTTTTGGGAGAGGTAGGCCACGCCGGGGTGGCCGGGCACCAGCACATCCTGCGGGCCGCGCACGCGGCTACCATTGGCCTGCACCACGCCGGTGCTGGGCTGGATAAGGCCGGCTACCATTTGCAGCAGCGTGCTTTTGCCGGCCCCGCTTTCGCCGGCCAGCGCCAGCTTCTGTCCTTGCTTTTGGGTGAAGCTGATGGGCTGGAGGGCGGAAAAGCCATTTTCCGTAAGGCTAAGGTTGGTGACGGTGAGGATGTCCATGTGCGGGGCAAAGAACGGGCCTGGCCGCCGCTGACGTGCGCCGTAGCGCGGACTTTGTAGTCCGCGTCCCCGACGGGAACCCGAACGGCTCAAACGGCTCGGGGACGCGGACTACAAAGTCCGCGCTACGGCCCGGCCAGCGCTTAAAAACCCAGCAGCAACTGCTTGCCGGGCTTTTCCTGTGGGTAATTGGCGATGATGTCGCGCAGAATGAGCATATCCCCGGGGCAGGCCTGGGCGAACCGCTCCCAGTGCTGCAACACCACGCAATCCGGCATTTCGACCACGGCAGTAATGACATCCCAGAAAGCGTCCCAATTTTCGCCGTACCAGTCGGGGAAGTGTAGCTCGCGCTTCATCGTATGGTGAAAAGCGGCTTTGGTGTCGACGTGGGTGAGGTCGATGGTCATTTATTATTCTGCGCCTTTCTTTTCATGACAGCAACTATTAGCTCAAGGTTCTTATCGCCACTAATAGATATTTCTTGCTTCAATTCGCTGATTGCCTCGGGATACTTTTTCTGCAAGTTGTATATGAACGCACTTGCATAATATGCGCCTCCCTCATTCTTGAAGAGCTGTTTCATTTGTTGACATCTCCGCAATCCCTCTTCTAACCTTCTGGCTTCGATATTTTTTGAAATTAGTTTGTGTAATACCGCTTTTCTTGCCGTGTCTGAAATTGCCAGCATTCGGAATTTGCTGTCTAAAATTTTGATAGAATCAATATTAGTTGCTGAACTGTCGATAGGATACCACTTATCATATAGAGCTTCTATTTCTGCCCCATATGCATCGCATGAAACAACTAGATTCTGCATCATGCTAGACATTCTTTCTAATTCTCTGGATTTCATAGAATCCATCTTGGTCTTTATATCGTTCGCCGCTGCAATTGAGTCTTGTCGGCTATAACCTTCGGGAAGCTCTACTTTCTGAGAGTAAGTTATACTCTTTGTACACAGTGTCAGTCGAGTGTCAACATCCCCTTTTTGCTTGCTGAAACAATCACATGCTTCTTTGCTCAAGTCTGCAATTGACTTCTCCTTTTCGTCGGTGCTTGTAACCTCACTGGAATATTTAATCTCGCAGGAAGAAGCAAGGGTTAAAACGCAGAGCCAGAGAAAGGGCTTGAGAAAGATGCTGGTGTATTGTAGAGCCATAGCTCAAATATACTGCCCTCACGAAGCCGTATCCAGCACGTCGTCCCCGTCATCGGCCATCGTTTTGGCCAGCTTCTCGATATTTAAGCTGCGCGCCGAGGCGTCGAAAATTTCGCGGTAGGTGCCTTTCATATCGTAGAGCTCGTCGTGGGTGCCGTGTTCCACCATGTGGCCTTTTTTCATGACGTAGATGCAGTCCGAATCCACGATTTGGGCGAGGCTGTGGGAAATGATGACCACCGTGCGGCCCTGCTTGATGGCGTCGAGCGAGTTTTTGATTTGCTCGGTGGCGATGGCGTCGAGGCTGGCGGTGGGCTCGTCGAGGAAGATGATGGGCGGGTTTTTGAGGAAGAGCCGGGCGATGGCGATGCGCTGCTGCTGGCCGCCGCTGAGCTGCTGGGCATCGGATTCGTAGCAGCGCGGCAGGTCCAGAATCTGGTCGTGCAGGTAGGCTTGGCGGGCGGCGGCTTCAATCTGAGCCTGAGTGGCGTGGAAGTCGCCGTAGCGAATGTTTTCTTCGATGGTGCCCTTGAAAATGTGGTTTTTTTGGAGCACCAGGCCGATTTCCTGGCGCAGGGCGAAGGTGTCGTACTGGGCCAGCGGGTGGCCGTCGAGCAGGATTTCGCCGCTATCGGGGCGGTAGAACTGGCAGAGCAGGTTGATGATGGTGCTTTTGCCCGCCCCACTGAGGCCCACCAGCGCGGTGGTTTTGCCGGCCTCAATGGTGAGGCTTACGTCGTGCAGGGCGGCCGTGCCGCTGGGGTAGGTGAAGTTGACGTTGCGTAATTCGAACTGGCCGCGCAGGTTCTCGCCGGGGGCCAGCGGGCCGGGGCGCTCGCGCTGGTCGTCGGCGTCGAGGATGGCGAAGAAGCCTTCGGAGTAGGTGAGGGCCTCGTTCATCTCGTCGTAGATGCGGTGGAGCTGCCGGATGGGCGCCGACACGTTGTTGAACAGCAAAATATGGAACATGATGGCCCCGATGGAAATCTGGCGGCCGAGCACGAGGTAGGCCGTGAGCACGATGATGGCCACCACCCCAATCTGCTCGACGAAGGTTTTGAGGCCGTCAAAGCGGAAGTTGGTTTTGCGGGTCAGCAGTTGGGCGCCTTCGAGGCGGCTTTGCACGCTGGCCTGCTTCTGGCCCTCGTACTGCTCGCGCACGAAGCTTTTGATGACCACAATGCTGTCGATGATGCTGATGAGGCCGTGGTTTTTCTCCTCGCGCAGGCGCTGCAGGCCGCGCCGCACGCCCTGCAATTTCTCAGCCTGCGCGTAGCTAAGCCAGAAATAGACCGGCAAAATGGCCAGCGCCACCAGCCCCACCCACTTGTTGTTGAGGAAAATCACCACCAGCGCCACGATGGCGTTGGCGAAGAGCGGCATGATGTCGATGAAGAAGTTCTGCACCAGTTTCATGAGACTCTCCACGCCCCGGTCGATGCGGGTCTGGAGCTTGCCGGTCTGGTTGCCGTCGTCGGAGAAGAAGCCGAGTTGGTAGCTCAGAATCTTGCTCACGGCCGTTTGGGCCAGCACGCCGGAAATCTGGATGCGGATTTTCTCGCCGTAGTATTTCTGCCCGAACTGGATGAAGGTGTTGATGATTTCCTTGCCCAGCAGCAGCCCGCTCACCCAAGCCAGCAGCGTCCAGCCCTCGGCCAGGCCCTGTCCTTTGTCCAGCATCCCCTGCACCGTATCAACGGTGTAGCGCAGCACGAAGGGATTTACCTGCGCGGCCAGCGAGCCCACCAGCGTGAGCAGCAGCGTGGCGATAACGAGGCGGCGGTAGGGCCGCACAAACGGCAGCAGGCGTTGGATAATCTGCCAGAGGCTCATCAGAAAGGCGTTTTGTGGGGGCGGGGCTTGCCCCCGCCCGAATCGGTGAACGTTAATCGTGCAACGACGGGCGGGGAAAGCCCCGCACCCTACAGTGGAGCCGGTTAGACGGGCGGAGCGGCAGTGGGGTTATTAATGGGATTTATCTTGGCCAGACGTATTGCTTCAATACTTTTCTGGGAGAGGGTTCTTCGGGCCACATTTCAATTAGGTAAAAATCGTTTCCTTCCTGGTCTTCATCAGTTATCGAATCAAGATTTGAAATATAAATTCTCGCACGATAAAAACCGGGTTTAATTGTTAATTCAAATTCTATAGTTGAATTGGGACAATCAAGGATTTGCAAAACGCCTGAATTGACTTTAATACTTGCTTCGACAATGTGGTCATACTTCGTTGAATCAATAGCGTCATTTCGCTGAGCCAAAATTTCAATTGATGCTCTGACATAACTGTACGTTTCTGTACCCACACCCAATATGCCATCTTCAATTGCTAGCCTGGAATCGAATGCTTCCTGATTCCAGAAGCCGTCCGAATCTGTTGCTGCTGGCGAATCTTTGTCACAGATATAAAATTGACTGTAACTGGTCCTGAATTGTACCTGATTCATCATACAGTTGCAATTACGCCAGTTCAGATTACCCAGACCCACCTTACCGCTGGCGCGGCAGAAGAGGCGCCGCCGCCCCGTCATCGCAAGTCACGAGTTACGCTGCGCTAAACTCGCGCCAGAAAAGGCCAGCAAATGCGCGATTCCTAATAAATCAAAGTGCTGAATATTCAATAAATAATTGAATGAGTGCTAATTACTATGGCTTAGAAATAGTTAATCATCACATAATCTGCTAATTGTTGCTGAAAATTGAGAAAAATAATGTGGGCTGTTAACTCCTCATTTTCAGCTATTCAGGGGGCGGTTTTATCGGCTGAGAGAAGGCATTGGTCGACAAAGTGGGCAACGCGGGTAATAATTTCCCCGTTTCCAGAGTTAGTAATTCAGTAGCAAGCCGCTACCGTTGGCGCCAAACGCCATGTGCATGTACCACCATTTTCACCTTTTGTATGCTGCGTACCGCCCTGTTATTTTTCTGCATGTTGGGGTTTTTAGCCTCCGAATCATACGCTGCGCCGGCTACGGCGGCAGCATCGCGGCCCATCCATCGGCGCAAGCCCACGGCTGGTAATTACGTGCCAGTGTACCGCTACTATCGCGGCCACAGCAACCAGAAGCGCGGCTTTTTCGGCCTGTTCAAGCACCGTTCCAAGGCGGCTAAGCGGCATAGTTCGGCCCCCCGAGTGGCGCGCGGCGGCCGGGCTCACCGCACGATATAGCGATGAGTTTCCCAGATAATCAACAATGAAAAAGGCTACTCCTGATGCAGGAGTAGCCTTTTACTTTTCAGGCTTCAAGCCTCGGTCGCACTGAGGGGCGTAGTGTTCTGGAACGCAACGATGCCCCGACCAGCCGGCCGGGGCATCGTTTTTCAACTGCTAAATCAGCTATTCCTTGATGGGCTTTATTTTGATTTTGTCGCCATCGACTGATTTGGCTTTCATTTTCTTTATATCTACGTCCGAGCCACTCATACCGGGGCCACCGCCGCGGTTCATGCGGTCAGCCTGCATGGTGGTGTACTTGGTGTACTGGTCGGCGGTCAGCACTTCCTTGAACTGAGCGTCGTACTTGGCGCGGCCGGCCTGCATTTGCTCGCGCATCTGGTCGCGGTTGCCAGCGTCGCGGGCCTGGCCGCGCATGGCCTGCATTTCCTGGCCGCGCGCCAGCAGAATCTGCTGCACCTTAGCAGTTTGGTCGGCATTGAGGCCCAACTCCTGGGTCATGCGGTCGGCCTGGCGCTTGGCCATCTCATCGGGGTTGCCCTGCATGCGGCCCCGGCCCTGCATGGCACCGGCATCGGCGGGAGTGGTGGTTTGGGCGGCGGCAGTGCCTACGGTAAGGGCAAAAACGGCCAGCAGGGGAAACAAAAACTTTTTCATGGCAATAATTGGGAGGAGGGTTGTTGAAAAAACGGGTAGGCGAAGAAATGGCGCGAAAAAGCCCCGTTCTCTGGGATTGAACGGGACTTTTCAGACCATGGTTAGCGGCTAAGGTTTAGCGGCGGCCGTCGTAGCGGTGGGCGGCTTCCCAGCGGGCGCGCTCCTGGGGCGATACGCGGTGGTTGCGGTCATAGCCGTAATTGAAAGCCGGGTTGTTGCGGTCGTCTTTGGCATCGTGGCGGGCGTCGCGGAGGTCGCCTTTGGCGTCGCGCAGGTCCGCTTTGGCTTCGCGGATGTCATTTTTGGCATCGCGGCGGTCGTCTTTGTTATCGCGGTGAGCGGCTTCCCAACGGGACCGTTCATAATCGGTTACGCGGTGGTTGCGGTCGTAGCCGTAGTTGAAGTCTTTGCTGTTGCGGTCGTCGTAGCGGTGGTCAAACGGGCCGGCAGCGGCGAAAGAGGCAGTCGAAGTGAAGAGCGCAGCGGCGGCGATGATGGAAAACAAGAAAGCTTTCATGGTTGCTGAGTGAAGGGGAGTGAAAAATGATGGGGAAGCGGTGGGCTCGGCGGCTGCAGGCAGCGGGCTCCGGAAGGTGAGAATAGACTCATCCTGCCAGGGTATTTGCAAACCACCGGCCACATCCCGGCCGGAAACAAAAAGGTGGACGGACGGCCCGGAAACCCCGACCAGACCGTCTACTTCCCGGACTTAATCCCTTCTTTGAACCGGCCAGAAATTGTCGTTTTATATCGCAGGAACTGCTAACCGGCCTTCTTCGGGTTCCTCCGTCATCAGAATGACGCTGTTGCCGGCTGCCCTGCAATCCCCCTTTGCTACAGACCTGCCACCGCTACGCGGCTACTCCACAACCCTGATTCCTTATTCCACCAGCCCCAGCGTGCGGGTCAGCCGGTTCTTCGGAATGGTGAAACGGAGGTTCTGGTCGCCTTTTTTCGACCGCTCGCGGCGGCGGTCTACCAGCGCCTGCACTTTGTTTTCGTCCTCGTTGCGTGAAAACAGCACGCTAGCTGCGTCCGCAATCAGCGACACGGCACGCGGTACTGTCACACTTACCTGCTCATAGTCAGGGTCGGACGGCGGCGGGGGCTGGGTTTGGGCCAGCGCCCCGCCGGCCCGCAGTAGCAGAAATGGGAGCAGAAAAGGTAGTTTTCTGAGTGACATAGGCAGCGGATGGACACTGCAAAGATGCCGCAAAATGCCCCGCCGTTGCCCGGCTACCCCAGTTTTTCTTTGAATAATCGCAGCGTGCGGTCCCAGGCCAGTTTGGCGGCCTCGGCGTTGTAGCGGGCCGGCGAAGTGTCGTTGTTAAAGGCGTGGTTCACGCCCTCGTACACGTACAACTCGTAGGTGGTGCCGGCGGCTTTCAGGGCCGCTTCGTAGGCCGGAATGCCGGCGTTGATGCGCTGGTCGAGGCCGCCGTAGTGCAGCATCACGGCGGCTTTTATCTGGGGCACATCTTCGGGCTTGGGTTGCTGGCCGTAGTAGGCCACGGCGGCGTTCAGTTTGGGGTCGTGTACGGCCAACTGGTTGGCCATCCCGCCGCCCCAGCAGAAACCCACCGCGCCGGTGCGGCCGTTGCAGTCGGGCCGGGCACGCAGGTAGTCCAGCGCCTTGAGGTAGTTGTTGAGGTTTTTCACCGGGTCGAGCTGGCCGATGAGCTCGCGGCCCTTGTCCTCGTCCGTTGGCGTGCCGCCCACTACCGAGAGCGCATCCACGCCTAGCGCCAGGTAGCCGGCCTGGGCCACGCGCCGCGTCACGTCCTTAATGTGCGGCGTCAGCCCCCGGTTTTCGTGAATGACGACCACCGCGCCGCGCTTCTGGCGGCCCTTGGGATGCACCAGGTAGCCGCGCACGGGGCTGCCATCGCCAATCCAGGTCACTTCTTCGGCTTCCAAATCATCGGCTTCGGGCACAATGGTGGCGGCCGCCGCATAGCCCGGCTCCAGCACCGAAAGCGCCGTGAGGGCCAGCGCCGTGCTGCCGGCCAGCTTCAGCAGCCGGTCCATAAACTCCTTGCGGGTGAGCGGGGCGTGGGTGTACTCGTCGAAAAGATTGATGATGCGCTGGTCCATGAGGCTAAATATAAGGAGTTTCGGGGCCGTTTTATTCTTCTTCTCGATGCACGGTGTTGGGACTAAAGGCCGGCACGCATATCGACCAATACTCGCATTCCGCATCGAAGGGGTTGGAATATCGCACCCGTGCCCCGCCCTTAATCAGGAGCGCCTGGCCGGCTTGCAGTTCCACCAAGTCGCCGTCGATTTCAAACCGTTTCCGGCCGCGCACCACAATGGTGATTTCGTCGAACGTGGGCGTCTGGTGATGTTCGCTCCAGTGTGGCGGGGCCACCATGTGGGCCAGGCTGTAGGCCGCGGTGCCGGTGCTGGCCCCGCCCACATGCTCTTCAATGAGCTTGCCATCGGTGGTGGGCACTACAAAAGGGGCGGGGTTGAGAACGTAGCGTTTTTCGGACATTATTATTTGGTGGAATAGGCAATGGGGAATGAAGTAAGAACGTCATGCTGAGCGCAGCCGAAGTATCTCTACCGTGAGAGTAAATAAATTAGTTGCGCGGTAGAGATGCTTTGGCTACGCTCAGCATGACGTTTAATACAGAAATATAAGGCCTTTACGGTTTCAGCTTCTCCAGCAACTCGAAAAGCCGCGAATTGTATTTCCAGACAAAGAAATACGGCGTCTGCACCGCGCCGAAGCGCACACGCATGCGCTCCACGCCCGGCAGCATGCTGCCCTCAAAGTCGAAGCAATCCAGATTCAAAATCTGGCTGGCGTAGCGGATGCACTCCCAGGCCAGGAGCACGCCCGCGCCGCTGGCGCGCAAGGCCGGGTCGTCGCCGGCCAGCAGGAAGTACGCCGTAGTGGCATCCCAAATCAAATACGCCACCGAATGCACCCGGCCCTGCGCATCTACGGCAAAAAATAGTTGCCGGGAGCCAGCCGCTGCCAGTGCCGCATCGAGCCGCCGGAACTGCGCGGCCGAATACGGCGCGGGTAAGCCCTGTCGGCTGAAGCTGAGCATATTCACGCGGTAAAACTCGTCCAGTAGCAAATCATGCACCACACGCACCTTTTCGCGTGCCAGCCGGATATCGCGTCGAACGCCGGTGCCCAGGCCCGCTTCCACGTGCGGCAACTCGCGCAGCTGGTGCAGGCGGTAGGTGTAAAAAGTCGTCTGCTTGTACTTCTGCCAGTAAAAGGGCAGCCAGTTGGTCGCCGTCGGGTAGAAATTTTGCTTGAAGGCCGAGAAGTCGGGCAGTTGCGCCATCAGCGCCTGTAGCAATATATGCTCCTTCGGCAGCCGGCCCCGAAATTCGGGCAGCACATATGGCCCTAGCCATTTCACAAAGGGCGGCATCGTGACGTACCGAAACGGTCCTTTCTGCTTGCAGAAATACGGCAGGGCTGCTACTACGCGGCCTTTTTCCTCGGCCAGCACCACGTCCCAGGTTCCGCCTTCGACGCAGGCATCCAGATACCACGGCTGGCTGAACACCGGCACGTCGGGCGCGGTGCGGCAGAAGTCGTGGTAGCGGTCTTTGGCTGACATCAACGGGGCTTGTTACTTGGCCGGAGCCTTGGCGCAGGCCCCGGGCGTGGTGGTGCGCACGCCTGCGTTGGTGGCCGCGCAGGGGTTGGCGTAGGTCTTGCCGTCGCAGCCGCACACGGGGTCGTAGTTCATGGGGCAGATGCCCCGCGGGTTGATTTTGCTCGAATCAATGCAGTCGGCAGCGGTGGCCGTGGGCACGGCGTAGCGCTGGCAGGAAGCCGCGCTCAGCAACAGGGCCACCGCCCAAATCCAATGCATTTTCATGGTGCCAAAAAGTAGGAGAGGGGCGAAGCTACACTGCCCGCCCGGGATTTGGCCCGGCCCGCAAACCGGGGCATGGAGGAATCCGAATGTCCGCAGGAAAATTTGCCCCCAAGCTCAACCCCGGGCGGGACCTTTCGTATAGTCAGCCAGAACCAAACGCCGCCGCAAACAAAACGCCTGGTTTTGAATTCGGCCCCGCGCTGCTCTAATCGAACTTTCAACCCTCATTCACCCTTCATTACCCTACACCATGTCGTACCACGAAGAAGACAACAACGCCGGTAAAATCCTTTTAGCTGCTCTCGCCGGTGCCGGTGCTGGCATTATTGCCGGTATGCTGCTGGCTCCCGATAAAGGTTCGGCCACCCGCGAAAACTGGAAAGGCGCTGCCACCAAATACAGCGGCCAGCTCGGCGAGCAGGCTTCGAAGCTGGGCTCCGACCTCGAAACCAAATTCAAAGAATACGCTGGTAAGCTGGAAGATATGGGCGTGAGCCTGCCCGGCAGCAGCCTGAAAATGAAAGGTGCCTGGGACGATATCAAAGGCAAGCTGAAGCAGCAGTACGCGCAGCTGACCGATGAGGACTTGACCTACGCCGAAGGCAAAGGCGACGAGCTGGTGGGCAAACTGCAGGACAAGCTCGGCAAGGGCAAAGCCGAAATCACCAAAATGCTGAACGACATGTAATCTGGCTTCCAGCCCGATTATTTAAAGCCCCGCGCCGCAAGGTGCGGGGCTTTTTTGCGGCCCCAACCAGCCGGCCCGCTTTTCCGTTAGGGAATAATCAAATGTTTCCATTTTCCTGCAAACCCATGAAAGACGACAAAGGCAAAGTCATTTTCTCGCTCATCGCTGGGGCTACCGCCGGCATCGTGGCCGGCCTGCTGCTGGCCCCCGAAACCGGCGACGACACCCGCTCCAACCTGCGCAAGTCGGCTGCCAAATGGGCCGGCGACCTGAGCAAGCTAGCCAACGATACCCTGGCCAAAGTGCAGGGCCAGGCCGGTGCCACCAGCCCCGACGCCACCGTGGGCGAAGACAAACAGGCCGCCGACCAGCTCCTGCAAAACCTGAGCACCGGCACCCCCTCCACGGCCCACACCCACAACGAAGACAATCCCGACTACGACGGCTTTGGCGACGATACCCGCCACCAGCCCAAGCAGTAGAATGCCCGAATTTTTTTCGGCGGCCACGTAACCCGCTTCCAGTCCGTTTCGTAAAACTCCTCACAATCGCCTTGAAAGAAGGCCGAAAATAATGTCAGTAAAATTGCCGGCCGTAGGAGCTTCTACCGAAATTGGTCAAACAATCCGGTAGTAAAATCAGACGGTCCATCGCAAGCTTCTGGCAGGAAAAGCGGTTTGAAGGGTAGGGAGATTGTAAAAAGAAAAGCCCCGCACGACATTTCGTGCGGGGCTTTTCCGATTTTAGGCCGCTTGGGCTTACTTGTCCTCGTGCTTCTCTTTCTGCACGTTTTCCGGCTTCATCTGCGGGAAAAACAGCACGTCCTGAATTGACGGCGAGTTGGTCATAATCATGCTCAGGCGGTCGATGCCGATGCCCAAGCCGGCCGTGGGCGGCATGCCATATTCCAGGGCACGCAGGAAATCCTCGTCGAGCACCATGGCCTCGGTGTCGCCGCGCTTGCCCAGCTCCAGCTGGTCCTCGAAGCGCTGGCGCTGGTCGATGGGGTCGTTGAGTTCGGAGAAAGCGTTGCAGATTTCTTTGCCGTTGCACACGGCCTCGAAGCGCTCCACCAAACCCGGCCGGTCGCGGTGCTTCTTGGCCAGCGGCGACATTTCCACCGGGTAATCGGTGATGAACGTGGGCTGAATGAGCTTGGGCTCGACGTGCTCACCGAAAATCTCGTCAATAAGCTTGGATTTGCCCATGCTGGGGTCAACGTGTACGTTCAGCTCCTGGGCGGTGGCGCGCAGGGCGTCCTCGTCCATCTCGCCAATGGCCTTGCCGGTGTACTTCTCAATGGCCTCGAACATGGTGTAGCGCTGCCATGGCCGCTGGAAGTTGATGACGTTTTTGCCCACCTGCACTTCAGTTTTGCCGTGCAGGGCCATTGCCACGCGTTCAACCATTTCCTCCACTAGGTCCATCATCCAGGCGTAGTCTTTATAGGCTACATACAGTTCCATCTGGGTGAATTCGGGGTTGTGGAAGCGCGACATTCCTTCGTTGCGGAAGTCCTTGCTGAACTCGTACACGCCATCGAACCCGCCCACAATCAGGCGCTTAAGGTACAGCTCGTTGGCAATGCGCAGGTACAGCGTCATGTCCAGCGTGTTGTGGTGCGTGGTGAAGGGCCGGGCCGCCGCGCCGCCGTACAGCGGCTGCAGAATCGGGGTTTCTACTTCCAAATACCCTTTATCGTTCAAGAAATTGCGCATCGACTGCACCAGCTGCGTGCGCTTGATGAAGGTGTCGCGCACAGCGGGGTTCACGGCCAGGTCCACGTAGCGCTGGCGGTAGCGCTGCTCGGGGTCGGTGAAGGCGTCGTAGGTGGTGATTTCGCCGGTGGCCTCGTCCTTCTGGGTTTTCACCACGGGCAACGGGCGCAGGGCTTTGGCCAGCAATTTCAGCTCCGTAACATGCACGGAGGTTTCGCCCACCTGCGTCTTGAATACGTGGCCCTTCACGCTGATGAAGTCGCCCAAATCGAGCAGCTTCTTGAATACTACATTGTACAGCGTCTTATCCTCACCGGGGCAGATTTCGTCCCGGTTGATGTAGAGCTGGATGCGGCCCGTGGTGTCCATCAACTCGGCAAACGAGGCCTTGCCCATCACCCGCGACGACATCAGCCGCCCGGCCAGCGTTACATCCTGAAAGTTATTGAGTTCAACGTGATAGTTGTCGTGGATTTCCTTGGCGTAAAACGTCACGTCTACCAGCGCCGACGGGTACGCTTCGATGCCCAGCTTTTCCAGCTCTTCGAGTTTCTGACGGCGCAGGATTTCTTGTTCGCTTAAATGGACCACGGATTTAACAGATTTTAACGGATGAAACAGATTTTTTGTGGTTGCCGGCCAGTTCCCTGCCGTTAAGGGGGCTGGCGAGTGGGGCAAGAAGCGAGGCGCTTTCTGCTTGCGGCGGGCCGCAAAAGTACGGCACGAAAAAGCCGCTCCGAAACCGGAGCGGCTTTCCGCAAAAACTTAACGAATTAAACCCCCGGACGGAACCACAAAAAATCTGTTTCATCCGTTAAAATCTGAATAATCTGTGGTCTAAGCAGCCATGCGGTACACTGGGGCTTCCGTAGCAAGGGCCGGGGCGCTCGGCGGAGTGGGGGCCAGCACCGGCTCGACGCGGGTGCGCAGGCGCTCCTGCACAAAGCCCGCCTGCAAATGCAGCGGCAGCTCGGCCACCAGCTGGCGGTAGCGCTCCAGGCCCAAGGCCTTGGCCACGTAGGTTTCATGCACGCCATTGAGGTAGCTCACAATGTTGAGCAGCGAGGCATGGAACAGGCGGAAATCAATGTCGGCCTCCACGTAGCGCTCAATCTCGCGGCTGGTCTGCGAAATGCGTAGGCGGCCCAGCAGGTCGAAAATAGTGGTATAGCCCAGCCGCCAGGTAATTTGCTGCCAGTGCGAAGCCGTCCATTTATCGAGCGGGCGGCCGGTTTTCTGGCTGCGAATGGCCGTGTTGGGATTGGTTTGCACCTGGGCACGGGTCCATTGCGCCTTCATCTTGCGGGTGGTGCGCAGGAACTGGCCCACCTGAGCCTGGGCATCAATCTCCTGGCTGGCAATGTGCAGCCCGGCTTTGTAGCCGGCCAGTGGCAAACGGTGAATGCTGAAGTCACCGTAAGCCCCGGCCGCATAAAACGACACCGGACGCGGATAAGCATTCTTCACCACCAGCCGGCCCACCTCGCGGCGCATCAACTGGCCGTTGTTCGAGCGCACACCGGTGGTGTACAGAAACGCCTGCAAACCCGACCAGATGGCGTGGTACGCCTGCGGGAACGTCCAGTGCAGGGCGTTGCGCAGGAAGTTCTCGTCACCCAGCTCGGCCGTGGCGCGCAGCGCGTACTCGGTGCTCCAGCTGGTGTGCAGCAGCTTTGTGAGCGCGGCCACGTCGGCCTCGTTCAGCTCGGCCGAGTGGCCACGAAAAAACGGCAGGTTCTGCAAGCCGCCAAGGGCATCGTCGTTTTCCTGAATGTGGTAATTGATAGCGAAGAAATAGTTGAGGAAAACCTGCGCCGGGATTGATTTGCGCCAGGTTTCGTCAGCTAGCTTCTGCTGTTGCTCATCGGCGATAGCGGCTACCGACGGGTTGAGCGGGATGATGCGGGTTTCCTCTAGATTCGTCATGCTAAGTAAACAGCGGGAGACAGGTTTTTAGTTGCCTGATTGCTAATTTTTTTGACAAATTTTACTAAAGAAATAAGTATTGATAGCCAATGATTTACGTACTAATACACGGGCTTATATCAAGCTTGTTATGATTGGCGATTTACTAACGGGTTTGACTGTTAGCAATCAAGCCCAAAAAAGCCCCCGCTTCGAGTGAGGCGGGGGCTTTTTTGGGCTTGATTGCTGGCATGGGAGGTAGCGGTGCCGCTCCATCGGCAACAACTATTTTATCTCGTCCTGAATCACGGCCACGGCTTCGCCAATGGTAATGTCCTTCTTCAGGCTCTTGGTGAAGCGGGCTGCCCGGTTCACCTTCACCGTGTCGCCACCCACGGCGCGCACATCGGCGGCCAAGGGCGAGAAGGCCAGCGCGGTGCTGGTTTTTTGGGCGGCTTCGTAGCGGTCCGAAATGGCTTTCGATTCCTGCTGCTCGGCGCGGTAGGTGCTTAGCTTAAGCGAAACCGTGGTTTCATTCTTGCGTTTGCGCATGCTCTTCACCATCTCATCCATCACCTTGAAGCTAGGGTTGGTAGCCACGCGGGCCTTGCTGTCGGCACGGAGCTTGTCGAGCGCAGGCGCGGCATCCCAGGTGCGGTAACGGGCGGGCTGAATCTCGTCCCACTTCAGCGGGTAGTCCGACTCTTTCTCGCCCTCATCGAGGTATGAATACAGGTCCGGTACCACGATGTCGGAAGCCACGCCTTTGAACTGGGTCGAGCCGCCGTTCACGCGGTAAAACTTCTGGGTGGTAAGCTTGAGCGAGCCAATGGGCTTCACGCTGTTCAATTCTGAAGGCAGGGCTTCATCAAGGTCGAAGATGCGCTGCACCGTGCCCTTCCCATACGTGCTGGTTGAGCCCATAATGACACCGCGGTGGTAATCCTGAATGGCCGCCGCCAGAATCTCCGACGCGGAGGCGCTGTACTTGTTCACCAGCAGCACCAGCGGGCCGCTGTACTGCACGCGCGGGTCGTTGTCGGTTAGCACCTGGGTATGGCCCTGGCCGTCGCGCACCTGCACCATGGGGCCGCTGGGCATAAAGAGGCCAGCCATCGAAACCGCGTCGCTCAACGAGCCACCGCCGTTGAAGCGCAGGTCCATCACGATGCCTTTCACGCCTTCGGCATTTAGCTTGGCCAACTCCTTCTTCACGTCATCCGACGAGCTACGGCCACCGTTGTCATTGAAATCGGCATAGAAGCCGGGCAGGTGCAGGTAACCAATTTTCTGGCCTTTTTCAGTGATGATGGATGACTGCGCGTACTTGTCTTCCACCACCACGATGTCGCGGATAATAGGGATAATCTTGGTGCTGCCATCTGGTTTTTTCACCGTCAAACGCACCTCCGAGCCTTTTTTGCCCCGAATCAAGGTCACGGCCTTACTCGTGTGCCAGCCTTCAATGCTCACCGGCTCGGCCGCGCCCTGCGCCACGCGCAGAAGGGCATCCCCCTTTTTCAGGTCACCCTGGCGGGCCGAAGCCGAGCCTGGCATGATTTCCTCAATGTAAATCAGGCCGTCCTTCTCGCGCAACGTGGCTCCGATGCCCTCGAAGCGGCCGGTCATTTCGTAGTCGAAATCTTCCTTGGCCTGGGGGGCAAAATACTCGGTGTGCGGGTCGTAGGTATTGGCAATGGTATTGGCGTAGGTCGCCAAACGCTCATTAGCGTCGGTGTCGTTGATTTCGGCGAACTGGTCGTCGTAGTATTTCAGCACGCGCTTGCGGGCTTCGGTTTCCATCTGGGTGGGCGTGCGTACGGGCTCAGCGGCAGTGGGAGCCGAAGCATCGGCGGCGGCGGGCGCGGCGGTAGCACCGCTGGGCTTTGCTTCCTTGGCTTTGTCCTGAGCTTCCATCATTTCCGAAACGCGGCTCAGCGTTTCGTACTTCAGCAGCTTGCGCCACAGCTCGCGCTGGGCCGCTTTATCGGCCGGGAAAGGGGCTTTTTCGAAGTCCGTCTGAAAGGTTTCATCCGTCGTGAAATCGAAGGGCTTGGCCAGAATGTCGCGGTAGAGGCCCTGCATTTCCTTCGTCCGGTCAGCCATCAGCTTGGTGCTGAGGTCGAGGAACTCGTGCGTGCCATTTTTCACCTCGTCGTCAATCTGCGTCTGATAGCGGCGCAGTTGCTCTACGTCGCTGGCCAGCAGAAACTGCTTGCGGTAGTCGAGGTGCTTCAGGTACAAGTCGAACACGCGCTTGGAAAAGGCGTCGTCCACTTTTTCTGGCTGGTAATGGGCCGCCGATAAGCCCTGCAACATAGTGCCAATCAGCACCTGGTCCTTGCTCGGAACCGCCGAGTCTGCCCGGCGAAACAGCCGGTACGAAGCCAGCACAAACACAGCTGCCACCAAAAAAGCGTACAGCCCGACCTTCAAGCGGGGAAATGACATCTGCTAAAAATAAAAACGGGATGAAAATCAAATATACGGAGATTGCCAGGCAACGCAGCCCCTAAATCCCTGCCGCAAAAACGCCCATGCAGGGGGAATAAGTGCCCGGTTTCGTAAATGGTTGCCAATAAGCAGCTACTAATTTACAAACTCCCCAAATTGACCGAAGGTTGCAATAAAAAAGCCTTTCCCAGACGGGAAAGGCTTTTTTGATGATTAACAGGCCGGAACCTGCGACGAGACTAGTACTTGTAAATCTTGTCGCCGTTGTTGCGGCGGAACTCGTCTTCGAAGTATTTGGCATCCTCGGCGTTGCGGGGCTTCACCCCCATCACAATGCCGCCGTCTTTGATGCCGCTTTCGTACTCAGCAGCATGCTCCTCAGGGATGCCCGAGCCCACCAGGGCACCTACCAGGCCACCCGTGAGGCCACCGGCACCGGCACCAGCCAAAGCCGCGGCCAGCGGGCCAGCAATAATCAGGCCCAAGCCGGGCAGCGCTACCGAAGTGCCGATGGCAGCAATGGCACCAATGATAGCACCAGCCGTGCCACCAATGGCCGAGCCTACGCCAGCACCTTCCATGGCTTTGTCGCCTAGGTCGGTATGCACGGTGTCATCACCGAAGTGGGTTTTGCGGGTTTCGTCCGACATGAGCAGGTTCACATCGTCTTTGCCATAGCCGCGCGAATGCAGGGCACTGTAAGCTTTCTCGGCACTGCTACGGTCGCGGAACATGCCGCTCATCGAGCTGCCGTCGCGGTAAGGCTCGCCGGTTACGGCGTGGGCGGCGCTGTCGGCCGTGTTCTGCACACCATCAATGGCGCGGCCTACCACGGCACCGGCAGTACCGGCTACAGCAGCACCTTTGGCAGTAGCACTGAAGTCGTCGCCATCAACCGAGTTTGAAACGCTGGCTCCCGAAGAAGAAGAAACGCCCGTGCCCGACGTAGAGCCAGTGCCGGCGTTGTAGCTGGTGCCTTCGTTGCTTAGGCCAGTGCTGTTGCCCATACCAGTACCGGTATTTTGGGTGCCGTAGTTAGAGCCTGCGCCGGTGCCAGTGTTTTGCGGGTTGTTCGAATCGTTGGTATTCATGGGAAGGGAGTTGGATGTGAAGGTGAAAACCCAGTCATAGCGAGCTGGATATGTCCCTTCAACGGGGCCACCCCGGCGGGGGTTGCAACAGGCCCTAATTCTATTCATTCCCTTTTGTATACTAAGTGCCGGGCATAAAAAAGCAGCGCATTCATGAAGCAAAATGCTCATTATGAATGCGCTGCCACAAAATTATTTTTTTTATCCAACTCAGGAAAATTTCTGAAAATTTTCTTCGTCGCGCCAGAATGCCCGGCAGTCATGAATAAGGTTTTTGAGGAAATCCTCATCCTGTTTGAGGGTGCGCCATTCGCCCATCCCCATTTTTTCGCACAGCTTGTAAAAGTTGTCGCCCTGGCCTTTTGAGCCCTGCACTTTCACCAGCGCGCTGAGGGGCGGGCGGCCCGCGTCGTGCTCCGTGGCGGAAATTTCGGCCAGCATTTCGTTGAGCCGGGATTTTTCGTGCGAAATCTCCAGGTTAAGCCCCAATTCGGCTTCCTGCACCAGCGTGAGGTAGCTCACGGTACCGGTTTGCAGCCGGGAATAGCGAATTAAATACGTGCGAATACGACCAATCATGGCAGGGTTACAAGTGGACAAAAAACCGTTTTGGGGGCTGAAAATTAGTGATTTTTAACTGCCGAACACAACATTTCGACAGTGTTACCACTAGTAGCTCTCAGCCCTGCGGCTTTTCGCATGCCACAATCGTTCCTAAATTCCAAAGGGGCCTCTTTAAATCCCAAAAAGAAGGCTTTCCCAGGCTGTTTCAGGGATTAAAATTAGTTGGATAACTTACAGAATTATTGCTTTTTACAACTTCAGGTTTCCTTCAGAATTAACGCCCTTTACGGCGGCGGATTTCCTTTTGAATCAGCAAAAATTCCCGACTGCTCTGGCCGGAGATGGCGGTATTCTCGTCGGCGCGGCGCAGCAAATAGGGCATCACCGAAGCCACGGGACCGTAGGGCAGGTATTTGGCCGTGTTGTAGCCGGCGTGGGCGAGGTTATAGGTGAGGTTGTCGCTCATGCCGTAGAGCTGGGCAAACCACACGCGCGGGTCTTCGGGGGCGATGTGGGCCTCCTGCATGAGTTGGGTAAGCATGAGCGAGCTGGCTTCGTTGTGCGTACCCGCACAAATGCTGATGCGGTCGATGTGCGCGATGCAGTAGCGCAGGGTCTCGTCGTAGAGGTCGTCGGTGGCCTGCTTGGTGGGGTTGATGGGGTTTTGGTAACCGCGCTGCTTGGCTACGCGGGCCTCCTTTTCCATGTAAGCGCCGCGCACCAGCTTGGCCCCGATGTAATAGCCGGCTTCGGCGGCGTGGTCGTGGGCGGCTTGCAGGGCCTCAAGGCGGTCGTGGCGGTAGAGCTGGTACGTATTCCACACAATGGCCTTCTCGCGGTTGTACTTGGCCATCATATCGTAGGCCAGCAGGTCGATGGTGTGCTGAAACCAGCTTTCCTCGGCATCGACAAACAGGCGCACGCCGTGCTGGTGGGCGCGGGCGCACAGGGCCTCTACACGGGCCACGGCGCGGGCATGGGCGGCTTCTTCGGCAGGGGTGAGGAACTGGCCGGCCTGGATTTTTTCGAGAATGGCCACATCGGCTACGCCCGTCACTTTAAATACCGAAAACGGGATGTGCTTGGAGCGGTGGGCCTCGTCAATGGTGGCCAGGAGCTCGTCGCGGGTGCGGTCGTAGCTCTGGTCGCTGCCCTCGCCTTCCACCGAGTAGTCGAGGATGGTGCCGATGTTGTATTTGCCCAGCTCAGCCGTGACGGGGCGGCATTCGGCAATCGTTTCGCCGCCGCAAAACTGCTCGAAAATACTGTGCTTGATGAGGAAGCGGGTGCCGGGAATTCCCCACTTGAGGGCTGCTTTCATGAGGCCGCTGCCGGTTTTTACCAGGCCGCCGTTGTTCATGGCCGCGAACAGGGTATACACCTTGCGCAACTGCGCATCGGACTTGGACGCAAAGGCTACGCGGGTGTCTTCGAAGGAAACGGGCGGAGCTTGGGTAGGGGGGGCAATAGACATAAGCTGCAACTTAAAAAGCGTGGGAATTGGGCCGGGTAGGAACGGAGCGCGAAGGTAGAAGGTAAACAACGTTTCGGGGAAACGAGTTACGTTTGCCGGGCTTTTCGGCGGCTGGTTGGCCGCTGGTCATTATTTGTCCCTTCCGCAGAATGCTCCCCAATACTGATACGTATTTCACCCGTTTGCTGGCCAGCAAAGGCCAGCCGCTATTGATTGCCGGGCCGTGCTCGGCCGAAACCGAAGCGCAGGTGATGACCACCGCCCACGGCCTGAAAGCCTTGGGAAAGATTGATTTGTTCCGGGCCGGCATCTGGAAGCCGCGCACCCGGCCGGGCTCGTTTGAGGGCATGGGCGCGGTGGCGCTGCCGTGGCTGCAACGCGTGAAGGCCGAAACCGGCATTCCGACGGCCATTGAGGTGGCCACGCCGCGCCACGTAGAGGAGGCCCTGGCGCACGGCATCGACGTGCTTTGGATTGGGGCGCGCACCACTGTCAATCCCTTCGCGGTGCAGGAGCTGGCCGATGCCCTGGCTGGTACTGGTGTGCCCGTGATGGTGAAAAACCCCGTGAATCCCGACGTGGCCCTCTGGGCTGGCGCGCTGGAGCGGCTGGAGCGGGCAGGGATTACGGATTTGGCGGCTATCCATCGGGGATTCAGCACGTTTGCGCCCAGCCGCTACCGCAACGCGCCTACCTGGATTCTGCCCATTGAGCTGAAAACGCGGTTTCCGCACATTCCGCTCATCTGCGACCCCAGCCACATTGGCGGGCGGCGCGATTTGCTGCTGCCCATTGCCCAAAAAGCCCTCGATTTGGACTATGATGGCCTCATCATCGAAACCCATCCCGACCCCGACCACGCCCTGAGCGATGCCGAGCAGCAGGTGACGCCCCAGCGCCTGGGCGAAATTCTGAACGAGTTGAAGTACCGCTACCGGTCGTCGGACAATGCCGAATACCTGAATAAGGCCGAGGAGCTGCGCCAGAAAATGGATGAGGCAGACCGCGAAATTGTGGAAGCCCTGGCCCGCCGCATGGCCCTGGTGGAAGAGCTGGCCGAATACAAAAAGGAAAACAACGTGAAAATCCTGCAATTCGACCGCTGGCAGGAAATCTTCCGCACCCGCACCGACTGGGCCGGCAAGCTGAACGTAAACGACAAATTTGTGGCCGAGCTCTACAAGCTTATTCACCTCGAAAGCATCCGCAAGCAAACCGAGGTGCTCAATGGCCGCCCGCAGGTGGACGGCGTGGAGCATCTCGGGCCGGGCTTGTAGGCGGGTAGGGGCTAGGGCTGCGCGCGTACGTAGGTGTCTAGAGGCGCATCGCAGGGGCTGCCGTAGTCCAGCACCAGCGTGTCGCCCTGAATGGTGAATTGCGCGTCGCACGTCCCAACATTGGCCACGGCATCAGCGAAGCGCAGGCCCGCGCCTGCCGTGGGCCGGCCGCACAGCGCCACAGTGGCGGGCTGGTAGGTACCGCCTGTGAACAGGCCGTAACCCGGCTGCGGAGCTACGCGGCTGAACGCGAAGGTGGTGGCGGTGAACGTCAGGGTTTCGTTGGGCAGGGATAGGAAGGCGCAATAGCATTGCCGATTGACCAAGCGCCAGGTACCGATAAGATTGGCATCGGCTTGGGGGTCGGTGTCTTTTTTGCAGCTGCTGAAGCCGGCACTTGTCATCAGCAGCAAAAGGGCGAAACGTTTCATATTAGCGCGTGGCGAAAGGTGAGGTAATTTAGCGAAAAGGATGGGATGTTACCGGCGGGAAAAATGAAAGATGACCCCATCATAACTATTCTGGCTCAGCAAAAGCTCGGAGCGCGTGAGCTGATAAATGGCGGTGCCGCTGAAATCTGCTGCTGGCGTTAGAGTAATGAAGGTGCCATTGCTGCCCGTGATAACGGGCGCGGTGGTCAGCGCATAATGCACGGTGCTGGTCACGGCCCCGTTGAGCAGCAGTTGCGCCTGGCCGGTGGGCAGAAACACGATTTCCTGTTTGTAGCCCGGGCCGGCGGGCCGCGGGCCGCCGCCAAAGCCCCCGCTGTTGGCCACCAGCTCCCACCGGCCAACGAGCAGGGACTGCGAAGTTTCTCCGGCCTCAGCAGTTGTGTTGTTATGGGGCGCCGGCTCGTTTTTCTGGCAGGCACCCAGGCCGGCCGCAAGGAGCAGAACGAGAACAGCGGTAACGAAGCGCATGTAACAAAAAGAGCAAGGTGGAAAAGTAAAAACTCGCGCGGCTACTGCCCTGACCGGCCGGTAGCCGCCCGGGTTGCGTGGGCAGTGGCCAGCCCGCAATTTTTTGTGCCGACTTTTGCCCCATGGATAATTCCGTCATCATCGGCCCCCAGGCCCTGCCCGCTTTGGCCGAGCTGCTGGCCCGCCCCGCCGTGAGCCGCGTGTTTGTGCTGGCCGACAGCAACACCGCCCGCCTCTGCCTGCCGCTGCTCGCACCCCATCTGCCGGCCGAGTATAAGCTCATCGAAATTCCGGCCGGCGAGGAATATAAAACCCTGGCCAGCTGCGACACCGTGTGGAGCGAGCTCACCGCGCAGCGCGCCGACCGCCACGCCGTGCTCGTGAACCTGGGTGGCGGCGTGGTCACCGACTTGGGCGGTTTTGCGGCGGCGCTATATAAGCGCGGCATCCGGTTTGCGCAGGTGCCCACTACGCTGCTGGCGCAGGTGGACGCCAGCGTGGGCGGCAAAACGGGCGTTGACTTTCAGGGCTATAAGAACCAATTGGGCGTGTTTCAGGCCCCGGCCGGGGTTTTCATCGAGCCGAGATTCCTGGAAACCCTCGACCCGCGCCAGCTCAAATCCGGTTATGCCGAAGTCGTTAAACACTGGCTCATTGCCGATGCCGAGGCCTTCAATACCAACCGCCGCCTGGGCTGGCTGTCGGACGACTGGACCTCCATCATCCGCGACTCGGTGGCGCTCAAGCAGCGCATCGTGGCCGAAGACCCGCTGGAGGCTGGCCCGCGCAAGCTGCTCAATTTCGGCCATACCGTGGGCCATGCGCTGGAAAGCTACCTGCTCACCCAGCCCGGCCGCGAGGCCCTGCACGGCGAGGCCGTGGCCGCCGGCATCGTCTGCGAAAGCTGGCTCTCGGTGCAGCGCGGCCTGCTGAGCGCCGAGGAGCTGGACAAAATCGAGACCTTTGTGTTTTCGGTATTCGATAAGCTGGATTTTGTGAGCCTGGAAACCAATGCCATCGCCGAATTTGCGCTCCAGGACAAGAAAAACGCGGGTGCTACCATCAACTGCACGCTGCTCAGCGGCATCGGCCACGGCGTGTATGACCAGCCAGTGACGGTGGCGGAAATCGCGGAATCCCTGCGCTATTACCACCGGCTGCAAGCCTAGCCGTAGCGCATGCTTTAGCTTGCGCCGCGCTCGAAAATCTTACTTTAATGGCACTTGCGATAAAAGCGCCCTCATTACCAGCGCAAGCTAAAGCACGCGCTATAAACCTATGCACCTATCCTGGCCCGGCGGCCCGCTACGCGGCATCGCCCAACTCCCGGCTTCCAAAAGCGAAGCCAACCGCGCCCTCATCCTGCAAGCCCTAGCCGGCGGCGGCACCCTCAGCAACCTCTCCGATGCCAACGACACCCAGCTGATGCTGCGCCTGCTGGCCGCCGCGCCCGGCACCGCCGAGCTCAGCGCCGAAGATGCCGGTACCGTCATGCGCTTCCTCACGGCCTACCTGACGGTCACGAACTGGCGCGGCCGCCTCACCGGCACTGCCCGGATGCAGGAGCGGCCCATTGCCGTACTGGTCGATGCCCTGCGCTACGCCGGGGCCAGCATCAATTACCTGAATAACGATGGCTACCCGCCGCTGGAAATCGAAGGGTTCACGGCTGCGGCCGAGACGATGAAACCCACCGCGCTATCGGTGCGCGGCGACATCAGCAGCCAGTACATTTCGGCCCTGCTGATGGTGGGGCCGCGCCTGCCCGGCGGCCTGCGCCTCACGCTCACCGGCCACATCGGCTCGCGCCCCTACATCAACATGACGGTGGCGCTGATGCAGCGCTTCGGGGCTGATTATTCGGCCGAAGGCGATGTACTGACGGTGCGCCCCGGCGCGTACCGCCCCACTGATTACACGATTGAGTCGGACTGGTCGGCGGCCAGCTACTGGTATTCCTTCGTGGCGCTGGCCCCGGCCGGCTCCGAAATCACGCTGCCCGGTCTGCGTCAGGAATCCTTGCAGGGCGACCAGGCCATTGCTAAAATGATGACGCAATTCGGGGTTGAAACCACTTTCCTGCCCAATGGCGTACACCTCCGCCAGTTTTCCCTCGCACCCCAGGCCGAAATTCCGGTTCTCGATTTCACCGATTGCCCCGACCTGGCCCAGACCGTGGCCGTGGTGGCCGCCGCCCTGGCCCGCCCGGTAGATATGACCGGTCTCGAAAGCCTGCGCATTAAGGAAACCGACCGCATCGCGGCGCTGCAAACCGAGCTGGCCAAGTTCGGCGGCGACCTGCGCGACCTGAGCGAAGGCCGATTCCGGGCCGAATCCAACGGTTTCGCCGTGCAGGGCCAATCGGTGGCCACTTACCACGACCATCGCATGGCAATGGCCTTCGCGCCGCTGGCCCTGCGCGGCCCACTCACCATCGAGGCACCCACTGTAGTGCGGAAATCGTACCCGCAATTCTGGAAGGAATTAGCGAAAAGCGGTTTTGCCGTTAGCGAAGCTGACTGAAATATGCCGCCGATTTCAGCAAGCGGCTGCCGTACCAGCTGAATAATTCGCCATCGACAATTTCAACTTTGGCCGCCGGGCATATCTGCTGAAATTCAGCCAGATGCTTCTCCGCGAAAGGGTAGGGCTCCGACGATAGCAGGATGCGCTGCGGGGACGCGGCCGCTAGTTGTTCGGCGGTGATTTCCGGGTAGCGGGCCTGCCCGGCAAACGCATTGGCGAAGCCCACCCGGCGCAGCATATCGTCAATAAAAGTGCCCGTAGCGGCAACCATGTACGGTTTGCGCCAGATGAAATAGGCGGCTGAGACGGGCTCTTTTTCAGCCGCAGTAACTTCGAAAGCTGCAAAAGAAGCGTCAATATCATCGGCTAGCGCGGCGGCTTTTTCTTTCGCGCCGGCGATGAAACCCACGCGCCGAATCATATCCAACGCTTCTGTCAAATTACTGATGTCGCTCAGCCAGACTGGATAGTTGGCCGCTAGTTGCTCAATTCCAGCCTGATAATTTTCTTCCTTATTGCCGATAATTAAATCGGGTTTCAGCGCGGCTATTTTTTCGAAATCGAAGTTTTTCGTGCCGCCGATAACGGTGGCTTTCGTGCGCGCTTCGGCTGGATGAATACAAAATTTAGTTACGCCCGCCACCTTTTCGCCTAGTCCTAAATCGAACAGTAATTCCGTTTGCGAAGGCACCAGTGATACGATGCGGCGCGGCGGAA
This sequence comes from Hymenobacter sp. UYAg731, assembly GCF_054061335.1. Lineage (NCBI taxonomy): Bacteria > Pseudomonadati > Bacteroidota > Cytophagia > Cytophagales > Hymenobacteraceae > Hymenobacter > Hymenobacter sp. UYAg731. The sequence goes on along the minus strand of NZ_JBSSEC010000004.1, from coordinate 246,987 downwards.
AAGGCACCGCCACACGCCGGCCCATCTGGTCGGTTACATTGAGCGGAAGGGCCGGGATAATGGGTAATTCCATAAGAAAAATGTCATCCTGAGCACAGCGAAGGACCTTGCCGCGCCTGAATGCCTTCAATCGAAGCAAGCGTGATAAGGTCCTTCGCTGTGCTCAGGATGACAAAAAAAGCAAATAGCTTATTTGAAATACCGGAAATCGTGGCCGTCCTCGATGCGCAGCAGCGTTTCGTAAATCAGGCGCGTCACGCTCTCTACATCGTCCTTATGCACGGTTTCGACGGTAGTGTGCATGTACTTAAGCGGCAGCGAAATCAGGGCTGAAGCTACGCCCGAGCCCGAGTAGGCGAAGGCATCGGTATCGGTGCCGGTGGCGCGGGTGGCGGCGGCGCGCTGGAAGGGGATTTCAACGGCCTTGGCGGCGTCGATGATGAGGTCGCGCAGGTTATTCTGCACGGCCGGGCCGTAGGTAATTACCGGGCCTTTGCCGCAGCTGATGTCGCCGGCCGTCTTTTTCTCATACATCGGCGACTGGCTGTCGTGCGTCACGTCCGTGATGATGGCCACGTCGGGCTGGATGCGGTGGGCCACCATTTCGGCCCCGCGCAACCCTATTTCCTCCTGCACGGCGTTCACGATGTAGAGGCCGAAGGGCAGGGTTTTGTTGTTCTCCTTCAGCATGCGGGCCACCTCGGCAATCATGAAGCCGCCCACGCGGTTATCCAGCGCCCGGCCCACGTAAAACTTGTCGTTCAGCACCGTGAACTCGTCCTCAAACGTCACCACGGAGCCAACGTGAATGCCCATTTCGGCCACCTCATCGGCGCTGCTCGCGCCGCAGTCCAGAAACACGGTTTCGATGGTCGGGGCCTTGTCCTGCTCCACCTTGCGAACATGGATGGCGGGCCAGCCAAAAATGCCCTTCACAATGCCCTTCTCGCCGAAGATGTTCACGCGCTTGCTCGGGGCTACCAGCGGGTCGGAGCCGCCGTTGCGGCGCAGGTAGAGGTAGCCTTCTTTCGTGATGTAGTTCACGAAATAGGAAATCTCATCAGCGTGGGCCTCAATAACGACTTTGTACTTCGCCTCAGGGTTAATCACGCCCACCACCGTACCGTAGGTATCCACGAAATATTCGTCGATGTAGGGCTTGAGGTACTCCAGCCACATTTGCTGGCCTTCTTTTTCGAAGCCAGTGGGGGAGGGGTTATTAAGGTAATTCTGGAGGAAGGTGAAGGATTCAGGACGCATAGCAGGGAGTTATTTCGCACAGAGGTTAAAAAAGAGGTAGGAAATTTTCACAGAATGGAAATAAAAAAAGCTCTGTGCGACTCTTTTATTTCCTTTTGACCTCTGTGCGAAATGACTACAGCGGAATATTCCCGTGCTTCTTACGTGGCATAGTGTCTACTTTGTTTTCCAGCATCTTGAAAGCGCGAATTAGTTTCTGGCGCGTCTGCGAAGGCAGAATCACTTCATCCACGAAGCCACGGTGGGCGGCGCGGTAGGGCGTGGCGAATTTCTCCTGGTACTCGTCCACCTTCTCCTGAAGCTTGGCTTCAGGGTCGTCCGCTTTGGCAATTTCACGCTTGAAGATGATTTCGGCCGCGCCTTTGGCCCCCATTACCGCGATTTCGGCGGTGGGCCAGGCGTAGTTCATATCTGCCCCGATGTGCTTGCTGTTCATTACGTCATAGGCCCCGCCATAGGCTTTGCGGGTAATGACGGTTATGCGCGGCACGGTGGCTTCGCAGAAGGCGTAGAGCAATTTAGCGCCGTTGGTGATGATACCGCGCCACTCCTGGTCGGTGCCGGGCAGAAAGCCGGGCACATCTTCCAGCACCAGCAGCGGAATGTTGAAGGCGTCGCAGAAACGTACGAAGCGGGCGGCTTTGGTGCTGGCATTGATGTCGAGCACGCCGGCCAGCACAGCCGGCTGGTTGCCCACAATGCCAATGCTGCGGCCCGCCAGCCGCGCAAAGCCCACCACGATGTTCTCGGCGAAATTCTGGTGGACTTCGAGAAAGGAATTAGCGTCGATGATGCCCTCAATCACCTCGCGCATGTCGTAGGGTTGGTTGGCGTTATCGGGAATCAGCTTGTCGAGCACGGGGCGGCTTTCGTCGCCGCTGGCTTCGTAGGGCTGATGTGGGGCGGTTTCCTCGCAGTTCTGCGGCATGTAGCTCAGCAGCTGCTTGACGTGGTTGATGGCGACCACCTCGTTGGCGCACGAAAAATGCGTCACGCCGCTTTTGGCCGAGTGGGTGCTGGCCCCGCCCAGCTCCTCGCTGGTCACTTCTTCGTGGGTCACGGTTTTCACCACATTGGGGCCGGTCACGAACATGTAGCTCGTGTGCTCCACCATCAGAATGAAGTCCGTAATGGCTGGCGAATACACCGCGCCGCCCGCGCACGGCCCCATAATGGCCGAGAGCTGCGGCACCACGCCCGAGGCCAATGTGTTCTTATAGAAGATGTCAGCGTAGCCGCCCAGGCTCACCACGCCTTCCTGAATCCGGGCTCCGCCCGAGTCGTTGAGGCCAATCACGGGTGCGCCGTTTTTCATGGCGAGGTCCATGATTTTCACGATTTTCTCGGCGTGCGTTTCACTCAGCGAGCCGCCGAAAACGGTGAAATCCTGCGAGAAAACGTACACCAGGCGGCCATTCACGGTGCCGTAGCCGGTTATCACGCCATCGCCGAGGTAGTGCTCCTTATCCAGCCCGAAGTCCTTGGAACGGTGCATCACAAACTTGCCAATTTCCTCGAACGAGCCTTCGTCCATCAGCAAATCAACCCGTTCGCGGGCGGTGAGCTTGCCTTTTTTGTGTTGGGCATCGATGCGGGCCTGGCCGCCGCCGAGGAGAGCTTCTTCGTTTTTGCGGGCCAGCAATTCGGTTTTGGAGAGGTGGGCGTGGGCGTGCGGGTCGGGCATGAGCAGGGGTTAGCGCGCGGGTGGGATGGGTGCGCGGGAATGGGAGGCCAAAGGTAGGTTACGGGTAGATTACGGGGGCGGATTGTTTGTAAGGAAGGAATTAGCTAAGGGTAACTTATAAATCAAGGAACGTCATGCTTCGACAAGCTCAGCATGACGTTCTGGTTATTATCTCACTTCGTGCGCTACAGATTTTTCCCCAGCAACATCATCATAAACGCGTACTGCCGGGCCGTATCATCAATCGACTTGAAGCGGCCGGACGCACCGCCGTGGCCGGCGGCCATGTCGGTGTGCAGCAACAGTAAGTTCTTGTCGGTTTTCATGGCACGCAGCTTGGCTACCCACTTGGCGGGCTCGTAGTATTGCACCTGCGAGTCGTGCAAGCCCGTAGTGACGAGGATGTTGGGATAAGCCTGCCGCTTCACGTTGTCGTAGGGGGAGTACGAGAGCATGTACTTGAAATAATCTTCCTCGGCGGGGTTGCCCCACTGGTCGTACTCGCTGGTGGTGAGGGGGATGCTGGGGTCCGACATTGTCGTGACCACGTCCACGAACGGCACGGCCGCGATGACGCCCTTGTAAAGGTCCGGCCGCATGTTGAGCACCGCGCCCATGAGGAGGCCGCCGGCGCTGCCGCCCATCGCAAACAACTTGTCGGGAGCCGTGTAGCGCTGCTGCACTTTGGCACTGCCCACGGTGGCCTCGTGTGGCTTAGTCAGGTACTCAGAGCAGTCAATGAAATCGTTGAAGCTGTTGATTTTGTGCAGCATCCGGCCGTCTTCAAACCACTGCCGACCCATTTCCTGGCCCCCGCGAATGTTGCATAGCGCGTACACGAAGCCTCGGTTCAGCAGGCTCAGCCGGGCGGCGCTGAAGGTGGGGTCCTGCGAGAAGCCGTAGGAACCATAAGCGTATTGCAGCAGCGGCGCGCTCCCGTCCAGCTTCGTGCCCTTCTTGTACACGATGGACATGGGAATGAACTTGTTATCGCGCGACTTTACGAATACGCGCTCCGTCACATAGTCGAATTTATTGTAGTTGCCCAGTACTGGCTGCTCCTTCAGCAGGGTGCTGGCGCGGGTGCTCATGTCGTACTCAAAGATGGACGGCGGCGTGGTGAGCGAGGTGTAGTTATAGCGTAGCACGGGGGTGTCCATCTCCTGGTTCACCCCAATGGTGGCGGTGTAGGCGGACTCCTCAAACGGCAGGTAGTGCTCCTGCTTGTCTTTCAGGCTCACCACGCGCAGCTGGCGCAGGCCGCCCTTGCGCTCATTCAGCACGAGGTATTCTTTGAACAAGTCAAAGTTGTCGAGGAATATTTCGGGGTGGCGGGTCAGGGCGTCGGTCCAGGTGGCTTTGCCGGTGGTGGCCACGGGTGTGGTCATCAGGCGGTAGTTGGGAGCCTGCCAGTTAGTGCGTATGTAGAACTTGTCGTCCAGGTGCTCCACCTGGTAGAGGTGGTCTTTCTCGCGGCGCGCAAATATCTTGGGCTGCTCCGTAGGCGTAGTGGCCTCCACGTAGCGGTATTCCGACGAGAGCGAGCTGACCAGCTCAATGCCAATGTATTTCCGGGATTTTGAGCGGTTCACCTGCACGTTGAACGTGTTGTCGCGCTCCTCATACACCAGTGCATCGCCCTTGGGGTCGGTGCCCAATACGTGCCGGTACACCTGGTAGGGCAACAGCGTGGTCACGTTCTTTTTGGTGTAAAATACCGTCTTGTTATCGGCCGCCCACACCACTTCGCCGCCCGTGTTGGCAATGCGCTCAGGGTAGTTTTTGCCGGTAGCCAGATTCCTGAAGCGCAGCGTGTAGAGGCGGCGACTCACGGTGTCCACCGAAAAGGCCAGCAGCTGGTTGTTGTCGCTCACGGCCCAGTCGCCAATTTGGAAATAGGCCTGGCCGGTGCCCATTTCGTCGCCGTTCAGCAGGATTTCCTCCGGGTTGATGACGCTGCCTTTCTTGCGGCAATACACCGGGTATTCCGAGGCAAACTCGTAGCGCGAGTAGTAGTAGTAGCCGTTGTCGCGGTACGGTTCCGAAGAATCTTCCTGCTTAATGCGGTTCTTGATTTCCTGGGCCAGCTTTTTCTGGTTTTCCTTGGCCCCGGCCATTTGCTGGTCGTAGTAGCCATTCTCCGCATTGAGGTATTTGAGGACGGCCGGGTCGGTGGGTTGGTTCAGCCAGTAGTAGTTATCCGTTCGGGTAATGCCAAAATCGGTAAATACCTTGGGCTTGATGGGGGCCACCGGAGCCGACTGCGCCATTGCGCCGCTGGTGAGGGCTGCGCCAGCCCCGGCGAGGGCCGCTCTTTGCAGAAAATTCATGGAGAAGAATATAAGACTGCTAAAATTTCAACAATAATGGTTGAAATCAAGGCGCAAGTTACTAGGCAGATAGCGAAAAAGGCCGGCTCCTTTTCAGGAACCGGCCTTTTCTAACGGGCATAAGCCAATGCTTATGCTACAACTTACTTCTTCGTGTCAGCATCGGGCGCTTCCGGCTTGTCGGCGGGGCGCTCGTCACTGGCGAGGTTCTGGACCTCGCCGCTCTTGCTCACGGCGAAAGTCAATTCCTCGGCACCTTCGGTATAATCGGCGGTGATAACGTCGCCGTGTACCACCTGGGCTTTGAGGATTTCCTCGGCAATCGGGTCTTCGATGTACTTCTGGATGGCGCGGTTCAGCGGCCGGGCACCGTACTTGGGGTCGTAGCCTTTATCGGCCACGAAGTCCTTGGCGGCTTCCGTCAGCTCGACACGGTAGCCCAGGGCCTGAACCCGCGAGAGGAGCTTGGCCAGGCTGATATCAATGATTTTGTGAATATCCTTTTTGTCCAGCGAGTTGAAGACAATAACGTCATCCAAGCGGTTCAGGAATTCGGGCGAGAACGTCTTCTTCAGGGCGTTGGTGATGGTGCCCTTGGTCAGCTCGTCCAAGTTGTCCTGACGGGCCTTGGTACCAAAGCCGATACCAGCGCCAAAATCCTGCAAATCACGCGCCCCGATGTTTGAGGTCATGATGATGATGGTGTTCCGGAAGTCCACCTTGCGGCCGAGGCCGTCGGTCAGAATACCGTCGTCTAGCACCTGCAGGAGCAGGTTGTACACGTCCGGGTGCGCCTTTTCGATTTCGTCGAGCAGGATAACCGAGTACGGCTTGCGGCGGATTTTCTCCGTCAGCTGGCCGCCTTCTTCGTAGCCCACGTAGCCGGGAGGCGCGCCCACCAGGCGCGACACGCTGAATTTTTCCATGTATTCCGACATATCCACGCGCACCAGCGCATCTTCCTTGTCGAACAAGTAGGTAGCCAGCACCTTGGCCAGCTCCGTCTTACCCACGCCCGTGGGGCCGAGGAACACGAACGAGCCAATCGGCTTCTTAGGGTCTTTCAGGCCCACGCGGGTGCGCTGAATGGCCTTCACCAGTTGCTTGATGGCCTTTTCCTGACCAATTACTTTGCCTTGCAGCTCCTCGTTCATGTTGAGGAGCTTCTGGCTTTCATTCTGGGCCACGCGCGAAACGGGGATGCCAGTCATCATGGCGATAACCTCGGCCACGTTCTCCTCTTTCACCGTGTAGCGCTTCTTCTTGGTTTCCTCTTCCCAGCTTTTCTTAGCCGTTTCGAGTTGGTCCAGCAGCTTCTTCTCGGTGTCGCGGAGCTTGGCGGCTTCCTCGTACTTCTGCGATTTCACTACGCGGTTTTTCTCGCCTTTGATGTTCTCAATCTGCTCTTCGAGCGTGAGAATGTCTTCGGGCACCACGATGTTGTTGATATGCACGCGGGCACCGGCCTCATCGAGAATGTCGATGGCCTTGTCCGGCAGGAAACGGTCAGACATGTACCGGTCGCTCAACATCACACACTGCTCAATGGCCTTATCGGTGTACACCACGTGGTGGTGGTCCTGATACTTGTCCTTGATGTTGTGCAGGATTTCGATGGTTTCCTCGGGCGTGGTGGGGTCCACCATCACCATCTGGAAACGACGAGCCAGGGCACCATCCTTCTCGATGTACTGGCGGTACTCATCCAGCGTGGTAGCACCGATGCATTGAATCTCGCCGCGAGCCAAAGCCGGCTTGAACATGTTGGAAGCATCGAGCGAACCCGAAGCGCCGCCAGCGCCCACGATGGTGTGCAACTCGTCAATGAACAGAATTACGTCGGGCGACTTCTCCAGCTCGTTCATCACGGCCTTCATGCGCTCTTCGAACTGGCCGCGGTACTTGGTGCCGGCCACCAGCGAAGCCAAATCCAGCGTCACGACGCGCTTGTTGAAGAGCACGCGGCTTACCTTTTTCTGGATGATGCGCAGGGCGAGGCCTTCGGCGATGGCCGTTTTGCCCACGCCGGGCTCACCGATGAGGATAGGGTTGTTCTTTTTGCGACGGCTCAGGATTTGAGCTACTCGCTCAATCTCCTTTTCGCGACCTACAATGGGGTCGAGTTTGTCGTCTTCAGCCAGCTTGGTGAGGTCGCGGCCGAAGTTGTCGAGCACCGGAGTGCGCGATTTTTCGCCGGGCTTTTTGGCCCCGGCACCAGCGCCGGTGCCCGCGCCCCGCCCGCCGGGACCCGACGAGCCAAAGAGTTTGTCGTTGTCGTCGTCGTCCGTATCGGGCGTACGGTTTTGCGGAGCAGAACCGGCATTACCGTGGTAATCCAGCGAGTCGCGCACAGTTTCGTAGTTCACGTTGAATTTGCTGAGAATTTGGGAAGAAATGTTGTCTTCGTCCCGCAGGATGGACAACAGGAGATGTTCGGTACCGATGATTTCGGATTTGAAGATTTTAGCCTCCAAATAAGTTATTTTCAGCACCTTCTCGGTCTGCTTGGTGAGCGGAATCGAGCCGGTGATGCTGGTGCCCTGCGTGGCGGTATTGCGCGTGGCCTGTTCGAGCGAGAATTTCAGCTCATCAATGCTCACGCCCAGCTTGCGCAGTAGGCCGAGGGCAGTGCCTTCGGCTTCGCGAATCATGCCGAGCAACAGGTGCTCGGTGCCGATGTAGTCGTGGCCGAGACGGATGGCCTCCTCCCGACTGAGGGAAATAACCTCTTTGACGCGGTTTGAGAATTTAGCTTCCATGCCAATAAACGTAGTGAAAAATCAAATAAGCCCCGCGTCGGGCAAGTAAACACGAATAACGGGTTGGGCCGGTGTCGCTTGAAAACAAGCAGGTTCGGGCGAAGGTTCGGACGACGTGCGGTAAGCTTCAGCTTGCCGTGGGAAATAAGGCCGTCGGCCGGCTCACGACACGTCTTACGTCGGACGGCAAGCTAAAGCTTACCTCACAATAAAAAAACTTCCAGCGGCCGGACCCTGCGAAAAGAGCAGGTCCAGCACGCTCAGGCCGGGCTCAAAACCTGGGCCAAACACTTGCGGGTAGGGCCGTACCAGCGCCGAGGCTGCCGGAGTGTCAGGTTCTGCGGTTTTGGGGGTGGCTTTGGGTGTCAGCCAGTCGCGCCGGTCGGCGATGCTGGTCGGTATAGTGAGTAGAGCAGCCTTCTCTAAGGAAGGTTGCGCGGGGTAGTGGGCGTGGTATTCGGTAGTGAATTCAAGCGGCAGCGTGAGCCGGAAACACTTTAGCAACAAGCGCAGAAACTGCAGATTCAAATCGAACAGCAGTCCGGGCTTACTTACGTAGATATCGTGCAGATAGTCGGCGTAATACTCAAAATACGGACTGTTGCCGTAGGCGGTTTGCAAAGTGCGCCAATGGCGGTGAATCCAGTTCTGCCGGTAGTCGATTTCGATGGCCGAAATACTGACCTTTTCGGCCCGGTTGCCATCAATAACCGGGATGGTGAGGGGCTGCACGCCCTGCGCCGTTCGAATGAGGCAACGGTTGCGGAAGGTTTGCTTGCGGTAGTGCTCGTGGGCTTCCAGTAACAGGCCGTCGGCATTGATGAGGGCGGCGAAGAGGGCAGCCGGCGGGTGGTAGTGGAGTTCGGTGAGGAGAATCATGGGGGCAGAGACGCATATTTGCGTCTCGTCATTGAACAGATAGCACGAGGTTCGTTCGCTGGTAACGTTCAACGACGAGACGCAAATATGCGTCTCTACTCGTCGCCACCCTGGCCTTTGCTCCGCTCGGCATCCAGAAAATAAGCGCCCTTCACAACCAGATGCGTGGTGTCGCTCAATTTATCCAACAAACGCACGGCTACCTGGCCCTGGTCGGTAGCGCCGGGGCGGAGGCTGAAGCGGCGGAAGGTGCTGCCCTTGCTGTCGGATTTTATTTGGTAGTAGGCGTAGCTGACTTCGCCGCCGGGCACAAGGGCGTCTTCGGGCAGGGTGCGCTGCGGGGTGCGGCCGGTGAGGATGCGGGCACTGACGTATTGGCCGGGCAGCAGGGCGGCGGTGGCGGCGGCATCGGGGCCGGTGTCGTGCAGGTGGGCATGGACGCTCACGGTGCGGCCGTCGTCGTCGAAGGCTTTGCCGACGAGGAAGATGGTGGCGGGCAGCGGCTGGGCGCTGGCTCCCTGGGCGGGCACGCGGAACAGAATGTCCTGGCCCACTTTCACCTTGGCAATATCGCGCTCGAAAACTTTTAATTCCAGGTGCAAATCGGAACGGTCGACCAACTCAATGAGCACGTCCTGCGGGTTCACAAACTGGCCGGGATTCACCAGCACGGCCTTCACGTAGCCGCCGATGGGCGCGATGAGTGGCACGCTGGGCCGGATATTGGTGGCGCTGATGGTGCCCGGGTTCAGGCCGATGAGGCGGAGCTGGGCGGCGAGGCTGCCGGCGGCGGCCTGCTCGGTGCGCAGCTCGGAGGTGGCCTGCTGGAGCTTGCGGCGGGCTCCCACGTCCTCATCGTTGAGAATTTGCTGGCGGGCAGTTTCCTGCTGGAGGAACACGATGCGCGCCTTGCTCTGGAGGTAGTCCTGCTGTAGCTTGAGGTAATCTGGGTTGCGCAGGGTTGCGAGCACGCTGCCGCGCTTCACAAACTGGCCGGGCAGCACGGGAAGCTGCTGCACATACCCGCCCATAATGGCCGTGACGGACACCCGGTGGCTAGGTGGCACGTCAATCTGGCCGGTGGCCTGCACCTCGGTGCCAAGGTCGCGCCGGGCGAAGGTGCCGAGCTCGATACCGGCGGCCTGGGTTTGAGCGCTGGAGAGGAAAACCTCGTTGGGCGCACGGGGTGGGGGCGGGGCGGGCTTGTCGGCGGCGCTTTCGGCCTTGCTGCCGCAGGCGATGAGGAAGGGAAGGAGGGCGACGTAGGGAAGGAATTTCATGGGATGTTTTTCTGATGATTTTAGGCGTCATGCTCATCTGGCGTCCGCGCAGCCGAAGCATCTCTACCGCGCAACTAATTCTGCCGGTTGAATTACTGCTGCACGCGAGATGCTTCGGCTGCGCGGACGCCGGATGAGCATGACGGTCTTTTTGTCTGTTAATGAAATCATGGTGCATCCGCCCCGGCCAAGGCCTGGACATTGGCCACCAGCTCGTTGTACTGCCTGAGCTGCTCGTAATAAGCTTCCTGAATCTGCCAGGCGGGCTGGGTATTCACCACATAGTCCACATAGCTGATTTCGCCGGCGCGGAAGGTTTTCTCGGCCGTGTCGAGGATGAGACGGGCTTGCGGCAACCCGTAGTTCTCATAGTAGAGCAGCGAGGCCTGCGCCCGCCCCAGCTGCTGGCGCAGGGTGCTGAGCTGGGTGCCAAACTGCGTGTTGGCATAAGCCAGCTGTACCTGGGCGGCTTCCTCGCCGATTTTGGCGGCGGCAATGCGCGCGCGCTGGGCACCTCCTAATAACGGCACCGCGATACCGGCTTGGGCCACCTGGAAACCCCGCTCTTTATTGATGCTCTGGTTGAAATAGCCGGCGCGCAGGTCGGGTAGGCGGCGGAGCTTTTCAAGTTGGGTTTGCTGCTGGCTAAGCGTGAGCTGCTGCTGATAGAGGGCCAGCGTAGGGTTGGTGGCGGGCGGGCGGGCGGCCGTGTCGGCGGCAAGTAGCACGGCGCGGGGGCTAGCCGTGGTGTCGATGCTGGCCAGGCCGGGCTGGCCCAGCAGCAGGGCCAGCTGGCGTCGCTGCACCAGCAACTCGGAGCGCAGGGTGGCGAGGCGGTTTTGCAACTCGCGGCTGCGGGCTTCGGCCGAAACCTGCTCCAGGCGGTTGGTTTCGCCCACCTGGTAGCGGATGCGGGCGGCCCGGGCGGCGCGCTGGTACAGGCTGTCCTGCCGACGCAACAGTGCCGTGAGGCGGTAGGTGACCAGCAAATTATAGTAGCCCGAGCGGATGCTGCGGCTCAGCTCGCGGCGCTGGGCGCGGGCCCGGATGGTACCGGCCTGGGCCGTGGTTTGCAGCACCTGGCGCTGCGCTCCGTACACGGTGGGGAAGGCCGACTGTTGCAGCACGTTGAAGCTGTGGTCGTTCAGCGGGCCCGAAATCTGGCCGTATTGATAGTCGAATACCAGCCGGGGCAGGTCGAAACCGGTGCGGGCCAGCGCGGCCTGCTGCTGAGCCTGTAGGTTGGCTGACTGCACCAACGGGCTCTGGGCCAGGCCGGTGCTCAGGGCCTGCGAGATGCTGAGCGGCCCATCCGTCGGGGCCTTTTGGGCGCGGGCGTGATGGGGCAGCAGGGCCGCCAGGGCCAGCAGCAGTACCACTGCGGAAACTCCCGTCGCGCCCGTGTCTTTCGCATCAGGCTTAGCCGGTTTTGGGGCTTCGGCTTTCTTCTTTTCCAGTTCTGCTTTTTCTTCGGCCACGCGCTCAGCTTCGGTTTTGGATTGGTTAGCCGGCTTCGATTTGCTTTCCGACGAATCCGATTTTTCATCAGTTACAGCGGCGGGCTCACCGCCGGTTTCCTCCTTGATTTTCGCCTCTTCGGCTTCCTCGGCGGCTACTTCGGGACTGGGCTCATCGTCTTTCATAAAGAATGTGTAGAGCACCGGCAGCACCACCAGCGTAAGCAGCGTAGCCGTAATCAGCCCGCCAATAACCACCGTGGCCAGTGGCTTCTGCACCTCAGCGCCGGCCGAGCCGGAGAGGGCCATCGGCAGGAAGCCCAGCGAGGCCACCGAGGCCGTGAGCAGCACCGGCCGGAACCGCTCCTCGGTGGCGCGCAGCACCCGCTCCCGGATTTTATTCACGCCGGCCGTGGCCAATTCGTTCAGGCTGGCCACCAGTACGATGCCGTTCAAAACCGCCACGCCAAACAGCGCGATAAAGCCCACGCCGGCCGAGATGCTGAATGGCATGCCCCGGATGCCCAGCGCCAACACCCCGCCAATGGCCGCCAGCGGGATGCCCGTGAAAATCAGCAACGCCTCCTTTACCGAACGGAAAGCCAGGAACAAGAGCATGAAAATCAGTACCAAGGAGACCGGTACGGCCACCGCTAAGCGGGCCTTGGCGTGGTTCAGGTTTTCGAACTGGCCGCCGTACACGATGCTGTAGCCGGGCGGCAGGCGCAGGCCGCTTTTCAACTTACCCTGAATGTCCTGCACGAGGCTTTGCACGTCGCGGCCCCGCACGTTCACGCCGATATTGACGCGGCGGCGGGCGTCGTCGCGGGAGATTTGGGCCGGGGCCGGTTTAAGGGCCACGGTGGCCACTTCTGCCAGAGGAATCTGGCTGCCGTCGGGCAGCGACACCAGAAGCTGGTTGAGGTCGTCGGGGCCTCGTCGGTGCAGCGAGTCAAGACGCAGCACGAGGTCGAAGCGGCGCTCGCCTTCGTAGACCTGTCCGGTGGTCTGGCCGGCGAAGGCGGTTTGCAGCAGGGTATTGAGGTCCATCACGCGCAGGCCGTACTGGGCCAGCTTGGCGCGGTCGTAGGTCACGCGCAGCTGGGGCAGGCCAATGATTTGCTCCACTTTGATGTCGCCCACGCCTTGCAGCGGGGCAATGAGTGCGGCGGCCTCATCGGCCTTGGCTTTCAGCACGTCGAGGTCGTCGCCGTAAATCTTCACCGATACGTCCGACTTCACGCCCGAAATCAGCTCGTTAAACCGCATCTGGATGGGCTGCTGAAACTCCAGGCTCACGCCGGGCACGCCGGCCAGGGCGGCTTGCATCTTATTTGCCAGCTCTTCGCGGGTGCTGGCGCTAGTCCAGTCGGCGTGGTCTTTCAGGATAATCATCTGGTCCGAATCTTCCAGCGACATCGGGTCGGTGGGGATTTCAGAAGTGCCGATTTTGCCCACCACCTGAATGACTTCCGGAAATTTACTCTTCAGAATGCGCTGAATCCGAGACGTAAGCAAGATGCTTTCATCTAAAGAAGAGCCCGGCGCGAGCGTTACGTTCATGGCGAAATCACCCTCATCGAGCTGCGGAATAAACTCGCCGCCCAGCCGCGAAAACACGAAGCCGCCCAATGCCAGCAGCCCCAGCGCCACGCCTACCACCAGCCAGCGCGCCCCCAACGCCGCTCGAATAATGGGGTCGTACAGCTTGTGCAGAAAGCCCACGATGCGGTCGGCTAGGTTGGGCTTTTCGCTCACATTCTTCTTCAAGGCCCAAGCCGTGACGGCCGGCACGTAGGTCAAACACATAATCATGGCCCCCAGAATGGCGAAGCTCACCGTGAGGGCCATGGGGCGGAACATCTTGCCCTCGATACCGGTGAGCGACAAAATCGGCAGGTACACAATCAGGATGATGAGCTGACCGAACAGGGCCGATTTCATGAGCCGGTTGGTCACGCCCTCGGTGATGTCGTCCATTGTTTCGTGGGCCGCTTTGAGGCGCTCGTGCAACAGGTGGGCGATGACGGCCTCCACGATAATTACGGCCCCGTCCACGATGAGGCCGAAGTCCAACGCGCCCAGGCTCATTAGGTTAGCCGACACGCCGAAGGTCCGCATCATGCCCAGCGCGAAGAGCATGCACAGCGGAATCATGCCCGCCACCACCAGCCCGGCCCGCAGGTTGCCGAGCAGCAACAGCAGCACCAGCACCACGATAACGCCGCCCTCAATCAGGTTTTTCACCACGGTATGAATGGCCTTGTCCACCAACTTGGTGCGGTCCAGAAACGGGTCGATTTCCAGACCATTGGGCAGCGTTTGCTGGATTTCGGCCACCCGCGCCTTCACGTTTTTGATGGTGGCTTCCGACGACGCACCCTTCAGCATGAGGACCACGCCGCCCACGGTTTCGCCCAGGCCGTCGCGGTCCATGGCCCCGTAGCGCACGGCGTGGCCGAAGCGCACGGCCGCCACGTCGCGCACCAGCAGCGGCGCGCCGCCCTGGCCGGGCCGGGCCACAGGCTTCACCACGATGTTGCCGATGTCCTGCAACGACGTGGCCCGGCCCTCGCCCCGAATGAAAAACGCGCGCGGGCCGCGCTCCAGGTAGCTGCCGCCGGCGTTGCCGTTGTTGGCCTGCAGGGCTTCGTAGAGCTCGGCCATGCTCACGCCCGCACCGGCCAGCCGGGCCGGGTCCACGCTCACCTCGTACTGCCGCACGTAGCCGCCGAAGCTGCTCACGTCCACCACGCCGGTCACACCAGCCAGGCGGCGCTTCACCAGCCAGTCCTGCACCTCGCGCAGTTGGGCCAGGCCGTACTGCTTCTCGTAGCCCTTTTTGACCTTGATGGTGTACTGATAAATCTCGCCCAGGCCGGTGGTGATGGGCGCCATTCCCGGCGAGCCGATGCCCTGCCCTAAGTCGGCCTCGGCCACCTTGAGCTTCTCGGCCACCAACTGCCGGGTGTGGTAGGTGTCCACGTCTTCCTCAAACACCACGGTAATCACCGACAGCCCGAAGCGGGAAATCGACCGGATTTCCGTGACGCCGGGAATGGTGCGCAGCTGTAGTTCGAGCGGCACGGTGATGAGCTGCTCGACTTCCTGCGCCGCCAGCGCGGGACTTTGGGTGATGACCTGCACCTGGTTGTTGGTGACATCCGGAATGGCGTCGAGCGGCAGGCTGGCGGCCGAAAACACGCCCCAAGCGACCAGCCCGGCCAGCATCAAACCCACCAGCAGCTTGTTGCGGATGCTGAAATTAATAATTGCCGAAATCATGCGATACGGTGCAATGCGGCCGGCCCCGAACGCGGCCAGTGGCCGGCCCGGGAGGCGCTAAAAATCCAATAAGAGAGGGGAGGGGGCCGGATTTCGGGGCCGGAGCCGGTATTCGGCACGGGCACACTGCGTCCGGGGGCGCGGGTAGGCTAGGCTCGGGGCGGCTGGCCCAGCGAAGCGCTGAAGCGGAAGGCGTAGCGTGGCGCAACGGTGGCGCGGTAGGCCCGCACCACGGCCGTTTCGGGCCGGGCCACGAACACCAGCCGCGTCGCGGCCACCACCACAAAACTCACCGTACCACAGCCGTGGTGGCAGCGTAGGGGCAGGTTGTGGTGGTCTTGCTGGTGGCGGGGCGAAAGCGTGCAGCCCGCGTAGTGCTTCGTGCCCGCGCCGTAATGCTCCGCAATGAACTGGCCGAAATTCAGCCCGCCGCCCGCGGCCGAATGGTGGTATTCGTAGTGCTCAACCAGCTGCGGCAGCTTGGCCAGCTCGCCCAGGTCATTCTCGGGCACGAAGCTGCCCAGCAGCATCAGTATTCCCAGAAAGAAGGCCAGCGGTGCGCGCATATCGGAGCCTAAACGCACCGGCACGATAAATGTTTGCCAGTGGCTTTGGTGAACGTCATGCTGAGCGCAGTCGAAGCATCGCTACCGCTTTGTTGAATCGTCTTGATTACTGATGCGGTAGAGATACTTCGGCAAGCTCAGCATGACGTTCTGTTGTTCTGCTATCTCTGCTCCACACTCCTCCGCCGTACTTTTGCCCCATGCGCTACCTCCTGACTTTACTCGTTGCCCTCACCACGCTGGCCGCTCAGGCCGGCCCGCCGCAGCTGCTGCTCGACGTGGCCCGTTTTCGCAACCTGAACAAAGTGGAAAAGGGAGCCGAAGTGGAAATATATGTGACCGTGCCCACGCAGTTGCTCATGTACCGGCAGCGGGCTCCCAAGGCATTTCAGTCGTCGGCCCTCGTCACGCTCGACATTCTGAAAGCCGACGGCACCTCCGCTTATCATGAAGTCATCACGCTGAAGCCGCCGGTGCTCACCGACACCACCATCGCCATCAAAAACCCGCAGAGCTTCCTCAAGCGCATCATGCTACCCGATGGTAAATACACCCTGCGCGGCACCGTGAAGGACCAATACCGCACCACGGGTAGCGAAACCACCGTCGAAAAGCCGCTGGTGCTGGAAGCGCCCGCCGGCCCGTTTCTGACCGATGTGGTGTTGCTTTCGCGCCCCGCCGCCCGCAGCGGGGGCGACGATAATTTTGCCCGGGGCGGCTACCGCCTCACCCGTGCGCCCGGCGGCAGCTACGGCCGGGGCGCGGATAACGTCTTCTTCTATACCGAATTGCACAACGCGCCCGTGGGTCAGGCACTGCGCGTACACTATCACCTCACCACGCCCGACGGCTCGGCGGCCGACGCTGATGCCACTCTCACGCCCCAAAGTGGCCGTCCCACCAGCATCGCCGGGCAGCTGCCAATGGGGCCGCTGCCCGATGGCCCGTTCACGCTGTTTGTGGAAGTGTACGGCGGCCCCGGCAACAAGACGCTGCTGGCCGGCCACCGCGCCGTTGGCGAGCACTCCGCCGCCGAATACGCGCCCGCCGGGGCCGCCGTGCCCCGCTAAGCATGGCCACGAAAGGAAATACGGCCACCACCGGCCGGCCCTACGCCTGGTACTTCGAGCCGCTGTGGTGGCTGCTGCTGGGCCTGGCGCGCCTGCCGCTGGCGGTGCTGTATGTAGTTGCGGAGGGTATTTATTTTCTGCTGGCCTACGTGGTGCGCTACCGCTGGCGCGTGGTTACGGAAAACCTGCGCAACTCTTTCCCGGAGAAAACGCCGGCCGAAATCGAGCGTACCGGCAAGGCGTTCTACCGGCATTTTGCTCAAGTGGTAGTCGAAATTCTGAAGCTGGCCGCCATTTCGCCCACAGACCTAGCCCGGCGCATGCGCTTCACCAACCCGGAGTTGATGACGAATCATTTTGCTGAAAGCCGGTTCGTGCTCTCCCTGGGCTCGCACATGGGCAACTGGGAGTGGATTTTGAACGGCGCGGCACTGGAGTTTCCCGGCCGGGCCGCCGGCGTGTACAAGCCGCTGAATAATCTGTTTTTTGAAACCCTGATGCGCCGACTGCGCACCCGCTTCGGGGCCGATGCTGTGCCCATGCTGGCCACGCTACGTTATTTGGTGGCCCACCGGGGCGAAGGCCGCACCCTCAGTCTGCTTACCGACCAGGCGGCCGGCCCCGAAGACAAACCCTACTGGACCAATTTCCTGCATCAGGACACCAGCTTTTATACCAGCGCCGACCGCCTGGCCGTGCAGCTCGATTGCGCCGTGCTTTACGTGGGCATCCGCCGCGTGCGGCGCGGCTACTACGAAGTCACCTTCACCGAGCTGCCCGATGGCCGGGCCACGAAAGGCGCGCCCGCCGGCACATTCCCCATCACCGAAGCCTTCGCCCGGCAGCTGGAAAAGGACATGCGCGCCTCGCCCGAGCAGTATTTGTGGACGCACCGCCGCTGGAAGCACAAAAGGAAGGTTGAGTCTTGAGGGCGGGATGCCGGGACTGATTTATCTTGGTTCGGCCCACAAAAAAACCGGCCTGTGCGGGCCGGTTTTTTTATTTTGGAAGTGGCTGGGTCAACCCAAGCCTTTTACAAATACTGCTCAATGTCGCCCGCGCCCTGGCGCACCAGCTCGAACTCGTCGTTGGTGCAGTCGATGATGGTGCTGGGGACGTTGCCGCCGAAGCCGCCGTCAATCACGAGGTCCACCAGCAGGCGGTATTTCTCGAAAATCAGGTCTGGGTCGGTCACGTACTCGTCGATAGTATTTTCGTCCTCGCGCACCGAGGTGCTCACGATGGGATTGCCGAGCTCCTTCACCAGCTGGCGGATAATCTGGTTATCCGGCACGCGGATGCCCACGGTTTTGCGCTTGGTGCCGCCGAAGCGGGGCGCGTTGGCGCTGGCCTCAAAAATAAACGTGAATGGGCCAGGCAGCGCCTTTTTGATGACTTTGTAGGTTTCCGTGGTGATGCCGTGGGCGTAGTCGGAAATATGCGACAGGTCGTAGCAGATGAAGCTCAGGTTGGCCTTTTCGGGAAAGAGCTTTTTGATGCGGCAGACTTTTTCTACGGCTTTGGCATTGGTCACGTCGCAGCCGATGCCATAGACCGTATCGGTGGGGTAAATAATGACTCCCCCCTTACGCAATACGTCAACGGCTTGCTGAATGCGGCTCTGCGGCGGATTTTCGGGATGGATGCGGAGAAGGGTGGCGGGCATGGATACGGCTGATGGTTAATAAATTAGAGACGTAATGCGGTGGCGCGGCGGCCACGGCCTTCGGCGGCGGGCAACCCGCCGGGCCAAAGGCGCGGGCAAGGTACTACGTCCGGCCGAAACGAAACAACTCCAACGCCGCCCGCGCCTTCCGGTTGCCGCCCTTCGTACTTTTGGCGCCGCTCCCCCGATTCCCTTTTTAACTCCCATGTCCCAACCCGCCAAAAAGTCGGCCATCGAATACCGCGACCAAGCCCTGAAGCGCCGCCGCCGCTGGGCCACCGTGAGCGTCGTTTTCACGCTCGCGCTGGTCTGCTTCTCCTACTATTTCTACCAGGTGTTCTTCACCGCCAACATCGAAACAAAGGGCAAGCCGACCTACGTCATCGTGCATCGCGGCGACGACTGGCAGGCCGCTCTGAAAACCATCGATGCCACCGGCACCGTGGTTGATAAGCTCTCGCTGCACTTTGTGGCCAAGCTTATGAAGTACCCGGCCCACGTCAAGCCCGGCCGCTACGAGCTGAAGGACGGATTCACCAATCGCCAGCTCATCAACGTGTTGAAGGCCGGTATCCAGTCGCCGCTTAAGCTCACGTTCACCAACGTGCGCCTGCGCCGCGAGCTGGCCGACAAGCTCTCGACCCAGATTGACGCCCGGCCCGCCACCATCGACTCGCTGCTGGCCAGCCCCAGTTACACCCGCAGCCTGGGCTTTGACACCACTACCGTGCTCAGCATGTTCATTCCGAACACCTACGAGCTATACTGGAACACCACGGCCACCAACCTCATGCAGCGCATGAAAAAGGAGTACGAGAAGTTCTGGACTCCCGCCCGCGACGCCGAGCGCGAAAAGCTGCACCTCACCCGCGCCCAGGTGAGCACCCTGGCCAGCATTGTGGAAGCCGAGCAGCAGCAGCACGCCGACGAGCGTCCCCGCATCGCCGGCGTCTACCTCAACCGTCTCAAGCGCGGCATGAAGCTGCAGGCCGACCCCACCGTGGTGTACGCCAACCGCGACTTCACCATCAAGCGCGTGCTCAACGTGCATCTGCAAAAGGACTCGCCCTACAACACCTACAAGTACGCCGGCCTGCCGCCCGGCCCCATCAACCTGCCCAGCATCGCCAGCATCGACGCGGTGCTGAAACCGGAGAGCAACAACTACCTCTACTTCTGCGCCAAGGAAGATTTCAGCGGCTACCACGCCTTCGCTACGAATGAGAAGGAGCACATTATGAACGCGCGGCGCTACCAGGCGGCTTTAAATAGAGCAGGCATCAAATAAAGAGAACGTCATGCTTCGACCGCCCAGCATGACGTTCTGTTAAGGTAAAAGGTATGTATTCTTCCGACACCCAAATCCGCGTGCGCTACGCCGAAACCGACCAGATGGGCTACGTCTACTACGGCAACTACGCGGCGTACTTCGAGGTGGCGCGTACCGAGGCCTTCCGCGACCTGGGCTTCTCGTACAAGGCCCTTGAGGCCACCGGCATAGGAATGCCGGTAGTGGAGATGGGCACCCGGTTTCGCCGCCCCGCCCGCTACGACGACCTGCTCACGGTGCGCCTGCTGATTCGGAAACCCGCCCGGGGGGCCAGCGTGTTGTTCGAATACGAAGTGTACAACGAAGCCCAGGAACTGCTCACCGAAGGCCACACCCTGATGGTGTTCATGCGCTTGGCCATCGGGCGGCCCGTGCCGGTGCCCGCCGAGGTAACTGAAAAGCTGGCCCCGTACTTTGCGGGAAGTTGAAGCTGCCGGAAATCAGTCCGAAAGTATTCTCTTGCTCACTGCTCACTGACTAAGTGAAAGCTCCCGCCGCCATTCGCCGTGCCCGTTTCCCCGATGTGCGCCAGCAACGGCCGTACCGGCGCGTCATTGTGGGCCTGAAGCGGCTGCGGCTGCCCGGCGGCCATGCCTCGCTCTACGACGTGCTTGACCGCATCCTGCACGAGCTGCGGCTCGACTCGCTGGAGAAGCGCGCCGCCTACATGGCTTTCAACCTCACGGTGGCGCTGTTCCCGACCATTATTTTCCTGTTTACGCTCATTCCGTATATCCCCGTGCCGAACCTGAACGTGGACATTCTCCAGTTCCTGGCCGATTTTATGCCCCGCGAGCTGTACGCTGCCACCGCCTCCACCATCGAGGACATCGTGAACATCCCGCACGGCGGCCTGCTCTCCTTCGGTTTCGGTACCGCACTGGTGCTCAGCTCCAACGGCATCATGGCCCTGCTCGATGCCTTCGAAAAAAAATACCCGTGGTTCAAGCATCGCAGCTACCTGCGCAAGCGCATGATTGCCACGGCGTTAACATTTGTATTGGCGCTGATTCTGCTGCTGTCCATCGCGGGCATCTTCTTCGGCACTTACCTCATCGATGGGCTGGTGTTCTATGAAATCGTGCCCGAGCGGTTCACCGATTTGGTGCTTACGCTCATCCGCTACGGCTCATTGCTGGGGCTGTTTCTGAGCACCACCTGCGTGATTTACTACTTCGTGCCGCCCGTTCATGATAAGTGGCCGCTGGTGTCGGTCGGGGCCATTGTGGCCACGCTGCTCATTTTTCTGGTGTCTTTTCTGTTCACGCTTTACGTTCGGATTTTCGATTCCTACAACCATTTCTACGGCTCCATCGGGGCGCTGGTGGGCTTCATGGTCTGGCTCGAATTTGTGTGCATGACCCTGATTATCGGGTTTGAGGTGAACGTGAGCATGGATGCCGTGACCGGCCGCCGCCGCAAGATGCTGGAAGAGCAACTGAAAGGGAAGAATGAAAAATGAGGAATTGGTTTTGAGGGCGATAGAAGAAAATTCAAGAAAAATTCTCCATTCCTCATTCTTCATTCCTCATTCCTTTCTACTTTTGCACTCCCCAATCACTCGGGGAACCTTATAGAGAGGTGGCAGAGTGGTCGAATGCGACGGTTTCGAAAACCGTTATACCGGCAACGGTATCGGGGGTTCGAATCCCCCCTTCTCTACAAAAGGCTTTTTCTGCGCTGGAAAAAGCCTTTTTTGTTGCTTTACCAACCACAGCGCACGAGTAGTATACCCAGAGAGCTGGCAGAGTGGTCGATTGCGGCGGTCTTGAAAACCGCTGACTGTAACAGGTCCGGGGGTTCGAATCCCTCGCTCTCTACTCAAGCAAAAACCCCATTTCCGAGCCAGGAATGGGGTTTTTGCTTTTTGGCTGACTGGTTAGGGGATAACCGACAACCGATAATCGTGGCAACGGGCTTGAGCCACACCGCCGCCTCCCCGACGGCCCCCAGGTCGGCGCTTCCCGGCTCTTATGCTATGCAGAAGGCGGGCGGCTGGTTAGGCCGCGTACCATGCCGAAAGGGAAATCCCGGTTCGGGTGGTTGAAGCGCCCGGCAAAGCGCAAGGCCGATTATCCGGCCCAATTGTATAGCTGTAGCGGCACGAAATAATTAGTCCCACCTTAGTACATATTTTAGTGGCGCGTGCGCTTTTGAATAAGAGGCTGTTTGCGTTAGCTGGCCACGGGGCAGAGACGCATCTTTGCCGCTTTTGTACTTAATTCAAACAGCTTCCAGATAACCCCCAATTCCTTGCCGACGGTGACCGAAGAGAATAGCGCGGAGCTTTGGAACGCCTTTCGAGGGGGAGAGGCCCGCGCCCTGGCTATACTGTTCGAAACCTACTACGATGCGCTGTACCACTATGGCCTGAAGCTGACCGGCGACGAGGAACTGGTGAAAGACTGCATCCAGAATCTGTTTCAAAAGCTGTGGCGGCGGCGGGAGGGGCTGCGGGCCGTACAGGTGGTGAAGGCGTACTTATTCAAGGCGTTGCGCCGGCATCTGGGCGACGAAACCAAGCTGCTGCGGCAGCACCGCCACCTGCTGCCCACCTACACCGACTCGTTCGAGGTGACGTATTCGCACGAGGAATTCCTGATTGCCCAGCAGGGTGACGCCGAGCAAAGCGCCCGGCTGCTGGCCGCCCTCAACAAGCTTTCGAAGCGGCAGCGCGAGGCCTTATACCTGAAATTTTTTGATGGGTTTTCCTACGAGCGCATCGCCGAGGTGATGTCGTTGAATACGCAATCAGTCAGAAACCTGGTTTTCAATGCTTTGCAAACATTGCGCAAGATGATGGTACTGGCTTTGATGCTGGTTTTGATGCTGGCAAAGTAATCCGGGCAGCCTCCTAAAATCCGGAGAATAAGGGGCGTCGAAATTTTTTTTTGGTGGGGATGAGTATAAACGGCCACATCGGCCGTGATGGAGATGAATGGGGCTGCCCGCGACTACCCGCCCGGCAGCAAAAAGCGGCACTGAGCCGCTGCCCCGCTCAACCATCTGCTTATGAAATACGCCGCTTACTCGACCGAGGATTTTTTGGCTGACGAGTCGTTTCAATCGTTTGTGATTGGGCACGACGCTGACGCTGTGCAGTTCTGGCGCGCCTGGATTGTGCAGCACCCGGCTAAGCAGTCCGAGTTTGATGAAGCCGTGGCAGTGCTGCAACTGCTGGCCACTCGCCAGCCGCAGCCCCTGCCCGAGGCCCTGAAAAAGGAAGAAGCCGCCAAGCTGTGGCATGCCATGCACCCGCCGGTGGTGCCCCGCGCCCAGCCAGCGCTGCGCGTGGGCCGGCGCGCCCGGCGCTGGGCCGGCGCGGCCGTGGCGGCTTTAGCGCTGGGCTTCGCCGGCGTGGGCCTTTGGCAACATGCTACACCCACCGCTCCGGCCTGGACCAGCTACACAACCCACGCCGGCGAGCACCGCGAGGTAACGCTGCCCGACGGCTCCCGCGTGACCCTGAACGCCAACTCGGTGCTGAAGCTGGCTACCACCTGGCAGCCGGGCCACGCCCGCGAAGTATGGCTGGCGGGGGAGGCGTTTTTTGCCGTGCGCCACACGGCCCCGGCGCGGCTGAAAGCAGTGGCTGCCGCCCCGGCCAACGTGAAATTCACGGTGCATGCCGGGCCGCTCGACGTGGCCGTGCTGGGCACGCAGTTCGACGTGCTGAACCGGCCGGGCCAGGCCAAAGTGGTGCTAAAATCGGGCCAGGTGCAGCTGCGGCACCAGCACGCCGGCCGCACCGAGGAAGTGCTGATGAAGCCCGGCGAGTTGGTGGAATACCGCCCCGCTGCCCCGCAGGCCCCCCTGGCCAAGCGGGTAGTGAACCCCACGCTGTACGCCGCCTGGACCACCGGGCACCTGGATTTCAACGATACGCCGGTAGCCGAGATTATTACGCTGCTGGAAGACACCTACGGCCTCGAAATCACGGTGGGCAACCCGGCCCTGCGCCAGCAGAAGCTCACCGGCTCGGTGCCCAACCACGACGTGGACGTGCTGCTAAATGCCTTTAGCAAGTCGTTGGATGTGAGTGTGCGCCGCGAGGGCAACCACGTCTGGCTCAACTGATTTTGCGGCTCTGCTGCCTTTGCCTTCGTTCTATTCTCCGCCTCTAGAATTCCCACCTATGGCACTTTTTACTCATTCGCTAAAGCTGCTGCCGCTATTGCTGGCCGGTAGTCTTAGCACCGCCCACGCGCAGGCGCAGCGCCCGCTCATGGCCATGCTCAAAGCCCCGCAACAGCCGGAGCCGGCGGCTGGCCGGACGACTGTTCGGAGTACTTCGCTGGAAAGCCTGTTGCAGGAAATGAAGACGGTGCATCATGCCTACTTCCTGTACCGCAGCGAGTTGGTTCGGGATAAGGTCGTTAACCTTGATGCGATGACGTTTCGCAGCTGGGAGGAAAAGCTGACTTATGCCGTGACCGTGAGTGGCCTGCGTATCGAGAAGACGGACCGCAATATGTACGTCATCTCGATGCCCAAGCTTTCCGCCCCCAACCTGCAATCGATTGGGGGCAACAACGGACCCAGTGCGTCCAACTGGGAAACGGCCGGGGCCACGAGCCCCCAGGCCGTAACGGTACGCGGCCAGGTGACTGGCCCCGACAAAGCGCCCATTCCCGGCGTGACGGTACTGGTGAAAAACACGACCAACGGCACCACCACCGATGCCGACGGCAACTTCACCCTCAGCCTGCCCGATGCGGATGCCACACTGGTAATTTCGGCCATTGGCTTTGTGACGCAGGAAGTGGCCCTGCAAGGCCGCACCACGGTGAATGTGGCCATGCAAACCGACGTGAAGGCGCTGGAAGAAGTGGTGGTGCTGGGTTACACCAGCCAGAAAAAATCCGACGTAACAGTAGCCGTGTCGCAGATTGACCAGCGCGACATCAACAGCATTCCGGTGACGGGCGTGGCCCAAATTATGCAGGGCAAGGCGGCCGGGGTGGCCATCACGCAGGCCACCGGCGCGCCGGGCGAGAATATTTCCGTGCGAATTCGGGGCGTGGGTACCATTAATGATAATGACCCGCTCTACATCATTGATGGGGTGCCGACCAAGGACGGCATCAACCAGATTTCGCCCAATGATATCGAGAGCATCAACATTCTGAAGGATGCGGCGGCGGCAGCCACTTATGGCGCGCGCGCCTCCAACGGGGTGGTGATTGTGACCACCAAGCGCGGCAAAACCGGCAAGCCCCGCCTGACCCTGAGCGCCTACACGGGCGTGCAAACGGCGTCGAACCTCATCAAAATGGCCAACACCGGCCAGTACGTGAACGCCTACAACGTGGCGGCGAAAAACGACGGCCGCGACCAGATTCCGGCCGCGCTGGCCGCCACCCTGCCCGATGTGAACTGGCTGAAAGAAGTGCTGAAGCCGGCCCAGCAGTACAACGTGCAGGCCGACGTGAGCGGCGGTGGCGATAACTCGCAGTACATCGTGTCCGGCAGCTACCTAAAGCAGGATGGTCTGATTCAGAACTCGTCGTACGACCGGTACAATCTGCGCACGGCGGTGAACAGCACGCTGTCGAAATACGTGAAGGTGGGCACCAACGCCAACCTGTCGTACTCGAAAACCCGGCAGGTGGGTACCTCGGGCGACGGTTTTGGCGATGGCAACCCGGGGGCCAGTGTGGTGCGCTACGCCCTGTTCCGGACGCCGGCCACGCCGGTTTATAACGACCAGGGCCAGTTCGTGGACTTGCCCAAGCTGCCCGATGGCACCAGCGGCGCGGCCTTTTTCGGCGATGGCATCAACCCGGTGGCGCTGGCCGATGCGGCCGACCGCAATTTCTACCGCTACGCGCTGCTGGGCAATGCCTACGTGGAAATCACGCCCATCGAGCGGCTGCACATTCGCTCCGACTACGGTGTGACGTTCCGCATCACCGATTTCAAGCAGTTTTTCAAGACGTTCGGCATCGACCGGGCTTTCAACTCGCCGCCGCAGCTGGGGCAGTCCAACACCAACGAATTCAACTACAACTGGACCAACACCGCTACTTACGACCTGCTGCTGGGCAAGCACACCTTCAACTTCCTGCTGGGTACTGAGGCCATTAAGAACAACGTGCGGTCACTGTCGGCTTCGCGGCGCGGCTACGTGGACCAGACCCCCAATTTTCAGTACCTGGACAGCGGCACCGGCATTCAGCAGAACGGCGGCAACGAGGCGCACAGCGCGCTGCTGTCGGCCTTTGGGCGGCTGGGCTACGACTACGAAGGGCGCTACTTGGCCAGCTTCAACTTCCGCACCGACGGCTCTTCGCAGTTCCTGCCCGGCAACCGGACGCAGACGTTCTTTTCGGGCTCGCTGGGCTGGAACATCATGCAGGAAAGCTTCATGAGCAACCTCGCGGTGCTGTCGCAGCTGAAGCTGCGGGCCAGCGTGGGCCAGCTGGGCAACTCGGCCATCGGCAACTACCCGTATGCCTCGCTGGTGGGCAGCACGGGCTATTATCCCTTCGGCGGCACCTCTACATTGGGGCTGAGCATCGTGTCGAAGGGCAACCCGCTTATTCGCTGGGAAACCAGCACGCAGTCGGACGTGGGCCTCGACGTGGGCCTGCTGAAAGGCGCGCTGCAGCTCACGGTGGATTACTTCGTGAAGAATACCTCGCGGGTGCTGCTCAACCTGCCGCTGCCCAGCAGCGCCGGCAACGCGGGCAACCCGCCCAGTAACGCCGGCAACATCCGCAACCAGGGCCTGGAAGTGGAGCTGAGCTACCGCAACAGCATCGGCAAGGACTGGAGCTATGGGGTGACCGGCAACATGGCCACGCTGCGCAACGAGGTGATTTCGCTGGGGCAGGCCCAACCCATCGTGGGCGGGCGCATCGACAACAACTACTACGCCACGCTTACGGCGGTGGGCCAGCCGGTAGGCGCGTTCTACCTGCTCCAAACCGACGGCATTTTTCAGAACGCCCAGGAGGTGTTCACCCACGCCTACCAGGGGCCGGGCGTGCAGCCGGGCGACGTGAAATTTAAGGACCTCAGCGGGCCGGACGGCGTGCCCGATGGCGTGATTGATGGTTACGACCGCACCTTCGTGGGCAGCCCGATTCCGACGCTGACGTACGGCCTGACCGGCAACGTGCGCTGGAAAAGCATCGATTTGAGCGTGTTCTTCCAAGGGATTCACGGCAACAAGATTTACAACCAAGTCAACACCGACATCGAGGGCTTCTACCGGGCCTTCAACCTGACCGAGCGCGCCGCCACCAACTACTGGACCGGCGAGGGCAGCACCAGCCAGTTCCCGCGCCTGTCCTGGACCGGCGCTACCAACAACAAGCAGCCCTCCAACCGCTACCTGGAGGACGGCTCCTACCTGCGCCTCAAGAACGTGCAGCTTGGCTACACCTTCGGCGACAAGCTGCTTGCGCCGCTACACATCTCGTCGGTGCGCTTCTACGCCAGCGTGCAGAACCTGCTCACTTTCACCAAGTACACCGGCCTCGACCCCGAGCAGGGCACCAACAGCAACTCACTCGGCGACGGTGTGCGGGCCACCGGCATCGACTTCGGGACTTACCCCTCGGCGCGCACCTTCACGGTGGGCGTAAACGCGGGCTTCTAACCACTTGGCAAGCACCTCATCATGAAATTCCCACCCATTGCCGCCGCCCTGCTCGCCACGCTGGCTCTTGCCACGGCGGGTTGCCAGAAGTTTCTGGACCAGCCCGTGCTGGGGCAGTACGAAGCCGGCGAGTTCTTCACCTCGAACACCAACGCCGTGCTGGCCGTGAACGCCGCCTACGTGCCCCTCTCGTTCCGCGACGCGGCCTCGAACCCGCTGTGGGTGCTGGGCGACGTGGCTTCGGATGATGCCGTGAAAGGCAGCAACCCCGGCGACCAAGCCGATTTCGAGAACATCGACAACTTCAACATCACGCCCACCAACGCGGCCGTGGAAGCCATGTGGAAGCGCTATTACGACGGCGTTTTTAAGTGCAACGTAGTAACCGACGGCCTGCCTGCCACCAACGCTGCCGTGAGCGCCGACGTGCGCCAGCAGGTGCTGGGCCAGGCGCAGTTTCTGCGAGCCTACTACTATTTCCAGCTCACCACGATATACGGCCGGATTCCGCTACGCCTGAAAGTGGAAACGCCCGAGGAGCTGCAAAGCCCCGCCCGCGACCAGGCCGACATCTACGCCCAGATTGAGTTGGACTGCGCCGCCGCCGCCGCCGCCCTGCCCAATGCCTGGACCGGGGCCGACCTCGGCCGCGCCACCAAGGGTGCAGCCTTGGCGCTGCTGGCCAAAACTTACTTGTATGAGAAGAAATACGCGCTGGCCGCCAGCACTGCCCAACAGGTAACGGCGCTGGGCTACACCCTGCTGCCGGTGCAGGCCGACAACTTCCGGGCCGCCACCAAGAACAACGCCGAGAGCATTTTCTCGGTGCAGCACACCGCCGGCCTCAGCCCCGGCCAGGGCAACAACCTGAACCAGTGGTTTGCCCCGCGCCAGCAAAACGGCTACGGCTTCTTCTATCCCACCAAAAGCTTGGTCAACAACTTCGAGACGACCCCGGCCGGCGTGGTCGACCCGCGCCTGGATTACGCGGTGGGCCGGGCCGGGCAGTCGTTTTTCGGAATTCCGTTCGATACCACCTGGAGCACCACGGGCTTCCTCTCGAAGAAGCACTTGCAGCCGCTGAGCGAAGTGCCCGCCACCACCAAAGGCGATGGCAACCTGAACTACCAGGCCATCCGCTACGCCGAAGTGCTGCTCATCGAGGCCGAGGCCGATAATGAGGCCGGCCAGAGCGCCGCTGCCCTCATTCCGCTCAATAAGGTGCGCAAGCGGGCCCGCGAAAGCTACCTCAACGACCGCACCCTGGTGGGCTTCGGCACGGTGCCGGCCGGCCTGTTGCCCGACATCACCACCACCGACCAGAACCAGCTACGCGACTACATCCGTCGCGAGCGTCGCGCCGAGCTGGCGCTTGAATTTCAGCGCTTTTTCGACGTCATCCGCTACGGAGAGGCCTACGCGCGGGCCGCTTTGAGCAACCAGCCCAACTTCAGCTACGCCCGCCATAAGTTTTTTCCGGTGCCGCAGAGCGAGCGCGATACTAACAAAAAACTGGGTCTGTAGCCTCGATTTCAGCCTTTTTCTTGTTTCCCAATCTTCACTTTTTTCAAAACCCCACCATGAAAAACCAGAAATTTTATTTGTTCGTCTTCGCCTGGCTGCTGTTTGGCGCGATGGCCGTAATGTCGTCGTGCTCGAAAAGCAGCGATTCGCCGGCGACGCCGACCGTGAATGCCGATAAAACCAAGCTCACGGCCCTGATTGACTCGGTGAATACCGTGTACACGGCCGCCGTAGAAGGCACCAAGCCCGGTACCTACGCCGCCGGCTCGAAGGCCACGCTGAAAACGTCCATCGACCTGGCCACCACCACCAAAGCCGACGCCGCTGCCGCCCAGGCCACCGTGAACACCGCCGAAGCCAGCCTGCGCCGCGCCGCCAAAGTGTTCCAGAACAGCCTGATTCAGGAAGTGTCGGCTGCCAACCTAGTGGCCCAGTGGAAGTTCGCCGGTAATGCCAACGATGCCACAGCTAACGGCAACAATGGCACGTTGAAAGCCGGCACCATCAACGGGCCAACCTCGACCGCAACGGTGAAAGTAGCGGCCGTGGGCACCGTAATGCCGCAGTCGGTACCCGACCGGTTTGGCCGCGCCGGCCAGGCGTATGAGTTCAACAGCGGTGCATACATCGAGGTGCCCTACAAACTGACGCTCAACCCGCAGGCCATCACCATCAGTGCCTGGGTGAAGCGCATCGACAACAATTCCGACAACTACATCGTGTCGCTGAACCGCTGGACCAGCTATAAATTCCAGCTGCAGGATTTCGGCAAGCCTTTTCTCACGGTGAATACGTCGGGTGGTATTGCCAACAAGGATTCGGAGTCTGGTATTGTGCCGCTGAATACCTGGACACACGTTGCTACTTCCTACGTGAGTGGAACCATGAAATTCTACGTTAACGGAGCGCTAGTAAAAACCTGGACCGATGTGACGGGAGCAATGGCAGCCGCGCCGCAACCGGTGCCGCTTTGCATTGGCCAGCAGCTACCCAACAGCATCTACAACAGTTCTCCGACCGGTAGCCAAGCTGCCGACTACTTCCAGTTCTACGGCGAGTCTTTTTTCAAAGGACAAATGGATGATATCCGCATCTACAACCGCGCCCTGACTGACGCCGAGGTGCAGTCCATCTTCACCATCGAAAACACGCTGTAATCGGCGCGTTGGCTGCTTTTTGGTCTCCCACCGTTCCATTCGTCGGAATGGTGGGAGATTTTTTTATCCGCTTCCTACTTCCCGCAACCGTATGACTCGCTCCGATTTTTCGCCCACCCGCCGCCTGGCCGGCAGCGCCGCCACGTTGGCCCTGGCCCTGCTGCTGGGTTGCAACGGCACCGACCGCAGCACCCCCGCCGTGGCCGACACACCTGCCGCTGCCGGCCCCGACAGCTGGCAACTGCTCGACTTCGTGAAAGCCGACACCGACAACCCCATCATGGGGCCGAGCCCGGTGGGCCAGTTCACCGACCCCATCCTCCAGAAGCCCATTAAGTGGGAGGAGAAGGACGTGTTCAACCCCGCCGTGGTGGTGAAGGACGGCAAAGTATTCATGCTGTACCGAGCCGAAAACCTGGTGACGCCCTCTGTGGGCAAAACCTCACGCATCGGCCTGGCCAGCAGCACCGACGGCATCCACTTCACCCGCATGGCCACGCCCGTGCTGCACCCCGACAACGACGCGCAGAAAAAGTGGGAGTGGCCCGGCGGCACCGAAGACCCCCGCGTGGTGCAGGACGACCAAGGCACCTACTACATGACCTACACCGCCTACGACGGCAACAAGGCCCGCCTGCACATTGCCACCAGTACCGACCTGCTGACCTGGACCAAGTACGGCAACGTGTTTGCCCAGTTCAGCGGCGGCCGCTACGTGGACAAGTGGACCAAATCGGGCTCCATCGTGTCGCGCTACGAGGAGGATGGCCGCATTGTGGCCACCAAAATCAACGGCAAATACTGGATGTACTGGGGCGATGCCCAAATCTGGCTGGCCTCCAGCGATGACCTCATCCACTGGACGCCCGTGGAGATGGCCCCCGGCGAAAAGCCGCCCGTGCCATTGCGCGCCCAGGCCCTCACCATGCCCGATTTGAAAATCGTGCTGCCCACCCGCGAAGGCAAGTTCGACAGCGACCTCGTGGAATCCGGCCCGCCGGCCATGATTACCGACCAGGGCATCCGCCTGATTTACAACAGCCGCAACGAACCCTCGTTCGGCGACAAAAACCTGCCCGTGGGCACCTATTCGGCCGCCCAGGCGCTGTTCGACAAAAATGACCCCAGCAAGCTGCTCAAGCGCATGGACAACTACTTCATGCGCCCAGAAAAGCCCTACGAAACCACCGGCCAGGTAAATCAGGTGGTTTTCCTCGAAGGCCTGGCCCGTTTCAAGTCGAAGTGGTTCATGTACTACGGCACCGCCGATTCGAAGATTGCCGTGGCGGCACGGCCGCAGTAGTTCCGCTAACAAATCCAGTACGGTCATGCTGAGCGCAGCCGAAGCATGACCGTTCGTTTCCTCACTTCCTTCCTCCCCAACCCAATCCCACCCATGCAAACCACTGCGGCCATCAGCGCCCTCGAAAAGGTCCCGTTCACCGAACGTAAATACATCCCGACGCTGGTGTTCGTTTCGTCGCTGTTTATGCTCTGGGCCATTGCCATCACAATGGGCGACGTGCTGAACAAGCATTTCCAAAACGTGCTCAGCGTGAGCAAGGCGCAGTCGGGACTGGTGCAGTTTTCCATTTTCGGGGCGTATGCCGTGATGGGCATTCCGGCCGGCCTGTTCATGAAGCGCTTCGGCTACAAACGCGGCGTGCAGCTGGGGCTGGGGCTGTATGCGCTGGGAGCCTTCCTGTTTGTACCGGCGGCCAATGCCAGCTCATTCACGTTTTTCCGGGGGGCGCTGTTCATTCTGGCCTGCGGGCTGGCCACGCTGGAGGCGGTAGCGCACCCCTTCATGGCTGCCCTGGGGCCGGAAAAAACCAGCGACCAGCGCCTGAACTTCGCGCAGTCGTTCAACGGCCTGGGCGCGGTTATTGGGCCGCTGTTGGGCAGCTACTTCATTCTGAGCGGCGAAAACTCGCACGTCGCCGGCGACCTCACTTCGGTGAAAAGCCTGTACCTGGCCATTGGCAGCGTCATTCTGATTATTGCCGTGGCCTTTTCCTTCGTGAAAGTGCCGGCCTTGCAGGACGCGCACGCCGCCCCAGTACTGGCCGAATCCGAAGCCGGTTTCTACTCCGGTACGGCCGAGGAAGTGCCGCAGGCCCAGGGCCTGTTCAGCCACCGCCACTTCAAGTGGGCCTGGCTGGCGCAGTTTCTGAACGTGGCAGCGCAGGGCGGCACCTGGGCTTTTTTCATCAACTACGGGGTCGAAAAGATGCACTTCACCGATAAAGTAGCGGCCGGCTACTTCTCCCTTTTCATGGTACTGATGATGAGCGGGCGCTTCGTGGGCACCTTCCTCATGCGCTACATCGCGCCCAACCGGTTGCTGGCTGCCTTCGCGCTGGCCAACGTGCTCATGTGCCTCGTCGTGGCCCAAAGCTGGGGCTGGCCTTCGTTCATCGCCCTGCTGCTGATTAACTTCTTCTTCAGCATCATGTTCCCCACCATTTTCTCGCTGGGCATCAAGGAGCTGGGGGCGCAGACGCAGCAGGCCTCCTCCGTCCTGGTGATGGCCGTGGCCGGTGGCGCGTTTTTCCCCTACCTCATGGGCAAAATCGCCAACCACGACATCGCGGCGGCCTACTACCTGCCCATCATCTGCTACGCCTTCATCGCCTTGTTCGGGGCGCGGCTCTACAAGGTGGCGCACAAGGGAAGCTGAAGCGCGGCTGCTGAGCGGTTAGAAAGCTAGTGAAACAGCTGGCAACCCTTTTAAAATTGATTTTCAGCCTGCTGCAAGGGCTTTTTCGCAATCTGCATGAACAGTTTTGAACGCGACTCAACGCTCTGGGGCCTCGACCTGGGAGGGACCAAAATTGAGGGCGTCGTCCTCAAATCGGCGCAGGAACCGGAAGTGCTTTTCCGCGCCCGGATGCCCACCGGTGCCGATAAGGGCTACGACCACGTCCTGAACCAGATTAAGGAGCTGGTGGGCCACATGGAGCAATCCGTGGGCCGCAAAGCCACCAGCCTGGGGCTGGCCACGCCCGGCACGCTGGTGCCCCGCACCGGGCTGATGAAAAACAGCAATGCCCTCTGCCTCAATGGTAAGCCGATGAAGGCCGACCTGGAAAAACTGCTCGGTACCCGCATCGAAATGGCCAACGACGCCAACTGCTTCGCCCTGGCCGAAACCCGTCTGGGCGTGGTGAAGCAGCAGTTTCCCCATGCCAAAGTGGTGTTCGGCATCATTCTGGGCACGGGCGTGGGCGGTGGGCTCGTGGTAAACGGCCACGCGTTGGAGGGCTTCCACGGCCTGGCCGGCGAGTGGGGCCACAACTTCCTGGACGAAGTGGAAGGCCCGCTCTGCTACTGCGGCAAAACCGGCTGCAACGAAAGCATCCTGGCCGGCCCGGCCCTGCAGCGCTACTACGCCAGCCTCACCGGCCAGTCCCGCTCCCTGAAGGAAATAAGCGAGCGCGCCGCCGCCGGCCTCGACTCCGCCGCCGAAGCCACCATGCAGCGGCTAATGAGCTACTTTGGCCGGGCGCTGGCCACGGTGGTCAACATCGTTGACCCCGACGTCATCGTCATCGGTGGGGGCGTGGGCAACATCGACCGCCTCTACACCGAGGGCGTGCGCCAGGTGGCTCCCTACGTGTTCGACCATGTGTTTGAAGCCCCGGTGGTGAAGCCCCAACTGGGCGACAGCGCCGGCGTATTTGGCGCGGCCTACCTTGTGGCGTAGGCCGGCAGCCGTTTTTTCCTCGTCTTTTATTCCCAATCGCCAAATGGAGAACCCAACCAAGCAGGAAATATTTCGACAAACCGCCGCCCACCTGGCGGAACAGGGTTTCAGCATCGCCGCACGGGATGAAAACCGGCCCTGGGGCGGTTTTTTTGTCATTGATGAAGCCCAGGCTCAGGCATTTGCCGACACTTATTTTGAGGGTTTATCGGCTGATTCGCTGCGCATTGCCGGCAAGCTCAGTCCCAAAATCCTGGTGGTGGCCCCTGAGCAGCGCCTGAGCTGGCAGTACCACCACCGCCGGGCCGAAATCTGGCAGGTGGTGCAGGGCCCCGTGGGCGTGGCCACCAGCGACGACGACGAGCAGGGCGATGTGAAAACCTACCAGGCCGGCGAGCGCATCGCGCTCCGGCGGGGCGAGCGGCACCGGCTGGTGGGCCTGCACGGCTGGGGCATCTTGGCCGAAATCTGGCAGCACACCGACGCCGGCTGGCCTTCCGATGAAGGCGATATTGTGCGGGTGCAGGACGACTTCGGGCGCTAGCGGCGGTGGCCCGGCGGCCGGAGTACCTTTGCCGTTCCCTCATTCCAGCAAATCCCGATGAACGGTACCGAACCGGCCAGCCCCAGCGCTTTCGACAAAGCCCGCACCGGGCTCTGGACCAACCTCCAAAAGCACCTGGCCACGGTGTACGCGGCCGAAACTGCCTTTGTCAAGGCCGTGGCTTTTACCGATAGTTTCCCTTTTCCGGCCTCGGCGGCCAGCGAGGAGCAGCTGCACGATTATGAGCAGCAGCGCCGTACCCTGCGCGACCTGTTCACCGACGAAACCACGCAGCTCGATACCCTCGTTAAAGCCATCCGGCTCAAAAATTACGCCGAGGATGAGAAGAAGCAGCTGTACCTGCTGCTGCTGGGCTACATGGACATTGCCGCCACCATATTTGCGCGCTTGCACACCCAGGTGCCCACCCGCCAGCCCAAAGACGAGGACCTGGAGGAAACCACCGACCGGTTTGCCCGGGTCCAGAAGTTCGCCCGGCTCAACATCAAAGGAATTGCGGGCTTATTGGGCGGATTCTGAGGCGAGTCGTGAGGGAAGTTGGTCGGCATCCTCGCCGGCTTGGTCGACGGTTGAGAGGGGAGGATTTGAGATAAGTCATTGTGAGGTAGTTGATTGTTGAAAACGTGGGTTTTGCCTGTTTCTGGCCTTGGCACAGCACTTGCGTTTGGAGAGACAGACGCCGTCACACTCTCCATTCACTCTTCAAATTTCTCTTCGTTATGAAATCCTCCCTGCTTTCGCTCCTCGCCACCAGCCTGCTCTTCGTTGCCACCGCCGCCTCGGCCGCTCCCGCTTTCGACCACGACAAAGACCCGCGCCGCCTGTCGCCCATTGAGCGCTCCCGCTACGAAGCCGCCCAGCGCCAACAGGAACAGCACCGCATCGCCCTGGAACGCGCCCGCGCCGAAGCTAACCAACGCCGCCTGGAGCAGGACCGCGCCCGCCTCGCCGCCCAGCGCGAAGCTGCCGAGCGCGCCCGCTGGGAAGCCCAGCACCGCAGCAGCCGCGACCGTAGCTATGGCTACAACCACCGCTAATCAAGCCCGCTTAACTTTTGATTCAGCCCCGGATTCCGCAAGAGGTCCGGGGCTGTTCCGTTTGCTCCGGTCCGACCGGTTGCCGTAAGGGTGAAATCGTTGTTGCTTCAACCTGTTGGACCGGCGCTGCCGTTTGCCACAAAAAAATCCCCGCCGGTTCGGCGGGGATTTTTCTTTTCAGCAAGGCAAAGTCAGGCTTACTTGGCCAGCTTGGCTTTCAGGTTTTCGTCCAGCGCTTCCAGGAATTCCTCGGTGTAGAGGTAGTCGCGGCCGTGCTCCACTTTGTTGCCGTGGATGCAGACGGCCAGGTCCTTGGTCATCTTGCCGCTTTCCACGGTTTCGATGCACACGGCTTCCAGCGCGTGGCAGAAGTCGATGAGTTCCTGGTTGCCGTCGAGCTTGCCGCGGAACTCTAGGCCCCGCGTCCAGGCGAAAATTGACGCAATCGGGTTGGTCGAAGTCGGTTTGCCCTTCTGGTGGTCGCGGTAGTGGCGCGTCACGGTGCCGTGGGCGGCTTCGGCCTCCATCACGGTGCCGTCGGGGGTGATGAGCACGGAAGTCATCAGGCCGAGCGAGCCGAAGCCCTGGGCCACAGTGTCGCTCTGCACGTCGCCGTCGTAGTTTTTGCAGGCCCACACAAAGTTGCCGTGCCATTTCAGGGCCGAGGCCACCATGTCGTCAATCAGGCGGTGCTCGTAGGTGATGCCGGCTTCCTTGAACTTGGCGGTGTAGTCCTGCTCGTAAATCTCCTGGAAGATGTCCTTGAAGCGGCCATCGTACTTCTTCAGGATGGTGTTTTTGGTGCTCAGGTACAGCGGCCAGCCTTTGCTCAGAGCCTGGTTGAAGCAGGCGTGGGCGAAGCCGCGAATGCTTTCGTCGGTGTTGTACATGGCCAGGGCCACGCCGTCGCTTTTGAAGTTATACACCTCAAACGACTGCGTATCACCGCCATCTTCGGGCTGGAACGTGATGGTGAGCTTGCCCTTGCCCTTGGTCACGAAATCGGTGGCACGGTACTGGTCGCCGAAGGCGTGGCGGCCAATGCAAATGGGCGCGGTCCAGTTCGGCACTAGGCGGGGCACGTTGCTCATCACAATGGGCTCGCGGAACACCGTGCCGTCCAGGATGTTGCGGATGGTGCCATTGGGCGATTTCCACATCTGCTTCAGGCCAAATTCGGCCACGCGCTCCTCGTCGGGGGTGATGGTGGCGCACTTGATGCCCACGCCGTACTGCTTGATGGCGTTGGCCGAGTCGATGGTAACCTGGTCGTTGGTCTCGTCGCGGTACTCGATGCCGAGGTCGTAATACTTGATATCGAGCTCCAGATAGGGGAGGATTAGCTTGTCCTTGATGAACTTCCAGATGATGCGCGTCATCTCGTCGCCATCGAGCTCTACTACGGGGTTGGCTACTTTAATTTTGGTCATTTCCGCTACAGGTTTATCGTTTGATTTAGGGCAATGTGTACGCTGGCTTTTCCAGTTCGATAACAAATTAAGGGAGGAAAGTGGGGTAGTGCAGCACCGGTGGTTCGCAAGTGGCTTTGGAAGGGGCGCTGCAGCGTGGTTTTTGGGGTTTTAGCCACTTCCGGGATTTCAAATTTGGTGTTGGGAAGCTTATTTTCTCTTTATTCGCACAATCGTTTGTGTGAATGATTAATTTCGTGCAAACAACTGCCCGCGCTTTGCCCCGAATAAGTGCTGGGCGACCTTCCTGCTTCGGCCGGAGCCGCCGGCGCAGGAAGGTCGCCGCAATTGCTCCATTTCGTTTCGCTCATTCATTTCCCGCTCCCTTCCATGATTTCATTTCGTCATTTCGTGCTGCTGGCCGTAACATTGCCCGGCCTGCTGTTGCTGGCCGCCTGCGGGTCTAATCAATCGGCAGAGCAATCCACCACGACGGCTCCGGCCGCCGATTCCACTTCCACGAAAGCCGCTTCCATGCCCACCTCCGCCTCTTTCGGCACAGCCCTCGACGGCACCGAAATCCAGCTTTTCACCCTCACCAACCAGCAGGGCGCCCAGGCCACCATCACCAACTACGCCGGCACCCTCGTGGGCCTGCTGATGCCCGACCGGGACGGCAAGATGGGCGATGTCGTGCTCGGGTTCGATAGCGTGAGCGGCTACCAGAGCCCGGCCTTCCGCAAGGCCAACCCCTACATCGGCGCGCTCATCGGGCGTTACGGCAACCGCATTGCCCAGGGTAAATTCACCATCGACGGCAAAACCTACCAGGTGGGCGTGAACAACGGCCCCAACTCGCTGCACGGCGGCAAAGTGGGCTACGACCAGAAAATCTGGGAAGCCACGCCCGGCACCTCGCCCGACGGCCCGACCCTGACCCTAAAATACCTGAGCAAGGACGGCGAAGAAGGCTACCCCGGCAACCTCCGGATTACGGTGGTCTACACCCTCACCGAAGCCAACGCCCTGCGCATCGCCTACACCGCCACCACCGATAAGGCCACGCCCGTCAACCTCACCAACCACGCCTATTTCAACCTGAGCCACGGCGTGAGCAAGGATATTCTCAAGCACGAAGTGACCCTGCCCGCCGACCGCTACACGGTGGTGGATGCCGGCCTGATTCCGACCGGCGAGCTGCGCCCGGTGGCGGGTACGCCCTTCGATTTCCGCACGCCCCACGCCATCGGCGCGCGCATTGCGCAGGTGCCCGGCGGCTACGACCACAACTGGGTACTGAACACCGAAACCGGCCAGCACGCCGCTGCCACTGTGTACGACTCCGCCTCGGGCCGCACCCTGGAAGTGACCACCGACCAGCCCGGCATCCAGTTCTACACCGGCAACTTCCTCGATGGCAGCCTCAAAGGCAAGGGTGGCACCGTGTACGGACTGCACGCCGGCTTCTGTCTCGAAACTCAGCACTTCCCCGACTCGCCCAACCAGCCCAAATTTCCGGGCACGATTCTGAAGCCCGGCGAAACCTACCGCACCACCAGTACCTACACCTTCGGCGTGCGGAAGTAGGAGGGGAACCGAAGGAAAAAGAACGTCATGTCGAGCGCAGCCGAGACATCTCGCGTGCTGGCCTAACCCAATCGTTGAGGAATGCGAGCGAGATATCTCGGCTGCATTCGACATGACGACCAGCTATAAATATTTATTGAAAATGGAACAAGCCCCCGCCTACGTCATCGGCATCGACTACGGTACCGACTCCGTCCGGGCCCTGCTGGTGGATGCCCGCACGGGCACCGAAGTAGCCCAGGCCGTGCATTCCTACGCCCGCTGGAAAACACTGCGGTTCTGCAACGCCGCGCGCAACCAGTTCCGCCAGCACCCGCTCGACCACATCGAGGGCCTGGAGGCCGTGGTGCGCCGCGTGGCCCGGCACGTACCCGCCGCCCAGGTCGTGGGCCTGGCCGTGGACACCACCGGCTCCACGCCCGGGCCCGTGAACGCGCAGGGCGTGGCCCTGGCCCTTACGCCCGGCTTCGAGGATAACCCCAACGCCATGTTCGTGCTCTGGAAAGACCACACCGCCCTGGCCGAAGCTGCCGAAATCAACCACAAAGCCCGCACCTGGAGCGGCGAGGACTACACCAAATTTTCGGGCGGCATCTATTCCTCGGAGTGGTTCTGGGCCAAAATAATGCACGTTCTGCGGGAGGACGAGGCCGTGGCCACCGCCGCGCATTCCTGGATGGAGCACTGCGACTGGCTGACCCTGCTGCTCACCGGCGGCGACCTGGCCACCTTCCGGCGCAGCCGCTGCGCAGCCGGCCACAAGGCCATGTGGCACGCGAGCTGGGGCGGCCTGCCCCCGGAGCAGTTTCTCACCCACCTCGACCCCAGGCTGGCTGGTTTACGCAATCGATTATTTGCCGAAACCTACACCGCCGATGAAGTTGCCGGCCACCTCTCCGCAGAGTGGGCGCAGCGCCTGGGCCTGACCACCGCCACGGTGGTGGCTGTGGGCTCGTTCGATGCCCACGCGGGGGCCATTGCGGGCGAAATCGAAGTGTATTCGATGGTTAAGGTGATGGGCACCAGTACCTGCGACATCGTGGTTGCGCCCACGGCCGAGGTGGGCAACCGCCTTGTGGCCGGCATCTGCGGGCAGGTCGATGGCTCCGTGATTCCGGGCATGCTGGGGCTGGAGGCCGGGCAGTCGGCCTTTGGCGATTTGCTGGCCTGGTTCCGTAATATCCTGGAGTGGCCGCTGCACAACGTGCTACAACAGTCCAAAGTCCTCACGCCGGTGCAACAGGCCGCCCTGCGCGCCGAAATGAGCGACGCGCTGCTGGTGCAGCTCAGCGAAGCCGCCGCCGCCGTGGACCCCGCCGAAAGCGCCGTCCTGGCCCTCGACTGGGTGAACGGCCGCCGCACCCCCGACGCCAACCAGGCCCTGAAAGGCGCGCTGATGAACCTCACGATGGGCACCAACGCCCCCCAGATTTTTCGGGCGCTGGTGGAAGCCATCTGCTACGGCTCGAAGCAGATTGTGGAGCGGTTTGAGGCCGAAGGCATTCCCATTAAGCAGGTCATCGGCATCGGCGGCGTGGCCAAGAAGTCGCAGTTTGTGATGCAGACCCTGGCCGACGTGCTGGACCGGCCCATCAAAATCGCGGTGTCGGAGCAGGCCCCGGCGCTGGGCGCGGCCATGTACGCGGCCGTGGCCGCCGGCATCCAGCCCGATGTGACGACGGCCCAGCAGGCCATGGGTTCCGGCTTCGCCGAAACCTACCTGCCCAACCCTGAGCGGGTGGCCGACTACGCGGCCCGCTACGCGCAGTACCAGGCCTTTGGCCGGTTTGTGGAAAGCACCGTGAACTCTGCGAATCCGAGCGTGAACGAACCCAAAACCACCACGCGCGGACTCGCAGAGTCCACGGTACAACTCGCCCAATGAGCCAATACCAAGCCCTGAAACAAGCCTGTTACGAGGCCAACATGCAGCTGCCCAAACTCGGGCTGGTGCTCTTCACCTTCGGCAACGCCAGCGTGGTCGACCGCGAGCAGCGCGTGTTCGCCATCAAGCCCAGCGGCGTGCCGTATGAGGTGCTGAAGCCGGAGGACATCGTTATTCTCGACTTCGCCAACAAGGTGCTGGAAGGGGAGAAGCGGCCCTCCTCCGACACCAAAACCCACGCCGTGCTCTATAGCCACTGGGACCACATCGGTGGTATCGTGCATACGCACAGCACCTATGCCACGGCCTGGGCGCAGGCGCAGCTCGACATTCCCATCCTCGGCACCACCCACGCCGACCACCTAACGGCCGACATCCCGTGCGCCCCGCCGATGAGCGATGCTATGATTGCCGGCGACTACGAGCACCAGACCGGCTGGCAGATTCTTAACGAGTTCCAGCGCCGGGGCCTCTCGCCCACGGAAGTAGAAATGGTGCTACTGGCCAACCACGCCCCTTTCACCTGGGGCAAAACCGTGGATAAAGCGGTGTACAACAGTGCCGTGCTCGAAGAAATAGCGCGCATGGCCTACCTCAGCTGCACCCTGCGGCCGGAAGTGCCACGCCTGAAAAACTCGCTGATTCGCAAGCACTACGAGCGCAAGCACGGCGCGAATTCCTACTACGGGCAATAGTAGCGCGGCCCCTGTGGTCCGCGCCCGAACGAAACCAAACTCACCTCTCCAAACGCGGACTACAAAGTCCGCGCTACTCCCATGATTGACCTCACCCACTACGAAGCCTGGTTCATCACCGGTACTCAGCACCTCTACGGCCCCGAAACCTTGGAGGAAGTGGCCCGCCACTCGCAGGAAATCGCCAAGGAGCTCGGGCTCAAGCTG
The DNA here is from genome assembly GCF_054061335.1 of Hymenobacter sp. UYAg731. Taxonomy (NCBI): domain Bacteria; kingdom Pseudomonadati; phylum Bacteroidota; class Cytophagia; order Cytophagales; family Hymenobacteraceae; genus Hymenobacter; species Hymenobacter sp. UYAg731. The sequence goes on along the minus strand of NZ_JBSSEC010000004.1, from coordinate 206,043 downwards.
CCTATCAAAATCGTTTATAAGCCCATTCTGAAAACGCCGCAGGAGATATTCAAGCTCATGCAGGAGGCTAATACTGCCGAAAACTGCGTGGGCCTGATTGCCTGGATGCACACCTTCTCGCCGGCCAAAATGTGGATTAACGGCTTGAAGATTCTGCAGAAGCCGTTGGCGCATCTGCACACCCAGTTCAACCGCGACATTCCGTGGGCCGACATCGACATGGACTTCATGAACACCAACCAATCGGCGCACGGCGACCGGGAGTTTGGCTTCATCGGAGCCCGGATGCGGCTGAAGCGCAAGGTGATAGTGGGCCACTGGCAGAGCGCGGCGGTGCAGGAAAGCCTCAGCATCTGGAGCCGCGTGGCCGCCGCCTGGGCCGACTGGCAGGGCGCGAAAATTGTCCGCTTTGGCGACAACATGCGCTACGTGGCCGTGACCGAGGGCGACAAAGTGGAAGCCGAAATCAAGTTTGGCTACGAGGTAAACACCTATGGTGTCGGCGACCTGGTGGCCGTGGTAAACGAGGTGAGCGACGCGCAGATTGACGAGCTGCTGGCCACTTATGAAACCGAATACGAGCTGGCCGAAGACCTGAAAGCCGGCGGGACCCAGCGCGACAGCCTGCGCGAGGCGGCCCGCATCGAGGCCGGGATGCGCCGGTTTCTGCAGGACAAGGGCGCTAAAGGCTTCACCGATACCTTTGAAGACCTGCAAGGGCTGGCCCAGCTGCCCGGCATTGCCACGCAGCGGCTCATGGCCGAGGGCTACGGCTTCGGCGGGGAAGGCGACTGGAAAACGGCGGCCCTGGTACGCGCCATGAAGGTGATGGGCGCGGGCCTGCCCGGCGGCAACTCCTTCATGGAGGACTACACCTACCATTTCGAGCCCGGCAACGAGCAGGTGCTCGGCTCGCACATGCTGGAAATCTGCCCCAGCATCGCCGCCGGGAAGGTGAAGGTGGAAGTGCATCCGCTGGGCATCGGCGGCAAGGCCGACCCGGCCCGCCTGGTGTTCAACTGCCCGGCCGGCCCGGCCCTGAACGCCACCATCGTGGACCTCGGCAACCGCTTCCGCCTGATTGTGAACGAAGTGGAGGCCGTGCTTCCCGCCGCCGACCTGCCCAAGCTGCCGGTGGCCCGCGTACTCTGGAAAATTAAGCCCGACATGGCCACCGGCGCGGCCGCCTGGATTCTGGCCGGCGGGGCCCACCACACCGGCTACAGCCAGAATCTGACCGCCGAATACCTCGAAGACTTCGCCGAAATGGCCGGTATCGAGTTCGTGATTATTGATGCCGATACCAGGCTGCGGACGTTCAAGAACGAGCTGCGGTACAACGAGGTGGCCTTTCGGAGTTACTAGCTGAAAATCAGGCAGCAGCACGGGGTGCTTAGCTGGCAGGCCTTGTAATAACCTTATTCATTGCATCATGCGAATTCCCGCCGCTGGCATTCCCGCATTTCTGGCCCTGCTGGCCGGCCCCGGCGCCTTGGCCCAGCCGGCCCCCGCTGCCATCACCGTGCAGGTGGGCCGGCCCGGCGCGCCGGTGCCCAAAAATATGTACGGCCTGTTTTTCGAAGACATCAACTTCGCGGCCGATGGCGGCCTGTACCCCGAGCTGGTGAAGAACAAGTCGTTTGAAACCGATGACCACCTCATTGGCTGGAAGGCCATTCGGGGTGCGGCCGGGCTGGAAAGCTACCTGGTTTCGGGCGAGCAGCCCATCGGCAACACCAACCGCCATTTCCTGCGCCTGAGTGTGAAAAATGCCGGCCCCGATGCCGGTTTCGTGAACGAGGGCTTCCGGGGCATGGGCCTGAAACAAGGGGCCGAATACACGTTCTCGGTGTACCTGCGGCGCGGCCCCGGCAGCATCTCGGCCCTGAACGTGACGCTGGAAGAACCCGGCCGCCGCAGCGCCGGGCCCGAAACCGCCGCCTCGGGCCCGGCGCTGGCCCAAACCCGGATTACGGGCCTCACCGGCGAGTGGAAGAAGTACAGCGTGGTGCTCAAGCCTTCGGCCACCGTGGCCAAAGCCCGCCTCAAGCTGACCGTAGACGGCACCGGCACCGCCGATATCGACGTGGTTTCCCTCTTCCCGAAGGACACTTGGCTGAGGCGCGAAAACGGCCTGCGGCCCGACCTCGTGCAGCTACTAAAGGACATGAAACCCGGCTTTCTGCGCTTCCCTGGTGGCTGCATCGTGGAGGGCCGCACGCTGGCCCAGCGTTACCAGTGGAAGGAAACCATCGGCGACGTGGCCGCCCGCCAGCCCATGATAAACCGCTGGAACACGGAGTTCATCAACAAGTTTACGCCCGATTATTACCAGTCGTTCGGACTGGGCTTCTTCGAGTATTTTCAGCTTTCGGAAGATATTGGGGCCGAGCCGCTGCCTATTCTGAACGTGGGCATGGCCTGCCAGTTCAACTCGGCCGAGCTGGCTCCCATCGGTGCCGCCGCGAAGGGGCCGAACGCGGCCGGGCAGGGTGACGAGCCCACGCTTGACACCTTCATTCAGGACGCGCTGGATTTGGTGGAATTTGCCAATGGCCCCGCCAGCAGCCCCTGGGGCGCAAAGCGCGCGGCCATGGGCCACCCCGCGCCGTTCAATCTGAAGATGATTGGCATTGGCAACGAGCAGTGGGGGCCGCAGTACCTAGAGCGCTACGAGCCATTTGCCAGGGCGCTGAAAGCGAAGTATCCGGCTATTCAGATTGTGAGCAGCGCCGGCCCGGCCCCAGAAGGCGAGCTGTTCGATAAGGCCACGCTGAAGCTGCGCGAATTGAAGGCCGAATACATCGACGAGCACTACTACGCCCGGCCGGAGTGGTTCCGCCAGCACGTCGGTCGCTACGACAATTACCCGCGCACCGGCTCCAAAATCTTCGCCGGGGAATATGCCGCCCAGAGCGTAGCCATCGCCAGCCCCGACAACAAGAACAACTGGGACTGCGCCCTCTCCGAAGCCGCCTTTATGACCGGCCTGGAGCGCAACGCCGACGTAGTGGCCATGGCTTCCTACGCGCCGCTCTTCGCCCACGTCGATGCCTGGCAATGGACGCCGAATCTGATTTGGTTCGATAATCTGAATTCCTACGGCACGGTGAACTACTACGTGCAGCAGCTTTTCAGCCAGAACAAGGGCACCACCATGCTCCCCGTGCAGCTGCCCGCCAACGCCAAAAACGGCACCGACAACCTCTTTGCCAGCGCCGTGGCCGACGACGCGGCCGACGACCTCGTGGTGAAGCTGGTGAACTACTCCCCCGCGTCCCGCGCCGTAAAAATCAGCCTGGCCGGGGCCAGAAAGCTCGGCAAAACCGGCCGCGCCCTGACGATGGCCAGCGCCGATTTGAACACCCAGAACAGCCTGCAGGAGCCGCGGAAGCTCACGCCGCAGGAGTCGACATTTGCCGTGGCCGGCCCCACGTTCAGCTACATGCTGGCCCCGAACTCGCTCACGGTGCTGCGCATTCCGGGCAAGCGGTAGGCGTACGGTAGTCCGTTGGGCTAAGCGTCTGGCCAAATCGCCTCTTGCTGCCCGGCCGGGCATGACAACGCCGCCGGCCCGTTTGCCGTTGCAAGCACCCAACGTTGTGCTTAACTCCCGCGCTTTTTTCATGCTTCGTATTTACTCTTGCCTGCTGGTTCTGCTGCTGGCGCTGGCCAGCCGCCCGGCAGCCGGCTATGCCGTGCTCACGCATCAGGCCAACATCGACTCGACCTGGGAGCGCTGCCTGGTGCCGGCCATCATGAAGCGCTACCCAGGCTCCACGCCTGAGCAACTGGTTGATGCCAAGGCTTATGCCTACGGCGGGGCCATTATTCAAGACATGGGCTACTATCCCTTCGGCTCGGTGCTGTTCACGAACCTGACGCACTACGTGCGCTCCGGCGACTTCGTGCATAACCTCATCGACGAAGCCCGCGACCTCAACGACTACGCCTTTGCGCTGGGCGCGCTGGCCCACTATTCGGCCGACCTGGACGGGCACGCCGAGGGCACCAACCGCGCCGTGCCCCTGGTGTACCCCGAGCTGAAAGCAAAATATGGCAATGCCGTGACCTACGAGCAAGGCCCCAAGCAGCATAGCCAGCTGGAATTTTCCTTTGATGTGGTGCAGCTGGCCAGCGGCAAGTACCACAGCCAGGACTACCACCAGAAAATCGGCTTCAAGGTGAGCAAAGCGCCCTTGGAGCGCGCCTTCCTCAAAACCTACGGCCTGGAGCTGGGCCAGGTGATTGTGAACGTGGACCTGAGCATTGCCAGCTACCGCTTTGCCGTGAGCCAGCTCATTCCCACGGCGGCGCGCGCGGCCTGGCACTACAAGCGCAAGGCCATTGTGAAGCTGAGCCCCGGCGCCCGGCGGCGCGACTACATGGAGCGCAACCACCCCAATGCCTTCCGCAAGGAATACGGCAAGGAATACAAGCAGCCGGGATTTGGAGCGCGCATCATCTCGTATTTCATCCGGGTGCTGCCCAAGGTGGGGCCGCTGAAGCCCTTTGCTTTCAAGCTGCCCACGCCGGAGGCCGAAAAGGTTTTCCGGGCCAGCTTCCGCAAGGTGATGGCCAGCTACTGCGCCAACGTGGCGCGCCAGCCCGCCGATACGGCCGCCGCGCCCCTCACCCTGTCCAACGCCGACTTCGATACCGGCAAGCCTACCCACGCCGGCGAATACGGCATGGCCGACGAAACTTACGGCGAATGGCTGCGCAAGCTGGCCGGCAAGAAGTTTGAAAACCTCAGCCCCGTAGCCCGCCAGAACATCCTTGCCTTCTACGGCAGTACGCCCAAAACACCGGCCTCGGCCGAAGAAAAAGAGGGCAGCAAGCAGCACGAAACCCAGCAGGCGCTGGAGCAGCTGAAGACGCTGCGTTAGAAAAAACGCGAATTCCCGCTGGTAGAGATATGTAAGGAAGTGAGCCCTTGAAAAACTGGCTTTTTTACATATCTTTCTTTTTTTAAGGCTGTTTTGCCAATTCTCAATGCTTTCGCTCACCTAATTCATCCGTTCACTTCTAGTCCGCATTTTATGTTGAAACGTTACTTGATGGAAATGCCGCTGTTGCGCTGGGCGCATCTATTGGCTTTGCTGCTGCTGCTGCCCGTTGTGGGGCGGGCGCAGTACAGCCCCAATAACATCGTGGTGGTGCGATTTGGGGATGGCGCAACCACCCTGAGCGCGACGGCGGCCCCGGTGTCGCTGCTGGAATACACCAGCGCCGGAACACTGGTTAATACCTTGCCGCTGAACAGCACCGGTACGGCACCGAAGCTGACCAATTCGGGTTCCAGTACCTCCGAGGGCAGCGTGTTCCGCTCCTCCAACGGGCTGCAATTATCCCTGGCTGGGTATGATGCAGTTCCAGGAACGGCTTCGCTGACGGCTACCAGCACGCAGCGGAGCGTGGCCACCATTGATGGGGCCCGCACCGCCACGATACAGGATGTGACGCTGGCCGGGAGCACCACCAACCACCGCTCGGCCGCCACGGCCGGCACGGGGTACTACTCCGGCACCTCCAGCGGCGGCGTGCAGTATTATCCGAACGCGGCCACCACCGCCATTCAGCTGAGCTCCGATGTGACCAACGTGCGCGTGGTGGGCGAGTACGGCGGCCAGCTGTATGCCACCTCGGCTACAGGGTCTAATTTTGGGCTAAATACGGTTGGCACCGGAACCCCGACCACCAGTGGCCAGACCACCACCCTCATCGCCGGGACCGGAGGTACGTCGAGCCCCTACGGATTCGTGTTATTCGACCAGAGCCCGACGGTGGCCGGTTTCGACGTGGCCTACATTGCCGACGACCGGACCAGTGCGGGCGGCGGTATCTACAAATTCAGCAAGGTGGGCACGACCTGGACGCTTAACGGCGTGATTGCCTCTACTGTGGGCGCCCGCGGGCTCGCGGGCCGGGTGACTCCGACCGGGGTTGAGCTGTACGCGAATTCAACTACGGCGCTCTATCGACTGGTTGATGCCACGGGCTACAATGTTGCCCCTACCGTTACTTTTTCGGCGGCAATTGCAACCAGTGGGGCCAACTACGCCTTTCGCGGGGTAGCATTTGGGCCCGCCACCTTTAACCTGGCTGTTACGCAGGGGGCCACCAGCTACCCCAGCAGCGGCACCTCCTACGACTTCGGCAACCAGGCGCTGAATACTGCCAGCCCGGCCGTCGCCTTCACCCTGACCAACAGTGGCACTGGCCCGCTCGACATCAGCGGCATCACCACCACCGGCGACTACGCCGTGAGCGGCACCGCGCCGACTTCGGTGCCGGCCGCCGGCACGGCCACGGTGAACGTGACCTTTACGCCCACCGCCACCGGCACGCGCACCGGTACGCTGGTCATCAACTCCAACGCCACCAACGCGGCCGCCTACACCGTGAACCTGACCGGCACCGGTACGGCTCCCAGCCTGGCCGTGACGCAGGGCAGCACCAGTTACCCCAGCGGCGGCGCGGCCTACGGCTTCGGCAACCAAACGCTGAACACCAGCAGCAGTGCGGTGGTCTTCACCCTGACCAACAGCGGCAACAGCGCCCTCGCCATTAGCGGCATTGTTGCCGCCGGCGACTTTGCTATCAGCGGCACGGTGCCGACTACCGTTGCGGCCGGCGGCACGGCCACGGTGAGCGCCACCTTTACGCCCACCGCTACCGGCACGCGCACGGGCTCGCTGACCATCAGCTCGAACGCCAGCAACGGCGCTACCTACGTCGTGAACCTGACCGGCAACGGCCAGGCCGCCGCCCTGCCCGACCTCACGGTGAGCTCGGGTACGCTGGCCTCGCCCACGCCCATTGCAGGCAACTACAACAACGTAACCATCGCCGATAAAGGCGTGGCCGCCCTGGTAGGTCCGCTGACGGCAGCCGGCGCGTTCACCATTCAGGCGGGTGGCATTCTGGCCCAGAACTGCCAGATTCTGGGAGGCACCGGCAGCTTCGACCTGCAGGCCGGCGGTACGCTCATCATTTGCGACCCGGCCGGCATCGCGCCCACGGGCGTGCCCACCGGAGCCGTGTTGCTGGCGGGTACCCGCACCTATAGCCCGCTGGCCAACTACATCTACAACGGCACCGCTGCTCAGGTAACGGGCCTGGGCTTGCCCACTACGGTGCTGGCAGTAGGCGTGGCCAACCCGGCCAACGTGACCCTGAGCCAGGCCCTGAGCCTGAGCCAGGGCCTGAACCTGAGCCAGGGCAACCTGAACACCGGCGGCTTCGCCTTCACCCTGCTGTCGTCGGCCACCGGCACGGCCGGCGTGGTAAATGCGGGCGGCATAGTAGTGGGCAACACCACGGTGCAGCGCTACATCAACAGCAGCAACTCGCTGGGCTACCGCCACTACTCGGCCCCGGTAAGCGGCACCACTTTCGCCGACCTGAACGCGCCAGGTTTTACGCCGGTGTTCAACCCGAGCTACAATAATAGCGCGACGCCGGGGGCCGTAAGGCCCTTCCCCACGGTGTTTGGCTACAACCAGGACCGCATCGCCACGGTGACTTCTAATGCCAGCGCGTTTGATAAAGCCTGGTTTTCGCCCGCCGGCTCCTCCGACCCGATGGTGGTGGGCAAAGGCTACACCGTGAACGCGCCAAACACGGCCCTGGTTGATTTCGTGGGTACGCTGAATAACGGCCCTGTGCCTTCGGGTACGCTGAGCCGCGGCTCCAGTCCCGCCGCCGGCTGGCACCTGCTGGGCAACCCCTACCCGAGCCCTCTCGACTGGAGCACGGTAGCGCCTCCCCAGCGCCCCGGCATGGATGCCGCCATCTACGTGTTTGAAAGCGCCGGCCAATACGGCGGCTCCTACCGCGCCAGCGTGAACGGCGTGGGCGGCAACGGCAACAGCCCGCAGCCCATCGTGGTAGCGGGCCAGGGCTACTTCGTGCGGGTGGCTACGGGCCAGCCCAGCGGCCAGGTGAATATCGACAACCCGAACCGCGTGACCACCTTTGGCCCACAGCCCAGCTTCGGCCGTGGCACCGCCGACACCCGCCCCCAGGTGGCCCTGACGCTGCAAGGTGCCTCGGTGGCCGACGCGGCTTACGTGTACTTCCAGGCCGGGGCCACCGCTGGCAAGGACGTGGAGTCTGACGCCACCAAGCTGCCCAACTCGCACGGCCTGAACCTGACCTCGCTGGCCGGCGGCGAAGCCCTCGCCATCAACGGCCTGCCCGTGCTGGGCACCGCCACCGTGCTGGTGCCCCTGAACGTGGACGCCCCGCAAGCCGGCAGCTACTCGCTGAAAGCCGAGGCGCTGGCCAATCTGGCCGGCACCACCGTGACGCTGGTAGATGCCCTGACCAGCACCCGCACGGTACTGAGCACCGGCACCACCTACGCCTTTAGCCTGAGCGGCACCACGGCCGCCGGCCGCTTCTCGCTGGAGTTCCGGCCGGCGGGGGCGCTGGCCACCACGCCCGCCCAGGCGCTGAGCGCCCAGACCCAACTGTTTCCGAACCCGGCTTCGGCCTCGTTCCGGGTGCAGCTGCCGGTGCTGGGCAGCAAGGCCGTAGTGGCCGCCACGCTCACCAACACCCTCGGCCAAACCGTGCTGAGCCGCTCGCTGAGCGCGCCCGCCGGCCAAGCCATCGACGCGGAGTTTGACGTGCGCGCCCTCGCGGCCGGCGTATATACCCTCCGCCTGACCGTGGACGGCACCCTGCTGGTGCGGAAAGTGGTGGTGGAATAACCATCCTCATCATTTAACGGGGTATTTATAAAGAAGGCCGGCCCTGCACAGGGTCGGCCTTCTTTGTTGAAAACAGCGCCGTTATATCGTTATAAATCAACCTTCGCTCAACGGATTGGCTGCATCTTTCGTTGGAACATATTTCTGGTTCTTTCCATGCGGTCAGGCCTACTTGGCGCTACTGCCCAACATAATTTCATTCATTATGAAAATGCATCACATCCGGCTGGGCCACGGCAAGCCGCTGCTGCTCATCCACGGTATTGGGGGCACTTGGCGTTCCTGGAACACCGTTCTTGACGGCTTGACGGCTTGTCGGCCAAGCGCCAGGTCATTGCCCTCGACCTGCCCGGCCACGGCCAGACGCCCAAGCTCGAAGGCGAAAATTCCATCTACACCTTGGCCGATGCCGTGACTACCTGGCTGGAAGAAAACGACCTGCTGGGCGTGGATTGCGTGGGCTCGTCCATGGGCGCGCGGCTGGTGCTGGAACTGGCCCGGCGCGGTAAGGTAGGCGCGGTGATATCGCTCGACCCGGGCGGGTTCTGGGAAGGCTGGCAGGTGCCGTTTTTCTACTACACCGTGGCCGGCTCGGTGCGCCTCGTGCGCCTGTTGCAACCCGTGATGCCCGCCATCACCAAAAGCGCGCTGGGCCGCACGGTGCTACTGGCGCAGTTCTCGGCCCGCCCGTGGCGCATTCCGGCCGAGGTGGCCCTCACCGAAATGCGCAGCTTTGCCCACACCAGCAATTTTGATGAACTGCTGAGCCAATTGGCCCACGGCCGCAAGCAAGAGGGCGCGCCGCGCGGCAGCATCACAGCCCCGCTGGTCATCGGCTGGGGGCGGCAGGACCGGGTGTGTCTGCCCAGTCAGGCCCGCCGCGCCACGGCCGCTTTCCCCGATGCCACGTTATACTGGTTCGATAATTGCGGCCACTTCCCGCACTGGGACCAGCCCGAGGAAACCGTGCAACTGATTTTGTCCGTGACCAGCCAAGAGAACGCACCCGCTGCCGCCAGCCGGGGAACGATGACTGCCGGCTAAATAATCAGTTCAGCAGCAAGTCCGATTCATCCTTCAGCCCCACGCCCGACAGCTGCCGCCGCAATGCCTCCCGTAACAGGTGCAGCAGCCGCGCCGCCGCTGCCGGATACGCCAGGCCCTCGGGCCGGATGTTGGACACGCAGTTGCGGGCCTCATCGGTGATACCCGGCCGGGGCGCGTAGGTGAAGTAGGCCCCCAGGCTATCGGGCGAACTCAATCCCGGCCGCTCGCCGATGAGCACCAGCACGAGGCACGCCCGCGCCAGCTGCCCAATCTCGTCGCCGAGGGCCACGCGGGCCTGCTCGGCCAGCACCAACGGCCCCAAGCGGAAGCCCATCTGCCGCAGCTCTGGCACCAGCAGTTGAAGCAGGGGCAGGGCGTGGGCGTTGACAGCCGTGGCCGACAAGCCATCGGCCAATAGAATTACGATATCGCATTCGCCGCTGGCGTGTTCGGTAATAATGGCTTTGCTGTTGTCGGCCAACTGCCGGCCTTGGTCGGGGCGCTGGAGGTAGTCCTGTCGGGAGCCGGCGCGGCTGCGCACCTGGCATATGGGCAGGCCCAGCGCGGGCAGGTCGGCCAGCAATTGGGCCGTATTTAGGGTTGAGTAAACCGCGTCGCGGGCGTGGGCGTGAGCCAGCCGGAAAGCCAGCGCCTCACGCAACGGAACGCTGGTGCCCGTGCGGCCCAGCGCAATGCGGGCGGCCGTGAAGGCGCGCAGGCCCGCCCACGGGTCGGGCGGCGGGGCGTCGCTGGGCGGCAGGTCGGGGAGGGCTTGCATAGTAGCAAATATGTTGATAATCACCGCAGCGCCGCCGGCATTCGACCCAGTAATTTCGAGGTAGCGGCGGGCAATTGCCGGCCGTGCTCATCAAAAATGCCCTGCTGTCGCAGCCACGCCTCAAACTCGGGGGCCGGGCGCAGGCCCAGCACCTGGCGCAGGTACAGCGCGTCGTGGAAGGAGGTGGACTGGTAGTTGAGCATGATGTCATCGGCCCCCGGGATGCCCATGATGAAGTTGCAGCCGGCCACGCCCAGCAGCGTGAGCAGGGTGTCCATGTCGTCTTGGTCGGCTTCGGCGTGGTTGGTATAGCACACGTCCACGCCCATGGGCAGGCCCAGCAGCTTGCCGCAGAAATGGTCCTCCAGCGCCGCCCGGATAATCTGCTTGCCATCGTACAGATACTCCGGGCCGATGAAGCCGACCACCGAATTGACCAGCAGCGGCCGGAACTGCCGGGCCACGGCGTAGGCCCGCGCCTCGCAGGTTTGCTGGTCGAGGCCGTGATGGGCGTTGGCCGAAAGGGCGCTGCCCTGCCCGGTTTCAAAGTACATCACATCTTGGCCCACGGTGCCCCGATTCAGTGCCAGCGTGGCCTCGTGGGCTTCGCGCAGCAAGCTCAGGCTGATGCCAAAGCTGGCGTTGGCGGCCTCGGTGCCGGCGATGGACTGAAACGTCAAATCCACCGGCGCTTTCTCCTCGATAAGCTGGAGCGCGGTGGTGACGTGGCAGAGCACGCAGGTCTGGGTGGGAATGGCGTACTGCTCGCGCACCGCGTCCAGCATGTGCAGCAGCTGGCTCACCGCTTTGGGGCTGTCGGTGGCCGGGTTGATGCCGATAACCGCGTCGCCGCTGCCGTAGAGCAGGCCATCGACGAGGCTGGCGGCGATGCCGCGGGCGTCGTCCGTGGGGTGGTTGGGCTGGAGGCGGGTGGCCAGGTGCCCGCGCAGGCCCAGCGTGTTGCGAAATTTGGTGATGACTTCGCAGCGCCGGGCCAAGCCAATCAGCTCCTGGTTGCGCAGGAGCTTGCTCACGGCAGCCACCATTTCCGGCGTCAGGCCGGGGGCCAGAGCGCGTAGCGTTTCCGCATCGGCCGCTTCCGAAAGCAGCCAGTCGCGCAGCTGGCCCACCGTGAAATGGGCGATGGGCGCGAAGGCCGCCGCGTCGTGGGTGTCGATAATCAGCCGGGTGACTTCATCCTGCTCATACGGCACCAGCGCTTCATTGAGAAAAGTGCGCAGCGGCACATCGGCCAAGGCAAACTGGGCCGCCACCCGTTCCTCGTAAGTGGTGGCGGCTACGCCGGCTAGCACATCGCCGGAGCGCAGGGGAGTGGCCCGCGCCAGCAGCGTTTTCAGGTCCTCGAAAACGTAGGCGCGCGGGCCGATGGTGTGGCGGTAAGGCATTTTTCAGTGAGCTGTTAACGATTCCAGAACGTCATGCAGAGCGCAGCGAAGCATCTTTACTGCTCAACGCAATTCAATCGCAAGAAAATAATTACCGCTGCGGTAAAGATGCTTCGCTGCGCTCTGCATGACGTTCTTCGGGTAGCAATTCTTTCCGATGCCGGCCCAGCAACAAGTACACCGCCAGCAACCCCAGCAGCCCGCCCAGAAAAATCCCGCTCAGCAACAAGTTATAGTAAACCAGCGCCGCCAGGCTCACCAGGCACAGCGCCAGGGCCAGCAGCGGCACATACGGGTAGCCCGGCACGGCAAAGGGCCGCACCAAATCCGGTTCGCGGCGGCGCAGCACAAACAGGCTGAGCAGGCTCACCACGTACATCACCAGCGCCCCCAGTACCGACAGGATTATGACCTGGGCCGTGGTGCCCGTGAGCAATGCCAGTATGCCCACCGCGCCGCCCGCCACCAGGGCCCAGTGCGGCGTTTGGCAGCCATTAAGGCGGGCCAGGAAAGCGGGCAGATAGCCGGCCCGCGCCAGCGCGAATACCTGCCGCGAGTAGCCGATGATGGTGCCGTGAAACGAAGCCACTAGCCCAAACAGGCCGATGCTGGCGAAGAATTTCGTCCAGCGGCTGCCGGGGCCGAGCACCGTGGCCAGGGCTTCGGGCAGCGGGTAGTCTAGGTGGCTCAGGCGGCGCCAGTCGCCCACGCCGCCGCTCAGTATCATCACGCCCAGGGCCAGGGCTACCAGCGTGAGCAGGCCGTAGCCGTAGCCGTGCGGAATGGTGCGGCGTGGGTTCTCCACTTCCTCCGCCACCATCGCCACGCCCTCAATGGCCAGGTAAAACCAGATGGCAAATGGCAGCGCCGCAAACACGCCCGGCAGCGTAACCGGCACCGGGTGCGCCAGGAAATTGGCGGTGCGGAAGTGCGGTGTGAGCAGGCCCATAAACAGCAGCAGCTCGCCCACGGCCAGCACCGTGACCACCAGCGAGAAGTTGGCCGATTCCTTAATGCCCAGCAGGTTAATCAGTGTGAATACCACGTAGCAGCCCAGCGCCGTGCCCAGTACCGGCACCGCCGGCCACAGGAAGTGCCCGTAGCTGCCCAGTGCAAACGCAATGGCGGGCGGCGCAAATAGGAACTCCACCAGCGTCGCATATCCGGCCACGAAACCTCCAACCGGCCCCAACGCCCGGTGGGCATACGCAAACGGCCCGCCTGCGCTGGGAATGGCCGTAGTGAGCTCCGTGAAGCTGAAAACGAACGTGACGTACAGCACCGTGACCACCAGCGTGGCCACGAGAAAGCCCACCGGCCCGGCCACGGCCCAGCCGTAGTTCCACCCAAAATACTCGCCCGAAATGACCAGCCCCACGGCAATGGCCCACAGGTGCAGCGGCGTCAGCGCTTTCTTCAGGACGGGAGCGGTGGGCATGCGGGGGCGGGCTGGGTTTCACCCGTTAAGGTAGCACGGCTTTCGGTTTTGATTTTGACGGGCCAACACGCTGTGCCAACTGACGCGCTGGGAACGTTCCCGGCATCGATTGCGAGGATTTAATGGCCTGAATCAGTACAGTACCGGTGGGTTGGAGCCTACCTTTCTTGCTGCTAAGTTCACGGAGTTCCCGCCCAACACCAAACCTTCATCTATGAACCGATTACTTACCCTGCGCGCTGCGTTTACCGGCGTCCTCACCCTGCTATTGCTGGCGCTGTGCCCCCGGCTGTATGCCTACGACCTGACGGTGGCCAAAGACGGTACCGGCAACTACACCACCGTGCAGGCTGCCATCGACGCATCCCCCGCCGGCCGCACTGCGCCGTTCACCATCTTCATCAAGAATGGCAAGTACAAGGAGCTGATTGTGGTGCCCGCCACCAAGCCCTTCATTCAGCTGGTGGGCGAGAGCGTGGGCAACACCATTCTCACCTACAACAACTCGGCCGGCACGCTCGTGAACGGCATTGCGCTGGGCACCCAGAACTCGGCCTCGGTTACCATCAACGCCACCGATTTCTCGGCCCTGAACCTGACCTTTGAAAACTCGTTTGGCGAAGCTTCCTCGGGCGGGCAGGCCGTGGCCATTCTGGTGAACAACGACCGGGCGGCCTTCCGCAACTGCCGCTTCCTGGGCAACCAGGACACCATGTACCTGAAGGGCAACGGTACGCCGCGCCAGTACTTCGTGAACTGCTACATTGAGGGCAACACCGACTTTATTTTCGGCAGCGCCATTGCCTTGTTCGAAAACTGCAATATCTACGCGAAGAACAAGACCACCACCAACACGTCCTACATCGCCGTGCCCAACACGCCGGCCGGTCAGGCGTTTGGCCTCGTATTTAAAAACTGCAACGTGACCGGGCACTCGGTGGCCGGCGGCACCCGCTACGACCTGGGCCGTCCCTGGCAGGCCAACCCCAAAGCCGCGTTCCTGACCTGCAACCTGTCCACGCCCATTATTCTGGACGAGGGCTGGTCGCCCACCAGCTCGGCCGGCACGGCCACCATCCGCGACTCGTATTTCGTGGAATACCAGAACACCCACTTCAACGGCAAGGCTATCAACGTGAGCACCCGCGTGCTGTCGGGCCAGGGCCTCACGCCCGTTCAGCCTTCCTCGCAGCTCACCGCCGCCGAAGCCGCCACCTACACCAAAGCCAACATCCTGGGCACCTGGGACCCCTGCTCGCTCATCGACTGCACCACGCCGTTCGTGAAGCCCGTCATCGTCAACAACTTCCGCGGTGTGAAAGGCGCGACCACCTCGGCCTTCACCTGGAACACCAGCTTCCCGATTTCGGGCGATGTGCTGAGTGTGTACCGCGCTATGGCCACTCCCCCCGCCGTCCTCGGCGCGTTCGCGGTGGTAGGCACCCAGACCGAGCCCAGCGACACGATTTTCAACTACTCGTATTCGGACGCCATCCCCGCTTCGGGCAGCCTCTACAAATACTTCGTGCGCGGCAGCGCCACCCCGCGTCAGATTTCGTCGGACACCGTGACCATCACCAGCGCCCCGACCATCGTGGTTGCCGGCACTCTGGGCAATTTCACCCAGCAGTTGGGCACCGGCTCGGGCGCGCAGAACGTGACCGTTTCGGGTTCCGATTTGGTGGGTCCCATCGTGGTCACGGCCTCGGCCAACTATCAGGTTTCGCTGACTTCGGGCGGCACCTACGCCAGTAGCGTGAGCCTGAGCCCCACCACCGGCGCGGTGGCCGGCACTCCGGTTTACGTGCGCCTGAATGCCACCACCGCCGGCCCCTACACCGGCACCCTCACCTTCACCAGCACCAATGCCACCAACGTGGTCCTGAGCCTGAACGGCACGGCTATCGTGGCACCCACCATCAGCTCCAACCTGTTGCAGTGGTGGCCGCTGCGCGTGAACGCCACCGACAGCGCCCAGGTGCGCAGCACCCGCCTCACGGCTACCACGCCCACGCTCAAACGTCTGTATTTGTCGAACGGTACCACGATGGCCACCATTCCGGCCTACTCGAACCAGTTTGGGCAAGCCTTCGGGGCTAGCCCGGCCGGCGACGGCCAGTGGGGCACGGCCGCCGGTGGCCCCGGTGGCACGCTCGACCGCAAATACTACGAGCAGTTTACCGTGACCGTAGCCGCCGGCGCTCCCGCCCTGCGTATCGACTCGGTGCTGTTCACCTCAGCGTTCTACAACACCAGCTCCAATACCAAAATGGGCATCGTGTACTCGCTGAACGGCTTTACTACGCCGGCCGACTCTACCGAAATCACGGGCGTGAGCGGACCGGGCGGGTCGCAGACCCTGAGCGCCAGTGGCAACTTCAACAGCTCTTTCCCGCTGCTGAACCAGACTTCCGGCAATACCAATCTGTACCGCGTGGCCCTCAGCGGCCCCAGCACGGCTAACCCCAGCGGCGGCGTAACCGTGCCCACCGGCCGCACCCTCACCGTGCGCCTGTACTACGCCTGCGGTAGCACCGGCATTCCGCGCTACGCGCTGCTGAAAAACCTACGCTTTAAAGGCGACGTAGCCCCGGCCCCCGTGACGGTGTTGGAGCAGTGGCCGCTGCGCGTGAACAACACCGACAGCGCCCAGGTGCGCAGCAGCCGCATTGTGGCCACCACGCCCACGCTCAAGCGCCTGTACGTGTCGAATGGTACGACGATGGCCACGATTCCGGCCTACTCGAACCAGTTTGGGCAAGCCTTCGGGGCCAGCCCGGCCGGCGACGGGCAGTGGGGCACGGCCGCCGGCGGCCCCGGCGGTACGCTTGACCGCAAATATTACGAGCAATTCACGCTGACCGTGGCCGCCAACTCGGCGGTGCGGGTTGATACCCTGCTGTTCAACTCGGCATTCTATAATACCAGCTCCAATACCAAAATGGCGGTGGTGTACTCGCTCAATGGCTTCACCACGCCGGCTGACTCCACCGAAATAGTGGCCGCTTTCGGCCCCGGCGGCGCCCAGACCCTCAGCGCCAGCGGCACTTTCACCAACTCCTTCCCGCTGCTGAACCAGACCTCCGGCAACACCAATATGTACCGGGTAGTGCTGCGTAACGGCGGCGTGAGCCTGGCCGGTGGCCAGACGCTGAGCGTACGCCTGTATTTCGCCTGCGGCAGCACCGGCATCCCGCGCTACGCTTTCCTGAAAAACCTGCGTTTCAAAGGCACTGCGCAGACGGTGCTGGCTACCACGCCCGCCCAGGCGCTGGCCGCCCAGGTGCAGCTGTACCCGAACCCGGCCACTGGCCGTTTCTACCTGCAGCTGCCGCAGCTGAGTGGTGCGGCTGCCCAGCAGCCCATCGCGCTGCGCCTGTTCAACAATCTGGGCCAGGTGGTGCTCGTACGCAGCCTGCCCGCTACTGCCGGCCGCGCCGTGGAAACCGAGGTTAACGTACACGGCCTCGCCCCCGGCATCTACAACCTGCGCCTTGACGTGGCGGGCACGCCCATCACGCGCAAAGTGGTAATTGAATAGCGCAGTTACCGTTTTCAAAAAGCAAAAAGAGCCGGCCCAATTGGGCCGGCTCTTTTTGCTTTTTGTCGATATTATAATTGTCACGAAATGAAATATGAATTGAGGTAGAGACGCAATATTTTGCGTCTCTACAACCGCCTTTGCGTAAACTATTTCGTGGCAAGCATAAATGACTGCGGTTTTTTTCTTCTGTTAATAAGAAAGATAGGACCGTGCTTAAACCCGTTTACAATCATGTAGTCTATGAAAGTAAAACCCGGTAATTCATCATTCCTTCCTGAATCATTATGAAATCAAACGCACCCAAAATCCTGACTTTACTGCTGCTGGTTATTATGTCGGCTACGGTAGTGGGCGTGGCCCGCGGCGGTCGGCACCGCCAGCACGAAGACCGGCCCATCCGCCGCGAAATACGCGCCTATTTCCAGGCCAACATCATGCCTGTGCTACAGCAGCAACGCCAGAAACTGGAGCCCCAGCTTTCTGCTGCTGACCGCACCCAACTGGCCACATACCGCACTCAACTCAAAGCCCTGAAGGAGCAAGGCCAGGCCCTACGCCGCAGCGTGGTACCAGAAGGCACGGCCGCCCCCGCCACCCGCCCCGCCCTCACCGAGGCCCAGCAAAAGCAGGCCCATGACTTACGTTTCCAGGCCCGGGGCATCATGCTGAACGTGGCCCAAATGGCCCAGAAATACGACGGTACCATCACCCAGCTCACGCAGGAAGTGGCCCCGCAAAAAGAGAAGTGGAATAATGATATCAAGGCCATCGTGGCGAAGAATACGACGCCCGAGCAGCAGCAGAAACTGGCGGCCTTTCAGGGCCGGATGCACGAGCGCGGCGGCCTGCGTCGCTTCTTCAAGCCCGCTATGTTCCTGCTACTGGACCCGAATGCGCCTGCTGCCAACAAGGCGGAGCCCGGCGTGGGCAACACCAGCTTCTACCCCAACCCCGCTGCGCCCACCAGTCAGCTCGACTACGACGTGCGGAAAATCGGCCCCGTAACCATCGACCTGCTTGACAAAGACGGTAACAAGCTGCGCACCCTGGTATCGGAAGCCAGTCAGGAAAAAGGCCCGCAGACCCAGCAGCTCGATTTGCACGATGTGCCGGCCGGCACATACTTCTATAAAATCACCACCAAGGGCGGTAGCCAGACCAAGCGCTTTGTGAAGGAGTAACCGCCTGTCATTGCGAGGCGCAGCCGCAGCAATCCGTTCTTCCTATGTGACCAACTCTGAGATGTGACAACGCCTTTTTCAACAGCAGAAAGCCCCAACGCCGCGAAGTGTTGGGGCTTTGTGGTAAAAGAAAGTGTCTGATTTTGACAGGACGGATTGCTGCGGCTGCGCCTCGCAATGACAGTTACGGTGCCTGCACCAGTCCGCCGCTCAGCCGGCGCAGCGCAATTTCGGCCTGCTTGGCCGAATAGCGAATGTCGAGCAGGCGGGTTTCGGCGGCCAGCTCGTTGCGCTGGGCTTCGCGCAGGGCCAGGGGCGTGAGCAGGCCCAGGCGGTAGCGCTCCAGGGCAATGTCCACGTTCTGGCGGGCCAGTTGAATGTTGGTTTCTTCGAGGTCGAGCAGTTGGATAAAGTTCTGGTATTGCGCAAATGCCGTGGCCGCGTCGGCATCGAGCTGCAGGTCGGTTTGGGCTAAGCTGAGCCGGCTTTGCTCTTCCACCACACGGGCGTTTTGCTCCTGCCGGCGGATATTGAAGCCGTTGAAAATCGGCACCGTGGCCGTGATGCCGTAGTTCAGGCCCACCGTGTTGTTGATGCTGGTGCTAAGTACCGGGCCGGTGGGCAGCGTGATAAACTGCGCGTTGTTGATGTTACGGTTGATGCCGTAGCCCGTCACCAGCCCGATTTGGGGGAAGCGCGAAGCCGTGACCAGCTTGCGGTCGTAGGTGGCCACGTCCACGCCCAGACGGGCCTGGGCCAGGCGCGGGTTATTCGCCTTGATGCCGGCCGTAATCACGTCTTCGCGCAGGTCGCGGGTTAC
This sequence comes from Hymenobacter sp. UYAg731, assembly GCF_054061335.1. NCBI lineage: Bacteria > Pseudomonadati > Bacteroidota > Cytophagia > Cytophagales > Hymenobacteraceae > Hymenobacter > Hymenobacter sp. UYAg731. The sequence goes on along the minus strand of NZ_JBSSEC010000004.1, from coordinate 187,109 downwards.
GGTCAGGCTGTCGCTGGGCTCGAAATCGAGGCGCGGGGTGCGGCCCAGTAGGTTGTTGAGGGTGATTTTGGCCGCCGCCAGCGCCTGCTGCTGCTGGAGAAACAGGCTGCGGTCGGCGTTGTAGTCCACGCGGGCGGTCAGGACTTCCACCTTGGCGCTCACGCCCACGTCCACCTGCGCCTGGGTGAGGTCGATGCGGGCCTGGCCAATTTTCAGCGCTTCTTCCAGCGAGGTGATTTTGCCGGCCTGGCGCACCACGTCGTAGTAGGCGTTGGTCACGGTTTCCACGGTTTCCTCCACCGTGGCGCGGGTGAGTTGCTGCTGCTGCTGGCGCAGGGTTTTCAGCCGGTCGTAGGCAATGAACATCCCGAAGCCGTCGAACAGCGTCCAGCCCAGCGTCACGTTCGAGTTCAGCAGGTTGGAAGTGCCGCCGTTGATGACGCGGGGCGCATTGTCGCCAATGGTCGAGGTGATGTTGTTGTTGTTGAAGGTCCGGGTCAGGTTGCCGTTGATGTTGGGCAGCTGGCCGGCATTGCCCCGGGTCACGTTGTTCTCCGCAATCTGCACGTCCTGCCGCGACAGCAGAATGCCGTAGTTGTGCTGCAAGGCCTCGGCAATGGCCTGCTGGAGCGACAGCGCCGGGGCCGTGGCCACCGAAGCCGGCCGCGCCAGCTGGCTGGGCCGGGCCTTGGGCACCTGCTGGGCCAGCGCGGCGAAGGGGAGGAGGGAAAAGAAAGGAAGCGAAGAAAATTTCATGCAAGGAAAATCAGAACATCAAACTCCCCTCCTTACCAAGGAGGGGACGCTGGCGCGAAGCGTCAGCTGGGGTGGTGCCACCGGAGGGTGGGCGTCCGAATCGTTGGCGCGAAATCGTACCGCACCGCTCAACGCCCACCCTCCGGTGGCACCACCCCCGCCCGAGCCTTTGGCTCGAACATCCCCTCCTTGGTAAGGAGGGGAGGAGTCGTTCATATTAAGCCACCACTGCTTCCGGCTCCGCTTCCGCCATTTGCGGCTTATGCTTCTTAGCCGTAGCGAAATACGAATACATCACCGGCACCACAAACAGCGTGAGGCCCGTGGCAAACAGCAGCCCGCCCACCACGCCAATACCCATGGCCCGGCGGCCCAGCGCGCCCGCGCCCTGCGCCAGGGCAATGGGCAGAATACCCAGCACGGCGCACAGGCTGGTCATCAGAATGGGCCGGAAGCGGGCGGCCGAACCTTCAATCAGACCCGTCATGTAATCAGCGCCTTTCTCCACGCTCTGGTTGGCGAATTCCACGATGAGAATGCCGTTTTTCGTCACCAAACCCACCAGCATAATGATGCCGATTTGGGAGAATAAATTCATGGTCTGGTTGAAGTACCAGAGGCTGAACAGCGCGCCCGACAAAGCCAGCGGCACCGTCACCATGATGATGCCGGGGTCGCGGAAGCTCTCGAACTGCGCCGCCAGAATCAGGTAAATCAGCACCAGCGCCAGCCCGAAGGCGAACAGGACGGATGAGGAGCTTTCGGCAAAGTCGCGCGACTGGCCCGAAAGTGAAGTCGAAAACGAGTCGTCCAGGTTTTTATCGGCGATGGCCTGCATGGCGGCGATGCCTTCGCCCAGGGTTTTGCCCTTGGCCAGCGAGGCCGAGAACGTAGCCGCGTTGTAGCGGTTGAAGCGGTAGAGCTGCGGCGGCGTGCTCTTCTCTTCGAGGCGAATCACGTTGTCGAGCTGCACGAGCTTGCCGCTGCGGTTTTTTACGTTCAGCGTCCGAACGTCGAGCGGCTGGTTGCGGTCTTCGCGGGCCACCTGGCCGATAATCTGGTACTGCTTGCCGTTGCGGATAAAGTAGCCGTAGCGCTGCCCGCTGAGGCCGGCCTGCAAGGTCTGGCTGATGTCCTGCACACTCACACCCAACGTCTGGGCCTTTTCGCGGTCAATTACCACGCGCAGCTCGGGCTTGTTGAACTTCAGGTTCACGTCCACGAAGCTGAATGTTTTATCAGCCTGCGCGGCTTCCAGAAACTTGGGTACGGCGGCGGTCAGCTTCTCGAAATCCTGGGTTTGCACCACGAACTGCACGGGCAGGCCGCCACCCTTGCCGCCCGAGCTGATGCTCTGGTCCTGCGATACCGACACGCGGGCCCCGGTGTACTTCTTCACCGAGGCGGTGATGATGTCGGACAGCTGCTGCTGGGAATGGGGACGGTCCATCGGGTCGGTCAGGAACACGCGGGCAATGGCCGAGTTGGCCGCGCCGCCGCTGCTGCCGCCGCCGGGCGAGGTCACGGTCAGAATATTATCTGCGTCGCGGGCCGAGCTGTCTTGCAGCACTTTAGTCAGCTCATTCATGTAGCCGTCCATGTACTCGAACGACGCACCTTCCGGGGCGTTAGCATTAATGCTGAGGCGGTTCCGGTCTTCTACCGGGGCCAGCTCCGAGGGCAGGGTTTTCATGAAAAACCAGATGCCCACGCCCGTCAGGGCCACCAGGCCCCAGGCCATCCAGCGGCGGTCGAGGAAGGTGATGAGAGCGTTGCGGTAGCCGTTGGTGAGGCCCTGAAAGAAGGGTTCGGTCTTGCGGTACAGCCAGTTGTGGTCGCCGCCCTTTTTCAGCAGTTTCGAGCACATCATGGGGGTGAGCGTGAGCGACACGAAGGCCGAAATCAGCACCGAGCCCGCCAGCACAATCCCGAATTCCCGAAACAGCTTGCCCGTAATGCCCGACAAAAACACCACCGGCAGAAACACCGCCGCCAGCACAATGGTGGTGGAAATAACGGCCATCAGAATTTCCTCCGAACCATTTTTGGCCGCCTCCAGCGGGCTTTCCCCGTCCTCGATTCGACTGTAGATATTCTCCAGCACCACAATGGCGTCGTCTACCACGAGGCTGATGGCCAGCACGATGGCCAGCAACGTGAGCACATTGATGGTAAAGCCCATTACATCCATCACGAAGAAGATGCCAATCAGCGAAACCGGAATGGCCACCACCGGAATGATGGTGGAGCGCCAGTCGCGCAGGAACAGGAAAATTACGACCACCACCAGTATGAAAGCCTCAATAATCGTGTCCTCCACTTCCGCAATCGAGGCCCGGATAAACACCGAATTGTCGAAACCAGTGCTGACTTTCAGGTCCTTGGGCAAGTCGTTCTGGTATTGCTTCATCCGCTTGTTGAACTCGTCGGTGATGGCAATCTGGTTCACGCCGGGCTGCGGAATGGCCATCACCGCCACCATCGGAATGCCGTTGCGGCGCAGGATGGTCTGGTCGTTTTCGGGGTAAAGCTCGGCGTAGCCCACATCCGTCAGCCGTACCAGCGAAGTGGGGTCGTTGCGGATAATCAGGTTGTTGAAGTCCTCCACCGAAGCCAAGCGGCCCATGGTACGGAGCGACAGCTGGGTATTCTGGCCCTGCACGGCCCCGCTGGGCAGCTCCACGTTTTCGCGGGCCAGGGCGGTTTGCACGTCCACGGGCGAAATGCCGAGGGCCGCCATTTTTACGGGGTCGAGCCAGAGGTGCATCGAGTACTTGCGCTCGCCCCAGACCCGGATTTCGCTCACGCCGGGAATGGTCTGGAGACGCTCCTTGAGCACGTTGTTGGCGTAGTCGGTCAGCTCCAGCAGGGTGCGCGAGGAGCTGCTTAAGTAGCTGAGGATGATGGGGGAGGAGTCGGCGTTGGCCTTGCTCACGGTGGGCGGGTCCACGTCGCGCGGGAGGCGGCCCTGGGCGCTCGATACCTTGTCGCGCACGTCGTTGGCAGCGGCTTCCAGGTCCACGCCGAGGTCGAACTCGACGGTAATGGTGCTGGCCCCGTCGCGGCTGGTGCTCGACAGGTTTCGGATGCCCGCGATGCCGTTGATGCCTTCCTCAAGCGGCTCCGTTATCTGGCTTTGAATCACATCGGCCGAAGCGCCGGTGTAGCCCGTCTGCACCGTAATAACGGGCGGGTCGACGCTCGGATACTCGCGGATGGCGAGCGAGCGGAACCCAATCGCGCCAAAAATCACGATGAGCAGGCTCATCACGATGGCGAGGACCGGGCGGTTGATGCTAACGGAGGAAAGGCTCATACTATATTAATTCGGTTATAATGGACCGTCATGCAGAGCGCAGCGAAGCATCTTTACCGCAGTAGTAAAACTGATTACTTGCGCAGTAAAGATGCTTCGCTGCGCTCTGCATGACGGTCGGTTTTATTTCTGAACACTCACCCGGTCGCCCGCCTTCACCGACAAAATACCGGTCCGAATAATGGTATCGCCCACCGCCAGGCCCTTCGTAATCTGAATAACCTTGTCCGAGCGCACGCCGATGTTCACGGGCTGAATGGCGGCCTTGCCTTTCTTCACCGTGAACACGGTATAGCCGCTGGCCACCGGCACCACGGCTTCTGTCGGAATTTGCAGGGCCTCGGCGGTTTCGCCCAGTTCTAGGTTCACTTTCACGAAGCCGCCGGGACGCAGCTCCATGTTTTTGTTGGCGTAGATGGCCCGTACTGGCAGCGTGCGCGACACCGGGTCAATCTGCGGGTTGATGGCGTACACCTTGGCCTCGATTTTCTTGGTCGTAGCCTCATCGGTCACCAACACCGGGTCGCCCACCCGGACGAATTGCGCGAAGCGGCTGGGTACGTTGAAATCGACCTTCACCGGCTGCACCCGCGAGAGCGTGGTGATGGCCGTACCCGGCGACACATACGCGCCCACCGAGGTGTTGCGCAGGCCCAGAATGCCATCGAACGGGGCCCGCACGTAGGCTTTCTGCAGGTTCACGCGCAGAGCGGCGAGGTCGGCGCGGGCCGTGAGCAGGGCGTTGTTGCTCTGCTCATATTCCTGCTGGCTGATGTACTCTTTCGTCAGCAGGGTCCGCTGGCGCTTCTCCTGGTCCTGGTAGAGCTTGATGTTATATTCCTGCTTTTGCAACTGGGCCTGCACGTCGGCCGCGTTGATGGTGAACAGCAGCTGGCCCTTCCGGACCGGCTTGCCTTCCTGAATATTGAGGCTGGTAATCTTGCCCGAAATCTCGCTCTGGATGGTCACCGACTCGTCGGCGATGATGGAGCCGGTGGCGGTTACCTGGTCGGAGAGGCGCGTGGCGGCTACCACGTACACCTGCACCGGTACTTTGGCTCCGGGGCCGCCGGGGCCACCTTTTCCGCCTTTGGCCCCGGCCGCGCCGCCTTTGCCACCACCTTTTTCGCCGGCCGTGGGGCTGGGGAAATACTTTATTTTGGCCCAGGCCATGCCGCCGATAATCAGGGCAGCCAGCAGCCAGCCCAGCCAACCGCGCTTGCCCGAGGGAGACGGGCGGGGCGTGGGCTCATGGGTTGCGGGCAGCGGGGGCGTGGTGGTGGTAGTGTCCCAGGTTTTGGGTGGGGCAGCAGTGTTGGTTTCCAATGGCATAGTGAGCAAGAACGTGCGGCGAGGGGCAGATGTTCGGGAAGGGAGCAACGGCCTGTCGGTGGCCAATCCGGTGCGGGCACAATGCTTCCGCACCGGCCGGCCCGAATGGACATAGTGCAAATTTCGGCCAAAAGGTTGCTTGCCCCGCTCGGAAATAGACGTAGGCTGGCATCACCCTGACCGAAACTATCTTCGTCCCGATGAAGCCAACTGCCCCCGCCGCGCCCGCGCCGCGCAATTTTTTCCAGGATGTACACGAAGTGGTGCGCCTCATTCCGGCTGGCCGCGTGAGTACCTACGGCACCATCGCGCACTACCTCGGAGCGCGCCACGGCGCCCGCACCGTGGGCTACGCCATGATGGCCGCCCACACCGCCGACCAGTACGTGCCCGCCCACCGCGTAGTCAACCGCCTGGGGCACCTCACCGGCCGCCTGCATTTTGCCACGCCCACCGCCATGCAGGAGGCCCTGGAAGCCGAAGGCATCCGCGTGGACACCGACCGCGTGCTGGATTTTGGTAAGCTGCTCTGGGACCCGGCCGTGGAGCTGGCGTAGCACCGGCTACTTGCGCGGTTTTTCCAGGGCATCTACTTCGGCCTCGCCCTGGCGCGTGGGCATGGCCTGCCAGGGCGTAAGGGCCGTGCCCGACGGCACCAGCTTGAGGTAGTTGGCGCTGGCCGTATTGGGCACGAAATAAAAGGCCGGGCCGCTGGCCGTGCCCGCGCTCAGGCGCACGGCGTGTGCAAAGTGCGGCGAAAACAATTCCAGGTACTGGCCGGGCCGTAGCTGGCCGGCTTCGCGGTCATTCATGAATATGCGCAGTGCTTCCGGGCTCCCGCCCACCGGCCGGTACACGTACATAAACGCCGTATCGGCCCGCTGGGCCTGGCCGGGCAGCGGGTAGGGGATGGGCTCGCCCGAGTGCATGTCGAGGGCAAAAACCATGGGCAGGCCGCTGGTGTCCTCGGTGCCATTGGAGGGGAGGGTGTTGCCGGTGGCCGGGGTGCGCGTGCCCATGCCGCTGGCGCGCGGCACGCTGTAGCCCCAGGCGCGCTTGTTGGCCGCCGCCATATCCAGCGGAGCCGGGCCCACGAAGGTGAAGAAGTTGCCCTGCCGGTGCAGCGGCCGGTAGTGGTTGCGGTAGCGCACGTAGAGTTGCTGCCCATCCGAAAAACCCCAAACTTTGGGCAAGGAAGTGTGGCCCCCGTTGAGGTTGCGCATGCTGGGCCGAATCAGCACGGTGCCTTCCCAGCCGGCCGTGTGGGCGCGCACCGTATCGAAATCCAACGGAATGGCCTCGGGCTGGTTGGTCAGAAACTGCTGAAACGTGTTGTAAGGCCCGGCGGTGGGCGTGGGCGTGCGCAAAATGGCGGGTTTGTTGTTGGCCGGCAGCTGCTCGGTGGGCAGCTGCGCCAGGGTGCGGGCCGGGCGTAGCGCGGCCTTCGCCCAGTCGGCAGTGGCCAGCTGCGCCAGGCACTGCTGCAGCAGCCCGGCCACGTGGTGCGCGTGGCGGGCCGTGGTTTCGAGGGCGCGCTCGTCGATGTGGCTGGCCACGGTGCGCACAAAATGGTAGCCGTCCGGCAGGTGGGCATACACATCGGCCGAGACATCGGCGCTGGCCGTTTCGGAAAAGGCGCGCATCATCTCGTTCACCACCAGCTGCCGCACGCACAGCACCACGTCGTGGTCGGTGGCGCGGCGGGGGAGCTGTTGTTGGAGGTATTCCGTGAGCGCGGGCTCCAGGCCTTTTTGGAAAACCACGGCTTGCTGCTGGTTCTTCAGGCCCCGGTACACCGTGCCAATGGCCGGCTTGCCCGGCCGCCCGTCCAGCACCTGCTCCACATACACGGCGCGGTTGGGCAGGCTTAGGGGCTGCTGGCTGAGGTCGAGGTAATAAAACTGGGCCCGCGCCGGCCGGGAGCAAAGGCCGAAAAGCAACAGGCTAAAAATCAGGCGAAACCAAGCGGGCCGCCCGGAAAATGGCAATGGGAAGGACATGCGGAAAGCAGAATGCCGGGCGTAGCCGGAAGCAGTAGCACGCAAACCTAAGGCCCCCGGCCAACAATTCCGCTTCCCCGGCCCCGGGCCGTATTGGTCCTTTGCCCGATTCGGTTTGGACGCGCATTTTTTTTCTTCACCAAACCTTTATGGTAGGACACTACTGCCAGCCCCGGCTAATCTGTATATTTGTTGTCCCGGAATGTGCCGGGGAGTATTTAAATAGGTATGAAGCACTTTGTTACTGCTTTTTTAGTCATTTTGCTCACCTTGCCCGCACTGGCCCAAACCACGTTCTCCATTCGCGGGCGTGTGCTTGACAAAGTGACCGGCGAAACCCTGCCCGGGGCCACCGTGCAGGTAACCGGCAACGGCAAAAGCACCGGGGCCGGGGCCGACGCCGACGGTAGCTACAAAGTGAGCAACCTGCCCGCCGGCACCTACACGGTGCAGGCCAGCTTCATCGGCTACAAAATGACCACCCAAACGGTCAAAATTTCGACCCAAAGCGTAGTGGCCACCTTCTCCCTGGCTTCCGACAACGCCAGCCTCGACGAGGTACAGGTGGTGGCCAGCCAGGCCCAGGAACGCGAAACGCCCGTGGCCTTCGCGGCCGTGAACGAGGTGAAGCTGCGCGAAACCCTCTCCAACCGCGACCTGCCGATGATTCTCAACGAAACGCCCGGCGTGTACGCCACCCAGGGCGCGGGCGGCGGCACCGGCGACTCCCGCATCAACGTGCGCGGCTTCGACCAGCGCAACGTGGCCGTGCTCATCAACGGCGTACCCGTGAACGACATGGAAAACGGCCAGGTGTACTGGTCCAACTGGGACCTGGGCGACGTAACCAAGTCCCTGCAGGTCCAGCGTGGCCTCTCCGCCGCCAAAATCACCGTGCCCTCCGTGGGCGGCACCATCAACGTGCTCACCAAGGGCTTCGACGACAAGCGGTCGGTGATAGCCCGCGTGGAAGGCGGCTCGAACAACTACCATAAATACTCGCTCATGCTCAGCAGCGGCCAACTCAAGGGCGACTGGGCCGTGACGGCCTACGGCGCGCGCCGTACCCAGGACGGCTGGGTCGACAAGACGTTTGACGATGCCTGGACCTACTTTGGCACTGTGAGCAAGCGCATGGGCAAGCACACGCTTTCCCTTACGGGCATGGGCTCGCCCCAGAGCCACGGCCAGCGCATTCCCTTCGGCGAGAAGATTGGGACGTACTCCAACGACAAGGCCCGGGAACTGGGCGCTACGCCCGTAACCCCCGGCGACAAGGGCTTTAAGTACAACAAGGGCTGGGGCTATTTGGACCGCTACACGTTGGATGCCAGCGGCAACCGCATCAGCAACGGCCAGGAAGTGGTGAACGAGCGGGTAAACTATTTTTACAAGCCCCAGGTCAACCTGAACCACTTCTGGAACGTGACCGACCGCCTGTTCATTTCCACGGTCCTCTACGCTTCCCAGGGCACGGGTGGCGGCTCGCAGGGCGCGGGCACGTCGAGCACGCTGCCCGTGGACGCGGCGGGCCAGGACGACATCCAGAAAGTGTACGACACCAACTACAAAAACGTGAAGGCCGACGGCCAGCGCCAGTCCACGCAGTTTCTGGCCAACAATGTGAATTCGCACCGCTGGGCCGGCCTGATTTCCGGGTTCGACTACCTGCTCAAGCCCAGCCTCACGCTGTCAGCCGGCGTGGATGCCCGCTACTACTACGGCACGCACTACCGCCAGGTCCGGGACCTGCTGGGCGGCGATTATGCCCTTGGTTCGGGCAACAGCATCAACCGCAACGCCGATGCCAATACCCCCCTGCGGGTGGGCGACAAATTTGGCTTCTACAACGACAGCAAAACGGGGTGGCTGGGCGGCTATGGCCAGCTCGAATACAAAACGCCGCTCCTCTCGGCGGTGGTCAGCGGCACGGTTTCGCGCATCAGCTACGCCCGCATCGACTACTTCCAGGCCAAGCAGGTGACCGTGGATGGCAAGAACTATGACGTGCCGTTCGGCGCGAAGCCCGTGGTGGTGAACGGCCAGAGCTTCACCAACGCCGACGGCCATTACTTGGAGAATGACTGGGTGAACATCACCGGCTACAGCGTGAAGGCCGGTGCCAACTACAACCTGACCGAGCACGACAACCTGTTTGCCAACGTGGGCTACAACAGCAAGGTGCCGTTCTATCAGTTTGTGTTCAGCAACACCGGTCAGAAGTACAACGACATCCGCAACGAAGGCATTACCTCCCTGGAGCTGGGCTACGGCATCAGCTACCCCAGCCTGAAAGTGACCCTGAACGCTTATTACACCTACTGGACCAACAAAACCAGTAACTCCATCAGCGGCACCGGCGATGCGGCCGTCTCCAACAACGTGCGCAACGTGGACGCCCGCCATATGGGCATTGAAATGAGCGTGGCCCAGGAAATCAGCCGCCGGCTGCAACTCAACGCCGCCATCAGCCTCGGCGACTGGCGCTGGGCCGGCAACGGCGTGGTAAACCAGTTCGACGTAAACAACGTGCAGGTGGGTGCCACCGACCAGCCCATTTACCTCAAAGGCGTGCATGTAGGCGACGCCGCCCAAAACCAGTTTCAGGTGGGCCTGCGCTACGAGCCGTTCAATAACTTCTACATCCGGCCTTCGTTCCTGCTCTTCACCAAGTACTACGCCGGCTTCGACCCGGTGACCCTCCTCAACGAAGCCAGCCGCACCGATACCTACCGCGTACCTACCTCGCGCAACCTCGACGTGCATCTGGGCTACGACCTGCCCAAGCGCCTGTTCGGCGACAAAATCCGGCTGGGCATCAAAGGCTCCGTGCTCAACGTGCTCAACGAGTTCTACATCACCGACGTGCCCGCCAGCACCTCGGCCACCAACCCGTCGCTGCTGCAGGGCTTCTTCAACCGCGGCCGCACCTTTACTGTGGGCCTTTCGGCCACGCTGTAGTCCCCGCAAAGGATTAGCCGTGCCCACGAAAAAGCGCGCTTTCTGCCTGGCAGGAAGCGCGCTTTTTCGTGGGCGGAGGAGATTGACTCAGTCTAGCGGCTACCCGCAGCGGCGGCGGCTAGCACGGCGCTACGCATCTCCTCGGGCGAGGTGTTTTTGACCAGGTAGCTGTGCGCGCCCTCGGCCAGCACGGTACTCACCAGGGAAGGGTCGTCGTGCATGGAGATGATGACCACGCGCACCGCCGGGAACTGGGTGCGCAGCAGGCGGGTGGTTTGCAGGCCGTCGAGAATGGGCATTTGCATATCCATGAGAATCACGTTGGGGTTGCTGCCCTGGTCCAGGAGTTCAAGCAGTTCCTGGCCGTTGCCGGCCTCGCACACTACCTCAATGCCGGCGTAGCCGCTGAGCAAAGCCCGTAAGCCTTTGCGGAAGAGAATGTGGTCGTCGACAATGGCCAGGCGCACGGGGATTGCTCCGGTTGGAGAAGCGGAAATGGCGGTCATGAGTTAAGGGAAAAAGAAGGGTTTGGCGTACCCGCCGGCAATAGTGTGACGGGCAGTACGGCCTCGACGCGGGTACCCACGCCGGGCTCGGAATGATAATGCAGCTGGCCGCCCAGCACCGCCACACGGCTGCGCAGGTTGATGAGGCCCATGCCCACGGGCTGGCCGTGCGGGCCGGGGGGCGGCAGTTCTTCCAGGGCCGCGAGGTCGAAGCCCTGGCCGTCATCGGAATAGGTGAGGGTGAGCAGGCCCGGCACGGTGGCCACGTGCAGCACGATGTGTGGTGCCTCGGCGTGCAGCAGGCCGTTGGTGAGCAGCTCCTGGGCAATGCGGTACACCATTAGCTCATGCGGCGGAATGAGCCGGCCCAGCGGGCCTTCCTGCTCCAGGCGCACGTCGGGGCCATTGTCGGTGGGTACGGCCTGCACAAGCGCCCGCAACGCCTGGGCCAGGCCCAATTGCTGCAGTGTGGCTGGCTGGAGGTTGCGCGAAATGCGTCGGACCTCGGCCACGGCCTGGTCAATAAGCGCGCTGGCCTCGGGCGAGGGCTGGCTACCGGGCGCGTACAGGTGCAGCTTGGCCAGGGCCAAAATGGTGCCCACGCCATCGTGTAGTTCGCCCGCAATGCGCTGGCGCTCATCTTCTTGGGCCACTAGCGCGGCGGCCAGGGCTTGCTGCTGCGCCGCCTCTTGTACCTGTGCTAGCTCCTGCTGCTGCCGCAGCTGTCCCCGCTGGTACCGTACCACAAACCACACCAGCCCAAGCACCAGCAAGAGCAATGTAGGAGTGAGGAGTAACAACGGTAAAAAGTTTGTCACGTGAAGGCACCCGGCAGAGAGGTGCGCAAAAGAAAGAAAAAACGAGATTTCTGGTCAGGTATTCAACAGGAACAGGATTGTAGCGCAGGGCGGACGGTTCAGGTTGCGGCCGAGGCGGTAAAGAAAGGATTGATTGAAGGTAGCAGGGTGTTTTTACGCGCTGGGCCAAGTAAATTTCAGGAAGTAACCAATCGGTTCTTGGCGGCGGCAACTGCTATCGGAACCGGAGTATCGGGCGTGGCCCGCAAAAATGCCATTGTCAGAAAGTAATTAAACGCCAGGCCGGCACTTGCCAGAAAGACGTCAGAAAACAGGTGGATAACGGGCATGTAAGATTGGGTCACAATATCGAGACTGCAAACCGAAACGGTGGTAGCTGAATAGATAAGCTGGCCCAAGCTCAGCAGCCCCAAAGGGTCCTGACTCAGCCTTCTATTATCAGCGCGGTTCAGCAGTTGCTCCAGATAGGCCAGCGCAAAGCCCGCCAGCAGGGCGCACTGCGCTACCCGGCTCACGGCCAAGGCCTGTGCCGCACCAAGGGCAAACGTCCCAGCTACCGTGCCAAGAGCCGCTATGGTGGCTATGGCCAGCACTCGCCGCATGCGGGGAGACGTAAGCACCTGCCGGTATACCGCCGCAAACAGCAGCATTTTTGTTACGTTAAACCCGATTAGAAAATACAGATTGTTGTGCAGGTAAATGGCAGATAGTCGGGCGGTTATTACAAAAAATGCCGATATATATACGTACCAGCTCAGTAGTCTCACGGGCGGCGGAAAATGTGCCCGCCGCCGCCATACCACCACCATCGGCACCAGAATGCTGAGCTGCATGAGCGTCATGAACCACGACGTTAAAACATGGACTTGCGCAATTTCCATACGATTATGGATGGCCGTTGGAGAAATGAGAAACGTGCTGATAAAGCAGAAGTGAAACCTAGCTGTTGAGCATGTTAGGCTGGCTGCAGCTATTTGGGCAAGAGTGGGCTTCATCGGCCACGATGCGGTTTTCACCCAACTGGTCGTTCTGGTCGCCATCGGCTCCCACGGCTATCAGTTGCGGCACGCCGCTATCCGAGCCGTAGTAAAAACGGATGCCCTGGCAGCCTTCCTGATTGAGAATATCCATCAGAATATCACGGCCGAAAAAATGCGCAAAGATTTCCCCCGGACGTCTTTCACGAAAGCTTTTGGTCCACTCACCTGCTTTATTGGGGTCAATCGCACGGCCTTCGCTTCCATTGAATGGCATAAGAGTGTTGAATAAATTGAAAAAAAAGAAGTTCGTATTGGATTGAGGTGCCAAATATAGTGGTATGACTGAAGAATGACACCCGCGCCTGGAAATATTTACCAGCCCCGGCCGGGGCCGCCGGGCAGGTGGTCGTGCTCGTCCTCGTCGTCGCTTTCTTCCTCTTCGCCCTCCAGGTCGGCGGGCTCTTCGGTTTCTTCCTCTTCGTCCAGCGTGTCAAATACGCGGTCGAGCGAGGCTTCGGCGTGGCGCAACTTGTGGCGGCACAGGCGGATAAGCTCCGCCGAGCGCTCCACGCGGGTGGTCAGGTCATCTACATCCACGGCGTCGGTTTCTAGGGCGCGGAGAATGGTTTCGAGTTCCTCAATGGCTTCGCGGTAAGTCATTCTATTAATGTAACTAGGGTATTGATGGGCTGTTAAATTGATGCCGGGCAAAGCGGAGAGCGGTTGGAAAGCTGGGCTTGGCCGGACTACTTATAGTCGATGGGTACACGGCCATTAATAATGGCCAGCCGCAGCTCGGCGCGGTGCAGTTGGCGCTCCAGGGCCAGCTGCAGCTGGTAGCGCTGGCGCAGCAGGGCCTCGCGCCGCCGCTGATGATGCCGCCCGAAACGCCGTAGCAGCACCCGGCCACGTTGGCGCAGGCCGCGCTGCTCGCGGGCCAGGGTGCGGCGGGTGGCGCGGGGCAGCTGGTGCCGGAAGCGCCCGAGGCCCACGGCCAGCTGCCGCAGCTGCTCGCGCGGGGCCAAGGTGGCCTGGTGGGCGCGGGCGCGCAGGGCCTCGCGGGTGGCATCGAGCTGGCGATGGGCGGCGTAGCGGCTGCGGCCACTGAGCTGGTCGAGGCGAGCGTGGCCCTGGCTGAGCTGGCGGCGGGCCACGGCCACCACCTGCTCGCCCAGGCCCAGCACGGCCGCTTCGAGACGGGCCAGGCGCTCGACCAGGAAGGCGGCAACGGCGGTGGGCGTTTTTAGGGCGCGGTGGGCGGTGAGGTCGACCAGGGCTTCGTCGCGCTCGTGCCCGATGCCCGTAAGCACCGGCAGCGGAAACGCGCCTACGGCCGCTGCCAGGCCATATTCATCGAAGGCCAGCAAATCGGTCCGGCTGCCCCCGCCCCGAATCAGCACCACGGCATCGAACTGCCCGCGCCGCGCCCGCACGCCATCCAGCGCCGCCCGGATGCTGGCCGGCGAGTCGTCGCCCTGCATAACGGCCGGGAACAGGGTGAGCGCAAAGTCATACGGTGCTTCCTGCAGCTGCTGCACAAAATCCTGAAAGCCCGCCGCCGTGGGCGAAGAAATAACGGCCAGCCGCTGCGGGGCTAGCGGCAGCTGGAGCTGCTTCTGGCGCTCCAGCAGGCCTTTCTCTTCCAGCTGGCGCAGGGTACGCAGGCGGAGCAGGGCCAGCTCGCCCACGGTGTAGCTCGGGTCGATGGCTACTACGTCGAGACTGAGGCCGTATTGCTCATGAAAGCGCACCTGCACCCGCAGCAGCAGCTTGAGGCCGGTGCGCAGGGGCTGGCCGGTGGCCCGCTCAAATGCGGGGGCCAACTGCTGGTAGCGCTGGCTCCAGAGCGTGGCACGGGCCTGCGCCTTCACGGGCGTGCCGCGCGGGTCGAGGGTTTGCTCGGTGAGGGTGAGGTAGCAGTGTGCGCCACTGAAGCGGGGCAGGGTAAGGTCGGAAACTTCGGCCACCACCCAGTAGGAGTCGGCCAACTGCTGCTGGATGGCCAAGCGCACGTAGCTCAGCAGCTCGGCCAGGCCCAGGGGGGCAGGGGCGGGCTGGGGTGCTGGTTCGGGACGGCGGTTGTAAAGCGGCATGGGCGCAAGTTACGGGGAGGGGAGGGCGTGAGGCGACAATTTGCCGGGCTGAATACGGGCATTGCCAATATTCCGGAAGCTGTGCTAATCTTTGCGGCATAGGTGCAACCGCCCCTAATGCCCCGCGTCTGTACCTTCACGGCATCAACTCCCAACCCAACACTTCTCTTCATGTTTTCAACTTCTCTTGTGCGGCGGCTGAGTCTGGCCGCCCTCGGTCTGGGCAGCGCTGCTGCGGTAGTAGCCGCCGGCCCCCCCACCAAAACCGCCCCTACGCCTCCGCAGAAGGGCGTCGGCATTAATATCGCCAACATCGACCCATCGGTGAAGCCCTGCGAGGATTTCTTTCACTACGCTTCTGGCAACTGGCTGAAAAACAACCCGATTCCGGCCGCTGAGTCGCGCTGGGGGGCCTTCAACGAACTGGCTGACCACAACAACGCCACCCTGCGCGCCATCCTGAACGATGCCGCCAAGAATGCGCCGAAAGCTGCCAAAGGCTCTAACGCGCAGAAAGTGGGCGACTTCTACGCCTCGGCCATGGACTCGGCCGCTATTGAGGCCGCCGGCCTCAAGTACCTCCAGCCCCACCTGAACCGCATCGCGGCTATCAAGGATTTGGGTGGGATGCAGCGCTTCCTCGCCGACCCCAAGGCCCATTCGGGCAGCGTGTGGTACGGCATGGGCGTGGGCCAGGACGATAAAATCAGCTCTCAATATGCCGTGCAGATGGGCCAGGGCGGCCTCTCGCTGCCCGACCGCGACTACTACCTGAAGGACGACGCCCGCTCGAAAGCCATCCGTACGGCCTATGACACGTATCTGGTGAACACCTTCAAGATGCTCGGTGACAACGAGGCTACGGCCAAGACCAATGCCGCTACCGTGCAGCGCATCGAAACGCGCCTGGCCAAGGCCAGCAAAGGCCGCGTGGACCTGCGCGACCCCTACGCCAACTACAATAAGATGACGCTGGCTGAGGCCGACGCTGCTTACCCCAACCTGGCCCTGCCGCTCGCGCTGAAGGAAAACGGCCTGGGCGCGGCCAAAGAGGTTATCATCGGCCAGCCCGATTTCCTCAAGGAAGTGAGTGCCATGCTCAAGGAAGAGCCCATTGCCGACCAGCAGCAGTACCTGCGCTTTCACTTGGTGAGCAGTGTGGTACCGGCTTTGCCCAAGGCTTTTGGCGACGAGGCTTTCCGCTTTTCGCAGGTGCTGAGCGGGGCCAAAAAGCAGCAGCCCCGCTGGAAGCGCATGCTGGGCTCGACGGACCGCGCCCTGGGCGAGGCTTTCGGCCAGCTGTACGTGGACAAGGCTTTTTCGCCCGCTGCCAAGGCTCGTGCCAAGCAGATGATTGAGAACCTGCGCGTGGCCTACGGCGAGCGCATCAAGGCCACCGACTGGATGAGCGCCGCCACCAAAACGGAGGCCCTGAAAAAGCTCAACGCCTTCACGGTGAAAATTGGCTACCCGGATAAGTGGAAAGACTATTCGGCCCTGACCATCTCGCGCGAGTCGTACCTGAACAACATCCTGGCCGCCCGGGAGTGGGCCAGCAAGGACGAAATCAGCCACTTCGGCAAGCCGATTGACCGCAACGAGTGGGGCATGACCCCGCCCACGGTGAACGCTTACTACAACCCGCCGATGAACGAGATTGTGTTCCCGGCCGGCATTCTGCAGCCCCCGTTCTACGACCCCAAGGCCGATGACGCGGTGAACTACGGCGGCATCGGGGCCGTGATTGGCCACGAAATGACCCACGGCTTCGACGACCAGGGCCGGCAGTACAACTCCGAAGGCAACCTGAAAGACTGGTGGACCAAGGAGGATGCCGACAAGTTCAACGCCAAAGCCGCCATCGTGGGCAAGCAGTACGATGCCTTCTCGCCGCTGGATTCGGTGCATGTGAACGGCAAGCTGACCATGGGCGAAAACCTCGCCGACCTCGGCGGTCTGACTATTGCTTATCAGGCGTTTGAGAAAACCCCGCAGGCCAAGGCCCAAACCAAAATCGACGGCTTCACGCCGGAGCAGCGCTTCTTTCTGGCTTACGCCCAAATCTGGCGTACCAACGTGCGGCCCGAGTACATCCGCCAGCAGGTGCAGGTCGACCCGCACTCGCCGGCCCAGTACCGCACCAACGGCCCGCTGATGAACATGCCCGAGTTCTACAAAGCCTTCGGCTGCCAGGACGGCAACAAGATGATGCGCGCCTCGGCCGACCGGTCCAAAATCTGGTAGGTCCGGCGGAGTAGCACAATGCTGAAAGGAAGAATGGGAGAGCGACGTCAAATGGTCACTCTTTCATTCTTCCTTTTTATTTGTTGTGCTTTTTATCAGTAAAAAGCCTTCCTAAATTGCAGGTCAATAACAGTTTCCCCTTTTCCTTGTCATATGTCTAAATCATTTTTTGCCGGCCGCGTGGCGCTTTCGGCGGCGGTGCTGAGTCTGGCCGCCGGCGCGGCGCAGGCCCAGACCAAAATCAAAACCAAGTCGGACACCGATGGCAAGCACAAGACCACCGTGCCGGCTAACGTGGGCCAGATGGGTACCGGCATCTCGCTGGCGAATATGGACAAGTCGGTGTCGCCCTGCGACAACTTCTTCCAGTTTGCCTCGGGTACCTGGCTGAAAAACAACCCCATTCCGGCTGCCGAAACCCGCTGGGGCGCGTTCAACGAGCTGGCTGACCGCAACCAGGCCATTGAGCGCCGCATTCTGGAGAAAGCCGCCAACGACCGCATGGCCAAGCCCGGCACCAACCTCCAGAAGGTGGGCGATTTCTACGCCGCCGCCATGGATTCGATGGGCATCGAAAAAGCCGGCCTGAAGTATTTGCAGCCGCGCCTGAGCCAGATTGCCGCCATCAACGACCTGCCCACCATGCAGCACTACCTGGCCGACCCGCGCTCGTTCGGGACCGGCTGGTACGGCTTCGGTGTGGCCCAGGACAGCAAGAACAGCACACAATACGCCGTGCGGATGGGCCAGGGCGGCCTTACGCTGCCCGACCGCGACTACTACTTGAAGGATGATGCCCGTTCGAAAGCCATTCGCACGGCCTACCAGACCTATCAGGTGAACGTGTTTAAGATGCTGGGCGACGACCAGGCCACGGCCGAGAAAAACGCCGCTGCCGTTACGCGCATCGAAACGCGCCTCGCCAAAACCAGCCGCAGCCGCGTGGCGCTGCGCGAACGCGAAAAAAACTACAACAAGATGACGGTGGCCCAGGCTTCGGCCGACTACCCGAACCTGAACATTCCGCTGCTGCTCAAGGACAGCGGGCTGAACAACGTGCAGGATATCATTGTGGGCCAGCCTGAGTTCCTGAAAGAAGTGAGCACCATGTTCAAGGAAGAGCCCCTGGCCGACCAGAAGCAGTACTTGCGCTGGCACCTGGTGAGCGGCGTGACCTCGGCTCTGCCCAAGGCTTACGGCGACGAGGCTTTCCATTTCTCGCAGGTGCTGAGCGGGGCCAAGCAGCAGCAGCCCCGCTGGAAGCGCGCCTTGCGTGCCACCGATGGCGCGCTGGGCGAAGCCTTCGGCCAGCTCTACGTAGATGAGGCCTTCAGCCCCGCCGCCAAGGCCCGCGCCAAGGTGATGGTGGAAAACCTGCGCGCTGCCTACGCCGAACGCATTCAGGCCACCGAGTGGATGAGCGCCGAAACCAAAGCCGAGGCTCTGAAAAAACTCAACGCCTTCGCCGTAAAAATTGGCTACCCCGACAAGTGGAAAGACTATTCGGCCCTAAAAATCTCGCGCGAGAGCGCGCTGAACAACCTGTTTGCTACGGCCGAATGGGGCTCAAAAGATAACCTGGGCAAGTTCGGCAAGCCCATTGACCGCGGCGAGTGGGGCATGACCCCGCCCACGGTGAACGCCTACTACAACTCAAGCATGAATGAGATTGTGTTCCCGGCCGGCATTCTGCAGCCCCCGTTCTACGACCCCAAGGCCGATGACGCGGTGAACTACGGCGGCATCGGGGCCGTGATTGGCCACGAAATGACCCACGGCTTTGATGACCAGGGCCGCAAGTCGGACGCCAGCGGCAACCTGCGCGACTGGTGGACCAAGGAAGACGGCGAGAAATTTATGGCCAAAGCCGCCGTGGTGGGCAAGCAGTTCGACGCGTTCTCGCCCATGGATTCGGTGCATGTGAACGGCAACCTGACGATGGGCGAAAACCTGGCCGACCTCGGGGGCCTTACCATCGCGCACCAGGCGTTCCAGAAAACGGCGCAGGCCAAGGCCGGTAAGTCGATTGATGGCTTCACGCCGGAGCAGCGCTTCTTCTTGGGCTACGCCCAAATCTGGCGCTCGAACCAGCGCCCGGAAGCCATGCGCCAGCAAATTCAGACCGACCCGCACTCGCCCGGCCAGTACCGCACCAACGGCCCACTGCAGAACATGCCGGAGTTTCACCAGGCTTTTGGCTGCAAGGATGGCGACAACATGGTGCGCCCCGCCGCCGACCGCGCCAAAATCTGGTAAGCTGTTTGCTTAGGGTTATTTGAATCACGCACGGAAAATTGTTTCCGCGCCCGATACGAGAAGGTCCGCTCCCCCTGGGGGCGGGCCTTTTTAATGGCCCCAGGCCCGGAATCCTATGGTTGAGGTTGCAGGACTTTGCGTAAAATTCTAGCTTTGGAGTCCGTACTATCGTTCAGGCTCTAGTTATGCACCACATTGTTTATTCCAGCACTGCCAACATTGGCCTCACCGAAGCCGCCTTGCAGCAGCAGTTGGGCCACTGGCGCAGCACCAACGCCAGCCTCAACATCACCGGCCTGCTGCTGTTCAGCACCGAGGGCAACATCATGCAGGTGCTGGAGGGCGATGCCACGCTGGTACACCAGCTCTTCGCTGTAATTGCCGCCGATGTCCGGCACCGCAACGTGCTGAAACTGTCCGACGGCCCCGTGCCCGGCCGGGCCTTTGCCGACTGGTCGATGCGGTTTCGCAGCATTGGCCCGGCCGATTTCTCGCGCCTCACGCCCCGCCCCGATGCCACGCCGGAGCACATCCGCAACCTCGTGCTGCTGCTTGAGGCCTTCATGGTGGAGGAGCCGCTGGGTTAGGGGTGCAAGAAGGGGTAGTGCGAAGCGCCGCTTCGTACCTACTTCACTTCCACTTTCATGGTGATGTCTTGTACCGGCCACTTATCGGATTCCACGGGCTCGTTGGAAATCTTGTCCACCACGTCCTGACCTTCGATTACTTCGCCGAAAACCGTGTACTGGCCATCGAGGGAAGGCACGCCGCCCGTGGTGGCATAGGCCTGCACCTGCGCGGGCGTGAGCTTGCGGCCGGCCATGGCCTGCGACTGGAAGGGGGCCATCTTTTCACCCACCACGAAGTAGAAATCGGTGTTGGAGGACAGGCGGCCGGGGTTCTGCTCGTCGTCGTAGCGAGCCATGCCGAGGGCCCCTTTGTGGTGGAAGTGCCCGGGCCGGATTTCGGGCGGCAGGCGGTAGCGCTTCAGCCGGATGGTGCGGGCGTTGTAGGTCTGGCCGCCCTGCACGGCGAAATTCTGCACCACGCGGTTGAACATGGTTTCATCGAACACCCCTTTGCGGGCCAGCAGCAGGAAATTGGCCCGGTGGATGGGCGTGTCATCATAGAGCCGCACCCGGATGTTGCCCAGGCGCGTCTTAATCAGCACTTCGGAGCCGGGATATTGCTTGCCGTAGGCCAGCAGCGCGGCCGGGGCGGCGCTGTCGGTGAGGGTGGCCAGGTCGGGGCCGGGCACCACGGGCCTGGTAGTGGCGGGCGCAGTGGCCGGCGGGGCCTGGTTGCAGGCAGCCAGCAGGCTCAGGCAGAGCAGTAGGCAGCTGGCAGAAGAAACGGATATACGCATAGCGGTAGGGCCGAAAAGTGAGCCAAGGTAAGACGGTGCGCCGGCCCCGCCGGTTGAGTGCCGGCCCCAAAAAGCCCGCGCTGCGGGGCCTTGTCCTTCCCCAAATCTGCGGTCGTTGCTCCGGTCTGACTGCCCTAGGCGGTCTGACCGGTTGTCGTGCGGTCAAAAGCGGTGGTGCTTTAACCAGTCAGACCAGACCGTTAAGCAGCCGTCAGACGGTAGCCAAATAGTTTTGGGGTAAAGCCAAGGCTGCGGGGCGCGGGCTGCTGGTGGGGGCACTAATCCTTCGATGGGCTTACCAGGATAGGGTGCCGGCTTTCTGCTTGGTTTTGTCGCTGCCGGCCTTGGTTTTTACCTTCACTTTTACCTTGTCTATGGGCGCGGCGGGCGGTGTGGCGGCGGTGGCCGGTGCCGGGGCAGCAGGTGCAGCGGCGGGTTCGGGAGCTTCGGCGGGCGGCTCGGCCATGTCCTTGGCCGATTTAATTTCGTCCACGGTTTCCACCTTTTTCACCTTCTGCTGGGCCAGCAGGAGTTGGTCCTGGGCCAGGGTGTTCTTTTTCCAGGCCGAAACTTCGGTGTTCAGCTTCTCTTTTTCGTCCTTGGTGGGCTTGTTGGGCGTCATCATGCCGCTGAGGTCGGGCTTGCCGGCATCCTGCCAGGCCGTGAGCCAGAGCGACGACACCATGGTGGTGGCCTCTTTGAGGCGGTTATCGACCATGCCGCCCACTTCTTTTTCGTACTCGGCCGCGAAGGCGTCGGAGTAGCGGCGGCTGGTTTTGCCGTACCTGTGCGAAAACGTGAAGCGCACGTCGGGCTTCATCACTTTCTCAATTTTACTGGCCCGGTCAAAGGTTTCGCCCAGGAAGCCGTAGCTGTGCTGCAGCGTGGTCCAGACGGCGTCTTGCGGGTCTTTGATGTACTTGGCGTTCTCGGCGGTGAGGTTGTAGTCGTTGATGTACTTCTCGGGCAGCTGGCTTTCCCAGAGGCTGTGCAGGCCCTTCTGGTCGGTGAGCTGGCCGTCGTAGTTGATGGTGGTGTGCAGCGGCACAAACGAGTCGCCCACGTAGTGGCTCAGCTCGGCCGAGTACTTCACGATGTTCAGCGTGTCGCGCTGGCGGAAAGCCTCGGTCAGGTTGTTTTTCATCTCCAGAATCACCCACGGCACGGTGCCGTACTTCTTAAGTGTATCGGCCGAGAACTTGGCCACGGCCTCATCGTATTGGTGCGGCATCTTCGCGAAAGGGTTGCTTTCGGAGTAATGGTCCATGTCGATGAAGTGCTTGGGGGCCTCGGTGGGGTCGTCGTTGCGGCGCTCGTCGGGGGCCGTGCTCAGGCGCACGATTTCGGCCATGTTGCGGAAATAGAACCCCTGCATGGTGGACGGTAGCTCGTACACGGCAATCTGCGTGATGGTCCGGTGGCCGAAAAAGCCCCAGCCGCTCGCGGTGCCGTGGGCCAGGATGAGGGCCGCGAGCAGCAGCGGCAACAACGTTTTTTTCATAGATGCAGGAATGAATAGGGGCGAAGGACAGTTCCCCTGGCCAAAGTTCGGCACTGGCCGCCACATTCAGAAGTCCCGGTGCCGGGCCATGCCATCGGGGTGGGAGCGGCCCGTACCTTCACGGTTCAAATCACTGATATGAAGTTCGCACGTTGCTCTTTCTGGGCGTTGTTGAGTTTACTGGCCGGCCCGGTGGCTGCCCAGATATTCACCATCCCGCCGGGGGCCTACCGCACGGCGGCGGCCTACCACCGCAAGCAGCCCCAGCCCGCCGGCCTCGATGCCTTTTACCCCGACAAGCGCGGCCAGCTTGTGGTAGTGGTGCCGCGTGGCCCCAAAACCACGAAGTTGCGCGTGGCCCCCGACAGCGTGTGGGGCTACGTGTCGGGCAAGGGCCGCACGTCCCGCCTGTTTCGCAACGAAGAATACCGCCTCGAACACGCCGACACGCTGTGCGTGTACACCCAGAACTCCACCACCGTGAACGCGGCGCTGGGCGGCACCAGCGGCGCGGGCACGCGCTATTTCTTCAGCCGGGGCCTCAACGGACTGGTTTTTCCCCTCACCACGCGCTACCTGCGCGAAGCCTACGAAGCCGGCAACCCCGGCTTCATTGCCGCCATCGGCAAGCTGCGCCTCGACCAGAGCCTGGTGGATTTCGACCGCAAAACCGGCCTGTTCCGCGTGACCACGCTGTACCGGGACGCGGCCGGCAAATAGCGCCGTCCGGCTATTCCTGCCGGTAGGCCACGCCGGCTTTCATCACGAATTTGGGCCGCATCAGGGCCGAAATATCCTGTAGCGGGTCGCCGTCGAGGGCCACGATGTCGGCCATTTTGCCGGCTTCGATGGCCCCGAGGTCGGTGGTTTCGCCCAGCAGCTCAGCGGCGTTGAGGGTGGCCGTGCGGATGGCGTCGAGCGGGCTCATGCCAGCCTCCGTCATGTAGCCGAACTCCTTGGCGTTCTGGCCGTGGCGGTACACGCCCGCATCGGTGCCAAACGCCACCCGTACGCCACCCTTGATGGCGCGGGCAAAGGTGCCCTGCATCTTGGTGCCCACGTTCAGGGCCTTGGCGGCGATGACGGGCGGGAAGTAGCCGGGGTGTGTGCGGGTGGTGTCGGCCACCGACTTGCCGGCGATGAGCGTGGGCACGTACCAGGTCCGGCTTTTGGCCATGAGCTGGATGGCCTCGTCGTCCATCAGCGAGCCGTGGTCGATGCTGGTTACGCCGGCCCGCACGGCCCGCTTGATGCCCTCGGCCCCGTGGGCGTGGCAGGCCACGCGCATGCCCAAATCCTTGGCCGTTTCCACCACGGCGCGGATTTCTTCTTCGGTATACTGCGCGCCGGTGCCGTCCTTGCTCAGGTCGAGCACGCCGCCGGTGCTGGCAATCTTGATGAGGTCGGCCCCGCGCTTGAACTGCTCGCGCACGGCCTGGCGGCACTGGTCGGGGCCGTTGGCGAGGTAGATGGGGTGGCCGGCCTTGGTAAGCTGGTCCTCGTTGAGGCCGTCGGTTTCGTCCATGTGCCCGCCGGTGGCCGAGATGGCCATGCCCGCCGAGAAGATGCGCGGCCCCGGCACCAGGCCCTGCGCCACGGCGTTGCGCAGGCTGGTGTTCACGCCCGAGCCGCCGCAGTCGCGCACCGTGGTGAAGCCGGCCCGCAGCGTGGTAAGGGCATAGCCTTGGGCGCGGTAGGCCACGTCGGCGGGGTTGAGGGTGAACTGCTCGCGGAAATTGTTGCGGCTCGACTCCGATTCGAGGTGAACGTGGCAGTCGATGAGGCCGGGCAGCACGGTGCGGTTTTCGAGGTTGATGACCTTATCCTGGGGGCCGCTGGCGGTGGTGTAGCCGCTTTGCACGGCCGTAATCCGGTCGCGCTCAACCACGATGGTTTGCTGGGCCAGCAGCTTGCCGCTGCGCACGTCCAGCAGGTGGCCGCAGTGCAGGTAGGTTTTCTGGGCGAAAGCGGCGGGAGCGGCCAGCAAAAACACGGCCGTGGCCAGAGCGGGAATAGATTTGCGCGTCATACGTTTGTGTGAATGAGCCGCCAAGGTACAACGGCGCGTTCCGGTTAAACCCACAGCATTTCTCCCTTTTATTATGACCACGCAAGAAGAATTTGACGCGGCCAGCCAGCGCGCCCAGCAGCTGCCCGGCAAGCCCAGCAACATGGTGCTGCTCCAGCTTTACGCCCTCTACAAGCAGGCCACCGACGGCGACATTTCCGGCACCCGCCCCGGCGGCTTCGACTTCAAAGCCATTGCCAAGTTCGACGCCTGGAACGGCCTGAAGGGCCTCAGCCAGGAAGCCGCCCGCCAGCAATACGTGGAGCTGGTAGCGGAATTGGCGGGGTAGGGGCTTTGGGATATCCAAGCCAACAGAACGTCATGCTGAGCGCAGCTCAGCATGACGTTCTCTGTTTCAGTCCAAGGTTCTTTTTCTTCCTGCTACCATCCAGCCTGCCACATGGACATCTCCCGCAAAAAGCCGCCGTACCCCATCACGCCGGCCCTGCGCCAGTACCTGCGCGCCTACGACCGTGAAACCCTGCTGCCCGTGACCTACGCCGACTTGCGGCAGTTCACGGGCTCGTTTCCGCTGCTGG
This sequence comes from Hymenobacter sp. UYAg731, assembly GCF_054061335.1. NCBI lineage: Bacteria > Pseudomonadati > Bacteroidota > Cytophagia > Cytophagales > Hymenobacteraceae > Hymenobacter > Hymenobacter sp. UYAg731. The sequence goes on along the minus strand of NZ_JBSSEC010000004.1, from coordinate 162,373 downwards.
ACCGCACGGGGAAGGACACGCTCTGGCAAACCGTGTATTTCGAGCCGCAGATGCTGCGCGAGCTCGGCCAGGGGCTCACGGAGGTGTACGCGCTGCTGAAAACGGCCGGCGACCTGTCCTTCTCCGAGCACCTCGTGGCCGACCGCATCGACTACTGCGAGTTCGGCAACTCGCGGCCGTTCCGGGTCCGCATCGTGAACCAGCTCAACGACAACTACGACTACTTCTACGTGAAGCAGGCCGACGCCTCGCGCCTCTACGGCCTGGAGCTGGAGCATTTGCTCTCGCCCAACTCGATGAACTTCCTGGTAAGCGGCGACACGCTCATTGAGGAACACATCGTGGGCATTCCCGGCGATGACTTTATCCGGCAGCGCCTCAACTTGCCCCACCTCAACCAAGTGCGCCTGGCCAAGGAGTTTGTGAAGTTCAACGAGCGCTGCTTCGTGCGGCTGCTGGGCGATATGCGGGCCTATAATTACGTCATCGCCGTGACACCCGACTTCGAGAACGAGCAGTACCGGGTGAAGGCCATCGACTTCGACCAGCAGAGCTACGAGGGCCGCCGGGCCATGTACCTGCCCCAGTTTTTCAAGGACAACGCGGCCGTGGTGGCCATGTGCGCCCGCCACCTCAAGCCCGAAGCCATCCGGCAGTACCAGACCGAGGAGCGCGCCCTGATGGCCCGCCGCGCCCGCGCCGAGCGCCACCGCCTGCGCGACCTGCTGGAGGCCATGCGCCGCCACGACCTGGCCCCGCCCGAAAAAGTGGCCCAGCTCAAGGCCGAGCTCAACCGCTACCACCACACCGACGCCTTCGATGCCTGCGATTCGATGGGCGACATCGTGCGCCAGAACCTGTGGCAGATGCTGGGCGGCAGCATCCGGCCGGCGGGCGGATAGGGGAGCGGGTAAAGTGCGGTTTTTTTAAGTAGTATTGACCTAACAAACGGCTACGCGGCGGGCATCCCACAGTGCTCGCTACGAATAAAATCCTACTCGCGGTGGAGAAAATCCTACCGAGCGGACAGAAATTGCCGATGGCCTAAAGGAAAGCCTACTCGGACCGAAGGAAATCCTAATCAGGCTGTGTTAAATCCTGATTGGTATCGGTTAAATCCTGCTTTGGGGGTAGGAATCGGTGCTCGGCAGGCAGAAATGGCTTCTATCACCTTTTAACCCCTTTTTCGGATGACCGACGACCAGATTAATTTCCAGACCATGGCCCTGGCGGTGCGCCAGCTGCTGGCCGATGCCCGGCCGCAATGGGCACCGCTGTATGCGAAGATGCTGCCCGATTTCGTGGCCCTCGATTCGGCCTTGGGGGCGGTGGGTACGCAGGCGCAGGCGCTGGCCAGCGGCGGCAGCACCGGCTACACCGACGCCAAGGACCTGGCTGAAATTGCCATGCTGGACGCGGCCATGCCCGTTTTGCGGGGCGTGAAGGCCTTGCAGCTCGATGCGCCCGACCCGGTGCTGGCCCCGCTGGCGGCCCACACCCGCACCACCCTCGACCACCTGCGGGGCCAGCCCCAGGTGGATGCCCTGCGCGAGCTGGCCAGGCAGGCCCAGGCCCACGCCAAGGCGCTGGAAGAAGAGCGGGTGACGGCTGCGCAGCTAAAGTCCTTCACGGACAAAACAGCGGCATTTGCGTTGCTGCTGGGTGCGCCGCGCCAAGCTTCCACGGCCGGCTCGGTGCTGCGCGAACAGTCGGTGGCCTCGCTGGGGGCGGCCCGCAAGGCCCTGAAACGCCTCGACGTGCGGGTGCCCAACCTGGTAGACGACCTGCCCGAGCTGGTGGCGCAGTACAAGAAAGCCCGCATCATCGTGGATGCCGGGCATGGGCCGAAGGACGCTACGGCCAAGTAAGCCCGGCTGGGCGGATAGCAACGCCCCTGGCCCCGTGGTCGGGGGCGTTGCTATCGGGGCCGCGTATCTTTCCCATTCATTTTAATTCCTTTTCACTTGTTGTCACCGATGAAGAAAAATCTACTGCCCGCGCTGCTTTCGCTGCTGATGGTACTGGGCCTGGCCGGCCCGGTCCGCGCCGCCACCCCACCGCCCACTACCGGCCGCCCCCTAGCCGAAGCCCTCAACCCGGACGGTACGTTGAAAGCGGGCCTGAATGGCTCCTTTGATGCCCGCGCGTTTCGGATGCGGACCGCGCCCGATGGGCGGCCGGTGTTCCGGCCGGCGGGTACGGCCGGGGCCGGCGATGAGCGGTGGACGGACGGGTTTGGATTGGCGGGTGCTGATAAATCAGTAGCAACACTGGTACGGTCGGGAACGGACGTTTACGTTGGGGGCGGCTTCGGTGCAGTTGGTAACATTAAGGCCAACGGCGTGGCTAAGTGGAACGGTACGGCTTGGAGCAGCTTGGGGGTGGGTACCGCCAACGGAGTGAACGGCACTGTTTATGCGCTGGCAGTGGCCGGCAACGGAGATGTGTACGCGGGCGGCGACTTCTCGCAAGCCGGCGGGGCGGCGGCCAACCGGGTGGCTCGCTGGAACGGTACAGCCTGGAGCAGCTTGGGCACGGGTACCGCCAACGGGGTGGGCATGGCGGGCAACGCGGTCTACGCGCTGGCGGTGGCCGGCAACGGAGACGTGTATGCGGGCGGACTTTTCCAGCAAGCTGGCGGGGCCACGGCCAATCATGTAGCCCGCTGGAATGGCACGGCCTGGAGCAGTCTGGGTACGGGAACTGCCAACGGGTTGAACGACCGTGTCATGGCGCTGGTGGTGGCCGGCAACGGGGACGTGTATGTGGGCGGATTTTTCACATTCATTAATAGCGGCGGGCAAGCCAACCGGGTGGCTCGCTGGGACGGCACGGCTTGGAATAGTCTGGGCACGGGCATCACCAACGGGGTAGGTGACCGTGTCCAGGCGCTGGCGGTGGCTGGCAACGGGGACGTGTACGTGGGCGGAAACTTCTCTTACGCTGGCGGGGTGGTGGCTAGCCGGGTGGCTAAGTGGAACGGCACGGCTTGGAGTGGCCTGGGCACGGGCACGAGCAACGTGTTGAACGGCCCCGTCAATGCATTGGCACTGGCTGGCAACGGAGACATATACGCGGGTGGAGAATTCTCGCAAGCCAGCGGGGCGGCGGCCAACCGGGTGGCTCGCTGGAACGGCACGGCTTGGAGCAGCCTGAGCACGGGCACGGGCAACGGGGTGAACGACGTTGTCAAAGCGCTGGCGGTGGCCGGCAACGGCGATGTGTACGCGGGCGGACTTTTTCAGCAAGCTGGCGGGGCGGCGGCCGATTACGTAGCCAAGTGGAGCGGCACAGCCTGGAGCAGTCTGGGCACGGGTAACGGGCTAAACTTCCCTGTCCAGGCGCTGGCGGTAGCCGACAATGGGGACGTGTATGTGGGCGGCGACTTCACGCAGGCCGGCGGGGCGGCGGCCAACTACATAGCCAGGTGGAACGGCACGGCTTGGAGCAGCCTGGGCACGGGCACCGCCAACGGGGTGAGTGGCCGTATCCGTGCGCTGGCAGTAGCCGGCAATGGGGACGTGTATGCGGGCGGACAGTTCACGCAGGCCGGCGGGGCGGCGGCCAACTGCATAGCTAGGTGGGACGGCACGGCCTGGAGCAGCCTGGGCACGGGTACGGACAACGGGGTAAGTGGCTCCCAATCTGTAACAGCTGTCACGGCGCTGGCGGTGGCCGGCAACGGAGACGTGTATGTGGGCGGCGACTTCACGCAGGCCGGCGGGGCGGCGGCCAACTACATAGCCAAGTGGAACGGCACGGCCTGGAGTAGCCTGGGCACAGGTACGGGCGGGCGGGGTGGCTCGCTCGCAGCTGTTAAGGCGCTGGCGGTAGCTGGTAACGGGGACGTGTACGTGGGCGGAGGCTTCACGCAGGCCGGCGGAGTGGCGGCCAACTACATAGCCAAGTGGGACGGTACGGCCTGGAGTAGCCTAGGCACGGGTACGGACAACACTGTCATGGCGCTGGCAGTGGCCGGCAACGGAGACGTGTACGCGGGCGTAAGCTTCATCCAGACTGCCGGGGCATCGGTCGACTATGTAGCTAAGTGGAACGGTACGGCCTGGAGCAGTCTGGGCACGGGCCTCATCAACGGGGCGAGCGGCCGTGTCTATGCCCTGGCAATGGCCGGCAATGGGGACGTTTACGCGGGCGGCTATTTCACGCAGTTAGGCGGGGTGGCGGCCAACAACGTGGCCAAATGGAACGGCACAGCTTGGAGCGGTTTGGGCACAGGCACCAATGGATTTATATATGCACTGGCCACCGGGCCAACTGGCAAGCTCTACGCTGGTGGGTTTTTCACCGCCACCGGCGATGGCAGCAAGCTCATGGCCCGCTTCGGTATCTACGACCCCAACGCCCCGCTTGCCACCACGGCCGCAGCCCGCACCACACCCGCCGCGCTCTTTCCTAACCCAGCCCACGGCACGGCCACGCTGCGCTTGCCCGCCGGTGCGCCCCGCCAGCCCCTGACCCTGACCGATGCACTGGGCCGCACCGTACGCCGCTACCCCGCCCCGGCGGCTGGCTCCGATGCCGAGTTGGACCTGCGCGGTCTGCACGCCGGCACCTACGTGGTGCGTTGCGGCATCATCAGCCAGCGTCTGGTGGTGGAGTAGGGGCAGTGTGTTTTTATCGCTCCTTATTTACCGCTTTTCCTTCCATTTTTTCCACATTACCGATGAAAAATAACCTGCTGCATTCGCTGCTGGCGCTACTTCTGTTGCTGGGCCTGTGCGGCCCGGCCCGCGCCGTTACCCCGCCGCCCGCCCCCGGCCGCTCCTTGGCCGAAGCCCTGAACCCCAACGGCACCCTGAAAACCGGCCTGAATGGCTCGTTCGATGCCCGCGCCTTTCGGATGGGGACTGCGCCGGATGGGCGGCCGGTGTTCCGGCCGGCCGGCGTGGCCGGGGCGGGGGATGAGCGGTGGGCCGATGGGTTTGGGCTGCCGAATGGTGTGGACAGGCCGGTATCCGTAGTGGTGCAGGCCGGAGCCAATACCTACGTTGGAGGAGATTTCTCGATAGCCGGCGACGTAGCAGCCATCCGGGTGGCCAAATGGAACGGCACGGCGTGGAGCAGCCTGGGCACGGGCTCCGCCAATGGCGTGAACGGGACGGTCAAAACGATGGCCGTGACTAGTACCGGGGAAGTGTACGTAGGTGGCGTCTTCACACAAGCGGGCGGCTTGCTGGCTAACCGGGTGGCCAAATGGAACGGCACGGCGTGGAGCAGCTTGGGCACGGGCTCCGCCAACGGCGTAAACTTTACCGTGAACGCGCTGGCTGTGGCCAGTAGCGGGGACGTATACGTGGGCGGTGAATTTACCCAGGCGGGTGGGGTGCCGGCCGGCCGGGTAGCCAAATGGAACGGCACGGCGTGGAGCAGCCTAGACACGGGGTCCGCCAACGGCGTGAACGGGACGGTCAAAACGCTGGCCGTGGCTGGCAACGGGGAAGTGTACGTAGGGGGCTACTTTAACCTGGCTGGCGGAGCAATAGCCAACTGCGTGGCCAAATGGAACGGCACGGCGTGGAGCAGCCTGAGCACCGGTACCGCCAACGGCGTGAATGGCTACGTGAACGCACTGGCCGTAGCCAGCACCGGCGAGGTGTACGCCGGTGGTGAATTCAACCAAGCCGGTGGGGTGCGGGCCAACTTTGTAGCCAAATGGGATGGCACGGCCTGGAGCAGCTTGGGCACCGGCAATGCCAATGGCATGAACGGTCCTGTCTTTGTTCTTGCCGTGGCAAGTAGTGGAGAGGTGTACCTAAGCGGCGGGTTCAACTCCGCCGGCGCGACGTATGCCAACTCTATAGCCAAATGGAACGGGACATCCTGGAGCGGGGTAGGCAATGGCTTGGCTGGTGCCGCCAATGGGCTGGCCGTAGCCAGCACGGGCGAGGTGTATGCCGGGGGTGTCTTTACCCAGGCCGGCGGGATGCCGGCCAGTTGCGTGGCCAAATGGAACGGCACGGCGTGGAGCAGCTTGGGCACCGGTACCGCCAACGGCGTGAGCGGGGTTGTCAGCGCGGTGGCCGTAGCCAGTACGGGCGAGGTATATGTGGGCGGCTCTTTCATCCGGGTGGGCGGAGTGCCGGCCAATTACGTGGCCAAATGGAACGGCACGGCGTGGAGCAGCCTGGGTACGGGTACTGCCAACGGCGTGAGCGGGCCTGTCAGCGCGGTGGCCGTAGCCAGCACGGGCGAGGTATATGTGGGCGGCGACTTCACCCAGGCGGGCGGGGTGCTGGCTACCAGAGTGGCCAAATGGAACGGGGCCAACTGGAGCAGCCTGGGCACGGGCTTCGACCTGGTGAGCACCATCAACGCAGTGGCCGTAGCCAGCACGGGCGAAGTGTACGTGGGCGGTGATTTCGCCCAGGCGGGTGGGGTGCCGGCCAGCCGGGTGGCCAAATGGAACGGCACGGCGTGGAGCAGCCTGGGCACGGGCTCAGCCAATGGCGTGAACGGTACCGTGAAGGCTCTGGCGGTTGCCGGTAGTGGGGAGGTGTATGCGGGCGGTGTCTTTACTCAGGCCGGCGGGGTGCCGGCCAACTTTGTAGCCAAATGGAATGGTACGGCCTGGAGTAGCCTGGGCACGGGCGTGGATGTCGCCGTCAACGCGCGTTCCGTCAACGCGGTGGCCGTGGCGAGCACGGGCGAGGTGTACGTGGGCGGCGACTTCACCCGGGCGGGCGGAGTATCGGCCAACTACGTGGCCAAATGGGACGGCACGGCGTGGAGCAGCCTGGGCACGGGCAATACCAATGGCGCGCCCTATGCCGTTATGTCCTTGGCTGTGGCGAGCACGGGGGAAGTATACGCAGGTACCAGCCTCTACTATGGTTCTGGTGGCAGGGTAGAGCTTTACTCTTTAGCCAAATGGAACGGCACGGCGTGGAGCAGCCTGGGCACCGGGTTAAACAAAATGGCCTTCAGCATAGCCTGCGGCCCCACCGGCCAAGTTTACGTGGGTGGCGACTTTGCCACCACCGGCGACGGCAGCAAAGTTACTTTCCACTTCGGCATCTACGACCCCAATGCCATGCTAGCTACTACCGCCGCCCGCGCCGCCCCCGCCGCGCAGCTCTTTCCCAACCCGGCGCACGGCACGGCCACCCTGCGCCTGCCCGCCGGTGCGCCCCGCCAGCCCCTGACCCTAACCGATGCGCTGGGCCGCACCGTGCGCCGCTACCCCGCCCCGGCGGCTGGCTCCGATGCCGAGCTGGACCTGCGCGGCCTGCCCGCCGGGGTGTATGTGGTGCGTTGCGGCAGCATCAGCCAGCGTCTGGTGGTGGAGTAGGGAAAGATTCATCTAAAGCCGAAAAAGCCCGCTGGCCAATTGGTCAGCGGGCTTTTTCATTGCGACACGAATGCTGGACTACACGGCTGGCTTGGGCGCGGGCAGGTCAAACGCTGTAGCGTCGTGCTCGAAGTGGCCTTTGTGCGAGCCGTCGCAGAAGGGTTTCTGCTTGGACAGCCCGCAGCGACAGATGCTGATGCGCTCGCGGCCGCCGAGGCCGTAGGGCTGGCCCTGGGCATCCACGAGTTCAATGTTTTCGCCCTCTACGCGGAGGGAGCCATTGGAAAGGACGGTGAGTTTAGTAGCCATATTTTGAGGGTTGAGTTTTGAGGGTTGAATGTTAATTTATGGAAGATAGAAAGGTTGGGTTTTGAGGGGTGAATATTGAGTTGCCGAACGGAAAATTCACCCCTCAAAACCCAGCCCTTCAAAGCGCTTTTCGCATGATGTAGTCGTTCATAAAGTACGGGCCGATGGGCACGTCCACCTCGCTTTGGCGGGCAAAGCCGCGCCGCTCGTAGAAGGCAATGGCGGGGTTGTAGCGGTTCACGTTCAGGTCCAGGAACTGGCCGCCGGCAATGCGGGCGGCGTTTTCCACGGCCTCGATGAGATGCACGCCCAGGCCCTGGCCCTGGCGCGTGGGCAGCACGTATATCTTGTGCAGCTTGTAGCCGGGGCCGGGGCCGTCCTCGGCCGGCAGCGGGCCGAAGGAGGCAAAGCCGGCCGGCTCGCCTTCCACCCGCGCCAGCAGGAATACGTGGTGCTGCTCCTCCATCTGCCGTTTCAGGGCGGCCGGCGAGTATATCACCCGGTACATATATTCCAGTTGCTCCTCCGAAATGATGAAGCGGTAGGTAGGCTCCCAGGTAGCCTCGGCCAGCTGAATAATGGTCGGAATATCGTTGAGCGTGGCGGGCTCAATGCGCGGCGGCGCGGTAGGGGCGTCAGAAGTCATAAGCGGTAAAACACGAAATTGCGGCGAAAAAACCGAAACCGGCCCACCCGCCCTGATACGGTTGGCCCGTTCCTTGCGTTTAAGCCCGCAAACCTCCGTTTTTTTCTTCGTTCTGACCATGAAATCTACATTCGTTCTATTGCTCGCCGGCCTGCCCTTCGCCGGCCACGCCCAAGCCACCACACAGGCCGAGCTGCTGCGGCGCGGCGAACTCACCGGCTCCCGCCCCTCCACCACCGCCCGGAGCCAGGCCCGCCAGGCCCGCCAAGCCGCCACCACCGCTGCCGCCGACCCCGTGCAGCAGCACCTGCTGCAAACCGACGTGAACCTGGCCCAGGCCCGCGCCGACCAGCTTCCCAACCTCTACGAGCGGTTCATCACCACCACCCGCGACGAGAGCCGCGCCTGGACCTACGAGCAGTGGGACGCCGCCGGCCAGGTCCTGGCCCGTCTCAACGAGCGCTACGAGCAGGTCCGCACCACCCTGCCCCTCGAAGAACGCCTCCGCGTCCGTTCGTTTCAGGGCGAGTTTCACACCTTGCGCGGTGCCCGGCAGGTGAAGGACAAACTCGACTAAAACCTGTTCTCCCAACGAAGGAGGCATTTGGGAAAAACCGTTCAACAGATTTTCTCGGATTCCTCCTTCCTCGGAAAGGAATTAGCCTCCGCTACGTCGTTTCCAGCCAATGCTGCGCATCTTCTTCATTGGTAAACAGCGAAATCTGAATTTGACTCTGCACCGCTTCCACGAAAGTGTGGCTCACAATCTGGGCTTCCAGGTTGGGCGACAGGATGTAGGCGATGGCCCGCAGACCGACCGCCACGGCCATGGGCAGCCATTCGTATTCGAGCCAGGGCAGGGCCTCGCTCCAGTCGCCGCCGGTGTCGCGCTTGTCGTTGAGCACCCGCTGAAACGAGTGTTGCTCCAGCAGGCGCGTTCCTTCCCGCACTCCGCGGATTACTTCGGCGGCCGTGAGCTGGCCGTGCCAGCAGATGTAGAGGGACGCATGGTCCGGGAAAAAATAATATTCGGCCAACGGTGCCCCGTAGCCATCGGCCAGGGTGGTCAGCAGAACGGCTTCGGCGGTTAGCATGGCAGAGAGAGCAAGGTTACATACCAAACATACTACATAATACGTGCTTAAATGATTGAGCCAATGCGGGCCGCGCTGCTACCTTTGGGGTTCTGCTTTTCACTCGTCTTTATTCGTTCGTAGCGCATGCACATTGCCATCGTCGGCAACATTGGGGCCGGTAAAACCACGCTGGCCCATAAGTTGGCCCAGCATTTCCGTTGGGAAGTATTTCTGGAAGACGTGGACGACAATCCTTACCTCAAGGATTTTTACCACGATATGCCCCGGTGGGCTTTTCACCTGCAAGTCTATTTTCTCAACGGCCGCTTCCGTCAAACGCAGCACATCAAGGAGCTGCAAAAGGCTGGCAAAGGCATCATTCAGGACCGCACCATCTACGAAGATGCCCACATCTTCGCGGCCAACCTGCACCAGTCCGGTCTGCTCGAAACCCGCGACTACAACAACTACTACGCCCTGTTTGAGTCGATGGTGGACCTCGTAGCCCCGCCCGACCTGCTGCTCTACCTCCGCGCCGACCTGCCCAAGCTCATCGGCCAGATTGATAAGCGCGGCCGCGACTACGAAAACACCATCAGCATCGAGTACCTCAAAAACCTCAACGAGCACTACGAGAAGTGGATTGGCACCTACGATGCCGGCCGCAGCCTCATCATCGACGTGAACGAACTCGACTACGTGCGCAACCCGGAGGACCTGGGTACCATCATCGAGAAGATTGACAACACGCTGTACGGACTGTTTTAGGAGCTATTTCTGGCGCTGTAATGGCGCTAAAAAGAACGTCATACTGAACGCAGCCGAAGCATGTCTACCGCAGTAGTAACCCCTATCGATTGGATTAGCTGAACGGTAGAGATGCTTCAGCTGCGCTCAGCATGACGTTCTGTTTTGGTTCCTCACTCCGGCGCTGGTCATCATCCGCTCACAAGCGCCCCATTGAAAAAATCGACCAGCGGCCGGGCCGCCGCCATGCCCGCCACCACTTCATCCACGAAGCCGGAGGCCAGCACTTCGGCATCCGTGTAGAAGCGGCCCACCCCAAACGTCTTGAGCCGCAGCCAGGCCACATCCGGGTCGGTAGCAGCATAGCCGCGCGGCGGCCGGGTCAGCTGCGGCCCGGTGGTGTCGAGGCCGCTGGGGAAGTAGCGCAGCAGCTCCGGGGCCTGCCGCAGCCGGTGAAACTCGTCGCCGCTGTAGTGGATTTCCTGCCGGATGGCCGCCAGCAGCTCCGGGGTTGGCCACCAGGTGCCCGCCCCCAGCCAGCTGCGCCCCTCCGGCTGAATGGCCAGGAAATAGCCCGCCCGGGGCGCGTGGCGGCCCCCGCGCTTCAGGCCGGCCCCCATGCGGCGCTTGTAGGGCTCCGGGTCGCGCTGGCTCCGGTCGTTTTTGTGCAGCCGAAACAGCACATCGCTCGGCGTGAGGCTGGCCAAATCGGGGTCAGTAGCCGCAACGCGGTCCAGCACCTGACGCACCAGCTCGGTGCAGGCGGCGCGGGCGCGCTGGTAGTCGGGGCGGTGTTCGGCCATCCAGGCCGTGGTATTATTGGCCGCTAATTCAGCCAGAAAATTCAGCAGGTATTCCAGTTCCATAAAAAAGCCGGGCATTCGGCCCGGTTTTCTACCAACGCGCCTGCTGGGGCGGGAGTTGCAAAATTGCAGCCAGTGAATCCTACCGGTATTATTTCCGGCTGAGTACCGTCACGGCATCGCCCACGCGCAGGTGGCCCCGGCCCGGCCCGGTCACGTTCTGGCCAAATAGCGTGCTGTTCTCGGCCTTCCGGTAGGTGGCCAGCGTGCGCAGCGGCTCGCCCACCGGGCTTTTGAGGGCCGTGTCCTGGTCGATGGTGGTGAGCACGCACCGCCCGCAGCCCCGCACCGCCCGAAACGGCACCTCGCCAATCTGAAACTGCTCCCAGGCATCGTCCTCATACGCCGCCCCACCCCCAAACACGAGGTTGGGCCGAAACCGATTCATCGGTACCGGCTCGGCCAGGCGGGTATTCAGGTCGGCCAGCGCAGCCTCGCCGGTCAGCAGGAAAGGGTAGCCGTCGGCGAAGCTAACCAGCTGACCTTTGGGGTTGAACTCCGGCTCCACGTCGCGCCGCACCATGTCCGACATATATACCAGCCGGCAGGGGCGGCCCAGCGCCTCGGCCAGCCACTCATCGGCCTCGGGCGTGCCACGCCAGGCCCATAGAATATCGTCCCACACCGTCACAAACAGGGTGCAGTCAGGCGTGGCCTCGAACGGGATGAACAACGGCAGCAAATCGGGCCGCTGGCGGTGCGAAATCAGGAAGCCGTTGTAGGCCGGGGCCACCGCCAGCAGGGCCAGCTCCGGCTGCTGCCGCTGCGTCATGAAACGGTTACGCTCGTCCACCAGCAGCCAGCGGCGGTCGTGGCGCAGGCCACGGGCCGTCACCTCGGCTTCGGCCACGGCGTACCCGCCGAGGGATTTGACAGGGTACAGGTACAGGCCGGTGAGGGAAAGGAGAGCAGACATAGCCACAAAAGTACCGGCCCCGCCGCAACTGCGCCGCCCGCTGGCTCCGGGAAGGTTATTCTACCACCAGCAAATCGGCGGCCCGCACAAAAGCCACGCGCTGCTGCCACTGCACCCGGTACCAGATGTCCTGGCGGCCCAGCACGGGCAGCCGGTCGCCCATAGCGGCCGTGCTCAGCCATGTGGACCCTGCGGCCGGCCCGTCCATCAGCGCTGCCCCCGAGCGCGCCACCAGCCCCGTCGGCATCGGCCGCAGAAAATGCAGGTAGGCTCCCATTAGTGCGATGTATCCGGCATAGCCCAGCCATGCCCCGCGCGGGCTCCGGCGCCACAGCAGCACGATGGCCCCCGCCACCGCCCCCGCCAACAATAACTGCAGGCCCGGGTAGAAATAGCGCTGCACCTGCACCCGCAGCTCCTGCTGCCAGGTAGCGGGGTAGCCCACCAGCCGGTGCTGGGTGGCCAGAGCCACCAGCTGCCGCCACGTGCGCACCCTGGGCTGCCGCGCCTGCGCCATGCTCAGGTAGAGCAGTGCCGCCGGGTAGTGCTCCAGCTGCTGCTGCGCGTAAGCCATTTTAAGCAACAATTCCGGTGACACCCGGCGTTTTTGCCATACCTGCTGCCGATAATCGGGAAAAGCAGTCTCGTATTGCCCCGCCGCAAAAAGTGAATCGGCTTGGCGCAGGTCTGTAGTCGATGCCAAAGCTGCTGTTGGGAATTTTTTTTTTGTGGGCAAATTTGCACTCAAGGCGCAGATAGGCAGGAAGATTAAGAGGAGAAAAAGGGTTCGCACAGCAATGAGGGTGACTTTTTTTTAAAGTCAGGGTTGTGTAGTTCCGAATGCTATAGTACTTTTGTACCACCAAAGAAGGAAACGCCCTTCCAAAGTAAAGGTACCGATTCTGTAGCTCAGCTGGTAGAGCAGTACACTTTTAATGTACGGGTCCTGGGTTCGAATCCCAGCGGGATCACAGCAAAAAGCCTCATTCTGGAAACAGGATGGGGCTTTTTCATTGGCGTGGGTCCAGCTACCACTGCTTCGGGGAGAAGGATTTTTCGTGCGCCGGCCGGCGTATGAAAAGGCCCACAGCCATTAAGCTTGAGCTAATGGGCATGGGCCCTGACTTGGACTAATAGCAGATTGCTGCCCGCCAGCTAACCGTTTTCCCGACAACGGCTACTGTCGGCCGCCGCGCTTCTGCTACTTCAGCAACTCGTGCAGTACTGTTTGCATCGAGAACGTGCGGTTGCCGGCTTCCCGTACGATGAGGGAATTGGGCGAATCGAGCACGGCATCACTCACCACCACGTTGCGGCGCACGGGCAGGCAGTGCATAAACTTGCCGTTGTCGGTGAGGGCCATGTGGGTTTCGCTCACCATCCAGGCGGGGTCGGAGCTGAGGATTTGGCCGTAGTCGCGGTAGCTGCTCCAGTTCTTGGCGTAGATGTAGTCGGCCCCCTCGAAGGCTTTCTTTTGGTCGTACTCGATGCGGGCGCCCTTGGTGAACTGCTCGGCCAACTCGTAGCCTTCGGGGTGGGTGATGACGAAATCCACCCAGTCGATTTCCGAGAACCAGTCGGCGAAGGAGTTGGGCACGCACTGGGGCAAGGCGCGCACATGCGGAGCCCAGGTGAGCACCACTTTCACGCGCTCCTTTTGCTTGGTTTCGGCCACCGTAATCAGGTCGGCGAACGACTGCAGCGGGTGCAGAGTGGCGCTTTCCAGGCTAATGACGGGCACGGTAGCGTATTGCAGAATTTTATTGAACACGACTTCGCCATAGTCCTCGGCCTTGTCCTTGAGGGTAGGAAACGTGCGCACGCCCAGCACGTCGCAATACTGGCTCATCACGGCGATGGCGTCCTTGATGTGCTCCTGGGTGCCGCCGTTCATCACCGCGCCATCGGCCATTTCCAGGGTCCAGGAGTCGGCTCCGGCATTGAGTACCCAGGCTTGCGCGCCCAGGTTATAGGCCGCCTTGATGGAGCTGAGCCGGGTGCGCAGGCTGGGATTGAAGAAGATGAGGCCGACGGTTTTGTTGCGCCCGATGTGCTGGTAGCCGTAGGGATTGGCCTTGATTTCCAGGGCTTGCTGCAACAGGGCTTTGTAGTCGCCCGCATCGGCGAAGGAGGTAAAGTTTTTCATAATGAGGTGTAGCGTGGACTCTGATGGTCCGCGAGTTGCTTATGTTAAACTGGCTCTGGGTATTTTTCTGTAATTAACGCGCAGTCATAAACCTTGTCATTCAAGTCAATTAAGAGGGGTTTGCACTGAATGTCAATTACGTCGATTCTGTCGCCAATTAGTTTAATAGAAAGCTTGTATGCTTTTACTGCTTCGGCCGGAATTCCTTCTTTTTGCAATAATTCCAGGAATTGCGCCCGTAATCCTTGCAGTGAATTTGTAACCTCATCAACTGGCGCGAATCCAGAAATAGATGCGTTCAAAACGTCAATCTCAATGGCAGATAAACCGCTTTTTAAAGCGAGTCTATGCAAGTACGTGCTCGCATACATTTCACCTATATGGCCGAGCGTACTCAAGAAAGAATGCGCTGCATTATGCCCGACCGATTTGAGATTTTTGAGTTTCATACATTTCCGATTGTCAATTCAAGCCCATCATATAGCGGAAAAAGATGATAGCCGCAGTGCTCCGTAAAAACGGCTACTTCTCGAAAATCAGGGGCTTCAATTACAAAAGCGTATCTGAATTCGACGTGTGAATCATCTTCAAACCGAATACTAACGGTGGTTTCTAACGGAAAATCAGAAGCACTAAGCTTGTCGGGCCTAATGCTTCCTTTGGCAATTAGATACTCTTGAAGCTTCAATTTCCAGCGCTCTGGCAAATCTGTGCTTTGCATAATGTTGAACTATACGCGGACTGCAAAGTCTGCGCTACATCGTACGATACTCGTTCCAGCTCTTAATTTTCAAATCCTTCATCCCCAGCGTACAAAACGCCTTAATAAAGGCCTTCGCCAACCGCGCATTCGTCAGCAGCGGCACGCCGGAATCCACGGCGGTGCGGCGGATTTTGTAGTCGTTATCTAGCTCGCCTTTGGAGAGGTTTTTCGGGATGTTGATGACGAGGTCGATTTTCTTTTCCTTTAAATACGTCAGGACGTTGGGCTCTTGCATGTCATCGGGCCAGAAGAGGAGGCTGGATGGCACGTTGTTTTCGGCGAAGAAGCGGTGCGTGCCCTGGGTGGCGTAAATCTGGTAGCCGCGCTTCACCAGCAGCTCGGTGGCGGAGAGCAGCGCTACTTTCGACTGGATGGGACCGCCGGAAATAAGCACCGTTTTCGCGGGGATTTTGTAGCCCACGCTCAGCATCGATTTCAGCAGGGCTTCCTCGGCGGTATCGCCCAGGCAACCGACTTCGCCGGTGCTCACCATGTCGACGCGCATCACCGGGTCGGCGCCGGGCAGGCGGGTGAAGGAGAACTGCGGGGCCTTCACGCCCACGAAAGGCAGGTCGTACACTCGCTCGCTTTCATCGCGGGCTACCTGCTTGCCCAGCAGCACTTGGGTGGCCTTTTTGATGAGGTTGTTGCCCGAGATTTTCGACACGAAGGGGTAGCTGCGCGAGGCGCGCAGGTTACACTCAATCACGCTGATAGCCCCGTTTTTTTCCAGAAACTGGATGTTGAACGGGCCGCTGATTTCGTAGCGTTTGGCTATCTTTTCGGCGATGATTTTTAGCTTGCGGATGGTGCCCACGTACACCCGTTGGGGCGGGTAGTACATGGTGGCGTCGCCGGAATGCACGCCGGCAAACTCGACGTGCTCGGAAATGGCGTAGCTCACGATTTCGCCCTTGTCGGCCACCGCGTCCAGCTCGATTTCCTTGGCTTCCTGCATGAATTCGGACACTACTACCGGGTATTCGGCGCTCACTTCCTTGGCGGCTTTCAGGAATTCTTCCAGCTCGAAGGCGTTGGAAACTACGTTCATGGCCGCGCCCGACAGCACGTAGCTCGGCCGTATGAGCACCGGGTAGCCCACTTCGCGCACAAACTCGTTCATGGCCTCCAGCGAGGTCAGCTCCTTCCAGCGCGGCTGGGCAATGCCCAGCTCGTCCATGATGCTGCTGAACTTGTGGCGGTTCTCAGCTTCGTCAATGTGCGCGGCTGTGGTGCCCAGAATGGGCGCGTGGGCCTCTTCGAGGCGCATGGCTAAGTTGTTGGGAATCTGGCCGCCGGTGCTCAGAATTACGCCGCCGGGCTGCTCAAAATCCAGAATGTCCATCACCCGCTCGAAGCTTAGCTCCTCAAAGTAGAGCCGGTCGCTCACGTCGTAGTCGGTCGAAACGGTTTCGGGGTTGTAGTTGATGAGGATGGTTTTGTAGCCCTCTTCGGCGGCCGTTTGCACGGCCTGCACGCCGCACCAGTCGAACTCGACCGACGAGCCGATACGGTATACGCCCGAGCCCAGCACTACGATGGACTTCGCGGTTTCGCGGGCCAGGTCGTTTTCGGTGCCGTGGTAGGTGGTGTAGAGGTAGTTGGTTTTGGCCGGGAATTCGGCGGCCAGCGTGTCAATCTGCTTCACCACCGGCAGCACGCCCAAAGCCTTGCGGCGGGCGCGCACGCGCAGCTCGTCGGCCTTCACGTCGCCCTCGCCCAGCAGCTGCACGGCAATCTGCTGGTCCGAAAAACCGGCTTTCTTCACCTCGCGCAGCAGCTTGGTTTCCAGCGAATCCAAGCCCGTGGCGCGGCCGGCGGCCAGCTGCTGGCCCAGCTCGAAAATGGTGAACAGGCGCTGCAAAAACCAGTGGTCAATCTTGGTCAATTGATGCACCTGCTCCAGCGTGTAGCCGGCCTCGAAGGCGCTGTTGATGGCGAAAATGCGCTCCTCATTGGGCTCACTCAGGAGCTTATCGATGGTATCTTTTTCGATATTTTCGGGCCGGTTGGCCACGAAGCCGCGCTTGCCGGTATCGAGCATCCGCAGGCCCTTCTGAATGGCTTCCTCGAACGATTTTCCGATGGCCATTACCTCGCCCACGCTCTTCATGGCCGAGCCAATCTGGCGGTTCACGCCCGAGAATTTGCCCAGGTCCCAGCGCGGCAGCTTCACCACCACGTAGTCGAGGGCGGGCTCGAAAAAGGCCGAAGTCGTCTGCGTGACGCTGTTTTTCAGCTCGGCCAGCGAGTAGCCCAAACTCAGCTTGGCGGCCACGAAAGCCAGCGGGTAGCCCGTCGCTTTCGAGGCCAGCGCCGACGAGCGCGAGAGGCGCGCATTCACCTCAATCACGCGGTAATCTTCGGAAACGGGGTCGAGGGCGTACTGAATGTTGCACTCGCCCACGATGCCCAGGTGCCGGATGGTTTTGATGCCGATGGTGCGCAGCTTGTGGTACTCGCGGTTGCTCAGCGTTTGGGACGGGGCCACCACGATGCTCTCGCCGGTGTGGATGCCGATGGGGTCGAAGTTCTCCATGTTGCAGACCGTGATGCAGTTATCAAACTGGTCGCGCACTACTTCGTACTCCACTTCCTTCCAGCCCTTCAGCGATTCTTCCACCAGAATCTGGTCCGACGTCGTGAAAGCCTGCCGGGCCAGGGCCCGCAGCTCGTCCATGTTGTTGGCGAAGCCGCTGCCCAGCCCGCCCAGCGCAAACGCGGCCCGCACGATGATGGGGAAGCCGATGGTTTCGCCGGCGGCCAGGGCCTCGGCCATGCTGGTGCAGGCCACGCTGCGGGCCGAGAGTACCCCAATCTGGTCGAGCTTAACCTTGAAAATCTCCCGGTCCTCGGTGTCGATGATGCTTTGCACGGGCGTGCCCAGCACCTGCACGTTGTACTGCTCAAACACGCCGGCGCGGTACAGGGCCACGGCGCAGTTCAGGGCCGTTTGGCCGCCAAAGGCCACCAGAATGCCATCGGGCCGCTCTTTTTTGATGACCTCCTCCACGAAGTAGGGCGTCACGGGCAGGAAGTACACGTCGTCGGCCATGCCGTCGGAGGTCTGCACGGTGGCAATGTTGGGGTTGATGAGGATGGTGCGGATGCCTTCCTCCTTCAGCGCCTTGAGGGCCTGCGAGCCGGAATAATCGAACTCCCCGGCCTCGCCAATTTTCAGCGCGCCGGAACCAAGGATGAGTACTTTGTTGGGTTTGTTCATTCTAAGGGTACTGTTCTTTTTGAACGGCTTGACCGTCATGTTGAGCGGAGCGCAGCAGAGTCGAAACATCTCTACCGCTTCGTTGAAGGAGTAATCAGCCTTCCCAGGTTTCTAAATCAATAGCTTTCCAAGTTGGATTAAACGTGGTAATCAATGCGTCTTTCTTCCGCCGCGTCCAGCCTTTCAGTTGCTTCTCTCTTGCTATGGCCTGCGTTGCATCGGGTGCTATTTCAAAGTATACCAGCAAATCAGCCTGATACCGTCCGGTGAATTTTCCGGCGTCACCCCGGCCGTTGCTGTGCTCGTAAAGTCGTCGCGTGAGGTCGTTGGTGACACCGATATATAAAACAGTTTGGGTTTGATTGGTCAGGATGTAGACGTACATGCTGATGGACTTTAGAACGTTACGCTGAGCGAAGCATAAGCATTTCTACCGCTTCGTTGGCGTAAGGCTTAACACCAATGCTTCTTCAGCGACTATTGCGAATTCCACTCCAGTGGAGGAATTGACTATGCACTCAATATCGCCTCTACACTCTCCGAACTCCAAATCGAGAATGACGTTTTGGCTACTAAAGGAGTCAAACTTCATTTCTTTTATCCCAATAAGTTGAAGTTCAACATCACAATGCTTTGTAAGCGTGTGATTGTAAAAACCACTTTCATCTTTCTCCTTCGTTATTTCAAAAACTGCTACTACAAAAGTGACTGAATACCGTCCGGTTGGGTGAGTTTTAAAAGTCACTTTGGTAATTTTAGAGTCGAGAAAATCCGGCCAATAACTGAAATGTTGAAAAACAATTTCGGCGTTAATTATTCTGCGAATTGCTCGTATTTCACTTTCCATAGCGCATAATTGAATAAAGGTGCAACGAAGCGGTAGAGATGCTTCGACTTCGCTGCGCTCCGCTCAGCATGACGTTCTGATTTTGTCGTTCTGCTATCTACCAGCCTTATACTTCACCACCGCTTTCAAAAAGTCATCAAACAGAAACTCCGTATCCTCCGGCCCGCCGGCGGCTTCGGGGTGAAACTGCGTGGAGAAGAACGGCTTGGATGTGTGCTTGATGCCTTCGCAGGTGCCGTCGTTCAGGTTCTCGAACAGCATCTGCCACTCGGCGGGTAGCGTTTCGGTGTCCACCGCGAAGCCGTGGTTCTGGCTGGTGATGTAGCAGCGCTGGGTGCCGGTGAGTTTCACGGGCTGGTTGTGGCTGCGGTGGCCGTATTTCAGCTTGAAGGTATCGCCGCCTGCCGCCAGGCCCATGAGCTGGCTGCCCAGACAGATGCCGAAAATGGGCTTGTCCTGGGCCAGGGCCTTTTGCAGGTGTTGGATGGTGGCCTCGCACATTTTGGGGTCGCCGGGGCCGTTGCTCAGGAACAGGCCGTCGTAGTCGAGGGTCGTGAAATCGTAATCCCAGGGCACGCGAATCAGCTCTACGTCGCGCTCCAGGAAGCAGCGGATGATGTTGGTTTTGGTACCGCAGTCCACGAGCACGATTTTGTGCCGGCCACTGCCGAAGTGCTGTACGCCGGGCTGGCTCACCTGCGCCACCAGGTTATCGAGGTTGGGGTCGTGGAAGGGTACGTCGGTTTCGGCCACAATTTTGCCCAGCATCGCACCTTTCTCGCGCAGCTTCTTAGTGAGCATCCGGGTATCGACGCCGAAAATGCCGGGGATGTTGTACTCCTTGAGCCAGTCGCCGAGGCTCTTGGCAGCGTTCCAGTGGCTGTGCTCCTCGGAGTAGTAATTCACCACCAGCCCGGCAATGTGAATTTTGTCGGACTCGAAAATCCTGGAAATCGACTCGTATAGCTCCTCGCCGGGCACGCCGTAGTTGCCCACCATGGGGGTGGTGAGCACTAGAATCTGGCCGGCGAAGGACGGGTCGGTGAGGTTTTCGGGGTAGCCGGTCATGGCCGTGCTAAATACTACTTCGCCCGCGGCGGAGGTGAACGCGCCGAAGGATTCGCCCTCGATGGAGGTGCCGTCTTCGAGGGTTATGGTTACTGTTTGAGACATCTATCGATATTAGGAAATGTAGAGATGCAATATTTTGCGTCTCAATCGTTGCTGACGTTGTTTAAGCCGCGTCGTCGTTATGGCACAAGCCGTTCAACGACGAGACGCAAAATATTGCGTCTCTACATCGTTCTGACTACTACCGGCACCAGCGCATATAGCGCCTCCAAAAACCGGTCAACCTCCGCCCGCGTGATATTCAGCGGCGGCAGCAGCCGGAGCACCGTAGGGTCCGAAGCGTTGCCTACAAAAATGTGGAATTCCGACAGCAGTTTGTCGCGGATTGCCTTGATGGGGAAGTCATATTTGATGCCCACCATTAGGCCCCGGCCGCGAATTTCTTCGGCCCCGGCGTGGGCCAGCAGCTCTGTGAGCAGGTAGTTGCCCAGCTCAGTGGCGTGGGCCAGCAGGTGCTCGTCCTCGATGACTTCGAGCACGGCCAGCGCGGCGGCGCAGGCTAGGTGGTTGCCGCCGAAGGTGGTGCCCAGCAGGCCGTAGGAGGCTTGCAGCGACGGCGAAATCAGGATGCCGCCGATGGGAAAGCCGTTGCCCATGCCCTTGGCAACGGAAATGATATCGGGCCGGATGCCGGCGTGCTGGTGGGCGAAAAATTTGCCGCTGCGGCCGTAGCCGCTCTGCACCTCGTCAGCAATCAGCAAGGTGTTGTGCGCGCCGCACAGCAGCGACAGGCCCTGCAGAAACTCATCGGAGGGCCTGATGATGCCGCCCACGCCCTGAATCGGCTCGATGATGACGGCGCACACGTCGCCGCCGCGCAGAATTTCGGCCACCGCTTGCAGGTCGTAATCGACGAAGGAAATGGCGTGGTCAGCGTTGAAGGGGGCCACGATTTTGGGGTTGTCGGTGGCGGCTACCGCGCCCGAGGTGCGGCCGTGAAACGCGCCCCGGAAGGCAATGACCCGCTTTTTACCGGTGTGGAACGAGGCCAGCTTCAGCGCATTTTCGTTGGCCTCTGCCCCGGAGTTGCACAGAAACAATGAGTAATCCGGGTAGCCCGACACACGGCCCAGCTTCTCGGCCAGCTCGCGCTGAATCGGAATCTGCACCGAGTTGGAGTAGAAACCGATGTTTTGCAGCTGCTCAGTGAGGCGCTGCACGTAGTGCGGGTGGCTGTGGCCGATGGAAATAACGGCGTGGCCACCGTAGAAATCCAGGTATTCCTGGCCTTGGTCGTCCCACAGCTTAGCACCGAGCGCCCGCACGGGCGTGATGTTGACGAGGGGATAAACGTTGAAGAGGTCCATGTGAAATAGAAGTCAGATGTTAGAGCTTAGAACTCAGAAAAAGAACGTCATGCTGAGCTTGTCGAAGCATCTTGGCTGGATAATATTCTAAGTAGTAGGCGTAGCATAAGGAAACTCATTTAACTAGTCGCTACGTAAGTAAAACCAGCACCCAAAATACCAAGTACAAGCAGAATTATTCCTAGCCACATATTCGCATAGCCAACATCCCTTTTCTTTGAGTCGCCCTGTTTACTAGCCAGTTTAAATCCGTTTCGTGTGAAGTAAAGTCCAATTATGCTACAGGGTAGAATTGCAAGGAAGGCGAGGGGTATAAAGGAGTCCCATAGAAACCCGAACAGCATAAATCCAAGCGGTATCAAGTAACTATAAGTGGCTTTTTTATAATATTTTACAATATCCGCTCTAGTACTTCCTGCTTGTGCTATTGGTGCCATATTGACAAAAAGTAAGTTGTTGATAAATGACAATTCACTATTTAACGAAGCGGTAGAGATGCTTCGATAAGCTCAGCATGACGTTCCGGTTTAGAAGAACGAAGCCTTACTCATCAAACCCGTCGTTTCCGGCAGCCCAAACAGCAAGTTCATATTCTGCACTGCCTGGCCCGACGCGCCTTTCACCAGATTATCAATCACCGAGGTAATTAATAATTGCTTGCCCTGCTTTTGCACGTGCAGCAGGCATTTGTTGGTATTCACCACCTGCTTGAGGTGAATTTCCTTGTCCGAAACCGTGGTAAACGGCGCGCCGGAATAAAACTGCTTATACAGTTCCCGCGCCTCGTCCTGCGTCAAATCCGAGGGCGTGTAGACGCTGGCAAAAATGCCCCGCGCGAAATTGCCGCGGTAGGGGATGAAGTGCATCTCGGCATTTGATTGCGGCTGCAGCTGCGCCAGACTCTCGCCGATTTCGCCGAGGTGCTGGTGCGTGAAGGGCTTGTAGATGGACACGTTGTTGGTGCGCCACGAGAAATGCACCGTTTCCGACAGGCCCTGGCCCGCGCCGGTCGAGCCGGTGATGGCCGAAACGTGGATGTCGTCGGTGAGCCGGCCGGCCTTCGCCAGCGGCAGCAGCGCCAGCTGAATGGCTGTGGCAAAGCAGCCGGGATTAGCAATGCTCTGGGCCTGCTGGATGCGGCTTTTGTTCAGCTCCGGCAGGCCGTACACGAACTCGCGGCCTGCAAACTCGGCATCGGCCGTCAGGCGGAAGTCGTTGCTCAGGTCGATAACGTGGGTGGTTTCGGGCAGGGTGTTTTTGTGCAGCCAGGCTTTGGAATTGCCGTGGCCCAGGCACAGAAACACCACGTCCTCGTCGCCGGCCAGCTCGGCGGCGAAGGTCAGGTCGGTTTCGCCTACCAAGTCGTCGTGGACCTGATGCACCGGGTTGCCCGCGTTCGACGAACTCACGATGCCGCCCAGCTCCACAAACTCGTGGTGCAGCAGAATGCGAATCAACTCGCCGGCCGTGTAGCCGGCCCCACCCACGATGCCGGCCTTAATTTTCATCGTGCAGGCTGGCGCTAATCTTCAGCTGGTTGCCGAAAATCTTGATAAAACCCTTCGCATCGCGGGCATCCCAGGCGTTGTTTTCCTCGCCGTAGGTGGCCACCTTCGACTGCATCATATCATACTTTGATTCGATGCCGAGCAAGTCGAACTGATACGGCTTGAGCTGCACGAACACCTTGCCCGAAACGTGCTGCTGCGACGATTCCAGGAAGGCTTCCATGTCGCGCATCACCGGGTCGAGGTACTGCGCCTCGTGCAGCAGCGTGCCATACCAGTTGGCGATGTAGTCCTTATGCAGCAGCTGCCAGCGAGTGCTGGTATGCTTCTCCAACAAATGGTGCGCCTTGATGAGGATGAGCGGCGCGGGCGCCTCAAACCCCACGCGGCCCTTGATGCCCAGAATGGTATCGCCCACGTGCGTGTCGCGGCCGATGGCGAAGGCCGCGCCCAGCTCGTTCAGCTTCTGAATAAGCTCGATGGGGGCCATCGTTTCGCCATTTAGCGCCACCGGCTCGCCTTTTTCGAAGGTGATTTCCATGCGCTCCGAATCCTGCCGCTGCAATTGCGAGGGGTAGGCGCTTTCGGGCAAAGCCTCGTGCGAAGTTAGCGTTTCCACGCCGCCCACGCTGGTACCCCAGATGCCCTTGTTAATGGAATACTTTGCCTTCTCCCAGCTCATTTCGAAGCCCTGTTTTTGCAGGTATTCAATCTCGGCCTGGCGCGACAGTTTCAGGTCGCGGATGGGCGTCAGAATTTCCGTTTTGGGCGAAATGACCGAAAAAGCCACATCGAAACGCACCTGGTCGTTGCCGGCCCCGGTGCTGCCGTGTACAATGTAGTCGGCCTCGTTGGCGCGGGCATACTCGGCAATGGCCAGCGACTGAAACATGCGCTCGGCGCTCACGCTCAGTGGGTAGGTGTCGTTTTTCAGCACGTTGCCGAACAGCAAGTAGCGCAGGCAATTCTGGTAAAAGCGCGTGGTCACGTCAATTACCTCGTGCTTCACCGAGCCCAATTCATAAGCGCGCTTCTCAATAGCAGTTAATTCTTCGGCCGTGAAGCCACCAGAATTGACAATGACGGTATGCACTTCCAGGTCAAGGTCGCGCGACAGATATACGGCGCAAAACGAGGTGTCGAGGCCGCCGCTATAGGCGAGAATGGCTTTTTTCTTCATTTTTAGTGAGGTAAGCTTTTGCTTGCCGTTACATTAAATGGGTAATTCGAAACACGGCAAGCTAAAGCTTACCGCACAAAATTCTAGGCGTCGGAATCAGTGGCGGCAACATTAAAATCAGGCACCTGCAGCTGCACCAGTTGCTTCTCAGGCGTATCGTAGAGCATGCCGGTGCAGAGGCACAGCTTGCGCTCGTTCTCCATCAGGATGCTGTAGTTTTTGCAGCTTTTGCAGCCTTTCCAGAAGTCTTCGCTGGTGGTCAGCTCCGAGAACGTGACGGGCTCATAGCCGAGGTCGGTGTTGATTTTCATCACGGCCAAGCTGGTTGTGATGCCGAAAATCTTAGCCTGCGGGTACTTGCTGCGCGACAGCTCAAACACGGCCTGCTTGATGGCCTTGCCCACGCCGCCCTTGCGGATTTCTGCGTTCACAATCAGGCCCGAGTTGACGACAAAGGTCTTGTCGTCAAACGTTTCGATGTAGCAGAAGCCCGCCAACTCGTCATCGACGAAGGCGATAATGCCGTCGCCGCTGGCCATTTTGGTGGCCACATAGGCCGGCTCGCGCTTGGCGATGCCGGTGCCGCGCGTTTTGGCCGACTCGACGTACCACTGGCATAATTGTTCAGCGTACTGAGCATCCGCTGAAGTTGCAACCCGAATTGTCATTGATTATAAAATACTTAGGGATAGATGCGCGGCTGTCCGGACCATCCGTTTCGTGCGGATAATTCCTGCTAAAGCCCAAACCTGTCTGTAAGTTGAGCGGATACTAGCCCGGCTCAAAGGGGCTGGCCAAGGGGCCAACATGCGGCTGCTGAAGCCGCTAGGGTCGTCGCACCAGCGCACAGGCCGTTTTGCACACGCCGGCTACACCCGGCCAGGCGGCAGGGGCGAGCATCGAAGACGTGGAAACGGAGAGAGGCATGGCGAAAACTAAGTCCTGAGTCGATTCGCCGCTTCAACGAAGCAGCGAACCAAGTGGTTCAATTCTGCAGCAAAGGTAAAAGCCCCTACTTTTGCCTGCAACATTTCCCGTGGTTTTTTTGAAATGGCGCTGGCCCAACGCCGGGTTTGCGCGTATGTGAAGCAGTGATGAAGCCCGAATTAAAAATATTTAAAATTGGCGGCGGTATAATTGATAGCGAGGCCGACTTGTTGGAATTCGTGCGCTTGTTTTCCGAAATAAGCGGCCCAAAAATTCTCGTGCATGGTGGCGGCAAAGGGGCCAGCGAAATGATGGCTAGTCTGGGCATTGCACCGCGTATGATAAATGGCCGCCGCATCACCGATGCCGTGACGCTGGACATTGTGACCATGTTTTACGCCGGTAAAACCAACAAGCAGCTGGTGGCCGCATTGCAAAGTCGGGGCGTCAACGCCCTGGGCCTCAGCGGGGCTGATGGAAATGTGATTCAGGCCACGAAACGTCCCGTGCGCGATGTGGACTATGGGTTCGTGGGCGATTTGAGCGAAGCCAGCGTTGATGCCGAGCTAATTCATCAGTTCCTGAGCATTGGTCTGATGCCGGTGTTCTGTGCCATAAACCATGATGGCCACGGCCAATTATTAAATACGAATGCGGATACTATTGCGGCATCCGTAGCCAAAGCATTGAGTGGTAAATACGCGGTAGCCCTCCATTTTTGCTTCGAGAAACGAGGCGTATTAGTCGATGTTACCGACGATAATTCAGTGATTGAGAAAATTACGCTTGCCAATTATGGTGAACTGAAGGAAAGCGGCATAATTGCCGATGGAATGCTGCCCAAACTCGAAAACGCATTTGATGCCCTGCAGTTTGGCGTGGATAAAGTCATTATCGAACACGCCTTGCACATCAACGAGGAATTGAAAACGACGCTATGGCTGAATTAATTGAGCAACTAAGCAATGATGCCGTTGACTTATTAATCCGGCTAATTAAAACGCCTTCGTTTTCGCGGGAAGAGGACGGGACGGCGACATTGATTGAGGCGTTTCTGGGGGCGCATGGCGTGGCGGCGCAACGCCAGCAGAACAACGTGTGGGCCGTTTCCCAGCACTTCGACGCAAACAAGCCGACGGTCTTGCTCAACTCGCACCACGACACGGTGAAGCCGGGTGCCGGCTGGAAATACGACCCTTTCGGAGCCGTGCTGGAAGGTGATAGATTGACAGGTCTTGGCAGTAATGATGCCGGGGCATCGGCGGTGAGTTTGCTGGCGACGTTCCTGTATTTTCAAGACAAGGTAAATGCGTTTAATTTAATCTGCGCCATTACAGCCGAGGAGGAAATTTCGGGCGTAAATGGCATCCGTAGCGTGCTGCCAGAATTCGATAAAATCGACCTGGGAATTGTGGGTGAGCCTACGGGAATGAACCTCGCCATCGCCGAAAAAGGCCTGATTGTGCTGGACTGCACTGCGCACGGCAAAACCGGCCACGCTGCCCGCGACGAGGGCGAAAATGCCCTTTATAAGGCCTTGGATGATATTCAATGGCTTCGAGGCCTCTGCTTTCCGAAGGTTTCGACGCTGCTGGGACCGGTGAAAACGACGGTGACGCAGTTGAGCGCGGGGACGCAGCATAACGTGGTACCCGACCGCTGCCAGTTTGTGATTGATGTGCGGACAAACGAGCTGTACCAGAACCAGGAAATTGTTGATTTCCTGCGTGAGAAGTTGCAATCGGAAATTGTGCCGCGCTCTACACATCTGAATTCCTCACGGATTAGCGAAAATCATCCGCTGGTGAAAAAAGGCGTGTTAATGGGAAAGATGATTTACGGCTCGCCTACGCTGTCGGACCAGTCAATGATGCCTTTTGAAACCCTGAAAATGGGGCCGGGCGAAAGTGCCCGCTCACATACGCCGAATGAGTTTAGTCTGGTGAGCGAAATACGAGCGGGTATTCGGGATTACATTGAGCTGCTGACTGATTTTAGATTTTAATTACCGGAGTACGCTATGAAAATTTGGGAAAAAGGCTTTTCGGTCAACGATACCATCGAAAAATTCACTGTGGGCCAGGACCGGGTGCTGGATATGCACCTCGCGCCGTTCGATATGCGGGCTTCAAAAGCGCAGGCTAATATGCTGGCTAAGGTTGGATTGATTTCGGAAACGGAACGACAACAACTCGTTACGGGCCTGGATGAATTGCTGGCGCAGGTGGCGGCGGGTACGTTTCAGATTGAGGAGGGTTTTGAGGACGTGCATTCCAAAATCGAACATTACCTGACCGAAAAATTCGGTGATGCGGGCAAGAAAATTCACACGGCCCGCTCGCGAAACGACCAGGTTTTGACGGCTATGCAGCTGTTTCTGAAAGATTATACCGAGCAGATTTCGGCCAAAATAGTGGCATTGGTGGAAGTGCTGCTGCACAAGGCCGAGTCGCATAAAACCGACCTGCTGCCGGGCTACACGCACTTTCAGGCGGCAATGCCGAGCAGCTTCGGGCTGTGGTTTTCGGCGTATGCCGAGCATTTGCTGCTGGATTTGGCCCTGTTTGAGGCGGCGCATAAGGTGGCCGACCAGAACCCGCTGGGCTCGGGGGCGGGTTTCGGCAGTAGCTTTCCGATTGACCGGGAGATGACCACCCGGGAAATGGGTTTTGGCAGCGTGGCCGTGAGCAGCGTGGGCGCGCAGATGCTACGCGGCAAAACCGAGAAAACGCTGGCCTTTGCCATTGCGGGCGCGGCCGGCACGTTGGGCAAGCTGGCATATGATTTGGTGCTGTACAACAGCCAGGATTTGGGTTTCGTGAACCTGCCCAAGGAATTTACGACCGGGTCCAGCATCATGCCGCACAAGAAA
This sequence comes from Hymenobacter sp. UYAg731, assembly GCF_054061335.1. Classification (NCBI taxonomy): domain Bacteria; kingdom Pseudomonadati; phylum Bacteroidota; class Cytophagia; order Cytophagales; family Hymenobacteraceae; genus Hymenobacter; species Hymenobacter sp. UYAg731. Next base: position 134,603 of record NZ_JBSSEC010000004.1, on the reverse strand, counting down.
AACCCCGATGTATTTGAGCTGGTGCGCGGCCACGCCAACCGCCTCCAGGCGCTGCCCAACGACATTATCCTGGCCACCAGCAACCTGCCCAGCGGCTACCACCGCGACTTCCAGTTGCTGAAGGAACTGCTGTTTGGGCCGATGATGCAGTTTGCTGATTTGCTGGATATCCTGCTGTTTGCGCTGCCCGAAATCAAGATAAAGCCCGGCGTGATTGAGCAGGCGAAATATGACCCGATATTTTCCGTTGAGAATATCAATCAATTAATTATTGCTGGCGTGCCGTTTCGCGATGCGTACCAGCAGGTGGGCCGCGCCGTGGAAGATGGCAGCTACGTGCCGCACCGCGAGTTTCAGACCACGCATCTGGGCAGTATTCACAACCTGGGGCTGGCCGAAATCGCGGCCAAGGTGAGGCAGTGGCATGAGGGAAGCGAACTGTTTAAATAAGCAGAAGAAACCTGTCGGTGAGGTGCCTTCGGCAGCGTTGGTGAATTCCTGTGCAACTCCGGTGCGGAAGTGTATTGGAGCTATTGTTTTTCGGCTAAATCGTGACAGATTCCGCACAGAATTGGGCTAATAACGCGCTGTACTTTTACAGATTATTCCGCAGGCAATTCTGGTATGGTTTCTCGATTTATGGTTTGGTGGTTTAGTAGCTGCTGGCTGGTGGTGCTGGTGGTGCTGGTGGCGGCTGGGTTGCCGACGGCTAGCTGTGCTCAGGCCCTGCATGTGCAGGTGCGCGACTCGCTGCGGCACGAGCCGCTGGTTGGAGCCAGTATATCGGTGCCAGGCTCAGGCATTGGAGCCGCCACTGATGCAACGGGCACGGCCGTACTCGCGCCGGCCCCGGCCGCTGGCACGCGCCTGCGCATCACGGCGCTGGGCTATCGGCCGCGCTTCGTGGCGGCTCCGGCGGCAGGAGTAGGGCTGGCGCTGCTACTCGCGCCGGGCGGTGTCGAAATCGAAGAAGAAGTGCTGGTGACGGCCACCCGCACCAACTCGCGCATCGAGGACCTGCCCACGCGGGTAGAAGTGCTCGGAGCCGAGGAAATGGAGGAGGAAAGCAGCATCAAGCCGGCCAGCATCGCCAGCCTGTTTGGCGACATCGCGGGCACTCAGATTCAGCCTACTTCGCCCACCACCGGCAACCTGGACCTGCGCCTGCAAGGCCTGCCGGGGCAGTACACCCAGATTTTGCGCGATGGCGTGCCGCTGTACGGTGGCTTCGCGGGCTCGTTCGGGCTGCTCACGGTGCCGCCGCTCGATTTGCGGCAGGTCGAATTAATTAAGGGCTCGAACTCGACGCTGTACGGCGGCGGGGCCATTGCCGGGCTGGTGAACTTGGTGAGCAAAACGCCTACGCTGGGTACGCCGCAGTACGCCGCCAGCCTCAACCAGACCACGTTGCGCGAAACCGATTTGAACGGTTTCGCGGCCCGGCGGGGGCGGCGCTGGGGCTATTCGGCCTTCGTGGGGCTCGTGAACCAGAAGGAAAAGGACGTGGACGGCGACGGCTTCGTGGATGTGCCCCGGGTGCGCAACCTCAACCTGCACCCGCGCCTGTTTTTCTACCCCAATGCCCACAGCCAGGTGGCGCTGGGCTACACCGGCACCCTGGAAAGCCGCCGTGCCGGCGACCTGGAGGTCCTCAAAAAGGGCTTCGACCCGGTGAGCGGCCACGTTTTTTTCGTCGATAACACCAGCCTGCGCAACACCGCCGACCTGCTCTATTCCAACGACAGCCTGGCCGGCGGTCACCTCACTCTCAAGGGCACCATCACGGATTTTATCCGCGATGTGAACACCAATTCCAACGCCTTCACCGCCTACCAGACCACCTATTACACCGAGGCCAGCTACCTGCACGCGGCCGGCCCGCGCCATACCGTAGTGGTGGGCCTGAATGCCAACGGTGAGCAGTTGGCGTCCTTCAACCGCAGCGCCACGCCGTTGCGCAGCCCCTACACCTACCACACGCTGGGCGCATTTGTGCAGGATGACTGGCGCTTAAACCCGCGCCTGAGCCTGCAAACGGGCCTGCGCCTCGACCACCACAACCAGTACGGCAGTTTCCTGCTGCCGCGCCTCGCGCTGCTGTTCCGGGCCAGCGCGGCCGTGACGGCCCGCCTCAACGGCGGCCTGGGCTACCGCGCCCCGGTGCCCTACATCAACAGCCTCGACGAGCGGGATTATCCCCTGGTGAAGGCCCTGCAAGGCGTGAGCGCCGAAACTTCCTTCGGCCTGAACGGCGACGTGAACTACCAGCGCACGTTTGATGGGTTTGACGAGCCGCTGGTGCTGAGCCTCAACCAGTCTTTCTTCTACACCCGCCTCAGCAATCCGCTGGTGCTGAGTGGGCTGGGGTTCTCCGGGCCGTTTCAGGCTAATTACCTTACTTGGCAAAACGCGGCTGCGCCCCTTTCCACGCGTGGCCTCGAAACCTACGTGCGTCTGCGGGCCGACGAAACTGAGCTTTACCTGGGCTACGTGTTCACCGATGCCCGCCGGCAGTACGACGCCGCCAACCAGCACCTGCCGCTGGCCGCCCGGCACAAATTTGCGGCGGTGGGCCTGGTTGAATTCACCGAACAGTTCAGCGCTGGCCTCGAAGCCTCCTACATCGGCCAGCAATTTCTGTCCGATGGCCGCACCACTCCCGGCTACCCGCTGTTCGCGGCGCTGCTACGCTACCATACGGGCCGTTTCACCCTGGCGTTGAACGGCGAAAACCTGCTCGACTACCGCCAGACGCGCCGGGAAAAAGTAGTGCTCGCCCCATTGGATAACCCCGCTTTCCGCGAGCTGTGGGCCCCCGTGGAAGGCCGCGTATTCAACGTGTCGCTGACGTGGCGCATGTGAACATGATTAGTGGTTAACGATTAGTGGTTGATGATTGATGGAAAAACCATTAACCATTAATCGTTAACCACTAGCTACGCCCACACCAGCACTACGGTGCCGGCCAGAATCAGCCCCGCGCCCAGCGCCCCTTTCAGGCTAATGGTTTCACCCAGGAACGCCACCGCCAGCAGCATGGCCAGCGCCACGCTCAGCTTATCGACCGGGGCCACTTTGGTTACTGGTCCCAGCTTCAAGGCGCGGAAATAGCACAGCCATGAGGCCCCCGTGGCCACCCCCGACAGTACCAGAAACAGCCAGGTCCGCCCCGTGAGGGCCGGCAGCCCGGCCGTGGCCCCGCGCGCGATGGCGATGCCCCAGGCCAGCAGCAAAATTACCACCGTGCGGATGGCCGTGGCCAAATCCGAATCAACGCCCTTGATGCCAATTTTGGCAAAAATGGCGGTAAGGGCCGCAAACAGGGCCGAGAGCAGGGCGTAAGGAATCCAGGCAGCCATGAGGAAGGGAGTGAAATTGTCGCTAATGACGGTCCGGATGACCGTCGATTTCAGGGGTACGTAAGCCGACGCACCAGCGCTGAGAGCCGGGCAAAATCGCCGGGTGATGAAGCCATTTCGCGCATTTTTCTGTTACCTTTTCGACCCATCCTCTTTTCGACCCATCCCAAATCCTGTGCCCGAATCTGCCTCCTCCTTCCGCCGGCCCGACCTGCTGCGCCTCGACTACGACACCTACCGCGCCCTGCCGGCCATTGCCAATTCCGACCTCTCGCGCCTGCGCGATGCCCTTGATGGCCGCCCGCCCCGCCCTCAAACCAGCGCCAACGAAGGCGCCCTGAGTTTTGGCACCGCCTTCCATACCGCCCTGCTGGAGCCCGCCGACTACGTGCCCGGCCAGCCCGGCCTCAATGATACGCTGGTGTGGTGGCTGGTGGAGGGCGTGAAGCTCAACACTCACCTGGCCAGCCTACTGGAGCGCGGCACGCCCGAAGTGAGCGTACTCTTCACCGAGCCCGAAACCGATACGCTCTGCAAGCTGCGCGCCGACCTTGTGGTGGCTCATCCCGACGAGCCCTTCACCATTATCGACTTTAAAACCACCGGTGCCCGCGATGCCGACCACTTCCTCTGGCAGTGCTCGGCCTACGACTACGACCGACAGGCCGCCTTTTACACCGATGCCCTGCGCGCCGAGCGGTTCCTATTGGTAGGTGTGCAAAAAAACGAGCCCTTCGGCGTCTTCACCATCGAGGTGAGCGAGCAGATGCTGGCCGAGGGCCGCCAGAAATACCAGCGCCTCCTGCGCCTGCTGAAAGCGCCCGGCACCGCGCCCGCCTACCGCGCCGAAGCCGTGCAGGCTGCCGTGGATGCGCTGGGACAACATTCGGACGACGAATAGCTTGGCCCAAAGGCTGTTGTGTCTAAATCCCCGCCCGGTTCAGGCGGGGATTTTTTTGTTCAAATACAGACAACTTAAAACTTACTTACTAGTTAGTAAGTAAAAAATCTATATTTGTCCCACCATGCTATCTCCAATCCCGCCTCCTACGCTGCCCCCCGATACCCGCACCCGCATTCTCGACCTAGCGGAAGAGCTGCTGCTGGAGCGTGGCTTTAATGCCTTTAGCTACCAGCATCTGGCCAAGGAGCTGGGGGTGAAGCCGGCGGCCATTCATTACCACTACCCGAGCAAGGACGACCTTGGCACGGCCATTGTGGCCCGGCAGCTGCGCCGCCTGCGCAAGTGGCGCGACCTGCCCCGCGTGGCCGACCTGCCACCCGCTGCTCAGTTCGAAGCCCTGCTGGCGGTGTACGACACGCATCTTGGCCACGAGCGTCGCGTGTGCCTGTTCGGTGCCCTGGCGGCCGATTTTCGGACCCTGCCCGCGCCCATGCAGGCCGAACTGCGCACCTTCAACCGCGAGCTGACCGAGTGGCTGGCCCAGGTGCTGGCCGTGGGCCGGGCCACGGGTACCCTGCGCTTCGTGGGCAGCCCGGCGGCCAAGGCGGCGCAGGTGCTCACCACGCTGGCCGGGGCGTTGCAAGTGGCCCGCGTGCATGACGAAACCCCGTTTCAGGTCATAGTAGGCCAGCTGCGGCTTGAGCTGCTGGCTTAGTTCCAATAGCTTTAGCGCACGCTTTAGCTTATCTACTAACTATCTGTATAATAATTAGTTGTTTATCCAGTCGCCGCACAAGCAGAGGCATGTGCTACATTTTCTCACCCATGACCAATACCTATTCTCCGGCTCATACCCTGTGCATGGCCGATGCCCCGCCGCCCGTAGCTCCAAAAATTCGCTACCCTTCGCCGCCGGCCGGCTTACGCTGGCTGCGCTGGCAGCTGCGGTTGAAATGGGCCGTGGCCCCGGCGCTGGCGTTTCGGCAGGCGTGGAAGCTGTTTGTGACGCCGCGCCGCCTACCCCTCAAAGCCTGGGAAGCCCCCGCCCTGGCCGATGCCCGCCGCCGCACCGTGGCGGCCGCCACCGGCACTGTGGCCGTGTATGAGTGGGGGCCGGCCGCCGCGCCCGCCATATTATTGGTACACGGTTGGGAGCACCGGGCCAGCTTCTGGCGGGCCTGGGTAGCGCCGCTGCTGGCAGCCGGCTACCGCGTGGTGGCCCTGGACGGCCCCGCGCACGGCGCATCAAGCGGCCGGCAGGCCACGCTCACCGATTTCGGCGGGGCCGTGCAGGCGGTGGTGAATACGCTGGGTGCGGTGCGGGCCATCGTGGCGCACTCGTTTGGGGCGGCTTCGGTGGCGGGGCTGCCGGTACGGCTGCCGGCCGGGGCCGCGCTGCCGCGCCTCGTGCTCATTAGCGCGCCGGTGGGGCCACGGGTGGTGGCCGAGCGGTTTGCCGAGTTCCTGCGCCTGCCCCACGAGTTGGTGGCGCGGTTTGCGGCCCACATTGAACAGAGCACCGGCCGGCCCGCCGATTCCTTTGCCGCTGCCGCCTCGGGGCCAGCCATTGGGGCCGAAAAGGTGCTCGTGCTGCACGACGAGGCCGACGAAATCATTCCCTTCGTCGAAAGCCGGCAGATTGTGGCCGCCTGGCCGGGCGCGGTGCTGCACGCCACGCGCGGCCTGGGCCACAACCGCATTCTGCGCGATGCCGACGTGGTGCAATCCGTGGTGCGATTTATCGCGTAGTTTTCAGCCCTTCACCGCCGAAATGACGTAGCTTTTGTTGTAAAGGATATTTCACTCATTTTCCTCCTGTCATGGTAAAAGTTGCGCTGTTAGTTCGCCTCGAAGTGAAACCCGGTCATGAGCAGACCGTTGCCGATTTTCTGGCCGGGGCCCTGCCCATTGTAGAAGCCGAGCCCGCCACTACCACTTGGTATGCCCTGCGCCTGGGCCCGTCTACGTTCGGTATTTTCGATACTTTCCCCGATGAAGCTGGTCGCAAAGCCCACCTCGCCGGGCAGGTAGCTGCCGCCCTTGGTACCCACGCCGATTTGTGGGCCAGCCCGCCCCATATCGAAATGGTAGATATTCTGGCCTCGAAAGGTGCCTAAGTGACCACTGCTGTTGCGGTATTCAGATAACTAAAGAGGAGGTCATGCTGAATAACGGCATGACCTCCTCTTTTTATGGCTATACTTATCAAGAAGTGGTTTGCCAGCAAACAGGTAAAGACGCAAGCCATTTCGCGGCGAATCTAAACCGTCTCCATCCCCTCCGCCGCCAACTGCCGCAGCACTTCGCGCAGCCCATCGGTGTCCAGCAGCATCCGGCCGATGTGCGCCACGTACTCGGCCTCGGCCCGCAGGTCGCGCTTGAGCTGTCGCAGCTCCAGCTCCTGCTTTTTGCCCGAGGCCGTGACGAAGCCATTGGGGCCGTATTTCAGCTCGTTCATTTCCTGTTTCAGCTGGGTTTGCTGCTGGAGCAGGGCGCGGGTGTAGCGGGCCAGCACGTCGTCGGCGGCCGCGTCGGTCGGGCCGGATTCGGCCAGCAATTGTAGCAGCGTATAGAGGTCGTCGGCCTCGTAGGCCTCGGTGATGCGCTGCATCTGGGCGGTTTTGTCGGCTTGCTTTGCGGGGTCGCGCTCCAGGTCGGGGTGGTGGGTGCGGGCCAGCTGGCGGTAAATGGTTTTGGCGTTGGTTTCGAGCTGCTTTTGGTCGGCCTGCGCGGCAGCCTCCTGCTGGCGCTGGGCCTTGGTTTTGCGGCGGGCGCGGGCAGCGGCGGCGGCTTGCTCGTGCGGCGGCAGGGTAGGGTCGGGGATGAATTCCGGGGGCAAATTCTGGGGCGTTTGGCGCTCAGCGGCAGTTTTGGCCGCTGCCGGACGGTGCCCGGCCGGAGCGTATTTGCGGATAATGGCCGCCTCGTCTTCTCCAAACCGGTCTTCCAGGTTGTGGGCATTGCCCAGAATCACGCCAGTAATCTGGGCTTCCTCCAAGCGGCTGAAGTAGCTCAGCAGCAGGGCTTCCTCCAGCGGTGCATACAGCGCGTGGCGGGCCGCCACCACGGCCGTGGCTGCCGGTCCCACCTGCTGCCAGTAGCGCCGCCGGGCCTCGGCCTGCTCGGCGCGCAGGTCGCGCAGCCGCTCGCGCAGGTTCTCCACGTCCAAAATAGCCTGCCGGAACGCTTGTTGCGCGAGTGTCCCCGTGGGCTGCTCAGTAGTCAGCACCGGGACGGTAATACGGTCGGGATGTGCGGAATCGGCTTTTTTCATTTCATTACAAAGGTAGGGGCGGGGCCTGCCCCCGCCCGTCGTTGAACGAGGCCAGCGTCAGCCGTTCAACAAACGGGCGGGGCAAACCTCGTCCCTACGGCCACAGCTCAAAGGCTACTCGAAACGTGTTGCAGTGCGCGTCCACGATATCAGCCAGCTTTTCCGAGTAGCCACCGCCCATGCTCACGGCCACCGGCAGGTGGCGGGCGCGGCATAGGCCCAGTACCAGTTCGTCGCGCTGCCGGCAGCCGGCCGGCGTGAGCGCCAGCTTGCCCAATTTATCCGTTGCCAGCACATCTACGCCCGCCTGGTAAAAGATGAAATCGGGCCGCACCCGCGCTACCAGCGGTTCCAGCGTGGCCGCTAGCTGCGCCAGATACTCCGCATCACCGGTGCCCAGTGCCAGCGGAATATCCAGGTCCGACTGCTCCTTGCGCAGCGGATAATTGGCCCCGGCGTGCATCGAAAACGTGAATACGCGCGGCTCATCCCGGAAAATGGCAGCCGTGCCATCGCCCTGATGCACATCCAAATCCACAATCAAAATATGCCGGGCCAGCCCGCGCGCCAGCAGGTGCGCGGCGGCAATGGCCTGGTCGTTCAGCACGCAAAATCCTTCGCCTCGGTCGGCAAAGGCGTGGTGGGTGCCGCCGGCCAGGTTCAGGCCAATGCCGTCGCGCAACGCATTCAGAGCCGATTGCAGCGTGCCCGCGCTGCTGCTCAGCGAGCGGCGCACCAGCTGCGGGCTTTGCGGCAGGCCCAGGTTGCGCACCTCACGGGGCGTGAGCTGGAGGTCGCGCACGCGGTGCCAGTAGGCGGGCGTATGCACGCGCAGCACTTCTTCCTCGGCGCAGAGGCCGGGCTCGTAGAAATCGGTAGGCTCGGCAATGCCCTGCCACAGGAGCTGCTCCCGAATCAGGGCGTATTTGGCGATGGGGAAGCGGTGGCCGGCGGGCAGGTCGAGGGTATAGTGGTCGGAAGTGGCAAGGCGGGGCATAAATAAAAAAGCGCAGGCTGCAAATAGCACTGCCCGCTCTGTGCTTACGCAACAACGGCCCCAACAGTGCCTGTGGTGTCATTACAAGGGAATAGAGAATTGCCAGGCGGCAGAATTAATTGCCTATGAAAAGCGGTTAATTTCTGTTGAATTAAACTTTGCAGAAGTAATTGATAATTATTTTAAAAAATTATTTGCGTAATTAAAATTAATAGCTAACCTTTGTCGCACCAAAAGCAAACAACCATGTACCGCCACTTCACATTTACCAGCAATTCGGATAAGATGCAGCCAGAACGGCTGTCTCCGCTCGGTACGTTTGCCTGATTTTAGCTCTTGCTAAAACCCGCCACGCCCGAGCCCACAAGCTCGGGTTTTTTGTTGTTCGTCGGTGTATCAACCGCTTACCCATTCAATCCATGCCTTTCATTCGCCCCAATTACCAGCCAGCGCCGAAACAATTCCGGTCCGATTGCGGCCAGGATAAGCGGTGGGGTCGTGCTTTTCTTCTTTGTTGGATGTGTCGGTAATCCCGGCGCAAGTCACGCGAAATAGAAAAGCCCGGCCCGCAAAAGCCGGGCTTTTTCGTGCCATTAATTTCCAAATAAAAACCTGTTTTTATTTGACCGAAAGAGGTGCGTCTAATTCAAATTGAAAATTAATTACCCAAAAATAATAATTGGGTAGCTATTTAATTTCGACTTGGCCAAATATTTCAAATCATCCATTTCGCATCCCAAAATTCCCCCAATATGCGCTTCAACTTCTTCTCCCGGACCAGCGCGCCCACCGTCAACCACGAGGGCGCACCCGCCTTCACCCTCACGCCCCAGCTGGAGCTGTACGCCGCCGTAGCGACCGCCGCGCTCAGCGACCAGTTCTACGAAACGGCCGATGCCCGCTTGCTGCGTTTGCGCGACCTGGTGGCGAAAAACAACCCCCGATTCGTGGCCCAATTAGCCATTTATGCCCGAGAAGTGCTGAATCTGCGCTCGGTGCCGCTGGTGCTGTGCGTTGAACTGGCCCAGCTGCACCGGGGCGATAGCCTCCTGAGCCGCCTGGTGGCCCGCGTGGTGCAGCGCCCCGATGAAATCACCGAATTGCTGGCCTTTTACGCCCAGGCCAACGGTCGCGGTGGGACTAAAATCCTCAATCGCCTGTCCAAGCAGTTGCAAAAAGGCCTAGCCCTCAGCTTCAACCGTTTCGACGGCTATCAGCTGGCCAAGTACGACCGCGACGGGGCCGTGCGCCTGCGCGATGCCCTTTTCCTGGTGCATCCCAATGCCAAGGACAAGTCCCAGCAAGCCCTGTTCAATCAATTGGTACGCGGCGAGCTGCCCACGCCCTACACTTGGGAAACCGAGCTGTCGGCGGTTGGGCAGGAGACTTACGCCACCGATGCGGACCGGCAAACGGCCATTCGCACCACCTGGGAAGCGCTGATTACCAGCGGCAGGCTCGGCTACATGGCTCTGTTGCGCAACCTGCGCAATATTCTGGAAGCCAACGTTTCGGCGGTGGCGATGGAGCGGGTGTGCGATACCCTAGCCGACCGGTTTGCGGTGGCGCGCAGCAAGCAGCTGCCGTTCCGTTTCCTGGCCGCTTACCGCGAGGTGAAAGCCTTGCCCAGTAGCCACGTCGCCGGCGTGCTGGCGGCGCTGGAAACGGCCATTGCGCACAGCGCTGTGAACCTGCGCGGTTTTGGGCACGACACCCGCGTGGTGGTGGCCTGCGACGTCTCCAGCTCCATGCAAAAGGCCATTTCGCCGCGCAGCAAAGTGCTGCTCTACGACGTGAGCCTGGTGCTGGGGATGCTGCTCCAGAGCCGTTGCGAGAACGTCATCACCGGCATGTTTGGTGATGTGTGGAAGCGCATCATCCTGCCCCGTGGGCCGGTGTTGCGCAACGTGGAAGAGTTCTACCGCCGCGAAGGCGAGGTGGGCTACTCCACCAACGGGCATCTGGTCATCAAGGACTTGCGCGAACGGCGCGAGGTGGTGGATAAGGTGATGCTATTCACCGACGTGCAGCTGTGGCACAGCACCGGCGACAGTGGAAGCTTGGCTCAGGAATGGGCCGGGTACCGCCGCACCGTGGCCCCCCACGCCCGTCTCTACCTCTTCGACCTGGCCGGGCACGGCACCGTGCCGCTGGAGGTGCGCCCCGAAACGGGCGTGGCCCTTATCGCCGGCTGGTCCGATAAGGTATTCGACGTGCTGAGCGCGCTGGATAACGGCGGCTCGGCCCTCACCGAAATCGAGAAAATTGATTTGTAAACATTTAACTGCCCGGCCGGGCAATAAAGCGGAATCCCCGGCCGTAATGCTGCTGACATGAGGAAGACGGCTGCCCAATTAGGGCAGTCGCCGACCGGGACGGGGCCGCTTTGTGACCCGTCCCACCTCGGCCAACTCCGTATAGTTCGGGTGCCGTAGGCAGGCGTTACTTCGCTGGTGAAAGAATTGCCCTACGGGCAGTTTCTCGGGTTCGAATCCCCCTCCGTAGCCTTGGCTGCGGTTGATACGCCCGCCGCCTGTTGCCCCGAATTTTCGGAGAAAGCCGAATGTTAAACAACCTGCCGGATGCCGTAGGTGCGCGCTACTCCGACCCTATCACGTCGGGCCTTCGGGCCCGTTGCGCGGGCCGCTTGTTGCTCCGGTTTTTTTGAATAAAACGCGCTGGTGCCGTAGCACCTCCTTACTTCGATTCATTGGGTCGCGGCTTCAATACCCGCCCGCCGGCTTGCCGATGGTAGCTCAGTTGGTTAGAGCAAATGATGGCGATGCGCCCCGTTGCCCGGCCCGTTTTATTTTTCTTTTCATCAACGACTGAGGCCCAAATATGCGCCTCAGCCCCGTGCAAAAACCATTTTTATGGCCAACATACTACGCGGCAACGACCTTCGAAACCTCGGGTTTCCCGAAGGCCGGGCCATTGGGCTCGCGCTGGCACAATTGCAGCGCAAGCACCTCAAGAAACTCTCCCAAACCGACCAGCTGGCGTTGCTGGGCCAACTCATTGCCCACCCCACCGACTACCTCACGCACCTCGACTGGAGCCACACGGCCGCCGCGCTACTGCCCCCGCCCAACCGGCACATTGCCCTGGTCGAGCGCAAAGAATACGCCGTATTCGGGGCCGAGCACATCGAGCAGGGGGCCATTCATCAAATGGAAATTGCGATGAAACTACCCGTGACCGTGGCCGGTGCGCTCATGCCCGACGCGCACCACGGCTACGGCCTGCCCATCGGCGGCGTGCTGGCCACCGATAACGCGGTGATTCCCTACGCCGTGGGCGTGGACATCGGCTGCCGGATGGCCTTGTCGGTGTATGACTTGCCGCCCAAGTACCTTACCCAGCGCACCCAGGAGCTGCGCAGCCTGCTGCTCGAAAACACCCGCTTTGGCTCCGGCCGGGGCTGGGAGCGGGGCCAGCGCCTGGACCATGCCGTGCTTGACCGAGCCGAATTTCAGGAAATCCCTTTTCTGAAGAACAAGCTCGACAAAGCGGCCGAGCAGGTGGGAACTTCCGGTTCCGGCAACCACTTTGTGGAATTCGGCATTGTCGAAATCACCGAAGTGGAAAACGAGCTGGGCGTGCCCGTGGGCCAATATTTGGGCGTGCTCTCGCACTCCGGCTCGCGGGGGCTGGGCGCGGGTATTGCCGAACGCTACACCAAGCTGGCCAAGGACGTGTGCCAGCTGCCCGGCGAAGCCCAGCACCTCGCTTGGCTCGGCCTCGACACCGAAGCCGGCCAGGAATACTGGGCCGCCATGACCCTGGCCGGCGACTACGCCTCGGCCTGCCACGAGCAGATTCACCGTCGCCTGGCCAAAGCCCTCGGCGAAAAGCCCCTGGCGAAAGTGGAAAACCACCACAACTTCGCCTGGAAAGAGCGGCTGGCCGATGGCCGTGAGGTCATCACCCACCGCAAAGGGGCCACGCCGGCCGGCGCGGGCGTGCTCGGTATCATCCCCGGTTCGATGACGGCCCCCGGCTTCATCGTGCGGGGGCGGAACGGGGCCGGGTCGCTGGCTTCGGCCTCGCACGGGGCGGGCCGGCTCATGTCGCGCACCCGCGCCAAGGCCGAGCTGGGCGAAAGCCAGGTGCGCAAGTACCTCGCCGACCACGGCATCGAGCTCATCGGTGGCGGGCTGGACGAAGCTCCGATGGCCTACAAGGACATCCGCGCCGTGATGGCCAGCCAGCGCGAGCTGGTGGACGTGCTCGGCTCCTTCACCCCCAAAATCGTGCGAATGGACGGGGCTTAATGCCGCCCGGCAATCCAAACGCCCGGTGCCGTGCGTACATAACTGCGTGTCTCTTACAGGGGACAGTTGTTTTCATAGCTTGGAAAGCCTCTCGCCCTTGGTGGGAGGTTTTTTTAAATTCGGGGTAAAAGGGTTACCCCAAAACACAAAGCCCCGGCCGTAACGGCCGGGGCTTTGTGTTTTTTATCCTCAAAAGCAAAGGGAAAAGTGCCTTTATTGTACCACCAGGCGCTTTGCCACGAGGCCAGCTGCTGTACGGGCCTGCACCGAGTAGATGCCGGGGGCTAGGCCCGTCAAAGGCAAATCCAGGGTTTCGGCGGTGCCGGCGGCCAGGATGCGGGTGAGCACCGTGCGGCCCAGGTTGTCGACTACAGAGACGGCCGTGGCCGTCGTGCCGCGCAGGGCCATTGGCAGCAGCAGAGTGGCCGAGCCGTGGGCCGGGTTGGGATACACGCTGGCCAGACGGGCCAGGGCGGCGGGCGCAGTAGCCAGCACGCGGGCCTGCGTGGTGAACAGCACGGCATAGCGGCCTGCGGCGGCGGCATTGGCAGTCAGATTCAGGCTGATGGCCGGGGTAGTGGTCAGGTCGGTGTAGGTGCCGGTGAGGGCATCGCGCAGGTAGGCGTGGTAGCCGGCGGGCAGGTTGGCCATGTTGTCAACGCCGAGCGTGTACGCGCCGGTGGTAGCCGCGCTCAGGTACAGGGGCAGCAGCACATCGGCGGTGCCGGCCAAGTTGGGCAGGCCATTGATGGAGGCGGTTTGGCCGTCGGCATCGGTGGCGAGGGTCAGGCCGTTGGAAGAGGGCAGCGCTACGGCATCAAAGGCGGCATCGTACCCAACGGTAGCGCCCTGCTCGAAATAAACGGCCGTTTGGGTGGCGGCGGCAAGGTTGTGCAGGCTCAGCGTGAGCTGGGGACGGGTATCGGCGGTGCCGCGCTGGAAGGGCGTGTTGTTGTAAGTGGTGAGGCGCTCGGCGTTGGTGAAGGCGATGCTGCCCACCTGCCCGGCCGCAATGGTGCGGATGACAAAGCCCTGCGACGACGGCAGGATATTGGTGCCGCCATTGGCGCTCACCCCATTGATGTAGCTGGCATACGTGCCAGTGTATAAGCCATTGCTTTTGAAGACGTAAAGAGCATTTTCAACATTGGTCAGGCGGCCGGCGTTAATCATGGCCTGCCAGTCGAGCGGGGCGGGGTAGGGGTTGCCGCGGAAGTGCCAGCCGCTGTCGGTGTACGGGCCACGGGTGAGGCTGCCGGCCGTGTAGTTGCCGTTGTTGAGGGTGCCCACAAAGTCCACGTTGGCCGCCGCCGAGATGTTCACCGTGTAGCCCTGCGTAGGGTTGAGGGCATCCGAGAGTGAGCCGGGTGACAGGTAGCCCTTGTCGAAATCAATGGTGCCGGCGCTGCCGCTGCTGCTCACGCGCGTCTCGTCGTAGCTATACACCGTGGGGAAGGGCCGCACCGATTTGCCGACGGTGTTGAAGCTCGGGTTAATAACCGGCGTGTAGCCGGCCGTGGTCAGGTCATCCACGGTGCTGCCGCTCACGGGCGGCGAGTAGTGGCGGTAGCCCGTGCCGTTGAAGGTGGGCGTGATATAGCGCTGCACCGTAGCCGCGCCCACCACCATGCCGCCGGTGTTCACCACCTGCGCCGTGGCCGTGGCATCCGAGAGCAGTGTGAACGTCTGGCCGGTCACCGTCAGATTGCCATAAAGCGTGAGCAGGCGCCGCACGGCGGCCGGGGCGGCCAGCGAAGCAGTAGGCGCCAGGCTGGCCGTGCCCACGCCAATAATCAGATTAGGGAAGGTAGTGACCGAGGTGCCGCCAATGATTTGCGGAGTGTTCAGATTTAGCACCACGGTGCCCGTACCCGTGCCGCTTTCGGCCAGGTTGCCGCCGTTGTTGGTGAAGTCGCCGCCCACCACCAGGAAGCTGCCGTCGGCCAGCGTGATGGTGCCGCCGGTGAGCGTGACGGCGTGCGTTTGCTGCGGCTGGGTCACGGTGGGCTGGTTGGGCACCCCGCCGGGAATGATGACGTCGTTCTGGGGGCCGGGTACTGCGTTGGGTGTCCAGTTGGCGGCGTTGCGCCAGTCGGTGCTTACCGAGCCGTTCCAGGTAATCACGGGCACGGGCGCAATGGCCACGGCCAGGTCACGCACCTCAAAGTTGAAGAGCTGGCTGGCGGGCACGGTGTTGCCTATCAGCGTGGCCAAGCCGGTGTTCAGGTTAAGGCGGTAGGTGTTGCTGGCACGGGCTCCGCCGCGGTCGGCGCGGGGCTCCGTCACCTCGGTGAGGTAGCCCACGTTCAGCCCGGTGCTGGGGTTAAAGTAGATATCCAGGCCGAAATCGGCGGCGTTGCCAATGCCGTAGGTGCCGCCGGGGCCCTGCAGCATCACCGTCACGGGGTTAGTTAGGGTGCCGTTGTTGGGCGGATTCTGGATGGAAAGCAAGCCGTTGTTGCGGATGTCGAAGTCGTAGAGCGTGGTGCTGATGCTGCCCAAAAACGGGTTAGTGTAAGCCACTGCGTTTACGCCCGCTGTAGCCGGCGTACCCCCAGCGTATGCCAACAGGCCATCGGTGCTGGCAATGGTCCCGGTGGTGGGGTTGAGGCGGTAGTTAGCGCGGTTGGTACTCACCACCCGGATGCGGTCAACCGTGGGGTTGAAATCGAAGCCAATCTTCTCGGTGGGGCCGCCCAGCTCCAGCCGCTGCAGCGCGCCCACCGGAAACACCTGGTTAAGCCCGGGGTTCAGAATGTACAGCTGTGTGTTTGGGCCGGCGGTGCTGGCGTCGTAGCCCAGCGCGTAGAGCAGGTTGTCGACCGGCCGGTAGTCCATGCCAATCAGCGTTTGCCCGGCCGCAATGCCAGTGATGGCCACCGGCACAAGGTTCTGAGTCGAGCCGTTGTTGGGGTCGATGAGGATGAGCCCCTGCGAGCCCACCGGCGCGTTCCGAATGTTCGGCCCCGTGATGGTGCCCAGGCCCAGAATCGTTTGCGCCTGCGTAGCGGCCGGTACAGCCATGAGCATTAGGCCGAACGAACTCAAAAAACCCCAGCGGCCCAGGCGAGCGGGCACGGTGGCAACAAGTTGTAGGAATTTTTGCATGATATTGACTGTAAGGATAATTACCAAATGGTCGCTGCTGCCAAAGCATCTTCAAGATACTTAGAAAAACCGTGGCATTGATGTGCGGCCGTGTACGGCTCCCAAGACTATTGGATTAGCTTTTGGAAAATAAAAAAAGCGGTGCAGGCAGCATCGTTATAGTTATGATTTTTTCATATCTATATCCTAATTTACAGGTGCTTGCTAAACGTTTTCCGTCGCAATGCCCCAGGCTATGCGTTAGCGGGGCATTAACCGGTGGCCGGGCCGTTGGGCGGGGAGGATTACTCCACCACCAGGCGCTTGGCCACGCGGCCGGCGGCAGTGGTGGCCAGTACGGTATAAATGCCGGGAGCCAGGTTCACCAGGGGCAAATCCAGGGTTTCGGCGGGGCCGGCTGGCAGGGTGCGCGTGAGTACCGGGCGGCCCAGGTTGTCGGCCAGCACCACGAAAGCGGGCTGGCTGCCGCGCAGGGCGGCGGGCAGGAGCAGGGTGGCCGTGCCCCGGGCCGGGTTGGGGTACACCGCCGCCAACTGCGCCAGCGCGGCCGGGGCCGTAGCCAGCGGTGCCCCAACGCCCACCGCAATGTCGCGGATAACGAAGGGCAGCGCCGCTGGTACCGTGTTGCCCACCAGCGTAGCCAGGCCGGTATTCAGGTTGAAGCGGTAGAAATTGCTGCTGCCGCCGGCCGTTACCTCCATCAGAAACCCCTCGTTGCGGTTGAGGCTGGCATTGGCATAGATATCGAAGTCAATGGCCTGCGGCGACCCAATGCCGTAGGTGCCCGACGGCACCTGAAACATCACCGAAACCGGGGCCGTGAGCACGCCGCCGTTGGGCAGATTCACGATGGAAAGCAAGCCATTATTCAGCTCATCAAAGGCGTAGAGGGTGGTGCTGGTTGCGCCGGGAAAGGCGTTGGTGTAAGCCACCGCGCCAATGCCGGGCGTGGCCGGCGTGCCGCTGGAGTAGGCCAGGTTGGTATCGGTGCCGGCCAGCGCGCCGGTAACGGGGCTGAGGCGGTAGTTGGCGCGGGTGGTGCTCACCACCCGAATCAGGTCGGCTACGGGGTTGAAGTCGAAGCCAATGCGGGCCGTGCGGCGGCCCAACTCCAGGCGCACGGCCGCCCCCACCGGCGTGGCGGCCCCGCTGGTCAGGTCCAGGGTGTAGAGCTGGGTGTTGGGGGCGGGGGCCAAGGCGGCCGTGTCGTAGCCCAGGGCGTAGAGCTGGGCATTGGCGGGCCGGAAATCCAGGCCCACCAGGCTCTGGCCGGCCGCCACGCCAGCCACGGTAGCGGGCGTGCCCACGGCCACGCCATTTGCCGCATTGATGGTAACCAAGCCCTGCGACCCGGCCGGCGACCCCAGGTATGAAGCCGTGAGTGTGCCAAGTGCATACACCGTCTGGGCTTGGGCGGCGGGGCCGGCCAGCAGCGCCAGGCCCAGCGAAATACCCGCCGAGCAGCGGACCAGCGCAGCAAACGAACGTAAGGTTGAAGCCATAAAAATCAAGGAATAACGGGTGAAGTGTCTGGCTTGCAAACGGCTGTCCGCGCCCGAAAGTTATTGGCCCTGGACCGCGCTGGCTACGCCACTACCCGCACCGCGTCGCCCACCCGAATGAGGCCGCCCTGCGCAATGTGGGCCGTGAGGCCGCCGTGCCCGCGCATGGCGTTGTAGCCGCCCGGGCCCAGCTCCTCTTCCATGCGCGAGCAGGGGTGGCATTCGCCGGTGATGTCGAGAATAACTTCGTCGCCGATGCGAATCTGGCGGTTTTTCAGGGCCAGCAGGTTGAGGCCGCGCACCACCAGGTTGCGGCGCAGGCGGGCCGGGTCCAGCGGCGCATCCAGCCCCAGGTAGCCCGCCACCGCCGCCAGGTGTTCGTGCTGAATGAGCGTAATCTGCCGCTTGCCGCCGGCTTTGGGCCGGGCGTGGTCGCCGAGCAGGTGCGAGTCGGTTTTCAACTCCGCCTCGGGTACTGATACGAGTGGCTCGCGGCGCACCGGGCGCTGGCCAATCCAAGCCAGGGTGCCGGTTTGGGGAAGGGTGGCCAGCAGGCGCGCCACGGTCGATTTATCGTCGCCAAAAAAGGGAAAAGCCATGCGGAAGGGTAGGGGCTTGGTTTTGGGGAAATTATAACTCGTCGGGCGTGCCAAACCCCTCGCGGATTTCAGTGTGCCGAATCTGGCCGCCCAGGTTGCCGGCGCGGGCCAGCAGGCCGAAGCTGAGCACGGCGGCCACCAGCGCCAGCAGGGCCACCAGACGGGCTTTGGGCGAAGCACTTTTCAGCAGCAGCAGTCCGAACAACGCCAGCGCCGCCGCCGCTTCCAGCACCCAGAAACCCAGCTCCGCCGCTTCCGCGTGGTTATGGATGAGGGCGCGGCTCACGCGGGGCAGGTTTTGGGCAATGGCCGCCGCGCCCTCGCCCGTGAGCTGAGCCGGCAGGCACAGCAGGCCGGCGGCCAGCACCGCTACCAGGCCGGCTCTGGTCAGGTCGAGGTTGTGCTTCAGCACGCCCGCCCCCAGCAGCACGGCGGCAAAAAGGCTGCCCACGATGGGCACATGGTTGACAATGAGGTGCAGGTGAGCTTGGTTCATCAACGCGAAACGAAAAAATTGGCCGGGCTACGGCGGCCGGGGCGCAAAGCTACTGCGGGCCGGGGCGCGGCCAGAATCACGCAACCCTTTCGGCCCGGCCCCGACTCTTACTTAATGAACTGCCAGCGGGGCAAAATCGTTATTTCAATAGCCGGGCAGACGCCGCTCGCGGGCGGGTTGTTGGCAGCAAAAAAGCGACAAAGCAACGCTCCGCCGTTGCTAGAGTATGCGTTTGATTGTTGCTGCGCTAAAATCCGGCCCCGGCCGTTGTTCCGGCTGGTAGTGGCTGGCGACAACTGCTGAGTTTCTGCGCTTGCTTTTGGCATTGCGCTTGCCTTTAGGTTTGAATTAACAGTCATCTTCCTTGCCCTTCTTCGATATGGCTTTCCTTCCCCGTTTTCTCAGCCGCCTGGCGGCCCCGCTGCTGCTCGCGCTGCCGCTGGCCCTGGCCGCTCCCGCGCAGGCCCAAACTGCCCCCGCGCCCACCGACGTCATCCGCGAAATCACCGATGCCGTGGGCCTCAAGGCGCGTTTCCAACTGCGGGCCACCCGCGAGGTCGACAACGCCGCCGCCGTGGTCTACGACGGCCAGCGCTACCTGCTCTACAACCCCGATTTTCTGAACGCCGTGAACCGCGCCGGCCACACCGACTGGGCTGGCATCAGCATTCTGGCCCACGAAATGGGGCATCACCTCAACGGCCACACCCTGCGCGCCGGCGGCTCGCAGCCCGCCGATGAGCTGGAAGCCGATGAGTTTTCTGGCTTCGTGCTGCGCAAGCTGGGGGCCAGCCTGGCCCAGGCACAAGCCGCCATGGCCACCGTGGCCGATGACGAAGGCTCAGCCACGCACCCCGGCCGCGCGCCGCGCCTTGCGGCTATCGGCCAGGGCTGGCAGCGGGCCAATGGCCAGCTTGTGGCCAGCGCCCGCACCGCGTCGCCCTCGGCTGCCCCGGCCGTGATAGCCGCCGCGCCAATGGCGCAGCCGACCCGCCAATATCCCACTGCATCGGCCGATGATGATGATGCCGGCGAAATGGTGGCCGTGAGCCAGAACACCGGCGCTGCCGTGCGCCTGGTGGGCCAGCTCACTTTTCGCAACGACCCCAGCCAGCGCTACTACCTTACCAACGCCCTGAAAGTGGTGCGCGTGGATGACGAGGACAACGCCGAAGTAGTGGGCCGCGTGACGCGTACCACCAGCGAAACCTTCCCCTTCGTGCTCACCGACGGCCAGCAGCGCCGCCTGTTCATCACCGCCCGCGGCGACGTGTACGACAAAGCCGGCCAACGCGTAGCCAAGCTGCACGACACAATGTAGTGAGCCATTTTCAGGCAATGGAAAGCCGGCTCGCCCGTAAGCGAACCGGCTTTTTTGTGAATTGACGGGTTTGGTTTTGCTGGACTGTCGTTCCTTCGTGGTCGGTTGCTCATCTCCCCGGCCCACTGCTTATGTCCCAACTGCCTTTTCTGCTGATTGATGCTTTCACCACCGAGCCCCTGCGCGGCAATCCCTGCGCCGTGGTGCTTGATGCTGACGCCTTCAACCCAGCCCTGCGCCAGCGCCTGGCCCGCGAGTTCAACCAGTCGGAAACGGCTTTTGTGAACCGCGCCGCGCCCGGCAGCACCGAGTTCACGGTGCGCTTCTTCACGCCGGCCGAGGAAATTCCGCTGGCCGGGCATCCCACCATTGCCACCGTCACGGCGCTGCTGCACGCGGGCCGGGTGGCGCAGCCCGCCTCCGGCAAAGCGCTGACCCTCACGCTGCACCTGTTGCACGGCCCCATTCGCGTCGATGTGCTACCCGGCGCGGACAATGCACCGGCAATGGTCTGGATGACGCAACGCCAGCCCATTTTTGGAGCCACGCACGCGCTGGAAACGGTGCTGCCGCTCTTCGGCCTCACGCCCGACGACCTGCTGCCCGGCGCACCCATCCAGACGGTGAGCACCGGCACCCCGCAGCTCATGATACTGCTGCGCGACCACGCTGCCCTGCGCCGCGCCCACGTCGCCGATGCTGCCGCCCTGGGCCGCTACCGCGCCGAAAGTGACTTTTTCAGCCCGCACCTTTTTTGCCTGGGCGGGGCCACGCCGGCGGGCCACACCTTCGCCCGCCACTTCGGCACCCCGCCCGACGTGTCGGAAGACCCCGTAACGGGTTCGGCCACCGGCGGCATGGCAGCCTATTTGTGGCATCACAATTATATCAATTCGCCTGATTTTATTGCCGAGCAGGGGCACGATATGGGCCGGGCCGGCGCGGTGCAGGTGCGCATCAGCGGCCCCCGCGAAGCCATTGAAGCGGTACAGATTGGCGGCACCGGTGTGGTGGTGCTGGAGGGCGGGCTGCGCGGCGATTTGTAGGGGGTGGCAGGCAACCGGAAGGGGTTTATTTCTGTTAACGGGCTAGAAACAGAACGTCATGCTGAGCGCAGTCGAAGCATCTCTACCGCGTAACTAAACCTGTTGATTGGGTTTGCTATTGCGGTAGAGATGCTTCGACTGCGCTCAGCATGACGTTCTATAGCGCATCAGCCCCCAACCCTCAATACTTCTCAAGTGCCCGAACTACCTGAAGTCGAAACCTACCGCCGCTTTATTGACGAGCTGGCCGTGGGCCAGACCATCGCCGCCGTGCAGGTGAACGATGCCCACGTACTGGCCACGCCCGAAGACCAGCTCCGCGCCGGCCTCGTGGGCCGCACCATCAGCGGCACCTCGCGTCTGGGCAAAAACTGCTTTCTGGAACTCGATAACGGCCAGGTGCTCGTGCTGCACTTTGGCATGACCGGCGACATCGGGGCCTACCGCGACGAGCCCGACGCTCCGCGCTTCACCCGCGTGGCCCTGCACCTGGAAGACTCCGGCCTGCGCCTCGCCTTCATTGACCCGCGCAAATTCGGCCGCATCCGCCTGGCTGAAAGCGCCGCTGCCCACCAGGCCGCCAAAAAAATCGGCCCCGATGCCCTCGCCATCACCACCGCCGAGTTGCAGGCGAAACTCAGCCGCCGCAAAACGCTACTCAAGCCGCTGCTGCTCGACCAAAGCATCACCGCCGGCCTCGGCAACTGGATTGTGGACGAAGTGCTGTTTCAGGCCAAAATCAACCCCGAGCGGCTGGGGACTTCGCTCACCGAGAAGGAGTTCAAGGCCCTGCACGCCGCCATTCAGCTAGTCCTCACCACGGCCATCAGCCACGAGGCCAACTACAAATATTTCCCCAAGTCCTTCCTCATCCATGCCCGCGAGTGGGATGATTCGGCCACGCCTGGCTCCGACGCGCATACCTTCTGCCCGCGCCACCCGAAGGTGAAAATCGAGAAAGAATACGTGGGTGGCCGCGCTACCTATACCTGCCCGAAGTGCCAGCCCGCGCCCGAATCAGTGCATGTTGCCGAGGCCGCCACTGAGCATAAAAATGCCTGAGCACGCTCCAAATCCGATAATCAGCACCAGCAGCATGCTCAGGAAATAGGGCGCGGCCCCCACCTCCTGCGGCCCCCGGCCAAGGTGCGCGAAGCCCAGAATCAGGTTGAACAATGCTTGGCCCAAATAGGCCAACCCAAAAATGAAAGCCGCCGACTGGTCGATAAATTTCGCGGCCAGCCCCAGCACGACAGCTGCTGCCAGCAGGGCCAGCAGGTTGTTGCGCACGATACTGCCAAACGTAGGAGGCATAATAAGTGGCTGGTTGGTTAATGACTGACGGTGCAATATATACCGTAAACGATATGCTTCCAGCCCGCCGCTTGGTATTACCTGGGTGAAAATAAGCCTCTGCTCAGTGCCCACCGCCCATGTGGGCCAGCGAGTAGGCGCAGCTGCCCAACCCAATCAGGAATATGCCGATGCCGGAATAAATGCAGCCCATCACTGTTTGGCGGCGGCCCATAAATGCCAGAATAATGGCCGCTAATACATTAAGGCCAAAAAGGCCCGCCAACGCGAAAAAATAAGCATAAGCGGTTTCACTCGGCTTGCCATCGCCCGCCGCGAAAGCCACCAGATAGAGCACCAGCATCAGGGCCGCATTGAGCAATAGCGGCGGGCGCACGCTGCCGGGGTCTTTTGGCGGTTGGGGGGCAGATTCAGGCGACATCGTACAATCAGGTGAAGGAAACGGCTGGTCAGTGGCCGCCGTGCAGGCCGCCGTTAGATGTAGAGGGCACACAGGCCAAACCCAATCAGCGGCACCAAAAGGGCCGACAACACGAAGGCCGCTACCCAATGCAAACGGCCAAACAAGCGCGTTAGCACCGCCGCAGAGCCATTGATGAGCACCAGTGCGATGATGACCACCACCATAGAGCCGACTTCGCCCCGTTCGTATACGATTGCGGCCAGCAGCAGCAGCAGATTCACCGCAATGGGCCAATTAATGGGCTTCTTTTCCTCGGGCGGGGGCGTTGGAAGAGGCTCCATCAAATGATTCCCACCCGCTCGGCCCGCAACTCCTCCAGCCGCGCCAGCTTCTCGGGGTCGCGGTAGAAAATGTTCATCGTTTCAAAGGGAATGATTTTCAAGTCTTTGCTCACGATGTGGACGCAGGATTTTTTCACCGCCCGCACGTCGAAATTATACGCATCCATGAATTGCAGGATGATGATGCGGAACAAATTATCATAGCCCAGGTTGGGGGCCGACACCTGCGGCAGGCAGCACAGCAGCTGATTGATTTCGGGCACCACCGTATCCACCGTATTGGCGGTGCTGAAGAGCTTGAGCATGTGCTGGCGCAGGCGCGGGTCGCGCTCATACACAATGGTGTTGCCGCCGCTTTGGAGCAGCTCGGCGGGGTCCACGTAGCGGGTGAGGGGGAAGACTTCGCCGTCTAGTTTTAGCGCATAAGCCATTGCCAAAGCATCGGGGTTGCAGGGCACGGGCAGCAGGTCGGCGGCCGTGAAAACCGGGCTCTGGTCGATGATGCCCTGGCGCACTTCGGTGAGCGAAAACGAGTCGGTTTCGGGGTTGAAATTATCGAGTCGCCCGGCCGCCTGCGTGGGCTGAAACGTGACGCCGCGAATGCACTTTTGCTTCAGTGCGTAGTCGATAATGTCGCCCATCTCGTCATCATTCAGGCCCTTTTGCAAGGTCACCACCAGCGTGGTGCTGAGATTATATTTATTCAGATGCTCAATGGCTTGCTTGCGCACCTCGCGCAGGTCGCGGCCGCGCATGGTCAGCAGCACGTTTTCGCGGAACGAGTCGAACTGCAGATACACTTCGAACGCGCCCGAGTAGGTGGCCAGCCGCGCCACAAACGCTTCGTCCTTGGCCAGACGCACGCCGTTGGTGTTCACCATCAGGTGCTTGATGGGCTTGCTTTTGCACATGTCCAGAATTTCCCAGAACTGCGGGTGCAGCGTCGGCTCGCCGCCGGATATCTGGATGACGTCGGGCTCGCCCTCGTTGGCCACCACCAGGTCCACCATGGCTTCCACTTCCTCCAGGGTGCGGTGCCGGCCGTGGGTGGGGCTGCTTTCGGCGTAGCAGGTGGGGCAGGTGAGGTTGCAGCGGTCGGTTATCTCGATGACGGTGAGGCAGCTGTGCTGCTCGTGGTCGGTGCAGAGGCCGCAGTCGTACGGGCAGCCAAAATGCGTGGCCATGTTGAAGCGGCGGGGCGTTTCGCTGGGCTTCACGTAGTTGCGGATGCTTTTGTAATACTCAATATCGGTGGCAATACGCACCTTCTGCCGCCCGTGCTCCGGGCAGCGCTTGAGCATGAATACGTTGCCGTCTTCAAACACGATTTTGGCCTCGATGCGACGCAGGCACGTCGGGCACAGGCTGAGCGTGAAGTCGTAGTAGGTGTAGGGCCGTTCGGGCATGGCGGAGGCTGAGAAAGGAGGAAATAGGTGGCGTAAGATAGTAGGGGCGGGGCTTGCCCCCGCCCGGACGCTTGCACCGACACAACGATTCCGTTCAACGATGGGCGGGGACAGGCCCCACCCCTACATCATTTCCTGCTTCCTTCATCGCCTGCGTCACTTCGTATTCCGTTATCTGCTCCGGGTAGTTGGCATAAAAAATACTGTCCTCATTCAGCCGGTAGCCACCAATCAGCGCCCGCTGTGCGGCTTCCAGATGCTGCCGGGCCAGGGCCGTTTGCCCCTGCGCCCGATAGGTAAGCGCCAGGTAATAATTGGCCTCCGGATGCTGCGGATATGCTTTGAGGCACTGTTGCAGGTACGTCTGGGCCGGCGCGTACTGTTTGAGGCGGGCGGCCACCACGCCGGTGTACAGCAGGGTGTTGAAGTGAATCTCACCCTGCCCGGTGGGGCCGCGCTGCAAGGCCATATCTTGGGCAAATGCCATCTCGGCCAGCTTATAATGGCCCAGCTCCAACTCGCAGGCTCCCTCGAAAAACGCATAGGTGTGGTCCTGTTCGCGGCCGTTGGGATTGAGCTTGGCCGCGCGCCGGAAATCAGCCAGCGCACCCGCGTAGTCCTTCGTAAAAATGCATTTGAGGAAGCCTCGGTAGGCCAGGTAGCGGTTGGCATCCAGCGCCACGGCCTGGTCCATGAGGGGCATTGCTTTCGCATAATCGCCGCAGTCAATCAGCGGCATGGCCTTTTGCTGGTAGGCCTGGGCGATGTTGGGGCAGGCCGCAATCAGGCTGTCACAATACTGTCCCCACTGCGGACTGAGGTAGCTGGTACGGTGCGCGCCCCGGTCCAGGTACCGGGCCACGAGGCTGTCCTGGTACGCTTTGCTGCCGCAGTCGCCGGCCACCACTTTGGGGGTGATGGCCTGCTGGCAGTGCCCCGGCCGCGCCAGGGCCAGCAGCAGGCTAAGGAATAACGGCCACGACTTTCCCATCGGTGATTTTGAACGTTAAATAAGTGAAGTAACTAACGGCGTGGCTGCTACACGTTGCTATCCGCCAGTCTTTCAGCGTTTTCAGAAAGGCGTACAGCTCACTCACCAGCTCCGGGCGGAAGTGAATGGCCACGTAGTTCGCATCGGTTTGCAGCACCTGCGTCATCGGCTGCCGGAACCCCGCGCAATCGACCACAAACCGAAACGTGACGTATCCGCTGCCGCTGAATCTGCGGTTGCCGCGCAGTAAAAAGGTGGTGGCTTCCCGCACCAGCGTAGGCGAGCTGCGCGGGTATTTCCCATCCACGGCGAAATATGGCAGCGTCATGGTCTTCGCACAGGCCGGGTTGCGGGTGGTGGTGGTGTCTAGGTATTCGCCTTCGTGGAACGTGAGGTACTGGGCTCGGGCGGGGAGGCTGGCAATAAGCAGCAGTAGCCAGATTAGAAGCGGGTGTTTCACGCAGCCGCTGTTGTTGCCGAAGTGGCTCTGGTATGATGAGGTGCGGGCACAGGCTGAGGGAAAAGTTGTGGTGGAAAGGGTCATTCGGACATGAGGTGGGACGGAATTAATGTATCATTCATGATTTTTTCTAACATGATGAGTTAGTTGCAGGCTGGTCGTTATATGTATTTAGCAGCTTGAGCCACCCCCAAACATAATACCCCAGCCCCGCCACGCACGCCCACTGTATCGCCGTGAGCCCGAGCCCCGGCAGCGCCGTAGTAGGCTTGATAAACTCCACCAGCAGTCGGAACAGCAAATAGCTGCTCAGAAACAGCTCGAACCG
This sequence comes from Hymenobacter sp. UYAg731, assembly GCF_054061335.1. Classification (NCBI taxonomy): domain Bacteria; kingdom Pseudomonadati; phylum Bacteroidota; class Cytophagia; order Cytophagales; family Hymenobacteraceae; genus Hymenobacter; species Hymenobacter sp. UYAg731. Next base: position 108,480 of record NZ_JBSSEC010000004.1, on the reverse strand, counting down.
CCGGCCATCGGCCAGCCTCCCGCGCCGCGTCAGCAGCCAGAGCAGCAGCCCCAGCGCCGCCAGAAACAGGATTTCGTAGAGGTTGGTGGGGTGGCGGCGCACGCCATCGCCGAAATTGATGCCCCAGGGCAGGGCCGTGGCGGTGCCGAAGGTGCCATCTTCCAGGCCGCTGAAGAAGCAGCCTAGCCGGCCGATGGCCAAGCCCAGCAGAATGGGAAACACCATGAGGTCGCCGCTACTGGCCGTCACGCCCAAGCGCTTTTTGGTGAGCTCCACGCCGATGAGGCCACCCAGGAAGCCGCCCACAATGGTTTTATTGGTGAAGTAGTAGAGCCAGCCGCCGGGCGGGTGCGCCAGCAGCTCGGGGTGCTCCAGCAGGCCCAGCAAGCGCGAACCGAGGAGTGCGCCGGCGGCGGCACCCACAAAAATCCACTGCCGGTGGGTGTCGCTGATGCGGTCGGCGTGGGTGGTGCGCAGGCGCTGATAGAGGCGGAAGCCCAGCGAGTAGGCCAGCACTTCGCACAGCAAGTGTACGGGCAGGCGCGCGGAACCCAAGGCTAGCTCAACGGGGAAATGCATGAGGTAGAGACGCATAATTGCGTCTCGTCGTTGAACGAGGCCGGCACGAATAGAAGCAGTGCGGCGCAAACGACGAGACGCAAATATGCGTCTCTACAACTCGTTATTCTTCGCGGCAGCTTTGCGCGTCAGCGTCGTGAGTGGCGAACGGGTGGTTTCCGACTCGCTCTCGAAGCCGGTGCGGCGCACGTTGGCGGCCGGGCTTTCGCCGGTGGCGGGCAGGGCACGGTTCATCCAGCTCAGGATGTCGGTGGTGGTGCCGGGCAGCAGGCCGTGGAAAGCGGCCAGGAATTTGGCGGGCAGCGAGAGAATGACCTCGCCATCGCCCCGTCGGCAGGCATTCCAGATTTGGCGGGCGGCCTGCTCGGCGCTGAGCGTGAAGCCGGGCAGCGAATCGGCAATGCTAAACCAGGCAAATTCCTTCTGCTGCTGGCCCTTGAACTCGGCGTGGTCGGGGCTGCCGGTGCGCAACAGGCCCGGGCACACGGTGGTGACCGAGATGCCGTGCTGGTGCAACTCGGCCCGGAAGCCTTCGGACAGGCCCACCAGCGCAAACTTGCTAGCGCTGTACGGAGCCATGTGGGGCAGCGCCACCTTGCCGCCCAGCGACGAAATATTCACGATGCGGCCCGCGCCGCGCCGCCGCATGCTGGGCAGCACGGCCTGCATGGCGTGCAGCGGAGCCCAGAAATGCACGGCCATCGAGTCCTCGAAATCGCGCACGTCCATGTTATCCAGTGGGCCGGCGGTGATGATGCCAGCGTTGTTGATGAGTACATCGACCGGCCCGAGGCGGGTTTCAACCTCGGCTACCATAGTGCGCACTTCCACTTCGTTGGTGATGTCGCGCGAGAGCGTCAGCACGTCGGCCTCGGCCGCGCCGGCCATGAGCAGGTCTTGGCGCGCGCGGGCCAGCTCGGCTTCGTCGCGGGCGCAGATGGCCACGCGGGCACCCTCGGCCACCGCCTGGCGGGCCAGCACCAGGCCCAGCCCGCGCGAGCCCCCGGTGATGAGCACCACGCGGCCGCTCAGGTCGTAGGAGCCCCGGCGGTTGCCCCACAGGGTAAGGGCCAGGGTGGCCGCGCCGAGGCTGGCGGCCAGCAGCCAGTTGGATTTAGAGCGTTTGGCGTGTTTCATGGTCAGTAGTATGGAAAAAGCGGCCCAAAGGTTGCAAGCTGAGCCGGGGAGGCCCGAATTTTCGGGGTGCGCTGGCACAAAAGATGCGTGGCAGGGCGTTCGGCACGAAATGAGCCGGGCTTTCGGCCGATATTTACTCCGTCATAGCCCTATGTTTACGGGCACTGTTTTTTGCTTTTCCGCTTTTCTATGAAACTCTTGTTGCTCTCGCCGCTGCTGGCCCTGGCTCTGTTGTCGGCGGCTCCGGCCGCCCACGCGCAAGCCACCGTCAAAACCAAGGTGAAGCCCGCCGGCCAGCCCAGCGTGAAAACCAAAACCACCGTGCCGGCTGAGTCCCTCGTGGCAACACCCCCCGATGCCGTTATCGATGCCAAGGCCAACGCCCTCACCACCAACATGCAGCAGAACCTGGGCCTCACGCCCCAGCAAACCGAGAAGGTGCGCGTCATCAACCGGCGCGCCGTGGAGCAGGTCGAAATCAGCCGGCTGCGCTACAAGGCCGACCCCCGCAAGCTGGCCGGCGTGGTAGAAAGCGCCGGTCGCTCGCGCCTCGAAGCCCTCAAAGACGTGCTCAACCCCGCCCAGTTTGGCAAATACCAGCGCAAGCGCGAGGAGAAGATGGGCGTGCCCAACGTGCAGGGCGTGCAGGGCAACGCCGCGCCCGGTCTGGGCGGCGGAGTTCCTAATGAGTAAGCAACGGTGTAGAAACGCCTGTTTTCGTCTCGGCGTTTGCGCCGATTGGGCAAGCTTAGGTCTCCGCCCTGTCATCGTTCAATGCTGAGACGCGATGGGTCGAGCCTTTACAAAAAGCGCCGGATTTGCCTGAATTCGGCGCTTTTTTGTGTTGTGGCCGCATCAACCCAGCCCGTCCGGCGTATTCTTGCGCTATGACTCCCGTTCTGCCGCCTGCCCCAAACCGCTTTGCCGCCCTCTTATCCCGTGCCGGGCTCGACTGGTTTTTGCTGGCGCTGCTGGGTGTGGTGGCGCTGGCTTACTTCGCGCCCGGTCTTGGCAGCAAGGCCAGTCCCGTGCCGTGGCACCGCATTACCACGGTGGGCGTAGCGCTGGTTTTCTTCTTCTATGGCCTGAAGCTGAGCTTTGAAAAGCTGCGCGATGGCATGCGCAACTGGCGGCTGCACGCGCTGGTGCAGCTGAGCACGTTCGTGCTGTTTCCGGCGCTGGCGCTGCTGGCGCGGCCGTTTTTGGGGGCCGAGGGTGGCGAGCTGCTCTGGCAGAGCATCTTCTTTCTGTGCGCGCTGCCCAGCACGGTTTCCACGTCGGTGGTGATGGTGAGCATTGCGGGCGGCAACCTGCCAGCAGCCATTTTCAACGCCAGCATTTCCAGCCTGTTGGGCATTGTGGTCACGCCGCTGCTGTGCAGCCTGTTTTTGCACACCGGCACCGGTGGCATCCAGCTTTGGAGCCTCGGCTTGCAACTGCTGTGGCAGGTGGTGCTGCCGGTGGGGGCGGGGGTACTGCTCAACTCCCGCTTCCACGCCTTCGCCGAGCGTCACAAGGCCGGTCTGCGCGTTTTCGACCAAGTCACCATTCTGCTCATCGTCTTCACCGCCTTCTGCGATTCCTTCGCCGATGGCATTTTCGGCCGCTACCGCCCGGTCGATGTTTTTAAGCTGGGCGCGGGCATGGTAGTGCTGTACCTGGTGGTGTTTGCTAGCATCTGGGGGCTGAGCCGCGCCCTGAAATTTCCCCGCGCCGACCAGATTGTGGCCGTGTTCTGCGGCTCAAAAAAATCACTGGTTCACGGCAGCGTGATGGCCAGCCTGCTGTTTCCGGCCAGTGCCGCCACCGGGCTTATTCTCCTGCCGCTCATGCTGTACCACGCCCTCCAGATTATCCTGGCCAGCAGCATGGCGCAGTACCTGGGCCGGCAGGTAGCGGCCGAACCGGCGCGGGTAGCCGTTGGGTCGTAGCGGAATAAATAAAAACGTCATGCTGAACTGGCCGAAGCAGCTCTACCGCAAGAGTAAATCAATTACTACCGCGGTAGAGCTGCTTCGGCCAGCTCAGCATGACGTTTTACGGTCACACGCTATCAGCGCTACGCCCCCAGCTTCTCGCCGAAAAACGCCAGCGTCAGCGCCCAGGCCTCCTTCGCGGCTTCGGGGTGGTAGCTGGGCCGCGCGTCGCAGTGGAAGCCGTGGTCGGCGTAGGAAATCACGGTGTTGATGTAGAGCTTTTTGGCCGCTTCCACGGCCTCAATTACCTGGTTAATATCGGCTTTGCCGATGTGCTCATCGAGCCCGCCCCAGAAAAAGAGGTGCGTAGCGTGCAGGTCCTTGGCGCGGTCGGCAATGGTGTGGGTGCCGCCGCCGTAGTACGACACGCCCGCCGCCAGTGGCAGCACGGCATTGGCCAGAAACGACACCCGGCCGCCCAGGCAAAAGCCGATGCTGCCGATTTTATCGGCCATCACCAGCGGCTGGGTTTGCAGCCAGTCGAAGGCCGCGTGCAGGTCCGCAGTCAGGTCGTCGTTGTTGATGGCGATGTAGTGGGGCATGGCCTCGGTGCCAAAATTGGCGTACTCGATTTCGAGGCCCGGCGCGGCGGTGCGGTGGAACAGCTCGGGGGCTACCACGGCGTAGCCGGCCGCCGCCAGCCGGTCGGCCACGCTGCGGATGTGATGGTTCACACCAAAGGCTTCCTGGAGCAGGATGATGCCGGGCACGGGGCCAGTGCCGTTGGGAAAAGCCGTGTAGGCCCGCATTTCGGTGCCATCGGCCACGGTGAGGGTCACGAAGTTTTGGTCGCTCATTATAAGAGGAAATAAGAGTTGTTTCGGCCCTTAACAGCTGAACCGGCAATTGTTCATCGCGGCGGCCCGGTTCGCAGCGGTTCCGAACCGGATGGTGCCGCCGGTGGTTTACCACCTTGTTCCAATCTTCCAGCTATGAACGCCACCCCCAAAATTCGTCTCAACGTCCTCGACCAGTCGCCCATCCGGCCCGGCAGCACCGCCCGCGAGGCCCTGCTTGAGACCGTGCAGTTGGCAAAGCTCGCCGACCGCCTCGGCTACACCCGCTTCTGGGTGAGCGAGCACCACAACACCAATACCCTGGCCGGCTCCACGCCCGAGGTGCTTATTGCCCACCTCGGCAGCCAGACGCAGCACATCCGGCTGGGCTCGGGCGGCGTGATGCTGCCGCACTACTCGGCCCTGAAAGTGGCCGAAAACTTCCGCCTGCTCGAAGCCCTGTTTCCCGGCCGCATCGACCTGGGCATGGGCCGCGCCCCCGGTGCCGACCGCCTCACCGCCCACGCCCTCAACCCCAGCAACACCTTTAGCGAGCAGGATTTTGTGGAGCAACTCATGGACCTGCAAGCCTACCTGCGCGACGAAAAAGTGCCCGATACCATCCATGAGCGGGTAATGGCCGCTCCCCAAACGCCCACCGCGCCGGAGCTCTGGCTGCTGAGCTCCAGTGGCCAGAGCGGGCTGTTTGCCGCGCACCTGGGCATGGCGTTTTCCTTTGCCCAGTTCATCAATGGCGCGGGTGGCCCGGCGGCCGTGCGCCAGTACCGCGAGCGGTTCCGTCCCAGCCGCGAGCTGGCCGCGCCGCTGGCCAACGTGGCCGTGTTCACATTTTGCGCTGATACCGATGAGAAGGCCCAGGAGCTGCGTAAAGCCATGGACATGCAGCTGATTCGCTTCAACCGGGGCGAATTCCGCATCTTTCCCTCAACTGAGGAAGTGCGCAACCACCGTTTCTCCGCCGAAGACCAGGCCCACCTCGCCTTCAACCGCAACCGCGTGGTGAGCGGCACGCCCGAGCAGGTCCACGCCCAGTTTACCCAGCTGGCGGCCGACTACGATGTGGATGAAATCACGGCCGTCACCATCACCACCGATTTCGAGGACCGTCTGCGCTCCTACGAGCTGCTGGCCGAGGCCTTCGAGCTAACGCCGGTAGCGGCCGAGCAGGAAGCCCTGCTGGCCTGATTGGGATGAATATTGACGCCTGACAAATCTGCCGAGCTGCTCAGAACCTCGCCCGAACGGCGTATAGATGCCTCCTTGCGTCTATAAAGCAGCGGCTGAATCTCCAGCATAATTGATTTACAACAAAATGCCCGGCTCGATAGTCGGGTATTTTTGTTGTAAATCAGGTGGTTGGATAGTTGATTAATGGGTTGATGTCGCATCAATTCTGAAGGCATTCCGTTTTTCAGTAAAAGTTTATTTGGAACAATTCTAAATAGCGAGCACCTTTGTACTCTATTTTGAATCTGTCTAAATAACCTCATGAGGTACTTCGCCCCGCTTCTGTCGCTTTCCATTGCCCTGCTACCTGCCAGCGGGTTTGCCCAAAACATGCCGATGCGGCATCACAAGCAGTACGGCAACGATAATAGTGGCACCGTGACGGGCCGCGTGCTACTGGCCGACGGCCAGCCGGCCGAGCAGGTTTCGGTGCGCCTCAAAGGCGGCGAGCGCGGCACCGCGACGGCCGCCGATGGCAGCTTCACGCTGAAAGTGCCGGCGGGCTGGCAGGCATTCGTGGTGAGCTGCCTGGGCTGCCAGGCCCAGGAAGTAGCCGTGGAGGTACAGCCCGGCCAGACCACGGCCCTGCCGTCCTTCACGTTGGCCCGGGGCGAGCAGGAATTGCAGGAAGTGACCGTGACGGGCGCTAAAAGCCTGAACCAGCGCACGCCCAGCGTGGGCAAGATGCCCATCGCGCCCCTTGACAACCCGCAGGCCACGCTCACCATCGAACGGCCGGTGCTGGAGCAGCAGCAGGCCCTGCGCCTGAGCGACGTGCTGGCCAACGTGGCCGGTGTGTACGTAATGGGCACCACCGGCGGCACGCAGGAGGAAATTGCCAGCCGGGGCTTTGCCTACACCAGCGCCAATACCTTTAAAAACGGCGTGCGCTTCAACAACGGCATCATTCCCGAAGTAAGCTCCCTGGAGCGCATGGAAGTGCTGAAGGGCAGCGCGGCCATCCTCTACGGCAACGTGGCGGCCGGCGGCGTGCTGAACCTGGTGACCAAGAAGCCGCAGTTTCAGCGCGGCGGCTCGGTGGGGCTGCGGGTGGGCAGCTTTGGGTTTGTGAAGCCCCAGTTTGACGTGTACGGTGCCATGGGCCAGAGCAGCAAAGTGGCGTTCCGCCTGAACGGCACCTACGAGCGCGGCGACAGCTACCGCGACGGTGTGAGCAGCAACCGCGTGTATGTCAACCCTTCGCTGCTGTTCCGCCTCACGCCCAAAACCGACCTCATCATCGAAGGCGATTACCTGCGCGACAACCGCACGCCGGACTACGGCATCGGAGCCATTGATTATCAGATTCAGGACTCGCGCAGCCGCTTCCTCAACGTGGCCGGGGCCAGCAATGCCACCAACCAGACCAGCGCCACCGCCACGCTCACCTCGCGCCTCAACAGCACCTGGCAGGTGCGGGCCGTGGGCTCGTTCCAGCGCTACGACAACGCCCTGAAAAGTGCCGCCCGCCCCACCGGCATCATTGCCACGCCGGGCGTTGCGTATGGCAACTGGACGCGCGGCCTGCAACGCACCGAAACCACCGAAAACTACTTCCTGGCCCAGCTGGACCTGACCGGTAATTTCCGCACCGGCCCGGTGGGCCACACCTTGCTGGTAGGGACCGATGCCGACCAGTACGACACCAACACGCTGGCCTACACCAACCCGGCCTCGGCCACGCGGCCCACTACCGCCGTCGCGGCCTACGATGTTATTAATATCCTCGACCCCAGCAAAGTAATTACCCAGCCCGCCGAGCGCCTCACCGATTTTAACAGCCTGGTGCGCAACGCCCTGACGCTGGGTAACACGCGCCGGGCCGGCTTCTACGCCCAGGATTTGCTCAGCCTTTCGGATAAGGTGAAGGTGCTGGCCGGCCTGCGCTGGAGCTACCAGGAAACGCCCAGCAACGTGTACACTTACAACACGATTGCCAGCGTGGTGGCCAAAACGGCCAACACCTACGTGGAAAACCGCCGCTACGACAACGCCTTTTCGCCGCGCCTGGGCCTGGTATACCAGCCCATCAAAACGACCTCGCTGTTTGCGTCTTACGCCAATTCTTTTGCGCCCAATACCGGGATTGATTTGCAGGGCAATTCGCTGGCCCCTTCGCTCATTGACCAGTACGAAGCAGGCATCAAAAACGAGCTGTTCAAAGGGGCCATCTCGGCCAACGTGACGGCCTACCGCATCGTGAACAGCAACCAGGCCCAGGCCGTGCTGCCCACCGACCCGCGCTTTACCACCGCCGCCACCGCCAGCCCCATGGAGCTGGCCGGCCAGGTCACCAGCAAGGGCGTGGAAGTAGACGTGCAAAGCCGGCCCATCAACGGCATCTCGCTCATCGCGGGCTACAGCTACAACCAGACGGCCTACACCAAAAGCAACATCTACGAAGACGGTAGCCGCCTGCGCTACAACCCCGCCCACACGGCTAACGCCAGCCTGTACTACAGCTTCGGCAACGTGTTTGCCAACAGCGTGCTGCGCGGCCTGAACGCCGGCGTGACGGCCTACTACGTGGGCGACCGCCTGGCCGGCCGCAATAGCCGCACCCTGAACCCCGCCACCGGCAAACCCTGGGTTGATGCCAGCAACAACCCGGTGGCCGATGCCTTTAAGCTAATTGCCCTGCCCAACTACCTGCTCTTCGATGCCTCACTGGGCTACTCCTACGAGCGGTTCTCGGTGCGCGTGAAGCTCGCTAATTTGCTCAATGAGCTGAGCTACAACGTACACGATGACAACAGCATCAGCCCCATTGCGCCCCGCAGCTTTGCGGCCACGCTCACCTACAAGCTGTAAGCATTGCCGTCGGCTACGCTTCAAAAACAAATTATCTGCCCGAGCTTATGACCCCGGTTAAATCTGCTTTCCGCACCGTTCACCTCTGGCTGGGCCTGGCCTCGGGGCTCATTATCGTCTTTGTATGCCTGACGGGCAGCGTGCTGGCTTTCGAGCAGGAAATTGAGCAGGCGTGGCACCCGGCGCGCTACTTTGTGGCCCCCGCCACCACGCCGCGCCTGCCGCTGGCGCAGCTGGCCGAGGCCGTGAAAGCCCACCAGCCCAAAGCCAAAATCGGCGGCTTCAAACTCTACGCCGACCCCGGCCGCACCGTGGAAGTGAGCCTGGCCGGTGGCGATGCCGGTGGCAAGGAGGGCAAAGGTGGTGCCCGTGGCGGCGCTGGCCAGCTGCCCAGCGAAGGCCGGCCCGGCGCTGGCCTCGGCAAAGGCGGCAAGGGTGGCAAAGGCGAAAGCGGCGGTGCCCGCATCTTCGTGAACCCCTACACGGCCGCCATCACGGGCGAGCTGAACCCGCGCGACAGTTTCTTCAAAACGGTGGAACAGCTGCACCGTGGCCTGGTGGCCGGCAAAATTGGCAAGCTGGTGATGGGCGTGAGTGCCACGGTGTTCCTGTTCATCCTCGGCACCGGGCTGGTGCTGTGGTGGCCCACGGCCCGCAAGGCCCTCACGCCGCGCCTGAAGGTGAAATGGGGCAGCGGCTGGAAGCGCCTGAACCACGATTTTCACATTTCACTGGGCTTCTACGCCTCCGTATTCCTGTTCATCATGGCCCTCACGGGCGTAGGTATGTCGTTCGATTGGGTGGGCGCGGGCATCAACAAACTCACCCACTCACCCCTGAAACGCCCCGAGCCACCCACCTCGGCCGCGCCCGCCGTGGTAGGCACGGCCCCCTTCGCGGCCGATGCCGTGCTGGTCCTGGCCCGTCAGCAAGCCCCGGATGCCGAGTCATTCAGCTTGCAAATGCCGAAGGAGCCCACCGGCAGCATTCGCGTGGCCGTTTTGCGCCCGGGTGCCGTTGCCGACAATGCCACGGATGAAGTGTATCTCGACCAGTATTCCGGCCGCGTCATTAGTAGCCAGGCCTATGCGCAGCGGCCCGTGGGCCAGCGCATTCGCGGCTTGTTCAAACCGGTGCATACCGGGGCCATTTTTGGCCTGCCTACCAAGATTCTGGCTTTTATTATCGGTCTATTGGGGGCCACTTTTCCCATCACTGGCACCGTTATGTGGCTGAACCGGCGGCGCAAAAGCCAGCGCAAAGCGCAGCTGCAAGTGGCCTGAAAACTAGCAGCGCAAGCTTAGGCTTGGGCTATCGGTTTTCAGGCAAACGTCTCCCAGCCCAGCTTCAGAATAAATACGCTGACCACCACCAAAAACAGCACCCGGACGAAGCCTGTGCCCTGCCGCATGGCCACCCGCGCCCCCAGCATGGAGCCCAGCACGTTGCACACGGCCATGGGCAGCGCCACCTGGTACAGCACCTGGCCGGTTGAGATGAAGTAGGCCAGCCCGGCAATGTTGGTGGCCACATTCACCACTTTGGCCGAGGCCGAGGCTGCCAGAAAATCATAGCCAAACAGCCCGACGAAGGCAAACAGCAGCAAGCTGCCCGTGCCCGGCCCAAAAAAACCGTCGTAGAACCCAATGCTGGCCCCCAGCGCCACGCCCGTCCACAGCTCGCGCCGGCCGTGCAGGCGCGGCGCGTGTAGGCTGCCAAAGTCCTTGCGCCAGAAGGTGTAAGCCGCCATGAGGACAAGCAGGGCCAGCACCAGTGGCTTCACTAGGTCCTTGTTCAGGCCGCTCACGGCGCGGGCCCCCAGCAGCGCGAAGCAGCCCGCCACCACGGCCGCCACCGCCACCGTGCGCCAGCGAATGGGCACGCCGGTGAGGCCCCGCAAATACCGAAATGCCGACGCCGACGTGCCCGCCAGGCTAGCCACTTTGCCCGTGCCCAGCACGGTAGCCACCGGCGTGTCCTTCGGCAGCAGCAGCAGCATGGCCGGCAACTGAATCAGCCCGCCGCCGCCCACCATCGCATCAATAAACCCGGCCAGAAAGGCGAAAAAACCCAGTCCGGCAATTGTGGAAGCATCAACAGCGTAAGCCATACAGAAAACGGCTCAGGCAGCAGGATGCGTCAGGCTGTAAAAAATCAAGGCAAGAATCGGCACCGTAATGGCCAGGCAAATCAGTAGCGGTTTCACAATGCTTTTGGCCGGAAGCTCGTCGCGGTTCGCAATGAATTTCTTTGCGTATGCCTCCAGGCCCATCGACCCGAGGTAGCCAACCACGATTGGGAAAACGCTGCTGGTGGAGCTGGTGGGCACGTACGTCATCAGCCAGGTCATGGCCACGGTGTAGCCAATGCCGCCCCAAAGGGCCTTGCGAGCCGCTTCGGGCTGGCCAACATCTTTTAGATTCTGCGCGGTCATCACTCCACCGGCGATGGCGCTGAACAACATGGAAAACGCCCGAACCGCCCGAGCCGAATAGAGCGGAAGGCTGGCGGCAAAACCTGGCGATTGATTCTCAGACTGCATTGCTTAGAACGGCGGCTCCTCGCCGAAACTGTTGCTTTTTGGGAAAGGCACCGGCGACTCGTTAATTTTCGAGCCCAGGCGAATAGTCGTCGGCGCAAAGGGACTCGGCTCGCTGTCGAAGTTGCTGGCGGGCAGGGCCATGGGCTGGTAGCCGCTGCTGTCGAAGCCGCCGCCCACACCGTCGAGGTCGGCAAACTTGGTAAACTTGCCGATGAACTTGAGTTGCACGGTTTCGAGCGAGCCGTTCCGGTGCTTAGCAATGATTACTTCGCCCACGCCCTGGGTCGAGTTGCCCTCGGCATCCTGGTCGAGGCCGTAATACTCCGGCCGATAGAGGAAGATAACCATGTCGGCATCCTGCTCGATGGAGCCCGATTCCCGCAGGTCACTCAGCTGCGGCTTCTTGTCGCCGCCCCGCGTTTCCACCGAGCGCGAAAGCTGCGACAGGGCCAATACAGGGATGTTCAGCTCCTTGGCAATGCCCTTGAGGGCCCGCGAGATGCTGGCGATTTCCTGCTCGCGGTTGCCGCCGCGGCCGTCGGTGTTGCCGCTCATCAGCTGCAAATAGTCGACGATAATCATCTGCACATCCTTCTGCGAGCGCAGGCGGCGGCACTTGGTGCGCAGCTCGCGGATGCTCAGACCGGGCGTGTCATCAATGTAAATCGGCGCGGCCGAGAGGGCCGTAATTTTGTGATTGAGCTGCTGCCACTCGTGGTCGGCCAGGCTGCCTTTCTTGATTTTTTCGGAGTCCAGTTCTGCCTCGGCCGAAATCAGACGATTGACGAGCTGCAGCGAGGACATTTCCAGCGAGAAGATGGCCACGGCTTTCTTGAAATCCACGGCCGCGTTGCGCATGGCCGATACTACGAAAGCCGTTTTTCCCATGCCGGGCCGAGCTGCAATAATCACCAGGTCAGAGGGTTGCCAGCCGCTCGTGACGCGGTCCAGCGCCGTGAAACCAGTGGGTACGCCCGTCAGGCCATCGGCCTGGTTCTTCTTTTCTTCCAGCTCCTTGATAGCCTTGCCCATCAGGCTCCGCATATCATCAAAGTTCTTACGAATGTTCGATTCCGACACTTCGAACAGGGCCGACTCCGTATCATCAAGCAGCTTGAATACGTCGGTGGTGTCTTCGTAGGCATCACGCTGAATTTCGGTCGAAATCCGAATCAACTCGCGCTTGATGGCGGTTTCGGTGATGATGCGGGCGTGGTATTCCACGTTGGCCGCCGAGTTCACTTTCATCGTGAGGTTGGCCACACCAAAGGCGCCGCCAGCGGCTTCGAGCGCGCCCATTTCGCGCAACTCCTGCACCACCGTAATCTGGTCGATGGGTTCAGACTTATCAAACAGCCGGATAACGGCTTCGTAAACAAGCTTGTGCGAGGGTTTGTAAAAGCTCTCGGGCTTGAGCAGGTCAATGACCGAGGTGAGGGCATCTTTTTCCAGCATCAGGGCACCGAGCACGGCCATTTCGAGCTCGGGGGCCTGGGGCGGCAGCTTGCCGGCCGCACTGGCATTCTGGGGGACCACTATGCCGCCCCGATTGGCCCAGGCCGCTTTGGCACGGGCGGCGGATTGCTTCAGGCGGTCATCCATTTGGTCGGGCATAGGGAAAGGTGGCTAGCTAAGGTAACGAAATAGCGGGGACAACGAGGCCGGCCCGGAAAAAACCGAGCCGGCCACGATATACACAAAGCTAACCCCGACGGCACAGAAAAGATTGGCCCGCGCTCCCGATTCTTTCGGGCCGGCAATGGCGGCGGCGGCCCGGCCTTTGTACTTTCGCGCCCTTGCTTTCTGGTTGTCAGTCGGTAATTCTGAGTTGCCGGGGGCAGATGTTGGGGAGGAATTTCTCCGTAGCCCACCCGGCGCTAGTTCCCTGCGCACTGACAACGAACACCTAACAACTTCTCCATTTGGAATCCACCACCAGCCCCGCCCAGCCCGAACGGAACGTCGGCGCAAGCCAAGCCATTCACCTCATCGCGGTGGGCGGCAGCATCATGCACAACCTGGCGCTGGCCCTGCACCGCCGGGGTGCCCACGTCACGGGCTCCGACGACGAAATTTTTGAGCCCGCCAAAGGCCGCCTCGCCGCCGCCGGCCTGCTGCCCGCCCAGGAAGGCTGGGATGCCGCCCGCATCACGCCCGATTTGTCGGCCGTCATCGTGGGCATGCATGCTCGGCCCGACAACCCCGAGCTGCTCCGCGCCCAGGAATTGGGCCTGAAAGTTTACTCTTTTCCCGAGTATATTTACGAGGCCAGCCGCGACAAGCAGCGCATCGTCATTGGCGGCTCGCACGGCAAAACCAGCATCACGGCCTGCATTCTGCACGTTTTGCGGTTCCACGGGCGCAAGTTCGATTACGCGGTAGGTGCGCAGCTGGCGGGCTTCGACTTGATGGTGCAGCTGACGGATGATGCGCCCATCATCATTATTGAGGGCGATGAATACCTGTCGTCGCCGGTGGACCGGCGGCCCAAGTTCCACCTCTACCAGCACCACATTGGCGTGATTTCGGGCATCAGCTGGGACCACATCAACGTGTTTCCGACCGAGGAAATTTACCGCGAGCAGTTTCGCATCTTCGCCGACATGACGCCCAAGGCCGGCGTGCTCATCTACGACCGCGACGACGAACAGACCCAGCTCATCGCCGTGCCCACCAACCCCGACGTGACCTACATCGGCTACGGCCCGCACGAAAACGTTATCCGCGACGGCCGCACGTACCTGCTCAACAAAAAGGACGAAGAAGTGCCCGTGCAGGTATTTGGCGAGCACAACCTGCGCAACATCTCGGCCGCCAAGGAGGTGTGTAAGCAGCTGGGCATCAAGGGCAAGGATTTCTTCCGGGCGGTGGCCACGTTCCCCGGCGCGGCGCGGCGGCTGGAGCTGGTGCGCGAAGGCGCTACCTCGGTGGTATACAAGGATTTTGCCCACGCCCCCAGCAAGCTCAAGGCCACTGCTAACGCCCTGAAAAAGCAGTTCCCGCAGCGCCGCCTGGTGGCCTGCCTGGAACTGCACACGTTCAGCAGCCTCAACCCGGCCTTTCTGCCGCAGTACGCGCACTGCTTCGATGCGCCCGACGTGGCGGTGGTCTACTTCAACCCTCACGTACTGGAGCACAAGCGCCTGCCGCCGCTGGCCGCCGCCACCGTGGCCGAGGCCTTTCAGCGGCCCGATATCAAAGTTATTACCGACAGCGCCGAGCTGGCCGCGTTTCTAAGAAGCCAGGCCTGGGGCAATGCCAACCTGCTGCTCATGTCCTCGGGTGCGTTCGACGGGCTGGATTTGAACGGCCTGGCGGCGGAAATTGTGCGGTAAGCTTTAGCTTGCCTTGAGTATGCACCCGTCAACAAACCACAGCTTACCACACAAAAAAGCCCGCTATGCAGCGGGCTTTTTTGGCGTTTGGGGCACGGCGGGCCGTTTCTTATCGGTGGTGATGAGCAGGGCCAGGGCCGTGAGGGCGGCCCGGAGCAGCCATTTATTGCGCGTGTTCATTGGGCTGCGGAGAAGAGGGAGTTGTTGATGTCCACTTTCAGGTCGCAGGTGCTGCCGCCCACTTTTTCGCCGCAGGTGGTGCCCACGATGCGGCCATTCTCAAAGTTGAAGAAGCACATGGGGCAGCCCTGGCCGGTGATGGTGTAGCGCTCGGCGGTGGGGCGCAGGTAGTAGGTATTGTCGCCGCCGCCGGTGAGCGGCAGGGCCATGGCCCGAAACATGCCATTGCGCAGGCCCATGCCGATGAGGTAGTAGCTCACCGGCTCATCGGGGCCCACGGGGGCTTTGCGCACCTGAATTTTATCAACCACCGTGCCGTCGGCAAACTGCCGGATGAAGGCTTTGGCCAGCTCGCTGCGCGGCGTGGTATACTCCGTCGAGCTGTCGGTGAAATGCACGATTTGCCGGCTTTCCGGCTTGGAAATGGCCTCGCCCTTGATGCGGTTGGGGCTGCCGAACTCGTTGGTGGCCTGCTTGGTGCTTTCGCACGACATCGCCAGTAGCATTACCAGAATGCTCAACAGGCCCAATCCAAGCAAGCGCGGAAGGTATTTCATAGGTGCAATGAGGAATGAAGAATGAGGAATGAAGAATTATTCGAACGGTAATTCTTCATTCCTCATTGCCAGTTAAGCGCAGCGTTCTAGCGGGGTTTGTAGTACTTACGGGCTTCCGGCAATTCGCGCTGAATATCCGCGATGCGGGTACCGTTGGAGGGGTGAGTGGAGAGGAATTCGGGCGGCGACGCCTGGTTTTCGCGGGCATCCATGCGCTGCCAGAACGTAATTGCGCCGTCGGGATTGTACCCGGCCATGGCCATGAAAATCAGGCCCAGATGGTCGGCCTCCGATTCCTGGTTGCGGCCGTACTTCAGCAGGCCCACCTGCGAGCCCACGCCAAACGCCTGCAACGCCAGCTGCTGCGTAGCCGCGCTATTGGTGGAGAGTGCGGCCGACAGCGCCTGGCCGCCCGCCTGTTGCAGCAGGCCCTGGCTCATACGCTCAGAGCCGTGCTTGGCCACGGCGTGTGCAATTTCGTGCGACATCACCACGGCCAGGCCGTTATCGTCCTGCGTGATGGGCAGAATGCCGGTGTACACGGCCACTTTGCCGCCGGGCATGCACCAGGCGTTCTGCTGGGCATCGTCCTTGATAACGTTGAACTCCCACTGGTAGCCGGCCAGTTGGTCGGCGGCGTTTTGCTGGCGGAAATACATTTCTACCGCCGCCTGAATGCGCTGGCCTACGGTGCGGACCATGGCCACCTGCTGCGAGTTAGTGGAAAGTGGGCCTTTGGCAATAACGTCGCGGTACTGCGTGGCGGCTAGGATGTTGATTTCGCTGTCGCTCACGAGGCTGAGCTGGCGGCGGCCCGTAATGGGCACCGTGGAGCAGGCGGAAAGCAAGGCCAGGCTGGCAACGAGGGTGAGTTTTTTGAGCATGAGCATAAGTAAGAAAATGGAAGAAAGCGCTGGGCCCGGGCCGTACGTAGTAGGCCCCGACGCGGGCTCCCGTTGCGGCCTATACGGCAGCAGGGCGGGGTAAAGTTTTGGCTTTATACGGCTACCGGCCCGGAAAAACCGGCCGGCCGATTGCCGTAAGCCAGCGGGGAGCCGTAGTTTTGACCTATCTCCGACCCGCTTCCCCGTCGTCATGAAAATCATCTGCATCGGCCGTAACTATGCCGACCACATTGCCGAGCTGCACAACGAGGTGCCCAGCGCGCCCGTCATCTTTATGAAGCCCGAAACGGCCCTGCTGCAACGCGGCCAGCCGTTTTTTATCCCCGAATTCTCGCAGGACATTCACCACGAAATAGAACTGGTGCTGCGCGTGAGCAAGAACGGCCGCCACATCGATGAGTCGTTTGCCTTCAATTATTTCGACGCCATCGGCCTGGGCATCGACTTCACGGCCCGCGACCTGCAAGCCGAACTTAAGCAGAAAGGCCTGCCCTGGGAGCTGGCAAAGGCCTTCGACGGCTCGGCCCCGATTTCGTCCACTTTCAAGCCCGTGGCCGACTTTGCCGACCTGGCCAACATCAACTTTCACCTCGAAGTGAACGGCGAAACCCGCCAGACCGGCAACTCCGGCCTGATGCTGCACCCGTTCGCCAAAATCATTGCCTTCGTCTCGAAATACATCACCCTGAAAATGGGCGACCTGATTTTCACCGGCACGCCCGCTGGCGTGGGTCCGGTGCAGGTGAGCGACCAACTGGAAGGCTTCCTGGAAGGGGAGAAGCTGCTGGAATTGGGCATTCGGTAGGAATTAGGAACGGGTGTAGAGAAGCATAATTGCGTCTCGGCGTTGAACGGTGCTATCCGGCCGATGCTAGGCGGCGCGAACGCCGAGACGCAATTATGCTTCTCTACACCCATTCATCAAAACAAAGAATTAGCTGAATTAAAAGAAGCGTTATTGTGCAAAAGGGAAAGCTGACTGTGCGGTTGATATTGAGTGTGTTTTTGGTGCTGCTGGCGTGGCGAGTAGGGGGGCAGGAGGCCGATACTTCCGACCGCGACCGCGCCCCCGGCGAGCTGCTGAAGGCCGGGCGGCCCACCGTGGCCCCGGGCTATTTCATGTTCCCGATTGCGCCGGGTAAGCCGGGTTTCCTGGCCGGGAGCATGGGCGAGTTGCGGCCCAACCACTTCCACGGCGGCCTCGACATCAAGACCGGCGGCGGGGTGAACCAACCCGTGTACGCCGCCGCCGATGGCTACGTGTCGCGCCTCAAGCAGTCGTCGTTCGGCTACGGCAACGTGCTCTACATCACGCACCCCAATGGCCTGACCACCGTGTACGGCCACCTTAACGAGTTCAAGGGCGCGTTTGCGGCGGAGCTGCTGCGCCGGCAGTACGAGAAGCAGAGCTACGAACTGGAAGCCTTCTTCGAGAAGGACCGGTTTCCGGTGAAGAAGGGCGAGCTGGTGGCGCTGAGCGGCAACACCGGCGGCTCGGCCGGCCCGCACCTGCACTGGGAGGTGCGCGACGCCCAGGACCGGCAGTACAACCCGCTGCAATGGGGCGGCTTCCCCGAGATTCAGGACCATGTGGCCCCCACGTTGCAGGCGTTTGCGCTGGAACCATTGGGGATTGAGGCGCGGGTGAAAAACGTGTTTGCCAAAGCCCTGTTCGTGCCCAAGGTGCAGCCGGGGCCGGGCGTGGCCACTACCTGGGCCGATACCATTAGCGCCTTCGGTACGGTGGGCGTGTTGGTGCAGGGCTTCGATAGGTTTGATAATGCTTGGAACCGCAACGGCATCCAGCGAGTAGCTGTGACGGTGAACGGGCAGCCGTTTTACCAGCACAACATCGACGCGATTCCTTTCCCGACGGGTACCCGGCAGGTGGGCAACTTCGTCGATTTCCTGTACCAGAACACCCAAGGCCGCACCCTGCAAAAGCTGTGGGTAGATGATGGCAACGACCTGCTGATTTACGCCACCACCAGCCCCACCAAGGGCCGCCTGACCGTGGAGGCCGGCAAAATCTACAACGTCGACATTACCTTGGCCGACTCCTACAATAACCAGACGGCCCTGCACCTGGTGTTGCGCGGCGAGCAGCCCGCCTACTTCAAAACCCGCGCGGCCGTGGTGAAGAAGCCGGCCCTGCGCTTCGAGGTGACCCGCAACCTGCTGAAAGCCGTATCAGCTGACCCCAGCGCCGACTCCGTGGGGGCCAACCTAGTGCTGCTGCGCGGCAACCGCCGCCTCGAAATCCGCCCGAGCTACACCCAGAACAGCGAAAACGTGTACCTCTACGACCTGCGCGCCGGCCTGCCCGATTCCATCCGCTTCGGCCCCATCACCAAGAAGTTCGACCGGCAGGTGATGATTCCGGCGGGCCAGGAAACCACCTACGCCACGGCCAAGCTAAACGTCATGTTCGGTAAGGAAACGCTGTTTGGCAACCTCTACCTCAGCACCAGCTACAAGCCCGAACTCATCGGCAGCGGCTTCTGGACGGTGGGCTCGCCGCTGCTACCGCTCTACCACACGGCCGTGCTTACACTCAAGCCCACCACCCCGCCCACCGACCCGGCGCGTACCGCCATCTACGCGGCCACGCTGAAGGGTGGCAAGGCTTACCTCGGCGGCAAGTGGGACGAGCAAGGCAACATCACGGCCAACATCCGCCAGTTTGCCTCCTACCGCATCCTCACCGATACCGTGGCCCCCAAAGGCAGCCTCATCGGGCGGCCCGGCGGGCAGGTGCTCTTCCGCGTGGGCGACGACCTTTCTGGCCTGGCCACCTACCGCCTGCTGGTAGGCGGGCGGTTCCGGATGCTGCGCTTCGAGCACAAGAATTCCACGCTGTTTTCAGTGGCGACCGATACGCTGGGGGCTCGCTTGAAAGGCCCCGCCGAATTGCGTTTGACGGACCAGGCGGGGAATGAGCGGGTGATTCCGCTGAGCTTGTAGGAGCGGGAGAGGAGTAAGTGGTAAAAGAACGTCATGCTGAGCGTAGTCGAAGCATCTCGCGTGCTACCACTAACCTTTTTCTCGCGATTGGATTACTACCCCACGCGAGATGCTTCGGCTACGCTCAGCATGACGTTCTTTTTAATTCAGCACTCAACCCACAGCACTCAACCCACAGCACTCAACCCTCCTAATACCATGCCCCTCGAACCCGGCCAACCAGCCCCCGATTTCACCGCCCAGGACCAGGACGGCAACACCGTCAGCCTGCACGGTCTGCGCGGCCAGAAAGTCGCCCTCTACTTTTATCCCAAGGACGACACCCCCGGCTGCACCGCTCAGGCCTGCAACCTGCGCGACCACCAGGCGGAGCTCAAAGCGAGCAACATTAAAGTCATCGGCGTGAGCACCGATGGCGAGGCGGCCCACAAGAAATTCGCCCTCAAGTACGACCTGCCCTTCCCGCTGCTAGTCGATACCGACAAGACCATCGTGCAGGCCTACGGCGTGTGGCAGGAAAAGAAAAACTACGGCAAGACCTACATGGGCACCGTCCGCACGACTTTCCTGATTGACGAAAACGGCCTGATTGAGCAGGTTATCAAGAAAGTGGACACAAAGGAGCACGCCGCCCAGTTGCTGAAGTAGCGGTAGCAGCGCTATTTCTGTAAAAACACCCGGTACGCGCGTACCACGGCCGTTATTGTCCGGCGAAGCGCATGGTACGCGCGTACCAAGGCCGTTTCCGCACGTCGAAACCCTTGGTACGCGCGTACCGAGGCCATTTCCGCCCGGCGAAGCCTTTGGTACGCGCGTACTGCGGCCATTTCTGGTCGGAAAAGCCTTCGGTACGCGCGTACCGTGCTTATTTCCGGCCGGCGGAGGCGTTGGTACGTGCGTACAGTGCCCATCCCGCCGTTTACTACCTTTACCCACCGAACCCAACCATTCCCGACCCATGACCGAAACCACCGCCAAGACCGTCGAAAAACCCGAAAAGACGAACGAGGAGCTCAAGGAAATCGCCACCCAGGTGCGCCGCGACATTGTGCGCATGGTCCACGCCGTGAACTCGGGCCACCCCGGCGGCTCGCTCGGCATCACCGATTTGCTGGTGGCGCTCTACTTCAAGGTGATGAAGCACCAACCCGAGCCTTTTGACATGGACGGCAAGGACCAGGACCTGTTTTTCCTGTCCAATGGCCACACCTCGGCCACAATGTACTCGTGTTTGGCGCGTTCGGGCTACTTCCCGATTAGCGAGCTGAGCACGTTCCGCAAGCTCAACTCGCGCCTCCAGGGCCACCCCACCACGCATGAGGGCCTGCCGGGCATCCGCGTGGCCTCGGGCTCGCTGGGCCAGGGCCTGAGCGTGGCCTGCGGCGCGGCCCAGGCCAAAAAGATGAACGGCGACAAGCAGCGCGTATTCGTCCTGATGGGCGACGGCGAACTCGAAGAAGGCCAAAACTGGGAGGCCGCCCTCTACGCCAGCCACCACAAAATCGACAACCTCATTGCCATCGTGGACCGCAACGGCCAGCAGATTGACGGCTCGACCGACGAAATCGGCGGCCTCGGCGACGTGGCCGCGAAGTTCAAAGCCTTCGGCTGGCACGTCATCGAAGGCGACGGCAACCACTTTGATGCCCTCATTCCCCTGCTCGAAAACTGCGTAGCCGCCGCCGGCAAAGCCAAGCCCGTCATGTTCATCATGGACACGAAAATGGGCTTTGGCGTCGATTTCATGATGGACGGCCACAAATGGCACGGCGTCGCACCCAACGATGCGCAGTTGGCTACCGCCCTCAGCGAGCTGAAAACCGGCACCGAAGGCGACTATTAGGCCGCCGCTGTCGCCCATGCTGCTGCGTTCGTTTCGTGCGATTTACTTGCTGTTGCTGGTGGCCCTGCTCGGGCTGCCAGCACTGCAAGCGCGCGCCCAAAACGCCCCGCCCGAAAAGCCCAAGGTCACGCGCATTCTCTTCCTGCTCGATGCCTCGGGCTCGATGATGGCACCCTGGGAAGGCCAGCCCCGCTGGGAAGTGGCCAAGCGCATGCTCAGCAAAATGGTCGACTCGCTCAACGCCTACCCCAATCTGGAGCTGGGCCTGCGTGTGTACGGCCACCAGTTTCCAAATTCCGAGAAAAACTGCCAGGACTCGAAGCTGGAAGTGGCCTTCGCGCCCCGCAATGCCGCTGCCATCAAAAAGAAGCTGACTACTCTCAAGGCGCAAGGCAACACGCCCATCACGTATTCGCTGGAACAATCGGCCAACGATTTCCCCACCGATAAGTCCTCCCGCAACGTCCTGCTGCTGATAACCGACGGCCTCGAATCGTGCAACCGCGACCCCTGCGCGGCTTCCATCGCCTTGCAGCGCAAGCACGTTTTTCTGAAACCCTTCGTCATCGGCATCGGGGCCGAGCGCGATTTTGGCAAGCAGCTCGAATGCCTCGGTCAGTACTACAACGCCGCCGAGGTAAAGACCTTCCGCACGGTGATGAACGACGTCATCGCCAAAACGCTAAGCAAGACTACCGTCTCGGTCAACCTCACCGACGCCAACGGCAAGCCCGTGGAAAGCAACGTCAACATGACCTTCGTCAACAACGTGACCGAGCAGCCGGAGTACAACTACGTGCATTACCGCGACGCCCAGGGCAAGGCCGACGTGCTCGACATCGACGCCCTCCAGAGCTACGACCTCGTGATAAATACCGTGCCGCCCGTGCGCCAGGCCAACATCCCCATCTCCCCCGGCAAAGCGAACGTTCTCACCTACAAAACCCCGCAAGGCACCCTCTGGCTGCAAAACCCGCCCCTCACGCCCAACCCCTACGGCACCATCCGCGCCGTAGTGCGCACCCCGGCGGGGGCTACCGTCACGGCCGGCACCTTCGGCACTCGCCAGAAGCTGCTGGCCGGCAACTACGAAGTGGAAGCGCTAACCCTGCCGCGCACCGTGCGCCGCCTCGCCATCAAGCAGGGCCAGGAATACACCTTCACCTACGACGCCCCCGGTACCCTCAACATCACCTCCGACCTGAAAGGCTACGGCAGCATCTATCAGTTGAATGACGACGAGTCGCAAACCTGGATTTATGACTTGCCGCAGGGCGGCAGCAGCAAAATCAACCTGCCCATGCAGCCGGGCGCGTACCGGCTGGTGTTCCGTACGGGCACCAGCAATGGTAGCAAGTTTACGGATGTGCGCAATTTCAGTATTCGGAGTGGGCAGACGACTTCAGTGGCCATTTTCGGGAAGTAATTATGGAAAAGACAGTACCAAGAAAAAGCTTTCTGTTTGATGTTTTGCTGCCCAAGCTGGAAGTATTGTATGTATTAGTCAGTATACTAGGTGGAATAATGTTCTGGAACCATTGGGGCCGAGGCGAAACGCTATTGCTTGTTGGCTTGGGTGGTTTATCCGTTGTATACTATCTAAAAGCGTTCGAGCCGCAGAAGGCGATTGATGAAATAAATTTCCCACTGCAGTATTCCAACAACTTCGAAAATCAATTTTCAGTTAACGAAACCCGCTCTTTCTTGCTGGATTCATTAGCTCCGAAAGTGATGTACATCAGCAGCGCCTGTATACTGGTCGGTGTGCTGTTCAAGCTTATGTTTTGGACCGGAGGCAACACTATGCTTATTGCGACAGTGCCACTCTTGGTTTTCTTTGTCATAGCCTGCGCGCTAAGTCAGCGCATAAACCGTCGGACAGTTCTAGTGGCGTTAATCGGTGGGCTGATGCTATCAGTTTCTTCCGAAACGCTGATGCGCCAGCTTTACCGCGACGACCCACAACTGGTCGAAGCAATAGTTAATCAAATTCATCATCCGCACGACCGAATTGCTCTGGAAGCTTATCAAAAGCAAATGCATAACTACCGGTACAAGCGATAAACATTTGTAACGCCAAGCCGCTCACGGCCCTCAACCCAAACTCCCAATGAAAGACTTCCCCTACACCGAATCCAAAGACACCCGCAGCGGCTTCGGCGCTGCCCTGGCCGAGCTGGGTACCACCCACCCCAACGTCGTGGCCCTCTGCGCCGACCTCACCGGCTCACTCAAGATGGACGCCTTCAAAAAGGCCTTCCCCGAGCGGTTTTTCCAGGTGGGCATTGCCGAGGCCAACATGATGGGCGTGGCCGCCGGCATGACCATTGGTGGCAAAATCCCCTTCACGGGCACCTTCGCCAACTTCAGCACCGGCCGCGTGTATGACCAGATTCGCCAGAGCATCGCCTATTCGGGCAAGAACGTGAAAATCTGCGCCTCCCACGCCGGCCTCACGCTGGGCGAAGACGGGGCCACCCACCAGATTCTGGAAGACCTCGGCATGATGAAAATGCTGCCCGGCATGACCGTCATCAACCCCTGCGACTACAACCAGACCAAAGCCGCCACCCTCGCCATCGCCGACTACGAAGGCCCCGTGTACCTGCGCTTCGGCCGCCCCGTGGTGCCCAACTTCACGCCCGCCGACCAGAAATTCGAAATCGGCAAAGCCTGGCTGATGAACGAAGGCCCCGACGTGAGCATCTTCGCCACCGGCCACCTCGTGTGGAAAGCCGTGCTGGCCGGCAAGCTCCTGGCCGAGAAAGGCATCAACGCCGAAATCATCAACATCCACACCATCAAGCCGCTTGATGCGGAGGCCATCCTGAAATCGGTGCGCAAAACCCGTTGCGTGGTAACCGCCGAAGAGCACCAGATGAACGGTGGCCTTGGCGACAGCATCGCCCAGCTGCTGGCCCGCGAAGAGCCCCTGCCCCTGGAAATGGTGGCCGTACACGACAGCTTCGGCGAAAGCGGCACCCCCGACCAGTTGATGGAGAAATACCATTTGCTGGAGGGCGACATCGTGATTGCCGCGGAAGCGGTGATGAAGCGGAAAAAGTAATTCCCGGATTTTATTAACAACAAAGGCCAGGTAATTTGCTTGGCCTTTGTTGTTTTATAACAGCTTATACTTTTACCATTACGCTTCCAGAAACGAGGTCGTGGACTGCTCTTCTTTTGGGGTTGCTATTAATTGTTAGAAATGAAAGCCAGCCTAAGCCCACTTTTATCGGATATCTGATTATTGATTGAAACAGATTAATTCGCTTGCTGGTGTCAGCATATTTTCTGACTCGAATACGTTTTAGATAATTGCCCGCTGTGCAGCCGAAAGCCATGCAAACCGGTTCGTAGATAACAAAAAGGCCCACAAAAAGGGTGATTCTTAGCCAATCAGGCACGTTTTCGAATTTATCCAGAATGCTGGCGAATACAAACATCGAAAATATTATCAGAATCATATCAATAAAGCTAGATTGAATCCGCTCAGTTAGTAGAGGGTATTTTTCTTCCATGGGTTTTCTAATTAGGGATGGTTAGTTTTTGAATGTTAGATAAAATTGGAGAATCCGGTCAACGTGGAATAATTAGAATTCTTCCGCAACCAAAGTTCTTTGCTCCTCACGTAATTGTCGGGCGGCTTTTATTCCGCGAAACACTGTCAGGCAGAAAAATAGACGCATAAAAATGCCTCCCAATGCCGCGCTTTGGGCCATCATCAACGAATTGCCGATGCTCAGGATGCCATCCAACACTAGTAGCACGAAGGCGGTGGTGAGCGCTGGCACCGAAAGCCGGAAGTAGCCCAGCCACCCCAACGCCAGGAAGGCCACACCCTCAACCAGCGAGCCCCAGTCTAATCCGTATTGCCGTAGCATATCCATCCGGCCAAACTCGGCCAGCAAACCCAGGCCAATGTTCAATACCCCAAGAAATAGCAGCGTGTACCACGCTTGCCTGATGCGCTCTTGGGGGTGGGTGCCGCTGCCGGGCACGGGCTGGCCGCTGATAAGCAATTCCAGTTCCTGGGGATAGGTATTTTCTTTGAGCTGTGCCGAGAAGATGCGGCCATCGGGCAAACGGTATTGACGGCCTTTGGCAATTGCCGCTTCTGGGTTGGTGGCGGGCAGCACGGTATCAGCGTAGCGGACGGTGAAATTTCGATAGAAGAGACCCCAGCTGGCGGTAATGGCATCGGTGCGGGCGTCGTCGAGGTAATAGGTTTTGGTGGGCATCTAACAGACTGGAGGAATGAAGGATTTAGTGGAAACCGACGTTAAATATGGGGAATATTTTCCTGGCCGATTAAACAATGCCGACCTTAAGCGCTCCAATGGGTCGTTTTTGCCAGTATCGCGCGTTTGGAAGACCACGAAATTCTCCTCAAGTTCCAGGACCCCGCCAGCCGCAATCTGGCGTTCAACCAACTCGTGCGCAAGTACCAGAGCAAGGTGTACTGGCACGTGCGCAAGATGGTGGTGGACCACGACGACGCCGACGACCTCACCCAGGACGTCTTCATCAAGGTGTGGAAGCACCTCGAAAACTTCCGCCAGGACTCCCAACTCTTCACCTGGATTTACCGCATCGCCACCAATGAGTGCCTGAATTTCCTGAGCAGCAAGCGGCGCAAGTTCCTGCTGCCGCTCACGGACGTGGGTGCCGAGCTGGCTGCCAAAATCGAAGCCGACCCTGCCATTGCCGGCGATGCCATTGAGCTGAAGCTCCAACAAGCTATTCTGCGCCTGCCCGACAAGCAGCGTCTCGTGTTCAACCTGCGCTATTACGACGAAATGCCCTACGAGCAAATGGCCGAAGTAACCGGCACCAGCGTGGGCGCCCTGAAAGCCAGCTACCACCACGCCGTGAAAAAAGTGGAAGACTACGTAACCCGCAATACCGACGACTAACTCCGTCCCGCACAATTTTTTACTGGCGGAATTAAACGCTGCCCCCGCCATTTCATCCAACCATCATGAAAACTGCTTTCAAGCTTGACGCGCACCCCCGGCGGCCCCGCCCGCTGCTGAGCGAGCCGCCCGCAGGCTACTTCGATAAACTGCCGATGCAGATAATGGCCCGCCTACCCCAGGCCGAGGCCCGCGAAACCGCGCCGGGCTGGCGCTGGCTCAGCTTCCTGTCGCCGGCGCTGCGCACCGGGTTGGCCTCGGTGGCCGTGCTGGGCGGCTTTGCCGCCTCGTTCTACATGAGCGGCAGCGCGCCGCTGGTGCCGGCCACGGCCGCCACGGCCTCGCTCGATGCCGTGCCGCGTACCGAGCTGGTGGGCTACCTGCTCACGAGCGGCGCCCGCGTCGAAAACTCCGACCTCGCCGTGCTCACCGCCGCTAATCCGGCCATCACTAAAGGCTTCCTGCACGCTTCGGAAGCTGAGCTGGATGATGCGCTGGACGCGCAACCTTCCGACGATTCTACGTACCTATAATTTCTGTATTCCTACCTCGCTATCATGTCCGTTTTATCATCCATGTTTCGTTTGCTGAGCTTGGCCGCTTTGTTGCTGTTGCTGGCCCCGGCCGCGCATGCCCAGGGCGGTGGCCGCCGAGGCCAGCGCCTGGGCCAGCTCGAAAACGCCAAAATTGCCTTTATCACCAACCGCGTTTCGCTCACCCAGGACCAGGCTCAGAAGTTCTGGCCGCTCTACAACGAATTTTCCGACCGCCGGCGCGAGCTCAACCGCAGCGGCCGCCTGCTGCGCCGCGACGTAACCGAGGGCATGACCGACCCGCAAATCCGCGACAACTTCACCCAAGCCTTCAACATGCGCCAGCAGGAACTGAACCTCGAAAAGGAGTATTTCGACAAGTTTCAAAAAGTCATTTCCCTGCGCCAGGTGGCCCAGTTGTTTCAGGCCGAGCGCGACTTCACCAAGGAGGTTATCAAACGCGTGGCTGGGGCGGGTACTCAGCCCGCCATTGACACCAACTGAGTCAGTTTCTTTTTGAGCTATGCCGAGAGGCCGCTGCCCCGCAGCGGCCTCTTTACTTTTGCGGAATAATCGAAAGCTCGGCCACTCTTGTTTGTAACGCCACAAAGCGGCCGCGCAGTCGTCTCCGAAATCCGAAAAATCCGTCAAATCCGTTAAATCTGTGGTCCTCACCCCCCGCCAATTATTCCTGCGCCACCAGGCCCAAACCTCCGATTTTCCGCTGCTGCTGGAAATCGAGCGGGCCGAAGGCGTGTACATGTACGGCCCCGATGGCCGCCGCTACCTCGACCTCATTTCGGGCATCGGCGTAAGCAACGTGGGCCACCGCCACCCGCGCGTGCTGGCCGGCATTCAGGCCCAGCTCGATAAGTACCTGCACCTGATGGTGTATGGCGAGCTGGTGCAGGCCGTGCCCGCCCAGCTGGCCGAGGCCATCCACCAAACCCTGCCCGCCCACCTGGATTCGGTGTTTTTCACCAACTCCGGCACCGAAGCCATCGAGGGGGCGCTGAAGCTGGCCAAGCGCCACACCGGCCGCACCGAGCTCGTTTCCTGCCTCAACGCCTACCACGGCTCCACGCATGGCGCGCTGTCCATCACCGGCTCCGAAGACTTCAAAAATAGCTTCCGCCCACTGCTGCCCGACGTGCGCCACATTCGCCACAACGACTTTGCCGACCTGATGCTGATTACCGAGCGCACGGCCGCCGTCGTCATCGAAACCGTTCAGGGCGAGGCCGGCGTGCGCGTGCCCTCGCCTTATTACCTGCCGGCCCTGCGCCGCCGCTGCCGCGAAGTGGGCGCCCTGCTCATTCTCGACGAAATCCAGTGCGGCTACGGGCGCACCGGTACTATGTGGGCGTTCGAGCAGTTCGGCATCGAGCCCGATATCCTGGTGTGCGCCAAGGGCATGGGCGGCGGCATGCCCATCGGAGCCTTCATTTCGAGCATGGAAATTATGTCCGGCTTCAAAACCAACCCTATTCTAGGGCACTGCACCACTTTCGGCGGGCACCCGGTAAGCTGCGCGGCGGCTCTGGCCACGCTGCAAGTGATGCAGGACGAGAAACTGGCCGAAGGCGTAGCCGCCAAAGCGGCGCGGTTCCGGGAGCAGCTGCGGCACCCGGCCATCCGGGCGGTGCGCGGCTGCGGCCTGCTCATGGCCGTGGAGTTCGACTCCTTCGCCATGCTCAAGCCCATCATCGACTACGCGCTGGCGCACGAAGGCATCCTCACCGACTGGTTCCTGTTCTGCGACAACTCGCTACGGCTGGCCCCGCCGCTTACCATCAGCGAAGCCGAGATTGACGAGGCCTGCGCCGCCCTGCTGCGCGCCATCGAGCACATTGCCGGTGGGGGCGTGGACCATACCCGGTAGGACCAACCAGAACGACTGAGGAACCGGCCGCTGGCCAGCTCGGCGCACTCACAAACAAAGCGGCCCGTTGGCAGCCCGATTTCGGATTGCCAACGGGCCATCACTGTTTCGGAAAACCCGAAAACATCTATTATACTGCCACGTTGGGTCGGGGCAACTCGTTGTAGTTCAGGAAAGACGTGCTTTCTTCTTTTATGCGCTCACGGGGCAGGCCATCTTTGACACCCTGCGAAATCTTGCGTACCAGCACGCCCACAATGGCTTTGCGGAAGCCCAGCTTCTCGGCCATCATGATGCAGAAATCCATCTCGGTTTCGTCCACAATGCCGTCGGCCAGCATCATATCCACGAGGTCGAAAATCTGGTCGAACCGCTCCGAATCGGTGGTGGGCAGGTCATTGGTGCTGCCTTTCGAGCCCGAAACCAGTGCCTGCACTTCGGAAGTGCTGATACCGTTCTTTTTGCCCACCGCAAGGATGAAGTTCATCTCCCGGGCGTCGATATGGCCGTCGGCTTTAGCCAGCGCCGCGAGATTCAACAGGTGGCTTTTGATTTTTTTAGCCTGCTCATTTTCGAAAAAACCGAACATAAAACGTGGGAATTAAGAAGTGGAAGATGATTTTGGGAACAGAACCGTGATTTCAGGGGTAAGATACACGTAAAATCGGCTTTTTGTTGTCAAATTATTGTTCTGCTAAGGAAAATAACAATCGTTTCCATAACGCCAATTTCTATGGCAGGGTTGAGGGTTTGCATTCATTTCGCCAACTTTGCGCGGTTTGGGTGCCATTTGCGCGCCCTGTTGCATTTATGACAGGTCAGATGAAGAGAATAGCGGTTTTTACGAGTGGAGGCGATTCGCCGGGCATGAACGCCGCCATCCGGGCAGTGGTGCGTACGGCCACGTACCACGGCATTGAGGTTTACGGCATTATGCGGGGCTACAGCGGCATGATTAAGGGCGAATTTGTACGTCTTGATTCGGCTTCGGTATCCAATACAGTGCAGAAGGGCGGCACCATTCTGAAATCGGCCCGCAGCCAGAAATTCATGACCAAGGAAGGCCGCCAGCAGGCTTTCGACCAGCTGGTTAACAACGGCATTGAAGGCCTCGTGGCCATTGGTGGCAACGGCACCTTCACCGGAGCCATGATTTTTGAGGAAGAGTTCGGTATCCCGACGGTGGGCGCGCCGGGCACGATTGACAACGACCTGTACGGCACGGACTACACCATCGGCTACGATACAGCCGTGAACACAGCGCTGGAGTGCATCGACAAAATCCGGGATACGGCCGACTCACACGACCGCTGCTTCTTTGTGGAGGTGATGGGCCGCGACTCGGGCTACATCGCTATTCCGTGCGCTATCGGCGGCGGGGCCGAAATTGTGATGATTCCTGAAACGCAAATGAGCGTGGACGTGGTGATTGACACCCTGCAAACGGGCTGGCAGCGCTCCAAAACCTCGTTCATCGTTATCGTGGCCGAGGGCGAGGAGGAAGGCAACGCCACCAACACGGCGGCCCGCGTGAAGGAAGCCATCCCGCAGCTCGATACCCGCGTTACGGTTATTGGGCACATTCAGCGCGGTGGTTCCCCCACGGCCGCCGACCGCCTGCTGGGCTCCCAAATCGGCATCGCCGCCGTGGAAGGCCTCATGAACGGCATGCGCAACGTAATGGCCGGGATTGTAGATAAAAAGCTGGTTTATACGCCGTTCACGGACACGATTAACAAGAAAAAAATCATCAACCAGAGCTTCATGCGGATGGTGGAGATTCTCAGTGTTTAATTGTAAATTTTGATTTATAGATTATAAATGGCTGAGTAAAATGTCCGTGCGGCTACTGTAGGGCCATTTATAATTCAAAATTTACAATTCGACCCAGGCGTAGCCGGGGTCGCGCCGTAGCCAGGACATCTGGCGCTTGGCGTAGCGGCGGGTGTTACGCTGGAGCAGGCGCACGGCTTCGGCCCAGTCGTACTCGCCGTCCAGAAAACCGAAAATTTCTTGGTAGCCCACGGTTTGCAGGGCGTGGTGGTGGCGGTAGGGCAGCACTGCTTCTACTTCGGCCAGCAGGCCGACAGCCAGCATGTGCTCTACGCGCAGGTTGATGCGCTGGTAGAGCTCCTCCCGCTCGCGGGTGAGGGCCACTTTGACGTTGCGGAACAGCGGGTTTTCGGGCGGCGGGCCATCGGTGTGGAAGCTGGAGAACGGCCGGCCGGTGGCGCGGGTGATTTCCAGGGCCCGCACTACGCGCTGGGGGTTTTGCTGGTCGATGCGGGCGTGGGCAACGGGGTCGGTTTCGGCCAGCTCGGCCACGAGGTGGGGGAGGCCTTGGGCGGCCAGCTCAGCGTGGAGCTGGGCGCGCACTTCGGGCGGCACGCTGGGCAATTCGTCCAGCCCGTCGGTTACGGCCTGCACGTAGAGGCCCGACCCGCCGGTGAGTATGACCAGTGGGTACTTTCGGAACAAGTCGGTGAGCACGGCCAGGCAATCGGTAGCAAACCGGCCGGCGCTGTAATCCTCGCTGATGCTGTGGCTATCGATGAAATGGTGGGGCACGCCTTGCATTTCGGCCGGCGTGGGCTTGGCCGTGCCGATGCTGAGCTCGCGGAAAAACTGGCGCGAATCGGCCGAGACTATTTCGGTATGGAACTGCTGCGCCAATTGCACGCAGAGGGCCGTTTTGCCCACGGCCGTGGGGCCGGCAATGGTGAGCAGCGCGGGGCGCGGGTCGGCGGCGGTGGGGGCCAGTTGGGCGAGGATTTCGGGGGGAAGTGCGGACACGATGGCGTTAAAAGTAGCGCGAACTTTGTAGTTCGCGTCCCCGCGCCGGTGGAGTGGCTTTAATGGCGTGGGGACGCGAACTACAAAGTTCGCGCTACGTCGCGCTACAATCTATTGCAGCCCGACGATGCGAAACTCTACGCGGCGATTAAGGCGGCGGGTGGCTTCCTGGTCGTTGCTGGCGAGGGGCTCGGCCCCGCCCAGGCCCAGGCCGGTAATGCGGGTGTCGGCCACGCCGTGGTCGGCAAGGTAGGCTTTCACGGCGGCCACACGCTGCTGGCTGAGCACCACGTTTTTTTCGGGGGGGCCCACGTTGTCGGTGTGGCCGCGTAGCTCGATGGTGAGGCCGGGGTTGTCAATCATCAGCCGCACCAGCTTGTTGAGGGCGGCGGCCGATGCTGGCAGCATCGTGGCTTTTCCCTGCTCGAACTGCACATTGGCGAGTTGCTGGGTAGCTCCCACGGCCAGCGGGCGCAGCAGGATGTCGCGCACCAGCGGGCCGGGCGTGGCGGCCCAGGTGCTATCAGTGGGGAAATAGCCGGGGTGCTGGGCGTGGTATTGGCAGGCACGTCCTGGCGCGGTGGTATAGGTGAAGCTGCCCCGCACCGACAGCAGCACGGCCGTGCCCACTTCGTCGCGGTCGAGGCGCAGCTGGGCCTGCGGCAGGGGCAGGGAAGTGGTGGCGTCGAGCACGCGGCCTTCCCAAGTGGCGGTGGTGGGCGTGGGTGGCGGCAGGGGCGGGGCGGGCGGCACCACGCCAAACAGATTGCAGCCGGCCAGGTCGGTGTAGGTGCCCCCGCGCACGCGGGTGGCCTGGCGGCGTGCCAAATCAACCTGGTAGAGCCCGTGCGGCCCGGCCAGGTAGAGGCGGCGGCGGCCGGCGGCATCGTTCTGCATCAGCAGGTCGCTGTAGCCGCCGCGCACGGGCAGGCCGTCCAGGGCAATGCGCTCGGGCGCGGGCTGTTTGGTGTTCATATTCACTTTTAGCAGCGAGCCGTCGGTGCTGTACACCATGTACATGGTGCTGGCATCGTCGAGGCAAAAGTTGCCGTGCGTGCCCGCGCTGGCAAACCCAATGAGGGGATAATACGGCGCTTTGCGGATGGGGTCGGAGGCCCATACCACGCTCACGCGGCCCTCGTGGGGGCTCACGCGCACTAGCTGGTTGGCGTCGGAGGTCATGAAATACAGGTCGCCGTGGTCGTCGGTGGCGGCCGAAATCCAGACGTTTTCGGGGCCTTGGGCGGGCAGCTGCCAGTCGGTGTAGGCCCCGCGTCGGGCGGCGGGGTCGTAGCGGTACACGCGCTCGGGGGCATTGGTGGGCGCTTTCGTGACGGAATACAGGCAGTTATCGAACCCCTTGGCCAAGGCGTAGGACTGAAATGGCAGCACCTGGCGGTGCGTCTTGGGCGTGGCGGAGGGGTCAGCGGTCGAAAACTCGTGGATGGTGCGGCAGTCGTCTTCCCACTGCCCGTCGTGGTAGCGCAGGGCAGCGATGCCGTACATTTTACCGTCGCAAATCTGGTCAACGTAGCGGCGGCTGGGCCAGGGCGCGTTGGTGAAGGCGAACGACTCAACCAACTGCCGCCCCTCGGCCAGGTAGCGACCGTCCTGGTCGGTGCCGGCCCGGTATTCTACCCGGAACTCGTAGCCGCCGCGCCACAGCTGCCGGCCCACTACGTGCGTGCGCAGGGCCGGGGTGGCCGAAGCGTACGTGTATTCGTAGTCAATCTCATCGGTGGGGCCGGCGCTGTGCTGGTCCAGGCGTAGCACCTGCACGCGCGGCAGCCGCTGAATACGCTGCACCACCGAATCGGGCCGGCCCGCGCCCAGCAGGCGCAGGTCGCGCCGGTCGTCGGGCAGGGGCTGCTGGCTCACTTTTACCGTGGCGTTGGTGGCGGGCGCGCCGGCCGTGAACGTGGCTACCGCACCGCCTACCGCCCGGGGCGGTACCCAGCCCGGCGCATAAGTCAGCCGGTAGCGGTCCTGCGCGTCAGTGTACTGGGTGGCGGGCGGCGTGGGCTGCGCGCTCAGCTCCAGCCTGCAGCTCAGCAAGACCAGCATCAGAAAAATCTTCATTGGCCGGAGCAACGGGAAACGAGGGTAAGCAGCCACGAAGCAATAATTTCGGCGTGTAGTGCTATCCATCAGACCGGCAAGATAGTGCCCACGGCCGCCTTCCGGGCGGAAAGCGGCCGTGGAGTCGGCATGAATACGCCAACATCTACGGCATCGGCGGGTGCTTTTCGTCGAAATCAGTAGCGTCCTGATAGGCCTTGGCAAGGGCCAGCAGGGTGCCTTCTTCGTAAAGCTGGCCCATGAAGGTGATGGTGGTGGGCAGGCCGGCGGCCGTAAAGCCGTTGGGTACCGCCACGGCGGGCTGGCCGGTGAGATTGGTGAGCACGAGGTTGGCGCTGAACGAGGGCGCGATATAGCAATCGAAGCCTTTGAGCTGGGCGTCCATCTGCTCGATGAGCAGGCTGCGTACGCGCTGGGCCTGGAGGTATTCCACGGCCGGAATGAAGCGGGCCGAGCGGAAGCTGTTGGGCCAGGCCGAGCGGTTCTGGAGCACCATCTGGCCGTCGCGGCCCGAGCGGGTGAGGTCGTCGAAGGCCGCCGCGCCCTCGGCCGTGAGCACGAAGCGCAACGCGCCGGGCGAGATGGCCGGCAGCTCCAGCGGCACCAGCTCCACGCCCAGCTTGCGCAGCACGTCCAGGGTGGCCTGGTCGTTGGCCTTGGTAGGATAATTCTGGTCGAAAGCCGCTTTGAGGTAGCCGACGCGCAGCTTTTTGATGTTGGTGCCGAATGCGTACTGGAAGCGGTTGGGAGCCAGCAGGGTGGCGGGGTCGCGGGCATCGGGGCCGGCGGCGCACAGGGCGGCCAGCACTATGGCACAGTCCTCGGCCGAGCGGGTGAGGGGGCCGGCCTTGTCCATGGTCCAGCTCAGGGCCATGGCCCCGGCGCGGCTCACGCGGCCGTAGGTGGGGCGCAGGCCGGTCACGCCGCAGGCCGTGCTGGGGCTGATGATGGAGCCCAGCGTTTCGGTGCCCATGGCAAACGGCAGCAGCCCCGCCGCCACCGCCGAAGCGGAGCCTGCCGACGACCCGCTCGAACCCTTGGTTACGTCCCACGGCGTGCGGGTTTTCTCGCCAAACCACACGTCGCCCTGGGCCAGCTCGCCCAGCGTGAGCTTGGCGCACAGCACGGCCCCGGCGGCGCGCAGGCGCTCCACCACGGCCGCGTCCTCGTCCAGCGTCTGGTCTTTGTAAGGCACCGAGCCCCAGGTGGTTTTGTAGCCTTTGGCGCTGAATAAGTCCTTCGCTCCGTACGGAATGCCGTGCAGCGGGCCGCGGTATTTGCCGGCTTTGATTTCCTGGTCGGCCTGCCGGGCCTGTTGCAGGGCCAAGTCTTCGGTGAGGGTGATGACGCAGTGCAGGCGCGGGTCGTACTTCTTCAGGCGGGCCAGGAAAAAGGTGGTGAGCTCCTCGGAAGTGACCTGCCGGGTGCGCAGCAGCTCGCCCAGCTGCCGCACGGTGTAGAAGGCTAGGTCGTCTCGGTTGGCGGGCAGCTTTACTTTGGCGGTTTCGGGCAGCTTGCCCGCATTGCTGTTCGTGGCGGAGAGCTGCGCCTGTCGCATCCGCAGCGGGCGCGGGTCGAATACCACGGACGGAGCCACGCTGTTGGGCAGCGGAATTTTGCGCAGCGCCTCGTAGCTGTCGCGGTAGCCATTCAGGTTGCGGCGGGTCGAATCGAGCTGGGCATCGTTGAAATTCAGCCCGAAAACCTGCTGCGCGGCGCGTAGGATGGGCACCGTAATTTCGTTGGGCGCGGTGGGGCGGGCCACAAAGGCTCCGGCCACAAAGCAGGCACCGCCAAGGAGTAATGAGGGAAGAAGTTTTTTCATGCTGGAGTGGGGCTAGCAAATAATTCAGCAAATAGTTTCAGCAGCACTTGTTCTTCGTGCTGCCAGCTGAGCTGGGGGGCGGCGCGGCGGCAGTTTTCGGCCAGGTGCTGGTAGCGGGCGGGTTCGTCGCGCAGCAGGCGGTTGAGGGCGGCGGCCAGGGTAGCGGGGGCCAGGTCGGTCACCAACTCGGCCACGTCGAACTGGTCGTTGAGGGCGCGGTATTCGGGGAAGTCGATGAGCACCTGCGGGATGCCGGCATGCACGTAATCGAAGAATTTATTGGCCAGCGAATAATAGTAGCTCAGGCCGATGTTTTCCAGCAGCATAATGCCCACCGCCGCGTACCGTGTGACTTCGCGTAACGCCTCGGGCAGCACAAAGCCCCGAAATTCAACTTTGCCCTCCGGGTACGACCGCGAAGCCAGCAAACCCAGCCGCTCCGCCCGCTCGCGCAATGCCGCCGAAAGGTCGCCCTCGCCGCAAATCACCAGCCGGCCCGCCACCTGCGGCATGGCATCAATGAGGCTTTCCAGACCCCGGCCTACGTTCAGCGCGCCCTGGTAGAGGATGTAGCCAGCGGGCGGCGCGGCATCCGGCGCGGGTGGTAGCACCTCGTCGGTACGCAGGCGGCTCACGTTGCGCACCACGGCGAAGGGCCGCCCGTAGCGCTGCTCAAACACCCGCGCCAGGGCCGGGCCTACGGTGTAGGCCAGCCGGGCGCGCGGCACGATGAAGCCCTCCACCCAGCGCCAGATGCGCTGCACGGCGGGCCGGGCCACCACTTCGGGCACTTCCGTGAATAGCTCATGGGCGTCGTATACGAAGGGCTGGCCGCCCAGGCGGGCGCGCAGCCACACGGGCAGGGCGGTGTCGAGGTCGCAGGCGCACCAAGCGGCGGCGCGCTGGCCCAGTAGGTAAATGAAAAGCCGCAGGTTGTATTCGAGGTAAAAAAGCTTGCCCTGCTGAAACCAGCCGCGCAGGCGGTGCTGCTGGTAGGACTGCGGCGTGAGCGGGGGCGAGGCCGGCCGCTGCCAGCCCACCAGCTGCACCCGGTAGCCGGCGGCGGCCAGGCTGCCGCAGATGCGCTGCATCCGCTGGTCGAAGCACAAATCGGTGGTGACGGTAAACAGCAGCTGCTTGGTTGGGAGCGACAAGGACGGGTGGGGCGAGGGCCGGGCGGGCAGAGCCGGGCGGAGGTTAATTTATTTTGGCCAAATTTACACCGCCGCCTCGCAGCGCGGTGGCTTATCTTAGCCGGAAATATCAACCGGTAGTACGTGTCGTTTATGGCTTCTTTTTCGGCTACTTCCACTGCCCGCCCCGTGGCCCCGCCCCTGGCGGCGCTGCTCGACCAGCTTGGTCAGGTGTATATGCTGGCCGATTTGAAGGGCATCATCGTTGAAGTCAACGAGGCGATGCTGGCCCTCACGGGCTACACCCGCGACAAAGTGCTGGGCCAGCACTGCTACCAGCTGTTTGCCCCGCCCGCCGAGCGCGAATCGCGGCGGCGCGAGTTTTTGGAAATCATCGAGCATCAGACCTTGGCGGCCAGCTACGAGCGGTCGGTGCTCACGCGCACGGGCCAGTTGCGCTACGTGACGTGGCAGTTTGGCTTCACCCACGATGCCGCCGGGAGAGCGACCGGCTTGTGGATGGCCGGGCACGAACTGGCCAGCCGTAGCGTGGTGAGCCCGGCCCTGGCCGGCGACAGCACCCACCTCCAGGACTTCCTCGACAATGCCCAGGACCTGGTGCAGCACCTCGGGGCCGACAACGGCTTCCTGTTTGTGAACAAGGCCTGGAAGGAAAAGCTGGGCTACACCGATGCTGAGCTGGCCACCCGCACCCTGGCCGATGTGGTGCATCCGTACTACAAGGCCAAGCTGCTCTACCAGCTGCGCAACCTCTACGACGGCGAACCGGTGAACAAGGTTGAAACCGTGTTTCTGACCAGCCAGGGCAAGCCCGTACACCTCATCGGGAGCATGAACGTGGTGCGCGAGGAAGGCCAGCCGGTGAGCAGCCGCGCCATTCTGCACGACATCACGGACCGCATCAAGGCCGAGCGCCTGCAAAAGGTCTACTACAGCATCGCCAACCTGGCCATCTCGGCCAAGGACTTGCCCAGCCTCTACGGGGCCATTCACCGCGAGCTGAGCAAGATTATCGAAACCAGCAACCTGTTCATCGCCCTGTGTGACGATGCCCGCACGCAGCTGCAGTTCGTGTACCACGTCGACCAGTATCCGCAGGCCCGGCAGCAGGGCACGCGGCCGTTTTCGGCGGGCGTGTCGGAGTACATCATTGCCGGCGGGCAGCCGCGCTACCTCACCCATACCGACTACCAGCAGCTGGTACGCAGCGGGGCCGTCACGGCCTTTGGGCAGGCCCCGGAGGTGATGCTGGCCTCCCCGCTGAGCATCGGCGACCGCATCATCGGGGTGCTGGCCGTGCAGGACTACAGCCGCGCCGATGCCTACACGCCCGGCGACCTCGACGTGCTGCACTTCATCTCGAACCAGGTGGCGCTGGCCATTGAACGCAAGCGCAACGAGGAGCAGATTGGCAAGCAAACCGCCCGTCTCAACGCTATTTTCGAGAGCGGCTCGCACGTCATGTGGACGGTGGACACCCGCGCCAACCTCATGAACTTCAACCGCAACTACGCGGCCCTGTTCCTGCGGCGCAACGGCACCTACCCGGTACGCGGCCTCAACCTCTGGAAAGCCGACCTGGAGCAGATGCCCGCCAACGAGCGCAACACCTTTGTGGAGCACTACGACGCGGCCGCCAAGGGCCAAGCCCAGCGCTTCGAGATGCGCCTGCGCGATGCCCGGGGCTACGATGTGTGGACCGATATTTACCTGAACCCGATTTACCTGGGCGACGGCTCGTTTGAGGAAATTTCGGCTATTGCCCACGACATCACCGAGCAGAAGCGCGCCCAACTGGCCCTGGAAGGGCAGGAAGAGAAATTTCGCTCCATCTTCGAGTCGTTTCAGGACATCTATTACCGCACCGACGAGGAGGGCCTGCTCACCATCGTCAGCCCTTCGGTGCGCGACGTGCTGGGCTATGCGCCCGAGGAAGTGCTGGGCAAGCCTGTGGCCGATTTTTACGTCGAAACCATTGACCGGCCCCGGGCCAATGAGGAAGTGGAGCGCAGCGGCGGCCTGCGCAACTTCGAAACCCAGCTCTGGCACAAGGAAGGTTACCCCGTGAGCGTGCTCGTGAATGCGCGCATTGTGGGCGAAGGCCTGATAGGTACCCAGGGCATTGCCCGCGACGTGACCGAAATCAAGCAGATGCAGGACGACCTGCGCCATGCCAAAGACGAGGCCGAAGCCGCCCTGGAGGCCAAAACGCAGTTTTTGGCCAACATGAGCCACGAGCTGCGCACGCCCATGAACGGCATCATCGGCATGATTGAC
This sequence comes from Hymenobacter sp. UYAg731, assembly GCF_054061335.1. Taxonomy (NCBI): domain Bacteria; kingdom Pseudomonadati; phylum Bacteroidota; class Cytophagia; order Cytophagales; family Hymenobacteraceae; genus Hymenobacter; species Hymenobacter sp. UYAg731. The sequence goes on along the minus strand of NZ_JBSSEC010000004.1, from coordinate 70,168 downwards.
CTGCTCGACCAGACCGTGGAAACCGACGAGCAGCTCGACTACGTGGACACCCTGCGCAAGAGCTCCGACGCCCTGCTCACCATCCTGAATGACATTCTGGACCTGTCGAAAATCCAGGCCGGCAAGCTCCAGATTCACGAAACCCCCATCGAGCTGCAGGCTGTGATGGAGCGCATCCGCGCCCTATTCATCTACCGGGCCGAGCAGAAGCACATCCGCTTCACCTACCACATCACGCCGCACACCCCGCGCTACGTGATAACCGACGAGGTGCGCCTGCTCCAAATCTTGTCCAACCTGGTGGCCAACGCCATCAAGTTCACCAACGAAGGCACGGTGGGCATCGTGGTGAGCAGCGTGAGTACCGACGGCGAGCTGCACACCCTGCGCTTCGCGGTGCAGGACTCGGGCATCGGTATTTCGAGCGACAACGCCAGCCTGCTCTTTACTAATTTCACCCAGCTCGACACCACGCCCAGCAAGGCCTACGGCGGCACGGGCCTGGGCCTGAGCATCAGCCGGCAGCTGGCCGAGCTGCTGGGCGGCGAGATTGGCGTGTTGTCCGACGAGGGCGAGGGCTCCGTGTTCTGGTTCACCATCAGCGCCCGCGAGGCCCAGCACGTCGAGCCGCTCACCGTAGCTCCGGTGCGCGAGGCCGCGTTCCAGCCCTTCGAGGCCGCCCCCATGGTGCTGCTCGTCGATGACAACGCCATCAACCAGAAGGTGGGCCAGCGCCTGCTCACCAAGCTGGGCTGCGACGTCACCATCGCCGGCGGCGGCCCCGAGGCTATTGCCCTGGTCAGCACGCCGGGCATCGTTTACAACATTATTTTCATGGACATCCAGATGCCGGACATGGACGGGGTGGCCGCCACCGCCGCAATCCGGCGCTTGCTGGGGGCCGCCTGCCCGCCCGTGGTGGCCATGACGGCCTACTCCATGCAGGAAGACGCCGGCCGCTTCATGAGCCAGGGCCTGGATGACTACGTGGGCAAGCCCGTGAAAAGCCGGCACCTCTACGAAGTGCTGCACCGTTGGCTGCGGCCGCGTACCACGCCCGTCACGCCCCCGGCCATGGCCCTCGGGACCAATGGCACCGCCCCCGCTTTGGTGCCCGCCGCGCTATCTGTTTCGGTGCCCGCCGAGCCCCGGGAGCCCACGCTTGATGTGAACATCATGCACCAGCTGATAGAGCTGGGCGGTTCCGAATTCACGTCCGACCTCTACCAGGAGTTCGAGCAGGAAGCCGGCGATTTGCTGCGCGATGCCGCCCCCGCCGTGGCCGACGCCAACTTCCGCGAGCTGCTGCCCATGCTGCACCAGCTCAAGGGCACGGCCGCCACGCTGGGCGGGGTGGCCCTGGCTGCGCAGGCCCGGCACCTTGAGAGTCAGTTCAAAGAGGGCCGGCTGGATGAAGGTGCCGTGGGTTTTCAACTTCTGGAACATTACTTTGCACAGTTCGTTGCCGAATACCCCGGCGCAGTTGAGCGCGCTGCCGACTCTTCAGCCGCCTGAACGCGGCAAATCTCTTATTACTCTACCCTATGAACCCAACCCAAAACCCTTCGCAAATGTCCGCCGAACCCGTACAGAAAACCATCCTAATTGCTGAGGACAGCTCGGTAATTCTCAATCTTACCCGCAAAATCCTGGAATTGCAGAAGTATAAAATCGTGCTGGCTAAAAACGGCGGCGAAGTACTGAAGCAGTTGGAAAGCAACGCGGTGGATTGCGTGCTGATGGACATCAACATCCCCGTGAAAGACGGCATGCAATGCACCCGCGAAATCCGCGCCCACGCCGACCCCAAAATCAACAAGCTCCCCATCATCGCCATCACCGGCAACGCCAATAACTACTCAATGGACCAGTTCCGCGAGGCCGGCGTGACCGATTACCTGCCCAAGCCGCTCGATTTCGATGCCTTGGTGCGCGTTGTGAAGCAATACGTAGGGTAAGGGAGTTAAGAGTTATGAGTTAAAAGTTAGGAGTTGGCACAGCAAAGCTTTGCGGTTCGTGCCCACTTAGGGCCATCAGCTAAACTCATAACCTTTAACTCATAACTCTTAACTGAATGACTGTAACGTTTTTAGGTACGGGCACGTCCTCGGGCGTACCCATGATTGGCTGCACCTGCACGGTGTGCCGCTCGCTCGACCACCGCGACCACCGTCTGCGCGTGTCCGTGCATCTGGAAGTGGATGGCCGCAGCTTTGTGGTCGATTCCGGACCCGATTTCCGTCAGCAGATGCTGCGCGCCCGCGTTACGCACCTCGACGCCCTACTCTTCACCCACGAGCACAAGGACCATACCGCCGGCCTCGACGACATCCGGGCCTTCAACTTCCGGCAAAAGACCGACATGCCGGTTTTTGCCGAGCCTCGCGTGCTTCAGCAGCTACGGCAGGAGTTCGCCTACATTTTTGCCGAGCACAAGTACCCCGGCGTGCCCCGCGTGGTGCTGCACCCCATCGAGCGCGACGATGTGCCGTTCGACGTGCTGGGCGTGCCCGTGCTACCGCTGCGGGCAATGCACCACCGGCTGCCAGTGCTGGGCTTCCGCATCGGCGGCTTCTGCTACCTGACGGATGCCAACCACCTCGGCCCCGAAACCCGCGCCCAGCTCCGCGACGCCGACGTTATCGTGCTCAACGCCCTACGCCGCGAGGAGCACATCTCGCACTTCACCCTGGCCCAGGCCGTGGCCGTGCTCGAAGAAGCCGCGCCCAAACGCGCCTACCTCACCCACATCAGCCACCAGCTGGGCCTGCACCGCGAGGTAGAAGCCGAACTGCCGCCTTGGATTCGGTTGGCGTATGATGGGCTGAAGGTGGAGGTGTAAGGCAATGTAGCGCGGACTTTGAGAGTCCGCGAATTGAACAGTTGAATTAACGGCGCACTCGCGGACTCTCAAAGTCCGCGCTACATCTTATGCACACCAATTACTACTTCCTGCGCCAGCTGGCCCCCGCGCTCACCGAGCGGCTGCGGGGCTACCGCGTGGCCGTGTGCTTCACGCAGGAAAAGGACGAGCTAGTTATTGGCCTCACCAACGGCACGGCCGAGTTCTGGCTGAAAGCGCAGCTGGGGGCTAATTTCCCGGCCCTGGCCCTGCCCGAAACCTTCCAGCGCGCCCGCGCCAATTCCGTCGACTTGTTCCCAGATATGCTGGGCCAGCAGATTGAAACCGTAGCCGCCTGGCCCCAGGACCGGGTGGTGCAGCTCAATTTCCGCAGTGGCGCCCGCCTCGTATTCAAGCTTTATGGCCCGCGCCCAAACGCCATTTTCCGCACGGCACCCGACGGCAAAGCCCAGCTTTTCCATCAAAAGCTGCTGGCCGATGCGGAGTTGCGCCCACAACCCGTACCACCATCAGAGACCCCAAGCCCGTCCGAATCTGCGGAATCTGTAAAATCCATTGAATCTGCGGTCCAGAAACTCCCGCCACCCCTGGCCGACCTGCCCCTGCGCTACCTGCGTCTGAACGGCTACGACCCCGCCCCGCCCGAAACCAAAACTCGCCTGGTAAACCAGGTGCTGGCCCAACTCGAAAAGCCCGCGCACTACTACCTCATCCAGCTCGACGGCCGCACGCGTCTTAGCCTGCTGCCGCTGGGGGAAGTGCTGGAAACCTTCGCCGGCGATGACCCGGTGGCTGCCCTGCGCCGCTTCGTGCCCATGGCCCTAGGCCGTCGCGCCCTCGAAACTGAAACCAAGCAGCTGCGCCAGTTGCTGGAGCGCCGCGCCGCCGAATCCGACACCGCCGCCGCCCACGCCCGCCAGCGCCTCCACGCCTTGGCCCACGAAGCTGGATACCGCCACACCGCCGACCTGATAATGGCCAATCTGCACGATATTCCGGCCGGTTCTACTCAGATTGAGGTCATTGATTTTTACACCAATCTGCCCAAAACCATCAAGCTGAAGCGTACCGAAAAGCCCCAGCTTACTGCCGAAAACCTATACCGCAAGGGCAAAAACCAGCAAATTGAAGAGCGCCAGCTCACCGAGCGCATTGCCCGCCATGAGGCCACCGCTTTCACCGCCCTGGAGCGCCTCGAAGAAATGGATACCCAGCCCGCCCTGGCCGAGCTGCGCGGCCTGCGCACCTGGCGCAAGCAGCACGGCCTCGACCCCACGCCCACGGCGGCCAAAGCGGCTACAGAGCTGCCCTTTAAGGTTTTTGAGGACCGGGGTTTCACCATCCTCGTCGGCCGTAACGCGGCGAACAATGACCTGCTCACCCAGAAATACGCCCATAAGGACGACCTCTGGCTACACGCCAAAGACGTGACGGGCTCGCACGTCGTTATCCGCCACAAGGCGGGGCAGCCGGTGCCCGAGCCCGTGGTGGAGCACGCCGCCATGCTGGCCGGCTGGTACTCGCGCCGCCAGCATGATACATTATGCCCGGTCACGGTCACGCCTAAGAAGTTTGTGCGCAAGCCCAAGGGCGCGCTACCCGGCCAGGTGGTGGTGGAGCGCGAGCGGGTGGTGCTGGTGAAGCCCGGCAACCCGTTTGAGCGGGAGTAGCGTGGACTCTGTGAGTCCGCATATTCGTTCGCACATGAGTATGTGCTCTTGTGCGCGGACTCACAGAGTCCACGCTACGACACGAAAAAGCCCGCTGCAATTGCTTGCAACGGGCTTTCGATTTGCGTGCGCGCGGGGAGATTCGAACTCCCACACCCGAAGGCACCACCCCCTCAAGATGGCGTGTCTACCAGTTTCACCACGTGCGCAAATAGAGCAACTAAACCGGGTATTCGGCCGAGGCCGGCGTCGCTGAGGTGGCGAAGCGGGTGCAAAGATAGCCGGAGTATTTGGGCCGCACAACCTTTCAGCCCCCTTTTTCACCAACCATCCATCATTCAACTGGTTATCTTGTGGTTTCGTAGAAGCTTAAGGTTGCTTTTCGCCTCTTTCTCAGAAAATACGCCATGAATTCATCTCCATTGACCGCTAGGAACTCCTTTTTTGGCCGCATGGCCGGGGCCATTACTACCTTTTCAGGTTCCACGGCCGCCTTTGTTGGCGCGGCGGGAATTGTGATTGTGTGGGGCATTACGGGGCCACTGTTTCATTATTCCGAAACCTGGCAATTGGTCATCAACACGGGCACCACCATTATTACGTTTCTGATGGTGTTTCTCATTCAGCGGGCGCAGAACAAAGATTCGCTGGTGCTGCACCTGAAGCTGAACGAGCTGATTGCGGCCACGCAGGGAGCCAGCAACCGCCTCATCAACGCCCAGGATTTTTCGGAAGAAGAAATTAAGACCCTGCACGATTTCTACTGCCTGCTGGCCGAGCTGGCCAAAAAGGATAACGACCTGGGCAAAACCCATTCGGTGGAAGAGGCCGAAGACAACCACAGCGAAAAGCTGGCCGCGCAGGTTGATTGACGACTGGAGTCAAACCAAAAAAGGCTGCCGCATTATCTGCGGCAGCCTTTTTTGGTTGCTTTTGCGAACGAATCACTACTATTCTGCGCGGGTGAGGGGCGACTCGACTACGTGCTCCGATACAAACCACACTTGCAGCTCGTTGGTACGCATGAGGTTGCTTACCACAAGGTCGTTGGTGCCATCGTCGCCCGACTCATCGGCCTTCTTGGCATAGTCGTGGCAGTTTTTGAGGATGGACTGGTGGGCGCTCAGCAGGCGCGATACCTGCACGGGAGCCTCCTCACGGTCGCGGGGTACGCGGGGCAGGCTGGTAAGCTCGGCCACGTCGTGGGCCATGGCCACGGCCACGCCGCCCAGAATCTGGATGCGCTCAGCGATGGTATCCACCAGCTCGGCCTGCTCTTCGTAGTGCTTGTCGTAGAGCAGGTGCAGCTGGTAGAACGTGGGGCCTACCACCTGCCAATGGTGCTTCTTGTACATATCGCGCAGCGTAATGGTATCGGCCAGGAGCTGGTTGAGCATGGTAACGCTGCTTTGGCGGGTGGCCTCATCGAGGCCGATGGGCAGGCGCTGGCTCACGGTGCCGAAGCGCTGGGTGGGCGCAGGGGCGTGGTTTTGCTGGTTGAGGATGGGCTGAATATCGACGGCGGCGTTGGAGCCGGCCCCTTTGCCGGTGTTGGCGGTAGTGGCTCTAGCGGGGGCTTTTTTGGCGGCCGGGGCGGCAGCTTTTTTGGGTGCGGCGGTTTTAGGAGCGGCAGTTTTGGCGGGAGCAGCCATAAGGATAAAAACGAGTGAAGTGAGGGAGGCCGCCGAAACATTTCGGCAGCGAAAGTTCTATTTCTGCGTACGTAAAGCGCCCAGCCGGGTTCAGGCTACATTCTTAATTTTCCCTTTATGACCGAGCCAACTACGACCACCCAACTGCCCCACGACGTGCATCCCGAGCACCACCTTACCAGTTCGGCCATGTTGCAGGATGTAGTAATTGGCCTGAGCGATGGCCTGACCGTGCCCTTTGCGCTGGCGGCGGGGCTGAGCGGGGCCGTGTCGTCCTCGGGGCTGGTTATCACGGCGGGGCTGGCCGAAATTGTGGCCGGCAGCATTGCCATGGGCCTGGGCGGCTATCTGGCCGGCCGCACCGAAGTAGAGCACTACGCCTCGGAGCTGGGCCGTGAGCACCGTGAGGTGCAGGAGGTGCCCGATAAAGAGCGCGCCGAAGTGGACGAGCTGCTGGCCGACATGGGCCTCTCGGAAACCACCCGCCGCCAGGCCGTGGCCGAACTCACCGCCGACCCCGAGCAGTGGGTGAAGTTCATGATGAAGTACGAGCTGGGCCTGGAGGAACCCGACCCCAGGCAGGCCCCCAAAAGTGCCGTAACCATTAGCATGGCCTACGCCGTGGGTGGGCTGATTCCGCTCAGCGCCTATTTCGTGACCGACACGCCCCAGCGCGGGCTGGCGTGGTCGGCGGCCATCACGCTGGTGTGCCTGTTCACGTTTGGCTATTTCAAGAGCCGCATGACCGGGCAGCCGCCCGTGGCCGGAGCCGTAAAAATGGCTGTGGTGGGCGCGCTGGCGGCGGCGGCGGCGTTCGGCATTGCGCGGCTGGTGGGCGGCGCGTAGGATTTCAAACCAGTTAGACCGTCATGCAGAGCGCAGCGAAGCATCTTTACTGCTGAAGTAAATAATTGCGTTGCGCGGTAAAGTTGCTTCGTTGCGCTCTGCATGACGGTTTTTTCTAAACAGCCTCAAAAGGCACTTTTCGACATGAAATTCAAGCTCCCCGAAACCCCCGCCGTTTTCGTCAAAAGCAAGTCCTTTCGCCTGGCCGACGTGGACCCGGCCGACCTCACGCCCTTCGCGCACCAGCCCGACGACAAGCAGGAGGCCAGCCCGCGCCTGCTCAAGCTGCGCCAGCGCCTGAGCGAGCTCCAGGAGCTGCTCTATGCCGAGCACTCGCGCAGCCTGCTCATCGTGTTGCAGGCCATGGATACGGGTGGCAAGGACGGAGCCATCCAGAACCTGCTCACGGGCGTGAATCCGGCCGGCGTGCAGATAGCCTCTTTCAAAGCGCCCACTTCGGAGGAGCTGAAGCACGATTTTCTCTGGCGTATTCATGCTCAGACGCCCAAAAGGGGCCACATCGGCGTGTTCAACCGTTCGCACTACGAGGACGTGCTCATCACCCGCGTACACGGCCTGATTGACGAAAAAACCTGCCAGGAGCATTATGCCGACATCAATAACTTCGAGCAGCTGTTGCTGAACAACGGCACGCGCATCCTCAAGTTCTTCCTGCACATTTCCAAAGAGGAGCAGGCCCAGCGCCTGCAGGCCCGCCTCGATGACCCTACTAAAAACTGGAAATTCGACCCCAACGACCTCAAGGAACGTGCCCATTGGGACGACTACCAGGCCGCCTACCAGGAGGCTATGCGGCAATGTTCCGCTGCCGATGCGCCGTGGTTTGTGATTCCCGCCAACCATAAATGGGGCCGCGACCTGGCCATCACCGAAATTGTGGTGGCCGCCCTGGAGGACATGAACCCCCAACCGCCCACCGTCGATTTTGACCCGAAAGCGCAGATAATTGAGTAGGGGACAGTTTTTATTGGTTTTCTAGAGCGGCATAAAGCCGTTTTCAAGACTTTCCTCCCGCATCCCCACAATGGAATAATGCCTTGGCAAGAACCAGGGCAGGCGTTGCATAACGCTTCGGTACGCCTCCTCGCTGTCGAAATGCTGAGGCGTAATGTTGAACACCAAATTCTGAGAAATACCGGGTCCGTTAGCAAGGTGCCGCATCATGAGCAGGACCTTGGGCGACGCAACGCCGTTGTTGGTGAGGTATTCCCGCAGGATATTGCGCGTCGGCTGCGGAAGCAGAAGCTCACTTGGCTGCCCAATCATGACTTCCTCTTTCGATTCAAGTACCTCGTCGGTGAGCTGTTTCGAAAACGGCGTTTCTCCGGTTGTGTAGAACTGGCCCTGTAGCTGGAAATTGAGGATGTCTCCGTACGATAACACCCAATCCGGACCCGTGTTGGTGGGGTTGATTACGACCCCCAGGCCTCGCTCCAGGAGAAAATCATCCTTCATTCTATCAATAACATAGCACTGAAAGCTGACGCCGGCCTCGGGCAGAAAGAGCTGGAAATACGGAAACCCATCTGGCCCCTGAATAATTTGCGGGTTGCCACACCGAAAGCTGGCCGCCGACAAATTGGCCAGAAAAGCCGCGTTCCAGTCATCATCCCGGTCTGGTTTGGGAACCGACGTCAGTTCGTAGAGCACCCCAGTCTTCGCCAAGTCGCCCAAGTAGGGTGCCGCCACGGGCTCCGGTGCTGATGGTGAAGGTGCGGGTGATTCTTTCGGTTTCAGGAAATCGAATAGTCCCATTGTCGGGTTTTTTTGAAAGAACTTCGCTTTGGCCAAACTCGCGGCAGGCGAGAGATTTCAGGCGGCAAAGTGCAGCCAGATGGGCCTAAACGGCCACGGCGCTGGTCGCGTCCTCCTCCTTGCGCTCGCCAATTTGCTGGCGCCACATGGCGTAGTAGAGGCCTTTTTGGGCCAGCAGCTCGGCGTGGCCGCCGTGTTCGGCAATGTGGCCGCGCTCTAAAACGAAGATGCGGTCGGCGTGCAAAATGGTGCTCAGGCGGTGGGCAATGAGGATGGTCATGTGCTGGCGCGAGCCCGAAAGCTTCCGCACCGTCTTGCCGATTTCCTCTTCGGTGAGGGAGTCAAGGGCCGAGGTGGCTTCGTCGAACACCATGAGCGTGGGCTTGCGCAGCAGGGCGCGGGCAATGCTGAGGCGCTGCTTTTCGCCGCCGCTCACTTTCACGCCGCCCTCGCCAATCACGGTATCAAGGCCAAGCGGGGCGCGGGCCAGCAGCGTGTCGGCCGCCGCCTGGTGCAGGGCCATCAGGCATTCCTCGTCGGTGGCCTGGGGGGCCACGAAGCGCAGGTTCTCGCGGATAGTGCCGGAAAAAAGCTGCGTATCCTGCGTCACGAAGCCGATTTGCTCGCGCAGCTCATCGAGGTCGATTTCCGAGCCGGGGATGCCGTTGTAGAGAATCTGGCCGGCCAGGGGCGGGTAGAGGCCCACCAGCAGCTTCACCAGCGTGGTTTTGCCCGAGCCCGACGGTCCCACGAAGGCAATGGTTTCGCCGAGTTTTACCCCGAAGGAAATATTGGTCAGCGCCTTGCCCTTGGCCGTGAGGTGCTGGAAGCTGACGTGGTCGAAGGCCAGGTTGTCGATGTGCGCCACGGACTTGGGGTGCGCCGGCTTCACGTCCTTCGGCGTGTCGAGAATCGTCTGGAAGTTGCCCAGCGAAATCTCGGTTTCGCGGTACACGCCAATGATGTTGCCCAACTCCTGCAATGGCCCAAAAATGGAGAACGAGTAGATGAAGAACGAGAAAAACTGCCCCAGGCTTATGTGGCGCTGCACCAGCAGATACAGCAGCAGCAGCACAATCACGTTGCGGAGCAGGTTCACGAAGGTGCCCTGCACGAAGCTCAGCGAGCGCAGGTAGCGCACCTTGCGCAGCTCCAGCTTCAGGATTTTGGTGGTGGTGGCATTCAGGCGCTCGGTTTCCTGCTGGGCCAGGCCCAGGCTTTTGATGAGCTCGATGTTGCGCAGGCTTTCGGTGGTGGAGCCCGCCAGGGCCGTGGTTTCGGCCACGATGGTTTTCTGGATAACCTTGATTTTCTTGCTCAGGAAAAAACTCAGAATACCCAGCAGCGGAATGGTGAGAAAATACCCCAGTGCGATGGGCCAGTACACCGTGATGGCGTACCACATCACGAAAATAATGCCCACCAGCGCCGTAAACAGCACATTCACAAAGCTCTGAATTAGCTTCTCCACATCAAGCCGCACCTTCTGGAGCTTGCCCAGCGTCTCGCCCGAGCGTTGGTCCTCAAACACCTGGTAGGGCAGCTCCAGCGAATGGCGCAGGCCGTCAGAATACATCTTCGCGCCCAGCCGCTGGGTGATGACGTTGACGTAATAATCCTGGAAGTTCTTGGCAATGCGCGACACCATGGCCGCGCCCAGCATCAGCCCGATGTAGGGCAGGGCCTCGCGCAGAAACGGTCCGAACGGCACCAGCCGCACGGCCGCCAGCTCGCTGCCCTTGGGCGCAAAGTGGTCGATAAGCTTGCGGAAGAAATACGGGTCGAGCAGCGAGAACACCTGGTTCACGGCGGCCAGCCCGAGGGCCAGCACCAGCAGCGGCCAGTAGTTGCGCAGGTAGCTATAAAGGATTTTCATGAGAGCACACAAGTAGCCCGGCCGGGCCGGCCAGAAGGCAAGCAACCCAGCCGGGCAGCAATGGTTTGGGGTAAGACCCGGCTAACGGCCGGGGAGGAGCAAGGGTTCAGCAGCCGGTTTGTCATTCCGGCGAAGGAGAAATCTGGGGGGTGTCGTTCGCCGTCTTCTCCCGGATTCTTCCTTCGCCGGAATGACAAACCGATATTGTAATAGGCCTATACCGCACGCGCCTCGGTGCGGCTGCGCAGCACGAGTACCACCACCAGCAATAGCAGCGCCACAATGGCCGGCATGCCCTTGGCCAGGCCGCCGGGGATTTTGGTGGCGTGCATAAACACCGCCCCAACCATGATGATGATGAGGCCCACGGCCGCCGGGCGCACCGTACGCGGCACCAGCAGTCCAAGGCCGCCCAGCACCTCAGCCCCGCCGATAAGGCCGGCAAACCAGCCCGGCAGGCCCAGGCCGCCAAACATTTTCATGGTGCCAGGCAGGTCCATGAGCTTGTGAACGCCGGAGAAGATGAACATGGCAGCTAATAGCGCCTGCAAAATCCAGGCGATGATGTTGCGTACGGAAGGACTCATAGTGAAGGGAAAAAAGGTGAAATAAGGGTTGCAAGGCAATTTACGGCTACTAAGGCTCCCGGACAGCGCCCGTCGTGCCGCCAAGGTCGGCATAATGCAGACGGTTTTGGTGACACGATATTTTAGCCAGTCGGGATTGTAATGGAATTTTAATGCCCGGCAATTGCATTGTTATAAATATATGTTTAACTTTATTTTAGTCGACAGTTCAACTTTTTTGCCTGCGTGCCAGATATCACTTTCCCAAGATAATGAAGGGGTGTGAGGCAAACAATTAAATTTATAGCCGCAATAGTTTAAGTATTTGTCCGGAGTAGAACCCGTACTTATCCCCTAGTATTAATTTATAATATTGGTGAAATTTGTATCACCATTACGCGATAATTACCGCTTAGTATCAGAATATCCCGTTTATATATTTTTACCTGCTGCTTAAATCCTATTTGTTATGCATGTTATATACCATGAATTGCTGCCGGAGAGCTACCTGCTCATTCTGGCTCCGGGCCGGGCGGGCGAGCCGGAATCGGTGCTGGCGCGCTGGCTGCGCCGGGCGCAGCGCAGCGGCAAGCCCTCGGTGTGGGTCGATTGCGGCATGTTGAACTCGCTATCGGCCGAGGCGGCGCGGCTGCTGTGGAACTCGCACTTCCAGCTCCAGGAGCAGCACGCGCAGCTGGTGCTGGTGCATGTGCCCGAGCGCGTGAAGCGCGAACTGCTGGAGCAGGAGCTGGGCCCCGCGCCCTGCATGGTGCCCACGCTGCTGGATGCCGCCCGCCAGGCCAACTGGCACGACTGGGGCCTGGTGGCATAGGCCCGCCACCCGCCACGCCGCCATCGCGCCCGGCTAGTCCTCGGGCGTGGCAATGGTGTTGGGGCTGCTGCCGTTGAGCAGGAACTCGCGCAGGCGGTCGATATGCTTTTTGATTTCGTCCAGCTTCTCTTCCTGCTGCACGGAGTAGGACCCTGCGCCGCGCACGGCCATACCGGTGAGCAGGTTTTTGCGCTCTTCCATCATGCGCAGGGCCACCCACAGCGTTTCTTCGAGGCGTTGCTGGGAGTTGTGCAGCAGGCTGTTGGCGGTGAAGGCGTGGCCGGTGTGGCAGCGGTAGCGCAGTACCTTGCCCTGGTTCACTTCCCAGAGGTTGCCGCCGCAGTCGGGGCAGGTGAGGGGCACGAGGTGCCCAATGCTGGCAACTTCATTCGTATCGCCCACCACTCTTTCCGCAATGGCGGCCTCCTGTTTAAGGTCCTCGGGAATGACGGGCTGGCGCGGGGGCGCGGGACTGTTAGTGATTTCGTCCAGCAGGGCCGCCATCTGGCCCAGGGGCACCACGTAGTCTACGTCCACGTTGTGCAGGGCCGATTCGGGCATGCTCGGGAATTCGGCCTCGCCGGGGTCCTGCACGATGGCAATGCCGCCGCAGCGCTTGATGAACTCCAGGCCGGCAGTGCCGTCGTGCAGCATGCCGGTGAGCACCACGCCCACCGTGCGCGCCCCGTATGCCACCGCCGCCGAGCGGAACAGGGCGTCGGCGGCGGGGCGGTAGTGGTTTTCGCGCGGGCCTTTGGTCACCAGCAGGTGGGGCACGCTACCGTCCTTGGCCAGCAGGTGGCGGTCGGGCGGGGCCAGGTACAGGGTGCCAGCGGCCAGCACTTCGCCGTCGGTGGGCAGGCGGCAGGGCAGGGCGGTGTGGCGGGCCAGCCGGTCCACGAGGTGCTGGCCATCGGCATCGGGCGCGAAATGCTGCACCACCAGGACGGCAGCGGGAAGGGTAGCCGGGAGTTGGGCCACAAATTCGACCAGGGCGGGCATGCCGCCGGCCGAAGTGCCAACTACAACGAGATAAGCAGGAGTGGGCATGGGAATGGGACAGGGAAAGGCTGTTTACTACGGCAAAAACCCGGGCGTGGCGAAGGTCCCGGGCTTTTTCCAGTAAATTTGCTCTGGACCCGCCCTTTGGGGGAATGAGGCCGTTTCAACACCGTTGCCCTATGACCTCCCCCGACTTGGCCCCGGCATCTGCGCCCGACGAACCCGGCCTGCTCATTACGCCGCCCGCCGAAATGCCCCGCGACGGCGACGAGCCCATCACCGGCACTCTGGCCCGCGAGGCCCGGCACCCTGATTACTCGGCCGACAAGTTTCCGCTGGTGGCACTGGGCGGCTCGGCGGGGTCGCTGGCGGCATTCGAGGCATTTTTTCGGGCCATGCCGGCCGATAGCGGGATGGCCTTCATGGTAGTGACGCACCTCATGCCCACCCAGGAATCGGAGCTGGCGCAGGTGCTCCAGCACTTCACCGCCATGCCGGTGCGCGAGGCCAGCGACGGCCTGCGGGTGCGCCCCAATAACGTGTACGTGATTCCGCCCAACCGCGACATGAGCATCCTGCACGGCATGCTGCTGCTGTTTGCGCCCACCCAGCCGGCGGGCCACCGGCTGCCCATCGACTTCTTTTTCCAGAGCCTGGCCAAGGATGCGCGCGCCCGGGCGGTGTGCATCATCTGCTCGGGGCTGGGCTCGGATGGCACGCTGGGCCTGAAAATGGTGATGGAAAACTTCGGGATGGTGATGGTGCAGGCCCCCGAAACGGCCGAGTTCGACTCGATGCCGCGCTCGGCGATGGCCACCGAGTTCGTGGATTTTGTGCTGCCCGCCGCGCAGCTGCCGGCCAAGCTGCTGGACTACGTGCGCCACCCCGACACCCGCCCCCGCCGCGAGGAAGCCGACAGCAGCGCCCGCCCGGCCCACGCCCTGCAAAAGATTTTTCACCTCATAAGGGCCAAGACGGGCCACGACTTCAGCTTCTACAAGCGCAACACGGTGTTTCGGCGCATTGAGCGGCGCATGAACTCGCACCAGATTCGGGAGTTTACGCAGTACGTGCGCTTTCTCCAGGAAAACCCGGCCGAGGTGGATGCTCTGTTCAAGGAGCTGCTGATTGGCGTGACCAAGTTCTTCCGGGACCGCGAGGCGTTTGAGCAGCTCAAGGCGCGCCTGCTGCCGCTGCTGCGCGCCAAGCCCGCCGACAGCACCGTGCGGGTGTGGGCGCCGGGCTGCTCCACGGGCGAGGAGGCCTACAGCCTGGCCATTACCCTGCTCGAATGCCTGGGCGAAATGGGGCCGGCCAGCTACCTCAAGCTCCAGATTTTTGCCACCGATATCAACCCCGAGGCCATCGAATTTGCCCGCGCGGGGGTGTATCCCGACAACGTGGTGGCGGACGTGAGCCCCGAGCGGCTGCGGCGCTTCTTCGTGAAAACCGAGGACGGCTACCGCATCAAGAAAGAGGTGCGCGACGTGGTGGTGTTTGCCGTGCATGACCTGAACAAGGACGCGCCCTTCACCAAGCTCGACTTGCTGGTGTGCCGCAACCTGCTCATTTACCTCAGCGCCGAGCTCCAGAAAAACCTCATTCCCATCTTCCATTATGCCCTGAACGTGGGCGGGGTGCTGTTTCTGGGGCCGAGCGAAAACCTCACCGGCTTTCAGGACCTGTTCCAGTCGCTGGACGTGAAGTGGAAGATTTCGCGCCGCACCGATTCGCCGTCGTCGCTCACGCGGCTGGTCAACTTTCCGTTTGCCCTGGCCCGGCAGCACGCCCAGGCCCCATCCACTGCTCCCTCCGGCTCCATGATTTCGCACGCTGCCCGCAAAGAAGGCCCGTTTGCCGCGCTGGTGCAGCGCGTGCTGCTGCGCCAGTACACGCCACCCGCCGTGGTCATCAACCCCAAAGGCGAAATCCTGTTCGTGAATGGCCGCACCGGCCGCTACCTGGAGCCCGCCCCCGGCCTGGGCGCTATGAATGTGTTCGACATGGCCCGCGAGGAACTCAACTACGAGTTGAGCGAGGCCGTGCATCAGGCCGTGGCCACTGGCCAGGACGTGGTGGCCGAGGGTGTAAAGCTGCACCTCGAAGCCGGTGTGCAGCTGCTGCGCCTCACGGTGAAGGTGCTGGCCGAAGGCGAAGCTTTGGCCGGCCTACTGCTGGTAGTGTTTGAGGAGCAGCCCACGCCCCGCCGCGTGCGCCTGGGCAAGGCCACCCTGGTTCCCGACCACAATGCCCAGGTGCAAACCCTGCAAAAGGAGCTGCAGTACACCAAGCACCGCCTCCAGACCACCATCGAGGAGATGGAAAGCAGCGTGGAAGAGCTGAAAAGCACCAACGAGGAGTTGCAAAGCGCCAACGAGGAGCTGCAAAGCACCAACGAGGAGGCCATGACCAACAAGGAGGAAATGCAGAGCCTGAACGAGGAGCTGATGACCCTCAACATGCAGTACCTCAGCAAAACCGAGGAGCTGAGCCAGGCCGCCAACGACATGAAGAACCTGCTCGATGCCACGGAAATTGCCACCATTTTCCTGGACAACGACATGGTGATAAAGCGCTTCACGCCGCCCGTGCATCGCATCGTGAGCCTGCTGCCCAGCGACGTGGGCCGCCCCATCGTGCATTTTGCCACCACCCTGCGCCACGAAACCCTGGCTGAGGACGTGCGCCAGGTGCTGGACCGGCTGGTGACCGTGGAGGCCAACATCCAGACCACTCAGGGGCAGTGGTACGTGATGCGGATATTGCCCTACCGCACCCTCGACAATTACATCAGTGGGGCCGTCATCACCTTCACCGACATCACGGCCCTCAAAACCCTGGAGGCCCAGCTGCAGGAAAGCGCCCGCTTTGCCGAAAGCATTGCCGAAACCCTGCGCGAGCCCCTGCTCGTGCTCGATACTGAGCAGCGCGTGCTGGCCATCAGCGCGGCCTTTGCCGCGCTATTCGGGCTCGATAGGGAGGGCAGCAAGGGCCAACTGCTACGCGAGCTCGATGGTGGGGCCTGGCAGCAGTCTGCGCTACGCGAGCGCCTCGAAATCACCCTGCGCCACCCGGAGCAGCCTTTCCTGGACTTTCCCTACACGGCCGAGTTTCCCGGGGCCGGGCTGCGCACGCTACGCCTGTTTGGGCGGCCCCTCACCAGCGGCGGGGCGCGTACCGGCCGCCTGCTGCTGGGCGTGGAGGACGTGACGGCGGGGTAGGAGTCTATCCGAAGCGGAGCAAGAACGAACGTCATGCAGAGCGCAGCGAAGCATGACGTTCGTTCTTGCTCCGCTGATTTTAACCCTCAACTCTTAACTCCGAAGCAGCCGCTAGTGCCGGAAATACACCGTGAACGTGGAGCCCACGCCCAGCTCGCTCTGCACCGTGACGTGGCCGCCGGCATTCTCCACCATCTTCTTCACCATGTAAAGGCCCACGCCCGAGCCTTCGACGTGGGTGTGGTAGCGCTGAAACAGCCCGAACAGCTGCCGGTCGGGCGAGAGGGCCAGGCCCAGGCCGTTGTCCTGCACCTCCAGCACCCAGTAGGGCGTTTCGAGGTGGCAGCGCAGGTGTACCACCGGCACCCGGCCGGGGTGGTGGTACTTGAGGGCGTTGCTGAGCAGGTTGTAGACCACGGAGCGCAGGTTTTTCTCGGCGAAGGGGAAGGTGGGGAAGCCTTCCAGGGTCACTAGCACCTGTGCGCCCAGGGCGTCAATCTGGGGCGAGAGGTCGAGGCGCACGTCGCGGATGACGTTGGCCAGCAGCACGGGGGCCAGCACCTGGCCCGTTTCCGGCTGCAAATGGCCGATGTCGCCGAGCTGGGTAATGGTTTGCAGGAACCGGTCGGCCGCGTCCTGCATCCGGCCCAGGATGTAGGCCGACTGGCCCACCAGGCTGGCCGGGGGCAGCTCGTCGCGCAGGGCGTGCAGCAGGCCGGTGATATTGGTGATGGGGCCGCGCAAATCGTGCGAGGCCGCGTACACGAACGTCGACAGGTCCACGTTGGCGTGGGTGAGCTGCTGGTTCGAGTCGTCGAGCTCGTCGATGGAAGCCCCCAGCTCCACGTTGGTTTCGGCCAGGGCCTCGTTGGCGGCGTAGAGCTTGTCGTTGACGGCGGCCAGCTGCTGGTTCAGCACCTGCACCTGCTGGCGGGCTGTCACTTCCTGCGTCACGTCCGTGACCAGCGAATAGAAGCCGGCCACCCGCCCGGCCTGCACGTCGGGCACGAAACTGGTGCGGATGTGCTTCACAAAATCGGTGCGGTAGGGCATCCGGGCCTCGAAATCGACCCGCTCGCCGGCCAGCGCCCGCTCGAAATAGGGCAGCACGCCCCGGTAGGCGGCCTCGCCCACCACCTCGCGCACAAGCTGGCCCCGCAGCGCCGCCGCCGGCTGATTGAACCAGACTTCGTAAGCGAAGTTGTTGAACTGGTAGCGGTGCTCGTGGTCGACGTAGCCGATGAGCACGGGCAGGGCATCCGTCAGCAGCCGCAGCTGCTTGGCGCTGGCCTCGCGGGCCTCGCGGGCCAGCACCTGCTCGCTCACATCGAAGGCAAACACCAGCACCCCGTCGATGCGCCCGTACTCGTCGTGCCGGGCTTGGTAGGTGAGGTCGAAGTACCGGTCTTCTAGGGCGGCTCCGTTGGCCGGCGACAAGGGTACCAGCAGGCCATATTCCCGGCAGGTGAGCCCGGTTTCGTAGGCCCGCCGTAGCATCCCGTAGACGGGCTGGTCGGCCAGCTCGGGCAGGGCCACCAGCAGGGGCCGCTCCAGCAGGTCGCGGCCCGGCAGCAGTGCCTGGTAGGCGGGGTTCACCAACTCGTACACCAGCATTGGCCCGGCCAGGATGCAGATGGCGGCCGGCGCGGCCATGAACAGCCGTTCCAGACGTATGCGGTGGCGGTCGGCGTCGGCGCGGGCGGCGTGGGCGGCGGCGGTACGCTCGGCCACGCGGGCGTCCAGGGTCTGGTTGAGCTTGTGGAGCTGCCGCTGGGTGCGCCGCAGCTCGGAATTGTGGGCGTGCAGCTCGGCGTTGGTGGCCAGCAGGGCGTCGTTGGCCGTGGCCAGTTGCTGGTTCAGGGCCTGCACCTGCTGGCGGGCCTGCACCTGCTCGCTCACCTCGGTGGCCACCACCGTCACGCCGCTGATATGGCCGTCGGCCTCGCGCAGCGGGTGGTACACGAAATTCCAGTACACGGTGTCGCGGCGGCCGGCCCGGTCGATGAACGAAGGCAGCTCGTGCGCCACGTAGGGCACGCCGGTGGTCATCACCCCGTCCAGCAGCTCTTCAAAGCCCTGGCCGGCCGCCTCGGGCAGCAGCTCGAACAGGGGCGTACCCAGGGTTTGGGCCAGTGTGCGGCCCCAGAGGCCGCACACGGCCGGGTTGGCCAGCTCGATGACGTAGCGCGGCCCCCGAAACACGGCAATGGCCACCGGGGCCTGCTCCACCAGCGCCCCGAACCGCTGCTGCTGCGCTTCGAGCCGCCGCCGGTCCCGCACCTGCTCGCTCACCTCGTAGCCAAAGACGGAGATGCCCACGATGGCACCCTGCTCGCGGTAGGCCTGGCAGGTGAAGGTGAAAAACAATTCCTGCGGCGGGCCGCCGTCGGGGGCGGGCATCAGCAGGGGTTCCTCGTGGCCGAAGTAGGGTTCGCCGGTGCGGTACACGGCATCGAGCCGGGCCACGAAGCCGCCGCCCACGGTTTCGGGCAGGGCCTCGGCCACGGAATGACCCAGCAGGGCGCGGTCGGGAAATAGCTGCTGGTAGGCCGCGTTCACGTACACGTAGTGGTGCGCCGGCCCGCGCAGCACGCAAATGGCGGCCGGGGTATGGGCAAATACCTGCTCGAATACCTCACGGGCCTGGGCTTCGGCCGGCGTTTCGGCCAAGGGGGAGGAGCCGGCCCCGGCCGGGTTGGGAAGCCACGGGGGCAACAGGGAGGACATGGCGGTGGGAAAAGCCTGTGCCGAACGGGCAGGATATAAAAACCCCGGCTCGCATAGCCCGGCCAGGGAAAGGTACGCCCAATAGCGGGGGTAATGGGCCGGAGGCCGCCCTTCGTGGACGTGCCCGGCCCCGCCCGGCCACCGGCCCTACGCCAGCTGCCGCACGGTCACCTCGGTGGCCCCGGCCTGGCCGGGGGCGAGGAAGGCGCGCAGCGCCGCCGCCAGCTCGGGCCCGGTGCGGGCGCGCGGCACGCGCAGCGCCTGGTTGCCGGCCGGTACGTGGGCCAGCAGGGCGCGCACCTCGTTGGGCTGCGCGAAGTGAAACAGTATGGCCCGGCCGGCAAAGCTGGCCTCCAGGCAGGGGCCTTCGGCCAGAATGTGGCAGTCGCGGTGGCGTGGGTCGCGCAGAATGTGGTGGTAATAGAGGTGGCGCACCGCCGCCTCGTCGCCCTCAAGCAGCTCCAGAAACCGGCCGTCGGTGGTGTGCAGCAGCGCGCCCGTGATGCCGTGGGCTTGGTTGTAGGCCTCGGCCTGCTGTTGCAGGGCCAGCAGCTCGGGGGCCTCGAAGGGCACCATGGCCTGGCTTTGGTAAATGAGTTGGTATAGCCTCATGGTCCGAAGGGGTAAGGTGGGAACATCGGGAAGCCGGTAGGAGGAGGAGGCCCGCCGTCGATTGCGGGGGGGGGAAGGGATGGCTAATATATAATAATTCCTATTGATTGTCAACACCCGGCCGCGTACCGCCCGCGCCGCGCCGCCCAACGCCCGCCGGGCGCTATCTTCCGGCCCCATTTCTACCCCCGTTATTTTTTTATGCCCCTTTCCCTTTCCGAGTTAAAAGACCGCGCCATTCGCTTCGCCCAGGAGTGGCAGGGCGCTACCGACGAGCGCGCCGACGCCCAGGCGTTCTGGATTGACTTCTTCCACGTCTTCGACATCAAGCGCCGCCGGGTGGCCTCGTTTGAGGTGCCCATCAAGAAGGCCGACGGGCGGCAGGGCTTCATCGACCTGCTCTGGAAGGGCACCCTGCTGGTGGAGCACAAGAGCCGGGGCCGCGACCTGGACCGCGCCGGCCAGCAGGCCCGCGACTACTTCCCCGGCCTGAAGGACCACGAACTGCCCAAGTACATTCTGGTGTCGGACTTCGCCCGCTTCCGCCTCTACGACCTCGACGAGGGCACGGAGCACGAATTCGGGCTGGCCGAGCTCCATTCGCACCTGCACCTGTTCGCCTTCCTCACGGGCTACCAGAAGCGCGAGTACCGGCCCGAAGACCCCGCCAACATCCGGGCGGCCGAGCTGATGGGCGAGCTGCACGATGCCCTGCTGGCCGGCGGCTACCACGGCCACAAGCTGGAAGTGCTGCTGGTCCGCATCCTGTTCTGCCTGTTTGCCGAGGACACGGCCATTTTTGAGAAGAATGCCTTTCAGGAGTTCCTCGAAGCCCAGACCCGGCCCGATGGGGCCGACGTGGGCACGCGCCTGGCCGAGTGGTTCTCGATACTGGACCAGCCGCCCGCCGAGCGCCAGCGCCACCTGCCCGACTACCTGGCCCAGCTGCCCTACGTGAACGGGGCCTTGTTCACGGAGTATTTCCCCTTCCCGAGCTTCGACGCGGCCCTGCGCGAGCGGCTCATTCGCTGCACGTACTTCGACTGGTCGCGGATTTCGCCGGCCATTTTCGGCTCGCTGTTTCAGAGCGTGACGGACCCCGTGAAGCGGCGCAACCTGGGGGCGCACTACACCTCGGAGGCCAATATTCTGAAGGTGATTCAGGGGCTGTTTCTGGATGAGCTGCGGCAGGAGCTGGCCACGGCAGGCCAGAGCCGCCCCCGCCTCGATGCCCTGCACCGGCGGCTGGAGCAGCTGCGGTTTCTAGACCCGAGCTGCGGCTGCGGCAACTTCCTGGTGGTGACCTACCGCGAATTGCGCCTGCTGGAGCAGGAAATCCTCGAACGCCTGTTTGTGAGCCAGCGCGCCACCGGCCAAACCGTGGACCTGGCCCTCTACGCCCGCGTGCAGGTGGACCAGGCCTACGGCATCGAGGTGGAGGAATTCCCGGCCCGCATTGCCGAGGTGGCCATGTGGCTCATGGACCACCAGCTCAACCTGCGCCTCTCCGAAGCCTTCGGCAACCTCTACCTGCGCCTGCCCCTCACCCGCACCGCCAAAATCGTGCATGGCAACGCCCTCACCACCGACTGGGAATCCGTGTGCCCCAAGGACCAGCTGAGCTACATTCTGGGCAATCCGCCGTTCGTGGGGGCGAAGGTGATGGACGACCAGCAGCGTATTGAGATGGCAACCATTTTCAAAGGTGTGCCAAGCTATGGCTTGTTGGATTATGTGTCTGCTTGGTACATGAAAGCCGCGCTGTATGTGAAAGGCACCACAGTTAAAGCGGCCTTCGTATCGACAAATTCTATCACGCAGGGCGAACAGGTGGGCGTATTGTGGAGTGAATTGCTGGACCGTCAAAGGATGATAATTCAATTCGCGCACCGCACCTTCAAATGGAGTAATGAAGCGCGCGGAAATGCCGGAGTTCACTGCGTTATCATTGGTTTTGGGGAGCAAAATCCCGCCCAAAAAACCATCTACGATTATCCCACGCCGCAATCAGTTCCGCATGCGCTTCCCGCCAAACACATCAACGCCTATTTGGTAGATGCGCCGGATGTATTTCTAGCTAATCGCAGCCAACCCATTAGCCCAGTGCCCAAAATTGGGATTGGGAATAAGCCTATTGATGGCGGCCATTACCTGTTCACTCCAGAAGAAAAGGACGCTTTTGTAGCTAGAGAGCCGCAGGCTGTTAAGTGGTTTCGGCGGTGGCTGGGAGCTGATGAGTTTATCAATAATGTGGAGCGGTGGTGCTTATGGTTGGGCGACTGCCCACCGAGTGAGTTGCGGCAGATGCCCGAAGCTATGAAACGGGTAGAAGCGGTGCGTAACTCTCGCCTTGCCAGTAAGAGTGCGCCCACACAAAAACTAGCAGCTACGCCAACTCGTTTCCACGTCGAATTTATTCCGACCGAATCATTCATGGTGATTCCAGAAGTGTCGTCGGAAAGGCGCATGTATATCCCAATGGGATTCTTGACACCTGAAAATCTTGCCAGCAACAAGCTGCGGCTAATACCTGCCGCAACCCCTTACATATTTGGCGTACTGACTTCGGTAATGCACATGGCTTGGATGCGCTATGTGGGAGGGAGAATGAAGAGTGATTATAGCTACTCAGTCGGTATCGTCTACAACAACTTCCCCTTCCCCCCGTCGCCCAGCCCGAAGCAAGTGGCCGCCGTAGAAGCCGCCGCCGCGCAGGTGCTGGCCGCCCGGGCCGCGTTCCCCACCGAAAGCCTGGCCACCCTCTACGACCCCCTCACCATGCCGCCGGCCCTCGTGCGCGCCCACGCCGCCCTCGATAGGGCCGTGGACCTGTGCTACCGCCCGGCCGCCTTCGCCACCGAGCTGGCGCGGCTCGAGTTTCTGTTCGCGGCCTACCGCAGCTTGCAGGCCCCGCTGCTGCCGCCCCCGGCCAAGGGGCGGCCCCGCAAGGCGGCCCCGGCCGGGCCGGGCCGATAAGGTGCATCTTTGTTCCCCACTGGCCCATTGGCCCGCTACCATGT
This sequence comes from Hymenobacter sp. UYAg731, assembly GCF_054061335.1. Classification (NCBI taxonomy): domain Bacteria; kingdom Pseudomonadati; phylum Bacteroidota; class Cytophagia; order Cytophagales; family Hymenobacteraceae; genus Hymenobacter; species Hymenobacter sp. UYAg731. Next base: position 47,505 of record NZ_JBSSEC010000004.1, on the reverse strand, counting down.
CCGATACTCCCTCGCTTCAACTCGCCTACCGCCCCGACCTCGACGTGCTCACCGCCCGCTGGTCCTTCGACCCCGCCCCCGCCCAGCTCCGCCAGGACTACGAGGACCTGCTGGCCGCCGGCCTGGCCCACGGCACCGCCCGCTGGCTGCTCGACCTGCGCCGCCGCCCCACGGTGCAGCTCGTGCTGGCCCACTGGGTCACCAACGACTGGCTGCCCCGCGTGGCCGCCCAGGCCCCGGCCGGCCTGCGCATGGCCTTCCTGCTCACGCCGCAGCGCGACGAGTTCCAGCGCGCCGACCCCGCCATTGCGGCCACCGTGCAAACCATCCTGGTCCGCCCCGAGCCCTACACCATCCAGCTCTTTCACGACGAAGGCCCCGCCGTGCACTGGCTCACCGCGCTGCCCACCCCGTAATCGGGGGTCGGACCCTCGATTACGACGGTCGAACCCCCGAAATCGAGGGTCCGACCCCCGATTACGGTCCACCGAGGCCCGATTTCGTACCCGATTAGCCCGATTTCGTACCCGATTAGCCCGAAATCGGGCCAGCGCGGTTCTATTTCGCGCCAAAAAGGCCCGATTTCGGCCCAGCGCGGCCCGATTTCGACCCCAAAAGGCCCGATTCCGAACCAGGCTGGGTCGAAATCGGGCCTTTTGGGGTCAATAAGCGGGGGCTAGCCCTTGGCCGGGCCGGTCTTGCGGCCGGCCCCGGAGTTGCCGGGGAAGCGCACGCTCAGCTCGTCGTAGGCGGCCTGGGCCCCGGGCTGGTTGTTCTTGGCCAGGAACTTGATGTTGCCGTACACGGTGAGGGCGTTGCCGTAGGCCTCGGAGCCGGCAATCATCACCGTCGAGTCGAGGTCGAGGGCCAGCTGCTCGCACTGCTGGCGAAGGGGCGTGAGGGCGGCCATGCCGGCCGTGTCCTGCTTCAGCTCGGCCAGGTCCACGAAGGCCGGCACGAAGGCGGGGGTGGTGGTGGCGTAGTCGGTGGTTTTGGTCACGAAGGCCACCGTTTTATCGCCCATGCGCAGCATGGTTTTGCGCTCGTCCGGGGTGAGGGAAAGGAGGTAGGGCGCCAGGGCGGCCCGGATGGCATCGAAGTGGCCCTGCACATCGGTAATAACCTTGGCGGGGATGTCGGAATGGAACTCGTTGGGCATACTGCTGACGGGGTTGTTGTTGGGGTGAAACACGGGTGCCACTTGGCGGCCGGAAGGTAGGGTTTTTTGCGGATTGGCCGCCCCGCGCCGGCCCGGCGCGCCGGCCTGCTTATCTTCACTGCACACCACGCGCTTCCACCCATGCTGTTTCCCGGTACTCCCTTGCCCCTCACCGACCTGCACGCCTCGCTGCTGGAGTTGCGCGCCCGCGCCGAACAGCGCCGGCGCCTGGTGACGCAGGCCACCGGGCAGCACACCCCCGAAGAAATGCAGCGCCTGGTGCAGGAACTGCAAGTACACCAGATAGAGCTGGAAATGCAGTACGAAGAGCTGCTGCTGACCCAGGCCGAAGCCGAAGCCGCCCGCAGCCAGTACGTCGACCTCTACGACTACGCCCCGGTGGGCTACTTCAGCCTCACCGAAGTTGGCCTCATCGAGCAGCTCAACTTCTGCGCGGCCCGGCTGCTGGGCACCGTGCGCCAGCGGCTGGCGCAGCGGCGGTTCGCGCTGTTTGTGGCCCCGCCCCAGCGCCAGGATTTCGGGCAGTTTCTGGCCCGCGTGTTCAGCACCGACAGCGCCCAGAGCCTGGAATTGCAGTTGCAGCAGGAAGACGGCACCCCGTTCTTCGGCCAGCTCGAAGGCCTGCGGGTGGACACGCCCGCCGGCCCCCAGTGCCGCCTGGCCGTGCTCGACACCACCGCCCGCCAGCAGGCCACGGCCGCCCTGGCCAGCAGCGAGGCCCGCTTCCGCAAGCTGTTCACCGAAAGCCACACGCCCGTGGTGCTCATCCAGGGGCATTTGCTTGTGGATTGCAACGCCGCCGCCCTGCGCCTGCTGGGCACCACCGACCGGCGGCAGCTGGTGGGCCGGCCCGCCTGGGCGCATACCCCCGAGCACCAGCCCAACGGCCGCCGCACCATCGAGCTGTTTCACGAAGCCATGACCGAGGCCCTGCGCACCGGCTCCACGCGCTGCGAAGCCCTGATGCACCGGCTCACGGGCGAGCCCATCTGGGTCGAGGCTGTGCTCACGCCCATCGAGCTGGACGGTGCCACGCCGGTGGTCCATGTGCTGTGGCGCGACATCACGGCCGCCCAGCAGGCCCGGCAGCAGCTCCAGCAGAGCAAGGATTTCACCGAAAGCCTGCTCGATAACACCGTGGACGGCATCATCGCCGTCGACGGCCAGCGGTGCATCACGGCCTGGAATGCCCAGGCCACCAACTATTTTGGGCACGCCGCCGCCGCCGTGCTGGGCCGCCCCCTGGCCGAGGTGCTGCCCTACCTCGACGAGGAATCGCACGGGATGGTGAGCCGGGCGCTGGCCGGCGAGCGCACCGACCTGTTCGGGCGCGTGTTTCAGGCGCGCCCCGGCCGCTACGATGCCCACGTAGTGCCCCTCTACCACGGTGGTGCCGGCCAGCCCAGCGGCGTGCTCACCGTGGTGCGCGACGTGACCGAGCGCGAGCGCCTGGCCGAAGACGCCACCCAGCAGCGCCTGCGCCGGCAGCAGGAAGTGCTGGCCGCCATTCTGGCCACCCAGGAAACCGAGCGCAAGCGCATTGCCGAGGCCCTGCACAACGGCCTGGGCCAGCTCCTCTACGCCACCAAGCTCAACCTGGCGGGCCGGAACGGGGTGCCGGAGCCGGCGGGCGGAGGGCTGAAGCTGCTGGACGAGGCCATCCGGGCCACGCGCACCATCTCCTTCGAGCTCACGCCCGGCGTGCTCGAAGACTTTGGCCTGCAAACCGCCCTGCAAGAGTTGGTGAAGCGCATTGCGCCGGCCGGCCTGCCCATTCGGCTGCACCTGCTCGGCCTCGGCCACCGCCTCAGCCCCCAGGTCGAAATCGGGGTGTACCGCACGGTGCAGGAGCTGCTCAACAACGTGATGAAGCACGCCCACGCCACCGAAGCCGTGGTACACGTAGCCCACGAAAACGGCCGCCTCGAAGTAAGCGTGGAGGACAATGGCTGCGGCTTCGAGCCGGCCGCGCTGGCCGGGGAGCCGCTGGCGGGCATCGGCCTGGCCGGGGTGCGCAACCGCGTGGCCCTGCTGGACGGCCGGCTGGCCATCCACTCGCGCCTGGGCCGGGGCACCATCGTCAGCTTCGAGCTAAACGTGTGAAGGAGGAGTTAAGAGTTAGGAGTTAAGTAGAACGCGAAAGCTGAATCTTTCAGCCTTAACTTCCAACTCTCAACTCCTAACTCCCCTCATGTTGCGCGGCCGCGCTTTTGCCAGTACCCCCCTTGCCCATGACCCACTCTTCACCCCGGACGGCCCGTATGCGGAAGGCCACCAAAACCACTGCTCTGTGGCTGAGTGCCGGCCTGCTGGCTCTGGCTGGCTGCCAGCACGACCGCGACACCGTGGACCCGGAAGGCCCCGTAGTGCCGCCCACGGCCTATAACCTGACGGTGCCCGCCAACTTCCCGCCCCTGCCCGCCCCGCCCGCCGACAACCCCCTGACGGTGGAAGGGGTGGCCCTGGGCCGGCAGCTGTTTTACGAAAAAGGCTTGTCGGTGAACAGCACGGTGGCTTGCGCCAGCTGCCACCGCCAGGAGCTGGCTTTCTCCGACGGGCTGGCCCACGCGCAGGGCGTGAACGGCGGCACCACGCCGCGCAGCGCCATGTCGCTGGCCAACCTGGTCTGGGAACCCCGGCTGACCTGGGACGGGGCCGCCGGCAGCCTCGAAGCCCAGGCCCGCATTCCCCTCGAAAACCCGCTGGAGATGCACCAGATGCTGGCCGCCGGCGTGGCCCGCCTGCAAGCCACGGTGGCGTATCCGCCATTGTTCCGCAAGGCCTTTGGCAGCAGCACGATTACGGAGGACAACACGCTCAAGGCCCTGGCCCAGTTCGAGCGCACCCTGATTTCGGGCAACTCGCGCTACGACCAGTACCAGCGCGGCAACCGCACGGCCCTGAGCAGCTATGAGGTGCAGGGGCTGCTCCTGTTCGTGACGCACCCCGACGGGCCGGCCGGCATCCGGGGCGGCAACTGCCAGGACTGCCACGGCGGCCCCCTGCAAACCGACCAGGCCTTCCGCAACAACGGCCTCGACGCTACGCTCACCGACCTGGGCCTGGGCTCGCAAACCGGCAAGCCCACCGACAACGGCAAGTTCCGCGTGCCCTCGCTGCGCAACATTGCCCTCACGGCTCCCTACATGCACGACGGCCGCTTCCCCAACCTCGACAGCGTGCTGAGCCACTACAACGAGCACATTGCCACGGCCAGCCCCAACCTCGACCCGCTCATCCTGAACGGCAGCAACAACAAGCTCGGGGCCGGCCACCCCCTTGGCCTGACCAAGGACGAAAAGGCCAAAATCGTCGCCTTCCTGCGCACCCTCACCGATACCACCTTCACCCACGACCGGCGCTTCGCCCGGCCGTAGCCGCCGTACCGCGGGCTCTGCGAGTGCGCGGTACAGCGGCACGGCACAGAATTACCACAGGTTCGGGCTGCAATTTTGGGGCTGCAAGCAGCTAGTGCGGGGAAATGGTGTCGTTTGCGGTAGTGAATTGATGATTTTTAGGGATATGAAACTTCTACTCACCGCCCTTGTGCGGTTTTTTAGTGCCCGCGCCATTGGGCGGGGCCAGATGCAGGTGGCGGGCGGGATGTTGTTGGTGGCCGTGCTGGCCGGCCCGGCAGCCGCCCAGGCCCAAGCCCAAGGCAGCGTGAGCGGGAAGCTGCTCGATGCTGCCACCAACGAGCCGCTGCCCTTCGCGGGCGTGGTGCTGCTGCGCGCCTCGGACTCCAGCTTCGTGGCCGGTGCCCAGACGCTGGAAACCGGCGCATTCGCCATTGAGAAAGTGCCGTTTGGCAGCTACGTGCTGCGGGCCTCGGTGGTGGGCTACCGCACCGGGCAGCGCGCCGTGGCCGTTTCGGCCGCCGCGCCCGCCCTGGCAATGGGGCCGCTGCGGCTGCGCGTGGCCGCCACCAAGCTGGCCGAAGTAGTGGTGAAAGGCGAACGCGCCATCGTGACCGACAACCTCGATAAAAAGGTCATCGACGTGACCAAGGACCTGACCGCCACCGGCGGTACCGCCGTGGACGTGCTCCAGAACGTGCCCTCCGTGACGGTGGACCAGAGCGGCGCGGTGAGCCTGCGCGGCTCCACCAACGTGAAAATATTCGTGGACGGCAAGCCCACCGGCGTCACGCTGGACCAGCTGCCGGCCAGCTCCATCCAGACCATTGAAGTGGTGACCAACCCCTCCTCGCGCTACGACGCGGAGGGCTCGGCCGGCATCATCAACATTGTGCTGAAGAAGGAGCGCCAGGACGGCTGGAACGGCCAGGCCAGCGCAACCGCCGGCACCGGCCAGAAGTATACTACCTCGCTGGGCCTGAACTACCACAAGGGCAAGGTGAACGTGTTCGGCTCCTATGATTTTCGGGATGACCGGCGCACGGGCTACGGCTCGGTGCGCCAGCGCACCACCCGCGCCGATACCACCGTGGTGCTGAACCAGGACCGCACCAGCGTATCGCAGGGCTTTTCCCACGCTGTGCGCCTGGGCCTGGACTACGCCCTCACCCCCGACCAGACCCTGACCCTGACCGTGCAGCCACGCTTCAACACGCAGGACAACCGGGAAAACATCATATCGACCCAGACCAACCTGATAACCGGCGCTACGCCGCCGCTGGGCAACAGCACCCGCTACGTCACCAACGCCGGCACCGCCAAGCAGGCCGATTTCAGCCTGGACTACCGCCGCCTCTGGCCCGCGCAAAAGCGCCGCGAGCTGACGGCCAACGCCATCTACACGCCCGTGCAGTACAACATCGGGGTGAATTCAGATGTGAACTACCGTGACCAGACCGCCGGCTCCCAGCACCAGCAGTGCGATACCCAGAACGACCTGGCCTCGGCCCAAATCGACTACGTGATGCCGGTGGGCGAGAAGGGCCGCTACGAATTGGGGGCCAAAAGCATTTCGCGCCGCTCCGACAACGACTACCAGTACCGCAGCCAGCCCGCGCTGGCCTTCGACCCCTCCAACCGCTTCATCTACCACGAATTCATTCAGGCCGCATACGGTACGTATGCCAACGCGGCCGGCGACTTCAGCTACCAGTTTGGCCTGCGCCTGGAGCAGACCAACACCCGGGGCGACCAGTCGACGGACGTGCCCGGCGGCCACTTCACGCGCAGCTACCTCAGCCTGTTTCCGAGCGCCGTGCTGGCCTACGACGTGAGCAAGGAGAACCGGGTGCAGCTCAGCTACTCGCGCCGCGTGCAGCGCCCCGGTGCCGATGAGCTTAACCCCTTCACCGACCGCTCGGACCCGCTGAACCTGCGCACCGGCAACCCGCTGCTGTTCCCCGAATTCGTGCATTCGCTGGAGCTGGGCGACCAGCGGTATTTCGGGGCCAGCAGCTCGGTGAGCGCCACCGCGTTTTACCGGCTCGAAGAAAATACGATTACCAACATCCGCGACCCGTTTTTCCGCGACCCCGTCACCAACGCCCTCGTCACGAACACCACGCGCCTCAACGTGGGCCAGGAAACCAACTACGGCTTGGAACTGGTGGCCTCGGCCCCCGTCACCAGCATCTGGAAGATGAGCGCCAATGCCTCGGCGTTCCGGCGCATCATCAAAGGCTCGGTGCCCACCAACCTGGATTTTAACAACAGCAACATTGTGTACACGGGCCGGCTCAACACCACCGTATCGCCCACCAAAAAGCTCGATTTGCAGCTTTCGGCCAACTACCGCTCGCCGGTGGTATCGGCCCAGGGCCAGCGCCTCACCCAGTTCAGCGCCGATTTTGCCGCCAAGCAAAGCGTGCTCAAGGACAAGGGCAACATCACGCTACGGGTGTCCGATATCTTCAACACGCTGCAATTCAACTTCAACGCCTACGGCCCGGGCTTCGAGTCGCTGGCCCGCAACAAGCGCGAGTCGCGCATCGTGTACCTGGGCTTCACCTACCGCTTCGGCAACGCGGGCGATACGCCCCGCAACAAGCGCAAGGACGACCAGCCCGACGATGCCGGCGGGCGCGGGTTCGAGTAAGTCACCGCTGCCGCAGGCGCGCCAGCTAAATTTGCCGTTCGGCTGCTGGCGCTGGCTCAGCCGTGGTTCCAGTGCCTCTTCTTTTAAATCTGCTCATGTTCCCGACCCCCCACGCTTTTCTGCTGTTGCCGCTGTGCGCGGTCATCCTGCTGCTGAGCGGCTGCGAAGGCCAGAAGCCTGCGGCGGCCATGCCTCCATCTGCTGCAGCGCCCGCCGCCACGCCCGTGGCCGAGGCGCGCTACCAATGCCCGATGGGCTGCGCCGGTAGCCAAAGCAGCAAGCCCGGCAAGTGCCCCACCTGCGAGATGGAGCTGGTGAAGAAGTCGTAGCCGCAAGCCGATAGCGTCAGAATTCTACAGGTTTGCGCAGAAATTCTGTGTCGGCCAGTGGCGGGCGCGGTGGTAATTTTACAGTGCCGCCCCCGGTTAGGGGCCGGGCGCATTCCATTTACTTCATCGGTTAATTCCATGTCAACGCTTCGTTTCAAAACCACCATCAACTGCGGCGGCTGCATCAAGGCCGTCACGCCCGCGCTCAACCAGGAAGTTGGAGCCAATAACTGGCAGGTCGATACCGCCAACGCCGATAAAGTCCTCACCGTGAGCTCGGCCACGGCCACGGCCGCCCAGGTAGTGAAAGCCGTGCAGGATGCCGGGTTCGAGATTCAGCCGCTGGCGGCCTAATCCGCGCCGCCAAAAAGGCCCATAAAAAAGGCGACTCCACAATGGAGCCGCCTTTTTTATGGGCCTTTTTGGCGCTGTCAGTGCTATTGCACCACCACCTTGCGGCTGGTAAGCTGGCCGCCGATTTGCAGCTGCACCAGGTAAGCCCCGGCGGGCAGGCTGCCCAGGGCAATCTGCTGGCTGCCGGCCTGCTCGGTGCTGGCCAGGGCGCGCACGCGCTGGCCCAGGGCGTTGTACACGGCCAGCGACACCGGCTGCCGGCCGGCCGGCACGGTGTAGGCAATGGTGGACGTGGCCGAGGCCGGGTTGGGGTACACTTGGAAATCGAAGCCGTTGGCCACGGCGCTGCGGCTGGCCAGCACGCCCGTGCCCAACTCCACCGTGAGAAATTGATTGTCCGGGATAGCTGAAAAGTCTGGGTCGCTGCCCAGCGTAGTGGTGCGGCCGGTAATTGGCGGCAGTAGGTCGCTGAAGAAAACGCCGTCGCCGTCGGTGTAGGCCGCCACCAGCTCCAGGTTGGTCCCGGTTGTAATCGGCACGGTAGTAGTGCTCAGGTCTGCTAATGGAATCTCCAACTCAAACCCAGAATTGGTGGTGTTGGCGGTGAGGGTGGCGGTGTTATTGTAGGCAAATTTGCTGCCGGCAAAATCCAGGGTAGTAGGAACGACTACCTGTCCGCCGGGTTTGGTGCCCGCCGCAATAAACGTATCGGTGCCGGGCGTCACGGCCGTGCCGGTCACGTAGGATACCCGGCTGAAGTATACATCGTTGGCCGTGGCTGAGTTCGGGCCTACCGACACCCGAAAGCCGTAGTCGGTCGGGTTGTCCATGGTGGGATGGTGCTTGAGCGGCGACTGGTTGTCGCTACCGCCGGGCAGGGGCGTGCCGGCCGGCGCACCTGGCCGGGCGGGCGTGTTCAGGTACACGACGAAGGAACGGTACCCGCCGGATGGCGCTGTCATCGCCGACTCGGCCGAGCCCACCAGCATGATGTTCAGTGTAGTGGCGGTATAGCCCACGTAGAGTGCCTGGAGGCCCCGGTCGGCTTCCAGGTGGTTGCCAGTGTAGGTGGCGACTAATTGGTACTTGCCCATGCCGGTACCGATTTCAGCCGCAGTGGCACTGCCGTCCACGATAAATTGGGCGCTGGCCGTGAGCGAGGCGATGGTTAGTATACCAATCGCAGTGAGCTTAGAAAACTGTTTCATGAGACTAATGTATAAAAGTGATTTAAATCATTATTTAAATATATATAAAAATTGGTACATAATAATAAATTGTTAATTAATATATACATAATTATCATTTGAATATTGCAAAAAATACGTAACCGCTAGATTATGTAGCTGCTAGCAAAAAAAAAGGCGGCTCCGGAGAGGAGCCGCCTTGTGAGCGAGGTTTCAGAATCGGTTATTGCACCACCACCTTGCGGCTGGTAAGCTGGCCGCCGATTTGCAGCTGCACCAGGTAAGCCCCGGCGGGCAGGCTGCCCAGGGCAATCTGCTGGCTGCCGGCCTGCTCGGTGCTGGCCAGGGCGCGCACGCGCTGGCCCAGGGCGTTGTACACGGCCAGCGACACCGGCTGCCGGCCGGCCGGCACGGTGTAGGCAATGGTGGACGTGGCCGAGGCCGGGTTGGGGTACACCTGGAAATCGAAGCCGTTGGCCACGGCGCTGCGGCTGGCCAGCACGCCCGTGCCCAGCGCGAATGCGACCGATTGCGTACCGGGAATGGTGGCGAAGTTCGGGTCGGTGCCAAAGGCGGTGGTGCGGCCCGCCACCTGCGGAATGATGTCGGCGTAGTTGAACTGCCCGTTGCTGTCGATGAAAGCGGCGAACAAGTCGAGGCGGCTGCCGGCCCCGACCATAGTGGTGCTGTTGAGCACCGACAGTGGAATCTCGAATTCAAAGCCCGTGTTAGTGGTATTGGCCGCCAGTGAAACCGTGCCGGTGTAGGCGAAGCGGGTGCCGGGCAGCACGGCGGTGGTGGAGGTCACCGGGGTTCCCGTTTTGGTGCCCGAGCCCACGTAGGGGTCGGTGCCCACGGGCTGAGTGCCTGCACCCGTTACGTAAGATACGGCGCTGAAATACACATCGGTGGGCCCGGGGCCCACCACGGCGCGGAAGCCGTAATCCACTTCCTGGTCCATGGTGGGGCGGTGGGCGAAGGGCGACCCACCGGTATCCAGGCCGCCGGCCAGCTGAATCCCGGCCGGGGCACCGGAGCGCGCTGGCGTGTTCAGGTACAGGATGAGGGCGCGGTAGGCCCCCGTCGTGGCCGATTCAGCCGAGCCTACCACCATGATATTCAGAGTGGTAGCGGTGTAGCCCACGTATACCGATTTCAGGCCGCGGTCGGGGTCGAGGTGGGTGCCGGTGTAGGAGCCGGCCAGCTGATATTTGCCAGGGCCCGTGCCGATTTCGGCGGTTGAGGCCTGGCCGTCAACGGTGAACTGCGCGTGGGCAGTGAGCGAGGCGACCGTTAGGGCACCCATGGCTGCGAGCGTAAAGATTTTCATGTTGGGGGAGTTTGAAAAGTGAGTTGAATGATGGGAATAATGGGAAACAGAGGGAAATGCCGGTGGCTACAGCTGCACGTAGTGGCGCATGGCAACCTGGTCGCCATGCATAATTTTCAGCAGGTAAGTACCGGGCGCAATGCTGGTAGCTTCGGTCGAAAGCTGATGCGCGCCCCGCGTCAGGCGCTGGGCCGGCATCAGGGTGCGCACCAACTGCCCCGTGAGGGTGTAGAGCGCGAGTTGCACTGTTTCGTCGCGGTCGAGCACCAGGGCTATGGTGCGGGCCCCCGTGGCCGGGTTCGGAAATACTTGAGCCGTGAAGCCCGATACGCCAGCGCCAAGCACGGAAGAAGTTACGGATGAAGATACGAATTCTACGTCGTCAATGCTAGCCGTTTCGCCGGCGTGGGCGTTGGAGCGCAGCCCGATTTCGCACTGCCCGTTGCTCACCACAATGCCGCTCACCTGCACCCGCGTCCAGGTGCCGGTGGTGGGCAGGGTGGTGGCCAGCTCGGTGCCGCCGAAGCTGTTGGCGTAGAGCTGGCACTGGGTCTGGCCGCCGCTGCTTTGCACCCAGGCGCGCAGGGTGTAAGTGCCGTTGGGCACGTTGGCGAGCAGCTGGTAGGTGCGTACCTGATAGGCGGTGGCCTTCTGGTGGCCCAGCTGGTAGGAGCTGGCGTAGCCGTAGTACTGCGTTAGGTCGGCATCGGCATCGGCGGTGGAGGCGGTGCTCCAGCCCAGCGGCGTTTGGGTGGCGGCGGTATACTCGAAACCGGGGTTGTAGACCAGGCCGGGGCTGGGCGGGTTGTTCAGAAAGGCGTTGATGGCCACGGTGGGCTGGCCGCTGGTGTTCCAGATGCCCAGGCCGTAACCCATCCAGTTATACGCCTGGGGCTCCCAGTAGAGCACGCCGAGGCCTTTGTTGTTGGGCACGGCGCGGGTTTTGGCCATGAGGTCGAGCAGCATTTGCTGGGCGGGAATGGGCACGTTGGCGGGCATCCCGGTTTCCACCACCATCACTTCCTTGCCGGGGTAGCGGCTCACCATGTCGTTCATGTTGGCGAGGCACTGCGCCGTGAGCGTGGGCCAGTTGGCGGCCGTGGGGTACAGCGACATGCCAATGACGTCGTACCGAGCCCCGTTGGTCCGCAGCCCATCAAACAGGTAGCGAAACAGGCCGTTGTTGAAACCGTTGGAAATATGTACGATGACCTTGCTAGTCGGGTTCACGGCCTTCACGGCCGCGTAACCCCGGTCGACGAGACTAGCGAAGTTGGCCATGTTGGTTGAGGCGCGGCCTTCGGGCCAGAGCATGCCGTCGTTGGTTTCGTTGCCCACCTGCACCCATTCGGGCACGATGTTGTTATCTTTTAGAGAGTCCAATACATCGTAAGTGTGGTCATACACATCGGTTTGCAGCTGGGCGAGGGTGTGGCCAACCCAGGCGGCGGGCTTGTTTTGTTTGCCGGGGTCGGCGAAAGAATCACTGTAATGGAAGTCAATCATGAGCCGGAAGCCCAGGCTGTGCGCCCGGATGGCTTTGGTGATGACGTCGTTTTTACCGCACCAGCCGCCGGCCGGGTTCACCCACACCCGCAGCCGGATGGCGTTCATGTCGTGGTCGTGCAGCAGTTGAAACAGGTCCTGCTGGGTGCCGGCCTCGTTATAGAAGCGGTAGTTAGAAGCCTCCATCTGGCTCACCCAACTCACATCGGCCCCTTTAGCAAAAGGCGTCGTGGTCTGGGCCATGGCGTGGTGCGGCAGCCCGATGACGGTCCCCATTATCAACAGCAATAGTAAGCTTCTCATCATTTCGGCGGGGGAGGGCAAAGGGCGCATTGAATAAGTAGGGGATATTACGGAATTTTTAAGAAAAGTATTCAGTCAGAGAATTGTTGTGGGAAATATTAGCATGACGTTACGCGGTAGGAGCCGCTCGTCCGTCAACTACTGCCTAATATCAGATACTTAGAGGCTATTGCAACGAAATGGATTCGATGTCCACGCTGGCCGGGCTGCCGGTGACTTCCCAGGTCAGGTGCAGCACTTCGGCCTCCGCAATTTTTAGGCTGCCCGCGCCGGGAGCCTGGTAGTGCAGGGGCAAAAAACCGGGGTAGGGCCGGGGCATCAGCAGCAGCGCCGCCATCTGGAAAGAGTTGAGCGGCAGATGGATTTCCTGTACTTCCGTACTCAGCGTCAGCGGCGCAGCGTAGGCCACAGCATCTTTCGTGGTCAGGGTGAGGCTCACTTTAGCACCGGGCTGGCTGCTGCGTGCGCGTATCACCACTTCCTTAAAGCCGGCCAAATCGGTGGCGCGGCCCGCCAGCTTATCGCCGAAAAACGCCCGCAGGCTGGCGACTGGGCCGTTAGCGGCGGCGGGCTGGTTGGGCCGGGGTGGCCCTTGCATTAGGCGCAGGGCGAGCGCGCCGTCTGGCAGGGTCACGTAGTCGGTCCAGGTGTTGGGGGCAAGGCCGTGGGCTTCGATGCGCTCCTGGTCGCGGCTGGCCTTGAAGAGGGGCAACGGCGCGCCGGCCGCCACGATGGGCACTTCGTAATGCTCGGCGTGGGCAAAGTCCCAGTCGCGCGGCTGGCCGCTGAAGCCGCCGGGGAATGTAAGCGTCTGCGTGCCCTTTCTTACCACCAGCCAGTAGCGAAGCTGGCCGGGATAGAGCAGCTCGGCGGGCACGGTAGCGTCTACATTGGAGTAGCTGCGGGTGGTCATGGGCAGGGTGCGCGTCTGGCCGTAGTAGTGCTGCGCCACGAGGAACACGCTGTCCGTCGGAGCCAAGCCGCTGATAGTGCCGCTGATACGCAGTGGCTGGCCCGCCGTGGCCTGGGCCGGCGCGGTGTGCCGCACCTGCGGACCTAACTCCGTTGGTTTCGGGGCCACGAATTCGCCCAGCTTGATGTGCTGAAAGGCCGTTTGGGCCGTGAAAGCGGTCGTGGATTTGCCGGGCGCGGCCAGCAGGTACACGCCGGGGCGCACGGTGGCGCGGCCGTCGGCGGCCTGGGTTTGGGCGGCGTTGCCCTCGTTCAGGCCTTTGAGGGTGAAGCTGCGGCCCAGGTCACTCAGCGACACTTCCAGCGGCTGGTCATTCCACGAAATCTGAGTTACCGGCTTGCTCAGCGAGGCTTTCTCAAACGGGTCGCGGATGGCTATGGCGTCGGGCATTACTTCCAAGCGCCACACACCGGGAGCCAGCTTATCGAGAAAATACGCGCCGGTGCCGCCGTAGCTCACCACTGCTGACGAACCCACGCCCGCCAAGTGCTGCAACTTGGCTTGCTGCCGGGGCGCGGTGTTGGTGTTGGCGGTGTAATAAAATTCCTCGGGCGAGTTCATCTCACTCAGTCCCAGCCGGTAGCTGATGTGGAAATCGCCGAAAACCGAGTCCTGCGGGTAGCGCCCAAACGACTGCCCGCGCCCCACGCTCCGAAACGCCTTGCCCGCGATGAGCAGGCTCAGGGCCTTGGCCGGCGTGTAGGCCAGATTCAGGTAATGGGTTTGATATTCCGTGTTGGCATAGGCCAGGGCCAGCGGGTCGTAGGCAAACTGCGTAGCCCACTGGATACCCGCCTCGCGGAAGCTGCGGGCCATAAACGGGTACATCACCGGCTGAATAATATCGGCCGACTCGAACTCGTACACCATCTTGGCCTTGTTCAGGAAGCGGGCATCGGTGCGGTACGGAATGGGGTACTGGTCCACGTAGGGCAGGAAATTGCCGCGCAGCGTGTGGTTGCTCACCAGGCCCTGCGGGTACCACTGGTAGGTTAGGCCGTCGACTTTGGCGTTGAGAATGGCCTCGTACACATCGGGGTTTTCCGATATGTTGTAGAACACCGGCTTGCGGCAGCCTGTGGCCCGAATGGCGGCGGCCATGCGGTCGGCGAAGCTGGTGACCTGGACCTCTGGCTTATGGTAGCGCGGCTCGTTGCACACCTCGAAGGCCAGAATGTCCGGGTCTTCGCGGTTGAGGTTTTTAGTGTAGGGGTTGCGGTGGTTGAGAAACTGCGTGAGGTAGCGCTCCTGGGCCGCGATGGCGCGCGGGTTGGTGTAGGCCTCGCCCTTGGAATAGATGCTGGAAAAGCCGGTGCCCGAGTCCTTCTCGGGGTAGCCGTTGTTCCAGTAGGCAATGGGTGTGAGGATGAGCTTGATACCGCGCTGCTTCAGCTCATTCACCAGAAAATCAAACAGGCGCAGGTGCTCGTTTTCGAGCAGATTGCCGGTGGTGTCGGTGATTTCCACGTCCCAGACGTGTACCCGAAACGCATCGACGCCCAGCCGGGCCAGGTGGTACACGTCCTGCCGGATGGCCTGCTCCAGGTTCACGCCCAGCTTCTGGTGCGCCCGGTAGGAGTAGGCAAAGGGGGCGGTGTAGTTTACCCCGAAAAGGGCCACTTCCTGCCGGGTGTTCTGCCAGCGCAGCACGCCTTTTTTATCCACGAAAACGTCGCCGCCGGGCTCTTTGGCATCCTTTTGAGCGCTGGCCGGTGAAGCATTAAAAACCTGGAAAAAGAAGCTGAGCAATACCAGAGACAAATACCGTGAAGACATGCGGGAATGGCGGAAAAGCGAGAAGAACACGAGCGAAAAGGGCATCAATAAGAATTAGGCTATCGTTTATCTAAAGTACGATTATGAACGGTCCCGCTTCGCCGTATTTTGCTGTCAGAGCCAGTACCATAAGCGAAAGCGAGGCGTTGTTTTCAAACAAACGATTGCGTAAATGTAACGCCTTCGCCGTACTTTTCGGGCCACAAATGTGCTGGCTTGGCCAACTGGCCCGAAGTTGCGTAGTCTTGTGTTGCCGCTTGCGTTCGGTTTTCGTCTGGTCGTTTTTCCACTGATTTTTCTATGCCCACTCCGCTCATCCAGGCCGTTCAGGCCGATTTTCAACAACGCTTTGGCTACGCGCCGCTGCTGGTGCGCGCCCCTGGCCGCGTCAACCTCATCGGCGAGCACACCGACTATAACGCCGGTTTCGTGCTGCCCGCCGCCGTGGATAAGGAAATGAGCTTCGCCGTGGGCCTGAACGGAACCGAGAAAATCCGCCTCGTAGCCTATGATTTGGGCGAGGAATTTGAACTGGCCAACGCCGCCGAAATCAGCCCTAGCGCCACGCACTGGGCCAACTACCTACTGGGCGTGGCGGCCCAGTTGCAGCTGCGCGGCCACGCCGTGCCGGGCTTCGACTGCGTGTTTGCCGGCACCGTGCCCATGGGCGCGGGCATGTCGTCGTCGGCCGCCGTGGAGTGCGGGCTGGCCTTTGCGCTCAATCATTTCCTGGGCACCAACCTCGATAAGATGGAGCTGGCCCGCATCGCGCAGCTGGCCGAGCATACGTATGCCGGCGTGCAGTGCGGCATCATGGACCAGTTTGCCAGCACGTTTGGGCGGCCCGGCCACGTCGTGCGCCTCGACTGCCGCTCGCT
Source organism: Hymenobacter sp. UYAg731 (assembly GCF_054061335.1). Classification (NCBI taxonomy): domain Bacteria; kingdom Pseudomonadati; phylum Bacteroidota; class Cytophagia; order Cytophagales; family Hymenobacteraceae; genus Hymenobacter; species Hymenobacter sp. UYAg731. The sequence goes on along the minus strand of NZ_JBSSEC010000004.1, from coordinate 31,677 downwards.
CGATTACGCGTATTTTCCCTTCGATACCACGGCCTGCCGCATCGTGCTCTGCAACTCGGGCGTGAAGCACAGCCTGGCCAGCTCGGCCTACAACACCCGCCGCCAGGAGTGCGAGCGCGGCGTGGCGGCGCTCCAGCAGCATTACCCGCACATCATGGCCCTGCGCGATGCCACACTGGCCCAGCTCGAAGCCCACCGCGACGAGATGGGCCCCACCGTGTTCCGCCGCTGCGCCTACGTGGTGAAGGAAAATACCCGCGTAGTGGAGGCCTGCCGCCACCTCGAAGCCGGCGACCTCGCCGCCTTCGGCCAGGAGATGTACGCCAGCCACGCTGGCCTGCGCGACGACTACGAAGTAAGCTGCGTCGAACTCGACGTGCTGGTGGAAGCCGCCAAAGCTGCGCCCGGCGTATTCGGCTCGCGCATGATGGGTGGCGGTTTCGGCGGCTGTACCATCAACCTGGTTGCACCCGATAAGGTGGATGAATTCATCGCCAGCGTGAGCGCGGCGTATCAGGAAAAATTCGGAATGACGCTGGAAACCTACCAGACCACGATTGTGGGCGGGGTAGGGGCGGTGGCCGTGTAGATTCCTAAGTCAGAACCTAACAAAAAGGCCGTCATGCAGAGCGCAGCGAAGCGTCTTTACCTATGAAGTAATCAGATTTACTATTGAGGTAAAGATGCTTCGCTGCGCTCTGCATGATGGCCATTAATAGCATTAAAAAACCAGTCCATGCCCGCCACTTTCGATTCCACCGAACACCCGCACCGTCGTTTCAATGCCCTTTCGGGCGAGTGGGTGCTCGTGTCACCGCACCGCTCCAAGCGCCCCTGGCAGGGCCAGCAAGAGGAAACGGAGCAGGACCAGCGTCCCGCCTACGACCCCACCTGCTACCTCTGCCCCGGCAACGTGCGCGTGGGCGGCGAGGTGAACCCGCAGTACACGGACACCTTTGTTTTCAACAATGACTTCGGGGCGCTGACCCCCGACGTGCCCACCGGCGGCATCAACGAAGGCGGCCTGTTGCGGGCCGAAGCCGAGTCGGGCGTGTGCCGCGTCATCTGCTTCTCGCCGCGCCACGACCTGACGTTGCCCCAGATGGAAACGCCCGCCATCCGCAAAGTGGTGGACCTCTGGGTGGAGGAATTCACGACGCTCGGGGCGCGGCCGGACATCAACTACGTGCAGATTTTCGAGAACAAGGGCCCGATGATGGGCTGCTCGAACCCGCACCCGCACGGTCAGATTTGGGCGCAGCGCACCGTGCCCGGCGAGCCCGCCAAGGAGACGACGCAGCAGCTGGCCTACTTCCAGGAGCATGGCCGCACACTGCTGAGCGACTACCTGAAAATCGAGCTGGAGCAGAAGGAGCGGGTGGTCATCGAAAACGAGCATTTCGTGGTGCTGGTGCCGTTCTGGGCCGTGTGGCCGTTCGAAACCATCGTCATCGCCCGCCGCCCGGTGCAGGATATCATCCAGCTGACTGATGACGAGCGCGACGCGCTGGCCGATATTCTGCGCCGCCTCACCATTCGCTACGACAACCTGTTCAGCATCAGCTTCCCGTATTCGGCCGGCCTGCACCAGTGCCCCACCGATGGCCAGGAGCACCCGGAATGGCACCTGCACATGCACTTCTTCCCGCCGCTGCTGCGCTCGGCCACGGTGCGCAAGTTTATGGTGGGCTACGAGATGCTGGGCGACCCGCAGCGCGACATCACGCCGGAGTTCAGCGCCGGGCGGCTGCGGGAGCAGTCGGAGGTGCATTACAAGGCGGCTCAGTAGTGCTGCTGGAAGTATTCAGAAATCATAACTGGAAAGAGAACGTCATGCTGAGCGCAGCCGAAGCATGACGGGCAACTTAGCGGCCCGGATTTTCCTGAACCGATTCGATAATTGCCGCTAACGTTCCGCACTTCATCCCTGTTATGGAACCAGTAGGTTACATTTAGCCCCCACTCACTAACTCATTTCCGCTTTGGCTCAAAAACGCGCCTCTATTTCGGACATTGCCAAGGAGCTGAACCTGGCCGTTTCTACGGTTTCGCGGGCGCTCAGTGGCCACTCGCGCATCAGCGAAGCCACCCGCAAGCGCGTGTGGAAACTGGCCGAACAGCTTAATTACCAGCCCAACCACCTGGCGGCAGCTCTGCGCAAGGGTCGCAGCAACACGCTGGGCGTCATCGTGCCGCACATCGACGGGCACTTCTTTTCGCAGGTGATGAAGGGGGCCGAGGCCGTGGCCAACCGGGCCGGCTTCAACGTGCTGCTGTGCCAGTCGAACGAGGACTACGTGCAGGAACAGAAGAACGTGGACACGATGATTAACGCGCAGGTCGACGGCATTATGGTGTCGGTGGCACGTACTACGCACGATTACAAGCACTTCGATAAAATTAAGAAGCGCGATATTCCGCTGGTATTCTTCGACCGCATTCTGGACGGCCCGGAGGTAAATGCTGTGGAGCTCGATGATTTCCAGGGCGGCTACCAGTCCACGAAGCACCTGCTGGAGCAGGGCTGCCGGCGCATTGCCCACTTCGGCGGGCCGCAGCACCTCAATATTTACATCAACCGTTTTGGGGGCTACCGGCAGGCCTTGCTGGAGTACGGCATTCCGATTGAGGAAGAGCTGGTGCTGTTCAGCGAGATGTGGGAGGCCGACGGCCGCGCTGGCATGGAGCAGCTGCTGGCTCTGCCCGAGCCGCCCGAGGCCGTGTTCTCGGCCAGCGACTTTTCCATGGCGGGGGCTATGCGCGTGCTCAAGGAGCGCAAGCTGCGCATCCCCGAGGACATTGCGCTGTCGGGTTTCAGCAACGAAAGCTTCACCTTGCTCACCGAGCCCAACCTGACGTCGGTAGACCAGTGCTGCGAGGAAATGGGCCTGGCCGCCATGCGCCTGCTGCTCGAAATGGTGCAGGAGCACGAGCAGGCCCCCCGCAAAATCGTGATTCAGCCCCGGTTGATGAAGCGCGAGTCGTCGCTCTGGCACCAGCAGCAGCCTAAATAAACGCCGCACCCGGCCCCGTGAAGGACTACCTTCTGTTCGTCGATACCGAAACGTCGGGCATTCCGCGCGACTGGACGCAGCCGTACGCCAGCCGCGACAGCTGGCCGCACATCGTGCAGCTGGCCTGGGTAATATGTACATCCAATGGCCAGGAAGTGAAGGCCGAAAACCACTACATCCGCCCCAGCGACTACGACCTGAGCCCGGAGTCGGGCAAAATCCACGGCCTTACGTCGGAGTTTTTGCAGGCCAACGGCCGCTCGCGCCACGCCGTGATGCAGCGCCTACACCGCGATTTGCTGCACTACCAGCCCCGCGTAGTGGCCCATTTCATACAACTCGACTTCCACATGCTGGGCGTGGGCTTCTACCGGGCCGGGCTGAAAAACCTACTGCCCGGGCTGCCCCAGTTCTGCACCATGCGGGCCACGGGGCCGCTGCTGCGCCACGGTACTCAGGGCTTTTTGCGGCTGGGCGAGCTGCACCAACGCCTGTTTCAGGAGCCGCTGCTCCGTGAGCACGACGCCTTGGTAGATGCCCGCGCCACGGCCCGCTGCTTCTTCCAGATGCGGGCGCAGGGCATAATTACCGACGAAATCATTGCGCAGCAAATACCCATCGGGCTGCCTACGCCGCAGGCCCGGCTGGCGCGCCGTCGGCAGCGTAAGCTGCGCATTGGCGTGGCGCCGTGGCTGCTGCTGGCCGGCGTGGCACTGGTGCTACTGGCGGTGTTTTTATTGATGTGAAAGATTCGGAAGAACGTCATGCAGAGCGCAGCGAAGCATTTTTACCGCGCAATGCAATCCAATCGATTGGTTTACCAATGAGGTAAAGATGCTTCGCTACGCTCTGCATGACGGTCTAGTTTTACCCCAACTTCCAGAATACCTGCTAACCCTTCGACACCCTGCCCCATGAGCGAAAAACTCGATTTCCTGCGCACCGTGAAGCCCTTCGACCGCCTGCCCGAAGACGTGCTGGCCGAAGTGGCCGAGGGCCTGGAAGAAGTGCGCCACCCCCGCGAAGGCGTCATCTACTACCAGGACGAAACGAAACTGCGGGGCCTCGACATCATTGTGGAGGGCGAGTACGAGACGTTTTTCTACGACAGCCAGCAGAACCGGCGCGTGGTGGAGCTCACCCGGCGCGGCGAGTGCTACGGCGGCATCTCGCTGCTACTCAACAAGAAAAAATCGCTGCGCACGGTGGTGGCCAAGCGCCATACCCGCGTGTACTTCCTGCACCGGCGCGAGTTTCTGGCCCTGTGCCAGGGCTACGAGAGCTTCTTCCACTTCTTCACCACGCGCTATGGGCAGCGGATGCTGAATGAGGAGTACGCCCATTTTGTGCGGCCGGCCACCAGCGCCGGCTCCAGCTACCTAGCTTCGGACCAGCTGTTTTCGCGCCGCATTGAGACGCTGGAATTGCGCCCGCTTGACGTGTGCGCCGCCTACACGCCTATTTTCGAAGTGGCGCAGCGCATGGCCGCCGCCCGCACCAGCTGCTACTTCATCACCAATGCCGATGTGGACGGCCACATCATCGGCTACGTGACGGATATCACGCTGCGCGACAAGGTAGTAGCGGCCTGCGCCGATGCTAACCTACCCGTCGAAACCATTGTGGATGCGCCGGTGGTGAGCATTAGCTCGCGGGCGTTTGTGTATGAGGCCATTTTGTTGATGTTCAGAACCAAGACGCGGTATTTGCTGGTGGAAACCGATGGCGAGTACGTGGGCTTCCTGAGCCGCAACAAGCTGCTGACCGACGACCAGGCGCAGTCGCCGTTCATCTTCATTCAGTCGGTGAAGCAGGCGCAGGCCGTGCCCGAGCTGAAGCGCCGCTGGGAGCAGGTGCCCGAAATGGTGTACCAGCTCCTGAACCGCGGCGTGAAGCCCGAAATCGTGAATCAGGTCATTACCACCGTGTCGGACGCCATTGCCCTGAAGCTCATTGAGGGGGCCATTGCCGAGCTGGGGCCGCCGCCGGCCCGGTTCGTATACATGGTGCTGGGTAGTGAGGGCCGCAAGGAGCAAACCCTGCTCACGGACCAGGACAACGCCATTATCTACGAAGACAAGGCCAACGAACAGCGCGAGCTGGTGCGCGACTATTTCCTGAAATTCGCCGAAATGGTGAGCGACCAGCTCAACGAAATCGGGTTCAGCTACTGCGAGGGCGGCTTCATGGCCAAAAACCCGAAATGGACGCATTCGCTCTCGCACTGGAAGCGCAACTACGTGGCGTGGATGACCGACTCGAACCCCGAAACCGGCATGCAATTCGCCGCCTCTTTCGACTGCCGCTACCTCTACGGCGACCCCGCCATCATGGACGAACTACACGATTTTCTGGCCGGGGAGCTGCAAAAGCCGGTGGAGCGCTTCTTCAACCACATGGCCGTGAACGCGCTGCAATACGAGCCGCCGCTCACGTTTTTCAACAACATCCGCACCTTCGCCCACGGCGCGCACCAAGTGTTCAACCTGAAGAAAACCATGTCGCCCATCGTCGATTTGGTGCGGATGTACGCCCTCAAGCACCGCATTTTCGCTACCAATACCGGCGAGCGGCTGGAGGCCCTCAAGGCCTTGGGCATCTTCACCGAGCGGGAGGCCCACGAACTGCTGCAATCCTACTACTACCTCATGGGCGTGCGCCTAAAAAAGCAGGCCGTCCAGATTATCAACGACAACGTGACGCCCGATAACTACCTCGACCCGAAAATGCTAACCAAAGTGGAGCAGGTGACGCTGAAGGAGATTTTTAAGGTCATTGCTGATTTCCAGTTGAAGATTAAGGTGGGCTTCACGAAGTCGTTGGGGTAAAAAACCACCGGCTATTTCTTCCGCATTTCGGCTTGGCGCATGGGCATCTTATCCACGGTGCCGAACAAGTCGGCGGGCGGAATGGGGCGGCGGCTTTGCTCCTTCACCCCGCCATCTTTGCCGATGAGCACGGCCGCGAATTGCGGGGGCGAAACCCCGATTTCCTTCGTTAGAAACTGTTGGTCAGCGGCGGAAAGCTGGTTGTAAAATATTTCCAGCACGACGAAATCGCGGGCCGCCATTTCGGTCTTTTCGGTAGCAAGTAAGGCTTTTTGGGTTTGAAAATCGGCTTGTTCGGCCGTGGGCGCGGCCAGCAGAAGCACGCGGTTTTTCCAGCGGTATTCGCGCAGGGTTTGTTCCAGCGGCATGGGTTTGGATGTTTGGGCAGTGGACAGGAAAAAACCGAGCAGCAGGAGTGGAGTAGGCAATAAAAAGAGCAGTCGTTTCATAGGGAGTTGATTTAAAAGCGGCGCGTTGATAATAACGGCTGGACGCGTTAAAAGTGCCGTAATTTGCACGTCCCGCTACTTTCGCTGCCTTTCGTTTTGATAAAGTCCATTTCCTTCGCCACTGGCTTCCTGCTCACTCTCGGCCTGCTCACGGCTTGCCAGACCACCAGGCCGGCCGCTACTACCGCCTCTACTCCCGCCGTGCAAACGCCCATCTGGCAATCTGACGCCTACAGCCTGTACCGCGACCGTGTGGTGCAGGGCCCGCACGAGGCCCGCGCCCTCTCCGCTACCGAGCTGGTGTCGAACTACGTGAGCCCGGCCAACAACCGGCAGAACCCGCGCATCGAGTTCAAGTTTAGCCTCAACGGCAAGGATAATGAGATGGCCCCCGGCCTCAACCACCTGCTGGTGGCCGTGCCCCGGCCGGGTGGCGGGGCCATTGAGACGCCGACCATCGTGTTCGGGCAGCGCTACGTGGATTCCACGCCGGCCACCGCCGACACTTACCTGGCCCTCAACACGCCGGTGCGTATCCGGCTGGATTTGCGGCCGGTGCTGGCGGCGTTCAAGCAGCAGGGTTTCTACACCACCTTCAAGGGCGAGAAGCTGTACCAGGAGGATTTCAAACACGTTTACGTGGCCGGGGGCACCGCGCCGCTGAGCTGGGATTTCGACAACCTGACCAACAAGCCGGAACTGGAAATGAAGGACCCGGACGGCGACGGCATCTACGAAACCACGCTGACGCTGAACCAACCCGCCGCCGCCAAAACTACCGCCGCGAGCTGGAAAAAGACCATTAACACCGCCGACTTCCCGCAATATTCTTCCGACTACCCGCTGGCCGATGCCCTCTACAACCTGGCCCTGGAAGAAGCCCGCCGCGCCGTGGAGCCAGATAGCACCTTTCGCACCGGCAAGGAGTGGGCCGGCGTCTGGACCCGGGATGTGAGCTACAGCATCATCCTGGCGCAGGCTTCTTTGCAGCCGAAAGTGGCCATGAAGAGCCTGCTGCGCAAGGTGAGCCCCGCCGGCCGCATTATTCAGGATACCGGCACGGGTGGGGCCTATCCGTGCTCGACCGACCGCATTATCTGGGCCACGGCGGCCTGGGAAATCTACCAGGCCACCGGCGACGAGGCCTGGCTGCGCAAGGTGTACCCCATCATCAAGCAAAGCATTGCCGACGACGTGCAGAACGCCTACGACCCGGCCACCGGCCTGGTGCGCGGCGAGTCGTCGTTCCTCGACTGGCGCGAGCAGACCTACCCCCGCTGGATGCAGCCCGTGGACATCTACCAGTCTGAAAACCTAGGCACCAACGCCGTGCATTACCAGGGCAACGTCGTGCTGGCCCAGATGGCCGCCCGCCTCGGCCAGCCCGGCGTGGCGGCGCAGTACAAGCGCCAGGCCGCCAACATCAAGGACGCCATCAACCTGCACCTGTGGCAGGCCGATAAGGGCTACTACGGCCAATACCTCTACGGCCGCACCACCCTGGTGCTCTCGCCCAAAGCCGAGGCGCTGGGCGAGGCCCTGTGCGTGCTGTTCGGCATTGCCGAGGGCGAACGGGCGCAGCAGGTGGTGAGCAAAACGCCCACCGTGCCCTTCGGCGTGCCGTGCATTTACCCCCAGATTCCGGGCATCCCGCCGTATCATAATGATGCCGTGTGGCCCTTTGTGCAGAGCTTTTGGGCGCTGGCGGCCGCGCAGGTCGGCAACGAGGCGTCGCTCACCGAGAGCATGGCCGCCATCTACCGGCCGGCGGCGCTGTTCCTCACCAACAAAGAAAACTTCGTGGCCCGCACCGGCGACTACGCGGGCACCCAAATCAACTCCAGCAACATGCTCTGGAGCCTTTCCGGCAGCCTGGGGCTGGTGTATAAGGTGCTGTTTGGAATGCGGTATGAGGGCGACCGGCTGGTGTTCCGGCCCTTCGTGCCGCAGGCGTTTGCGGGGCAGCGCCGCCTCACTGGTTTCAAATACCGCCGGGCCGTGCTCGATGTGGAGATGACGGGCTTCGGCAACGTCATCAAAAGCATTACGCTGGATGGCCAGCCGCTGGCCGAAGCCGCCGTTCCGGCCGGCCTCAGCGGGCGGCACGCGGTGCGCATTGTGCTCAGCAGCGAGGTTCCGGCCGCCCAACCGGTGAACCGCGTGGCCGATGCCGTGGCCCCCGAAACGCCTGTTGCTGGAATGATGCTTGGGTATGTATCACTATTGGGTTGGAATGAAATTGAAGGTGCCCAGAAGTATAAAGTATTAGCAAATGGGTCCTTATTAGAAACAGTGTCACAGGGCACCGCTATGACTTTTCCTCCAAGAATGGGGATGGTTTATCAAGTAGTTGCGGTGAATGCCGCCGGTCAGGAGTCTTTTGCCAGCGAACCCATTGAGATTGATTACGACCGTAATCCCGCTCAACAGCAGATACAGCTAGAAGCCCTGGCCCCCAAAGCCACCCAGCCCTACAAAGGCTACTCCGGCAAGGGCTTCGTGGAAATCTCAACCACCAAAAACCTGACTCTTAACATCCCCGTTACCGTGCCTGAAAGCGGCCTCTACGCCCTCGATTTTCGCTACGCCAATGGCAACGGCCCCATCAACACCAACAACCAGTGCGCCATCCGCACGCTGCGGCGCGGGGCGGCGCTGCTGGGCACCGTGGTGCTGCCCCAGCGCGGCGTGCAGGAGTGGAGCAGCTGGGGCTTCTCAAACCCCATCATGGTGCGCCTCGAAAAAGGCACCCACGCCCTCACCCTGACCTACGAGCCCGCCAACCAGAACATGAACATCGAGGTAAACGAGGCCATGCTGGACTACCTGCGCGTGCGCCGGGTGGAGTAGTAATGGGGAATTACTGTACTGCTTTCTCGAATAAATCGAGCCAAATGCTACGGGGGTCTTCGAGAATGTGGGAAGTTCCTTCGCCTGGCAATAGTTCAGCCCCATTGAAATTGAGTAACAAGTGGCGTTGACAATCCCGAATGTTATAGAACCGGGTCGTACCTGGTAAATATACCCCGATGTTGTAAGCCAAGCCGTCATAAGGGCAGCTAGATGGGAGCACCATTTCTTTTCGCAATAGGGCAATATGTTCCTGCCGATAGAAAGTGAAGAGCGTGGCTAGTTTTGTTGACGTTTTATGTTGGTAAGGCGGGGTTATGACCTCGAAAGGTTTTGGCGTAACTCTTTCCCGCTGCTTGCCATATAACCGTCGCCGATAGCGTTTCTCCGTAGCCAGAATAACGCTGAAATGTTAAAATGGCGTCTGCCTTGTGCTGTAAAGAAGTCAGTGTGGATGCTACCGAATCCTTAATAGAGCCTACAATGACTTGTTTGCGGAGGGGACGCTGGGCTAAACAGGGCTGGGCCAGCCACACAGTGTAAAAAAACCAAAGCAGACATTTTTTCATTGGGTGAAGGAAGCAGTGCTGCAATCTTAACAGATTGGATGATAAACGAAGGTATAAATTGCCGGCCAGCATTGGGAAAACTCGCGCCGGCATCTGGCTTCCCCAGCCACAAAAGCCTCCCACCGCCCCGGAATCCCAATTCCACCCTTGGGGGAATCTCCCGGAGCCCCGGAATCCGCATTCCGTCCTTACGGGAGGTTCCCCGAGGCTCGGAATCCGGATTCCGTTATTCGGGGAAATCCTCCGGCTTCGGAATCCGGATTCCGTTATTCGGGGAAATTCCCCCGGCTTCGGAATCCGGATTCCGGGGCCGGAGGAGTTTTGCGGGCAGGGGTGGGACAGGGCTTGGATGTTGCGGGAAATCAATAGCTTTGGGGCTCACGAACCCCTCTCGATTTCCACAATGGATTCTACTGCTACCACCACTCCCAGCGTTGCGGCACCAGCTGTACACCGCACCCCACTCATCCCCCGCGACCAGAATGAGAAGGCCGACCTAGCCGTGCGCCTGGCCCAGGCCTGGAAGCTGAACCCCCAGCTCACCTTCATCTGGACCACGCAGGCGGCCTTCGAAGCCGTGGCCAAAGCCTTCCAGAAGGTTATTCTAGACAAAGCGGCCGTTGACGTGCTGCGCCCCGCCCTCACGCTGAGCCTCGGCGAGGCCGACGATAAAATCGCCGAAGGCCTGCCCTACCTCAAAGCCGCCCTGCTCACCAAATTCAAAAAGGGCAGTGACAAGGCCATGTACCCGCAGTTCGGCATCATCAGCCGCAATAAGGGCTACGACCTGCCCAAGGGCCAGACCGAGCGCCGCGATGCCCTGGGCCTGCTCGTGAAGGCCCTCGCCACCCACGTCCTCACGGCCGGCGACTACGGCCTGGATTTCTGGCAGCCCATCGAAGCCGCTTACCGCACGGCCACCCAGGAGGCCAAAGCCCACGAGTCGGCCACGGGCACCCTCATGGGCACCAAAGACACCCTCGAAACCCAGGTCGACAAGGTGCTCAGCAAGATGCTGGTGCTGCTGGAGGCCCAGTACGACGCCGCCGAGCTGCCCGCCAAGCGCCGCGAGTTGGGCTATCTGAAAGAGTATAACTAGGAGCGCGGCTGCGTTTGTGAATGGGGTTTCAGCGCACCGCAGTCATTAAAAAAGGCCCTGCCAATTCCGGCAGGGCCTTTTTTAATGACGCCACTGAGCACCGCGCGTCGCTACTCGATAACCACGCGCTGGGTGATGGGCGGCTGTCCTGTCACTTGCACCACCAGCAGGTACACGCCCGCCGCCAGGCCTGTGGTGGGCACCGTGGTATCCGTGCCGCTGAAGGCTTGGGTGCGCAGCGCCTGGCCCAGTAGGGTGCGCAGGGTGAGGGTGGCGGCCAAGGCCTGCTGGGCCAGGCCCACATGCAACACCCCGCCGGCCGGGCCGGGGCTGGGCCAGGTGGCGAAGCCGAGCTGGGCGGCCCGGGGCACGGCCGTAGCCGTAGTGGTGCCGTTGAACGTCACGCGCCACCCGAAGGGGGCTTGGCGAACGGTCACCAGGTCCAGGTCGCCGTCGCCGTCGAGGTCGCCAAAGCTGGCCTGGTAGGCCGCGCCAAACGCTAGCACGGGGCCAAGTGTGAACACGCCCCGGCCATTGTTCAGAAACAGCTGGCCGCCCGATTGACCACCCGTTACCAAGTCCGCATCGCCGTCGCCGTCCACATCGCCCAGGGCCACGGCAAAGCCGGTGGCAAAGACCGGACCGGCCGCAAATTCCCCCGCCCCGTTGTTGAACCAGATGCTGCCGCCGATGGCTAGGTCCGCGTCGCCGTCGCCGTCCAAATCGTGCAGCAGTACATCGTCCAGGTTGCTAACCGGGCTGAAATCGGTGCCGGTGGTGAAGTTGCCGAACCCATCGTTGAACCCTTTGATGAACCGGCTGCGAATGCTGCCCACAAAATCCAGGTCGCCGTCGTTGTCCAGGTCGGCCAGCGCCGCGCCCGACATGGGCGCGGGAAAGTTGGTAACGGCCGGATGAAAAATCGCGGAGCCGTAGAAATTGCCGTGCCCGTCGTTGAGGCGCACCATGCCGTTCACCACGTCCAAGTCGCCGTCGCCGTCCACGTCGCCGAGCGTGAGGGCTCCTTCAATGAGGTTGGCCACGCCGCCGCCCGGGGCAAACGTGCCCGTGCCATCGTTCAGGTACACATTGTTGGCCAGCACCAGGTTGTTGACGGTGGAGTAAGTTTTGCCCACAAAATCCAGGTCGCCGTCGTTGTCCACGTCGGCCAGGTCGAAGAACGGCGCCCCAACCGTGGCCCCAAGCAGCGGCGTGGGGGCCCCAAAGGTCCCGTTCCCGTCGTTGCGCCGCACCAGCAGCGGGGACCAGTACCCGGTCGGCATAACGAAGCTGGTCACCATATCCAGGTCGCGGTCGCCATCGATGTCCACCAGCCGCAGGGTGTAGGGGAAGCCCGTGTAGCTCAGGTCGGCGCTGGGGCCGAACTGGCCGGTGCCCGTGGCCGCCGTGGTGAACTGCCACACGTAGGGCCGCGCCAGGGGGATGCCGGCCGCGCTGCGCGCCGCTTTGGTTACGGTAACATTCACGGTTTCGCCGGGCAAAAAGGCTGTGGCCGGCGCAAAGCTGAGCGCCGCGCCGGCCACAGCAGCTGCCCCCGCCTTGCGGCCCCCCGTGCGGCTGCTGAACACGCGCAGCGCCCCCGTGGTGCCGGCCGCCGCGCTCATGGGCGTGCCGAAAGTGGCCGTGGCGCTGCTGGTGCGGGCCGCCGTGAGGGCATTGCGAAGCGGGGCCACGGCCGTTACGGCATACGGGGCCGGGGCATTGCCGCCGTTGCGCAGCAGCACTACGTCGCCCTGGTCGTTCACCACCACCAGGTCGGCATCGCCGTCGTCTTCAATGTCAGCTAGGGCTATAAAGGCGGCGTTGGCATCCAGCGTCAGACTCGGGACGGGGTTGGCCGCGAAGGTGCCCGCGCCGTTGTTGAGCCATATCGTGGCCTTGGCCGGGAACAACTGCAGCACCAGCAGGTCGAGGTCGCCGTCGCCGTCCACGTCGCGGGTTTCAATGTCCCTTAGCTCGGAAGGCACGGCCAGCGCCGTGCTCGCGCCGAAGACGCCGGTGCCGTTGTTGAGGCACACGGCCACCGAATAGGTGGTGCCGTTGGTGTCGGCCACGAAGAGCAGGTCCAGGTCGCCGTCCTGGTCCACATCGGCAAGGTGCAGCGCCCGCGAGGGCCGGGTGCCCGCCCCAGTCACGGAGGTGCCGGTGGCAAAGCTGGTGGCCGGGCCGTTGTTGAGGCGCACCGCCACGGTGCTGTTGGTGATGTTGGAATACAGCACGTCCAGGTCGCCGTCGCCGTCCACGTCGCCCACCGCGATGGCGGCCACGCCCAGCGACTGCGCCGAAATAAAGGGCCCGGTAGAAAAAACGCCCGCGCCGTTGTTCAGGCGAATGTCGACGCCGCTGAGCTTGGCCTGGGCCACCAGGTCCAGGTCGCTGTCGCCATCCACGTCCACCAGCACAAAGTCGTCGGGGGCCACGCTGCCCCCGCTCACGCTCACGGGGCTGCCAAAGCTGCCGCTGCTGTCGTTGCGGCGCACGGTGTAGAACCCTGGCGTGGTGTACGACACGGTGGCTTCCAGCGTCACCAAGTCCAGGTCGCCGTCGCCGTCCACATCCCCCAGCTTGGCATTTCTAACGCTGTTGCTTATCGGAATATCGGCTGTGCTGTAATACTCGCCGGTGCCGTCGTTCAGGCGAATGCTGAGCGCCCGCGCATGGCCGGTGAGCAGGTCAATGTCGCCGTCGCCGTCCACGTCGCCCATCGCCAGACTGACCGCATCTGTGGGCACGCTGATAACACTGCCCCCGCTAAACCCGCCCGTGCTGGGCGTGGTGGCCGCCGTGAGTTGCCACACCTGGGGCCGGGTCAGGCGCTGGCGGCTGGCGTCGCGGGCGGCCGTGTCGAGGGTGGCCCACACCGTTTCGCCGGCCTTGAAGCCCGCGGCCGGGGCAAAGGCGAGCCCGTTGCCGCTGAGCGTGGCCGTGCCCGCTTTCTTCCCGCCCGCCTGGCTGCTGAAAACGTGCAGCGCCCGCGCAGAGCGGGCATCCAGCGGCTGCGAGAAGGTGGCACCCACGGCGGCGGCGCGGGCCACCTGGCCATTGCGGGTCGGCGTCAGGCCGGTGACGGTGGGCTGGGCGGCCACCGCAGCACTCAGCAGGCAAAAAGCCGTTGTCAGGAAGGGGCCGCGACGACGGATTGAAAAGGGTAGCAAATGCGTCATAAAAAGGAAAAGAAGTAGCTAAATCTCCGCTAATGTAGCAGAAAGCACACCCTCGCAGTGAGCGTGTTCAAGGAGCCGCAAGGAAGCATGTGGTTTTGGCTGCCCTGGCGGTAAGGCCTCCTTTTACGTATGAGAGTAACACCAGCCCGCTGAGTCCGTTCTTTGCGTCGTTTCAGCCTTCATGGTCCAGTTCACTTTATGAAAAAACCACTCCTCATTGCCCTGGTCCTGTTGTTAATTGTGGCCGCCGTGGTGAGCCGCCGCTGGTGGTGGAAATCCACGGATGAGGTTGCGGCCCTGGCCGCCGGCCCCGCGCCCGCCGCTGTTGTGCCCGATTCGACGGTTATCGTACTCACGGGGCGCGTGGGGGCTGGCGGTACCGAGCCGGTGCTGGCCCATAAGCGCGGCCGCATCCGCAACGTGTATTTCAGCCCCGGCGAGTACGTGCGCCGGGGAGCCGTGATGGCCAAGCTGGCCGACTACAACTTTGTGACGGCCCCGCACGACGGCTTCCTGGGCGAGCGGCAGGTAACGGTGGGCCAGTACGTGACGCCCGCCACCGTGGTCAGCTCCATTTCGAAGCATGGCTACCTGCAGGTGCCGGTGGGCATCATGGCCAAAAAAGCGTCCCACGTGCAGCCCGGCGACTCGGTGCGCGTGTGGGCCACCAGCCGGCCCACCCGTGTGGTGACCGGCGTGGCCGCGCCCGCCACCGACACCACCGGCGGCATCACTCTCGAAATCCGGCTGCCCTCCCGCGCCCCGCTGCGCCTGGGCGAGGTGGCCAGCGTGCAACTGAAACGCTAGGCTACTTCGCCGCCAGCTTGAAGGTGGCCATCTGCACGTCGCGCGAGTTGCCGCCCACCATCACCTGGAAGTCGCCGGGTTCGGCGGCGAATTTTAGGTCGTTGTTGTAGAACTTGAGCGCGTCGGGGGCGAGGCGGAAGGTGAGGGTTTTGCTCTCGCCCTTTTTCAGCAGCACTTTCTGGAAGCCTTTCAGCTCCGAAACCGGGCGTGAGATAGAGCCTACCATATCGCGCAGGTAGAACTGGGCCACTTCCTCGCCGTCCATGTTTCCGGTGTTCTGCACGGTCACGCTCACGGTCAGGGTTTCGGCCGGGCCGATGGTGGCTTTGCTTACCGTGGGCTTGCCGTAGGTGAAGCTGGTGTAGCTCAAGCCGAAGCCAAAGGGGTAGAGCGGGTCGTTGGGCGCGTCGAGGTAGCGCGACTTGTACTTGTCGAGCTTCACGCCGCCGTAGGGCCGGCCAGTGTTTTTGTGGTTGTAGTAAATGGGCTCCTGACCCACAGTCAAGGGGAAAGAGGCCGTGATTTTACCGCTCGGGTTGTAGTCGCCAAACAGCACGTCGGCGATGGCATTGCCCGCCTGCGTGCCCGCAAACCACGTTTCGAGGATGGCGTCGGCGTTCTGGTTTTCCCAGGGCAGGGCCAGCGGGCGGCCGTTCATGAGCACCAACACCAGCGGCTTGCCGGTGGCTTTCAGAGCCTTGAGCAGGGCCAGCTGCTGGCCGGGCAGGCCGATGTCGGCGCGGGCGGCGGCCTCGCCGGTCATGCCCTGGCTTTCGCCTACCACGGCCACTACCACGTCGGCGGCCTGGGCCACCTGCACGGCTTCTTTTATCATGTCCTCGGTGCTGCGTTTATCCAGCTCCAGCTCGCCGCCGTGGGCTTGCAGGCGGTCCAGCATCTGCTGGTCGTCGGCGATGTTAGCGCCCTTGGCGTAGGTGATTTTGAGGCCGGGCGCGGCGGCACGCAGGCCCTGCTCCACGGATACAGCCTGGTGCCAGTCGCCGGCCCCGCTCCAGCTGCCGATTACGTCGCGCTGCCGGTTGGCCAGCGGGCCGATGAGGGCGATGCTGCCGGTTTTCTTCAGTGGCAGGGCGCTGCGCTCATTCTTCAGGAGCACCATGCTGCGGCGGGCAATGTCGCGGGCGGCAGCGATGAATTCGGGCTTCATCAGGGTGCTGGTGGCGCGCTCGGCGCTCACCTTGCGGTAGGGGTCGGTGAAGAGGCCGAGCTTGTACTTGGCCTCCAGAATGCGGCGGCAGGCGGCATCGAGCTGGGCCGGGGCCACCGCGCCGGATTTCAGGTTCAGGGCGGTGTATTTCAAGAATTCCTCGCCCACCATGTCTTGGTCGATGCCCGCGTTCAGAGCCAGGGCCGCTACTTGCTCGGCATTGCCCATGCCGTGGTCAATCAGCTCGGGGATGGCGGTGTAGTCCGTGGCCACGAAGCCCTGGAAGCCCCATTGCTTGCGCAGCAGGTCGGTCATGAGCCACTTGTTGGCGGTGGCGGGCGTGCCGTTGATGTCGTTGAACGACGACATGACGGAGCCCACGCCGGCATCCACCGCCGCTTTGTAGGGCGGCAGGTACTCGTTGTACATGCGCTGCTTGCTCATGTCGGTGGTGTTGTATTCGCGGCCGGCCTCAGCGGCCCCATATAGGGCGAAGTGCTTGAGGCAGGCCATGACGCTGGTGGCGTTGGTGAGGTCGTTGCCGGGGCCCTGGTAGCCGCGCACCATGGCTTCGGCAATGCGCGAGCCGAGGTAGGGGTCTTCGCCGGCACCTTCCGAAATGCGGCCCCAGCGGGCGTCGCGGGCAATGTCCACCATTGGCGAGAACACCCAGTCCAGGCCGTCAGCTGAGGCTTCTTCAGCCGCGATACGGGCGCTCTGCTCAATGGCTTTCAAATCCCAGCTCGCCGAAAGGCCCAGCGCAGTGGGAAAAATGGTGCGGTGCCCGTGAATGACATCGTACCCAAACATGAGCGGAATATGCAGCCGCGACTCCTTCAGGGCCATTTCCTGGAGCTTACGCACGGCAATTGGCGTGTAGGTATTGAACACGCCGCCCACTAAGCCCTTGCGGATGTTGGCGTCCACGTCCTTGCTCACCACCGGCCCGGTCACATCAAACCCTACGGACACAAGGTTGAGCTGGCCGATTTTTTCCTCCGTCGTCATCTTCGCCATCAGGCCGTCGAGGTACTGCTTCATCTTCTGGTCGGAAGTGGAGGCAGCAGGGGCGGGCTTTTTCTGGGCGTGAGCGGCGGGAGTCAGGGCGAGCGCGAGGAGGAGCAGGGGAATTCGTTTCATGCGGAAGAGCGGTGTAATGGGAGTTTTCAGCAGGATAAGCCGGGTATTTTATAGATGTTCAAAAAACTACTTCTTCAGCGCCGGGCTCTCAAAGCCTAGCTTGCCCAGGCCGCGCTGCACGTCGGGCGAGCTCATAAAGAGCTTCCACAAAAGCCCCGTCCGATAGTTCTCAATCATGCCTACGATGGGGCCTTGGTCAATAGCCAGGTAGGATTTCGCCTGCCAGTCGTGCTCCTCGCTGAAGCCGTCGACAAAGCCGTATTCGCCCCAGATTTTATCGCCGAGGTCGAAGTAGAAATGCTTCAACGCCTTCATCGATTGCTCGGGCGTGTAGGGGAAGGCCGAGAGCGCGGCGGTGGGCGAAATCACGCTCAAATCCTCCTTGGGGTTGTGGGCGGCGTAGCCCTGGTAGCTGTCCGAGGCGGTGAGGCCCCAGGTGTTGGGACCGTAGCCTTTGAAGTGCTTGGGGTTCTCGACGCAGTACTGGTAGTTGATAAGCGTGTGGTTCTGATTTTGCGTCCAGTAATCGGCGTACTGGTCTTTGAGGCCGTGGGGGTTCAGGCCCAGGAAGGAGTAGTGCGTGAAGAACAGCGGGCCGCCCAAATCCGGCCCCAGCGGCAGCTTGATGCCGTAGTATTCCTTGCCGTTCTTGAACTCCGGCCCCACGGCCCAGCCCTGGTCATACACGGGCTTGTCGATGGCGTATTTCGGCGACGACGCGGCCAGCACGTAGGTTATCAGGCACTCGTTCCAGCCGTGAATCTGGTGGTTCATGCTCCAGCCGTTGTTGGGGCTCCAGTGCCAGTAGATTACGTTCTGGCCGCCCTGGGTTTGCCAGCTCCACTCCACGTTTTCCCACATCCAGCCAATGTGGTTGCGCAGGTCGCGCTCCACGGCGCTTTCGCCGGTGAAGTACTGGCGGGCGCAAATCAGGCCTTCCATCAGGAAAGAGGTTTCCACGATGTCGCCGCCGTCATCCTTCGCCCCGAAGCGGATGACCTTGCCCGTTTCCCCGTTCAGCCAGTGCGGAAATACGCCGTGGAACTGGTCGGCTTTTTCCAGGAAGCGCACCATTTTGTAGATGCGCGTGGCGGCCTGCTCGCGGGTAATCCACTTGCGGTCGGCGGCCACCACAATGGCCATGATGCCGAAGCCCGTGCCGCCGGTGGTCACCACCTCGTTGCCGTAGTCGTAAGCCACGTTGCTGCGCTCGCGGGCCATGCCCGAAACCGGGTGGCCGAAATCCCAGAAGTAGCGGAAGGTCTGGCGCTGCACGAGGTCCAGCAGCTGGTCGTCGGTGAGGGTGCGGGGGCGTTGGCGCGGGTCGAAGGCGGTGGGCTTTTTGGGCGCGGGCTTTTGCTGGGCCTGGCAGTAGCCGGGCAGCAGAAGCAGCGCGAGGAGCAGGATTTTTGCGTTCATAGGTCAGCATGATTGAACGTCATGCTGAGCGTAGCCGAAGCATCTCGCTCGCTTCTTTGCAATGGTATTTGATTACTACTGCACGCGAGATACTTCGGCTACGCTCAGCATGACGTTCTTGAATTAGCCCCAGCGCCTAGTACCCCGGGTTCTGCTTCAGCAGGCCACCGCTCAGGTCAATCTGCGGCTGCGGAATGGGGAATAGCTCATTCTTGCCCTTGGTAAACGTCTTGCCCTGGGCCGCAAACAGCGGCACGATGCGGCCCGGCGTCACGCTTTCCTGGCGCACGAGGTCGAAGTACCGGTCGTGTTCCAAAGCCAGCTCCACGCGGCGCTCCAGCCAGATGTTGGGCACGGTAGCAATGCGCGAGCCGGCCGTGAGCCCGGCCCGCACGCGCACGGCGTCGAGGTCGGTTTGGGCGGCGGCGGCGTTGCCCAGCTGGGCGGCGGCTTCGGCGTGAATGAGCAGCACCTCGCCGTAGCGCAGGATGCGGATGTTCTTGGGCAGGAAGTCGTTGTTGCCGCAGTTGGCTTCCTTGGTGCGGCTGTGGTAGGCCTTGTAGCTATAGCGGAAGTTCTCCACCGAGTCCTTGCTCGGGATGCGGAAACCGTCCCAGAGCACGGTGCCCGTGGAGCGCTGCCCGGCCGGTGCCGTGGGCTGAATGAAGATGATGCTGCCGGCCTTGCGCACGTCGCCGGGCTCGTAGGCATTGGCCAACTCGATGGTCGGGTTGTTGAAGCCGAAGCCCAAATCGGCCCAGCCACCGCGCCCGCCGGAGCGCGGCCCCTGGCTCACGGTGTAGAGCTCCACGGCCGAGTTGTTGCACGCCGCGTTGATGCCGGTCTGCACCTCGAATATCGACTCGACGCTGTTGGCCCCGGCCGTGCGCCAGATGTCGGCGTAGGGAGTAAACAGGCCGTAGGTGCCCGACTTGCCCTTCACGATTTCATCGGTCAGGTCGTAGGCCTTCTGGTAGTTTTTCTGGTAGAGGTACACCTTGGCCAGCATACCCTGCGCGGCGGCCTTGGTGGCGCGGCCCACGTCGGTGGCGCTTTTCAGGGGCAGGTTGTCCACGGCAAACTGTAGGTCGCCGATGATGAAGGCGTAGATGTCGGCCGCCGTGGCGCGCTGCTTAAACTCCGGGCTGTTGGCTTCGGAGGGCAGCGGCACGCGGTCGAGCTTGGGCACGCCGCCAAACAGGCGCACCAGGTTGAAGTAAAAGTAGCCGCGCAGGAAACGCACCTCGCCAATCAGCCGGTTCTTGGTGGCGGTGGGGGCGGTGCTGAGAGGGATTTTATCGAGGGCCTGGTTGGCGGTGGAGATGGCCTGGTAGTAGCCCTTCCAGCTGTTGTTGACGTTGCCGTTGGCCGAAGTCAGCGTGAGGTTGTCCACGGCCAGTGCGTCGCCGTAGTCGGTGGGCGTGCTGCCTTTGTCGGAATCGTCGGAGGCAATATCGGTGAGGATGACGAATTGCAACCCGTGTACATCGGAGCCGAAACCGCCCAGGTACATGGAGTTATATACGCCGTCGACCAGCTTCTGGGCCGTGCCGGGGTCAATGGTATCACCGCTGAGCTGGCCCTGGGGCGGCACGTCGAGGTAATCTTTGCAACCACTGGCCACGGCCAGCGTCAGGGCCAGCGCGGCCGTGCCGGCGCGGCGGGAAATGGCGGAGAAATGAGGTTTCATCGGCGTAGCTTATTTGAAGTTAACGTTCAGCCCCAGGGTCACGGTGCGGCTGGTGGGGTAGGAGCTCAGCTCGATGCCCGAATCGAGCGGGCCGCCGGGCAGCTCCGGCGTAAAGCCGGTGTATTTCGTGACCGTAAACACGTTCTGGGCGGCCGCAAACACGCGCACCGAGGCCAGGTGGGCCTTCTCAAGGGCCGTGCCGGGCACGGTGTAGCCCAGCACCAGGTTGGTGAGGCGCAGGTAGGAGCCCGATTCCAGGAAGTACGTCGAGTTCGGCATGCCGCTAACCAGCGACTTGGGGTTGGTGTTGGACGGGTTGGCGGCCGTCCAGCGGTCGGCGGCGAAGCTGGCCTCCACGTTGTTCTTTACATCGTTGCGGACCCGCTTCTTGGCATTGAAAACCTTGTTGTTGAGGTTGCCCGAGAACACGAACGAGAAGTCCACGTTGCGGAAATTCAGGCCGCCGTTGATGCCGAAATACACCGGCGGCTGGTATGAGCCGAAGAACTGCCGGTCATCCTGGTCAATCACGCCGTCGCCGTTGGTGTCTTGGTATTTCAGGGTGCCGATTTCGCGCGGGCCGACGTTGGACGTGGGCGAATTCTTAATTTCATCGGCGCTCTGGTACACCCCAATCACGTTGAGCAGGTAGAAGCTGCCGGCGGCCACGCCGTTGTCGGATTTGGTCACCAGATTGTCGCCCCCAAACAGGGCCTGCCCGCCGTTGAGGTTGGCAATGCGGTTGGTGTTGAAGGTCACGTTCGCGCCAATGTTGTAGCTCCAGTCGGTGCTGCTGCCGATGCTGGCGCGCCAGTTCAGGGCTGCTTCCACGCCCCGGTTCGTGATGTCGGCCGCGTTGGTAATGTACTGGCCATCAGGGTCGCCAAACACGGCTTGGATGTTCACTGGAATCAGAGCGTTGGTCGTGCGCTTGTCGTAGTACGTCACCTCGCCGGTCAGGTGGTTGTCGAGCAGGCCAAACTCCAGGGCCGCGTCGTACTCCGTGGTGGTTTCCCAATGCACGTTGCGGTCCTTAATCTGCCGGATGGCCGAGCCCAGCACGGGCTTGCCGTTGAAGACGTAGGGAATATTGGAATCCGTGGTCAGAATGTAGGTGTCGGCCGGAATCTGGTCGTTGCCGAGCTGGCCGTAGCTGGCGCGTAGCTTCAGGAAGCTCAGCGTCTTGTTATCGCGCAGAAAGTCCTCCTGCGAAATCACCCAGCCCAGACCCAATGACGGGAAAAAGCCCCAGCGCTGCGTGCTGTTGAACTTGGAAGTGCCGTCGTAGCGCAGGTTGGTGGTGAAGAGGTAGCGGTTGTCGTAGGCGTAGTTAATGCGGCCCAGCAGCGAGAGGCGGCGGTCCTTGGCGGCGGTGGCGTCGTTCGTGGCCGAGTTGGGGTCGCCGGTGTTCAAGTACCACAGGTTGGGGTCGGCGGGCACGTCCTTGCGGATGCCCGAAAACTGGTTGCGCAGGCCTTCCTCGGTCACAGTGCCGGCCAGCAGCGTCAGGTTGTGCTTCTCGTTGAAGGTGCGCTGGTAGGTGGCCGTGTTTTCCCAGAGGTAGCGGTAGCCGTTCACCTGGGTCACGGCCAACTGGCTTTGCGGATTGCGCTGCGCCCCGCCGGTAGTGAGGAAAGTGGTATTGTCGTTGGCGAACTGGTACTGGTACACGCGGCGGTTGTCGGCGTTCAGGTCCACGTTGATGGCCGAACGCAGCGTCAGGCCCTCCACGGGCCGCACGTCGATGCCGATGTTGCCCTGCAAGCGGTTTTCCAGCGACTTGTTGTCGGTGTTCTCAATGTCCAACACCGGGTTGCCAACGCCGCCAAAGGCCGACGTATTGCCGTACAATCCGTCCACCTTAGCCGGAATAATCGGGGCCGCCCGGTAGGCGTTGCCATACGCCGTGGCGATGTTCACGTCCCGCGTATCGGCGTGGCTGAACGAGGCGTTCGAGCTAATCGTGACCTTGTCCGACAGCATAAACGACGTGTTCGAGCGAATGGTCAGCCGCTGAAACTTGTTGTTAATCACCGTGCCATCGTCCTGCAACAGGTTGCCCGAGAAGTAGTACTTCACGTTCTCCGACGCCCCCGATACGGCCAGGTTGTGGTTCTGGTAGGTGCCGCGCTTCAGGATTTCATTGTACCAGTTGGTCGAGCCCGAATAGTCCGGCAGCACCGTCGTGGGCGCGGTGTCCTTCAGGTAGCTTACGTACTGGCCGGCATCGGCCATTTTCACTAAATGCGCCGCTTCTTTGAAGCCCGCCGTGCCGCTGTAGCTCAGCACCGGTTTGCCCAGCTTGCCCTGCTTGGTGGTCACGATAATCACGCCGTTGGCCCCGCGCACGCCGTAAATGGCGGCGGCCGAAGCGTCTTTCAGCACGTCAATTGTGGCAATGTCAGCGTTGCTCAGGTTGCGGATGTCGGTGGTTTGCACCCCGTCCACCACATAGAGCGGCTCGGCCCCGCCCAGCAGCGTGCCCGTGCCCCGGATGCGCACCTTGGGCTGCGAGTTCGGCGTGCCGTCGCTGATGATTTGTACCCCCGCAATCTTGCCTTGCAGGGCCTGGGTGGCCGTTTGCACCGGCTGGTTCACGATTTCGGTGCCCTCCACGCGGGCCACGGCCCCGGTCAGGTCCTGGCGGCGCTGGGTGCCGTAGCCCACCACTACCACTTCGCTCAGGGCCTTGGTATCGGGCACCAGCGCCACGTTGATGGTCGTCTGGCTGCCCACCACTACCTCCTGCGGTGTGTAGCCCACAAAGCTGAATACCAGCGTGGAACCCTCCGGCACGGCCAGCGTAAACTTGCCGTCAATATCCGTCTGGGCCCCGTTGGTCCCGCCCTTGATGACGACGTTCACGCCGGGCAAGCCCGCGCCTTTCTCGTCCACCACGCGGCCCGTTACGGTCGCATCGGCCCGGGTTTCATCGACCGTGGCCGCCAGCGCCGGCCGCAGAATAATGCCGTCGTCAATCACCTTGTAACTGATGTGCAGCGGCTCCAGCAGCTGCGCCAACAGTTGGGCCAGGGGCTGCCCCACGGCATCGACCGACACCCGCCGGCTGGCCCCGATGAGCTGCCGGCTGTACTGAAAATGCACGTTGGCCTGGGTTTCAATCTTGCTGAGCACGGTGGCCATGCGCTCGCCACGGGCCTGTAGCGTAATGGGCTGCTCCATGAGGGGCTGCCCCGGCGAGGCCTGCGCCGTGCCGACATTAGCCAGCAGGCAAAGTGCCAGCCCGGGCACCAGCGCAAACCGCTGGCAACGCCTCAGCAGCGGTGGGAATTGTAAGGGAGTAGGCATAAAGGGAAATGGTTTGGTGGGAATTAGTGAATGACGGTCCGGCGGCGTCAGCGCAGCTGCTCCGTAACAGTCCTGGAATCGATTGCGGAAGGTGGAAGCATAGGCAGCTGATTTAGCGGACGATGAAGGGGCTATTCGGCCTGGCAGGCTGGGCTGTGAAAACGGAGGTGGTCGCCGGCCTTTTCGTAGGTCGCGCCCAGTGTTTCGCAGATGATGTCGAGCTTCGCAAACAGGGGCTCGTTACCCAGGCTCAGGTTGAGGGTGCAGTTGCGCACCGCCGTTGCATCGTACTCAATGGGCACGCCATACGCCTTTTCCAGGGCCGCCAGCACCTCGGCCACCGGCCGGTCGGCGAACACGAACGACTGCGGGGCCAGCAGCGCCGGCTGCGCCACCAGCTCGCGGCGCAGTTGCTGCCCCCCCGCCGAGTACACGGCCTGCTGGTTGGGCAGCACCACGACGGTGGCCGCCGCCACGCCGGCCGGGGCGCGGCGCTGGCTCACCCGCACGGCCCCAGTCCGCACCTGCACCTGCACATCGGCCGGCCCGCCATACGCCTGCACCCGGAAGCTCGTACCCAGCACGGTAGTCACCACCTTATCGGTAAAGACCGAAAAGGGGTGGTGCCTGTCATGAAAAACATCGAAAAAAGCCGCGCCCGTGAGGTAGGCCTCGCGGCGGCCACTCCGCAGCATCCGCCGGTATCGGAGCGTGCTGGCTGGAGCCAGTATCACGGCGCTGCCATCGGGTAGGGCCACCTGGTTTTCGTAAGCTGACGGATTCGCGTAAACCTGCCATGCGGTCTGCTCTGTGGTAGCAGTGGGTGGGGTCGGGATAAGAGCGGCCCATTTCGCGGGCATGTGCGCCACCTGCAAGCCCACCAAGCCAGCGCCCAGCACTAGCGCGGCGGCCGCCGCCCAGCGCACCCGGGCTGGCCACGACGGCCACCCGCCCGGTAGGGCCCTCTGCGGCCCCGCATCCGGAGCCGTTTGCCGACTGATGCGCTGCCACACCGTGGCCATCAGCGCATCTTTTTCGGTGGGGGAGAGGTTGAACTGTTGCTCGGCCCCGAGGTGGCGATACCAGGCCTCAATGCGCTGCTCTTCCGCCGGAGTGCAGTTGCCTTCCTGGTAACGTTGCAGCAGCTGGCGGAATTCGGATTTGTCGGTGGCCATACCTCAGAAGTGGTGCTTGAAACAGTAGTCAACGAACCCGCCCGCACCCCTAAACCCGCCAAAAATAATTCTGCATTCAGGCAGCTATTTGTCCCAATGCTTTAAGTTATTAAACATACAATAAATTGACAAGCAATAAATTAACAAAATATCAACAAGGCCAGCACCACCAGAAAATCTTTCAGCGAAACGCGCAGCTGCTTCAGGGCGCGGGTGATGTGGTACTCCACGGCTTTGGTGGAGAGCTTGAGCCGGCCGGCAATTTCCGGCACGGTTTGGTGCTCCAAGCGGCTGAGTTGAAAAATCTCCCGGGTGTGGGTTGGTAGCAGGGTCAGGCCCCGCCGCAGGGCTCCGGCCAGGTCGGTGGCGGCCAGTTCCTGCTCGGTACGGTGGTCGGCGCGAGGGCCTTGGGCGCGGTAGTAGGTCAGGTAGTCGGCGTGGGTAAGCTTGGTTTTAATGAGGTTGATGACGCGGTATTTCACGGCCGTGCCCAGGTATTCGGGCAGCTTCTGAATATCAACTCCATCGCGCTTATGCCAGAGGGCGGCAAACAAATCCTGCACGATTTCCTCGGCCGCCTCGCGCGAACCCACTTTCCGGTAGGCCTGCTCAATCAGGCCAAAGCCATAGCGCCGGTATATCTCGGCAAAGGCCGGCTCACTTCCGCCGCGCAAGGCCTGCACCAAAGCCGCATCGTCCCAGCTGGTGCAGGGTTTCGGCTTTGATGGTGTTTCGTTGTCAGAGTATTGCATCGTCAGCAAATAAGCATAACAGCGCAGCCGAAAGTCCGCGCTGTCTTGACCGCCACAGCAGATACGAGCCAAGCGCCCTCAACGATAAAAGGGGGCGCTTGATTAAAGCCGGACCGGGCGGAATATTAACGATTTTTCCCTTAACCGAGCCGGCAGCCGCCATGCCTGGTAACTGGAGCGAAGCCACGGGAACCAGCTTCGGCCGTGGCGTATGGGCAGGCCACGGCAGCATGGGGTGGTCTAGTCAAAACCCACAGTGAGCTAAGGCAGGTTGATTTTCAGGTCTTGTCTCCGGCCCCGAAAATGCTGAGTTCGTCAGGCGCAAGATGCCACGCGGCTGGTGCCGGGCGCAAACCGGCAGATTTGCTGCCGCTTCCTCAAATCAGCGAATCCAGGCTGCGGCGGGCGTGGCTGGCCGGCCCCAGGCGCTGAAACTCGGTCGGGGTGAGGCCGGTCAGCTGCCGGAACTGCCGCGAGAGGTGCGCCGGGCTGCTGTAGCCTAGCCGTTGCGCCACCTCGGCCATGGGCAGCTCGCCGTAGCCAATCAACTCCTTGGCCCGCTCCACCTTCTGGCGAATGATGAACTTCTCAATCGTCAGGCCTTCGGAAGCGGAGAACAAGTGGGAAAGGTAGTGGTAGTCCTTCCCGAGGTGCTCGGCCAGGTAATCGGAGTAGTTGAGCAGGCGCGGGCCGTCCGGAGGGTAGTGAATCAGGGCGACCAGCAAGGTTTTGATGCGGTCCACGAGTTGGTCGCGCGCATCTTCCAGCAGCTCAAAACCCGCGTTGTGCAAGCGGCTCCGGACGGCGGCCAAATCGGGGGGCGCGCCATCGGGCATGGACACGTCGGCTTCGCCCAGTGCCACGCGATGCACCACCAGGCCCAGCGCCGCCAGGTCTTCGCCTACCACCCGGATGCACTGGGGACAGACCATGTTCTTAATCAGCAGCCGGTGCGAGCCCGGCGGCGGCAGAACATGAACGATACTGACGTCGGCTTTCATGGGATGCACCATTATTTCACCACTAAACTACCCCGCAGCATGCCCATGCCGCAGGTAAACGTAAATGTGCCGGCTTCTTTCGGCAGCAGCTCCACCAAGGTGGTTTTGAAAGCGGGCAGGTCGCGGCGGACGTTGAAATCGGGCATCAGCAGCTCCTCCGAGCAGCTGTTTTCCTCGTCGCGGTAAAAGCTCAGCTGCACGGGCTTGCCGCGTTCCACCTCGATGATATCGGGCGAGTAGCCGCCCTTCACGGTGATGGCCACTTCCTGCACGCCGCCGGAGGAGGAAACGGCACTGGCCGTCTGGCGGGCCGAAAAGAAGAAGTACCAGAGCACGAAGGCGGCCAGGCCCAGGCCGATGACGGTAACAATGATGGCGGTCGTATCCATAGGTAGCAATGATTAATGATTATCGAAAGAGCGCAGGCGCAGGGAGTTGCTCAGCACCGACACCGAGCTGAGGGCCATGGCGCCGGCCGCCAGCATGGGCGAGAGCAGAATGCCGAAGAAGGGATATAGCAACCCGGCCGCCACGGGAATGCCCAGCGTGTTGTAAATGAACGCGAAAAACAGGTTCTGCTTGATAGTCCGGATGGTCTGACGGCTCAGCTCAATGGCCGTCACCACGCCGTTCAAATCCGAGCGCATGAGCGTGATGCCGGCGGCTTCCATGGCCACGTCGGTACCCGAACCGATGGCGAGGCCGATGTCGGCCTGGGCCAGCGCCGGCGCGTCGTTGATGCCGTCGCCCACCATGGCCACGATGCGGCCCTCGCCTTGCAGCTCCTTCACCTTGCCGGCCTTATCGGCCGGGAGCACCTCGGCAAAGTAGCGCGTGATGCCCACCTGCCCGGCCACCTGGGCGGCGGTCTGCGGATTGTCGCCCGTCATCATCACCACCTCAATGCCCAGGGCCTGCAGCTTTTTGATGGCGGCCACCGACGTGTCGCGCACCGTGTCGGCCACACCGACCAGGCCCACCGCCTGCCCGGCCACGGCCACGTATAGCACCGTTTTGGCTTGGCTCAGCAATTGTTCGGCCTGGGCCGTCAGCTCGGGCGAGAGGGTAACGCCCTCGTCCGTGAGCAGGCGGCGGTTGCCGATGAGCACGGCCTGGCCGTCCACGGTGGCGGCCGCGCCCTTGCCTTCCACGGCCCGGAAGCCGTTGGCCGTCAGCTTCTCGCCGCCCTGCTCGTCGGCGTAGCGCACCACGGCCTCGGCCAGCGGGTGCTCGCTCTGCCGCTCCACGGCGGCTACCAGTTGCAACAGGCGCGGGCTGTCCTGACCGGGGGGCAAGAAGTCCGTCACGGCCGGCTCGCCCTTGGTGATGGTGCCGGTTTTATCCAGCAACACGGTGTTCACCTGGTAGGCCTTTTCCAGCGCTTCGGCGTTGCGAATCAGCACGCCGTGCTCCGCGCCCTTGCCGGTGCTGACCATGATGGCCGTGGGCGTGGCCAGCCCCAGCGCGCAGGGGCAGGCAATGATAAGCACGGCCACGAAGTTGACCAGCGCCAGCGGCAGGCGGGTATTCGCCGGGGCCAAATCAAACCAAATCACAAAGGTGAGAATGGCAATGACGACCACCGTAGGCACGAAGATGGCGCTGACCTTGTCGGCCAGCCGCTGAATGGGGGCGCGGCTGCCCTGGGCGTCTTCCACCAGCTTCACAATCTGCGACAGCATGGTATCGGAACCAACTTTGGTTACCTCAAAGCGAAAAGAACCGGTCTTGTTGAGCGTGGCCCCGAATACCGGGTCGCCGGTTTTCTTCTCCACGGGCAGGCTTTCGCCGGTGAGCATGGCTTCGTCCACGGCCGACTGACCTTCTGTAAT
Source organism: Hymenobacter sp. UYAg731 (assembly GCF_054061335.1). Lineage (NCBI taxonomy): Bacteria > Pseudomonadati > Bacteroidota > Cytophagia > Cytophagales > Hymenobacteraceae > Hymenobacter > Hymenobacter sp. UYAg731. Next base: position 3,390 of record NZ_JBSSEC010000004.1, on the reverse strand, counting down.
GCGGCCATCGGTGGCCACCTTTTCGCCGGGCCGCACCACCACGATGTCGCCGAACTGCACCTGCTCGATGGGCACGTCCACTTCCGCGCCGTCAGACCGCACCACGCGGGCCATTTTGGCTTGCAGGCCGATGAGGCTGCGCATGGCGGCCGACGTCTGGGTTTTGGCCCGCAGCTCCATCACCTTGCCCAGCAGAATCAGGGCAATGATGGTGGCCGTGGTGTCATAATATACTTCCGGCATCAGGCCCCGGCTGGTGAAAAAGCCGGGTGCCACCGTCGCCGCCAAGCTATACAAAAAGGCCGCGCCGGTGCCCACCGCAATGAGCGTGTCCATGTTGGCCGACCGGTGTTTGAAGCCGTTCCAGGCCGACACGTAAAACTCGCGCCCGCTATACAGCAGCACTGGCAGCGTGAGCAGCAGCAGGGCATAGTTGAGCCACTGCACGTTGATGCGCTGCATCATCGCAGGCCAGAGCATCAGCATACTCAGGGGCATGATGATGACGACTAGGCCCACGGCCACCCAGAAGCGGCGCTTGAGCTTCTGATAAGCCAGGGCTTTCTGGAGGTCGATTTCGGCGGCACGCTCGGCGGCGCTGGTATCGGGGGCGCGCTCCATCACCCCGTAGCCGGCGTTGACCACGGCTTCTTTCAGGGTAGCAGTGCTGGCCTGGCCGGGCAGGTACTGCACGGTGGCCTTTTCGGTGGCGAAATTGACCAATGCGCTCTGCACGCCGGGGGTACGGCTCAGCGACTTTTCGACGGCCGACGCGCACGAGGCGCAGGTCATGCCTTCGATGTCGAGGGTTTCGGTTTTGGTGGCAGGTTCCATAAAAATCGGCGTAATAAGTGATTTTTGAGCAGTTTAGCCAACTGGCAAAAGTTCATAATCACTTTACAAAGGAACGGCTACCGAAGGGCGAAGTTGGTACTAAATACCGCCGCTAAATAGCATAATTTGACAGACGGTGCTGCCGCTCAGAACCGCCAAAATTCCGGGCCATTCCATCATTGCTATCCCGGACGAGTCTATGAAATTACCCCCTGCACTTGCATAATTCAGACAGTGACTAACCTGTAATAATAGCTTTGTTCCCTCGCAGAATGCCCTGAAACAGTCCGCAATGCCGCGTTGCCTTTCGATTTGCCGCTCCGGATGGCCGGCCGCCGGAACCCTTTGCGGGCTTTTGCGGTAAAGACACAGTCGTACTCTCTCCCGGAGATAAGCCTGTTTTTGCGGCTGCTTAGTGCCCGTTATGTTCCGTAATCTGTTCCCCTTCCGCCGTTTGCTGGCGACGAGTTTCCTGCTCGTCTTCGTCAACGTGTTCGTGGGCCAGTGCTGGTGCGCGACGGTGAACCCAGCACCGGCAGCCCCATCGATGGCGGCTAGGTGCCACCACGAAGTAGAGAAGCCCGCGCATCCGGGCTGTCATGGCCACGGGGCCGTGGTCGGGCACGATGGCCACCCGGCCAAGTCGACCCGCAACCACGACTGCTGTAAGGACAAGTCGGCCGCGCTACTCTCGTCGCTGACGGCGCCCGCGCAAAAGCATTTATTCATCGCTGCTCCGGCCGTGCTACCGATGGCAATAGCGTTTCACTTCCGGCCCCTGACTAGCCAGTGGGACCGCATGGCTACCGTGGTCCTGGTGCCGCCCCGGCACTTAAAGCCCAAAATACCCGACATCCGTATTTTTATTCGGTCACTGACTGTCTGATTGTTCCGACGCGCTAGGGCTCGCGCCGGCATAGCGCTGCTATGTCCGGGGCGGGCCTTTTCAGTTGCTCGTTTGCGTGGCCAGACTGCGCCCCTTCCACCCAACTTCCTGGTTTTTTTCTCCCTCGCAATGCAGCATTGCGGTCAGAAGGCTGGCGCGTCGTCCCCGCCTGGGCCGGGCCGTCGCGGGCTGTCCTACCGGCTCTACGCCGGGCTGGCTGCCGCGCGGGGCTTCGTGTGCTGGCAGCAGTGGCAGGCGTGGGCCCCACTGGGCTTTCAGGGCCTGTGTTAACCATCCATGACCGGTTTTTATGAAATGCTTTCTTGTTCCGCGGCTGGCCGTTGCCAATATTTTAACCGTTGCCAGCTGCTCTTCGGATACGTCAAATAGCAGCCCCATTAACACCGTGACCACGCCGACCAGAACCCGGTAGGCCAGGCATTTACTAGATTACCCATGTCTTCAGACCACTCCCTTATGCCCAATAATGCCGGCTGTGTGCTTTACATCAAGCACATGGTCTGTGCGCGGGGTGTCCGGGTGGTGCGGCAGGAACTGGAAAGCCTGGGCCTGCGGGTACTCGACGTGCGCTTGGGGGCTGCCACCGTGGCCGAAGCGGGGCCGCAGTTGGATTGGGCGCGCATCCGGGACGTGCTGGCCGTGGCGGGCTTTGCCCTGCTGGAAAGCCCCGAACAAGCGCTGGCCGACCAGGTGCAGCAAACAGTCGCCGCCCTGTTGCGCCGCGCCGATACGCTCCGGCACCGGGATTTTATTCCCACCCTGGCCCGAGAAATGGGCCTGGATAGCCGTCGCCTGCACGCCAGCTTCGCCCGCCTGCCTGGCCACGCCACCCTCATTAGCTACGTCACGGGGCAGCGGCTGGCCTACGCGCAGGAGCTGCTACTGACCTCAAAGCTGGACATCGGGCACATTGCCCGGGAGCTGGGTTACGGCAGCCTGGCGCACTTCTCTGCCCAGTTTAGGCGGTTTGCGCAGTGCTCCCCCTCCGCCTACCGCCAGCAGGAGGCAGCCCGGACCCAGCCCGCAGCCGCAACGCCAAATGATGCAAGCCCAGAAGAAATTGATGTAAAACCAGGTTGAGCACGACGGGTATAAGAAGGGGTAGCTCAGGCTCAACCCTTATTCACTTTTAACCCCTTCCCGCATGCACGCTCAAAACCAATCCCTGCTCGACGCCCTCAATGCCTGCATCGCCGCCTGCGAGCAGTGCGCCACCGCCTGCCTCCAGGAAGATGACGTCAAAATGATGGCCCGCTGCATCAGCATCGACCGTGACTGCGCCGACATCTGCGCCCTCACGGCCCGCTTCGTGGCCCGCGGCTCGGAACATGCCGCGCATTTGCTGAAAGAGTGCGCCGAGATATGCAAAGCCTGCGGTGATGAGTGCGCCAAGCACGGGGCCCACATGCAGCACTGCCAGGAGTGCGCTGAGGCCTGCCGCCGTTGCGAAGCAGCCTGCCGCGCCGGAATGGCCGCCTAGCTACTGCCCCGCCTTCATGCTTAGCAAAGCTTGGTCGTTCAGTGACCGGGCTTTGTCTGTCGTTTTTAACGGTGGTGGCTGTTGCAGAACCCGGGGTCGTAGAAGGGAGATGCAAGGCAAAAAGCTATTTCTCGACAAAGAAGTGACTCGTTTTCGGCTTTCCGAACGC